>NZ_JOEH01000006.1 GCF_000719095.1 Streptacidiphilus jeojiense | reverse complement strand
CAGCACCGCGTGCACACCGGGCACCACGTTCACCCCGTCGACCTCGACCACCGCGTCCCGCGGGGCCCGCAGCGCGGTGTGCAGCACCGCCCGGTCCTCGGTGATGTTGATCTTCTCGCCGCGGAACATCGCGTCCCGCAACTCGAACACCCCGCGCGCCGCCGCCAACTGCCGCAACAGCCCCAGCGTCTCATCGGTCACCAGGTGCTTGGAGTAGTCCAGGTACAGATCCCCCACCCGCAGGCTGTACCGCTCACCACGACCGGCGTCCGCGGCGAACAGCTCCCGCAGGTGCACCTCACCCAACTCGGCCCGGTGCTTTCCCAACTCCGCCCACTCCGGAGACCGATCCAGCGGCAGCCGGTCGGAACGGGTTCCCTCGGACATCGCGTTGACTCCATTCCTGCAGAGGTTCGGTACGTGCCCGAGCCTATCCCGCGCGCTCCTCCTCGGGCGGACCGACGATCGGCAGGCTGAGCCGTACGGCGAAGCCCCCCTCCGAGGTGACGCCGCTGGTGAAGCTGCCGCCGAGCAGGGTCGCGCGCTCCCGCAGGCCGATCAGGCCGTGCCCGCCGCGCGGCAGGTCGGACAGATCGGTGCCGTCCCGGACCAGTGTTGGCGGGCCGTTCACCACCGAGACCACCAGCCGTTCCCCGGCCGAGGACTCACCGCCCGGGGGACCGCCGTTCGGCCAGACGCAGCGCAGCTCCACCTCGGTGCGGGCGCCGGGGGCGTGCTTGCGCACATTGGTCAGCGCCTCCTGCACCGTCCGGTAGGCGGCGCGCTCCACCGGCTCGGGCAGCGCCGGCGGCACCGGGCCCGGCAGCCGCAGCTCGGCGTCCACGTCCGAGTCGGCCACCAGCCGCGGCAGGTCGGCCAGCCGGGGCTGCGGAGCCAGCTCGGTGGGTCCGGCGCCGGCCGCGCGCAGCACCAGAATCATGCTGCGCAGCTCCTCCAGGGTGGCCACCGCCAGCCCGCGCAGGGTGCCCGCAGTGGCCCGGACCTCCGGGTCCTTCGCGGTCACCTGGAGCGCGCCGGCCTGCACCGCGATCAGTCCGGCCTGGTGCGAGACCACGTCGTGCATCTCCCTGGCGATCCTGGCCCGCTCCCGGGCCAACACCGTCTCGGCGTGCAGCTCCCGTTCTTGGTCCCGCAGCGTCGCCAGCTCGGCGACCCGCTCGGACAGCGCCTCCCTGGTGCGCGCCAGCAGTCCCAGCGCCGCCGGACCGGCCGCCAGCATCACCGCGTAGATCAGGTCCTGGGTGTGGTCGCTCAGCGTCTCCACGGTGAACTGGTGCAGCGGCCAGGGGACGAACAGGCCGAGGCCGACCAGCCCCGCGCCGAGGTACACCTGCCAGTGCGGGCGGGGCGTGCGGGCCAGGCTGTAGAGGGCGGCCATGGCCGCCAGCACGGCCGTGCCCGCGTACAGCCCCGGCAGCACCACCAGCAGCACCAGCCGCGGGAACCGGCGCCAGAACAGCAGCGAGGCCGCCGACACGATGGAGACGGTGAAGGTCCAGTCGCGCGGTGGCGGGAAGTTCAGCAGGGCGTCGACGGTGGACGCGGCCACCAGGACCAGGGTCACCAGCGCCTGGCGCACCCGCCGGGGCAGCCGGCGCCAGAGCGCGGGGACGCTGCGCGGCCCGGTCATTCGAGCAGTCCGGCCCGCTCGGCCAGGACCGCCGCCTGGATCCGGTTGGCCACCCCGAGCTTGGTGAGCACCGCGCTGACGTAGTCCTTGACCGTCGCCGCGCCCAGGTGCATCCGCGCGCCTATCTCGATGTTGGACAGCCCCTGCCCCAGGAAGCCCAGCACCTGCAGCTCCCGCTCGCTCAGCGCCCCGATGATCTCGCCGCCGCGCACGCCGCCGCGGCGTTCGGCCGCCCGCAGCCGCCGCAGCAGCGGCGCCGACAGGCAGCCGGCGCCGGTGGCCACCGCCCGGACCGAGCGGGCCAGCACGTCCGGCTCGGTGTCCTTGAGCAGGAAGCCGCCGGCGCCCAGCCGCAGCGCCTGGTCCAGGTACTCGTCGGTGTCGAAGGTGGTGAGCATGGCGACCTCCGGCGGTTCGGGCAGCGCCCGCAGCCGGCGCAGCAGGGTCAGTCCGTCCACGTCGGGCATCCGGATGTCCAGCAGCACCACGTCCGGGCGCTGCTCCCTGACCACGTTCAGCGCGTCGGTCCCGGAGCAGGTCGCCACCACCTCGATGTCCGGGGCGGAGCCCAGGATCATGGCGAGGCCGGACCGGATCAGCGCCTCGTCGTCGACGATGGCGATCCGGAGCGGGAGGCTGCTGGCTGACTGAGGGGGCAAAAGGACCTGTCCTGGACGATTCTCTGACATTGCTCCACCGGCGGCGCGCCGTTCCGGCGTCGCTTCAACACCTCGTTGACCTGGGAGTACCGCGTGACCGTACCCCAGGCTCCAGCGCTGGGCGAATCCGCGGCGGCCGGAGGCCCACCCCCGCTCCGCCCCCCGGTCGGTGGGCGGACAACCCCTGGTCGGGGGTGGTCCGGAGGTTCGGGTACGACCAGGATGGGCCCCTGGCGCCGGCAACGGCGCGTCGGCGGGCACCACGGGGGGGTGCCCGCCTTTGGCATGGGCCCGGGCCGTGCCATGCTTGGGCGGAAGGCATCCCGGGTAGGGCACGACGGAACAGCTCATCACACGCGGCCGGAGCATGGCAGCCAGCCATGCGGACCGAATCCCGACGAAGGAGCTTGGTATGCGGCAGACGGTACGCACGGTGGCGTGGAGGACCTCGGCCCCGGCAGGACCGGCCCCGGCCGGACTCCCCGAGATCCCGGAACCGTCGACGGTGTCGCCCGAGGACGCGCGGGTGCTGTCACGGCTGCTGTTCGACCGCCTGGGCCAGCTGGAGGAAGGCACTCCGCAGTACGCCTACGTGCGGAACACCCTGGTCGAGCTGAACATGGCGCTGGTGAAGTTCGCCGCCGCGCGGTTCCGCACCCGCAGCGAGCCGATGGCGGACATCATCCAGGTCGGCACCATCGGTCTGATCAAGGCCATCAACCGGTTCGACCCCGGACGCGGCCTGGAGTTCACCACCTTCGCGCTGCCCACCGTCACCGGCGAGATCAAGCGCTTCTTCCGCGACACCAGCTGGGCCGTACGGGTCCCGCGGCGGCTCCAGGAGCTGCGGCTGGAGCTGGCCAGGGCCACCGACGCGCTGCAGCAGGAGCTGGACCGGACCCCGACCACCGCCGAGCTGGCGGCCCGGCTGGGCCTGACCGAGGCCGAGGTGGAGGAGGGGCAGCGGGCCGGCCTGGCCTACTCGGCCGGGTCGCTGGACGCGGCGGCCGAGGAGGGCGAGGGCTCGCGCGGCGAACGGATCGGCTACGAGGACCCCGGTATGGCCCGGGTCGAGAACCACGAGTCGCTGCGGCCGCTGATCGCGGAGCTCTCGCCGCGGGACCGGCAGATCCTGTCGCTGCGCTTCGGCTCCGACCTCACCCAGTCGGAGATCGGCGCCGAACTGGGGCTCTCGCAGATGCACGTGTCGCGGCTGCTGACCCGGACCCTGGGCAGGCTGCGGGCCGGACTGCTGGCCGAGGACTGACGCTCGGAGCGCCCGTGCCGTGCCCGGGACAGCCGGGACACCCGTGACAGACCGAGGGCCCCGAACCGCCTGCTGCGGTTCGGGGCCCTCGTGCGGCTGTCCTAGGCCGCGCGGCTGGGGCGCTGGCCCTGGCCGGAGGGACGGCGCGGGCGGCGGCCGCCGTTGCCGCCACTGCCACCGCTGCGGCCGGAACCGCCGCGGGGGCCACGGGGTCCCTGCGCGGGCACGGCGGGGGCGGGCGCGGTGACGACCACCGGGACGCCGCTGGGCTTGCGGGCGCCGGTGATCCGGGCCAGCTCGGCGTCGCCGGCCCGGACCCGGTCGTTGTTGGGGGTGATCCCGGCGTCGGCCATCAGCCGCGCCATCTCCCGGCGCTGGTTGGACAGCACCAGGGTGACCACGGTGCCGGACTCCCCAGCGCGGGCGGTGCGGCCGCCGCGGTGCAGGTAGTCCTTGTGGTCGGTGGGCGGGTCGACGTTGACGACCAGGTCCAGGTTGTCCACGTGGATGCCGCGGGCGGCGACGTTGGTGGCGACCAGGGCGGTGATGTGGCCGTCCTTGAACTGCTCCAGCACCCGGTTGCGCTGCGGCTGGGACTTGCCGCCGTGCAGCGAGGCCGCGCGGACGCCGTTGGCGAGCAGCTCCTTGGCCAGCTTGTCGGTGGCGTGCTTGGTGTCCATGAACATGATCACCCGGCCCTCGCGGGCGGCGATCTCCACGGTCACGGCGCGCTTGTCGGCGTCGGCGACATAGAGCACGTGGTGCTCCATGGTGGTCACGGCGCCGGCCGAGGGATCGACCGAATGGGTGACCGGGTCGCTGAGGAAGCGGCGCACCAGGCGGTCCACGTTGCGGTCCAGGGTGGCCGAGAACAGCATCGTCTGGCCGTCCGGGCGGACCTGCTCCAGCAGATTGGTGACCTGCGGCAGGAAGCCCATGTCGGCCATCTGGTCGGCCTCGTCCAGGACGCTGATGGCGACCCGGTCCAGCCGGGCGTCGCCGCGGTCGATGAGGTCCTTGAGCCGGCCGGGGGTGGCGATCAGCACCTCGACGCCGCGGCGCAGCGAACCGGCCTGGCGGCCGATGGACATGCCGCCGACGACCGTGGTGAGCCGCAGGTTCACGGCGGTGGCGTAGGGGGTGAGCGCGTCGGCGACCTGCTGGGCCAGCTCGCGGGTCGGCACCAGCACCAGGGCCAGCGGGGCCTTGGGCTCGGCGCGCCGGCCGGCGGTGCGGGCCAGCAGGGCCAGGCCGAAGGCCAGGGTCTTGCCGGAGCCGGTGCGACCGCGGCCGAGGACGTCGCGTCCGGCCAGGGCGTTGGGCAGGGTCGCCGCCTGGATCGGGAACGGCTCGGTGACGCCCTCGCGGGTCAGCGTGGCCAGCAGGCCGCTGGGCATCTCCAGCTCGCTGAAGGCGGCGACCGGGGGAAGCGCCGGGGTGGTGCTGACGGGCATCTCGAACTCGCCCTGCGGGGCCGTGTTCTGACGGCGGCGCGGGGCGCCCTGCTGCGGGCGGCCACGGAACTGCCCGCCGCCGCCACCACCGCTGCGGGTGCTCGTCCCGGTGGGACGGCCGAAGCGGGTGGCGGGACGCTGGTCATTGGAACGGCTGGTGCGATGGTTCACGGAGAACCTTCCTCGTAGCGGCACGCTTCGAGGAGAGCTCCGCAGCGCTGGGCGCGGAGGATCGCAAGAACGAGCCAGGGGGCGGCGGAGAGTTCTCCGCAGGGGCGTGATCTGAATCACACGCAAAACTCTGCAGGCCCAGCGAGAACGCCGGGCCTACAGAGTTCAAGTAGCGGGGACAGGATTTGAACCTGCGACCTCTGGGTTATGAGCCCAGCGAGCTACCGAGCTGCTCCACCCCGCGTCGGTAACTCAACTGTACCAGAGCGGGACGATCAGCTCGGAGCAGGGCGGCCGCGGACGGTCGCGGACGGTTCGGGGACGGTCGTGGTCAGCCGGCCGCGGTCGCGACGAGCGGTGGCAGCGGCGCGATCACGTCGCTGACCGGGGTGTCCGGGGTCACACCCCGGGGGTCGGCGAAGAAGACCTGGCGGAACGGGCCGCGCGGGGACAGCACCTCGTCCTGCGCGGTGATCCAGGCCTCCAGGGTCTCCCCGGCCCGCATCCCGTCGGCCGGCGACAGCTCCCGACGGGTGAGCCGGACGTAGGCCTCGCGGTGCGCCGGATCCTGGCGGATCGTCAGGTCCGGGAAGCGGGCCGCCATCGCCTCGGCCGCCTCGTCCGGGATCGGACGGCACCACTCGATCGGGCCGTCCGAGTCCTCGTCCACCTCACCGTGGTAGATGAAGAAGGGCGCTCCCTCCATCCCGGCGAGCCCGGGGACGGTGCCGTCGCCGAGGCGGACCACCATCTCCACGGTGAAGTCGTTGATCTCGGCCGACGTGACATGGCGCAGCGAGCAGATCAGGGTGCGCGCCGGCATTTCGCGTACTGCGACGGGCAGCATGGTGGATCCCTCCGAGAGCGTCTCGACGAGGAAGCGGACGATGTCGCGGCGCTGCTGCTGCTCCGCCTCGACCTCGTCCCAGTAGCCGGACACGGCCTTCGCCGCCTCGCCCCGCGGCAGGTCGCAGACCTCGCGGATCCGGGCCAGCGGCATCCCGACCCGGCGCAGTCTGGCCACCAGCCGGGCCCGGGCCAGCTGGTCCTGGCTGTAGCGGCGGTAGCCGGACACCGGGTCGGTGTGCGCGGGGACCAGCAGTTCCAGCTCGTCGTACAGCCGCAGGGCCTTCGGTGACAGGCGGGCCGCCTTGGCGAAGGCTCCGATGGTCCAGAGCTCCATGGCCGTCCCCCTCCCCCGTACCGGACTTGTCGGTACCGGACTTCCTCGTCCCGGGCCTTCTGCCCGGTCACCACGATGCTGGGCCTTCCCCCTGGGACAAGGTCAAGGCCGTCAGGACAGCATGCCCGCACCGAGGAAGTCGGACCCGTCGCGGACCCCGGGCAGGGCGAAGAAGTAGCCGCCGCCGGTGGGCTGGATGTAGTCCACCAGCGGCTCGTCGGCGAGCCTGGCCTGGACCGCCTCGAACTGCCGGACCACGTCCTGCTGGTAGCTGCAGAAGAGCAGGCCGACGTCGAGGTTGCCGTTGACGTCCACGCCGCGGTCGTAGTTGTAGCCGCGGCGCAGGATCTGCTGGGCGGCGGTGGCCCTGGTCCGGGGGTTGGCCAGGCGGATGTGCGCGCTCATCGGGACGGCGATGCCCTGGGGGTCGGCGGCGTAGTCGGGGATGTCGGTCTCCCGGTTGCCGTCCAGCGGGGCGCCGGTGTCGCGGCGGCGGCCGATCATGGTCTCCTGCTCGCGCAGCGAGACCCGGTCCCAGAACTCCACCAGCATCCGGATGATCCTGACGACCTGGTAGCTGCCGCCCTCGGCCCAGGCGGGCTCGCCGCCGACGCCGCCCCTGGTCCACAGCAGGGCGTCGGCCACCGCTGCGGTGGCCACGTCCGGGTTGGCGATGCCGTCCTTGAAGCCGAGCTGGTTGCGCTGCGCGCCGGTGGGACGGGGGGCGGCGTGGAAGCCGTCGGCCTTCCAGTTGAGCTGCATGCCGGAGCGGGTGTGCTTGGCGATGTCGCGCAGCGCGTGCATCACGGTGTCCCGGGAGTCGGCGCAGAACTGGATCGACAGATCGCCGTGCAGCTCCGTCGACCCGGCCAGGTGGTCGTTGGGGAACACCGGCATCGGCTTGAGCCGGGCCGGTCTGCGGGCGGCCAGGCCGTAGCGGGCGTCGAAGAGCGAGGAGCCGACTCCGACGGTGACGGTCAGCCCGTCGGCGGGTACGTCCGGGCCGAGGGTGGCGCTGTCGGCGGGTACCGAGGCGACGCTCACGTCCGGCGGGGTGCCGCCGGCGGTCAGGAAGCGGATCCGGTCGGTGAGGGTGCGGAACAGCTCGCGCAGGGCGGCCCTGTCAACGGCGGTGACATCGAAGGAGGCGAAGGTCGCGGCGGCCTGCTGCGGGGTGGTGATCCCGGCCTGGTGCGGCCCCTCGAAGGGGATGCGGCGCCCGGCCGGATCGGTGTCACCGCCGTCGGACCCGGCCGCCGCAGCCCGCTCCACGCCCAGCGCGCCCACCCCGACCGCGGTGCCCACCGCGGCCCCGCGCAGGAAGGAGCGGCGGCGCAGCGGCTCGGACGAGGGGCTCATGCGGAGGGCCTTCCCTGGAGCAGGTCGGGGACGGTGGACAGCTGTTCCAGCAGTCCACCCAGGGCGCTGTCGAGCCACTGACGCTGCGTCAGCGACAGGGCGGCCGGGGCGGTCCAGCCGTCCGTGGGGCTGCCGTCCGACGGCCCCCCGGGAGCGGTCCGGCAGGCGGCGAGGTCGGCGTCGAGCGCGGACAGTCCGGCGTCGACGGCGGGGAGCAGTGCCGGGTCGCGCGGGGTGATCAGCGCGGTGAGGGTGCCGAGCACCGCCCTGGTCCCCTGCACATTGGCCTGCAGCGTCGCCAGCGCGGTGCCGCTGCCGTAGTCGGAGGCGCCGGTGAGCTGGAACTGCAGGGCGTTCTCCAGGATCTCGTGGCTGCGCAGCGGCAGGTCGCCGGGGTCGGTGTCGGCGCTGGGAAAGTCGGCGATCATGTCCTGCACGTCCTTGACCAGCCCGCTGCCGAGCGGACGCAGCACGGCGGCGCCCTGGCCGTGCCACAGGCCGTACTCGATCCGGTGGAAGCCGGTCCAGGAGGGATCCGCGGTGCCGCCCGGCAGGCCGTCGGCGGTGCCGTCGATGGCGCCGTCGAAGTCGCCGAAGGAGTTGTAGGCGGCGCCCAGCCGCTCGTAGTCCAGATGCGCGGGCAGCCAGTCGGCGCGGGCCCGGGCCAGGTCGCCGGCGGCCAGGTCGGCGTCGAGCCGGCGGCTGGCGGCGAGCAGCCCGGGCAGCGCCGCGGTGACGTAGGCGCGATAGGCCGTCACCGGGGCGCCCAGGTCCAGGTCGGGCAGCGGCGGGACGCCGGCCACCGCGTCGGCGACGGTGCCACTGAGGGTGCGGCTCGGGGAGGTCCGCACCTGGCCGTCGGTGAACACGCAGCGCAGCGCGTAGCTGCCGCCGTCCAGGGTGGTGGAGAGGGTCCTGGGCACCCCGGGCAGCAGCGACAGCACTTCGGCGTAGACGTCGCCGCTGCCGGGGGCGATCAGATAGACCTCGGCCGGGTCGCGGGCGGTGTCGCTGAGGCGCAGCACCAGGTGCCCGGCGTGCCCGTCCGTGGCGGCGGCCCACTCCGCGCCGCAACCGCTCTCGCTGACGGTGATCACGGGTGCGGCGGGAGCGTCCGCGGCGTCGGAGACGGCGACGCCGAGCAGGGCGATCACCGTCGCCGCGGTCAGTGCGGCCGCTGCGGCGCGGAGCGGGGGTCGGCGCATGGTCCGGTGCTGTTCCAGTCCCTGTGTCAGTTCCAGATGTCGGTGATCGCGGTGGCGGAGGCGCTGTTGCCGACCGCCTTCAGCCCGTACATCTGCTCCAGGGTCGCCAGCAGGTTGTAGTGGTTCACGGTCTCGTCGTAGGTGCCGGTC
Organism: Streptacidiphilus jeojiense; assembly: GCF_000719095.1. Classification (GTDB taxonomy): domain Bacteria; phylum Actinomycetota; class Actinomycetes; order Streptomycetales; family Streptomycetaceae; genus Streptacidiphilus; species Streptacidiphilus jeojiensis. The sequence goes on along the minus strand of NZ_JOEH01000006.1, from coordinate 344,837 downwards.
TTGACCGACTGGCCGACGATGATGGTGGGGACCTGGTTGCTCTCGGTGTAGTCGTCCTCGTCCCAGGTGACGATCAGCAGGCTGTTGTTGGCCTTGGCCCAGGTCGCGTAGGCGGACATCTTGCTGTTCAGCCAGGTGTCGGCGGCGGCGATGGTGCCGTCGTGCATGTCGTCGTTGAGGTTGGGGATCACGAACGACAGCGTCGGCAGGCTCGCGTAGCCGGAGCTGCTGGTCGGGAAGGAGGTGAACGGCAGCGAGTCGGCGGTCGGGACGTTGCTGAAGTTGATCCAGGGCGAGTGCTTCCTGGCGTACTTCCCGGAGCTGCAGGTGGTGGAGCCGGTGGAGGGCAGGCCCTCGGAATAGCCCTTGAAGGTGTCGCCGGCGGCCAGCAGCTCGGAGCCGAGGTTGGCGGTGGTGCCCTCGCTCACCGGGCAGGCGTCGGAGCTCAGGCCGAAGGTGCTGCCGGCGAACAGCGCCATGTAGTTGGGCTCGCTGGGGTGGGTCACCGCGTAGGACGAGGTGAGCAGCGCGCCCTGGCCGGCCAGGGAGTTGAAGTAGGGGGCGCTGCTGTTGCCGATGATGTCGGAGTAGGAGTGGTTCTCCTCCATCACCACCACGACGTGGGCCGGGGTGGGCACGGTGCTGGCGACCGCCTTGGTGGCGACCGGGGTGGTGGCGGGCGTGGCGTGGGTCTGGACTGCTGCCACGCCGAGGGCGACGGCCGCGGCGGTCGCGGCGGCGAGCGGGGCGAGCGAGCGGGACCTCAGACGCATGACGGGCTCCACGGTGAAGAGGGGGCGGCGGCAGAGCGCTGCTGCGCAGGTCAGCGTAGGGAGCCGGGGTAACCCGGAGCGGTACGAACAATCCGGATACGGTGAATTGGTCATGTCATTTTGGGGGCGGGGGCGATGCCCGCGATATGACCCCGGGGGCACGAGCTGCTACAACGGGTCTAGACTGCGGAACTTGGTGTGAAGGTGAGGGCGCCGCCGATGACGGCCGGCCCCACGCCCGGTCGGCGCTGACGGCGCCCCGGCGGTGAGGAGGTGAGAGCAGTGGAGTGCAGTAGTCCGGGTCGAAGTCGGCCCCGCCCCCGACTGTTCCCCTCTCCCCTCGGCCCCCGGTCCGTGCACCGCCCCGGAACGCGTCCGCATGCGGACCCGCGTCCGGTCCACGACTGACCTCTTCCTGGTCGCCTGCCGCACGGAAGACCCCGGGTGCCGTTCTGCCGTACGGTCCCTGCCCCGTTCTGCCCCGCGCCGTCCCGCGCCGGGAGCGGGCGAGCAGGTGCAGCGTCACGGCGGACCTACTCCATGGAGGTTCCTGAGATGTCCGAATGGCGTGTACGTGCGGTCCGCGCGAGCAAGCGGCCCTTCACCCGTCCGGCGGCACCCGCCCGCACCCCCGGCTCGACCTCGGCCGAGCGGGCTCCGGAGCACTCGATGGACCCCCGGCAGGAGCCCAGGCCGGACGCGGTGTCGCTGGAGCGCTCCGTCGTCGACGCCGCGGTCTACCGGGAGGGCGTGCGGATCGCCACGCCCACCAGCCTGTCCGACATCTACCAGCAGATCCCCGGCAAGCCCGGCAGCATGGCCTGGATCGGCCTGTTCCGCCCGGCCGAGTCCCAGTTGCTGGAGGCCGCCGAGCGGTTCGGCCTGCACGAGTTGGCGGTCGAGGACGCCATCGTCGCCCACCAGCGGCCCAAGCTGGAGCGCTACGGCGACACCCTGTTCGTAGTGCTGCGCGCGGCCCGCTACCTGGACGACGTGGAGGAGGTCGACTTCGGCGAGATCCACCTCTTCGTCGGCCCCGACTTCGTGCTGACGGTCCGTCACTCCCAGTCCCCCGACCTGTCCGCGGTGCGCCGCCGACTGGAGGCCGACCCCGAACTGCTGGCGCTGGGGCCGGAAGCGGTGCTGTACGCGGTCCTCGACGCCGTGGTGGACGGCTACGCGCCGGTCATCGCCGGCCTGCAGCACGACATCGACGAGATCGAGACCGAGGTCTTCCGCGGCGACAAGCAGGTCTCCCGGCGCATCTACGAACTCTCCCGCGAGGTCATCGAGTTCCAGCGGGCCACCCGGCCGCTGCTGGAGATCATGCGCAACCTCGCCGGCGGCTTCCAGAAGTACGGCACCGACGAGGAACTCCAGCGCTACCTCCGCGACGTCGCCGACCACGCCACCACCGCCGCCGAACGCGTGGACGGCTTCCGCCAGATGCTCCAGAACATCCTCACCGTCAACGCGACCCTGGTCTCGCAGGCCCAGAACGAGGAGATGAAGCAGCTCGCCGAAGCCGGCCACGCCCAGAACGACGAGATCAAGAAGATCTCCTCCTGGGCCGCCATCCTCTTCGCCCCCACCCTGATCGGCACCGTTTACGGCATGAACTTCCGCGAGATGCCCGAACTCAAGTGGGCCTTCGGCTACCCCTTCGCCATCGCCCTGATGGGCGTGGTCTGCGGCGGCCTCTACGTCATCTTCAAGCGCCGCAACTGGCTGTAGGGCCGGGGGCACCGAGGAGCGGCAGGCAGGGTTCGAGGCCTTCGATGGTGGTAGCCGGGTGGGGGGTCTGCTGCCAGCGGGCGCGGGTGAGGCGGAGGCGCTGGCAGGTGACCGGTTCGCCGCGGACGGCGAGGCGGGTGATGCCGTCGGGTTCGTAGCCGAGCTTGCGGGAGACGGCCTGCGAGGCGTGGTTGTCGGAGAAGGCGCCGGAGGTGGCGAAGTCGGCGCCCAGGCCCGTGAAGCCCAGGTGCAGTACGGCGGCTCGCATCTCGGTGCCAAGACCCTTGCCCTGGTGGTCGCGACCGAGCCAGGAGCCCGTGTCGACCTCGCGGGTCACCGACAGGTGCTCTGCGCTGATCTCCTGGAGGCCCACGACGCGTCCCTCGTGGAACACCGCGAAGGGCAGCTGCCACTTCTCGGGGGTCAGATTGCCGAGGGTACGCCAGGTGAACTGCATGACCGACCTCGCCCGCTCGGCCGGGGGCAGGTCCGTCCAGGGGACGGTGAACGGCATCACGGACGGGTCGTGCACGCCCTGGGCCGCCAACTCGCCGAGTTCGGCCAGTTCCTCATGGTCGGGGAGGCGCAGCTCCAGACGGGGAGTGCGCAGGCGGAGACCGGACAGCGGCCAGTGGTTGGTCAGCATGCGGCATTGTTGCGGCCACGGATTGGTTGCGGCACCTGGTTTTCGGGGTCGTGGGGTGCGGTGCTGGGGCAGCATGCGCGACATGACGAGGGATCGCTACATCGACTTCCTGCGCGCACTGGCGATCTGCCTGGTGGTGCTGGGGCACTGGCTGATCACCGGGCTGGTGCGGCAGCCGGACGGGACCATCAGCGCGCCCGAGCTGTTGGCCACCCTTCACTGGACGCAGTGGCTGACCCTGGGTTTCCAGATCATGCCGCTGTTCTTCCTGGCCGGCGGGTATGCGGCCGGCGGCTCCTGGGCGCGGTGGTCGGCCGCCAGCGGGGAGGCCGCGGTGTGGGTGCGTGGGCGGGCGCTGCGGCTGCTGCTGCCCACGGCGGCGTACGCGGGGCTGGTGCTGCTCGCGGTGGCAGTCTGCGCGGGGGTAGGGGTCGATCCGGGGACGCTGGCGCTGGTGGGCTGGGCGCTGGGGATGCAGTTCTGGTTCCTGCCGGTGTATCTGCTGCTCAGCGCCCTCACGCCGGCACTGCACGCGGCGCACCGGCGCTGGGGGCTGCTGGTGCCGGTGGCCATGGGCGTGGTGGCCGTGGTCGCCGATGTGCTGACCGTGGCAGCGCACACCCCGTACGTCGGACTGGTCGACTACGTCCTGGTCTGGGGCGTGCCGTACCAGCTGGGATTCTGCTGGCGGGACGGGCTGCTGACGCCCCGTCAGCCTCAGCTCGCCATGGCGGCGGGCGGTGCGGCGGCGTTCGCGGCGCTGGTGGGGTTCGGGCCGTTCCCGGTGAGTCTGATCCTGGTCAGTGACGAGACCGTGAGCAACACCAATCCCCCGTCGGCGGCGATGCTGGCCTGGGCGGTCGCACAGACCGGACTGTGCCTGCTGCTGGCCCCGGCAGCCCGGCGGCTGCTGGCGCGGGACCGGGTGTGGCGGTCGGTACGGCCGGTGGGCGGGGCGAGCATGACGCTCTACCTCTGGCATATGGTGCCGGTACTGGTGCTGGCGGCGGCGCTGTATCTGACCGACCTGGCCCCGGAGCCGGCCTACGGCGCCGGGCTGTGGTGGCTGCTCAGGCTGCCGTGGCTGCTGCTGCTCAGCACAGTGCTCGTCGGGCTGGTGCTGTTGCTCCGGCCGCTGGAGCGGGGGCTGACGCAGGCGTATCTGAGGACCCGTCCGGACGGGCCGGTACGCCGGCCGGTGCTCGGCGGTCTCGGACTGGTGGCCTGTGTGGTGGCGCTGGCCCGCTGGGCAGTGACCGGCTTCGCCTACCAGGGGCGGTTCCAGCCACTGCCCGCGCTGCTGTTCGCGCTGGGCGCGGCGCTGGTGGTGCTCGCTGTCAGCGGGTCGGCTGCAGACCGCCCTCACGGCGTAGGGAACGTGCAGCTTGGTGGCGGTCGGCCCGCACAGGCCGAGGCCGTCGAACCAGCGCTCCCGGAAGTCCAGGTCGTGCGGCGGGGAGAGACGTCCTACACGGTGGGCTTCCAGGAGAAGCGGTAGGCGCGGTAGGAGATCTCGGCGGGCAGCTCGGCCTGGAAGACGAGCTTGCCGTGGGCGTCGAACTCCGAGACGTAGTTCTGCGCTCCCCAGCCCACGAACTGGTGCCCGCCCGAGAGTGGTTGAGCGTCTCCCTGGGAGGGCGAGCTGAGCCGGTCGGGGGAGTCGTTGGACGAGACCAGGGTGGCCACCCGGTGCTTCAGATCCAGCTTCACCGTGACCGTGCGGCTCCAGGGCAGTTCGCTCAGGCTGTTCTGGCCCGTATTGGCTGTGCCTGCGGACTCGTTGTCGAAGACGGAGTAGCGGTCGCCGCCCAGCGGCTCAGGGTCGTGCTGCCAGGCGAAGATCGTCCCTGCGGTGTTGAGGGACTGCCCGGGTGCGGCGACCGGCTTGAAGCTGCTGGCCTTTCCGCCGAGCTGCCAGATGATCCGGCCGGTCCGGCGGTTGACCTTGTAGGTGGTCCAGGTGTCCCGGGCGTCCACCAGCAGGTTGCCGTCGGTGTCCACCTTGACGGCGTTGACGTGGAACCAGTCCCACGGCGTCGAGGACGAGGCCGGAAGCGGCTGCTCGCTCTGGCCGTAGGGGACGTGGTCGGCGCTGTTCCACTGGAAGAGGACCTTGCCGGTGCGGATGTCGATCTCCTGCACCAGGCCGTCGATCACCTCCTGGTCGGCCCGGCCGCCGATCGAGGTGAGGTCGGCGGTCGCGGTGGTGTAGGAGACGATCAGGGCGGTGTTCTTGGACGTGATGGTGAACTCGTGCCCGTCGGCGGAGTATCCGTTGCCTGCCCGGACGGTCGCGATCTGGTGGTAGTTCTCGTCGTAGATCACGTCCTCTCCGGCAGCCACGCCGCCGAGACCGGTCCCCTGCCACCAGGTCAGCACCTGGTGCCCGCGATAGGTCTGCTCGCGAAAGTCGGCGGCGGTCTCACCGGCGGGTACCAGGTGCGACCAGACGACCCTGCTGCCGTCCGGGCTGAGGATCTCCACCCCGGAGGCGGTGGCGCTGGTGGGGGTCAGGAAGATGTCACCGTTGTCCGCGCGGGGGCTGTCGGTGGTGACCTGGAGCGGGCCGAACAGCGGCGTGGCGGTGGCCGCGTGGGCGGCGCTCCCGGGCAGGGAGATCACAGCTGCGGCAGCCGCCGCGACCGCCGCGCCGGTGGCGATGCCGGTGCGGCGCGGTGAACGGGACTTTGCAGCAGGGGAGTCGGGCTGGTTCGCAGGCATGGCGGAATGACCTCCTGGCGGCGGGGCCGCCGAACGGGACGGACTGGGGGTTGGCCGAGTGGGCTGCCGGGCGATCGCGGCGGGGTTCGCGGCGACGTGTTCAGCGTGCGGTCAGCGCGCGGGGCCGGACGGTCGGCGCATCGCCCGGAGAGAGACGGCGGGACAGAGCGCGCTGCTGACCCGGAGCAGGTCCACGTGGCGGCGCGAGGTGGCGCCGGCGAAGGAATGGTCGACGAGCCCTGAAGAGACGCTGTCGCCGTACCGGCCCTTGCCCATGCCCGTCCCCTCCCCCTGTCTCTGCCGCCGTCTCGCCTGCGGACGCCTGTCGACCGGTCATGATCAACGTAAAGGTCGTGCAGCCGCCCCGGCAACACCTTCAGCACCCTGCTCGGCATACTGAAACACCCCTGCAACAGGGTGCATTGACGCCGTTGCACAACATCCGCACCTGCGGACCGGGAGATGCCGGGTCAGGTCAGTCCTGACGTCCCGCCGGGCCGGATTCCGCCGCGCGGTAGGCGCGCCAGCCGCCGTACGCGGTGATGTCCGGTGCGCCGTCCACGGCCAGGCCCTCGCAGAGGAAGCCGGTCACTGTGCTGCCATCGGCCAGTCGTACCCGGCCCAGGGCCATCGGTGCGGGCAGGGCGGCGGCCAGTCGGCCCAGGCCCTCGGCCGGGAGCTCCCAGACCTCGGCCTCGATCGCGGCGCCGCCTTCGGCGACCCGGACCAGGCCCGGTTTGGGCGGGTCGGTGGCCAGGGCGTGCAGCCGGTATACGGGGGCGGTGGCGGTGGCCGCGACCAGGTGTGCGCCCAGGTCCAGGAGTTGGCCGTTGAGCGGCTCGCCGCTGAGGTGGGCGCCGACCACCGCGAGCCGGACCGCTGTGGGGGCCGCCAACTGCCGGGCGATGGCGCCGAGGCGGGTCTCGGTGTGCGGGTGGCCGATCAGCATCACCCCGAAGGGCAGCCCCGCGGCGCCGGGCCCGGCGACCTGCGGCACGGTCCCGGCCGGGGCGGCGAGGGCGCACAGGCCGAACAGGTTGGTCGAGTTGGTGAAGCGGCCCAGCCGGGAGTTGCTGCCGACCGGGTCCGCGGCGACCTGGGCCAGGGTCGGGTGGCCGGGCGTGGTGGGCAGCAACAGGGCGTCGGCGTCCCCCAGTTCCGCCAGTGCGGTGGCCCGCAGCCGGGCCAGCTCCTCCTGGTCGGCGAAGAGTCGGTGCGCGGGGATGTCGCGGGCGGCAGCGATGATGCCGGCGACCACCGGGTCGACGCCCGCACTCGAGTCGGCGGCGTGCTTGTCGACGAAGGCGCCGACGGCGGTGTAGCGCTCGGCGACGAAGGCTCCCTGGTACAGCAGTTCCGCCGCGCGGCTGAAGGGCTCCAGGTCCAGCGGCAGCAGTTCGACCCCGCCCTCGGCGAGTCGCGCGACCGCGGCGGCCCAGGCGGCGTCCCAACCGGGGTCGAGTTCGCCCAGCTGCGACACGTCCGGCACCGCCACCCGCCAGGGCCCGGGGCGGCGGGCCGGGGGCTCGGGCGGTGCGTCCAGCAGCAGTGCGTGCGCCTGCTCGGCCTCGGGCAGGGTGCGGGCGAAGACGCTGACGCAGTCCAGGCTGCGGCAGGCGGGTACGACGCCGTCGGTCGGAACGTCCCCCGGCGCCGACTTGAGGCCGACGATGCCGTTGAAGGCGGCAGGGACCCGGCCGCTCCCCGCCGTGTCGGTGCCCAGGGCCAGGTCGGCGATGCCCAGGGCGACGGCGACCGCGGAGCCGGAGCTGGAGCCGCCGGAGATGCGGTCGGGGTAGACGGCGTTGCGGACCGGGCCGTGCGGACTGCGGGTGCCGACCAGGCCGGTGGCGAACTGGTCCAGGTTGGTGCTGCCCAGCACGATCGCGCCCGCGGCGCGCAGCCGGGCGACGGCGGTGGCGTCCTGACCCGGGTGGTAGGCGTAGCCCGGGCAGGCCGCGGTGGTGGGCAGCCCGGCCACGTCGATGTTGCCCTTGACTGCCAGCACCGTCCCGGCCAGCGGCAGCCGCTCCCCGGCGGCGGTGCGCGCGTCCAGCGCCCGCGCCTCGGCCTCCACCTCCGGCTGCGGGCGCAGGTCGATCCAGACCTCCGGGCGGTCCACCTCCGCGATCCGGCGGTAGGCGGCCCGGACGCGGGCGAGTGCGGGTCCCTCGGTCATGCGGCGTCTCCGATCGTGGCCTCGACTGTCTCCCTGACCTCGGCGGGGGCCAGCAGCAGCAGCGGCGCGCCTGCCTCCACCTGGTCCCCCGCTCGCACCAGCAGTCTCTCCACCAGACCATCCTGAGGTGCCGTCAGTACTGATTCCATCTTCATCGCCTCCACCGCCATCAGCCGCTGTCCGGCGGTGACCAGCTGCCCGGGCTCGACGTCCACCTTCCAGACGCAGGCGGTGAACTGAGCCTCAATCAGTCTGCCCCCTGCGGGGACCACGATCTCCTCGGCGGGCACCACGGCGACCTGTGCCTGTTCGGCCCGGTCGAACTCCCCGGCCAGTTCCCAGGCCTGGCGCTCGGCGCCGAAGGCGGTCTGCTGCCGCTCCCGGAAGGCCGCGATGTCCGCGGCGTTGTCCTCCAGGAAGCGCAGGTGGTCGGCGAGGGCGAACTCGCCCTCCTCCATGGTGACCGCGAGCCGTCCGGCGGCCATGTCGGCCCGCATCTCCAGCAGTTCGTCCGCTCCGACCGAGTACCACTTGATCCGGTCGAAGAAGCGCAGCAGCCAGGGCTTCCCGGGCTCGAACGGGCCGCGCTGCTGCCAGCCGGACCAGACCTGGACGGTGCGGCCGACGAACTGGTAGCCGCCGGGGCCCTCCATCCCGTAGACGCACAGGTAGGCGCCGCCGATGCCGACGGAGTTCTCCGCGGTCCAGGTCCTGGCCGGGTTGTACTTGGTGGTGACCAGCCGGTGCCTGGGGTCCAGCGGAGTGGCCACCGGTGCGCCGAGGTAGACGTCGCCGAGGCCGAGGACCAGGTACTCGGCGTCGAAGACGGTGCGGTACACCTCGTCGACCGATCCCAGCCCGTTGACCCGGCGGATGAACTCGATGTTCCACGGGCACCAGGGCGCGTCGTCGCGCACCCCGGCCATGTACCGGGCGATGGCCTCGCGGGTCGCCGGATCGTCCCAGGACAGCGGCAGATGGACGGTCCGCGAGGGCACCCGCAGTTCGCGGGTGGGCGGCAGCCGCCGTTCCGCCTGCTGGACCAGCGGCAGCAGTTCGGCGAGCGGCAGCACCGCCGGGTCGGTGTGGATCTGCAGCGAGCGGATGCCCGGGGTGAGGTCGACCACGCCGGGCAGGTCCAGGGCGGCGAGCGATTCGGCCAGGGCGTGCGCCCGCATCCGCAGCGCCAGGTCGAGCTGCATCGGCCCGTACTCGACCAGCAGGTTGTCGTCGCCGCTGCGGCGGTAGCCGACGGCGGGCCGGTCCTCCCCCTCGGGGGTGCGGGCCAGGATGCCGCCGTCCACGATGGCCGGACGGTCGCGGCCGTCGACGGTGACCGGGCGGAAGCGGACGGTGTCCCCGGGCCGCAGCTGGCCCAGCTTCCAGCGGTCCCGGGTGAGCACGGTGGCCGGGCAGACGAAGCCGCCCAGTGACGGTCCGTCAGGCCCCAGCAGCACCGGCATGTCACCGGTGTAGTCGACGGCGCCGACCGAGTAGGGCGTGTCATGGATGTTGGAGGGGTGCAGCCCCGCCTCGCCGCCGTCGCGACGGGCCCAGGCCGGCTTGGGGCCGACCAGGCGGACGCCGGTGCGGGCGCTGTTGAAGTGCACGCTCCACTCGGCGGCGTAGAACTCGGCGATGTCCTCCCCGGTGAAGAACTCCGGTGCGGCGTGCGGTCCTTCGGCGGCGTCCAGCAGCCAGGACCGGGTCAGGACCGGGCGTTCGCCGAACGGCACCGGCCGGGTCACGGCAGCGGTCCGGCCGCCGTGCAGCACATCGCCGGCGCGCAGGGTACGGCCGCCGTGGCCGCCGAACCGGCCCAGGGTGAAGGTGGCCGCGCTGCCCAGGAAGTCCGGCACGTCCAGCCCGCCGGCGACCAGCAGGTAGCTGCGCAGCCCGGCCTGCTCCGGTGCGCCGACGGCCAGTTCGGATCCGGCCGGTACCGTCAGCGGCTCCCACTGCGGCACCGGGACCCCGTCCAGGGTGACCTCGGCCGGGGCCCCGGTGACGCAGACGGTGGTGGCGGCGCTGAAGCGCAGGGCCGGCCCCTCCAGGGTGCACTCCAGTCCGGCCGCACCCTCGGGGTTGCCGAGCGCGCGGTTGCCGAGCCGGAACGACAGGTCGTCCATCGGCCCGCACGGGGGCACGCCCACATGCCAGTAGCCGGTGCGCCCGGGCCAGTCCTGGACGGTGGTGAGGGTGCCGGCCCGGACCACCTCGATCCTGGGCAGCGGGTCGCCGATCCCGGCCAGGGTGGCGGTGGTGTGCACGGCCGCGCGGACTGCGGGCGCGGCGGTGGCGGCGCGGAGCAGCCCCAGATTGGTCTCGATGCCGTCGATCCTGCTGTCGGCCAGCGCGGCGTTCAGGCGGTCCAGGGCGTCAGCGCGGTCCTCGCCGTGGGCGACGACCTTGGCGAGCATCGGGTCGTAGCTGGTGCCGACCTCGGTGCCGGTCTCCACCCAGGTGTCCACCCGGACGTCCTCGGGGAAGGCGACCCGGGTCAGCAGGCCGGCGCTGGGCCGGTGGTCGCGGTGCGGGTCCTCGGCGTAGACCCGGGCCTCGACGGCGTGGCCGCGCGGCGGCCCGACCGGGCGGACCACGTCGCGGTCGCCCTGGGCGAGGCGGAGCATCCACTCCACCAGGTCCACGCCGAAGACCGCCTCGGTGACCGGATGCTCCACCTGCAGCCGGGTGTTGACCTCCAGGAAGGCCGCCTCCTGGCGGACCGCGTCGTAGACGTACTCGACGGTTCCGGCGGAGCGGTAGTCGATGGAGGCGCAGAGCGCGACGGCCGATTCGGCCAGCCGGGTCCGGACGGCGTCCGGCAGGTCGGGGGCCGGGGCCTCCTCCAGCACCTTCTGGTTGCGCCGCTGCAGCGAGCAGTCGCGGTCGCCGAGGGTGACCACCCGCCCGGCCCCGTCGCCGAACACCTGCACCTCGACATGGCGGGCCTGCTCGACCAGCCGCTCCAGGAACAGTCCGGCGCCGGAGAAGCTGGCGGCGGCGACCCGCTGGACGCTGTCCCAGGCCTCGGCGAGCTGGTCGGAGGTGTGGCAGGCCCGCATGCCGATGCCGCCGCCGCCCCCGGTGGCCTTGAGCATCACCGGATAGCCGAGGGCCTCCGCGGCCGCGACGGCTGACGCCAGGTCAGGAAGCAGGCCGGTACCGGGGAGCAGCGGCACCCCGGCGGCCTCGGCGGCGGCCCTGGCGGTGTGCTTGGCGCCGAACACCTCCAGCTGCTCGGGGGTCGGGCCGACGAACACCAGCCCGGCGTCCTCGACGCTGCGGGCGAACTCCGCGTCCTCGGACAGGAATCCGTAGCCGGGGTGGATCGCCCCGGCGCCGCTCTCCAGTGCCGCCTTCAGGACCAGGTCGGCGCGGAGGTAGCTGTCCTTGGCCGGCGCAGGGCCGAGCCGGACCGCGTGGTCGGCGAGCCGGACGTGCGGTGCGCCCCGGTCCGGGTCGGCGAAGACCGCGACGGTGCGCAGCCCCAGACGGCGGGCGGTGCGGATGATGCGGACGGCGATCTCGCCGCGGTTGGCCACCAGCAGGGTGTCGAAGGCGCGATCGGGCATCTCAGGCCGCTCCGTCGGTGATCGTCATCTGGACCGGGGTGGGGTCGAAGCCGTTGCAGGGGTTGTTCACCTGGGGGCAGTTGGAGACCAGCACCAGCACGTCGGTCTCGGCCCGCAGGGTCAGCGAGAGCCCCGGGGCCGACAGTCCGTCGACGATGCCGAGGGTGCCGTCGGCCTCCACCGGGACGTTCATGTACCAGTTGACGTTGCCCACCAGGTCACGCTTGCCCAGGCCCCAACGCGAGCCCTCGGCCAGGAAGTTGTCCACGCAGGCGTGCTGGGTCCAGGTGTGGTGGCCGTAGCGCAGGGTGTTGGACTCCCGGCTGCAGGCGCCGCCGATGGTGTCGTGCCGGCCGACCTGGTCGGCGCTGACGGTCATCAGCGGGGTGTGCTCGTTGGAGAGCAGCACGCTGCCGGTGGTGAGGAAAATGGAGCCCTGGGCCTGCAGGGTGTCGGCCGCGCTGTAGCGGACCGAGAGGTCGTGCCGGTCGTAGACCAGGAAGTCCACCGCCTGGTTGCCGGCCAGGTCGGTCACGGTGAGCGACTGCCCGGCGCGCAGCACGGCGGACCAGGCGGCCCGGGCCGGGACGGTGGCGCTCGAAACGACAGGGCCTGTCGCAACGTCAGAGCCCGTCGAAATGTCAGAGCCCGTCGAAACGTCAGTGGTGGTCATCTCACAGCCCCCTTGCGGCGCAGAACTCGGCGGTGTTCAGGAAGGCGCGGTGGCCCTCGGGTGTCGCCTCCCAGAGCGGGTCGCCCGGTGCGGTGGGCCGGCCGCGCCAGGCGGTGAGCTCCAGCGGGCCGCACTGGTACTCCGGGCGCGGGTCCAGCGGATGCGGGACATTGGCGATCAGGACGGTCAGCGGCTGCTCCGCACGCAGCGTCACCGCGGTGCCGGGACCGGCGGAGCCGGTGTACTCCAGCGCGCCTTCGGCGCTGACCCTGACGCCCTTGAAGAGGGAGAGCGAGGGGGCCAGGTCGCGCCGGTCGAGACCGTTCTTGGCAGCGGCGAGCAGCAGCAGTTCGCGCCCGGCCGGGCTGGCCGACTCGGGCGCGCCGGCGCCGTAGCGGTCGCTGTTGCGGGCCAGGGTGGAGGTGCCGCACAGGGCGTCGTGCCGGCCGGAGCCGTCCTCGGTGATGCTCGCCAGGACCCGTCCCTGGTCGGAGAGGAGCAGGCTGCCCGGGCCGAGGTAGGCGTTCCACTGGACCTTGGTGGTGTCGGCGACGTTCAGCCGCTCCCAGGGCCGGTCGGCGACGTACAGCAGCAGATGGGCGCAGGCGTCGCCGAGCGGGTCGGCCAGCCGCAGCGAGGTGCCCCGGGCCAGGACCTTGTGGGTGTAGTTGCCGCCGGGGACGGTCTCGGCCCAGACCACGTCCTCGGCCGGCACTCCCGCTGGCGCGGCGGGACGGTCGACGGGGGCTGCCTGGGCACGGGCGTGGTCCCGGGCGCCATGGGTGGTGTCGGTCGCCGAACGCACGGTCAGCCTCCTGGTGTGGGCGAGGAGTTCGATGGGGCTGCGCTAATTTCTGTCGCTTGACAGAAATTAGGCGGGCCGCGCTTCCGCCCCGTTGCCCCGACGTTTCTGACTGGTAACGCGGGTAGGCCGGTATGCGAGGATCGCTCCATGCCCACCACTGCCCGCGCCTCAGGCCCGAACCGGGGACGGGTCGGCCGGCCCAGGGCCCAGGGCCCCGCCGCCGACGGTCTGGCCCCCCGGGACGGTGTGCTGGCAGCCGCCGCCGAGCTGTTCACCCGGCACGGCTACGCCGCGACCACCACCCGCGCCATCGCCGAGCGCGCCGGGCTGCGCCAGGCCTCGATGTACCACTACTTCGCCGGCAAGGAGGACATCCTCGCCGAGCTGCTGGAAGGCACCGTCCAGCCCTCGCTGGACCTGGCCCGGGTGCTGGCGGCGCGTGCCGAGCCCAGCGCGGAGGCCCGGCTGTGGGCGCTGTGCCGCGCCGACGTGGCGCTGCTCTGCGGTGGTCCGCACAACCTGGGCGCGCTCTACCTGCTGCCCGAGGTGGGCGCGGAGCGGTTCGCCGCCTTCCACCGGGTGCGCGCGGCGCTGAAGGCGGCCTACCGGGAGCTGCTTGCGGCCACCGCGGCGGGCGCCGCACTGGCCGGCCCCGAGCTGGAACTCCGCGGCGACCTGCTGTTCGGCCTGATCGAGGGCGTCATCCTGATCCGGCGCGGCACCCCGGCCGAGCCGGCCGAGGTGCTGGCCCCGGCGGCGGCCGACGCCGCGCTGCGGCTGTCCGGGGCCCCGGAGCCGGCCGTCGCCGACGCGGCGGTGCAGGGCGCCCGTCTGCTGGGCACCCTGCACGTCTAGCCGCTGCACTTCCAGTCCCTGCACGTCTAGCCCCCGCGGGCCGGCCCCGGCCGACGGAGCCTCAGCCTTCCGCCGCCTGCCGGCGCCCCAGCGTGGCCCGGTGCGCGACCACACCCAGCAGCAGCGCGCCCGCCAGGAACAGCAGGGTGAAGTACTGCAGGTACCAGTGCCCGCCCTGCGGGTCGTAGACCGCCAGCCGCGGCCAGGCCAGGTTGACCGCCATCGCCACCCCGTACAGCACCGCCAGGACGTTGACCGGCAGGCCCCAGCGGCCCAGCGAGAACACCGGGCGGCCGGTCTCGTCCGCGCCGTCCCGTCCGCCCAGCGGCATCCCGCGCAGCCGGCGCAGCAGCATCGGTCCGGTGACCATCGCGTAGGCGGCGTACACCAGCACGATGCAGGTGGTGCCCAGGGCCAGGTAGACCGACGGGGAGACCAGGCTCATCGCCATCGCCGCCGCCGCGAGCACCCCGACGACCACGGCGGGTGCCTTGGGGGTGCCGGTGCGGGTGCCCACCGCCGCCAGCCGGCGCGAGGCCGGCAGCGCGCCGTCCCTGGCCATCGAGAAGACCATCCGCGCTCCTGCGGTCTGGATCGCCAGGGTCGCCACGCACACCGCCACCGCCACGTCGGCGAGCAGCGCCCGGCCCAGGCCACTGCCGAGCCGGCTGGTCAGCACGTAGGAGAGCCCCTCCCCGGACAGGTGACCGTCGGTCAGGCTGGGCGCCGCGAGCACCCCGCCGAGCAGGATCAGCCCGCCGCCGAGCCCGGCCGCGGCCACCGCGCCCAGGATGGTGCGCGGTGCGGTGCGCCGGGGCGAGCGGGTCTCCTCGGACATCTCGCCGGCGCTGTCGAAGCCCACCAGCACGTAGGCGGCGCTGAACGAGGCGATCAGGAACACGCCCAGGTAGCCGCCGGAGACATGGCCGGTGTGCAGGGTGACCCCCGGTCCGCGCTCGGTGTGGGTGAACAGCAGCACCGCCATCAGTGCGATGCCGAGCAGCTCGCAGGTCACGCCGACGCTGTTGATCACCGACATCACCCGGATGTCGACGACGTTGACCACGGTGGTGAGCACCAGCAGCACCAGGCCCAGCAGCACCGCGTTCTGCGCACCGGTGTGGGTGGTGGGCGAGGGGTCGCCGCCGACGAGTTGGAAGCCGGACCAGATCGCCGGCAGCACCACCTGCAGCGCCAGGGCAGCCGCGGAGACCACGACGATCTGACCGATGACCATCAGCCATCCGGCGAACCAGCCGAAGGTGGGGGTGCTCAGCCTGGTCGCCCACTGGTAGACGGCCCCGGAGATCGGGTAGCGGGCGGCCAGTTCGGCGAAGCAGGCCGCGACGGCGAGCTGCCCGACCAGGACCACCGGCCAGGTCCACACGAAGGCGGCCCCGCCGAAGGAGAAGCCGAAGGCGAAGAACTGGAAGACGGTGGTGAGCACCGAGATGAAGGAGAAACCCGCGGCGAAGGAGGCGTACCTGCCGAGCCTGCGGTGCAGTTCCTGCCGGTAGCCGAAGGCGGCCAGGGCGACTGCATCGGTCCCCTCGGTGCCGGTTGCTGGAGGCGCGTCCACGCCCAGGGTCTGGACGGTGGTGCCGCTGAGAGCGGGATCGGACATGGCTGTCCCCTGTCGCTTCCGTGAGTGACATGTGACGGCGACGGCGGACGCCGGCGCGCGGCGACAGGTGGCACGGCCCGATGGCGGCGGGCGGTTGACCGGCAGGCGGTTGATTGGCAGTCAGGGAACCGGCCCATTGTTGCCGGAGCGCTAACGAGGCGTTACGGACGCAGAAATCCCCGCCCGCGCCCAGCTCCGGGAACGCCCCTTACGGCGCCGACACGGGCGCGACACAGGGCGGAAACCTCTCGTCCCTAATTTCTGTCACGCGACAGGTATTGCAGGCACCAGCTGCGGTCGAAGGAGCCCCCGGTGGCGGCCGGGGGCTCGGCACGGAACGACCGCAGCACAGACCGACCTACTGAGCCGTCACCTCTCCCCCGCGTACACGCTCTGCACGAACGCATTGCGGAACTTGCCGTCCGGGTCCTGGCGGTCCATCAACTCGCGGAAGTCGGAGGCCCGTTCGTACAGATCGGCGGCCGCACCCGGGGTCGCGGTGAAGAGCTTGCCCCAGTGCGGGCGGGCCCCCAGCGGCGTCAGCGCCGACTCCACCGCGGCCAGCACCGGGGCGACCGCCTCCGGCGCCTTGTGCCAGGTGAAGTGGAGCGCGACGCAGTCACGGCCGTAGGCCGCGCTGAGCCAGAGGTCGTCGGCGGCCACCGTGCGGATCTCGGAGACCTGCAGCACCGGGGCGATGCTGCCGCCGAGTTCCCGCAGGGCGGCGAAGGCGGCCTGCGCGGCGGCGCGCGGCAGCAGGAACTCGGACTGCAGCTCCTCCCCCGCGCTCGGGGTGAAGTCCGGACGGAAGTGCGGCAGCCGCTGGTGCCACGGGCCGGGGACGCCGAGCTGCTCGGTGCAGTGGGTGGCCGGCACCCCGGGGATGGGGTGCAGCGGCCGGTCGGCCGGGGTCGCGCCGAACCAGTCGAGCCGGGGCGTACCGGCCTCCACCCGCTGCTTCAGCCAGACCTGGGCCACCGGGGTGTGCCAGTCGGTGAAGACGCTGACGCTGTAGGCGGCCGCCAGCAGCGCCGACACCTCGTCGGCGGCGCCCTCGGTGAGGGCGTCCAGCGGCAGGCCGGTCAGCACGTGCTGGGCGACCTGGTAGGTCGGCTCCACGTCCAGGGTCACCGCCGAGAGCACGCCGAGCGCGCCCAGGTGGACCACCGCGCCGGCGAAGTCGGCGCTGTCCCGGTCCAGCCGGACCAGGTCGCCGCCGGGGCCGACGAACTCCAGTCCGGCCACGGCAGAGGCAAGGCCGCGGTTGCGGACGCCGGAACCGTGCGTGGCCGTGGCGACGGCACCGGCCACCGAGATGTGCGGCAGCGAGGCCAGGTTCGCCAGCGCCAGCCCCTCGGGTTCGAGCAGCTCGGCCACCTGCGCGTAGCGCATGCCCGCCGAGACGGTGACCGTCGAGCGCTCGCGGTCGCTCTCGCAGCGCGGCGGCAGCCCTTCCAGGGAGACCAGGGTCCCGGCGGTGTCGGCGATCCGGTTGAAGGAGTGCCCCGTGCCCAGGACCCGCACGGCGTCGCTCCCGGCGACGGTGCGGCGCAGCTCGTCGACCGTGTCGGGGCGCGCGAGGCGCGAGGCGCCGAAGGTGACATTGCCGGCCCAGTTGGTGCGACCCGCCTCGGTGGTTGTGCCCGACATTCCCGCTCCTCGATTGGCGCTGCCCCGTGTTAGCGATCACAACCCTAGTACCGGCCCGGATCGGCACCTCGGCGGGGAGGAGCGGGAGGTCAGGCGGAGCCGCTGGTCAGGACGGGCCGACCAGGGCCGCCACCGCGTCCTGCACCGGCGTCTCGCCGGCGATGAGCTCCAGGGTGAGCCCGGCGGTCGCCGGAGTGTCCAGCAGGGCGGCGATGACGGCGGCGACGTCGGCACGCGGGACACTGCCGCGCCCGGTGCTCGGGGCGAGCAGGACCCGGCCGGCCGCCGGGGCGTCGGTGAGGGCGCCGGGGCGCAGCACGGTCCAGTCAAGGCCCTTGCGGGCGGAGACGTCGGCGTCGGCCGCGGCCTTGGCGCGCAGGTAGGCGGCGAAGACCGGGTCGGTGCCGGGCGCCGGCTCGCGGTCCGCGCCCATCGAGGAGACCACCACGAAGCGGCGCACCCCGGCCAGTTCGGCGGCGTCCGCGAACAGCACGGCGGCGGCGCGGTCCACGGTGTCCTTGCGGCCGGCGCCGCTGCCGGGTCCCGCGCCCGCGGCGAAGACCGCGGCGTCGGCGCCGGCCAGGGCCGCCGCCACCTCCTCGACGGTGGCCGACTCCAGGTCGCAGACGACCGGCTCGGCCCCGGCCGCACGCAGGTCGTCGGACTGGGCGGGGTTGCGGATCAGGCCGACCGGCGTGTGGCCGCTGTCGGCGAGCAGGCGTTCCAGGTGCAGGGCGATCTGGCCGTGTCCTCCGGCGATGACAGTACGCATGCCTTCGACCCTAGGTCCTGTCCGGAGTTCCGGCGTGGAGGAAGGAGCGGCGGTCGGTGCGTGTCCTCGGCGTGCCGGACGAAGGTCCTTGTAGCGGAGCTACCTGGGCCTTTGGCCGGTGCGGCGAGAGGGGGCACCTCCCGGCCGAAGGCTGGGGGAGCGTGCCGGGCGCCGGGACGCCGCGCCGGAACTCCGGACAGGACCTGAGGCCGTCCTCACTCCACCCGCAGCCCGAGCGCGGTGGCGATCACCGCGGCCTGCGGCAGGTCGATCCTGGCCCCGCGCAGTTCCACGGTGAGCGGGTCCAGCGCCGACAGGTCGCTGCCGCGCAGGTCGGCGCCGGTGAACGTGGCGCCCTGGAGCACCGCGCCGGACAGGTCGGTGCCGGTGAGCACGGCCCTGTCCAGGCGGGCGGCGCCGAGGTCGGCCTCCCGCATCCGGACGTCCTCCACGGTCGCCTGCCGCAGGTCGGCGCCGGCCAGCCCGACGTAGGACCAGTCGCCGCCGGAGACCTGGAACAGGTTGAAGGTGCAGCGCTGGAACACGCTGCCCACCAGCTTGCAGTCGGTGAACCGGGTGTCGAAGAAGGTGCAGTTGCGGAAGGTGCAGTTGGTGAAGGCCGCGCCGGAGTGCCGGGAGGCGTTGAAGCGCACCCCGGCGAAGGTGCACTCGTCGAAGACGGTGCCGCTGCTGACGACCTCGGTCCAGTCGGTGTCCAGGAAGCTGTAGCCGGTGAAGCGGTCGGCCGCCGTCAGCTCGCGGGCGTACCAGTCCTCGTCACGCACCACCAGTCCCGGGTCCGTCGGTTCCGGGGCGGTCATGTGCGGAGCCTTGTGGGCACGGGGTCGGTTCGCCATGCGGCCCATTGAACACCGGGCCACTGACAGAGGCCCGCGGGGCCCGGTTCAGCACTGGGCGAAGGTCCTGCGGTAGTCCATCGGGGTCACCCCGACCGCGCGGCGGAAGTGGTGCCGCAGCAGCGCGGCGCTGCCGAAGCCGCAGACCCGGGCGATCTCGTCGACGCCCCAGCCGGTCTCCTCCAGCAGCCGCCGGGCGTGCGACACCCGCTGCGTGGCCAGCCAGCGCTGCGGGGTGGTCCCGGTCTCGGCGGCGAAGCGCCGGGCCAGGGTCCGGGTGGACAGCTGCGCCTTGCGGGCCAGCGAGGCGACCGTGTGCTCGGTGTCCAGGGTCTCCAGCATCCAGCTGAGCAGCGGCTCCAGGCTGTCGGCCTCGCACTCGGGGATGGGTGCGGTGACGTACTGGCGCTGCCCGCCGTCCCGCTGCGGCGGCACCACCATCCGGCGGGCGATGGCGGTGGCCGCGGCGGTGCCGAGCTCGCGGCGGACCAGGTGCAGGCAGGCGTCGATGCCGGCGGCGGTGCCGGCGCTGGTGATGATCTCGCCGTCGTCGACGAAGAGCACGTCCGGGTCGAGCACGGCCTCCGGATGGCGCTTGGCGAGCTGGTCGGTGTGCCGCCAGTGGGTGGTGCAGCGGCGGCCGTCCAGCAGCCCGGCCGCTCCCAGGACGAAGGCGCCGCTGCAGACCGAGAGCAGCACCGCGCCCCGGGCGTGGGCGGCGACCACCGCGTCCAGCACGGCCTGCGGGTACTCCTCCCGGATGAAGGCGGCCGGGAGCGCGACCAGGTCCGCGTCCTCCAGCGCCTCCAGCCCGTACTCGGGCACGATCTGCGCGCCGATGCTGAGCCGCACCGGCTCGCCGGCCCGCTCGCCGCAGACCCGGAAGTCGAACGGGGGGACGCCGTCCTCGGTGCGGTCGATCCCGAACACCTCGCAGACAACGCCGAATTCAAACGGGGCGGAGTCGTCGATCAGCATCACAGCGACGGTCTTCAGCATGCCGTCAGCATAGCTGGCAGGATTTTGTTGGCATAGGGCTCTCCTGCCACTTCTGGCAGGATCCCGACGGGAGAACAATTACTGCCATGACCACAGCAGCCATCGCCCTCGTCCTGATCGCCCTCCTCGCCTACGCCCTGGAGCGGAACCACCGCCGCCAGCAGGGCCCGTCCTCCTCCCTCAGCGGAAGCCGCGTCGGCCCGCCCGACCGGGACCTGCAGCGGATCGCGGCCGAACTCGCACAGCGCCGTTTCGACGCCGAAACCCACTGGTAATCCCCTGTGCTTCGGGCGCCCTACGCTCGAAGCAGCAGGAGGAGGTGGGACCGTGTTCGACACGCCCAGGGAACTCTCGCCCCGCACCGGACGGCTGCGCTCCGTGGCCGACACGGACGCGGAACTCCACTACCACGTGGTGCACGGCTACCGCCGGGCCTACCGGATCGCCGGCTCCGGGCCGGCCGTGCTGCTGATCCACGGGATCGGCGACTCCTCGGCCACCTGGGCCGAGCTGATCCCGGGACTGGCCAGGAAGCACACCGTCATCGCCCCCGACCTGCTCGGCCACGGCGCCTCCGACAAACCGCGCGCCGACTACTCGGTGGCCGCCTACGCCAACGGCATGCGGGATCTGCTGGGGGTGCTCGGCATCGAGCGGGCCACCCTGGTCGGGCACTCGCTCGGCGGCGGGGTGGCGATGCAGTTCGCCTACCAGTTCCCGGAGCGCACCGAACGGCTGGTGCTGGTCAGCACCGGCGGCGTGGGGCGCGAGGTGAACCCGGTGCTGCGGGCCGTGTCGCTGCCCGGCGCCGACCTGATGCTCTCCTCGCTGCGGCTGCCCGGGATGCGACTGCAGAGCAACGCGGTGATCCAGCTGATGCAACTGCTCGGCACCGACCTCGGCCTGGACGCCGCCGACCTGCTCAACCTGGTGGACGGGCTGCCCGACGCGACCGCCCGCAGCGCCTTCATCCGCACCCTGCGCGCGGTGGTGGACTGGCGCGGCCAGGTGGTCACCATGCTGGACCGCTGCTACCTGGTGCAGGGCATGCCCACCCTGCTGCTCTGGGGCTCGCGCGACAGCGTGGTCCCGGTGGAGCACGCGCACCGCGCCCACACCGCGATGCCGGGAAGCCGGCTGGAGGTCTTCGAGGGCGCCGGGCACTTCCCCTTCCACAGCGATCCGCGCCGCTTCCTGGAACTGGTCGAGGACTTCATCGAGAGCACCCCGCCCGGCAGTTGGAGCGCCGACCAGTGGCGCGAGCTGCTGCGCAGCGGCCGGGACGGCGCGCTGCCGGACACCGGCGGGGCGGACGAGCGCAGCGCCACCTGACGGATGCTCAAGTAGCCTTGACCGTCAGGGTGTCGCCCTGGCGGGCGAGTTCCACCCGGCCGCCGCCGCACCGCAGGTCGTCCAACTCGGCCCGCAGCAGGTCGAGCTGGTCGTCGGTCCGGGTCGGCGCATGGTGGGTGAGCACCAGCCGGCGGACGCCGCAGCGGGCCGCGAAGGCCACCGCGTCCGGCACCGTGGCATGGCCGTAGCCGTCGGCCAGGGACCGCTCCCCGGCCAGGAACTGGCCGTCGTGCAGCAGCAGGTCCGCGCCGTCCGCCAGCGCCTCGGCGACGGCCGAACCCCCGGCCGGGGCGTGGTCGGGCAGATAGGCGAGCACCGCGCCGCCGGACTCGATCCGCAGTCCGTGGGTGAGGCCGCCCTTGTGCCTGATCTCGGCCGTGGTCACGGTGAACTCCTCTACCTGGCAAGGCCCCTGGACCGACCTGAGGAAGCGCCAGCCGCCCAGCAGACCCTCCGGTCCGATCGGGAAGTGCGGCGGCGACATCGACCGGGCCAGCAGCCCGGCCGGCTCCGGACCGCCCACCGGGACCGGCAGTAGCAGGTCGACCCTGGCCTGCTTGCGGTCGACGGCCGGACAGAACGGCAGGCCCTGGACGTGGTCCCAGTGCAGATGGGTGAGCACCACGGAGCCCTGGAACGCCTCCGCCCCGCCCAGCCGGGCACCGAGGTCCCGCAGCCCGGTCCCGGCGTCCAGCACCAGCGTCGGCACCTCCGCGCCGTCCGGCACCACCGCCACGCAGCTGGTGTGGCCGCCGTAGCGGAGGAACGCGGGCCCCGGCGCCGGGGTGGAGCCGCGCACGCCGAGCAGGATCACCCGCATTCCGCCCGGCCCTCCTCCCGGCGGTGGCCCGCCGCCAGCGCCCGCAGGGCCGCGGTGTCGACGGTCTCCGCGGCGGCTTCGGCGACCCGGACCGGGGTCACCGCGGTCAGCGTGGAGGTGCGCAGACCGCCCTCAAGGACGGCCCGTTCACCGACCACCGCGCCCGGACCCAGCTCCGCCAGTCCGCTGCCGTCGACCTCCACCGCGACGAGGCCGTCCAGCAGCAGGAACAGCGAGCGCCCCGGGTCGCCCTGACGGATCAGCACCTCGCCGGCCGCGAGCTCGCGCACCGCCGGGCGGCGGCCGCCGCGCATGATCAGCGTCGACAGCTCGCGTTCCAGGGCCGTCTCGGCGGCGGTGACCAGCACCGGGGAGTCCTCGTCGCCCCACGGGGTGTGCCGCCAGGAGTCCTGGCCGCTCCAGGCCTGCCAGTCGGCGACGCCGGCCTTCAGGCAGAGCCGGTCCTCCCCGTCGTAGACCCAGTGCCTCGGGAACGGGCTGGCTCCGGCCAGCATCGGCACGGCCCGGCCGTCGGCGTGCAGGGTCAGCGTCAGGGTGGACCAGACGAAGGGGGCCTGCAGCCGGATCAGCGGGCGGCCCGGGATCCGGCGCGGCAGCGGCACTCCGGTGCGACCGCCCACGGTCTGGGTGAAGCGCACCCAGCCGTCCCCGCGTTCGGGTTCGCCGCGCAGTTCGGGCATGACCACGGCGGCGAAGGTCGCGCCGAGCGGGCCGAGCCGCACCGTGGTCGAGCCCATCAGCAGCCCGCCGCCGGCCCCGCAGTCCAGCAGGGCGCCGTCGTCGCCGAACTCGGCCCAGCCGGTGAGCTGGTTGGCGAAGCGGAAGCCGTCGGCGGCCCGCAGCCCGTCGAAGTCCTTGATGACGTCGGGCGGCGGGTCGTCGTAGTGGCTGACGCCGGCCGTGAAGGCGCCGCGGGCGACCCCCTTCACGGCTTCGGAGGGTATCCAGGACAGCGAGGTGGTCCGTGACTCGATCCGCATGGTCTGCTCCGATGAGGTGTGATCATCCGTCAGGGTCCGTTCACACCAACGACGTTAGGAGCAGCGGCAGCCGGCACCCAGGAGTGCTGCCCGACCGGACCGGGGGTGCCAGCACCCTGGGAAGCCGACCGGCGACACTGTGTAATGGTCCGTCATGGAGAGCATCACGGTGCTGCTCGCCGACGACAACCTGATCGTCCGCGAGGGTGTGCGCGCACTGCTGTCCCGCGACCGCAGCGTGGAGGTGGTCGGCCTGGCCGCCGACTACGACGAACTGGTCGAGGGGGCCGAACGGCTGCGCCCGCAGGTGCTGGTCACCGACATCAGGATGCCGCCGGACTTCCAGGACGAGGGCATCA
Organism: Streptacidiphilus jeojiense; assembly: GCF_000719095.1. Classification (GTDB taxonomy): domain Bacteria; phylum Actinomycetota; class Actinomycetes; order Streptomycetales; family Streptomycetaceae; genus Streptacidiphilus; species Streptacidiphilus jeojiensis. The sequence continues at coordinate 321,441 of NZ_JOEH01000006.1, read as the reverse complement.
GGGCGGCGCAGCGGGTGCGCAAGCAGTTCCCGGGGACGGGCGTGGTCGTGCTCAGCCAGTACGACGACCCCGACTACGCGGTGCAGCTGCTGGCCGAGGGCGAGGCCGGATACGCCTACCTGCTCAAGGACCGGATCGCCGACGCCGGGCTGCTGGGGCGGGCGATCCGCGCGGTCGCCGGCGGCGGCTCGATGATCGACCCGCAGATCGTCCGGGAGCTGATGGAGCCGGCCAGGCGGGAGGGCGAGCTGTCGGCCGACGAGGAGGACCTGCTGCGGCAGGTGGCCGAGGGGCGGCCGGTGAAGGCCATCGCCGCGGGCCTGGGCCAGCCGCCGGCGGCCGTCAACGACGCGGTGGAGAGCCTGTTCCTGCGGCTGGCCAAGGACGCGGGCGGGGGCTCCGGCGGGGCCAGGGACAGCGCGCTGCGGCGGCTGCGGCTGCTGCACACCGCGATCCTGCGCCGCGAGGAGCAGGGCGAGACGCTGTCCCGGCTGCTGCCCGGCGGCCTGGCCGAGAAGCTGCGCGCGGACCGCGGCGCGGCCACCCGCACCGAGCGGCTCACCGTGACCGTGCTGATGTCCGACGTCCGGGGCTACTGCTCGATCGCCGAGCGCACCGATCCGGCGGACCTGGCCGGGCAGTTGGGGGCGCACCGGCGGGCCATGAACGCGGCGGTGCTGGGCGAGGGCGGCACCGTGATGCAGTACGTCGGCGACGCGGTGATGGCGGTGTTCGGCGCGCCCGAGCCGCAGCCGGACCACGCCCGACGGGCCGTCAGGGCGGCCCGGGGGATGCACCGCCGCCAGCACGAGCTGGACCGGGAGTGGGCGGCGCTGGGCCTGGTCCCGTTCGGTCTCGGCATCGGGCTGAGCACCGGCGAGGTCGCGGCGGCGCTGCTGGGCAGCGCCGAGCGGCTGGAGTACACCCTGGTCGGCGACACCGTGAACCTGGCCCAGCGGATGCAGGACCTGGCCCGCCCGGCCGGGACCACGGTGGCCACCGCCGGCACCGTGGACGCGGCCGGAACCGCCGACGGGAGCTGGCCCTGGGACCCGCTGGGACCCTGCAGCGTCAAGGGCCACAGCGCACCGGTGGTCGCCTTCCGACTGCCGGTCGGCGCCGGCCCCGATCCGGCCGCCGTTCCCGATCCCGCTCTGGAGGCCCGCCCATGACCGCGCTCGACACCCCGGCCGAGGACCTGGCGCGGCCCGCCGTCCCCGCGGTGCGGATCACCGGCGCCCGCCGGGTCTTCGCCGCCGAGCTCGCACCGGTGCGGGCACTGCGGGGCGTGCACTTTGAGGTCGGTCCCGGCGAGTTCGTCGCCGTGATGGGACCCTCCGGCTGCGGCAAGTCCACCCTGCTCAATGTGATCGCCGGACTGGACACCGTGGACGAGGGCACCGTGGAGGTGGCCGGGGAGCGGGTGGACGGCCGGGACCAGGACTGGCTGGCACGGTTCCGGCGGCACCGGATCGGCTTCGTGTTCCAGTTCTTCAACCTGCTCGACGGCGTCTCGGCGCTGGACAACCTGGTGCTGCCGGGCGTGCTCGGCGGGATGGGGCGCAGGGCGGCCGAGTCGCGCGGCCGGGACCTGCTGGACATCCTCGGGCTCGGCGACCGCACCGCGCAGCTGCCGTCCAGCCTGTCCGGCGGCCAGCGCCAGCGGCTGGCGATCGCCCGGGCCCTGGTCAACCGGCCGGGGCTGCTGCTGGCCGACGAGCCGACCGGGGCGCTGGACAGCGAGGGCGGCGCGGAGGTGCTGGAGCTCTTCCGGCGGCTGCACGAGGACGGCCAGACCATCGTGATGGTCACCCACTCCCCCGAGGTCGCGGCCGGCGCGGACCGCGCGGTGCGGATGCGGGACGGCCGGGTGGTCGACGACGGGGCCACCGCGACCGGGCCCACCGCGGCCGGTTCCGACGCAGCCGAGTCCGGCGCGGCCGGCGGTCCGTCATGACCTTCACCGCCCTCTGGCTGCGCCTGGAACTGCGGCGGCGCTGGCGCTCGCTGGTCGTGCTGGCCCTGCTGGTGGCGCTGGCCGGCACCGCCGTGCTCGCCTCGGTGGCCGGGGCACGGCGCGGGGACACCGCGGTGGACCGGCTGGTGGCGCGGACCAGCCCGGCCGACATCACCGTGCTGCCCAACCAGCACGGCTTCGACTGGGACCGGATCAGGGCGCTGCCCGAGGTCGAGGCCCTCACCACCTTCGTGATCTCCTCCTTCCAGATCGAGGGCGTCCCGGACAACTCCACCGGCTTCGCGGTCGCCGACGACGCGAACATGCGCACCATCGAGCGGCCGATCGTGCTGCAGGGCCGGCTCGCCGACCAGGCGCGCGACGACGAGGTGGTGGTCAGCGCGCACTTCCCGGGGGCGTTCCACAAGGGCGTCGGGGACTACCTGACGATCCGTCTGTTCACCCCCGCGCAGGTCGACACCTACGTCACCGGGGCCGACCCGGGCGCCCCGGCGGGGCCCTCGATCCGGGCCCGCATCGTCGGCGTGGTCCGCTCGCCCTGGTACCACGACAACGTCCGGGACCAGGGCAGCGTCGCGGTGTCGGCCGCGCTCTACCTGAACCACAGGGCGAACTTCGTCGGCAGCACCGACCAGATCTACCTCAACGCCCTGGTCCGGCTCAAAGGCGGCGAGAAGACGATCCCGGAGTTCCGCGCCGACCTGGCCCGGGTCTCCGGCCGAACCGACATCGACATCTGGGACAACGCCGAGCTGGAACGCCACGCCACCAGGGTCAACACCTTCGAGGGCGACTGCCTGCTCGGCTTCGCGGGTGCGGCGCTGATCGCCGCGCTGTTCCTGGTCGGCCAGTCGGTGCTGCGCTACACCTCGGCCACCGTCGCCGACCTGCAGACCCTGCGCGGGGTCGGACTGGGGAACCGGCAGGCCCTCGCGGCGGCATCGGCCGGGCCGGTGATCGCGGCGCTCCTCGGCAGCCTGCTCGGGGCCGCCGGGGCGGTCCTGGTGTCCCGGTGGATGCCGATCGGCGCCGCGGCCCTCTACGAGCCGAGCCCGGGCTTCGACGTGGACTGGCTGGTGCTGGGAGCAGGACTGGTGCTGACGCCGCTGCTGGCCCTGGCCGGATCCGTGGCCTCGGCCTGGCTGGCGCTGGCCTCGGCGCAGAACCGGACCGCGCCCAGGCGCTCCGCGGTGGCCGTGGCCACCGCCAGGGCCGGGCTCCCGGTGCCGGTCGTGGTCGGCACCCGGTTCGCGCTGGAGCCCGGACGCGGACGCACCGCCGTACCGGTGCGCCCGGCCCTGCTGGGTGCGGTGATCGGGGTGCTGGGCGTGCTGGCGGCCTTCACCTTCGCGGCCGCCGTCGCCGACGCCGCCGCCAACCCGGCCAGGTTCGGCCAGACCCACCAGTTGGAGAGCTTCCTCGGCCTGAACAGCACCGACTTCGGGAAGGTCGACCCGGTGCTGGCGCGGATCGCCGCCGACCCCGCGGTCACCGCCGTCAACAACGCCAGGATCGCGGTCGCGGAGTCGGGGGACACCTCCATCACCACCTACACCGTCGACCCGGTCGGCGGGAAGCCGCTGTCGGTGGTCACCGTCTCCGGCCGGCTGCCGCAGGCCGCGGACCAGATCATGCTCGCGCCCACCAGCGCCCGGGCGCTGCACGCCGAGGTCGGGTCGTGGGTGACCCTGACCGGTGCCGCGCGGGCCCGGCGGGAGTTCACCGTGACCGGCATCGGCTTCGTCCCCGAGGGCTCGCACAACGACTACGACGCGGGCGCCTGGGCCACCACCGACGGCTACCGCGCACTGTTCGGCACCACCTTCAAGTTCCACCTCGCCGAGATCGCGCTGCGCCCCGGCAGCGTCACCGCCGCCATGACCCAGCGGCTGCAGCACGAGGCGGCACCGCTGACCGGCGGGCAGTCGATCGGCCTGCAGCAGGTGACCGCGCCGCAGCAGCTCGCCGAGATCCAGGACGTGCAGACCCTCCCACTGTTCCTCGGCGGCTTCCTGCTGCTGCTCGCGGCCGGGGCGGTCGGGCACGCCCTGGCCACCGCGGTGCGGCGGCGCCGCCATGACGTGGCGGTGCTGCGCGCCCTGGGCATGACACGGCGTCAGTCCCGGCTGGTGGTGGTCGTCCAGGCCACGGTGCTGGCCCTGGTCGGGCTGGTGTTCGGGATCCCGCTGGGCCTGGCGCTGGGCCGCACCCTGTGGCGCCAGGTCGCCGACAGCACCCCGCTGGCCTACCACCCGCCGCTGGCCCTGCTGACGCTGCTGCTGGCCGGACCGGTCGCGCTGCTGCTGGCCAATCTGCTCGCCGCCTGGCCGGGCCACCGCGCCGCGCGGCTCCATGTCGGACAGACCCTCAGAGCGGAGTGAACCGATGGCCCCGAAGTCCTCGCGGGTCCCCAAGTCCTCGCGGCTGCCGGTCGTCCTGGCCGCCCTCGCCGTACTGGCCACGGCGGTGGACGCGGTGCGCCGCCCGGACGGCCTGCGCACCGCCTCCACCGTGGTCGCCGTCGGCTGGCTGCTGACCGCGGCGGGCTGCGACCGGGCCCGGCTCACCGCTCCGGCGCGGCTGGCCGCCGTGCTGACGATCAGTCAAGCTGCGGCTGCAGTATGGCCGTCCAGCGCGCCGCTCACCCTGGCGGCCTGGACCTGGGGCGGTCTGGCGCTGCCCGACGGCCGGCTGGACCACCCCCGGCGCCGCACCGCGGTCGCCCTGGTCTACGCCGTCGCCACCGCCTGGACCGTCCTGGCCTGGCGGTCCACCGCCGCCCACGGCCCCGCTGCCGGGATCACCGCGGCGGGCGTGCTGGCCGCCACCGCCGTGATCGTCGCCGGGGTGGCCCGCCGCTGCCGGCAGGCCGGGGCCGCGCGCCGCCGGGTGCTGCAGTGGGTCGCCGCCGGCACGGTGACGGCTGGGGCGGCCGACGCGGTGCTGCTGGCGCTGCACATCCTGGTCGGCCTCCCGGCCGCACTGGCCCCCTGGGCGCTGGCGGCCCTGGTGCTGATCCCGGTCGGCAGCCTGCTCGGGCAGCTGCCGTCCACCGCCAGGCTCGCCGAGCGGGCGCTGCTGGAGGCGGTCACCACCTCCGGCCTGGCCTGCCTGGTGGTGGCCGTCTACCTGGTCACCGTCGTCGGCCTGGGCCGGGCCCCGGTCGGCCGGGAGCACGACGTCCTCGCCTACAGCGTCACCGCCGCCCTGGTCTGCGCGGCCCTGGCACTGCCGGTGCGGCTGCGGCTGAACGCGCTGGGCCGGTCCCTGCTGCGGCTGGGCGAGCTGGCCCCCGAGGAGGCACTGTCCGGCTTCGGCGCCAGGATGACCCGCGCCCTGCCGTTCGACGAGCTGCTGCTGCAGCTGGCGGAGTCACTGCGGGCCACGCTGGGCCCGGCCGGGGCGGAGATCTGGGTCGGCGGCGACGGCCTGCTGACCCGCACCGTCAGCGTCCCCGACCGGCCACAGCGACGGATCAGGCTGACCGAGCACGAGCGGGCGGTGGTCGGCCGGACCAGGATCGGCGGAGCCGGCTGGACCGCGATCTGGATGGCGGACCTGCTGGCCGACCCCGACCGCGACCCCGACCCCGACCGCGAGCCGGGCCAGGACCCCGGGCCGGACGGCGACCCGCTGGTCCGGGTCGCCCCCGCCGCCCACGGCGGCGAGCTGCTGGGCCTGCTGCTGGTACGCCGGCCGGCCGACGCCGCGCCCTACTCGGAGGCCGACGACCGGGTCCTGGTGGAGCTGGCCCGCCAGGTCGGCCTGGCCCTGCACAACGTCCGGCTGGACTCCGCGCTGCAGGCCTCGCTGCAGGAACTGCGGTCCCGCAACCAGGAGCTGCGGGACTCCCGGCTGCGCCTGGTCACCGCGGCCGACGCCTCCCGCCGGGAGATCGAGCGCAATCTGCACGACGGCGCCCAGCAGCACCTGGTCGCCCTGTCGGTGAAGCTCGCGCTGGTGCGCGAGCTCGTCGACACCGCCGACGGCGGCGACGAGGACCGGGCCACCGTCACCGCGCTGCTGGAGGAGCTGCGCACCGACGTCCAGGGCACCGTCGCCGCCGTGCGGGAGCTGGCGCACGGCATCTACCCGCCGCTGCTGCGCAACCACGGCCTGGGGCAGGCGCTGCGCTCGGCCACCCGGCGCTCGGTGCTGCCCTGCACGGTCTCGGTCGAGCTGCCCGGACGCTACCCGGAGGCCGCCGAGGCGGCGGTCTACTTCTGCTGCCTGGAGGCGCTGCAGAACGCGGGCAAGCACGCCGGCCCGGACGCCTCGGTCACGGTGCTGGTGGAGGCGGACGACGGGATGCTGCGGTTCCGGGTCAGCGACGACGGCCGGGGCTTCGCCGCCGACGGCGCGGCGGCCGGCAGCGGCTTCGTCAACATGGCGGACCGGCTGGGCGCCATCGGCGGCCGCCTCACCGTGGAGTCCCGCCCGGGTCAGGGCACCGCGGTGGGCGGCGAGATCCCGGTCCCCGCCGCACCGCCGACCAGCTCGCGCAGCAGCGAGGGGGTCAGGTCGTCCTTGTGGACGTAGCCGACCGCGCCGCAGCGCGCCGCCTCGGCCGGCAGGTCCTCGGCCGCGTAGGTGGACAGCAGCACCACCGCGGTGCCCGGCTGCCGCTCCAGGATCCGGCGGGTGGCCGCGATCCCGTCGATACCGGGCAGGTTGATGTCCATCAGCACCACCGCGGCGCCAGCCGCCCGGTCCACCGCCTCCTCGCCGGAGGCGGCCTCGGCCAGGATCCGCCAGCCCGGGATCCGGGCCACGATCATCCGGGCCACCGACCGGAACAGCGGCTGGTCGTCGACGATCAGGACGGTACGCTCCATACCGCCAGGATCATCCCTGCGCCGCACCCGTACCAGGGGTGCCAGCACCCGGGTGTGCGGCCAGGTACAGCAGCACCGCCTTCACCCTGCGGTTGACGTCCGGTTCCGAGGTCAGCCCGAGCTTGGCGAAGAGCGCGTTGATGTGCTTCTCGACGGCGCGCTCGGACAGGTAGAGCGCGGCGCCGACCGCCGCGTTGCTCTTGCCCTGGGCGATCTGCGCCAGCACCTCGCCCTCCCGGCGGGACAGCCCGGCCAGCGGCGAGCGGCGCTCCTGCACCGCGTCGGCGACCAGCGCCTCCACCACCACCGGGTCGATGTACGAGCCGCCCACCGCCACACTGCGCACCACACCGGCCAACTGCCCCGGCTCGCCCACCCGTTCCTTCAGCAGATAGGCGCGTCCCGCGCTGCCCTCGGCCAGCAGCGGTGTGGCGTAGGCGGGTTCGGCGTACTGGGAGAGCACCACCACACCGATCCCGGGGTGGCTGCGGCGCAGCCGGACGGCGGCCCTGATCCCCTCGTCGGTGGAGGTGGGAGGCATCCGGACGTCGGTGACCACCACGTCGGGGCCCGCGGCGTCCACCGCGGCGAGCAGTCCGGGGAGGTCGCCGCAGACCCCGACCACCTCCAGATCCGGCTGGCGGTCGAGTACTTGGCGCACACCCTCGCGGACCAGGAACGAGTCCTCCGCGATGACGATCCGCAGCGTCACGGCCGGAGTCTAACGGCGGAATCGGGCCGCGAGCAGCCGATCAGCGAGACAATCCAGGGAAGATCACGGGCAGTTGTCCGATTTGCCGCCTGCGCACCGTAGCCAGGCGAACGCGCATCCGATACCTTTCCTGGCAGCAGTCGTGGTTCCGAAGTCTCATGTGCCCACGGTCAAGCACCGTGGGCGCTGTGCTGTGCACCAGTCGGAGGACCAGGGCGATCACCTCAACCCTGAGGGCGCGCACCAGGCACGCCCCTTTCTCCTGACAGAGGGAGCAGCATGGCCACCGGCACTGTGAAGTGGTTCAACTCGGAGAAGGGCTTCGGCTTCATCGCCCAGGACGGCGGCGGCGCCGACGTCTTCGCCCACTACTCCAACATCAACGCGACCGGCTACCGGGAGCTCCTCGAGGGCCAGGCCGTGGAGTTCGAGATCGCGCAGGGCCAGAAGGGCCCGCAGGCGGAGAACATCCGCGTGATCTGACGCCGTCCCGGCGCCCCAGTGCCCCGTACCGGATCCGTTCCGGCACGGGGCACTGCCATGTCATCAGCCGAACTGCTCAGCTGAACTGCTCAGCTGAACTTGTCAGTCTTCCTGTCATTCACGTACCCTCGAAGCATGGACACCGACCGCGAGGACCTCGCCGCGACCGTGTCCGAGCTGCACCAGCTGCTCGGACAGCTGATGCGGCGGATGCGCGCCGCGCACGAGGGTGCAGCACTGACCCTCTCCCAGGCCGCCGTCCTCTACCGGCTGGTCGCCGAGGGCCCGCACACCCCGGCCGCCCTGGCCCGCGCCGAGCGGGTCCGCCCGCAGTCGATGGGCGCGACCCTGGGCGCGCTGGAGGAGCAGGGCCTGGTCGTCCGCGGACGGCACCCGACCGACGGCCGCCAGGTGGTCATGACGCCCACCGAGGCCGGCAGCCGGCTGCTGGAGGAGATCAGGTCCGCCAAGGAGGGCTGGCTGCTCGACGCCATCGCCACCCGGCTCGATCCCGACGAGCAGCGGACCCTGATCGCCTCGGTCGCCCTGCTGCGCCGCCTCGTGGAGTCCTGAGCACACCCCTCGCACCGAACCCCTTGCACCGAACCCCCCGCACAACCGATCTACGGAGCACCCATGCCCGCCACCACACTGGACCCCCGCACCGCCCTGGTCGTCATCGACCTCCAGCGCGGCATCACCGGCCACCCCGTCCAGCCGCACTCCGCCGCCGACACCATCGCCCGCTCCGCCGAGCTGGCCGCCGCCTTCCGCAAGCGCGGCCTGCCGGTCGTCCTGGTCAACGTCGACTTCTCCGCCGACGGCGGCGACGTCCCGCCCGGCCGCACCGAGGGTCCGGCCTCGCGCGGCGCCCTGCCCGAGGGCTGGGCCGAGCTGGTCGACGAGCTGGACGTGCAGCCGACCGACCTGCGGATCACCAAGCGCAACTGGGGCGCCTTCCACGGCACCGGCCTGGACGTGCAGCTGCGCCGCCGCGGCATCACCGGCATCGTCCTGACCGGCATCGCCACCAGCATCGGCGTGGAGTCCACCGCCCGCGCCGCGCACGAGCACGGCTACAACGTGACCATCGCCACCGACGCGTCCTCCGACCTGGACGCCGACTCGCACCACCACAGCGTCAGCAAGATCTTCCCCCGTCTGGGTGAGACCGCCACCACCGCCGAGATCCTGGCGCTGCTGGAAGCCTCCGCCGGATAGCCCACAGCTGCCCACATCGACCCAAAGCGATTGAAGCTTTTACAAACTGACGCGCCGTCGATATCACCGGATGACTCCCTCGGGCCTTACCATCCGGCCATGACGGCGCGTCAGTTCGTTTCCCGCCGTTTCGCAGCCAGTCGCCACGACCGCGAGAGGGACGGGATCCGCAGATGACCACACCCCCCACCGCCGAAACCTTCCAAGCCACCGGCTCCGGCGCCGGGGAGAAAGGCCTCAAGGGCAACGCCCTCGGCCTGTTCTCCTCCGTCGCCATCGGCCTGGCCTCCACCGCCCCCGCCTACAGCCTGGCCGCCACCCTCGGCATCATCGTGGCCGGGGTCGGGCTGCAGGCGCCGATCATCACCATCCTCGCCTTCATCCCGATGCTGCTGATCGCCTACGCCTACAAGGAGCTCAACGAGGTCGACCCGGACTGCGGCACCACCTTCGTCTGGGCCGCCCGGGCCTTCGGGCCGCGCACCGGCTGGATGGGCGGCTGGGGCATCGTCATCGCCGACGTCATCGTGATGGCGAACCTGGCCCAGATCGCCGGCTCCTACGGCTTCCAGCTCTTCGGCTTCGGCGGCCTGGCCTCCAGCACCCTGTGGACCACGGTCGCCGGGGTGATCTGGATCATCGTGATGACGGCGATCTGCTACGTCGGCATCGAGGTCTCGGCCGCCCTGCAGCGCTGGCTGCTGTGCGTGGAGGTGGCGATGCTGGCGGTGTTCGCGATCACCGCGCTGGTCAAGGTCTACTCCAGCGGCGCGCCCAGCGGGTCGATCCACATCTCCGCGTCCTGGTTCAACCCCTTCGACGTGTCCTCGGGGAGCGCCCTCACCGCCGGCATCCTGGCCGCCGTCTTCATCTACTGGGGCTGGGACACCGCGGTCTCCGTCAACGAGGAGACCACCGACAAGGAGCGCACCCCGGGCCGGGCCGCGGTCATCTCCACCGTGCTGCTGCTGATCATCTACGCCCTGGTGACCACCTCGGCGCAGGCCTTCGCCGGGGTCGGCGACAAGGGCATCGGACTGGCCAACCCGGACAACTCCGGGGACGTGCTCTCCGGCCTCGGCAACGCGGTCTTCGGCGGCAAGGGGCTCGGCTGGTTCCTGGCCAAGCTGCTGATCTTCATGGTGCTGACCTCCTCGGCGGCCTCCACCCAGACCACCATCCTGCCGACCGCCAGGACCACCTTCTCGATGGCCGCGCACAAGGCGATCCCCTCGCACTTCGCCCGGGTGCACCGCCGCTTCCTCACCCCGACCTGGTCCACCGTCGCGATGGGCCTGGCGTCGATCGCGTTCTACGTGCTGCTGGTGAAGGTCAGCACCAATGTGCTCAACGACTCCATCGCCTCGGTCGGCCTGGGCATCGCCTTCTACTACGGCCTCACCGGCTTCGCCTGCGTCTGGTACTTCCGCAGGGTGCTCACCCGCAGCGCCAGGGACCTCTGGTTCAAGGGCATCCTGCCGGGCCTGGGCGCGCTGATGCTGCTGTTCTTCTTCTGCTACGCCGCCTTCGACGTCTACGCGGACCCGAACTACGGCTACACCTCGGTCAACCTGCCCTGGGTCGGCGACGTCGGCGGGGTGACCGTGATCGGGATCGGCGCGCTGGTGCTGGGCCTGGTGCTGATGCTGGTGCAGTGGGCGGTCCAGGGCAGCTGGTTCCGCGACCCCGACGTGCCGGTGAGCGCGGCCTCACGGGAGGTGGCGGCGGACGCTCCGGCCCCCTGAGGCCCGTACACCCGGGCAACCCCGGCCCCCGGAACCCGCCTGCGAGCGGCATCCGGCCGACGTGAGGCCTGCCACAACGCGCCCTACCATCCCAACATCCTACGTATCATTCACAGGAAGCCCACAAATTGGTGCAAATCGCCAGACGCCCCTGATCGAGCCCCGACCCCAGCGGAGAGTCACCCCGGCATGGAGTCCCAGCCCCAGCAGGCGCCCCAGCAGCGGGCGGCCGTCGACCCGACCGAACCCCGTCTCGCCGCAGCCGCCCGCGCCGCCCGCGCCGGCGCCTACGAGTGGGACCTGGTCACCGGAGACATCCTCTGGGACGACGCCGCCTGCCGGATGGTCGGCACGGCCCCCGAAGACTTCGAGGGCCGTGCCGAGGCGTTCTTCGCCGCCCTGCACCCGGACGACGCCACCCGGCTCGCCGCCGCCACCGCCGAGGCCATCGAGCGCGGCGGCAGCTACCGCAACCGCTACGAGGTCGTCCACGCCGACGGCAGCGTCCGGCAGCTGGAGGAGCGCGGCGAGGTGCTGCTCGGTCCGGACGGGCGTCCGCACCGGGTCACCGGGCTGCTGCTGGACCGCACCGACGAGGGCCGCGAGCCGGGCCGCCCGCTCGCCCCCACCCCCGTGGTCCGACCCCGCGCCCCCTGGTTCCGCGGCGCCCTGCCCCGGCGCGGCGGCGACCCCGCCGCGAGCTCCGCCGACTCCATCATGCTCACCCTCACCCGGGCGCTGTCCAAGGCGGCCAGCGTCGCAGATGTCACCCGGGTGATGACGGACATCGCCCGCCCGGCGCTCAACGCCGACCACCTCCTCATCGAGGCCGACGCGCACAACCCGGAGCACCCCTGCGCCGTCGTCGGCCGGGCGGCCACCGAGGCGATGCAGCGGGCGGTCCGGGACGACCAGCCGCTCTTCCTGGAGGGCGCGGCCGTTCCCCCCGACGACGGCGGGCCCTCCGTGGTCCGCTCCTGGGCCGTGCTCCCGCTCACCGGCACCGACGACGGACGCGGCGCCTGCCTCTTCGACTTCGCCGGCGCCAGGACCTTCGACAACGGGCAGCGGACCCTGTTCACCGCCGTCGCCGGCATCCTCGCCCACGCGCTGGCCCGGGCCAGGCTCTTCGACCGCGAGCACCAGTGGGCCGCCGAGCTGCAGCGCGCCATGCTGCCCCGCGGCGTCCCCTCCGTCGCCGGCCACGACACCGCCGTCCGCTACCTCCCCGGCACCACCGGGATGGCCGTCGGCGGCGACTGGTACGACGTGCTGCCGCTCCCGGACGGCCGGGTCGGCGTGGTCGTCGGCGACGTCCAGGGCCACAGCGTCGAGGCGTCCGCCGTGATGGGCCAGCTGCGAATCGCACTGCGCGCCTACGCCGCCGAGGGCCACACCCCCGGCGCGGTACTGGCCCGCACCGGCCGGCTGCTCGCCGACCTGGACACCGACCTCTTCGCCACCTGCTGCTACCTCTCCCTGGACCCGGCCACCGGAGTGATCGAGGCCGCGAGAGCGGGACACCCACTACCGGTCCGGATCGGCGCGGGCGCGTCCGGCACAGGCGTGTCCGGCGCGGGCATGACCGACACCGGCATGACCGACCCCGGCACCGCCGTCGAACTGGACCTCCCCGGCGGCCCGCCGCTCGGCGTGGACCCGCAGGCGCTCTACCCCGAGACGGTCACCGTGCTGGCCCCCGGCGAGACCCTGCTGCTCTACACCGACGGCCTGATCGAATGCCGCGGCGAGTCCATCGACACCTCACTGGACCGCCTGCTGGCCACGGTCACCGACTGGACCCGCGACGAGGCCCGCGACGAGGCCGACTCCCCGGCCCCCGAACGGCTCGAACGCCTCGCCGACCACCTGGTCCGCCCCTGCCAGGCGCAGCACCCCCGCGCCGACGACGTCGCCGTCTTCCTGCTCCAACGGCGTTCATGTTCATAACGCCCGGATCCGGGAAGACAGTCGGTCAACAGCCGACGCCGGCCGCGCCCGGAACCACCGGGGCCTGCCCCGGCGTCATCCAGCATGCCGAGAACCCGACGATCTGACGATACGTGAGCGGAGCAGGCACGTGGGTCGAACCAGGAACGGTACAGGCATCATCCTGCTGGCGGGCGTGGTTCTGGTAGGCGCCGCCGCCTGCACCAGCAAGTCGCCGCAGGCGCAGTCCGCCGGCTCCAGCGGCAGCAGGAGCGGTGCAGCCAGCGGCAGTTCACCGGCGAGCGCGAGCCCCAGCCCGAGCGCCAGTCCGTCCCCCTCCGGTCCGCCCATGCTGCTGGACTCGATCACCCCGGCCGCCGGCGCCACCGTCGGCGTGGCCATGCCGATCTCGATCGTCTTCACCAAGCCGGTCGCCGACTCCGCGCGCAAGGCCATCGAGCAGCATCTCAGCGTCACCACCTCCACCCCGGTCACCGGCGCCTGGCACTGGTTCAGCAACCGCCGGGTCGACTGGCGTCCGCAGACCTTCTGGAAGTCCGGGACCACCGTCACCGTGAAGGCCGACTTCACCGGAGTACCGGACGGCAACGGCGACTTCGGCGCCCATGCCTACACCCACAGCTTCACCGTCGGCGCCGACGTCGAGACCACCGTCTCGGTGACCGGGCACTCCATGCAGGTCACCAACGCCGGCAAGGTCGTCCGGAAGATGTCCATCGACGCCGGCAGCTCCAGCTTCCCCACCTGGGACGGCACCATGGCGGTCATCGACAAGTCCAAGACCGTCCACATGACCTCCTGCAGCGCCGGCATCACCTGCAACAAGAACAGCCCCGACTTCTACGACGAGAACCTCCCCTGGGACGTCCACATCAGCTACTCCGGCACCTACCTCCACTACTCCGGCGCCGACCCGCACCCGGGCCACAGCTTCGGCTCCCACGGTTGCGTGCACCTCTCCCTGGCGGACGCCATCTGGTTCTACGACTACTCCAAGCAGGGCGACCCGGTCACCATCACCGGCTCCCCCCGCGGCAAGGCCGACGCCGACAACGGCTACGCCGCCTTCAACCTCACCTGGGCCCAGTGGGTCGCCGGCAGCACAACGGGAGCCCAGACCACCAAGGCGGCATGACGTCGCGTCGGTGGACGCCCCACGCTTGCAACGGCAACACCCGTGCCCCGACCTGACCCACCGTCTCCCGGGCTCACGCCCGGAAAGAAGGCGCTTCGCGCCGGCAACAGGAGCGGGGGGTGCCTGGGCCCGGCGCGGAGCGTGCGGCGGGGGCGCGGGGCTGAGCTGGGGCGCGTGCGCCGATCTGGGCCCCGGGTGACCAGGGCAAACCGGGGTCACTTTCGGGACAAGGTGTCACTTGACCTTGCCGCTATGTCCGATTCATCCGCACATGCCCGTACCAAGAATGACCCGACGTACCAAAAGTGACCCCGGTTCAGCGGAAGGCGCCACGCAGGAACGTTTCCCCAGACCCCCGCCCGAAAGGACACCGACCCGCCACCCGGCAACGCCCGCCCCACCACCCTCCCCCTCCGCGCAGTTGGCCGCGAGCGACAGCGAGCCACCCCAGCCCGGGACCGACCCCCGTGCCCCACGGAGGCGACGCACAGTCAGCGGGAGCGAACACGCACGTCAGATACGGCAGCGGGACGGGGGCTCGGCCGCCAGACGAACCCCACCACACCGACGACGGCGCCCCGCCTCCCCCACCCCCGAGCACCCTCAGCAACCAGGTGTAACGTCACGCGCGGACCGGTGCGGGGGCGCCCGGGTCCGCCGAGGAGGAGGTTGTCGTGGGGAACCAGTTGTTGCCCGACGGGGTGCAGCGGACCGCAGTCGGGGTCGCTCGGGTACGAGCGGCCGAGAGTCGGCGGGAGGATCGGCTGTTCGCGGATCCCTACGCCAAGGCGTTCGTACGGGCCGCGACCGGGGCGCGGTCGCAGGCGGAGCACGCGGCGCCGAGGGAGCGCAGCGCGGGCGGGGCCGCGCTGGCCGCGCGGATCGTGCTGCGGACCCGGTTCTTCGACGACTACCTGCTGCGGGCGACCGCAGCCGGATGCCGTCAGGTCGTGCTGCTGGCGGCGGGGTTGGACACCCGGGCGTTCCGGCTGACCTGGCCCGAGGGCACCCGGGTGTTCGAGCTCGACCTGCCTCCGGTGGTCGCGTTCAAGGAGCGGGTGCTGCGCGAGGAGGGCGCCGTACCGACCTGCGAGCGCTCCGTGCTGACCGCCGACCTGCGGGAGGACTGGGGCGCGGCGCTCCGGGAGGCCGGATTCGACCCGGCGGCGCGCACCGCCTGGCTGGTCGAGGGACTGCTGGTCTACCTGGAGACGGACCAGGCCACGTCCCTGCTCTCCACGCTGACCGGGCTCTCCGCCGCGGGCAGTCTGCTCTCGCTCACCGAGGGCCGGGACCCGAAGCGGATGGTCGCCGAGAACGGTGCCGACCAGCGCCTGCAGGCCCTGGCCGGCCTCTGGAAGGGCGGCCTCGGCGAACCCGCGGCCGACTGGCTCCCCCGGCACGGCTGGCAGGTGACCGTCCACGGCAAGGCCGAACTGGAGCAGGCCTACGGCCGCCCCGCACCCGCCGGCAGCGAGGGGTTCCTGATCGCCGAGCGCGGATAGCGACAACCCGGCGCGGCACCTGACCCGACACCGGGTCCCGACAGGCTGACAGCCCGCACCGGCCGGCACCCGACACTTCCACTTGTCTTGACAGAAATAATTGTCGGCGAGATCCTGGAAGCATGCTTGATGTAGCCGTGATCGACGACGCCGCGGCAGCGGCGTCGTCACTCGATCCGATCAGGAGCCGTCTGCTGGCCGAGCTCGCCGAGCCGGCCTCGGCGACGATGCTGGCCGCCCGGGTGGGGCTGGCCCGGCAGAAGGTCAACTACCACCTGCGCGAACTGGAGCTGCACGGGCTGGTGGAGCTGGTCGAGGAGCGCCGCAAGGGCAATGTCACCGAGCGGATGCTGCGGGCCACCGCCGCCTCCTATGTCATCTCGCCCCAGGCGCTAGCCGTGATGCGGCCCGATCCCGACCGCGCTCCCGACCGGCTCTCCGCACGCTGGCTGCTGGCACTCGCCGCGCGGATGGTGCGCGAGGTGGGTGAACTGCTCACCGGCGCCTCCCGGGCCGGCAAGCCGCTGGCGACCTTCGCCATCGACACCGAGGTGCGCTTCGCCAGCGCCGCCGACCGGGCCGCCTTCGCCGAGGAGCTCTCCGGTGCGGTCACCGCACTGGTCGGCAGGTACCACGACGAGAAGGCTCCGGGCGGTCGCAGCCACCGCTTCGTGGTCGCCGTCCATCCCAGCGCCGACCGCCAACCCGCGGAAGAGGCCTGACCATGGGTCATGACTATGTGATCCGCCACGAGGCCGAGGTCCCCGCCGAACCCGAGCAGGTGTGGGAGGCCATCGCCACCGGTCCGGGGATGGACTCCTGGTTCATGGGGAGCAACGAGGTCGAGGCCGGACCGGGCGGCCTGATCCGCACCCACGCCAGGCGCGGGCCGCTGGACTCGACGGTGACCGGCTGGGATCCGCTGAAGCTCCTGGAGCACCGCAGCGGGACCGGGCCCGACGGCCGCTTCATCGCCTACGAGTTCCTGATCGAGGGACGGGACAGCGGGAGCACCGTGCTGCGCCTGTCGACCAGCGGATTCCTGCCCGGCGACGACTGGGAGGGCGAGTTCGAGGCCATGGGCCAGGGCATCGCCCTGTTCTTCCGCACCCTGGTCGAGCAGCTCACCCACTTCGCGGGCCGCACCGCCCGCCCGCTCACCCTCTTCGGCGCGCCGGGCCTGCGCTGGGCCGACGCCCGGACGCGGCTCCTCCAGGAACTCGGCCTGGGTGCGGGGCGCGAGGTGCACCCCGGCACCGGCACCGCTGTGCGTACGACGTCACCGGCCCTGGCCGCCCTCGCCTCCGGCACCGTCTACCACGCCGAGCCCGCCGCCCTCGCGGTGCGCACCGACGCGGGCCTGTTCCGTTTCCTGCTCCTGTTCCCCGAGAACGGCGTGATGCTGGCGCACCACCTGTTCGACCCCGCCGCCGACCTGGACCGGACCACCGCCGAGTGGCGCTCCTGGCTCGACACCCTCAACGACCCGACCGTCCCCAGGGAGTCATCATGACCTCCACCGCTCCGACCACCGCCCCCACCCCGACCGCTTTCGCCACCTCCAAGGACGGCACCGCCATCGCCTACGAGCGGATCGGGAGCGGCCCGGCCGTGATCCTGGTCGACGGCGCCCTCTGCTACCGCGCGTCCGGGCCGGCCCGTCCGCTGGCCGCCGCGCTCGCCCGGCACTTCACCGTCTACACCTACGACCGGCGCGGCCGCGGCGAGAGCGGCAACACGCTGCCCTACGCGGTCGAGCGCGAGGTCGAGGACCTGGCCGCGGTTCTGGAGGCGGCCGGGGGCAGCGCCCATCTGTACGGGATCTCCTCGGGCGCGGCCGTGGCCCTGGAGGCGGCGAACGTCCTGCCCGACTTCCTCTCGCTGGCGCTCTACGAGTACCCGCTGGCCGTGGACGCCAACGGCCCGGTGCGTCCGGCCGACTACATCGAGACCATGGACGCCCTGGTCGCGGCGGGCAAGCGCGGCGCCACCGTGAAGATGTTCCTGCGCACCGTGGGCGTACCGTCCGCCGCCCTGCTGGTGATGCAACTGCTGCCGGTCTGGTCGAAGTTGAAGGGGGTGGCGCACACCCTGCCCTACGACATGCGGGTGCTCGGCGACACCGGATCCGGCCGTCCACTGCCGACCGACCGCTGGACCGGGGCGACACTCCCGACGCTGGTGATGGACGGCGGCAAGAGCCCGCAGCCGATGCGCGACGGGATGCGTCAACTGGCCGACGTGCTACCGGGATCCGAGTACCGCACGCTGCCCGGCCAGACGCACATGCTCAAGCCGGACGCGGTCGCGCCGGTGCTGACCGAGTTCTTCCAGATGCACCAGCGCTGAGGGCGGGGACTGAACGGACCGGGCCCGCCGGCCGGCTGCGGATCGGTCGGCGGGCCCGGTACTGTTTCCTGCTTCAGACCAGACGGTACGTCAGTTCTCGCCGCCCCCGCCGCTGCGCAGCGAGTCGACCACGTCCTCCACCACGTCCTCCACGTCCTCCGCCGAGACCGGCTCGTCGCCGACCGGGGAGGGGAGTTCGCGCTCCACCGGCACGGCACCGGCCCTCACCGGCTTGACGCCGCCGGTGATGGCGGACGCCGCCGCCGCGATCAGGCAGGCGGCCAGCGCGAACCAGAACGCCACGCTGAGGCCGTCCTGGAACGGCCCGGTGACCAGGTGCGGGAAGAAGCTGCGGCCGGTGAGGTAGCTCGCCTTGTCCGCCGGGATCTGGTGCAGCACCGGCCCGAGCAGCTGCTGCATCGGGTTGTAGCCCAGGAACGCCGCGAACAGCACGGCCAGCGGCGGCAGTTGTGAGATCGAGTGGGCCGAGGCAGCCGGCACGCCCTGCGCGGTCAGTCCGCTGTACATCGCGGACGGCAGGTTCTGCGACAGGCCGATCACGATCAGGCTGAAGAAGATGCCGATCGACAGCACCATCGCCGCGTTCTGGAAGGTCGCCGTCATCCCCGCGCCCACGCCGCGCTGGCGGCCCGGGATCGCGTTCATGATCTGGGCCCGGTTCGGGGAGGCGAACAGCCCGGCCCCGAGGCCGTTCAGCACCAGGATCGCGGCGAAGGCCCAGTACGGGAAGTTCACCGGGAGCACCATCAGCAGCCCGAAGCTGAGCGCGTTGAGCAGCGCACCCGCCACGGTGAAGATCCGCGAGCCGAAGCGGTCCGAGAGGATGCCGGAGATCGGCGCGGCCACCAGCAGACCCACCGTCATGGGGATCATGTAGATGCCGGCCCAGAGCGGGGTGTCCTGGAAACTGTAGCCGTGCAGCGGGAGCCAGATGCCCTGCAGCCAGATGATCAGGATGAACTGCAGGCCGCCCCGCCCCAGCGCGGTCAGCAGGCTGGCCAGGTTGCCGGCGGTGAAGGCCCGGATCTTGAACAGCGACAGCCGGAACAGCGGGTCCTCGACCCGGGTCTCGATCCAGACGAAGAGCAGCATCACGATCAGCCCGCCGACCAGTGCGCTGATCACCCAGGGGTTGCCCCATCCGGTGGTGCTGCCGCCGTAGGGCTGGATGCCGTAGGTGATGCCGACCAGGATCGAGATGAGCCCGACCGCGAAGGTGAGGTTGCCCCACCAGTCGATGGTGGCGGGCTGCCTGGTGCCGGTGTCCTTGAGTTTGAGGTACGCCCAGATGGTGCCGAAGATGCCGACCGGGACCGAGACCAGGAAGATCCAGCGCCAGCCGACCGGGCCGAGCACGCCACCGAGGATCAGTCCGATGAAGCCGCCGGCGATACCAGCGATGACGTTGATGCCCAGCGCGGTGCCGCGCTGGTTGACCGGGAACGCGTCGGTGATGATCGCGGTGGAGTTGGCGAAGATCAGCGCGCCGCCGACGCCCTGCACGATCCGCCAGCCGATCAGCCACAGCGCCGCCTGGCTGCCGCTGCCCCAGGTGAGGGAGAGCAGGATGGAGCAGACGGTGAACAGCAGGAAGCCCATGTTGTACATGCGGACCCGGCCGAACATGTCGCCGAGGCGGCCGAAGGAGACCACCAGCACCGCGGTGACCACCATGAAGCCCATCATCATCCAGAGCAGGTAACTGGTGTTGTGGGGGTCCAGGGGGTTGAGCTTGATGCCGTCGAAGATGTTGGGCAGTGCGATCAGCACGATCGACTGGTTGATCATCACCATCAGCATGCCGAGGGTGGTGTTGGACAGTGCGATCCACTTGTAGTGCGGGCCGTGCGGACTTGGGTGACCCTGCGGTCCCTCCGCTGCTGGGGAGGCGGCGGACCGGGAGGGCGATGAATCGCCGACCATATGGGGACTCCATTTCAGTGGTTGCTACCTACAACCTTCCCAGGCAGGGTATCGATTGTCACCTGATCGGATCAGCGCACCCCCAGGACTTGCAGTGTGGGGAGACAGGGACCACTCCGGCGCACGCCGGAAGTTTTCTCGGATTGCTTCCGGGGGGATGTAGAGAAACCGGTCCCGGCTCCGACCAGTCAGCGAGAGCGTCGAAGGACGCACCACCGCAGCGACACAGCGACACACCGACACACCGACCCTGAGGGAGAACACCATGAAGTACATGCTGCTGATGCAGTTCAGCCAGGTCTCCGCCGGCTTCCCGTCGATGGACCGGTGGACGAAGGACGAGATCGCCGCGCACATCGGGTTCATGCGGGACGCCGACCAGGAGATCGCCGCCCGGGGCAAGCTGGTCGACGCCCAGGGCCTCGCCTCCCCCGACCAGGCCAGGATCGTCAGGGCCGGTGCCGACGGCGGCGCAGCGGTCATCACCGACGGCCCGTACCCCGAGACGAAGGAGTTCCTGGCCGGCTACTGGATCGTCGACTGCCCCACCGCCGAGGCCGCCTACGACCTCGCCGCCTACCTCTCCACCGCACCCGGCCCCGGCGGACGCCCGCTGAACATGCCGATCCACGTCCAGCCGGTGCTGGACGCCCCGCCGATCCTGGAGGACTGAGCGCCACGGAGGGCGGGCAGGGGAAGCGCATGACGGCGACGAACACGCGGACGAGGAGCGCGGAACGAGGGCTGGGCGTTCTGGGAGTCCCGACCAGCGCGGGCTCGCACAACCCCGGCCAGGAGAAGGCCCCGGCCGCCTGGCGCGCGGCGGGCCTGCTCAAGGAACTCAGCGGGCACGGCCTCGCGGTGGAGGACTTCGGCGACCTGCCGGTACAGCGGCACCGGCCCAGCCCACCGGTGGACGGCGTCCGCGACCTGGAGCGGGTGGCGGAGACCGCCGGCCGCACCGCGGCCGAGGTCGCGGCGGTCGTGGCGACCGGACGGCTGCCGCTGGTGCTGGGCGGCGACTGCACCATCACCCTGGGCGCGGTCGCCGGGCTGTCGGCCCGGGGCACCACGCCCGGCCTGGTCTACTTCGACGGTGACGCCGACCTGAGCACCCCGGAGACCACCGACTCCGCCGTCCTGGACACCATGGGGACGACCCATCTGCTCGGCGACGGCGCCCCCGCCCTCGCCCGCCTCGGCGGCCGCCACCCGCTGCTCCCCGCCGACCACATCGCGCTGCTCGGCTTCGACCCCGCCGAACTCAGCACCGAGCACTGGGGCCGGCTGGCCGCCCACCGCCTGCACGCCACGCCCGTGGCGGCGGTCCGCGCCGACCCGGCGGGCGCCGCCGTGGCGGCGCTCGCCCACGTCGAGGCACGGGCGGAGTCGGTGCTGGTCCACTTCGACGTGGACGTGCTGGACACCGGCGCCTTCCCGCTCGCGAACTTCCCGCACTTCAACGGCCTGACACTCGATCAGGCCGAATCCGTCCTGGCCCGCCTGTGCGCGAGCCCGGCCTTCGCCGGCCTGGTGGTCACCGAGGTCAACCCGGACCACGACCCGGAGGGCGAGCTGCTGCGCCGGCTGGCGGAGGTACTGGGCCGGGTCCTCGCCGGCGCCGTACCACCCGGCGTCAGCGGGCGGCCGGCTGGCGGTCCTTCGGGGTCGTCGGTCGCAGGATGACCGAGGGGGTGCGGCGGGAGCCGGACCAGGCGGCCGGGACGGCGTCGATGTCGTAGGCGAGGCGGTAGGCGAGGTTCTCATAGTTGACCCGCCAGCCGCGGAAGTGCGGCCAGGCCTGCTCCGGGGTGCGCTCCATCGGGAAGCCCTGCTGGCGCATCCGCTCCACGCCCTCCAGGAACGACCCGTAGTCGAGGTCGAGCGGGTCGTCCGGCATCGGATCGGCGCTGTAGGGGATGCCCCGGACGTCGGCGAGGTCGCGCAGGCAGACGTAGCCGGCCCGCAGCGCCATCCGGGCCGGGGTCTGCGGACGCCGGGACGGGTTGAAGGCCAAGCTGAGGGCAGCCGCGTCGAGGACCGACAGCAGCGAGACCATCCAGTTGCGGGTGGCGCGGGCCGAGCGGAACTGGATCAGCACCGGATAGGTGGTGTGGCTCTCGTTGACCTGGGCGGCCCAGCGCTCCCAGTTGCTGAACAACTGGTCCAGCGAGTCCAACAGCTCCGCCTGGGAGTAGCGGGCCAGGATCTCCGGCCCCCAGGGCGGGCTGCCGGAGCGCGACTGGAGCAGGGTCACCTCCGCCTCCCTGGCCGCGTAGGCGCTGTAGAGGGCGGGCAGGTAGCCGATCTGCAGCGCGATGACGATCGGGCCGGTGGCCGCCGCGCAGAAGTCGACGGCGGTGAGCGCGCTGCGGTTGCTGCTGGCGAAGCCCAGGGTGAACAGCGACGACCCGGCCTCGTCCAGCGCCGCCTTGACGCCGAGATCGCTGACCGCCGCTTCGAGCAGGGCGTAACCGACCAGGAACGACAGCAGCCACAGCACCAGCGTGACCAGCAGCGACAGCGGTGCGACCGGGGCCAGCACCTTGTCCTTGCGCTCCACGCTGGAGCAGCGGTCGGCGAGCAGCTGGAACGGCACGAACAGCGTCGCCAGCACCACCCGGGTGAAGCCGGAGCTGGAGGGCCGGGGCATCACCAGGGTGCGCACCACCGACGAGAACACACCGAGGACGGCGAGGGCGCCGATCACTCCGAGCAGGGGCCGCACGTGGTTTCCTTCCGTCCGCGCCGCACCGGGTGGGCACCGGGTCAGCACCGGAGGTCACCCTACGCGGCCCCTGTGACGGATGTGTCCCTCTCGCTGTGTCGCCGCCCTGCCGCTCAGCCCGGCCGCTCAGCCCTGCGGCTCAGCCCTGCGGCTCAGCCCAGACTGACTCCGTGGGCGGCGAGCCAGCTGATCGGGTTGATGTCGGAGCCGTACTGCTCGGTGGTGTCCACCTCGAAGTGCAGGTGCGGACCCGTCACATTGCCGGTGGCGCCGGACAGTCCGAGCTCGGTGCCGGCCGAGACGGTCTCGCCGGTGTGCACATCGATCCGGGAGAGGTGGGCGTAGAGGCTGTAGCGGCCGTCGGCGTGCCGGATCTCGACCATCTTCCCGTAGGCACCGCCCCACTCGGCCTTCACCACCGTGCCGGCGCCGACCGCGTGCACCGTGGTGCCGACCGGGACGGCGAGGTCCACACCGGTGTGGTGACCGGCCGCCCAGGCGCCGGGGACGCCGTAGCCCTCGGAGATCACGTAGTGGGCGCTGATCGGTGCGACGAAGGCGGCAGCCTTGCTGGACTTCGCAGTGGACGTGGTGTGGTGGACGACGCTGGTCGCGACGGTGACCTCGGCGGCGGGCTTGGCCGCGGCCGACCCGGTCCAGGTGAGGCGCTCGCCCGGCAGGATGAGATTCGGGTCGCTGCCGACGACGGAGCGGTTGGCCGCGTAGAGGGCCTGCCAGCCGCCGCTGATGTGCAGGCTCTCGGCGATGCCGGACAGCGTATCGCCGCGGCGGACGGTGTGCTCCTCGGTCTTCCCGGAGGTGCTCGGCGCCTTGACGGCCGCCTTCTTGACGGCCGTCTTCTTGACACTGGCCTTGTTGGTGGCGGCCTTCTTGACAGTGGCCTTCTTCGTGGCGGCCTTCACCGCAGGCTTGGGGGCGGGCTTCTCGGCCGCCGCCGCAGCGCCGTTGCTGCGGGTCAGTCCCGCGCGGACCGAGCAGACCGGCCAGGCCCCCGGCCCCTGACCCTGCAGCACCCGTTGGGCGACGGTGATCTGCTCGGCCTCGGTCGCCCGGTTCGCCGTGCTCGCGTAGTGCTCGCCACCGTAGGCCGCCCAGGTGGCGGCGGTGAACTGGAGTCCGCCGTAGTAGCCGTTGCCGGTGTTGATCTGCCAGTCGCCGCCCGACTCGCAGGCGGCCACCTTGTCCCAGACCGACGACGTCGCGGCATGGCCGGGTGCAGCGACCAGCACCGGTATCGCGGCGCCGACGGCGGTCGCGCCCGCGGCCTTGGCCAGGGTGACGCCGGCGGCGTTGGGCGGTTGCGGTCTGCGGTGGCGTCCGTTCGAAGGGATCATGCCGTGGGCTCCTCACAGTGGTGACAGGTCGTGGGAAATCGCAGAGAGGTATCGGGTCTGCGTCAGATGCGTCTGTAGCGGTACCGGTGTCCGGATCCTGGTCTGCGCCGGTGCGTACGCCCCCGGCCGGCGATCGAGTCGAGGAGTTCGAGGGTCTCCGGCTCGTAGTCGAGGCACCCCAGGGCGTCGTTGACCTGGGCGAGCCTGGTGATGGTGGCGGCGACGTGGTTGCCGAGCCCCGAGGTGGCATAGAGGCGGATCAGACCCCGGTGCAGGATCTCGGCCTCGGGGACGGCCGCGAGCCCGCTGTGCAGCGCGGTCTCGCAGCCGTTGAGGTCGCCGACGGCGAGGCGGCGCTTGGCGAGTTCGTGGGAGGCGTCGATGATCGCCGAGACCATGTCCTGGCGGTAGGGCTCAGCCCAGGGGTACAGGTGGTGCGAACCGGCGAACGGGCCTCCGCGCACCAGGTCCAGCGCCCGGCGCAGCGCCGCGTCCTCCGCCGGGCCCGAGGCGTTCATACCGTGCCGGTACAGGTCGTGGAAGTCGGTCCAGTCGCAGGTCACGGCGGGGTGCAGCCGCCTGGCGGCCGGGTCCAGATAGGGAACACCACCGGGCGCGACCCCCAGCCAGTCGCGCAGCCGGGACAGCGCCGCGGTGCGGATCTGCTGGGCCCTGCGGCCGACCGCGGCCGGTCGTCGGGCGGCGTAGGGGACGGGATGGATCACCGCGTCCACGAGTCTGGGGTCGGGGTCCGGATGGGCCGCCAGCAGTGCGGCCAGGGCGGTCAACTGGCTGGTGAGCGCGGGTTCGGCGAAGCCGTTGGTGCCAATCAGCCGCACCGGCCCGAGCAGCAGGATGCGCGGGGCCGGAGCCAGCGGCCAGCCGTCCTCGCCGAGCGGCGGCGGCGGCCCGGTACGCGAAGGCGGTACCGGGGGCTGCGGCAGCCGGCCCTGTACCGATGCCGGTCCGTGGCCGTGGCTTTGGCCTTGGCCCTGGCCCTGGCCCTGACCCTGGCGCTGGCGCTCGCCGTGTCCCTGCCCCTCCGCTGCCTGATGCGCCCTCAGGCCGCCGCTCAGTGACGGGATCAGTCCGCCCCGGTGGCCCGGGACGGGCCGGCCCGCGCCCGGCAGGTCGGGGTCGAGCAGCGGGACGGAGGTGGCCGAGGCCGGGGTGCCGCCACCGGTCGCCCGGGAACGGGTGGCCAGTACCGGGATGACGAAGGGGTCGTCCCGGTCGGGTTCGGCCTCCGGATCGTGGCCGGTCCAGTCCGGTGCCGGTTCGTCGGAAGGCCGTCGGCTGGTGGCGAGCAGGCTCAGCGCCGCCGCGTACTCGTCCGCCGTCAGGCGTTGCAGCTCGACGGCGAAAGGCAGCCCGTCGGGCGAGCCGTGATGACCGGGGCGGGCGTCGACATGGAGTCCAGGCCCGGCCGTCGCCGGGGTGACCGCGGCGATGCAGCGGTGTTCCTCCCCGGACAGGACCCAGTCTAGCTGCGCCAGCTGACCCTCCGTCAAGGTCTGGTCGGTGCAGAGCAGGGCGGGCACCCAGAGCTCGGTGGCCACGCCCTGGGAGCGGGCCGAGCGAGGGTGGGGGACCTGACATTCCGTCAATGAGTCGACCAGCGCCGACCGGTGTCCGGCCAGACCGGAGAGGGCCTGGTCGGTGCTGCCGCAGACGGCCATCCGGTCGCCGCCGAAGGCCTCCTCGGCGCTGGCCGGGCCAGGGCTGCCGACGGCGAACAGCCGGATCCGGTCCGCGAGCGGGCTCGCCGCGAGTTCAGCTGTCAGCGCCCGGCTGACGGCGGCGACCTCCTCCGGGCTGCCGTCCAGGTGCAGATGCCTTACCTGCTCCAGGTCCACCAGGACGTGCACCCCGTCCAGGGTGCGGCCCAGGGTGACCAGCGCCGGATAGGGGGCCGGGACGACGCCGGCCCGCTCCTGGGCGATCAGCTCGGCCTCACGGGCGCGGCAGCGCCAGATCCGCCCGTCCGGAGAACCCTCGAAGGGCGCGAGCGGTGGCGCCGGAACCGCCAGGTGCAGGTCGACGGTGCCGCCGGGGCGCAAGGCCACGGCGGTCAGCGGGGGCAGTTCGGCCCCGGTCTCCAGGCAGGTCATGCCCAGGGTGCGCAGGGTGCGGTCGAGCAGGTCCAGCCCGGTCGGGTCGGCCACGGCCCGGAGGAACGCCTCGTACTGCTGCTCCTCGACGTCGGGCATGGGGATGCGCCGACGCGGGGGCCTGCGGCGCTGCTGGCGGACCCGGTTGCGGACCAGCAGCCCGACCAGGCCGGCGGCGAGGAGCGCGGCGGCACCGAGGGCGGGGAGCCGGACCGGATCTCCGGCGTGCGGCGCGACCGGCGCCGGCGCGGCGGGTCCCTGGGCAGCGGCCCCGGCGGCGGCAGGGTCCGGCACCGCCTCCTCGGGTACGGACCGGTGCGCGGGAGCGGGTGTCGGTGTCGGCGTCGGCGTCGGCGTAGGCGTGGGTGTCGGCGTAGGTGTCGGTGCCGCAGTGGGACGGGCGGACGCGGGCGCCGCACCCGGGAGCCGGAGTTGCTCGCCCGGCTGGATCACATCCGGATCGGCCCCGATGACCTGCCGGTTGGTGGCATAGACGGATTCCCAGCCCCCACTGACACGGTGCTCCTCGGCGATTCCGGTGAGGGTGTCACCCTGGTGCACCGTCACCGTGGTTGAGGTTTCGGGTGAACCCTTCTGAGTAACCGTCACCGCATCGGCCGGCATGGCCAGTTGCCAGCCGGGCGAGAGCGGTGCGTCCGCCAGGAAGACCGCTCCGGTCGCGTCCATCACCCGCCCCTGGTTGAGCCGGGCGATCTCCTGCCAACGGTCACCGCTGCCCAGCCGGGACTCGGCGATGGACCAGAGCGTCTCGGCCGGGCGGACCGCCTGCACGGTGTGCACGGTATAGGAGGCCGCGGCAGTGGCGGCGGCCTTCGCGGCACCTGTCGGCGCGACGGCCGGCGGCGCGGTCGCCGAGACCGCCGCGGCCGGTGCCGGGAGCGCGGCAGCGAACGCTCCCGAGGCCGGCAGCAGTGCGAACACCGCACCGAGCAGCGCGGCGGCGGACCGCTGCGACCAGCCCAGCGCCGGGATCCGGCGCGGGACCCGTCCGCCGATCCGTGCCGCGAGTTCGACCAGCACCCCCAGCGCGAAGCCGGCCCAGGCCAGCCAGCCGATCGCGGCAAGCACCCAGACCAGCAACTGCCCCTGGTCGGGGGCGCTCATCAAGCCGCCCAGGCCTTGGCCGCCGAACGGTCCGCCGTCCCGGGCCAGTGCCAGCGTCCCGTACAACAGCACCAGCGGCAGCCCGGCCAGCAGCGCCGGCAGCAGGACCAGCCCGGCGCAGCCGCGTACCAGCACCGGCCGCCATCCGGGCAGCGCGCCGTGCCGCCGCCGCATCGTCCGCCCGGCGGCGGAGGCGGAGGCGGGAGCGGCGTCGCGCGACTGCGGGCCCATGGCCCTCCCCCTCGGGCGCGCCGACGCGGCACGCCTGACACCTAGAGTGACGCCTCGTCACTGTGATCGGTAGGGGACATGGCAGATCCATGGGTGAACACGTGGTCACGGCAGTTGAACCGCCGTCAGCGACCAGGCGCGATCGGTCTAGACATCGGTGTCGGGTTCGCGCAGGAAGAGCCCGAGTCCCAGGGCCAGCACCGGGACCACGCAGATGACGGCCAGCACCGCCTGCGGCCCGTGCGCGTCCGCAAGCACGCCGAAGGCCGGGGAGATCAGCCCGCCGATGCTGACGGCCAGTCCGAGGGTGACGCCCGCGGCGGTTCCCGGACGCGAGGGCAGGTAGTCCTGCCCCAGCTTGACCAGCACCGCGAAGGGGATGTTGAGCGCGACCCCGGACAGCAGCGCGAACAGCAGCGGCAGTGCTCCGCCCGGCGTCAGCCGCAGGCCGACCAGCAGCGGGACGGCCAGGACGGCGCCGAGCTGGACGGTGCGGACCATGCCGATCCGGTCCGAGATCCGCCCGCCCAGCAGGGTGCCCAGCACTCCCCCGCCGAGGAAGCAGGCCAGCGCGGTGCCGGCCAGCGCCCGGCCGGTGTGCAGCTCGCGCAGCCAGTACAGCTCGATGAAGGTGTTGACGCCGAAGAACGCCACCGAGCGGACCACCTCGATCGCCGTCAGCACCAGGAACGGGTTCCACTGGTCGCGGCCCGACCTGGCCGGGGCGCCGGCGGTGAGCTCGCCGTGCCGGCGGCGGTTCCGCAGCAGGGCGAAGGCCATCAGCACGGCCGGCGGGATGAACAGCGCCGTGGCGCCGACGCCCCAGGCCACCAGTGCCGGGGTGGCCAGGACCGGGGCGAGGAAGAATCCGACGCTGCCGCCCGCGGCGAAGATGCTCATCGCCCCGGCGCTGTCGCCGGCCGCCTCCCGGGCCGAGCGCCCGGCGGCGGGGTGGAACATGGCCACGCCGAGCCCGGAGAGCAGGATCAGCGTCCACACCAGCGGATACGTCGGGACCAGCCCCGACAGTCCGAGCCCGAGGCCGGCCAGGCCGACCCCGGCGGCCGCCAGCCAGCCGGGGCGCAGCCGGTCCACCAGTACCCCGATGAACGGCTGCGGCACCGAACTGCCCAGCGTGGCGGCCATGGTGAGCCCGGCCGCGGCGACGTAGCCGTAGTGCCGGTCCAGCACGAAGTAGGGCACGCTCGCGGGCACCAGGCCCTGGTAGAGGTCGTCGACGGCATGGGCCGCGCCCCACAGGCGCATCCGCTGCCAGGTGGTCGGCCCGGAACCGGCCGCAGCGGGCCGGGAGGGCAGTGTCGAACCGGGAGAACCGGGAGAACGGGGAGGACTCTGCATGCACCCAGGATTTCGCCGACGTCCTGGTGCGGGCTACCAGTATCCTGCCTACTTGTGTCGGTAACCCGCCTGCCTCTGCCCGGCCCGGACCGGAAGTCGCTCACCCACCGCGAACGGGTCGAGTGGCACGACCACGAGGTCCACCAGCTGATCTACCCCAGGTCCGGGGTGCTCCAGGTGTCCACCGGCCTCGGCGCCTGGGTGGTGCCGCCGCACCGCGCGGTCTGGGTGCCGGCCGGGGTGCCGCACGCCCACCAGGCGCACGGCCCGACCCAGATGTACAACCTGATCTTCGAGGCCTCGGTCAATCCGCTGCGCGTGGACCAGCCGACCGTGGTGGCGGTCGGCCCGCTGCTGCGCGAGGTCATCACCGCGCTGATCGAGGACCGGGACGCGGACGAGCAGGCCAGGGCCAACCTGGAGCGGGTGGCCCTGGACCAGCTGCGCCGGGTGCCGGCGCTGCCGCTGCATCTGCCCTCCCCCAGCGACCCCCGGCTGCGGGACATCACCGAGCTGCTGCTGGCCGACCCGTCCGACCCGCGCACCCTGGCCCAGCTCGGCGCCGCGATCGGCGCCGGCGAACGCACCCTCAGCCGGCTGTTCCGGGAGCACACCGCGATGACCTTCCCGCAGTGGCGGACCCAGCTGCGGCTGCACCACTCGCTCAAGCTGCTGGCCGCCGGAGCCTCCGTCACCACCACCGCGACCGCCTGCGGATACAGCAGCACCAGCGCCTTCGTGGAGTCGTTCCGGCACGCCTTCGGCAGCACGCCCGGACGCTACCGGCGCGAGGCCGAAGGCTTCTGATCCGCCGCTCCCCCGGACGGCCCGCCCGGGGCGCGAGGAGCCCCGTTTTCTGCTAAAATTGGTCTATACCACAATGCTTTTTTCGGCTTTGCCCGACTTTGCCTCGACTGTGATGGGACCAGCATGGAAATTGTGATCGTTCCCGACGCCGCCGCCGGCGGCGAGCTCATCGCGGCGGCGATCGCCGACCTGCTGATCCGCAAGCCGGACGCCCTGCTGGGCGTGGCCACCGGCTCCACGCCGCTGCCGATCTACGAGGCGCTGGCCACCAAGGTCCGTGAGACCGACCTGGACGTCAGCCGGGCCCGGATCTGCCAGTTGGACGAGTACGTCGGCCTGCCCAAGGGCCACCCCGAGTCCTACCGGTCGGTGGTGCTGCGCGAGGTCGTCGAGCCGCTGGGCCTGACCGAGTCCTCCTTCATGGGTCCGGACGGCAGCGCCGAGGACATCGCCGCCGCCTGCCTCGCCTACGACCAGGCACTGGCCGCGGCCGGCGGCGTGGACCTGCAGTTGCTCGGCATCGGCACCGACGGCCACATCGGCTTCAACGAGCCCTGCTCCTCGCTGGCCTCCCGCACCCGGATCAAGACGCTGACCGAGCGGACCAGGGTCGACAACGCGCGCTTCTTCAACAACCTGGACGAGGTCCCGCACCACGTCATCACCCAGGGCATCGGCACCATCCTGGAGGCCCGCCACCTGGTGCTGCTGGCCACCGGCGAGGGCAAGGCCGACGCCGTGGCCCTCACCGTCGAGGGCCCGGTTTCCGCCGTGGTCCCCGCCTCGGCGCTGCAACTGCACCCGCACGCGACCGTGGTGGTCGACGAGGCCGCCGCCTCCGGCCTCAAGCTGGCCGACTACTTCCGCGCGACCTGGGCCGCCAAGCCCAGCTGGCAGTCCATCTGACGAGCGCGCACCGCTCCCCGGTCACCCACGACGGCCCCGCCCCGGACACCCCGGGTCGGGGCCGTCGTGCTGCCGCAGCCGGTCCGCAGCGTGTCCGCGCCGACGTCTGTCCGTCGGAGTGGTAGCGGATATACCGTGTCCGCATGTCTGCCCCCAGCCATGCCACCAGTCATGCCACCGGCCCCGCCGACACTCCGCTCTTGACCACCACCATCGGCGCCGACCTGGACCGGATCACGGCCCGGTACGGCGACCGCGAGGCACTGGTCGACGTCCCCACCGGACGCCGATGGACCTACCGGGCCTTCGGCGCCGAGGTCGACGCCGTGGCCCACGGGCTGCTCGCCCTGGGGGTGGCCAAGGGCGACCGCGTCGGCATCTGGTCCCCCAACTGCCCCGAGTGGGTCTTCCTCCAGTACGCCACCGCGAAGATCGGCGCGATCCTGGTCACCGTCAACCCCGGCTACCGGACCCATGAGCTGGAGTACGTCCTGAACCAGGCCGGAATCCGCACCGTGGTCGCCCTGCCGGCGCACAAGAGCTCCGACTACGCGGCGATGCTCGCCGAGGCAGCCCCCGACTGCCCGGCCCTGCGCGACACCGTGCTCATCGGCACCGAGTCCTGGGACGCCCTGGTCCGCGTCGGCCGCGCCGCTGCGGACATCGACCCGGACCGGCTCGCCGCCATCGGGGCGCAGCTGGACCCGGAGGACCCGATCAACATCCAGTACACCTCGGGCACCACCGGCTTCCCCAAGGGAGCCACCCTCTCCCACCGGAACATCCTCAACAACGGTTACTTCGTCGGCGAGTTGTGCCACTACACCGAACAGGACCGGATCTGCGTGCCGGTGCCCTTCTACCACTGTTTCGGCATGGTCATGGGGAACCTCGCAGCCACCACCCACGGCTCCTGCGTGGTCATCCCGGCCCCCTCCTTCGAGCCCGCCGCCACCCTGGCCGCGGTCGCCGCCGAGCGCTGCACCTCGCTCTACGGCGTGCCGACGATGTTCATCGCCGTCCTGAACGACCCCGGCTTCGGCGGCCACGACCTGTCCAGCCTGCGGACCGGCATCATGGCCGGCTCGCCCTGCCCCACCGAGGTGATGAAGCAGGTGGTCGAGCGGATGGGCATGAGCGAGGTGTCGATCTGCTACGGCATGACCGAGACCTCGCCGGTCTCCACCCAGACCCGCATCGACGACACCCTGGAGCAGCGGGTCTCCACCGTCGGCCGGGTCGGACCGCATCTGGAGGTCAAGGTCGTCGACCCGGACAGCGGGGCCACCGTTCCGCGCGGCGGCAACGGAGAACTGTGCACCCGGGGCTACTCGGTGATGCTCGGTTACTGGGACGAGCCGGAGCGCACCGCCGAGGCGGTCGACGCCGAGGGCTGGATGCACACCGGCGACCTGGCCGCCATGGACGAGGACGGCTACGTCACCATCACCGGCCGGATCAAGGACCTGGTGATCCGGGGCGGCGAGAACGTCTATCCTCGCGAGATCGAGGAGTTCCTGCTCACCCACCCCGACATCATCGACGCCCAGGTCGTCGGCGTCCCCGATGAGAAGTACGGGGAGGAGCTGATGGCCTGGGTGCGGCTGCGCCCCGGCGCGCCCGAACTGACCGTCGCGGCGCTGCGGGAGTTCTGCACCGGGCGGCTGGCGCACTTCAAGATCCCGCGCTATCTGCACCTGGTTGACGCCTTCCCGATGACGGTGACCGGGAAGATCAGGAAGGTGGAGATGCGTGAGGAGTCGATCCGGCTCCTCGGCATCCCCAAGCCTTCCTGACGGACAGCCTTCCTGACGGACAGCCTTCCCGACGGACTGCCTCCCTGACGGACAGCCCTACAGCCCTCCTGACGCTCAACATTCTTGACGGCGGGTCAGCTCTGTTTCGGGGAGCAGTGGTAGAGCTTGCTGCCGGCCACGCCCCCGCCGTAGGCGGCGGGCGGGACGACGGTGCAGTTGCTGGTGACCCAGCCGGTGGCCTGGGCGGCGACGGTGGTGGCGACCGCGTCACCGGCACCGCCGGCGCCTCTGCCGGTGCCGTGGCCGGCGCCGAAGCTGCCGCCTCCGCCGGCCGCACCGCCGCCGCCACCGCCACCCCCACCAGCACCGAAGTCCAGCGGCCGGTCGCTGAGCAGCACGTAGCCGAGCTCACCCGCACTGACCTGCTGCTTCAGTGACGCGAGGGTCGGCGACGGCGCCTGGTTGGTGAATCCGCCGATGGGCAGCACCGCCGCGTCCGAGGCCAGGATGTAGGGGGAGGCCAGCGCCCAGTTGTTGGTGGCGAACAGGTAGCGGGCGCCGTCCCGGTTGGCCTTGGTGTAGCCGAGCAGGCTCCGCTGAGCGGTCGTCAGTGTCCCCGATCCGCGCATCACCCCGGCGAAGGCCGCCATGGCGGGGTCCACCGTCTTGGGCGCGAAGCCCCACATCCGCCGGGCCGGGGGCCCGACCGCGCCCATGCCGGAGTGCCCGTACGCCGGGTCGAGCACCGAGGAGCTCCAGGCGGCGGGGGCGACCAGCATCGCCACCAGCCCGGCGGCGAACCCGGCCGCGGCCAGGCGACCGAGGCTGCGGAACCGGGGTAGCCCCGGCAGTGCCAGCGGCACGGCCAGCAGCAGCACCGAGACCAGGCCGACCAGCAGCACCGCGGGCATGAGCAGCGGCAGGAAGGTGGGGTAGCCGTGGGTCAGCCGTGCTCCCCATCCGGCCGTCACGGCCACGGTGGCGGGCAGCGCCCAGGCAGCGGCGCCGCCGCGCCGGTAGGCGCGCCACAGCAGCACCAGGCCCGCGCCGCCCAGCGCGGCCAGCGGGGCGGCGACCACCCCAAGGTAGTAGGTGTGGCCGTTGACGCTCCCGGCGCTGAGGACCAGGAAGAACACCGCGAACCAGGTCCCCCAGAGCAGCAGCCCGGCGCGCAGGGTGTCGGTTCGCGGGGCGCGGCGGCGCTGGAGGAAGCCGAGCAGCAGGGTGGCCAGGGCCAGCGGATAGAACCAGCCGGTCTGTGCGGCCATGGGACCGGTCAGCAGCTTGGTCCAGCCACCGTCGCCCCTGCCGCCGCCACTGCCGCTACCGCCGCTACCGCCGTGTCCGGCGCCCTGGGCGACGGCGCCGGCGCCGGTGCCGGTGCCGGTGCCGGCGTTCGCGGCGCCGTGGTGGGCGCCTGCGGCTCCCCCGCCGCCCATTCCTCCGGCGCGCACGGTCTGCACGCTGCCGGTGTCGGCGGCGTTGACGCCCACGGAGGAGAAGCGGTTGAGGAAGTTGTAGCCGACGACCATGCTCACGGCCGAGTTGTCGGTGCTGCCGTCGACATAGGGACGGTCCTGCGCCGGGGTGAGGGTGACCAGCAGCATCCAGGACGCCGACACCGCCAGCGTGACCGCTCCGGCCAGGCCGAGGTGGAGCAGCCTGCGCCGCAGCCTCGCCGGGGCGGACAGCCCGTACACCAGCGCCAGTGCCGGCAGTACCGCGAAGGCCTCCAGCATCTTGGCCTGGAACGCCAGCCCGACCCAGACCCCGGCCAGCAGCAGCGACCGCAGTCTGGCGTCGCGCGCGGCGCGCTGGGTGGCGTCGGCGGCGAGCAGCAGGAGCAGGGTGAAGGCGGGCTCCTCGACGGCGGTGCGGAACAGCCCGGCCACCACCGGCGTCAGCGTGAACAACGCGGCCGCGAACAGCGCCGCGTTGACGCCGGCCCAGCGCCGCACCGCCCGGTGCAGCACCAGCACGCTGAGCACGCCCTCGATGACCTGGGGCAGCGTCAGCGCCCAGGCGTGGAAGCCGAAGACGCGGGCGGAGAGGGCCTGCGGCCACAGGAAGCCGGGGAGCTTGTCCAGGGTGATGGTGTTGCCGGGGTCGAAGGACCCGTAGACGAAGGCCTTCCAGCTCCCCGCCATGCTGCGCACCGCGTCCGCGTAGAAGGGGTGGTAGCTGCTGTGTCCGATGTCCCAGGCGTAGAGCAGGGTCGCGACGGCGGTGATGACTATCAGGGCGGGGCGGGCGTAGCGGGGTTGCGGTGCTGCTTCGGTCCGGGGGGCTGGGACAGCCGTGCTCGTCGCGATCGTTGCCATGGCTCGGAGTCTGCCGGGGCCCCGGTCGGGGGCCCCGGCACGCAACACGACGAATCCGGACTTACCAGGTAAATATGGTGTTTTCTTGACGCGGAGCAGGGATTCCGTTTGCCTGACTCACAGACACGCCCGGCTTCAGGCGGATGCGGCGGCCAGCGCGGCCCGCGCCTCGTGGTGGGCCCGGTGCAGCGCCTCGGTCGCCGGGACCTCGATGTCGGGCTGCACGCCGACGCCCTCCCAGTCGGTCCCGGACACCGGGTTGACGGAGCGTCCGGTGGGGATGGTCGCCTCCAGGTGCGGGTGGACGGTATAGCCCTCGCGGGGGTGGGCACCGCCCCGGCTGCGCTCGCCGACGACCACGGCCCGGCCGAGCTGCTGCAGGTTGTAGGTCAGTTCCTCGGCGCCGGAGAAAGTGGTGCCGCTGGTGAGGACGTACAGCGGCTTGCTGCCGCCGAAGCGCGGGCCGGGGACGTACGGCAGCGTCCAGGACTGGGCGTAGGTGTCGCCGTCGCGCCAGTAGTTGGTGTTGAGGTGGGTGGACTCGTCCAGCAGGTAGCTGCAGATGAAGGCGACGGTGTCGGGGCTGCCGCCGCGGTTCCGGCGCAGGTCGATGATCAGGGCCTCGGCGCCGGCGACCAGGTTGAGCGCGGCGATCAGGGTCTCCCCGACCGCACCGTCCTTCAGCGTCATCGGGAAGATGATCGGCGCCAGCTCCAGCAGCACCACCCCGCCGTCCAGCCGCTGCACCAGCGGCACGCCGTTCAGGGATCCGTCGGCCTCCCGGGTGACCTCGGCCAGCACCGCGCCGCCGGGCTCCTCCGGGACCTGCTCCGCGTGGAACTTCAGCCGCAGGTGCTGGTCGCCGTTGACGGACCGGAGGTCCTCGGTGACCAGCACGGCCAGCTGCTCGGCGGTGCCGGCGGCGGCGTAGCGGCCCGTCCCGAGGTTCGCCAGCAGCAGCGCGGACAGCTGCTCGGCGACCTCGGGGAAGACGTAGTGCTCGGCTATCAGCTTGGCGGTGTCGGTGACGATCCGGTCGGTGTCGAGCGCGGCCATGGAGACTCCCCGTGAGTGGAACCAGTGTGTCGGTGCTTCCGTCAGCAGGAGTAGAGCACGCCACTTGAAAAAGCGTCAAGAGACATAGACACTTGGATGCCATGGAGCCCTTGCAGACACGCGACCTGCCCCCTGCGGACGAACTCCTGGAGGTCGACAGTGCGGTCCAGTTCAAAGCCCTCTCGCACCCGCTGCGGCAGCGCCTGCTCTTCGCCCTCGCCCGCCGCGCCACCATGAGCCAGCTCGCCACCGCACTCGGCGCCCAGAAGGGCAATGTCGCGCACCACCTCCGGGTGCTGCGTGACGCCGGGATGGTCCGCGTCGTGGAGACCCGCCAGGTGCGGGGCGGAACCGAGCAGTACTACCAGCGCACCGCCCGCCGGATGACCTTCGCCGGCCACCAGTCCGCCGCCACCGCCGCGATGTTCGGCGCGGTCGCCGAGGAACTCGACGAGTCCACCGGCGAGCCGCTCCTGCTGCTGCGCCACGTCCGATTGACGGAGGCTCAGGCCAAGCGCCTGAGAGCCGAGTTGGAACGCCTGGTGGAGACCACCGAGGAGGCCGGCGCCGACGAGCCCGTGCACGGGGTGCTGGTCGCCCTGTACCCGCAGGGAGACCTGGGCGCGGGCGGCACCGACCTTGGCTCCGCAAGGGAGTGAATCCCCCTCTGCCGGGGCCGATCCCGGCGCGGGACCGATCCCGGCGCGGGACCGATCCCGGCGCGGGGCCGATCCCGGCGCGGGACCGCATGCTCGCCGATCGGGGGGTTCGCCGATCGGCGGGGTCACCAATCGGAGGGGCCGTCGACCGGAGAGGTCGCCGACCGGAGGGGTGCACCGCACATGAGCGACGCCGAGGCTGAGACCGCTACCGGATCAGTGACCGGGGCCGAGGAACTGGCCGCCGCCAAGGAGCGCTCCTGGCGCACCATGGCGGCGATCGACGCCGCCTTCGCCGCCGGGGAACTCGACCAGGCCGGCTGGCACGCCGCCGTCCTCGCGGTACTGGAACCGGCCTATCTGGCCGCGGACAACCCCCGCGCGCAGTCCGGCCACAGCGGTGACGCCGCCCACTGGCGGCGGGCCCGGGGCCTGCTCGTCTATGCGCTGCCCGAGCAGGGCGGCAGCTTCCTGGACATCGGCTGCGCCAACGGCCATCTGATGGAGACCCTGACGGACTGGGCCGCCGAACGCGGCACCGTGATCGACCCCTACGGCGTGGACATCTCCCCGCGCCTGGCTTCCCTGGGCCGGCAACGCTGCCCGCAGTGGGCCGACAGGATCTGGTCCGCCAACGCCATGGGCTGGCAGCCGCCGCGCCGCTTCGACATCGTCCGCACCGGCCTGGACTACGTCCCGCCGGCTACGCGGCCCGCCTATCTCAAGCATCTGATGACCAGGGTGCTGGTACCCGGCGGCCGTCTGATCGTCGGCGTCTTCAACGAGGAGACCGACCGGGACACCCTCGAACAGGAGGTGGCGTCCTACGGCTCGTCCATCCTGCCAGGGGGCCCGTCGAGCGGCAGCCCGTCGAGCGGCGGCCCGTCGAGCGGCAGCCTGTGGAGCGGCGGCCCGTCCTGCGTGACGGGACGGACGCGTAGGCCGCACCGCCACCCGGCGCTGAGCTACAAGGCCTTCTGGATCTCCGGCAAGGGGCCGGGATGAGCGGGCCCGTAGCGGCCACCTGGGACCCCGGCGCCGCGGGGGTGCTCCGGCTCCCCTCGGGTCGGCTCGTTCGCGGACGGGCGCTGCGCCGCCCACTCCCGGCAGGTCCGCTGCCGGAGTTCGCGCTCTATCTGCTGGGCCGTCAGCCACCCCGGGTCGACTGGGAGGCCAGGTGGCTGCACTGGCCCGACTTCCGGCTGCCTGCCGACCGTGCGGTAATCGCGGAGGCGCTGCAGGAGGCCTGGTCCCGAGCCGCGACGCAACGCGTCGAGCTCGCCTGCAGCGGCGGCCGCGGCCGTACCGGCACCGCACTCGCCTGCCTCGCCGTCCTGGACGGAGTCCCCGCCGACCGGGCGGTCGCCTACGTCCGCGCCCACTATGCGACCGGTGCGGTGGAAACCCCCTGGCAGCGCACTTTCGTCCGCCGCTTCGACGAGCGGCCGTCATAGGTCACCCTGGCGTCAGTCCTGGGTGACCCCCGCCGGTCTGCCGGCGACCGAGCCCCCTTCCAGGGAGCGTGCAACCCGTGCGTGTCTGCTCCAACTGAACCACCGTCATCTCCGTGGGGCACGAAGGTCCATGCACGGCCGGGGTGGCTCGCTCGCGCTCGCGGCAACCACGAGGGGGCGGGCTTGTCCCGGTTTCGGGGACAGGTTGGGCCTCGGACAAAGAGCGCTTTCGGTGGGCGTGCGGAGGTTCGACTTGCAACCGTTCATGCAGGTCAGGGGCCCTATCGGTGAGGGTTTTGACGGTGGGTCAGGATAGAATCAGGGGTGTACGGAGCACCTGGAGGGGGTGGTCGGGATGGACCGGTTCGAGGACGTGAACGTCCGGGCGGCGGGGTTGGCGCGGGCGGTGCCCGGCGCGGAGAGTGTGGCCGGGATCGCCGCGTTGGAGGGGCTGGGGTTGTCGGCGACGGCGCGGATCGATGCGCTGGTGGCGGTGGCGCGGGCGCGGTGCTGGCTGGAGGCCGTACAGATCGCCATGCTCGCCGGACTGCAGGAGCAGCCGCTGACCTGCATCCCCGGACGGCCGGATGCGTTGGGGGATTTCCTGGAGACCCAGGAGCAGGTCGCCTGTGCGCTGCGGATCTCCCCGGACACCGCGCGTGGACGCCTGGTCGAGGCCCAGCAGCTCACGAGCCGGTTCCCAACCGCTGTGGGGCTGCTGGCCCAGGGCCAGGTGCAGATCATGCACCTCAAAGCCCTGCTGGAACACACCGCCGCCCTCGACGACGAGACCGCCACCCGCGTGGAGGCCCTGGTCCTACCCAAGCTCCCGACCCAGACGGTGGGCGCGGCGCGTAAGGCGATCAGCCGCGCGGTGATCAAGGCCGACCCGGCCGGCGCCGAACAACGCCACACCCGCGCCCAGGAGGACCGGCGCACCACCCTGCAGCCCCACCCCGAGGGCATGGCCTGGTACGGCGCCCTGCTCACCGCAGGCGACGCCGCCCTGGTCGACGCCGCCGTCACCGCCCACGCCCACACCCTCAACCCCGACGGCCGCACCCTGCCGCAACGCTGCGCCGACGCCCTGGTCGAACTTGTCTCCAAAACGGGGACAACCTCAACCGCTCCTGCCCCGACCATCATCGTGACCGTCCCCTACGACACCCTGATCGGCACCGCCGACCACCCCGCCGACCTCCAGGGCCACGGCCCCATCACCCCGACCCAGGCCCGAGCACTGGCCACCCGCCCCGGCAGCATCTGGCGCCGCCTGCTCACCCACCCCACCACCGGCCAGATCCTCAAAACCGACCCCACCACCTACCGCCCCACCACCGAGGTCACCCGCCACGTGACCGCCCGCGACCCCCACTGCCGCTTCCCCGGCTGCACCCGCCCCTCCCGCCACTGCGACCTGGACCACGTCACCCCCTTCAACCACACCAACCCCCACACCGGCGGCCTGACCACCCCCGACAACCTCATCCCCCTCTGCCGCCGACACCACCTCACCAAGCACCGCGCCGGCTGGCACATCGGCTACCAGCCCGAAACCGGCACCGTCACCTGGACCGCCCCCACCGGCCACACCTACAGCGACCATGCTGCTCCGGCCGCCTAGCGGGTCCCGGCCGCTGCCGACTGCAGGGCACTGGCCAGGACCGCGCTGCCGGTCATGTCGAGCGCCTGCTCGCTGGACTGCCAGGAGCGGACGTCGTCCACGTACTCGCCGCCGTGGCCGGTGAAGGCGGTGTACGAGTCGTGCTCGCACTTCTTCATGCCGTCCTGCAGGTCGCCGAGACCTCCGGTGAAGTTGTCGGTCCCGTTGGGGCCGTTGACGACCGAGCCGGTGTCGATCGGCGCGGAGCCGTTGGTGGAGCCGGAGAGGTTGGGGATCTGCGAACCGGTGCAGTCCGGGAAGGTGGTGCCGGCGCCGACCATGAAGCTGGTGCCCCAGGCGTTGCCGCCGAGCAGCCAGTCGCGCTGCTCCCCCGCGAAGGCGGCGTACCGGCTGTCGCCGCTGACCTTGCGATAGAGGGCCTCGGTGGAGATGAAGCCGAAGCTGTGCGAGTCGACGTCGAAGTTGGTGTAGTCGCCGCCGGCACGGAAGATGTCGGCCGCCGAGGTCTTGGCGGCCGAGGCGACCTGGGCCTTGAGGTCGGCCACCAGGCCGGCCTTGGTGACGGCCAGGCCGCTCGGGCTGCCCGCCGCAGCTATCGCGCTGACCAGGTCGGCGTGGGCGAGGGCGCTGACGTCGTAGAGGTTGAGGGTGTCCTTGCCCGAGTCGCTCGCGATGTAGTCCTTGGCCCAGGTCGCCGCCTGGGTGAGGTAGGGCAGGTAGGTCGCCCTGGACCGGCCCAGGGCCTGCTGGGCCAGGGCGATCTCGGTCGCTCCCAGTTCCATCGCGTCGTGCCAGATGGACTCCGGGTAGTAGGCGTCGGGCGCTGCCGTCTCCAGGGTGCTGCCCGGCTTGGTGTTGGCCTGCGCGTAGAGGGAGGTCGCGTAGGCGAGTTCGGTGGTGGCGCCCGCGGTGTCGCCGGAGGCGGCGTCGGCCTGGGCGGCGAGTGCGAAGGAGGCGGCGACCCGGCCCACGATGTCCGGGTCGATCTTGGCGCCGGGTGCTGCGGCTTCAAAGACCGGGCGGTTCCTGGCGGCGTACTTGTCGGCGCTCGCGGTGTCGGAGTCGTCGACCTGCGGCAGCCGCCAAAGGTCGTGGTCGCCGAGGAAGGACCCGGAGGCGTTGCCGCTGCCGATGCCGACCTGGAGGTAGAGCGTCTTGGTGCCGGCGTTCCACATCTTGTTCAGCCATGTGGTGCCGTACTTCGCCTCGGCCGGGAGCGACGCGGGCGCGCTGCTGCCCAGGGCCCGGGCCGAGGCGTAGAGCAGGTCGTCGGCGTAGGCGGTGGTGAAGGTGAACTTCAGGTAGTCGCCGGCGTCGAACCAGCCGCCGGAGACGTCGACCGGGCCGCCGATCCTCGTCAGCGAGCTGTCCTTGATGATGTCGCCGTTGTCGCTGCTGGTGTCGAAGTTCGGCAGCTTGTAGACGGTCGCGGACCTGTCGTTGAGGTGCGCCGGCTTCCGCTTGAGCGCCCCGGGGATGACGTCGGAGCCGTCCCGCTGGTTCTGGTAGAAGTTGACGCCGTCGGCGACCAGGGTGCCGTAGAGCTTGGCGGCGGACTCGACCTTGAACGTGGGCGAAGTAGCGCTTGCCGCACCACTGGTGACGATGTGGTAGCTGCCGGCGGTACGCACCGACGAGAAGTCGACGGGGTAGACGTCGGGGTAGGCGGAGTTCCAGTTGCCGCGGCTGGCGCTGCCGACCTTTCCGCTGGCGACGGTGGAGCCGGCGGAGTTGAGGACCTTGTAGGTCTCCCCCGTCACGGCGGCGCTGGTCATCAGATAGGCGATCTTCGTGTCGCCGGGTGCGTAGCCCACCTGGTCGACGCGCAGCAGGCCGGTGGTCGCGGCCTGCGCGGAGGTCAGCGGCACCAGCGCCGCCGCCAGCCCGGCCGTGGCGACGGCTGCCAGCAGGGCTCTTCTTCGGGTCGGCGATCCCATGCGGAGCTCCTCGGGACACGAAACAAGTCTGTCAGTTAGTTAACTTTCCTTACTTGTTTCGGAACCGTACTGAGCCCGTGCCGGACCGTCAAGAGCGTCGGAGGACGACTCTCATCGCAGCGCCACGTGTTCGCGATGCCGCTCGATCATCCGACACAGGGTCAGTTCGCCCGGGGCGTCCCAGACTTCCTGGTTGAACAGCTCGACCTCGATCCAGCCGGTGTAGCCGGCCGCGGCCACCGCCCGGCTGAGCGGCGGGAAGTCGATCACGCCGTCGCCGACGTGGCCCCGGCCGAGCAGGGCGTCGGCGGGCAGCGGCAGGGTCCAGTCGCAGACCTGGTAGGCCGCGATCCGGGCACCGGCGCGGTCGATCTGCTGGTACAGCTCCGGGTCCCACCAGACGTGGTAGCTGTCGACCACCACGCCGACCTGCTCCACCGGGAACTGCTCGGCCAGGTCCAGCGCCTGGGCGAGGGTGGACACCACGGCCCGGTCGGCGCAGAACATCGGGTGCAGCGGTTCCACGGCCAGCCGCACGCCGTGCTCCCCGGCGTACGGGGCCAACTCGCCGAGGGCGTCCCGGACCTGCTCGCGGGCGCCGACCAGGTCCCGGCTGCCCTCCGGCAGTCCGCCGCAGACCAGCACCAGGGTGTCGGTGCCCAGCGCGGCGGCCTCCTCGATGGCGCGGCGGTTGTCCTCGATCGCACCCGGGGTGGTGAAGAACCCGCCCCGGCAGAGGCTGCTGACGCTCAGTCCGGCGTCATGGACCAGCTTCGCGGCGGCGACGGCACCGCCCGCCTCCTCGACCCTGTCCCGCCACACCCCGATCCCGCCGATGCCTGCCTCCGCGCAGCCGCGTACGGCCTCCGCCAGGGACCAGCCCCGGGTGGTCATCTGGTTCAGCGAGAGGCGTTCGATGCCCTCGGTGGTGCTGCCGGTCATCGGCCGACTCCCATCAGGTCGCAGTACTGGCGCAGTCGGGCGGCGGCCAGGTCCTCGTCGGGGAGGATCCCGGCGGCCAGGGCGAGGCGGTGCAGCTCCAGCAGGTGCACGGCGGAGCGTCCGCTCTGCGCACCGGCCACCATCCCGAAGTGGTCCTGGTGCCCGGCCAACCAGGCCAGGAAGACGATGCCGGTCTTGTATTGGAAGGTCGGCGCGGCGAACAGGTGTCGGGCCAACGGCACGGTGGGGGCCAGCAGTTCCTGGTAGCGCTCGGTGTCCCCCGCGTCGAGGGCGC
This sequence comes from Streptacidiphilus jeojiense, assembly GCF_000719095.1. Taxonomy (GTDB): domain Bacteria; phylum Actinomycetota; class Actinomycetes; order Streptomycetales; family Streptomycetaceae; genus Streptacidiphilus; species Streptacidiphilus jeojiensis. The sequence goes on along the minus strand of NZ_JOEH01000006.1, from coordinate 278,917 downwards.
GCAGCGCCGCGGCGGCCGGGACGGCGATCGGGTCGAACACGCCGAGCAGGGCGTCGCTGCCGCCCCGGATCAGCTCCGGGTAGTGGAAGTCGTCGCCGGTGTAGAGCCGGACACCGGCGGGGAGGGCGGCCCGCAGGGCGATCTCCCGGTCGGCGTCCAGCAGCGAGACCTTGATCCCGTCGATCCGGTCGGCGTGCTCCTTGATCAGTGCGAGCACGCTGTCGGCCGCTGCGTCCAGGCGGGCCCCCGGGCCGGCCCAGTAGCCGTCGAGGGCCGGGTCGAACATGGTGCCGAGCCAGTGCAGGATCACCGGCTGGCGAGTCTGCCGCAGCAGCGCGCCGTAGACCTGGTGGTAGTCCCCGGGTCCGGTTGCGGTGGCCGCGAGTTGGCGGCTCGCCATCAGGATCACCCGGGCGCCGGCGGCCTCGACCGCCTCGACCTGCTGCTCGTAGCCCGCCTGTACCGAGGCCAGGTCGGCGGCCGGGCCGGCCGGGAGGTGGTCGGTGCCGGCGCCGCAGGCGAGCAGGCCGCCGACGGCCCTTGCCTCGGCCCCACTGCGGGCGATCAGCTCGCTGGTGGCGGCCCAGTCCAGGCCCATGCCGCGCTGGGCGGTGTCCATGGCGTCGGCGACGCCGAAGCCCAGCGACCAGAGGTGGCGGCGGAAGGCGAGCGTGGCGTCCCAGTCGACGGCGGCGGGCGCGCCCGGCGCGTTGCCGCCGTAGGGGTCGGCCACCACATGGGCGGCCGCATAGGCGGTACGGGAGGAGAAGGGAGCGGAGGAGGAGTGGGTCATGGCGGGCCTCACAGCTCCAGTGCGGGGACGTCGAGGCGGCGGCCCTCGCGAGCCGAGCGCATCCCGAGTTCGGCCAGCTGGACGCCCTTGGCGCCCTCCAGCAGGTCCCAGTGGTAGTCCGAGCCGGTGACCACATGGCGCAGGAACAGCTCCCACTGCACCTTGAAGCCGTTGTCGAACACCTCGTTGTCCGGCACCTGGTGCCACTGCGAGCGGAAGTCCTCGGTGGCCGCGAGGTCGGGGTTCCACACCGGCTTGGGGGTGCCGACCCGGTGCTGGTAGCGGCAGTTGCGCAGTCCGGCGACGGCGCTGCCCTCGGTCCCGTCCACCTGGAACTCGACCAGTTCGTCGCGGTCCACCCGGACCGCCCAGGAGGAGTTGATCTGGGCGACCACGCCGCCCTCCAGCTCGAAGATCCCGTACGCCGCGTCGTCGGCGGTGGCCGGGTAGGCGGCGCCCTGCTCGTCGCGGCGCTCCGGGATGTGGGTGCTGCTGTGCGCGTAGACCGAGCGGACCGGGGCGACGATCTCGTCCAGCACGTAGCGCCAGTGCGGGAACATGTCGAGGATCATGCCTCCGCCGTCCTCGGCGCGGTAGTTCCAGGAGGGGCGCTGGGCCGACTGCCAGTCGCCCTCAAACACCCAGTAGCCGAACTCGCCCCGGACCGAGAGGATCCGGCCGAAGAAGCCGCTGTCGACCAGGCGCTTCAGCTTCAGCAGGCCCGGCAGGAAGAGCTTGTCCTGCACCACGCCGTTGCGGACGCCGGCTTCGCGGGCCGACCGGGCCAGGTCGAGCGCGCCCTCCAGGGATTCGGCGGTGGGCTTCTCGGTGTAGATGTGCTTTCCGGCGGCGATGGCGGTGCGCAGCGCCTTCTCCCGGGCCGGGGTGACCTGCGCGTCGAAGTAGACCTCGGTGATCGGGTCGGCCAGGGCGTCGTCCAGCGAGGTGGTCCAGCGCTCCAGGCCGTGGCGCTCGGCGAGGGCCCGCAGCCGGGCCTCGCTGCGGCCGACCAGGATCGGCTCGGGCCACAACAGGGTGCCGTCCTCCAGCGGGAGGCCGCCCTGCTCCCGGATGGCCAGGATCGAGCGCAGCAGGTGCTGCCGGTAGCCCATCCTCCCGGTCACGCCGTTCATCACGATGCCGATGGTCCTACGGGTCGTCATCTCTGTCCTTCCGGGTATCCAGTGCTGGAAAGCGCTTTCCAACGGTTGAACCTAGAGCGGTGCGCCGAGGAGGTCAAGAGCCTCGGACCCGGTAGCCTTCCCCTCACACAGCGCACAGCGCACCAGGCACGGCGCACGGCGACTCGTCCGATCGGAGAGGTGGAGACCATGGCGGTGACCCTGGGCCAGGTGGCCCGCCATGCCGGGGTCTCCCTGGCGACGGCCTCCCGCGCGCTGAACGGCTCCGCGCGCACCGTGGGCGACGGGCTCGCCGCCCGGGTCCGGGCCAGCGCCGACGAGCTCGGCTACCTCCCCAACGCCCCCGCCCAGGCCCTCGCCAGGGCCAGCACCGCGACCATCGGGGTGCTGCTGCACGACATCGCGGACCCGTACTTCGGCGCCCTCGCCAAGGGCGCCACCGACACGGCGGCCGACGCCGGGCTGCTCACCATGGTCCTCAACACCGGCGGCGACCCCGAGGTCGAACTGCGCTGCATCCGGATGCTGCACGCCCAGCGGGTGCGGGCGATCGTGCTGGCGGGTTCCGGCTACACCGACCCGGGCGCGACCGCCGCCATCGACGCCGCGCTCTCGCTCTACCGCGCCGAGGGCGGCGCCGTCACCGCCGTGAGCGACCACGGCGACGGGTACGACACCGTCCTGCCCGACAACCGCGGCGGCGCGGCGGCGCTCACCCGGGCCCTGCTCGACCTGGGCTACCGCCGACCGGCCGTGATCGCCGGGCCCGAGCGGTTCCGGGTGTCGGCGGAGCGGCTCGCCGGGGTCGCCGACGCGCTGGCCGAGGTCGGCCTGACCATGGATCAGATCAGGGTCGAGGAGGCCGAGTTCAGCAGGGCCGGGGGACGGGGGGCGGTGGGCCGGCTGCTGGACGGCGCCGCCGGGGGGCGGGACCGGGACCAGGGCCGTCCGGATGTGGTGCTGGCGCTGTCGGACGTCTGCGCGGTCGGCGTCCTCGCGGAGCTGCGCAAGCGCGGGATCGACGTCCCGGGCGGGATCGCCGTCGCCGGATTCGACGACATCCCGCTGGCCGCGGACCTCGCTCCGGCGCTGACCACGGTGCGGATGCCGCTGCTGCAGATGGGCGCCGAGGCCGTCGGCCTGGCACTGGGCCGCCAGGACGACGGCCCGTCCGGACCGGTGCGGACGCTGCGGCTGCCGGTCGAGCCGATGCTGCGGGCCAGCACCGGGACGCCTTGACCGCCCGGCGGCGCCGTCCTTAGCCTGAGGCTCTGGAAAGCGCTTGCCGAGCTTCCCTGAGCCAGCGCGCAGCCCGCCCGAACCCTTGGAGCCGTCCCCGCCATGCCTCCTCTCCCCCGCGTCCTGCTGTTCACCCGCACTGCCGGGTTCCGCCACGACTCCATCCCGGCCGGTATCGCCGCGCTCGGCGAGCTGGCCGCCGGCCAGGGGCTGGAGCTGACCGCGACGGAGGACCCCGGGGCCTTCACCGAGGCCGGGCTGGACGGGACCACCGCCGTGGTGTTCCTGTCGACCACCGGAGAGGTGCTGACGGATCAGGGCCGCCAGGCCCTGGAGCGGTTCCTCTCGGCCGGCGGCGGCTTCCTGGGCATCCACTCGGCCGCCGGCACCGAGTACGACTGGCCCTTCTACGGCGAGCTCCTGGGCTCGCGCTTCCACAGCCACCCGGCGGCCCAGCCCGCCGCGGTCACCGTCGAGGACCGGAACCACCCGGCCACCGCGCACCTCCCGGAACAGTGGGACTGGACCGACGAGTGGTACGACTTCCGCAGCCCGCCCCGGTCCGCCGAGGGTGTGCGGGTGCTGGCGACGGTCGACGAGAGCCGGTACCAGGGCGGCCGGATGGGCACGGACCATCCGCTGGTCTGGTGCCGCGAGCCCGAGGGGAAGGGCCGCAGCTTCTACACCGCGCTGGGCCACTTCGACGAGGCCTACTCCGACCCGGCCTTCCGCGCGCATCTGCTGGGAGCGCTGCTCTGGGTCTGCCGGCTCAAGGACTGATCCGTCGGCGGCCTATTCTGGGTCCGTGACCAGCAGCCCCTTCGCCGACCGTGCCGTCGACCGCGACTCCGCTCCCCAGTTCGTCCTGCCTCTGGTGGTCCGGATCGAGCGCACCGATCCGCCCTCCCACACCGACGCGCTGGAGACCGCCGCCCGCGCCGTGCTGACGCTGCTCTCGGACGAGCGCACCACGGCTGCGGACGGCGAGTGGGCCGAGCGCGTGCACGCCTGGGAGGACGCCAGGATCCGCAAGGTGGTCCGCCGGGCCAGGGGCGGCGAGTGGCGCAGGGCGCAGGAGCTGGACGGGATCACGCTCACCGGCAAGTCCGCCGAGGTGCGGGTGTTCGTGCCGGTCCCGCTGGACGGCTGGCCGAAGGAGTTGGCGAAGCTCCAGGTCTCCGGCACCGAGCTGGACGACCCCGAGCCGCCGGGCCCGGCCGACCCCGGGATCCCGGTGCTGTGGTTCAACCCGGAGGTGGAGATGTCCACCGGCAAGTCCATGGCGCAGGCCGGCCACGGCGCACAGCTCGCCTGGTGGGCGCTGACGGCCGATCAGCGCGTGGCGTGGCGCGACGCCGGCTTCCCGCTCGCCGTCCGCACCGCGAGCCCGGAGCAGTGGGCGGTGCTGGCCGCCTCCGAGGAGCTGCCGATGGTGCGCGACGCCGGCTTCACCGAGGTCGCTCCGGGCTCCTGCACGGTGGTCGCCGACCACCCGGCGCTGCACCGGAGTTGACCGAGGGAGAGTCGGCTGCGGCCCGAACGGCAACCGTCTGCTTTCCGCCAGGAAACCTCCAGGCAACACCACGGCCGTCCAATGGAAACTGACAGCCGATCAGAGTCGTTTGGAGGTGGGCATGATGGCCCCCTTCGCGGACTCCGACGGTTATGACGTCGCGGTCATCGGCGCGGGACTGGCCGGCGCGGCCACCGCCTGGGAGCTGGCGCGGCGCGGTGTCGCCACGCTCCTGGTCGAGGCCTTCCACCCCGGGCACCGGCAGGGCAGCTCGCACGGCAGCTCGCGGATCTTCCGGCGCAGCTACGCCGACCCGCTGTACGTGGAGCTCACCGGGCAGGCGGCGGACTGCTGGGACGAGTTGGAGTCCGACGCAGGGACGCGCCTGCGGCACCGCGTCGGCATGCTGGACTTCGGCACCCGGCGCGACCCGGTGCGCCTGGCCGAGCAGTTGGCCGCCGCCGGGGTGCCGCACGAGCTGCTGTCCGCACGGGAGGCCGCCGAGCGCTGGCCGCAGCTGCGTTACGACGGCGGCCCGGTCCTGTACCACCCCGACGCGGGCCGGCTGGACGCGGACGCGACCGTCGCCGCCTGCGTGGAGCGGGCCGTCGCCCACGGGGCGGAGCTGCGCAGCGGCACCAGGGTCAGCCGCCTGGAGCGGCTGCCCTCGGGGCAGGTACGGCTGCACGGTCCCGGCCTCGACCACGCCGTGGTGCGCGCCGAGCGGGTGGTCGTCGCGGCGGGCGCCTGGCTCCCCGGGTTCGGACTCCCGTTCCGGCTGCCGCCGCTGACCGTGAGTCAGCACGAGGTCTTCCACTTCCGGCGCCGGGAGGACCGGTGGCGGGAGGACAGCGGCCCGGAATGGCCGGCCTTCCTCCACGCGGCCGGGCTCCTGCAGGCGTACGGACTGCCCTCGGGCGCGGACGGCGGGGGCGGCGGCACGTTCAAGGTCGGGCTGTCCGGTCGCGGGCGGAGCACCACCGCGGGGACGCGCAGCGGTGTGGTCGAGCCGCTGGTCCGCCATGCGGTGAGCGACTACGTCCGGCACCGGCTCCCCGGGTTGGACCCGGAACCGGTGGCGGAATCGTCCTGCCTGATCACCTCCACCCCGACCAGGGACTTCGTGCTGGACCGGGCCGGCTCGCTGGTGATCGTCTCGGCCTGCTCCGGCCACGGCGCCAAGTTCGCCCCGCTGCTCGGCCGGATGGCGGCCGACCTGGCACTGGGCAAGTCCGTCGCCCACCCGCGCTTCGCCCTGTCGTCGGGCCCGCGGACGGCTCCCCGGTACCAGCACCAGATGTAGCTCCCGCTGACCGTCCGTCACCTTCGTGGGGCAGGCGGGTCGGTCCCGGGCCGGAGCGACCAGGCACGGCTGCCCGCCTCCCTTCGCACGTCCGGCCCTGCCACCCCGTATCGCAAAATTCCGACCGCACTGTGCCTGATCAGCGCATGGATGCCGCAACAGGCTGAGCAATCGTCAACTCGCCACCTCTTCCCTAGTGCAGATGTCCGTGATGCACTCACCGGAACCCTGTGCGATCCATTGACGGAGCCATGGCGCCTCTGTAACTTCCTGCCCGATAGCCGCAAATTCTTGTCACTACTAGTTCAGGTGTCAGGACAGGCTCTGCAAATTCCGAGTGACCCGTCCGGGCTCCTGCTCCCGCATCCCCACCCGTGTGCGACAGCACAAGCAGAGGACGAGCATGCGCAGAAGAGGAAGATCCCTGCGGGTCAGGACCGTGGTCCTGACCCTGATCGGGTTGCTGGTCTCCATGGTTCCGGTGCTGAACCTGGTGCCGGCATCCGCTGCGGGCAGCAATCTGGCCCTCGGGAAGACCGCCACCGCCAGCAGTGCCAACGGCCAGTACGTGGCCGCCAATCTCAATGACGGCAACCAGGACAGCTACTGGGAGAGCACCGGCTCTTTCCCGGCCTGGGCCCAGGTCGACCTCGGTTCGGCGACCTCCGTCAACCAGGTGGTGCTGAAGCTGCCGAGCAGTTGGGGCGCCAGGACCGAGACGCTGTCCGTGCAGGGCAGCACCGACGGCTCCACCTTCAGCACCGTGGTGGCCTCGGCCGGGTACACCTTCGACCCGTCCAGCTCCAATGCGGTGACCATCAACTTCGGGGCCACCAGCACCCGTTACCTGCGGATCAACATCACCGCCAACACCGGCTGGGCGGCCGGGCAGATCTCCGAGCTGGAGGTCTACGGCAGCGGTACCAACGGGACGTCGGCCAACCTGGCGCTGGGCAAGACCATGAGCTCCAGCGGCGTCAGCCAGACCTACGCCGCGAGCAACGCCAACGACGGCAACCAGGCCACCTACTGGGAGAGCACCAACAACGCCTTCCCGCAGTGGCTGCAGGTGGACCTCGGCGCCTCCGTCAGCGTCAACCAGGTCGTGCTGAAGGTTCCGGCCGACACCAGTTGGGCGACCAGGACGCAGACCCTGACGGTCCAGGGCAGCAGCGACGGGTCGACCTTCTCCACCCTGGTCCCCTCCGCCGGCTACACCTTCAACCCGAGCACCGGGAACACGTCGACGATCAGCTTCACGGCGACGACCACCCGGTACATCCGGATCACCATCACCGCCAACACCGGCTGGCCGGCCGGGCAGATCTCCGAGCTGGAGGTGTACGGGCCGACGAGTGGGGACACCACCCCGCCCAGCGCCCCGACCAACCTGGCCTACACCCAGCCGCAGACCGGGCAGATCGCGCTGACCTGGAGCGCCTCCACCGACAACGTCGGTGTCACCGGCTATGACATCTACGCCAACAACAGCCTGCTGACCAGCGTCGCGGGCAGTGTGCTCAGCTACACCGACACCCAGCCGGCCAGCGCGACGGTCAGCTACTTCGTGCGGGCGCACGACGCCGCCGGGAACCAGTCGGGCAACAGCAACACCGTCACCCGTACCGGACAGAGCGGCGACACCACGGCGCCGACCGCTCCGACCAACCTGGCGTACACCCAGCCGCAGAGCGGACAGATCGCGCTGACCTGGGGCGCCGCCACCGACAACGTCGGTGTCACCGGCTACGACATCTACCGCAACGGGGCCCTGGCCACCACGGTCGGCGGCTCCACGCTGACCTACACCGACGCGCAGCCGGACACCGCCACCGTCTCCTACTACGTGAAGGCGCACGACGCGGCCGGCAACCAGTCCTCGGCGTCCAACACCGTCACCCGTACCGGCAGCGGCGGGACCGGCAGCAACCTGGCCGTCGGCAAGCCGATCACCGGTACCGCCAACACCTTCACCTACGCCCCTGCCAACGCCAACGACAACGACCTGACCACCTACTTCGAGGGCTCCACCTACCCGAGCCAGCTCACCGTGAGCCTGGGCGCCAACGCCGACGTGACGTCGGTGGTCGTCAAGCTCAACCCGGACGCCGCCTGGTCCACCCGTACCCAGACCATCGCGGTCCTCGGGCGCGAGCAGAGCGCGACCGGCTTCACCACCATCGCCGCTGCGCAGACGTACACCTTCAACCCGAGCACCGGGAACAGCGTCTCCATCCCGGTCAGCGCGCGGGTCTCGGACGTCGAGCTGAGCATCACCAGCAACAGCGGCGCCCCGGGCGGGCAGGTCGCCGAGTTCCAGGTCATCGGGACCCCGGCACCCAACCCGGACCTGGTGGTCAGCTCCTCCTCCTGGTCGCCGACCTCCCCGGTGGAGACCGACCCGGTCACCGTGTCCGCCACGGTGAAGAACTCCGGTACGGCCGCTTCCGGCGCGACCAACGTCAACTTCTACCTGGGCACGACCAAGGTCGGCACCGCCGCCGTGGGCGCGCTGGCCGTCGGTGCCTCCAGCACCGTCTCGGCGAACATCGGCACCCAGACCGCCGGCAGCTACCCGCTGACGGCCAAGGTGGACGAGGCCAACACCGTCATCGAGCTCAACGACGGCAACAACAGCTACACCAACCCGACCAACCTGGTCGTGGCCCCGGTGCAGTCCTCGGACCTGATCGCCTCGGCGGTGAGCTCCAGCCCGGGCACCCCGTCCGCCGGAAACACCGTCACCTTCTCGGTGACGCTGAAGAACCAGGGCACCGTGGCCAGCGCCTCCGGTGCGCACGCCATCACGCTGACCCTGCTGGACAGCAACAACAGCGTGGTCAAGACGCTGAACGGCTCCTACAGCGGCAGCCTGGCCCCGGGGGCGACCGGCGCCCCGGTCTCCATGGGCACTTGGACCGCCGTGAACGGCAAGTACACCCTGCACACGGTCATCGCCATCGACGCCAACGAGCTGTCGGTCAAGCAGGCCAACAACATCAGTGACACCCCGTTCTACGTCGGCCGCGGCGCCAACATGCCGTACGACGTGTACGAGGCCGAGAACGGCATGATCGGCGGCGGCGCGGCCGTGGTCGGTCCCAACCGGACCATCGGCGACCTGGCCGGCGAGGCCTCCGGCCGCAAGGCGGTGACCCTGGACAGCACCGGCTCCTACGTCCAGTGGAACACCACCGACCCGACCAACACCCTGGTCACCCGCTTCAACATCCCGGACGCACCCGGCGGTGGCGGCACCACGGCCACCCTGGACGTCTACGTCAACGGAACGTTCCTGCAGACCATCACCCTCAACTCCAAGTACGAGTGGCTGTACGGAGCCGAGACCGGTCCCGGCAACGACCCGAGCGCCGGTTCGCCCCGTCACGTCTACGACGAGGCGCACATCATGCTCAACCAGACGGTGCCCGCCGACAGCGTGATCAAGCTGCAGAAGGACGCCGCCAACACCTCCCAGTACGCCATCGACTACATCAACACCGAGATGGTCGCCCCGGTGGCCAACCCCAACCCGGCCACCTACGTCACCCCGGCCGGCTTCGGGCAGCAGGACGTGCAGAACGCCCTGACCCAGGTCGCCAACGACACCACCGGCAAGCTGGTGGGCGTCTACCTGCCCGCCGGGCAGTACCAGACCACCAGCAAGTTCCAGGTCAGCGGCAAGGCGGTCAAGGTCGTCGGCGCCGGTCCCTGGTACACCCAGTTCAACGCCCCGACCACGCAGGACAACACGGACGTCGGCTGGTCCGTGCAGTCCAGCGCCAACGGGTCCTCGTTCAGCGGCTTCGGCTGGTTCGGCGACTACACCTCCCGCATCGACGGGCCGGGCAAGGTCTTCGACCTGACCGACGTCTCCAACCTCACCATCGACAACATCTGGATCGAGCACCAGGTGGTCGCGATCTGGGGTACCCATGTCACCGGCCTGACCGCCACCAACATGCGGATCCGCGACACCTTCGCCGACGGCATCAACCTCACCAACGGCAGCTCGGGCAACCTGGTCAGCAATGACGAGGCGAGGTCCACCGGCGACGACAGCTTCGCGCTGTTCGCGGCCCAGGACCACAACTCCTCGGACCTGACCAACAACACCTTCCAGAACCTGTCCGCGCTCACCCCCTGGCGCGCGGCCGGCATCGCCGTCTACGGCGGCGAGAACAACATCATGCAGAACCTGTACGTGGCCGACACGCTCACCTACGCGGGCATCACCATCAGCTCGCTGAACTTCGGCTACCCGTTCCAGGGCTTCGGCACCCAGCCGACGACCATCCAGAACGTCTCGCTGGTACGCGACGGCGGGCACTTCTGGAACGGCCAGGTGTTCCCGGCGATCTGGGTCTTCTCGGCGACCCAGCCGTTCCAGGGGATCAGGGTGAACAGCGTCGACATCACCGACCCGACCTACTCCGGGATCATGTTCCAGACGGACTACGTGGGCAGCACCGCGCAGTACCCGGTCACCGACACCATCTTCACCGACGTGTCGATCACCGGGGCGCAGCAGAGCGGTGACGCCTACAACGCCAAGTCCGGCTACGGCATCTGGGCCAACCAGCTGCCCGAGGCGGGGCAGGGTCCGGCGGTGGGCACGGCGGTGTTCAACCACCTCACCGAGAGCAACAACTACGTCAACATCCAGAACACCACCTCCACGTTCACCATCACTGTGAACCCGTAGGCACGGCCTGACCGAAGGTGCGGGGGCGCTCCCAGCCGGGGGCGCCCCCGCACCATTGCTTATGCCAACTAATGTTCATACGATGATCAGGTGCGTGTATCCGACACCCTTCCCCTGAGCCCGCGCTACAAGTGGGTCGCGCTGTCCAACACCACTCTCGGCGTCTTCATGGCCACCCTGGACGCCTCGATCGTCATCATCGCCATGCCGGCTATCTTCCGGGGCATCGGCCTGGACCCGCTGGCCCCCGGCAACATCAGCTACCTGCTCTGGCTGATCATGGGATACCTGCTGGTCACCGCGGTGCTGGTGGTGGCCCTCGGCCGGCTCGGGGACATCTACGGCCGGGTCAGGATCTACAACCTGGGCTTCGCGGTGTTCAGCGCCACCTCGCTGGCGCTGTCGCTGGACCCGATGCACGGCGCCGGCGGCGCGCTCTGGCTGATCGGCTTCCGCATCCTGCAGGCCGTCGGTGGCGCCATGCTGATGGCCAACTCCGCCGCGATCCTCACCGACGCCTTCCCCACCGAGCAGCGCGGCATGGCGCTGGGCGTCAACCAGATCGCCGGCCTGGCCGGGCAGTTCCTCGGCCTGGTCGCCGGCGGGCTGCTGGCCACCGTGGACTGGCGGGCCATCTTCTGGGTCAACGTCCCGATCGGCGTCGTCGGCACCGTCTGGTCCTACCGCAGCCTGCGCGAGATCGGCGCCAAGCGCTCGGCCGGCATCGACTGGGCCGGGAACCTCACCTTCACCTGCGGCGCGCTGGCCCTGCTGGCCGGGATCACCTACGGCATCCAGCCCTACGGCGGCCACCCGACCGGCTGGACCAACCCGATGGTGCTGGCCATGCTGGGCGGCGGGGTGCTGCTGCTGGCGGTGTTCGGGCTGGTGGAGAACCGGGTCGCCGATCCGATGTTCCATCTGGGGCTGTTCCGGATCAGGGCCTTCGCGGCCGGCAACGCCGCCTCGCTGCTGACCGCGATCGCCCGCGGCGGGCTGCAGTTCATGCTGATCATCTGGCTGCAGGGGGTGTGGCTGCCGCTGCACGGCTACGCCTACGAGTCCACCCCGCTGTGGGCCGGGATCGCACTGATCCCGCTCACCGCCGGCTTCCTGATCGCCGGACCGGTCAGCGGCTACCTCTCGGACCGCTTCGGCGCGCGCACCTTCGCCAGCAGCGGCCTGCTGCTGATGGCCGCCTCCTTCGTCGGGCTGCTGTTCCTGCCGGTCGACTTCTCCTACCCGGTCTTCGCCGTCATCGTCTTCGCCAACGGCATCGGCCAGGGCATGTTCTCCGCGCCCAACACCTCCGCCATCATGGGCAGCGTGCCGCCGGAGCGGCGCGGCGCGGCCTCGGGGATGCGGGCCACCTTCCAGAACTCCGGGATGTCGCTGTCCATCGGCATCTTCTTCTCGCTGATGGTCACCGGACTGGCCGGATCCCTGCCGCAGACGCTCAGTTCGGGCCTGCAGGCACAGGGCGTGCCCGGCCCGGTGGCCGGCCAGGTCGCCTCGCTGCCACCGGTCTCCACCCTGTTCGCCGCCTTCCTGGGGCAGAACCCGGTCGGCCACCTGCTGGCGCCCTCGGGCGTGCTGAAGACCCTCCCCCGGCACAACGCCGACACCCTGACCGGCACCCAGTTCTTCCCGCACCTCATCTCGGGGCCGCTGCACCACGGGCTGGCGGTGGTCTTCATCGCCGCCGCGGCCATGGCCGTGGTCGCCGCCACCGCCTCGCTGCTGCGCGGCCGGGACACCCACCGGGACGGCGGTCGCGGCACGGACCGCTCGCCGAAGCCCGCCCCGGTCCGGGATGATGCTGCGCACCAGGCCTGACGGCCTGACCGCCCGCGTCAGCAGGAAGGCCCTCCGTCGTGTTCAAGCCCGACCTCCCGCTGGATCCCAAGGCCAAGCACCATCCCGTGGTGCTGGCCCACGAGGCCCGGCGCGCCTCCGACCTGCAGGTACGGATCGCCGATGCGATCACCAAGTTCGCCGGCTCGATGCTCTTCGTCTATCTGCACGCGGTGCTGTTCACGGTGTGGATGCTGTGGGTGGAGCGCAGCCCCTGGCCGACGCTGACCCTGGTGGTCTCGCTGGAGGCGATCTTCCTGTCCACCTTCGTGATGATCGGTCAGAACCGGCAGGCCGCCTTCCAGCAGGCCAAGGCCGACCACGACTTCGTCGAGCAGGAGCTGGAGCTCAAGACCAACACCGAGCTCACCCGCGCCATCCACGCCATGACCACCGAGCTGCACCGCCGCCTGATGGCCCAGCAGCAGGACGGCGGCTGACCCGCTGCCCCGGCGTACCGGTCGGCCCCGGGGTCAGTCCTGGCCGAGGACCGACCCGACCAGGTCGCGGGCCTCCTGCTGGACCCGGGCCAGGTGGTCGGCGCCCTGGAAGCTCTCGGCGTAGATCTTGTAGACGTCCTCGGTGCCGGAGGGGCGGGCCGCGAACCAGGCGGAGTCGGTGCAGACCTTGAGGCCGCCGATGGCGGCGTCGTTGCCCGGCGCGCGGGTGAGCACCGCGGTGATCGGCTCGCCGGCCAGCTCCCCGGCGGTGACCTGGTCCGCCGACAGGGCCGCCAGGGCGGCCTTCTGCTCGCGGGTCGCCGGGGCGTCCACCCGGGCGTAGGCGGGGGCGCCGAAGCGGTCGGTGAGGGCCGCGTAGTGCTCGGAGGGGGTGCTGCCGGTGACCGCGGTGATCTCGGAGGCCAGCAGCGCCAGCAGGATGCCGTCCTTGTCGGTGGTCCAGGTGGAGCCGTCGCGGCGCAGGAAGGACGCGCCCGCCGACTCCTCGCCGCCGAAGGCGACGCTGCCGTCGGTCAGCCCGGGGACGAACCACTTGAAGCCGACCGGGACCTCGTCCAGCCGGCGGCCCAGGTCCGCGGCCACCCGGTCGATCATCGAGGAGGAGACCAGGGTCTTGCCGATCCCGGCGCCCTGCGGCCAGCCCTCGCGGTGCCGGTAGAGGTAGGAGATGGCGACGGCCAGGTAGTGGTTGGGGTTCATCAGCCCGGCGTCGGGGGTGACGATGCCGTGGCGGTCGGCGTCGGCGTCGTTGCCGGTGGCGATGCGGTACTCGTCCCGCTTGGAGATCAGCGAGGCCATGGCGTACGGGGAGGAGCAGTCCATCCGGATCCTGCCGTCCCAGTCCAGGGTCATGAACCGCCAGGTCGGGTCGGTCTCCGGGTTGACCACGGTCAGGTCGAGCCGGTGCTGCTCGGCGATCCGGCCCCAGTAGGCCACCGAGGCCCCGCCCAGCGGGTCGGCGCCGATGCGGATGCCGGCCTCGCGGACCGCGTCCAGGTCCAGCACCGAGGGCAGGTCGGCCACGTAGGAGCCGAGGAAGTCGAAGCGGCCGGTGGTGTCGGCGGCCAGGGCCCGGGTGTAGGGGATCCGGCGGACCTCCGACATGCCCTTCTCGATCAGCTCGTTGGCGCGGTCCTGGATCCAGGAGGTCGCGGCCGAGTCGGCCGGGCCGCCGTGCGGGGGGTTGTACTTGAAGCCGCCGTCGCCGGGCGGGTTGTGCGAGGGGGTGACCACGATGCCGTCGGCCAGGGCCGCCGCGCTGTTCACGACGGTGCGGCCGCGGTTGTACGAGACGATGGCGTGGGAGACGGCCGGGGTGGGCGTGTAGCCGTCCTCGCTGTCGAGCAGGACGGTGACGCCGTTGGCCGCCAGCACCTCCAGGGCGGTGGCCCGGGCCGGCTCGGACAGGGCGTGGGTGTCGATGCCCAGGTACAGCGGCCCGGTGGTGCCCTGCCGGGCCCGGTAGTCGCAGACCGCCTGGCTGGTGGCGGCGATGTGGGCCTCGTTGAAGGCGGTGGCGAAGGAGGAGCCGCGGTGGCCCGAGGTGCCGAAGGCGACCCGCTGGGCCGGGTCGGCGAGGTCCGGGGTGAGCGAGTAGTAGGCGGTCACCAGCCGGGCGACATCCACCAGGTCCCCGGGCTGGGCCGGCTGACCGGCTCGATCGTGCACCATCGCTGCTCCTTCGTGTCCGTGCTGTCGGTCGCGCGTCGTGTACCGCTCCATCATGATCGATGGGAGCGACGGGAGGTGCTGCCCGGACATCATGCCCGCTGGTCGTGCGTTCGATCCCCGCAGCGCGCTCCGATCGCCGACGACACCCCGCCGACCCGGCACTGACCTGCGTACTTCCACTGGTACCGACCCGGATGCAGCGATTCGCACAGGGAGACGAGAGGATACCCGGGTGTCTACCGACCTGCCGGTTCCGCCCGGCTCCGATGAAGCTCCCGTGAACTCGCGGGAGAGTGCGTCCGAAGACGTGCGAACCCCGAAGACCCGGCGCCTCAGATGGCGCTGGCGCTCGACCTGGCAGTGGGAGATCCTCCTGGTCGTCTACGCCGTCTACGACGGCAGCCGGCTGCTGGTGCACGGCAAGCAGGACGTGGCCGAACAGCACGGCCGGGACATCCTCTCGGTCGAGCGGCACCTGGGCCTCAGCCCGGAGCACTGGCTGAACCACGCCTTCTACGACCACGCCTGGCTCGGCATACCCGCCGACTACATGTACGCCACGCTGCACTACATCCTCACCGTGGTGGTGCTGTTCTGGCTGTGGAAGTCCCACCGCGAGGCCTACCGGCAGGCCCGCACCTGGCTGGGGCTCACCACCATGCTCGGCCTGGTCGGCTTCATCACCTTCCCGACGGCGCCGCCGCGGATGCTGGGCGGTTCCTACGACTTCGTGGACACCCTGGCCGAGCATGCCTCGATCGGCTGGTGGGGCGGGGGCGGCGGGACGCCCAAGGGGTTCGGCAACGTCACCAACGAGTTCGCGGCGATGCCGAGCCTGCACGTCGGCTGGGCGCTCTGGTGCGGGCTGCTGCTGTTCCGCTACAGCAGGTCCCGGGTGGTGCGGGTGCTGGGCCTGGCCTACCCGGCGGTGATAGCCATGGTGGTCATGGGCACCGCCAACCACTACCTGCTGGACGCCGTCGCGGGCGTCGCGGTGACACTGCTGGGTCTCTGGGCCACCGGTCCGCTGCTGCGGCTGACCGGCCGCCTGCGCCGCCGCGGGGGCGGCGCAGGCAAGGTGGCGGCGGCCCATCTGCCGTCCCAGCGGACCTCGGTGGAGGACACGGAGAGCGTGGAGGCGGCCGGCCGCCGCAGCTGAAGGATCTTCGCGCACTCCTGCCGCCCGGACATCCGTACGACTACGATGCTTCTGGCGCACGGCCCCGGGGGCAGGGGCGGCGCACGGGGCGGCAGAGGCGGGGGCAGGGGCATGGCGGAGGCTTGGAACAGTCCGATGGCCGAGGTGCCGGAGCGCACCGTGCTGGACACCGGGGTTCCGCACATCGCCCGGGTCTACGACTACTGGCTCGGCGGCAAGGACAACTTCGCCGCCGACCGGGAGGTCGGCGACCAGGTCCTGGCCACCGGCAACGCCGTGACCGAGAACGTCCGGGCCAACCGCGCCTTCCTCGGCCGGGCGGTGCGGTACCTCTCCGCGGAGGCCGGGGTCCGGCAGTTCCTGGACATCGGTACCGGGCTCCCCTCCGTCGACAGCACCCACGAGGTGGCCCAGCTGATCGCCCCGGAGTCGCGGATCGCCTACGTCGACAACGACCCGATCGTGCTGGCCCATGCCCGGGCCCTGCTGACCAGCCACCCGGACGGCGCGACCTGCTACATCCACGCCGACGCCAGGGACACCGCGACGGTGCTGGCCGAGGCGGCCCGGGTGCTGGACTTCGACCGGCCGGTGGCGGTGATGATGGTCGGCCTGCTGCACTGCATCCCGGACGAGGACGATCCGGCCGGCCTGGTCGCGACGGTGCTGGACGCGGTGGCCCCGGGCAGCTATCTGACGGTGTCCCAGCCGGCCGCCGACATCCACACCGAGGTGATGGCCAGCACCGCCGCGGTGATGCGGGCGCTGATGCCGCAGAAGATCACCTACCGGACCCGGGAGCAGGTCGCCCGCTTCCTCGACGGCGTCGAGCTCCTGGAGCCCGGCCTGGTCTCGGCCCCGCACTGGCGCCCCGCGGCGGGGGCGGACCCCACTCCGCGGTCGGTGTGGGCCGGGATGGGGATCAAGCGGTAACGGGGCAGCACCCCAGGGGCGCGGGGCTCTGCTGATGCAACAGCGTGCGCGTGAAACCAGCTACGGTCCGCAGCCGAAGACCCCTCAGGGCTGCAGTCTGCGGGCGCGGGCGTCCAGGTAGCGCTGCTCCGGCAGGCTGCGGGTGCGCCGCGCCGCCGTGCGGTACGCCTCCCTGGCCGCGTCGCGCTCCCCCACCGCCTCCAGCAGATGGCCGCGCACGGCGTGCAGCATGTGGTTGTCGGCCAGCGCCGCGCTCTCCCGCTCCAGCGCCGCCAGCAGGTCGAGCCCGGCCTGCGGACCGCTGACCTCGGCCAGGGCCACCGCCCGGTTGAGGGTGACCACCGGGTTGGGGGTGAGCCGCTCCAGCGTCTCGTACAGGGCCAGGATCTGCGGCCAGTCGGTCTTCTCCGCGGACTCCGCCTCGTCGTGCACGGCGGCGATGGCCGCCTGCACCTGGTACGGGCCGAGCCGGGTGCTGGTCAGCGCCCGGGTGATCAGGTCGACGCCCTCGGAGACCAGCGCGGCGTCCCAGCGGCTGCGGTCCTGCTCCGCCAGCGGCACCAGGTTCCCCTGGGCGTCGGTGCGGGTCGCCCGGCGGGCGTCGGTGAGCAGCATCAGTGCCAGCAGGCCCTGGACCTCGCCGTCCAGCGGGGCGACGGTGCGCAGCTGCCTGGTCAGCCGGATCGCCTCGGCGGTCAGGTCGAGGCGCTGCAGGCTGCTGCCGGCGGAGGTGCCGTACCCCTCGTTGAATATCAGGTAGAGCACGTGCAGCACGGCCTTCAGCCGTTCCGGGCGGTCCTCGGGTTCGGGCATGGCGAAGGTCGCGCCGGCGTCGCGGATCCGCTGCTTGGCGCGGCTGATCCGCTGGGCCATGGTCGCCTCGGGGACCAGGAAGGCGCGGGCGATCTCGGCGGTGGTGAGCCCGCCGACGGCGCGCAGGGTCAGCGCGATCTGCGAGGGCGCGGTGAGCACCGGGTGGCAGCAGAGGAAGAGCAGGGCGAGGGTGTCGTCGGTCCCGCTGTCGGCCTGCTCCTCCGGCCCTGGAGCAAGCATCTCGGCTGCCGGGGTGGCCGCCATCAGCCTCCGCTCGCGCTCCCGACGAGCGCTCTCGCTGCGGATCTGGTCGATCAGCCGGCGTGAGGCCACGGTGAACAGCCAGCCCTGCGGGTTGTCCGGCACACCCTCCTCCGGCCACCGCAACACGCCTGCGAGCAGCGCCTCCGCCACGGCGTCCTCGCAGGCGTCGAACTGGCCGTAGCGGCGCACCAGCGCGCCGAGGACCCGCGGCGCCAGCCGCTGCAGCAGGTCCTCGACGCGCCGGTCGCCGGTCCGTTCCGTGGTCACAGCTGGGGGGCCGCCTCGTTCATGACCGGCCACAGCTCGACCGCGTTCTCGGCGGCGTAGGGCATCTCGGCGGCGATCTCCAGCGCCCTGGCCTCGTCCACGCAGTCCAGCAGGTAGTAGCTGGCCAGGTACTCCTTGGTCTCCAGGTAGGGCCCGTCGGTGACGGCCGGCGCCCCGGCCCGCACCCGGACGGTCTTGGCCTGGACGGCGTCGGCGAGGCCGTAGGCGCCGAGCAGTTCGCCGGTCTCGAAGAACTTCCTGTTGAAGGCGTCGACCGCGGCGATGGCCTTGGGCCACTCCTCGGCGGGGTAGGCGCTCCAGGTCTCCTGGTTGCCGTAGATCATCAGCATGAACTTCATGGGGACTCACTCCTCGCGGTGTCGGCACCCCTGCTGGGGAGCCTTTCACAGCGAGGTCGACGCCGCAGGCCGCCGCTCGACACCAAGGGCGGAGGTTCTTGGAAATCTTTTCGCCGGCCCGCCGTCAGTCCCGCATCCGGTCGATCTGGCGGATCTTGTTGGTCGCGTCCAGCGCCGCGACCTTGTAGGACTCGGCCAGGGTCGGATAGTTGAAGACCGCGTCCACCAGGTAGTCCACGGTACCGCCGCAGCCCATCACGGCCTGGCCGATGTGGATCAGCTCGGTCGCCCCGGTGCCGAAGCAGTGCACGCCGAGCAGCTTGCGGTCCTCCGGGGAGACCAGCAGCTTGAGCATGCCGTGGGCGTCGCCGATGATCTGGCCGCGGGCCAGCTCGCGGTAGCGGGCCACGCCGACCTCGAAGGGGACGCAGTCCTCGGTGAGCTGGTCCTCGGTGCGGCCGACGTAGCTGATCTCCGGGATGGTGTAGATCCCGATCGGCTGCAGCTCGGGCATCGGGTTCACCGGCTCGCCGCAGGCGTGGTACGCCGCCGTGCGACCCTGCTCCATCGAGGTCGCGGCCAGTGCCGGGAAGCCGATGACGTCGCCGACCGCGTAGATGTGCGGGACGGAGGTGCGGAAGTGCTCGTCCACGGCTATCCGGCCGCGGGCGTCCGCCGACAGCCCCGCCTTCTCCAGGTCGAGGCCGTCGGTCAGCCCCTGCCGGCCGGCCGAGTACATCACCGCGTCGGCGGGGATCTTCTTGCCGCTCTCCAGCACCGTCAGGGCCCCGCGCGGATGCCGCTCCACCGCCGCGACCTTCTCGCCGAAACGGAAGGTCACCGCCAGGTCCCGCAGGTGGTAGCGGAGCGCCTCCACCACCTCCTCGTCGCAGAACTCCAGCATCCTGGCCCGCTGCTCGACCACGGTCACCTTGCTGCCCAGCGCGGCGAACATGGAGGCGTACTCCAGCCCGATCACCCCGGCGCCGACGATCACCATGGAGCGCGGCACCCGCTCCAGGTTGATGACGTTGTCGGAATCCAGGATGGTCTGCTCGTCGAACTCCACCAGGTCGGGACGGGCTGGCCGGGTGCCGGTGGCGATGACGATGTTCTCCGCCGTCAGCAGCCGCTCCTGGCCGGCGATATCGGTCACCAGGACGGAGTGCTGGTCGGCGAAGCGGCCGGTCCCGGCGATCAGCGAGATCTGGTTGCGGGAGAGCTGACTGCGGATCACATCCACTTCCCGGCCGACCACGTGCTGGGTCCTGGCGGTAAGGTCGGCGACGGTGATCTCGTCCTTGAGCCGGTAGCTCTGCCCGTACAGGTCGCGCTGGGTCAGCCCGGTGAGGTAGAGCACCGCCTCGCGCAGCGTCTTGGACGGGATGGTGCCGGTGTGGATGGACACCCCGCCGACCCGGTCGGGGCGATCGACGACGGCGACCCTGCGGCCGAGCTTGGCGGCGGCGATGGCGGCCTTCTGGCCGCCGGGTCCGGAACCGATGACGAGCATGTCGAATTCGGGCACGGTGACGAGTCTGACAGCGGATCACGCCCCAGCGGAAGAACGGACCGTTACGAGTGCTCGTCGGGCGGCTGTGGATTCAGCACGGCCGAGTAGGCCTTGTCCTCGGAGCGTTCCCGCAGCCGCCACCCGTCCGGGGTGCGCACCAGGGTGTCCACGTACCAGAGCCCGCAGACCAGCACGGATTCCGAGTCGGTGACGGCCATCGGGTTGTGGCACATGGTGCGGGCCGTGGCGCGGTCACCGTCCAGGGTGACCGCGCAGTTGGCGACCAGGTGCTGGGTGGCCGAGAACAGCGGCAGGGTGAGCGCCAGGAACGAGGTGACCTCGTCCACGGTCCCGCGCGGGCCGCCGAACGCGGTGTAGTCGATGACGGCGTCCTCGGTGAACAGCTCCTTGAACAGGGTCCATTCGCGGGTGTCCACCGCATGGGCGTAACGGACCATCAGATCCTGGATCTCCAACCGGTCGGAGATCTCCTGAAGCGTCAGCATGGGCGCCAGTGTGCGGACGGCGGCCGAAGAAGAGAAGGGGAAGGAGGGGGTCACTGCAGGACGCGGTCCAGGAAGGCGCTGCTGAACACTCCGGACGGGTCGAGCGTCTTCAGCGTCGCCACCGCTGCGGCCCAGCCGTCGCCGGCGGCCTGGCCGGCCGTGTAGGAGTCGGGGATGGGGCCGCTGATCACCGCGGCGTCGGTCCAGGCGCCTGAGGGGGTGTTGGCCCACTCCTTGGACCACTCGGCGTGGACCTGCCCGTAGGCACCCATGTTGCTGCGGACGAATGCCTCCATCTCGCCGGTGAACTGGTGGTCGTAGGGGGTGACCGGGATGGTCGTCATGTCGAACCAGACGGCGGTGTCCCACTCCGGGTGGTCCGGGCGCGGGCGGAGGGTGGAGAGCTGGGCCCCCAGCGCGCCGGTGACCTGGCAGTCGGCCGGGTCGTCCACACCGGTGACCCGGATCTCCAGCGGCCCGTTCATCGGGTACAGGCCCTGGGCCGCGTAGGCGGCCAGCTTGGCCGAGTAGGCGGCGTAGAACTCGCTGACCGCGCGCTGCACATTGGCCCGGCTGGTGACCACGTTCCAGCAGGTCGAGGTGATCCGCAGGGTGGTCGGGCGGACGTAGAGCAGCACGTCGCTGGACCAGCCCCAGATGTCCCAGCTGGCGGTGGAGATCAGCCCGGCGCTGACGCCGGCCATCTGCGCGGCGGTGAAGCTGGGGGTGGCCGCGGCGTCGCCGCCGATGATCTCGGCCAGCAGGTCCGAGATGCTCTTGGGGACGATGTCGTTGAAGGGGAAGTTGTAGGGGCTGCTGACGGCGCGGCTGGTCCACGGCTGGCTGGGGGTCGGGGTGATCACCCGCAGCCAGGGCGAGGTGGTGTTGGGGAACCAGATGCACACCACCCGGCCCGAGCCGTTGACATAGCTCGCCAGCGACTGCGATCCGGCGCTCGCCGGCGGGGCGAACAGGTTGGCGGCGGTGACGTTGAACCAGCTCTGGCAGCGCAGCCGCTGGTCGGCGCCGACGCGCAGGGTGACCTCGGTGACGAAGGCCCGTCCGACGTGCGTGATCAGGGCCTGGATCTGCGGGTCGGTGCGCTGGAAGGTCCGCAGCACATAGGCGGAGGAGCCGGCGTCCCAGACCACCGCGGTGAGGCTGACGACCAGGTTGCCGACCGAACCGTAGGTGTGCCCGGCGAGCTTGGTCTCCCCGGTGGCCGGGACGCCGGTGCCGCGGCCCCCGGTCGCGAGGACCCCGCCGAGGGTGGCGGCGCCGAGGACCGGGAAGCCGGTGAGGCCGTAGCCGGCCGTCTTCAGGGTGCCCAGGAAGGTGTCCATGGTGACGCCGGGCTGCGCGGTCACGCTGGCCGGGGTGGAGCCGCTCGCCGGGTGGACGGTGACCGCGGTGAGGTGCTGGGTGCAGTCCACCAGCAGGGTGTTGGCGGCCGGGGTGGCCGGGTCGACCACCACCGGCGACCAGCTGTAGGCGGCGCCCAGCGGGCGCAGCCGCCAGCCCTGCGCATGGGCCCAGTTGGCGAGGGTCACCACGTCGGCGGGGGTGGCCGGGGCGCAGGTCCACAGCCCGTCGACGGTGACCTCCTCGGACCAGTTCTGGAAGGTCTGCTGGTAGAGGCTGATGCCGGCGGGGAACGACGGCGGCGTCGCCAGTGTGCTGGCCGCGCTGGCGGCCGGGATGCGTCCGAGCGGGGTCCACTGCACCGCGGTCGCGGCCAGTGCGGCCGCCGCCCCGCCGAGCAGCGCCCTGCGGCTCGGACCGGTGGCGTCTCTGCTGCTCAGGTCCATGGCTGGGGCCCTCCGGGTCAGTCGCGCACCGTTCCTGACGATGCGTCAGCTGACAACGTGGAACCTTGACCATGAGAAGTCAAGGCATAGGTGGAGCCCCCTACCCCTGCTCCGCCGCGCCCTCGCCGACGCCGGCGCTGTCGCCCCCGCTGTCGCCGTCGTCCAGGGTGATGCGGATCGCCACCGTCCCCTCCGCTCCGCGGCGGAGCCTGCTGCCGAGCAGGGTCATCCGGCCCACCAGGCCGTACTTGCGCTTCAGCAGCTCGCGGTAGTGCCCGGCGAGCTCCGCGGGGCCGACCTCGGCCTTGGCCGCGACGTCCTCCCCGGTCCGGTTGCCGCGCACGTCGCAGGGGGCCACCAGCACCTCGCCGCGGTTGCGGATCCGCTTCACCTTGCCGGAGTCGGCGACGGTCCACACCCCCAGCGTGTCGCCGTCACGCACCACCCACACCGGGGTGGGCACGGTCCTGCCGTCCTTGCGGTAGGTGGTGACCAGCAGGTACTTGCCGGATCCGAGCCGGTCGAGGAGAACGGAATCAGTCATGCCGCCAGCCTAGGCCGCCGACCGGCTGCGGGGCGCAGAGGAGCGCGGCTCGGAGGTCGGTCTGGTCGGCGAAATCGGAGAGGTCGCGGCCGGTGAGCTGCTCGATGCGGCGGACCCGGTAGTGGACGGTGTTGACGTGGATGTGGAGCCTGCGGGCGGTGCGGGCCCAGGAGGCGTCGTGCTCCAGGAAGACGGCCAGGGTGTCCAGCAGCGAGACGGTGGTGCGGGCGTCCTGGTCGAGGAGGGGCGCCAGCAGCCGGTCGTGGAAGGCCGCGGTCACCTCCGGCGGCAGCCCGGCGAGCAGGCCCGGGAGCGAGTCGAGGGCGTCCGCGTCGGCGAAGGGCGCCGCGCCGGCCAGCGCATGGCGTGCGCGGACCCGGGCGGTCCGCAGGCCGGCCTCCCACGAAACGGCCGGGGCACCCGCGCCGCCCGGCTCCGGGGCGGCGCAGAGCGCCATCCGCAGGGTCTGACGGTCCGGCAGCCTGCTCTGCAGTCGGGCCAGTTGCTCGGGCAGGCCGGCCAGCGGCCCGGTCGTCAGCGCGGTGGCGTCACCGCTGTCGTCGGTGCCGGCGGTGAACGGCACCCCGAGCCAGAGGAGCGCCTCGGCGAGGGCGTCCACGGCCCAGACCGTGGGCGCGTGGTCGATGCGGGCGGTGACCAGGGTCAGCGGGGCGCCGGCGGGCAGGCCGCAGGCGGCCAGCGCCTCCGCGGGGCGGGCCGCGCCGCCACCACTGCTGCCGGTACCACCGCCGCCGTCACCGCCCAGCGTGTCGAACAGGCGGGCGGCAGCCGTGCGGCGGGCGGCGGCTTCGGCGCGGGCCGAGGCCGCGAGCGGGGCGAGCAGCTCGGCCAGGTCGCGCAGCATCGGGCCGCTGCCCCCGGTCAGCTGCCAGCCGTCGAACGGCGAGGCGCCCTCGGCCCCGATCGGCACCGACGCCGCTCCCAGGTCGGCTCCGGCCACCGCCGCGACCACTCGTCCGCTGCCGCTGACCACGGCGCAGGGCGGCAGTCCCACCAGGGCGACGGCCCGGGCCAGCACCTCGGCGAGCGGCGCGCCGGTCTCCAGCAGCGCGGCCAGCTCCCGCCGGACGTCCCCCGGCAGCGCGCCGGGCTGCTCGGCCTCGGCCTGAAGGCCGCCCCACAGCCGCAGGTAGACCCGGTCGGTCACGGCCCGGAAGCTGGTCCCGGAGGGCACTGCCAGCAGCGGTATGCCGTGGGTACGGCAGGCGTCCACCAGCGCCGGCGGGACCTCGCCGTGGATGCCCTCCCCCGCCAGCAGCGCGGCGACGCCGGCGCTGCGCAGCGCCGTGGTGAACCGCAGCTCGGCCCCGGGCCGCGCGTCCGGCCGCCACCAGACCAGGCCGGTGAGCACCAGCTCGCCCGGCCGCAGGTAGCGGGCCGGGTCCTGGAGGTCGGTCGAGGTCACCCCGGTGACCCTGCGTTCCAGCAGTTCGTCGGTGCCCCAGGCCAGGCCCAGGTCCAGGTCCTCCAGCCGCAGCAGGTCTCCCACGATCACGCGTCGCTCCTCGGTGCCGCGCACCGGCTGCCTGGACCGGGGTGTCCATCCGCAGAAGCGAGGGCAGGGCGCGCCCCAGCATCGTAGATGCGAGCCGGATCGGTGAGAATCCCTCTTGGTCGATCCACCAGTAACGCTGGTCGGCGCTGGTGCGCTCCGACAGTCGTCGGTTGTAACAAGCCGCTGGTTCAATCGGCTGGGTCGGGACCGGGAAGCCGGGACCGGGAGACGGGAGAGGACCGAGCGCCGGATGGATCTGCACACCGTGACCGAGTCCGGGCCGGTGCACTGGGCCGAGCCCTGGCGGCCCGGTGACGCCTGGCTGGGCGGGGGCACCTACCTGTTCTCCGAACCCCAGCCCTGGCTGCGCCGGCTGCGGGACCTCTCCACGGCCGGCTGGCCGCCGCTGACCGAGCGCCCGGAGGGCCTGGAGATCGCCGCGACCTGTACGGTCGCACAACTGTCGCGACTGGTGCTCCCGGACCGCTGGGCGCACAACCAGCGGCTGGTCGAGCAGTGCTGCCGGTCCTTCCTGGCCTCGTTCAAGATCTGGAACATGGCCACGGTCGGCGGCAACCTGGCCAACGCCCTCCCGGCCGGCCCGATGATCTCGCTGACCGCCGCCCTGGACGGGGTCTGCACGCTGCGGGCCATGGACGGCTCCGAGCGCCGGGTGAGGGTCACCGAGTTCGTCACCGGCGACAACCGCAACGTCCTCGGCGAGGGCGAGCTGCTCCGCGCCGTCACCCTGCCGGACGCCGCGCTGCGGCAGCGCACCGCCTTCCGCCGGGCCTCGCTGCACGAGCACGGCCGCTCGGCCGCCCTGCTGATCGGCCGCACCGACCCGGCCGACGGCTCGCTGACGCTGACGATCACCGCGTCGACGGTGCGTCCGGTCCGGCTGTGGTTCCCGCTGCACCCCGGTGCGGCGCAGCTGCGCGCCGCCGTGGAGGCGGCCGTGCCGCGCGGGGAGTGGTTCGACGACATCCACGGGCTCCCGGAGTGGCGGCGCCACATGACGCTGCGACTGGCCGAGGAGATCCGCTGGGAGCTGCGGGAACCGGGCGAACTGCGGGAACCGGGCGAGCTGCGCGACGCGGCGGAGGAGAGGGGCGAGGCATGCGGCTGACGGTCAACGGCGAGGAGTCCGAGCTGCCGGTGCGTCCGGGCCAGTGCCTGCGCACCCATCTGCGCGAGCGCGGCTGGTTCGGGGTGAAGAAGGGCTGCGACGCCGGCGACTGCGGCGCCTGCACCGTGCACGTCGACGGCGAGCCGGTGCACAGCTGCCTCTACCCGGCCTTCCGGGCCGAGGGCCGGTCCGTCACCACCGTCGAGGGGCTGGCCAGGCCGGGCGGCGAGCTGCATCCGGTGCAGCAGCGGTTCCTGGACGCCCAGGGGTTCCAGTGCGGCTTCTGCACGGCCGGCTACCTGATGACCACCGCCGCACTGGACCACGAGCTGAGCGCCGACCTGCCGCGGGCCTTCAAGGGCAACCTGTGCCGCTGCACCGGCTACCGGGCCATCGAGGACGCCGTCCGCGGCCGTTGCAACACCGAGGAGCCGGAGGCCGGCCGGGCTGTCGGCCGCGGGCTGGCCGCGCCGGCCGGACCGCAGGTGGTCACCGGCACCGCCCGCTACACCTTCGACCTGACGGTGGAGGGCCTGCTGCACCTCAAGCTGCTGCGGTCACCGCATCCGCACGCCAGGATCCGCTCCATCGACACCTCGGCCGCGCTGCGCGTCCCCGGCGTGGTCGCGGTGCTCACCCACCAGGACGCCCCGGACCGGCTGTTCTCCACCGCGAGGCACGAGCACCCGGACGAGGACCCCTACGACACCCGGGTCCTGGACGACACCGTCCGCTTCGTGGGCCAGCGGGTCGCCGCCGTCGTGGCCGAGAGCGAGGGCGCCGCCGAGGAGGGCTGCCGGCGGATCGAGGTCGAGTACGAGCTGCTGCCCTTCGTGGTGGACCCCGAGCTCGCGATGGCGCCGGACGCGCCGGTGATCCACCCGGTCTCCGGCAGCACGGTGAACGCCGTCGGCGAGGTGCACGGCGAGGTCGGCGACGTCGCGGCCGGGTTCGCGCAGGCGGCCGTGGTGTACGAGGAGGAGTTCCGCACCCAGCGGGTGCAGCACGCCAGCCTGGAGACGCACGGCGCGGTGGCCTGGTTCGAGGAGGACGGCCGGCTGGTGGTCCGTTCCAGCACGCAGACCCCGTTCCTGACCCGGCGCGCCCTGTGCACCCTGTTCGACCTGCCCGAGGACCGGCTTCGGGTGCTGGCGGGACGGGTCGGCGGCGGCTTCGGCGGCAAGCAGGAGATGCTGGTCGAGGACATCGTGGTGCTGGCCGCGCTGCGGACCGGACGGCCGGTCAAGCTGGAGTACACCCGCGCCGAGCAGTTCACCTCGGCGACCACCCGGCACCCCTTCACCGTCAAGGTCAAGGCCGGAGCCTCCGCGGACGGCGAGTTGACCGCCCTTCAGCTGCGGGTGGTCTCCAACACCGGCGCCTACGGCAACCACGGCCCCGCCGTGCTGTTCCACGGCTGCGGCGAGTCGCTGTCGGTCTACCGCTGCCCCAACAAGAAGGCCGACGGCTTCGCCGTCTACACCAACACCGTTCCGGCCGGGGCCTTCCGCGGCTACGGGCTGGGGCAGGTGGTGTTCGCCATGGAGCAGGTGATGGACGAGCTGGCCCGACGGCTGGGCATCGACCCGCTGGAGTTCCGGGCCCGCAACGTCATCGGTCCCGGCGAGCCGATGATCACCGCGGGCGGCGAGGAGGAGGACCTGCACATCGCCTCCTACGGCCTGGACCAGTGCCTGGACATCGTCCGCGCGGCGGCGGCCGAACAACCGGCGCACCCGGAACCGGAACTGCCGGACGGCTGGCTGGTGGGCGAGGGATCGGCGCTGGCGATGATCGCCACCGGTCCGCCCGGCGGCCACTTCGCCGACGCCACCCTGAGCCTGCTCTCCGACGGCCGCTACGACCTGGCCGTGGGCACCGCCGAGTTCGGCAACGGCACCACCACCGTGCACAAGCAGATCGCCTCCGGCGCGCTGGGCACCACCGCCGACCGGATCACCGTCCGGCAGTCCGACACCGACGTGGTGCGCCACGACACCGGCGCCTTCGGCTCCACCGGCACCGTGGTGGCCGGAAAGGCCGTGCTGCAGGCGGGCAACGCGCTCGCCGAGGCGCTGCTGGCCTTCGCCGCCGAGCACACCGGCACGCCGCCGGAGGAGTGCCGGCTGGAGACGGACTCGGTCCGCTGCGGCAGCGGCCGCCGGCTCGCCCTCAAGGACCTGCACACCGCCATGGTCGCGGCCGGGCGGGAGACCTCGGCGGCCGGCCACTGGGGCGGCAGTCCGCGCTCGGTGGCCTTCAACGCCCAGTGGTTCCGGATCGCCGTCCACCCGGACACCGGGGAGCTGCGGATCCTGCGCAGCGTCCACGCCGCCGACGCCGGCAAGGTGATGAACCCGATGCAGTGCCGGGGCCAGGTCGAGGGCGGCATCGCCCAGGCGCTGGGCGCCACGCTCTGGGAGGAGGTGCGGATCGACGAGCGCGGCGCGGTGGAGACCGCCGCCTTCCGCCGCTACCACCTGCCCGCCTTCGCCGACGTCCCGCGCACCGAGGTGCACTTCATGGAGACCTCGGACGCCATCGGCCCGCTGGGCGCCAAGTCGATGAGCGAGAGCCCGTTCAATCCGGTCGCCCCGGCACTGGCCAACGCCCTGCGGGACGCCACCGGGCTCCGCTTCACCCGGCTGCCGCTGACCCGGGACCGGATCTGGCAGCAGCTCGCCGAGGCCGCGGAGGCCGGTGCCACGGCCAACACGGAAGCCCGCGGGGACGATCCGCAACTGCCAACCGTACAGGGGTGACCGGGCCGCAGATCCGAGGCCGTCGGGGCGGTTTCCCGGCAGATGCGGGTAAGCCCGTTCCCGACGGGGCATCACGCCGGTGGAGGTGCAGCCGTGGAGCACTCGTCGCGCACACAGCGGACGGCCGTCCTGGAACTGACCGGTGCGTTCGCCCGGCCGTCGCTCATCGACGTCGCCGAACTGGCCCGCCGGCCGCTGCACCAGGCCGAGGTGACCTTCGCCTGCGCCACCAGCGGCATCCAGCGGCACCGCTTCCAGGGCCCGCTGCTGCACGACGTGGTGCTGGCCGCCGCCCCCGGCTTCGAGCTGCGACGACGCAAGGACCGGGCCGGCTTCCTGCTGTCGGTGACCGGGGCCGACGGCCACCACGCCGTGCTGTCCTGGGGCGAGATCGACCCCGACTTCGCCCACCAGCCGGTGCTGCTGGCCACCCGCGCCGACGGGCAGCCGCTGGACGCCTGCGGGCCGCAGCTGGTGGTGCCGCAGGACCGCTGCGGCGGACGCTACGTCAGCGGCGTGACCCGGATCCACCTCACCGCGCTGGACCTCACCGCACCGGCCCTCACTGCTCCGGCCCTCACTGCTCAGCCCGTCGCGGAGGGGCACTCCAGCGGTGTGCAGTAGGGCAGCGAGTCGATCGGACAGTCCGTCAGGAAGTGTGCCAGCAGGTCGGTGAACTCCTCGCTGCGCTCCATGTGCACCAGGTGGTCGGCGTCCTTGACGGTGGTGAACACCGCGCCGGGGAGCACCGCGGCGACGCCGCGCCCCATCTCCGGCGGCGTCAGCGAGTCGTGCTCGCCGGTGAAGACCAGGGTCGGCACCGCCGGGACCGGCTCGGGGCGGTACCACTCGTGGCGCATCAGCCGGCGGTTGTGGTCCGCCACCGCCATCTCGAACTGGCGCGGCGTCTGCTCCACGAACTGACGGTGGATCAGCCGCCCGATCGCGGCGTGCCTGCGGATGGTGCCGCTGCCGGTGGGAGCCATGAAGCGGGCCACCAGCTCCCCGGCCATCTCCTCGTAGCGGCCCTCGTCCAGCATGCCCAGCCAGCGGGTGGCCGCCTGCTCGTACTCCGACGGGACCGTGGTCGTCATCCCCACCAGCACCATCCGTTCCACCAGCTCCGGGTAGTGCTGGGCGAAGCGCAGCGCGATGGAGCCGCCGAAGCAGCCGCCGAACAGGTTCACCTCGCCCAGGTCCAGGGCGTCGACCAGGTGCCGGGTGGCGGCGGCCAGGAAGTCGGTGCCGTAGCGGGGCGGCAGCTGGTCGGCGTCGCCGTAGCCGGGGAGGTCGACGGTCACCACGTCGCACAGCGGCAGCAGCGCGGCCTGGTGCCGGATCCAGGAGAAGCGGTCCTGGGAGGAGCCGCCGAGCAGCAGCAGCGGCGCGGTGACGCTCTCCCCCTGGCGGACGACCCTGGCGACGTAGCGGAACCCGTCGAAGGTCAGGGTGTGCTCGGACACCACCACCGGGGGCGCTTCCAGCTCGACCTGCGGCGGCAGGGCGGTGTCGATGGACATGTCGAGGAGCTCCCCGTGGTTCGTGGACGTCGAATCCGAAGATCTATCACCGCGGAACGCGTCCTCCCCGGCAATGTCACTCAAACGTGGTCGCGCCCCGGATCCGACCTCGAACTCCCCTGCGGGAGCCGCGCGGCAGCCGTGTGACCGGCGGCCACGGACCGTCGCTGCTGGCGGCCCGGGCCGCCGGTCAGGCAGGATGGCCGGATGTCGGATGATGAGATGACACCGCGCCGGATCGCAGACCAGCACGTCGAGAAGGTGGTCGCCCTGGACCCGGGCGTAGCCGCCTGGCTCGGCCTCAACCCGGGCGACGACCGGCAGGCGGACCTCTCCCCCGAAGGGTTCGAGGCCGAGGCCGAAGCGGCGAGGACGACGCTCGCCGCCCTCGACGCCATTCCGGCCGGTAGCACCGAGGACCCCGCCGAGCAGGCCTGCGCCCGGCTGCTGCGGGAGCGGCTCACCGCCGAGCTCCAACTGCACGACGCCGGTGACCACCTGCGCAGCCTGCGCAACATCAACTCGCCGCTGCACGGGGTCCGGAACATCTTCACGGTGATGCCCACCGACACCGACGAGAACTGGGCGACCGTGGCCGGACGGCTGCGCCACGTCCCCGGCGCCCTGGCCGGCTACCGGGCCAGCCTCACCGAGGGGATCGCCCGCGGACTGCTCGCCGCGCCCCGGCAGGCCGAGGTGGTGATCGGCCAGCTCGCCGCCTGGAGCGGCCAGGACACCGGCGGCGCGGGCTGGTTCGCCGACTTCGTCGCCCCCGCCCCGGAGCGGCTGCGCCCCGAACTGGACGCGGCCGCGCGGGAGGCCGCCGGCGCGGCGGCCGGGCTCGGCGACTGGCTCCGGGACGACTACCTGCCCGCCGCCCAGGGCACCCCGGACGCCGTCGGCCGCGAGCGCTACCTGCGCTCGGCCCGCTGGTCCACCGGCGCCGACCTCGACCTGGACGAGGCCTACTCGTGGGCCTGGAGCGAGTTCCACACCACCCTCGCCGCGATGCGCACCGAGGCCGAACGGATCCTGCCCGGAGCCGGCGTGCTGGAGGCCATGGCCCACCTGAACGAGCACGGTCCGGCGATCAAGGGCCAGGAGGAGGTCCGGGCCTGGCTGCAGCAGCTCATGGACGACGCCGTCGAGGCACTGGACGGCGTCCACTTCGACATCACCGGACCGCTGCGCCGGGTGGAGTCCTGCCTGGCCCCGGCCGGCAGCGCGGCCGCGCCCTACTACTCCGGCCCCAGCCTGGACTTCAGCCGCCCGGGCCGGACCTATCTGCCGACCCTGGGCCGGGAGTCCTTCCCGACCTGGCAGATCGTCAGCACCTGGTACCACGAGGGAGTTCCGGGCCACCACCTGCAGCTGGCCTCCTGGACCGCGGCGGCCGACCGGCTCAGCCGCTACCAGGTCACCCTCGGCAAGGTCAGCGCCAACGTCGAGGGCTGGGCCCTGTACGCCGAGCGGCTGATGGACGACCTGGGCTTCCTCACCGACGCCGGGCTGCGGCTCGGCTACCTCGACAAGCAGATGCTGCGCATCATCCGGGTGATCATCGACATCGGCATGCACCTGCAGCTGGCCGTCCCGGCCGACTCGGGCTTCCACCCGGGCGAGCGCTGGACCCCGGAGCTGGCCACCGCCTTCATGGCCGCCCACCACGGCAGCCCGGCAGCCCGCCGCGACAGCGAGATCGTCCGCTACCTCGGGCTGCCGGGCCAGGCCATCGGCTACAAGCTGGGCGAGCGCGCCTGGCTCCGGGGCCGCGAGGCGGCCAGGTCGCGCGCGGGGGCGGCCTTCGACCTCAAGGCGTGGCACATGAAGGCGCTGGTCCAGGGCTCGTTCGGGCTCGACGACCTGGCCGACAACCTCGCCGGCCTCTGAACGCACCGCGGTCAGCCGTTCAGCCCCGTCGTTCAGGCGCGGTGGACCGCGTCAAGTCGGGCCAGCTCCTCATCGGAGAGCTTCAGCGCGCCGGCGGCCACATTGGCCTCCAGGTGGGCCGGGTTGCCGGTGCCGGGGATGGCCAGCACGTGCGGGCCCAGGTGCAGCGACCAGGCCAGCCGGATCTCGGCGGCGGACACCCCGTGGGCCGCGGCCACCGCGAGGACCTCGGCGTCCTGGGCCGCACCGGCCGCACCCCGCTCCCCGGCGTGGCCGGCGATGGCGTAGAACGGGACGAAGGCGATGCCCTGCTCGCCGCAGGAGCGCAGGAAGGCGTCGCTCTCCGGGCTCGCCGCGCCCAGGCCGTACTTGTTCTGCACGCAGACCACCGGTGCGATGGCCTGGGCCTCGGCCAGGTGCTCGGGGCCGACGTTGGACAGCCCGAGGTGGCGGATCAGCCCCGCCTCGCGCAGCTCGGCCAGCGCACCGAAGTGCTCGGCGATCGAACCCGGCCGCTGGCGGCGGTAGTTGACCACGTCGAGGTGGTCCCGACCGAGCTGGCGCAGGTTCTCCTCCACCTGTCCGCGCAGTTGGTCCGGGGTGGCCGCGTCCGTCCATTCGCCGTGCTGGTCCCGGCCGGGACCGACCTTGGTGGTGATCACCAGGTCGTCCGGATAGGGCGCCAGCGCGCTGTTGACCAGTTCGTTGGCGGAGCGCAGCCGGGAGAAGTAGAAGGACGCGGTGTCCAGGTGGTTCACCCCGAGCTCGACCGCCCGGCGCAGCACGGACAGCGCCCGACCGCGGTCGCTGGGGACCGCCCGGGGGTCGAGGGCCGCACCGTCCTGGGTGAGCCGCATCGTGCCGAAGCCGATCCGGTTGACCGTCAGATCGCCCAGCTTCCAGGTGCCGGAGTCCTTCGCAGTGATCGTCTCTGAGTTCATCGTCGCAGTCTCTCATCCGGCTGCGGCCCTGCGGCCGGGGACTCAGAGCGAGCGTTCGAAGCAGAGCGAGCGCTTCGCGCCGACGTATCCGCCGAAGTTGGGGATCCGCCGGTATCCGGCACGGGTGTAGAAGCGGATGGCGTCGGGCTGGGCGTCGCCGGTCTCCAGCCGGAGGGTGGTCCACCCCTGCTCGCGGGCCCAGTCCTCCAGCGTGCGGAGGATGTCCGCCGCGACTCCCGAACCACGCCGGCCGGGGTCGACGTACATCCGCTTGATCTCCCCGACCCCGGGCCCGAGCCGGCGCAGGCCGCCGCACCCGACCGCCGTTCCGTCGTCCTCCCGGGCCACGAAGAACACCTCGATGTCCGCGGCCGACGGCGGCGTCCCCGGCTCGCTGTCCGGGGTCCCGTACCGCTCGGCCACCTCGGCCCGCTGCCGCCGCCGCAGCTCGGTGGCGTCTGGGTCCGACCAGGGAGTCTCTTCGATCTTCATAGCGCCGATTGTGGCAAACGTCCGCTCCCCTCAACCACGCCCGCTGACCCGGCGCGCGACATGCAGCAGGTACTCCTCGCGGTTCAGCGGGTTGCGGGCCGACCTGGGTCTGACCGGGACCGGCCCCTGGACCGGCCGGTAGTGGTCGAAGGCGGACTCCAGCACTCCCTCGCCGCTGGTGAGCGACGGCAGTGTCTGCTCCAGCCCGTGCACCGACGCGGCCGGGATCTCGCCCTCGACCAGGTACGACGTACCTCGCGGCGACGAAGACCGCGGTACCGCGCCCACCCGCGCCAGTGCCGGAAGCAGCAGCCCGAACGCGTCCGCAGGAATGTCGAGGTGGAAGCGGTGCATCGGCTCGTACACCTGGGTGCCGGCCTGCTGCAGGGCGCTCATCAGCACCATCGGTGTCAGGTTGCGGAAGTCTCCCGCGGTGCTGGACATGCTCTTGTCGAAGACGGCGTGGGCGTGGCTCTGTCGGGCCCAGTAGCCGGAGCGCGTGAGGGTGACCGTGCAGTCGGTGACCTGCCACCCGTTGAGCCCCTGCCGCAGCGTCTCCGCCACTGTCTCCTCGACCGCCCTGATGAAGGTGAAGGGCATCGAGCCGAGTTCTACGCCGAGCCGGAACTCCGCGCCCGCGCCGATCGGGGCCGGCTCGATGCGCAGCCCGACGGTCGCGAGAAAGGGATTCGATCCGACCCGGATGACCTCGACGGCCGTACCGGTGCCGACAGGTCGCTCGATATGAATGGTCGTCGTCTCGCGGAAGGCGACGTCGATGCCGTAGTCGTCAGCGAGGGTCGCCTGGATGACCTCCTTCTGCACCTCGCCGTAGAGGGAGACCGATGTCTCCTGGCGGAGGTCGTCCTGCCGCAGGTTGATCAGCGGGTCCTGCTCGGCGAGTTGGGAGAGCGCGACATGCAGTGCTCCCCGGTCGGCCCGGCGGCAGGGAGCGACGACCGTCTCCAGGGTGGGCGGAGCGAAGTGGTGGCGGCCGCCGGACGCCGTCGGGTGAGGTCTGCCGACGGCATCGCCGACCCGGATGTCACCGAGTCCCCAGATCCTGGCGATCCGCCCGGCGCAGACCGAGTCGCACGGGAGGTCCGAGCCACGCTCGAAGACGCTGATCGCAGTGACCTTGCCCTCTTCGGCCTCACCGAAAGGCAGTCGCTCGCGGACGTGCACCGTACCCGAGAACATGCGGACGAATGCGATCTTCTCCCCGGCCGGGCCGCGCTCCACCTTGAAGACGGTCCCCGAGGCCGGACCGTCGGCTGCGCCATCGACAGCGGGCAGTAGCTCGGTGATGCCCGAGATCAGCTCGTCCACGCCCGCCCCCGTGATCGCCGAGCCGAGGAACACCGGATGCACCACCGCCCGTCGGCTCAGCGCCGCGAGCTCGCTGCGGAGCCGCTGGTACGAGAGCGTCGACGCATCGTCCAGGTACGCGGCAAGCACGGTGTCGTCGTGGTCGGCCAGGAGGTCGAGCAACCCGGCCGTGAAGCCGGTGTCGGCAGCGCTGTACGGCACGGTGCGCGCGCCACGGGTGCCCAGCCCGTCGGCCGAGGCCATGGGGATGCTCGCCCGGGAGAGTTTCTCGGCGATGCCCCCCAGCACGCTTTCGGTGTCGGCGCCACCGCGGTCGATCTTGTTCACGAAGAGCAGCGTGGGGATGCGCAGCCGTTGCAGGGTCCGCATCAGCACGCGGGTCTGCGCCTGCACGCCCTCCACCGCCGAGACGACCAGCACTGCGCCGTCGAGCACGCTCAACACCCGCTCCACCTCGGCGATGAAGTCCGGGTGGCCGGGTGTGTCGATCAGGTTGACCGTGACGTCGTCCACGACGAAGGAGGCGACGGCGGATTTGATGGTGATGCCGCGCTGTCGCTCCAGCGCCATGGAATCGGTTCGGGTGCTGCCCGCGTCGACGCTTCCGATCTCGTCGATGACGCCGGTCGCATGGAGCAGCCGCTCGGTCAGGCTCGTCTTACCGGCGTCAACATGCGCCAGGATTCCCAGGTTCAGCGTTCGCACGAAGTGTCATGTCCTTGAGGTGGATGGCAGTTCCTTCCGGGATGGACATGAACGATCCGCACATGATCGGGACTCCTCGATTGATCCGTTGTCGTCGGACAGTGCAGCAAACAGCCCCTTCGCGGGCAACCGATTTTCGTTGTACCGCACCGCACCACTGTTGGTTCCCCGGCGGAATTGGCTAGGTTGGCGCCGGATGCGATCCGACGTGCGGCAGGGGGCGGCAGTAGTGGGCCAGCAGAAGACGTTCCGGGCCATCGAGGTGGGCGACGGTGGCGACGGTCGGTGGGCGGCGCATGTGCAGCCGCAGTGGCCGCTCGCCGAAGGCTGGTTGACCGACGAGGGGCGGACCGCGGAGGGCGCGGTGCGGGCCCGGGCGATGTTCGAGACGCACATGCCGGAGCTGGTCCCGGTGCTCGACCGGCTCGTCGGCCAGCTGGACCGCCCGCACGGCGAGGCGTTCCTCACCCTCACCGCGCTGCGGCCGTTCTTCGCGGGCTGCACCCAGATCGGCGGCAGCGGCCGGCTGCTGCGCAACTACGACTTCAAGCCGGACGACTGCGAGGGGACCATCGTCTCCTCGCACTTCCTGCGCCCGGTGATCGGCATGCAGGATGCCGGCTGGGGTCTGCTGGACGGGATGAACGACGCCGGGCTCGCGGTCTCGCTGACCTTCGGCGGCCGGTTCGTCCACGGTCCGGGCTTCGCCATCCTGCTGGTGCTCCGCTATCTGCTGGAGACCTGCGACACCGTCGACCAGGCCCTCGCGAAACTGGCGACCGTCCCGGTCTCGCTCGCCCAGAACGTCACCCTGGTCGATCCGGAGCGGGCGGTGACGGTCTACGTCGGCCCCGACCTCCCGATGACCCCGGCGCCGG
The DNA here is from genome assembly GCF_000719095.1 of Streptacidiphilus jeojiense. Taxonomy (GTDB): domain Bacteria; phylum Actinomycetota; class Actinomycetes; order Streptomycetales; family Streptomycetaceae; genus Streptacidiphilus; species Streptacidiphilus jeojiensis. The sequence goes on along the minus strand of NZ_JOEH01000006.1, from coordinate 242,908 downwards.
ACTCCTGCGCCACCAACCACCAGCACCTGCCGGTGCCCGACGAGCAGGAGAAGGTCACCCGTACCCAGGAGCGGCTGTCCGCCGTCCGCGCCTCGGGGGCCGAGGTGGCCGCGATGCTGAGGCCGCCGCTCTACCAGGTCGACTACGACCAGGGCCTGGGCACGGTCTACACGGCGGACTACCGGCCCTCCGAGGGCCGGGTCGACTACCACTGGCCCGAGGAGAGCTGGGGGCAGTCCTTCGCCGCGTTCACCCCCGGGTCGCGCACCGTGCTGCTCGGCGCCCCGGGTCCGGCGGTGTGACCCCGCGTCACCAGTTGTTCGTTACGCCGTCAGCTTGACGGGTTGTCCGGGCACGGTGGGTCGGGGAAGCGTTCAGCCATGACTTCTTCCTTCTCCGTGGCGCACCTCAGCGACCCGCACATCACCACAGGACCGCTCGGCGCCGGCCCGGCGGCCGGGCTGCAGCTGGCGCTCGCCCGGGTGCTGGCGCTGGATCCGCAACCGGTGGCAGTGGTGATCAGCGGGGACCTGGTGGACCAGGGCCGTCCCGAGGAGTACCAGGAGCTGCGGCGGATCATCGGGCGGTTCCCGCTGCCGCTGCACCTGGTCGCGGGCAACCACGACAGCCCGGACGCCATGCTGGCCGCCTTCGCCGGCAGCGGCCTGCTCGACAGCGGTGAGCAGGGCGTCCACTACGTCGTGGAGCACGAAGCGGCCACCGTCGTCGTGCTGGACTCCAATCTGCCCGGGAAGCCCGGCGGCCTGCTCGGCGCGGAGCAGCTCGGCTGGCTGGACGCGGTGCTCGGCAAGCGCCCCGACGTGCCGGCCTTCGTCGCGGTGCACCATCCGCCGGTGCCGGTCGGCATCCCCTTCCTGGACGGGATGCGGCTGGAGGACGGCGAGGCGCTGGCCGAGGTGGTGGCCGCGCACCCCCGGGTGGTCCGGGTCCTGGCCGGGCATGTGCACCGGCCGATCACCTGCGCCTTCGGCGGCAGCACGCTGGCGGTCGCGCCGAGCACCTACCGCCAGAGCTCGCTGTCGATGCGCGACGGCTCCCCCATGGGCTACCTGGACGAGCCGACCGGCTTCCTGCTGCACCTGCTCACCGCGGACGGCGGCTGCGCCACCCACACCGTCCAGGTCAGCCATGCGGCCGGGCTGCTCGGAGGGTTCTGACCGGAGCGTTCTGATTGTCAGGTCAAACTTGTAAGTCTGGACTGATGAAACTAGTGTAGAGGGCATGGATCCTCTCGAGCCCGCCGTCAGCAGCACCGCCGCCCAAGCGGCGGCCGACCTCCGGGTACTGCTGGGACGGCTGCGGCGGCGGCTCAAGGAGGTCGACAACACCGACGGGATCACCGCCTCGCAACTGTCGGTGCTGAGCCGGCTGGACCGGGAGGGCCCGGCAGCGCCGGGCGTGCTGGCGGCGGCCGAGCGGGTACGACCGCAGTCGATGGGCGCCACGCTCGCGGCGCTGGAGGAGCGCGCCCTGATCGAGCGCCGCCCCGACCCCGCCGACGGGCGGCGCCAGGTCGTCTCGCTCACCGACGAAGGCACCGAGGCGATCACCGGCACCCGCCGGGTCCGCGAGGAGTGGCTGGCCCGCGCGCTGCAGGACCGCTACACCGCGGCCGAGCGGGCCACCGTCGTCGAGGCGCTGGCACTGCTGGAACGGCTGGACCGGGCATGAGCCGGATCACCGCACTCCTCCCCCGCCGCGACGCCCGGCCCGCCGACGACAGCGCCGCCGGTTTCGACCGCAGGCTCACCCCGCCGCTGGTCCTCGGCTCGCTGCTGAACCCGGTCAACTCCTCGATGATCGCGGTGACCCTGGTCCCGATCGGCGCGGCCTTCGGCGCACCGCCGTCCACCACGCTCTGGCTGGTCTCCGCGCTCTACCTGGCCACCGCCGTCGGCCAGCCCGCCGTCGGACGCCTCGTCGACCGCTACGGCGCCCGCCCGGTCTACCTGGCCGGTACCGCGCTGGTGGGGATCGCCGGACTGCTGGGCGCGCTGGCGCCGTCGCTGGGGCTGCTGATCGTGGCCCGGGTCCTGCTCGGCCTCGGCACCTGCGCCGCCTACCCCGCCGCCATGCACCTGGTGCGCAGCGAGGCGGCCCGCACCGGGCTCAGCACGCCCGCGGGCATCCTGACCGCCCTCTCCGTCGCCGCCCAGGCCAGCTCGGCGATCGGCCCCACCCTCGGCGGCCTGCTGATCGGCGTCGGCGGCTGGCGCACCGTCTTCGCCGTCAACATCCCGCTGTCGCTGGCCTGTCTGGTGATGGGACGGCGCCGGCTGCCCGCCATCCCCCCCGAGCGTCCGTCGGACGGCGGGCGCAGCGGCCTGGACCTGGCCGGGATGGCGCTGTTCTCCGCCGCCATGACCGCCGCACTGCTCTTCCTGATGGCCCCTCAGACCTCCAGCTGGTACCTGTTGTTGATCGCCGCAGTGGCCGCCGCCGCGCTTGTCGCTCGGGAGTTGCGGGTCAACGACCCGTTCCTGGACCTGCGGATGCTCGCCGCCAACGGGCCGCTGCTGGTCACCTACGCCCGACACGCGCTGACCTGCACCGTCTCCTACTCCGTGCTCTACGGCTTCACCCAGTGGCTGGAACAGGGCCGCGGCCTCGGCGAGTCCGCGGCCGGGCTGGTGCTGCTGCCGATGTCGCTGGTGGCGATCGGCGTGGCGACAGCGACCGGACGCCGCAAGGGAATCCGGGCCAAGCTGGTGGTCGGCAGCACCGCGATGGCGGTCGGCTCGGCGCTGCTGCTCCTGCTCGGCCCGCACACCCCGGCCTGGGCGCTGATCGGCGTGGTCCTGGTCTACGGCGTCCCGCAGGGCCTGAACAGCCTCGCCAACCAGAACGCCCTCTACCACCAGGCCCCCGCCGACCGCATCGGCACCGCCTCCGGCCTGCTGCGCACCTTCCAGTACAGCGGCGCGATGCTGGCCTCCGCGGTCATCGCCGCCGTCTTCACCACCGGCGCCACCAGCGCCGGACTGCACGTCCTGGCGCTGGTGATGCTGGGCTGCGCCCTGCTGCTGCTCGCCGCGAGCGTGCTGGACCGCTCGCTGGGACGGGCCGGCGGAACGGCCCCCGCACGCAGCTGACCGGCCGCCCCGACACCCGCGCGGACCAGGCGGATCAGGAGGCCTCCGGAGCGGTCATCAGCCGCGCCGTGAGCGCGGTCGCGGCGAGCAGGCCGACCGCGACGCAGCAGGCCGTCCAGGCACCGTCCGCCGCACCGACGCGCAGGAAGACGGTGCCCAGCAGGGCGACCCCGATCGTTCCGCCGAACTGCTGGACCGCGTTGAGCAGTCCGGCCGCGGAGCCGTTCTCCTGCGGGCGGACCCGGTGCAGGGCGGTGGTGAAGAACGGCACGGTGAACAGCCCGATCCCGGCACCGCTCACCGCGAGGGCGGCCCACAGCAGCCAGGACCCCGCTCCGGCCGGACCGGCGGCGTAGTCGGCCGCCGCACCGCCGACCCCGCCGGCCAGCACCGCGAGACCGGCGAACATGACCCGCGCACCGTGGCGGGGCACCAGCCAGGTCCCGGCGCACAGCGAGGCAGCGGCCATCCCGCAGGACCAGGGCAGCAGCGTCAGCCCCGCTGTGAGCACTCCGGCGTGCCGGGTCAGCTGCACCTGCACCACCACGACCAGCATCAGACCGTTCATCACCGCGAAGAACAGCGTGGAGGTGGCCAGCGCGGCCGGGAAACCCCGGTTGGCGAACAGGCTGGTCTCCACCAACGGACTGCGGCCCCGCCGGCTCTTCCCGCGCTGGTGCAGTCCGAACAGCAGCAGCACGGCGACACCCGCGCCGACAGCGAGCCACGGCACCACGCCCGCGACGGCGTCCACCTCGATCAGCGGGGCGACCAGCAGCACGCTGCCCAGCACCAGCAGCGCGGTGCCGACCAGGTCCAGTCGCGGCCGGTGCCCGGCCCGATCCTCGCGCAGCAGCGAGGAGCCGGCCAGCACGGCCGCGCCCAGCGGCAGATTGACCAGGAACACCGCCCGCCAGGACGAGCCGAACAGGTCCGCATGGGTCAGCACCCCGCCGAGCACCGGCCCGCAGACCGCGGCCAGCCCCATCACCGGGCCGATGGTGCCCAGCGCCCGGGACAGCTCGCCGCCGTCGAACATGGCCTTGATCAGTCCGAAGGTCTGCGGGATCACCAGCGCCGCCGCCCCGCCCTGCACCGCCCGGGCGGCGATCAGCAGTCCGGCCGAGGGCGCGAGCGCGCAGCACAGCGAGGCCAGCAGGAACGCGGCCACGCCGATCCGGAAGATCCGCCTGCGCCCGGCGATGTCGCCCAACCGCCCACCGGTGACCAGCAGTACGGCGAACGGCAGGGTGTAGGCGGCGCTGAACCACTGGATGTCGGCGACCGGACCGCCGAGCCGGGCGTGCATCACCGGGGCCGCGACCTGCACGATCGTCGAGTCCAGCAGGTTCATCGCCTCGGCGGTCAGCAGCAGCGCCAGCGCGAACCAGCGGCGCGGGTGCGGTCCGGCCGCTGCCGGGGCGGTCCGCGGCGCAGCGGTGGGGAGGGTCATCGGGGGCTCCTTCCAGGACGTCTCGCTCTCACCACGAGCGTGCTGGCACCCACCGGACCGCTTCCATCCACGCGGGGAAGTTGCGTGATTTCTTCCATGGCCGAGGCCGATGGCGAAGAATGGCTCCATGCTCGACGCTATCGACCGGGGCCTGATCCACGCCCTGCACATCGACGGCCGCGCCCCGTACACCAGGATCGCGGCCGCACTCGGCGTGTCCACGCAGACCGTGGCGCGACGCTACCGGAAACTGCGCGACAGCATCGCCCTGCGCGTGGTCGGCCTGCCCGACCCGCACCGGGCCGGCCAGGCCCAGTGGCTGGTCCGGCTGACCGCCGTCCCGCACCAGGCGCAGGACGTCGCCCACGCACTGGCCCGGCGCAACGACACCTCCTGGGTGAAGCTGGCCTCCGGCGGCACGGAGATCGTCGCGATCATCCACACCCCGACCGGAGCCACCGCCAGCAGCCACTCGCTGCTGCTGCGCGACATACCGCGCACCGCGAGCGTCACCTCCGTGTCCGCGCACTACGTCCTGCACACCTACTTCGGCGGCCCCACGGCCTGGCGCGGACGCACCGGGGCACTGGACGAGAAGCAGCAGGAAATGCTGCGCCCGGCCGTGACGCCCGCCGAGGGCGACGCCGCGATCACCGACGCCGACGGACCGCTGCTGGCCGCGCTCCAGCACGACGGCCGGACCGGCAACGCCGAACTCGCCGCGGCGACCGGCTGGACCCCGGCGACCGTGGCCCGCCGCCTGGCCGAACTACGGGCCAGCGGCGCGCTGTTCTTCGACGTCGAACTGGACGTCGCGGTCTTCGGCGCGGGCACCCAGGCGCTGCTCTGGATGGCCGTGGCCCCGGCCCAGTTGGAGCGGATCGCGACCACCCTGGCCGGCCACGAGGAACTCGCCTTCGTCGGCGCCACCACCGGCCCCACCAACCTGGTCGCCCAGGCCCTGTGCCCCGACCCGGGTTCGCTGCACCGCTACCTCACCCACCGCCTGGGCGCCCTGGACGCCATCCACACCCTGGAGACGGCACCGGTGCTGCGCACCATCAAGGCGGCCGGCCCGCTGGTGACCTACCCGCCCAGCACCGGCGCGGGCCGCCCCCGGTGAACCGCCCGCTCAGCCCTCGCGTCGTACCGTCGCCGCCAGGAACGGTGGGAGGCCCTCGCGCAGCGGCTGTTCGGCGCGGAGTGGTTCCGGTGGGGCGGGCTCGGCGATGGCCTCCAGGGCGAAGCCCTGGTCCAGCAGGGCGCCGAGGTAGGTGGAGAGGGTGCGGTGCTGGTTGCCCGCGCGGCGGAAGCCCTCGGGGTTGCCGGAGCGCCAGAAGCCCTCGCTCAGGTAGTCGCCGACGGTGCGGCGACGGCGACGGCTGTCCGGCGGGTCGTCGTCGACCGTCTCGGGTGCCCAGCCCGCGCCCGGGGCCTCGAAGCAGGGGTGCGGGATGGTGAACACCAGCCGCCCGCCCGGGAGCAGCACCCGTTCGACGGCGGCGAGGGCGGCCTTGAGGTCGACGACGTTGTTGAGGGAGAGCCCGGCGGTCACGCAGTCCGCGGTGCCGTCACCGATGGTGGCCAGCGAGCAGCCGTCGTCGACCGTGTAGACGGCGCCGGTCGGGTGCTCGGCCTCGGCGATCCAGGCGTGCGCGATCATGCGCGGGGAGAGGTCCACACCGCGCACTCCGGCCCCGCGCAGGGCGAGCGCCCGGGCCACGATTCCCTCGCCGCAACCCAGGTCCACGATCCGGAGGCCGGTCAGATCGTCCGGCATCTGCTCCAGCAGGATGTCGCGCGCGAACTCGTGCATCGCGGAGCCCTTCCGCAGGCGCTCCGCGTACCAGTCGGCGATGGTGTCCCAAGTGTCAGTCATCGAGAACTGGAGCGTACGCGAGGAGGGGGAGGCCGTGCAGAGGAATCCGAAGGCTCAGCTTCCGGGCGCCGCAACCCGTTCGAGTGGTCGTCAGCGGCTCCGCAGCGCGCCTGACCGCCGACGCTCGGACCGGCTCGCGAGAATCATGAAGTTGCGGTGTCATCCGCATTGCCTTCTCGTTCCGACGTTCCTACTCTCCAGTAAGTCTACCGATCGGTAGCCGGATCCTCCCCCACCCAGGAGGCCCTCCATGTCCCTGCCCATGCCCATGCCCATGCCCAGATCCCGGCCCGGCTCCCGGCCCGGCCCCCGACGCCTCACCGCCTCCCTGCTCGCCCTCGGCACCGCGACGGCCTCGGCCCTCGGCCTCGCCACCGCGCCGGCGCACGCCTCGACCTACCCCGTCCCCTACAGCTTCGCCGCCGGCGTCGCCGCCGAGCTGGCGGCGCCCGGGAGCGCTCCCCCCGGCTCCAACAACTGGTCCTGCAAGCCGAGTTCGGCGCATCCCCGGCCGGTCGTGCTGGTCCACGGGACCTTCGGCGACATGACCGACAGCTGGCAGGCGCTGTCCCCGCTGCTGGCGAACCAGGGCTACTGCGTCTTCGCCCTCAACTACGGCGGCTCGCCCGGCAACCTGTTCCAGGGCTACGGCGACATCCCCACCAGCGCAGCGCAGTTGGCGACCTTCGTGGACCAGGTGCTGGCCGCCACCGGGGCCGCGCAGGTCGACATCGTCGGCCACTCGCAGGGCGGCATGATGCCGCGCTACTACCTCAAGAACCTGGGCGGCGCGGCCAAGGTGCACACCCTGGTCGGCCTGGCCCCGTCCAACCACGGCACCGACCTGGACGGGCTCACCGGGCTGCTGGCCGCCTTCCCCGGCGGCTCCTCGTTCGTCAGCTCGCTGTGCGCCGCCTGCGGCCAGCAGGTCGTCGGCTCGCCGTTCATCACCGCGCTCAACGCGGGCGGCGACACCGTGCCCGGCGTCCACTACACCGTCATCGAGACCAGGTACGACGAGGTGGTCACCCCCTACACCTCGGCCTTCCTCACCGGTGGCAGCAGCGGGCAGGTCAGCGACATCACGCTGCAGGACCAGTGCGGCCTGGACTTCGCGGACCACCTGGCGGTGATCTACGACCCGGTGGCCCTGCACGACGTGAGCAACGCGCTGGACCCGGCGCACGCCACGGCACCGCTGTGCGTGCCGGTGCTTCCCGTCCTCGGCGGCTGATTCCGGGCCCCCGAACCGTCCGGGTCCCGGCCGGATGCGCAGTCTGTCGGTCCGCTACGGCAGACTGCGCGCATGCATGATCTCGGAAAGGGCCTCGGACACCTGCTCAAGGGGCAGCGGTGGGTGCTGCGGCACGGCCGCTGGTGGGGGTTCGGGCTACTGCCCGGGCTGGTGGCACTGGTCCTCTACATCGCCGCCCTGGTCGCCCTGGCGACCTACGCCACCGACATCGCCAGCTGGGCCACCCCGTTCGCCGACAGCTGGTCCGCCGACTGGCGTTCGGCGGTGCGGGCGCTGCTCGCCGTGCTGCTGGTCTGCGGCAGCCTGCTGCTCGCGGTCGTCACCTTCACCGCCGTCACCCTGCTGATCGGCCAGCCGTTCTACGAGTCGCTGTCCGAGCGGGTGGAGGAGATCGAGGGCGGTGCCCCACCCGCACCGAGCCAGTCCCTCTGGCAGCAGCTGGTGTTCGCCGCCCGCGAGGGCCTGGGCTCGGTACTGCTGACCGCCGGCATCGGCCTGCTGCTCCTGGTCCTGGGCTTCGTCCCGGCGATCGGGCAGACCGTGGTCCCCGCCGCCGCCTTCTGCGTCTCCGGATTCTTCCTGACCGAGCAGCTGGCCGCCGTGGCCCTGCAGCGCCGCGGCCTGACCTTCCGGCAGCGGATACGCAGGCTGCGGAGCCGGCTCGGACTCACCCTGGGCTTCGGCGTCCCGCTGGTGCTGCTGTTCCTGATCCCCTTCGTCGCCGTCCTCCTCATGCCGGGCGCGGTGGCCGGAGCGACCCTGCTGGCAAGGGAGTTGGAGCCGACGGCAGCGCCTTCGCCCACGCCGGCACCGGACGGGGCGACCCCCGGTCCGCCGCCCTCCGAACCGCCTGCCTGACCCCTCCGCGCAAAAAGGACCCCCGGGTTCTGCAATCCCTTGCGCCCCACCTGCACCGCGGGAAACACTGAGCCGGGCAGGCGCACAGTACGAGCACAGAAGCGCAGAACACGGAACACAAGGCCCAAGGAGACGTGCGTGGTCGCGACGGAGGTCCGACCGGTCCGGGCCGCGCAGGTCCGGAGGCTGCCGCCCTCGGTGCGGCGGTCCGCGCACCACGGACTGGTGCTGACCGCGGTCGCGGTGACCGTCCTGCTCGCGGCGACGGTGCTGGCCGCACTGGCCGCGCTGGCGGGCAACGCCGTCGACCAGGGGGCCGGGACCCGGCTGGCCGCCGATCCACGGGCCCAGGTGCAGGTCGGCGCGGGCTTCCAGAGCACCGGCCTGGCCGCCGCCGACCTCGCGGTACGGAACGCCACCGCCCAGGTCTTCGGCAGCGTGCCCGAGCACACCTACCTGGGGCTGCTCGGCGTCGGGCCGCTGGTCGTCGGCGGCGGCGCCGACAGCAACGGCAAGGGGGCGGTGCTGCATCCGGTCGCGGTCCAGGGGGCCGCACGCTTCGGCCGACTGCTCTCCGGCAGCTGGCCCGCCGGAGTGGCCGACGCTCCGTCAACTGCCTTCACCAGCCTGCCCAACGTCTCCGCCGGCAGCTCCGCTCCCGGTGCGCCATCGACCGTGGACGCGGCTCTGCCCCGGCAGTTGGCGCAGCTGCTCGGCGTCGGCCCCGGGGGGAGGCTCGCGCTCAGCGACGCCTTCGGGCGCCCGGTCACGGTACGGGTCACCGGCGTCTACGCCGCCCAGGGCAACGCCGGGTTCTGGCCGGGCATGGCCGGGGACCCGACCGCCACCCAGGGCGCGGCGGACTCCCTGTTCGTCGTCTCCCCCGCCGCACTGAACGGAACCGCCGCACTGAACGGCCAGGTCAGCGTCGGCTGGAGCGTGCAGGGCGACTTCGCCGGCGCCGCCTCGGACCAGCTGGCCGGGCTGCGGGACCGGGTCGGCGCCTTCGCCGGGAGCCACGCCGACCTCTCCGTCTTCCACGGGGCGCCCTCCCCCTTCAGCAGCCGAATGACCGTCGTCTCCGCACTGCCCCAGGCCGTGGACGCGCTGGCCGCACCCGTCGCGGTGGCCCGCTCCGCGCTCTACCAACCCACCGCCCTGCTCGCCGTACTCGCCCTCACCGCACTGGTCCTGACGGCGCGTCAACTGGCCGAGCACCGGAGCGGTGAGCTGGCGCTGCAACAGGCACGCGGCGCCGGGACGGTCCGACTGCTGCGGGCGGCCACCGCCGAGTGGGCGCTGACCGGTGTCCCCGCTGCCGTCGCCGCACCGTTCCTGGCGCAGTCGCTCGTGCACGGCGCGCTCGGCTCCGCCGGATGGACGGCGGCCCTGCTGACCCTGGTGGTGCAGGGCGCGGCCGTACTGCTGCCGGTGCTGTATCCGGCCCTGCGGCCGCTCTTCGGACGAATACCGCGGCTGCGGCCCCGTGGCGGCCGTCGCGGGGCCCGGACCGTGGCGGTGCAGCGGGCCGGTCTGGATCTGGCGCTGGCCGTGGTCGCGGTGCTGGGCTGGTCGGAACTGGCGCACCATCACGCCGTGGTCCAGGGCACCCCGGTCGCCGCCGGTCCGGTCGCGGTGCCGGCCGTCGATCCGGTCCTGGTGCTCGCCCCGGTGGTGGCCTGTGTCGCCGCCTCGCTGCTGCTGTTCCGGCTGATGCCGCTGACCTCACGGCTGCTGGACCGCTACGGCCGCCGCCGCACCGGACTGGTGCTGCCGCTCGCGGGCTGGCAGCTGAGCCGGCGCTCGGCCCGCAACGCCGGCCCGGTGCTGCTGATGTGCCTGGCCGCAGCGGTGGGGGCGCTCGCCAGCACCGCGCTGGCCTGCCTGGACGGGCTGGCGCTGGACCAGGCCGGGTTCACCGTCGGCGCGGACGTCCGGGTGGACACCTCGGCCGGCGGCGGCTACGCCCCCTCGGTCCTGGCCGGTGCCTACCGGGCACTGCCCGGAGTCACCGCGGTGACTCCGGTGACACTGACCCCGGTCACCTCGGCGGCGGGGACCACCCTGCAGATCGTGGGCACCGACAGCGGGACCGCGGCGTCCCCCGACGGTGTGCGGCTACCGGGACGTCCGAGCGGGCTGAGCCTGGACGAGACGCTGACCAGCGACGGCGCCACGGCCGCCCCCACCCTGGAGCTGACCCTCCAGGACGCCTCGGGCCTCACCGACTCCGTCACCGCCGCACTGCCGGACGCCGACGGGGCCCGACACACCGTCACCGTCCCGCTCACGGTGAACGGCAGCGGCGGCCGGCCACGCGACTACCCGCTGACGCTGACCTCGATCACCCTGGTGCCGCAGTCCGGCCAGGACGCGGCCCGGCTGCGGCTGGTGCTGCACCGCATCGGCTCCGACTCCGTCCCGGCGCCCGGCTCCACCGCCGCCACGAGCTGGGCCGGGGCCCTGCCGCCCGGGCTGGCCTGGGCCGACCGCACCCTGTCCGCCACCGGTTCGAGGACCACCGCCTGCGACACCGCCGCGAACGCGGCCGACCCGTACCAGCCGGAGCCGCCCGGCGTGTGCTCGCTCTCCTCGGACCCCGACGGGTTGTTCTCGGCGACGGTCAGCACCGGTATCCCCGCCATCAAGACCGACCCCGGCACCCGGCTGCGGATCGCCGTCGCCCCAGCCGTGTCCACCGCGTCGTCCACCCCGGCGGCACCCGTCCCGGTGCTGGCCGACCCTCGGGCCCTGGCCGCCCTGCACCACGCCGTGGGCGACACCGTCAACCTGGACCTGGGGTCGGGGCGGAGCCTGGCGGTGCGGATCACCGGCAGCGTCGCGGCCGTCCCCGGTCTCGGATCCACCCGCACCACCGGCTGGTTCACCGCCGACCAGCGCACCCTCGCCGCCGCCCTGGCCGCGGCCGGCGTGGACCAGCAGCCGCCCGCGCTGTGGCGGCTGACCAGCACCGACAGCGCCCGCACCGCCGCCGCGGTCACCGCCCGACCCGCCCTGGGCAGCCCGCTGACGGTGGCGCAGTCCGCCGCGCAGCTGCGCGGCGACCCCTTCCGCAGCGGGCTGCGGAAGGTGCTGACGCTGTGCCGGCTGCTCGCCCCGGCCTTCGCCGTGATCGGCTTCACCGTGCACGCGGTGGTTTCGACCCGGGAGCGGCGCCGGGAGTTCGCGCTGCTGCGGGCCATGGGGGCGCGCAGCAGGTCGCTGTCGACGCTGCTGTGGGCCGAGCAGTTGAGCATCGCCCTGTTCGCGGTGGTGCCGGGTGCCCTGCTGGGCACCGTCCTCGCCGCCCAGGTGCTGCCGCTGATCACGGTGGACGACTCCGGGCAGCCGCCGTTCCCGCCGCTGCGGGTACGGGTGCCCTGGGGCGGGGTCACCCTGTCGGCGCTGGGCACGGCCGCGGCGATCTGCCTGGTCGTCATGGCCCTGTCCCGGTTGCTCGCCCGGGTGGACCTGGTCCGGGTGCTGCGAGCCGGGGAGAGCGCATGAACGGCGGCGTGAACAGCGTGAACGGACGGCTGATCAGGGCCGAGGCGCGCGGCGACCTGCCGCTGCTGGGCTGCCTCGCGGTGCTGGTGGCAGTGCTGACCGCGCTGGCGGCGCTGGCACCGGTGCTGGCGGCCCGTCAGGAGGACCGGGCGCTGCGGCAGCGACTGGTGACGGCCCAGCAGCAGGACGCACTGCTGACCGTGCAGACCACCGCCGAGGATCCCGCCAACATGCCGAGCGAGAACCTGCTGCCGGCGGCGACACCGGGAACCCCGGTCGACACCGCCGCCCTGCTGGCCAAGGGCGGCCGGCAACTGATCGCACACGCCGACCCCCGGCTCGCCGCGACACTGACCGTCTCCCGCGCCGAGGCCCAGTTCGACCCGGCGACGCTGGCCTCCCCGGCCGTGCCGCAGGCCAGTGTGGTGGGAACCAGTCTCGCCCTGGCCTACATCACCGACGCCGACGCGCACCTGCGGATCACGGCCGGCCGTGCACCGCGACCGCGACCGCGCTCCACCGCCCACAGCAGCCCGCCCGAGATCGCCCTCTCCCGGGCCACCGCGACCCTGCTGGGACTGCACGTCGGCGAGCGGCTGAGCCTGGTCGGGACCGGCGACCCCGCCGGGGCACCGTCCTCCTACGTCCTCGCCGGGATCTTCGAGCCGCAGCGGACCGGGGACGACTTCTGGAACGAGCAGGCATCGCTGGACCAGCCGATCGAGTACCCCAAGGACACCGATCCGACCAAGCAGCTGATCTCCGCGCGCGGCCTGGTCGCCGCCGACGGCGTGGACGCGGCGATGAACGCCGAGGTGCCCACGGAACCAGCCCTCAGCTGGCAGCTGCGGGTCACCCTCGGCAGCGACGCCGTCACCCAGGCCGCCCGCATCGCGCAGCCGCTCGCGTCCTGGAGCACCAGGCTCGACTCCGCGCTGTGTGCCGAGAACCCGATGCTGGATCAGTCCAGCTGCGTGCTGGACGGGCAGCTCACCGATCCACTGCTGCTCGCCGACGGCCTCGGACCGCTGCTGGCCGCCTTCACCGCCGAGGACGCCCAGGCCCACACCGTCGCCTCCTACGCCATCGCCTCACTGCTCGCCGTCGCGCTGGCCACCGCCGTGGTGGCGGTACGGCTGCTGCTGCGCCGGCGCGACGTTGAGCTGCGACTGCAGCGGGCCCGGGGCGCCTCCGGGCCGCGGCTGGTGCTGCTGCGGCTGGCCGTGGCCACACCCGTGGTCGCGGTGGCGGGCGCGGCGGGCTGGGCGGTAGGCCTGATACTCGCCCCCGACGGGACGTCAGGAGCGCCGCGACCGCTGCTCGCCGCCGTCCTGGCGGGCGCCGCCTGGCTGCTGCTTCCGCTGCTGACCTGGCCCGCCGTCAGGAACGACGGCCGGCTGCGCGGCGATGGCCCCTCCCCGGCCCGGCGGGTGGTGCTGGAGGCCACCGTGCTGCTGCTCGCCGTCGCCGGGGTGGCCGCGCTGCGCACCTCCACCCCGGCCGGCTCCGCCCAGGACGCCGCGGGCCAGGGGGACGTCCGGCTCAGCGCGGTACCGGTGGTGGTGGCGCTGGCCGCCGTCCTGGTGCTGCTGCGGCTGTATCCACCGGTGCTGCGCTGGTGCGCCGGTCGGCTGCGCCGGGGGCGCGGCCTGCTGGGGTACGTCGGCCTGGCGCGCGCCGGAGGGGACGCACCGGCGACCGCGATGGCCCTGTTCGTGCTGGTGCTGACGCTGGGTACGGCCGTCTTCGGCGGCCTGGTCTCCAGCACCGTCGGCGCGGGCGCCAGGACCGGCGCGGCCTGGGCCGCGGGGGCCGACGCGGTCGCGGTGCAGCTCGGCAACACCACCCCGCTGACCACCACGTCCGGATCAGCCGCCGCCGGATCAACCACCGCCGCCGGGCCCGGTGGCGGGATCCGGACCGTCACCGAGCAGCTGCGCACCTTCAACCTGATCGGCGACCGGAACGGCGCCGGGATCGGCGGCGTCGCGGTGATCACGGTCGACCCCGCCGCGCTCGCCGCCGCCGACCCCGGCTCGGCCGCCGTCCGCGCCCTGCGCGCGGCGCTGTCCGCGCCCGCCCGCACCCTCTCCGACGGCACCGTGCAGCTGCCCGCGCTGGGCTCGCCCGACCTGCTGGCGACGGCGCCCGGCGGCAGCCTCAGCGCCACCGTCCAGCCGTACCGGAAGCCGGTGGTCCATCTGCGGTTCAGCCCCACCGGGACGCTGACCACCGCCGAGCGGGACGACCCGGTGCTGGGCCCGCTGGTGTCACTGGTCGCCGACGGAACCCCGCTGCTGGTCACCACCGCCGCGGTGGAGCAGCGGCTGCCGCAGCTGTCCTCCGGGCACACCGCGGTGCTGCTGTTCGGTGGCGGCGCGGACGCGGCGGCGCTGCATGCCGCCGCCGCGCGGGTGCTGGGACCGCTGGCGCAGGTCACCGTGCGCACCGAGGAACTGGCCGCCCTGCGCGGGGACGGACTGACCCGGGGCGTCGGCGTCCTCTACACCGGGAGCACCCTGCTGGCGGTGCTGTTCGCGCTGCTCGCCGTCGGCCTGGAGCTGGTGCTGACCGCACCCGAGCGCGGGCGGACCACCTCCTACCTGCGCGCCCTCGGGCTGACCGGTCGGGGGGCGGCCGCCCTGCACCTGGTGCAGCTGCTGCCGCTGGTCCCGGTCGCCGCGCTGGGCGGGGTGGTGCTGGGCCTGGTCGAGCCGCGGATCCTCGGCCCGGCGCTGGACCTGCGCGCCTTCACCGGCGGACCGGGCCGGCCGGCCCTGCACTCGGATCCGGCGCTGACCGTGGCGCTGGGCCTGGCGGCCGGGCTGCTGGTGCTGGCGGCCGCGGTGGTGGAGACGCTGGTGGCCCGCACCAGGACGCCGGCGGCGAGGATGCGGTAGGGATCGACCAGGCATGGACCGGGGCATCAGGTGGAGGATCAGCCCCCGGTGAACGAGACTGGGCGGGTCCGTCCGCCACGAAAGGAACCACCGTGTCCGCTGTCCACAGCGTGCTGTTCTTTGAGTTCGACGATCCCGACGCGGCGCTGCCCGCGCTTCAGGAGGCCAAGAAGCTGCCCGGGGTGCACCAGGCGGCGGCACTCACCCGCTCGGCCGACGGCGACTTCGACATCGCCGAGAGCTGGGTCCACCACGTGGGGGCGGCGACCGCCGCCGGCGGCGCGGTCGGCGCCCTGATCGGCCTGCTCGCCGGTCCGATGGGCTCCTTCGTGGGAGCGACCGCGGGTGCCTGGCTCGGCGGCACCAGCGAGGCGCACCAGGCCCAGGACTCCTTCGCCACGCTGATCCTCTTCGGCGCCGAGGTGGAGGACGACACCAGCCAGCTGATCGTCGACATCAGCGAGTCCGACCAGGGGCCGGCCGACGAGCTGGCGGCCCGTCACGGCGCGGCGCTGCACCGGCGTCCGGCCGAGGAGGTCGAGGCCCGGGTGAAGGCCGCCGAACAGGCCGCGGACCGTGCCAACGCCGAGGACAAGGCCGCCGAGCAGTTCTGACGGTCACTGAGGGAGAGGTGGACGACATGGCAGACATCGAGTTCGACGACAACGGCCGCACCCGGCTCCGGGCCCTGCAGGACGGACAGCAGATCGGCAAGATCGACTACTTCGTACTGGACCAGCCGCCGACGGCCCGGGTCGGCGTGCACACCGAGGTCGACCCGGACCACCAGGGCGAGGGCATCGCGGGCAAGCTGGCCGCCGAGTTCTACCGGCGTGCCGCGGAGGCCGGGCAGGGCGTGGTCCCGCTCTGCCCCTACCTCAAGCGCTGGTCGCTGGCGCACCCCGAGCAGGCGCCCGCGCCTGACGACGAACTGACGGCCCGTGCCATGGTGAAGCTGCGCGAGGACCCGGCGACCTGGTGACGCTCCGGCAACAACAGCACCACTGATCGGACCGGCCCCGGCGCGATGCGCCGGGGCCGCACTTCTGGCTGGACCCAGCTTGTTTGCTCCGGTCGGATTCGGCTAGTCGCCCTACAGAAGGGACGCGTTGACGACCCGCGCGCCCCAACTCGTAGGAGAGGAACGGCATGTCCACAGGTCTGATCATCGTGATCGTCGTCGTTGTGGTCGCTGTCGTCGCACTGGCCGCCCTGGCCTTCATGCGTCCGCAGCAGCGCAACCGGAGGCTGCGACAGCAGTTCGGCCCCGAGTACGACCGCGAACTGGCCCAGCACGACGGCGATACCAGGGCGACCGACCAGGTACTGGAGCAACGGGTCAAGCGCGCCGGCGACCTGGACATCCGTCCGCTGGACCCGGCACAGCGCGAGCGCGCCCTGGCGCAGTGGAACACGCTGCAGGAGCAGTTCGTCGACTCGCCGGCCAAGGCCGTCATCGACGCCGACCGGCTGCTCGGCGAGGTCATGCGGGACCGCGGCTTCCCGGACGACGACGCGCAGGACGACCGCTACGCGGCGCTGTCCGTGCACCACGCCCGCGCACTGCCGGGGTACCGCACCTCGCGGCAGTTCGCCGAACGCGCCCAGCGGGGCGAGGCCACCACCGAGGAACTGCGCAAGGCGTTCGTCAACGCCCGCGAGACCTTCGACCAACTGGTCGGCGCCGAGACCGCGACGACCTCCACCAGCAGCAACGAGAGGACGGCCTGATGTCCGACCGACGTTTCCCCGAGCAGCACGAGGACCTGCAGGACCGGGCCCGCTGGGACGAGGAGTCCCCCGAGACCGACGAGCACGACGAGCGCGACGCGCGCGACGGGACGGACCTGGACGCCTTGGACACTCCGGACGCCCTGGACACCCCGGACGCCCTGGACACCCCGGATGCCGAGCGGACGGACCTGGCGAAGCCCGAGGCGAAGCCCGAGGCGGAGGACACCCTCTCCCACCCCGACGTGGACGACCGGACCAGCCTCGGAGCCGGCACGGTGGAGCCTGACGCCCCGCTACCCGCCCCGGCGTCGTTCGCCGACGTTCCCGCCTCCAGTGACTCGGCCGGTCCCGTCGGCCCCGCCGCCGTGGCTCCGGGCGGGCGGCTCTTCCCGGAGGGATCCGGTGAGAAGCTGCGCGACCGCTGGCAGCACATCCAGATCGACTTCGTCGACGACCCGCGCCACGCGGTCGAGGAGGCCGACACCCTGGTCGAGCAGGTGGCCGGTCAGCTGACCGCGGCCATCACGGCCAACCGCCGTGCCCTGCGCGACGGTTGGGACAAGCAGGGGGCCGGCAGCGCCGCCGACGACAGCGGCTTCCCCACCGAGCAGCTGCGGACCACGCTGCAGCAGTACCGGTCCATGCTGAACCAGCTCCTGGACGCCTGAACCGGGCAGCGGCGCCCCGCGGGCCGAGCCCCTTCCCCCCCGTACGCACCAGGCCGTTCCGGCCGCCGGGGGAAGGGGCTCAGCCCTGCTCCCAGTCCCTCGGCACCCGGGTCGCGGTGTCCAGGAAGAACGCGTCGATGCTGCGCACGGCCTGGGCGAACTCGTCCAGGGTGACCGGCTTGGTGATGAAGGCGTTGGCGTGGCTCCGGTAGGCCCCGGCGATGTCCTGCGGCGCGCTGGAGGTGGTGAGCACCACCACCGGAATGACCTTCAGCTGCTCGTCGGCCTTCAGCACCGCCAGCAGCTCGAGCCCGTTCATCCGGGGCATGTTGAGGTCCATCACGATCAGGTCGGGCCGGTCGACCCCCGGTGTCCGCAGGTGTTCCAGCGCGGCCACGCCGTCAACGGCCTTGTGCAGGTTCCGGGCCAGGCCGTGCCCCAGCAGTGCCTCCTCGATCAGCATCGCGTCGGCGGCGTCGTCCTCGACCAGCAGGATGTCGCATCTGCGCGCGGCGGGGAGCGCCGCCGGGGTCACGCGTCCCCGTCCCGGACGGCCCGGAGCGCTGCGGCGTGGGTGGGCCTGGCCGGGGTGACCAGTCCCGGCCAGCGCCGGCGGGCGCCCTGACGGCTCATGTTGCAGGCCTGTCCGAGCTGCGGGTACCCGGCGCCGACGTCGGCGGCGTGCTCGGCGGCCCGGTCGACCTGTCGCTCCACGGCCCGCTGGAGGTGCACCAGGGCGTGCAGGTGCGCCAGCGCGTCGCTCTCCTCGGCGCCGCCCGGCAGCAGGTCCGGGTCACCCAGCGGACGGAAGGCGCGGGCGGCCAGCCGGTGCGCCAGGTCCGCGACCGTGGCGTCAGCGACGGCCGCGATCTCGGCTTCGGACAGGACGAGTGCGAAATGGGTCCCGGGCATGTGGCTCAGCGTATGCCCTGGCCGGTTCGTGCGACAACATCCGTTGTCCACCGTGTCGTGCGTGCCTGGTTTGGAACGGCCGCTTCAGGCTAGTCGCCCTGATGAAGGACGACGGCAGTGACACGTTCCCGTGCCGGCTGCTCCACCAAGCAACGGAGGTCTCGACCATGGGTATCGGCGGCTGCATCGTGGTGTTCGCCCTGGGGGCGATCCTGACCTTCGGCGTCGACTGGCATATCAGCGGCATGAACGTCCATGTGGTGGGTGTGATCCTGATGGCCGCCGGCCTGCTCGGCCTGGTCACCTACGCGGGCATCTACCGCCGCCGCTTCCCCGGCGGACGCGCGGGCACCCCGCCGGAGTACGTCGAGGAGCGCCGCTACTACGACGGCCCCTGACGGACCGACAGACCACGGCTCCTGCACGGCCATTGAGGTCGCACCCGGGGAATGGTAGGCATCTCCTTGTCTGACACACCGTCAGCTCTGGAGGTGCGTGCCCATGACCATCACCACCCTGCGCTTCAACCAGGTCTCCCCCGGCCTGGACCGCCGCGACCTCTCCGCCCGTTACCGGGCCACCGTGGAGATGTCCGTCTTCGCCGACGAGGCCGGGTTCGACCTGGTCACCCTGGAGGAGCACCACGGCGCGGACAACGGCTGGAGCCCCTCGCCGATGCTCACCGCGGCAGCCGTGCTCGGCTCCACCCAGCGGCTCGGCGTCATGCTCTGCGCACTGATCACGCCCCTCCACGATCCGCTCCGGCTCGCCGAGGACATCTCGGTCCTGGACCACCTCGGCGCCGGGCGGCTCACCGTGGTCGCCGGGATCGGCTACCGCCCCGACGAGTACGTGATGCTGGGCAAGGAGTGGTCCGAGCGCGGCAGGCTCCAGGACGAGGTGCTGGAGACCCTGCTGGCCGCCTGGACCGGCGAGCCGTTCGAGTACCGGGGCCGCACGGTCCGGGTCACCCCGCCGCCGCGCACCACCCCGCACCCCGGGCTGATGGTGGGCGGCTCCTCGCGAGTCGCCGTCCGCCGGGCGGTACGGCTGGGACTGCCGTTCTTCACCTCGGCCCACGATCCCGGACTGGTCGACTACTACGACTCCCTCGCCGCCGAGGCGGGCTTCGAGGGCGGCTTCGCGACGCTGCCCCCGGAGCGCACCGCGATGATCCACTGCACCGAGGACCCCGACAAGGCCTGGGCCGAGTACGGCGAGTGCTTCCTGCACGAGGCCCGCACCTACGCCGGCTGGCAGACCTCCGACATCCACTCGGCGATGGCCTCCGCCTCGGCCACCCCCGAGCAGCTGCGCGCCGAGGGCATCTACGCCTGCCTCACCCCGGAGGAGTGCCTCGCCCTGGCCGCCGCTGAGGGCCCGATGGGCAGTCTGCTGCTGCACCCGCTGTGCGGCGGACTCCCCGTCGACGCCGGCTGGGAGAGCCTGCGGCTGTTCCGCGACCGGGTGATGCCGCATCTGGAGGCCTGAGGCCTGGAGGCAGAGCAACCCCCGGACACGAGCACCGGGCCCTACCGCAGCCCGGCCTGCGTCCGGTATGCCTCCAGCCGCCGGACCAGTTCCTCCGGTCGGGACAGCGCCGGGAGGTGGCCGCTGTCCATCTCGTCCGGGGCGAAGCCCAGCCGTTCCCGCACCACCCGGCGCTGGAAGGCGGCGGGGAAGAAGCGGTCCTGGCGGCCGAGCAGAAAACGGGTGGGGACGTCGGGCCAGCGGTCCAGCGGCCACGGCTTGGCGAACGGCGTGTCGGACTGGCCTCGCGGGGCCTGCGCCATCGCCTCGGCAGTGACCTCCGCAGGGACGTCGTGGAAGAAGGTCACCAGCGGGTCGAACCCGGCGGCCGGATCACGGCCCTCGCTGCGGTCCAGCTCGGCCCTGGCCTCGGCGAAGCCGGTGTTGGCCCACCAGTCCCCCGGCGACTCGCCCGGCGCGGGAACCATCGCTGCGACCAGCACCAGCAGCCGCACCGGCAGCCTTCCGCACACCAGCGGCGCGGTGAAGCCGGCCATCGACTGGGCGACCACGACCAGGTCACCGTCCGTCCCGGGGCTCCCGTCGACCGCCGCCACCACCGCGTCGGCGTACTCCGCCAGCCCGGCCGCGTCGTCGTCGACCGGCAGTTCTGGCAGCACCACCCGGTGCCCCTCGGTGTGCAGCAGCGGAACCACCCTGTGCCAGTACCGGGCGTCGGATCCTGCTCCGTGAATCAGTACGTAGGTCGCCATCGGCTGTCTCTCCCGTCCCGTGACCGTTCCGTGGCGGTCACTGCAGGGGCAGACTCCCCGATCCCGCCGAAGTCATCGCAGCGCCGCGCGCAGCTCCAGCGCGAGCTCGTCCATCCGGGTGTCCGGCACCCGTTGCTCCGGTGGGCTGTTGAGCAGGCCGAAGACCCCGGGGCCGCGGAGCGGCTGCGGCAGGTCGGCCGGGCGCGGGACCAGGTGGAAGTGGACATGGCCGAAGCCCTCGGCCTCGGCGAACTGGACCACATAGGTCTTGGCGCAGCCGGTGACCGCCTCCAGCGCGCGGGAGAGCCGTACCTGCCACAGTCCGAGGCCGGCGGCCTCCTCGTCGGTGAGCCCGGCGACGGTGGTCACATGGCGGCGCGGGAGCAGCACCAGCCAGCCGGGCAGCGCGGTGTTCACCGCGTGCGCCGCGCGCCAGTGCCGGTCGGCGGCTATCCGCTCGCGGGGCGGGAGTCGGTCGTGGGCCGCGTCCATCCGGCAGCTGTAGCAGTCCTGGGCGTACTGATCGTCGGTCACGGCCCCATCATGCCGGGCGGTGTCCCGGTTCCGGCCTGGTCCGGCTGGTCCGGCCCGGGTGGTTCGTCAGGCTCGGGGGGCGACGGTTCCGGTCGTTCGGGCAGCCGGTGCGGGATGGCCGTCCAGGACAGCACCGCGGCGGCGGCCATCAGCCCGGCGCAGCCGACGACCGCCGCGCGGAAGGCGTGGTCGACCGCGTGGGCCGAGCGGTACTGCTCGCCGCTGAGGCCGACCAGCGCCGGCAGGGCGGCGACAGCGAGCAGGCTGCCGGTGCGGGCGGCGGCGTTGTTGACCCCGCTGGCGATACCGGCCCGGCGGGTCTCCACCGCATTCAGCACGGTCTCCGTCAGCGGGGCCACCAACAGGGTCATCCCGGCGCCCAGCACGATCGAGGCCGGCAGCACATCGGTCAGGTAGGAGGCGTGCGCGCCGATCCGCAGCATCAGCAGCGCCCCCGTGGCCGCCAGCAGCGGGCCGATGGTGAGCGGGACCCGTGCCCCTATCACCTCGCCCAACTTGGCCGCCCGGGGCGAGAACACCAGCATCAGCAGGGTCAGCGGCAGGGTGCCGAGCCCGGCCAGCAGCGGCGTGAACCCCGCGGTGATCTGCAGCTGCAGCACCAGGAAGAACAGCAGCCCGCCCATCGCCCCGTAGATCAGCACGGTGGCGATGTTGACCACGGTGAACAGCCGGGAGGCGAACAGTTCCAGCGGCAGCATCGGCGCCGCCGCCCGGCGCTCGGTCAGCACGAACAGCGTGCCCGCCAGCACCGCCAGCACCGCGGCGACGGCCGCCTGGAGCGGGTCGCCTGCGGCGCTGGTGAGCGCCGCCGTGAGCGCGCCGAGCGCCAGCGCCGCCAGTACCGCGCCGCGCAGGTCGAACCGGCCGGTGGCGCTGTCGTCGCGGTTCTCCGGGACGTGGCGCAGCGCCGTCACCACCACGGCCGCCGCCAGCGGCAGATTGATCAGGAACACCCAGCGCCAGCCCGGACCGCCGACCAGCCAGCCGCCGACCACCGGGCCGACCGCGCCCGCGACGCCGCCCAGTCCTGACCACAGGCCCACCGCCGCGGCCCGGTCGTCCGGATGGAACACCGCCTGGATCAGCGCCAGCGAACCCGGCGTCAGCAGCGCGCCCCCGACGCCCTGCAGGGCCCGCGCCGCGATCAGCACCTGCACGTCGGGCGCCAGACCGCAGACCGCCGAGCAGACCGCGAACCAGACCACCCCGACCACGAACACCCGGCGCCGGCCGTAGCGGTCGCCGAGGGCGCCGCCCAGCAGGATCAGCCCGGCCAGGGTCAGCAGATAGGCGTTGACCACCCACTGCAGGGAGCCGATGGAGGCGTGCAGGGTCGCGCCGATCCGGGGCAGGGCGACGTTGACGGCGGTGCCGTCGAGCATCGCCATGGCCGAACCGAGGACGGTCGCCAGCAGCACCCAGCGCCCGGCCGCCCCGGACAGCCGGACGCCACCCGCGCCACCAGTGCTGACCACCTGCTCATCACCTGCCCGTCATGGGAGAGTTCGGTGTGCCGACGAGAGACGGGGACCGACGGTGACCACTGATCACGTACGTTACAGCGCAGGCCCGCCGGCGGCCGTCAACCCAGGAGGACCTTCCGATGATCAGTCATGACCTGTGGTCCGTCCAGATCCCCATCCTCGAGAAGATCATTCGCACCGTGCTGGTGTACGCACTGGTGCTGCTGCTGTTCCGGTTCGCCGGCAAGCGCGGTCTGGCGAACCTCAACACCTTCGACTTCGTGGTGATGTTCCTGCTGTCCAACGTGGTCCAGAACGCCATCATCGGCGCCGACAACAGCCTGCTCGGCGGGGTGATCGGGGCGGTCACCCTGGTCGCCGTCAACGCCGGGATGAACCGCTGGGTGGCCTCGGACGCCCGGGCCGAGCGGCTGCTGGAGGGCACCGCCACCACCCTGGTCAGCGACGGCGCCTTCGTGCCCGGCGCGCTGCGGCGGCTGGCCCTGCGCACCAGCGAGATCGAGCACGCGGTGCGGGTGCAGAACGGCGACAGCATCGAGGAGGTCGCCGACGCCCGGCTGGAGCCCGGCGGCCAGCTGATCGTGACCCTCAAGGAGGCGGACCAGACCGCCACGCACAGCGACGTCCAGGCCATCCAGGCCCGGCTGGCCGCGATCGAGGAACTGCTGGCGACACTGGCCGCCCGGGGCGGAAAACAGCCCTGACGGTGGCTCAACCGTACGATTTTCAGTCATTCTTTCGACGGAACTGACCGGATCCGCACCTCTGGCCCCATCCCTAACAGGAGCTTATTCCGCAGTTCAATCCTGGTATGTGCGGACCGCGGTGTTCCGCTTGCCCGCAATTGCCCGCACCGGAGGCCGTCCGCCGCCCCCGCCGGTGCGGACAGGCGGCGTGGTTATGCTCTGCCCGACTTTGATCACCCATCGGGACGAAGGACGGCGACCACCCGTGCAGGACACCGCGACGCTCACCGCCGATCCGCTCATGACCGGCGTGATCTCCTACCAGACCCCCCGGGTCGCCGACGACTACTGCCGCTGGGACGACTCCGGCAGCTGGCTGCTCGGCTACCCGTTCCTGCCGGTGGCCCTGGGCCTGGACCAGCTGCCCGGCGCCCACCTGGTGGACCTCGGCTGCGGACCCGGCGACCTGACCCGCTGGATCGCCGACCGCCACCCGGTGCGGACCACCGCCGTGGACACCTCCACGGCCATGCTCGACCTGGCCCGCTCCCAGCACCCGCACCCGGCGGTGGACTACCGGCTCACCGCCGGCGACGGCCTGCCCTTCCTCGCCGACGGCTGCGCCGACGCGGCCATGGCCTCCTTCCTGTTCACCTGCATAGCGGACCGAAGACTCCTGCAGTCCCTGGTGGACGAGATGGCCCGGGTGCTGCGCCCGGGCGGCCGCTTCACCATCCTGATGCCCAACCCGGACCAGATGCACGACGCCTCCTTCGAGGGCTTCCACCGCGGCGAGCCCGGCGCCCGCTACCGCTCCGGCGACACGCTCCCGGTCCGGGTCCGCCGCGAGGACGGCAGCTGGGCCACCATCACCAACACCTACTGGCCCCGGGAGACCTTCCAGGAGGCGCTCACCGCTGCCGGGTTCGGCGCGTACACCGAGCTGACCCCGGTGCTCGCCGACGCCCACGGCATCGCCGACCCCGCCCTGATCGCCTCCCGCCCCTGGACCGCCGAGCGCGAACGGGCCCCCTTCATCCTGATCACCGCCACCCGCTGAGCGGCCTGGTGGCAGAATCGGCCCCATGGGGACAGTTGACCAGCCGGCCGACGAGTGGCAGAACGACCTGCTCGACCTCGACGCCTATCTGAAGCGGATCGGCCTCGACCGCACCGGCGGCCTCGCCGCCGACGCCGCCACCCTCACCGCCCTGCACCGGGCGCATGTGGCGGCCATCCCGTTCGAGAACCTGGCGCTGATGCTGGACCAGCCGGTCCGCACCGACCTCGGCAGCGTCCAGGACAAGCTGGTGCACCAGGGCCGCGGCGGCTACTGCTACGAGCAGAACACCCTGTTCGGCGCGGTACTGCAGCGGCTGGGCTTCCGGGTGGACCGGCTGCTGGCCCGGGTCGGCTCCGACAGCGAGGCGCTGCGCCCGCGCACCCATATGACGCTCTCGGTGGAGGTCGACGGCCGCCGGCTGCTGGCCGACACCGGCTTCGGCAACGGCCTGCTGGAGCCGATCCCGCTGGACCCCGACGGTCCGCAGCCGCAGGGCGTGTGGACCTACCGGACGCTGGGCCCGGACCGCGACGGGGTGCGGCGCTTCCAGGAGCTCGACGCCGGGCAGTGGCAGACCCGCTACCGCTTCACCGACGAACCGCAGCACGCGGTGGACGTGGTGATGTCCAACCACTACACCACCACCTGGCCCAGCTCCCCGTTCCGGCAGCGGCCGATCGTGGTCCGGCGCGAGGCCGGGTCCTCCCGCGAGCTGATCGGGCGCCGGTTCTCCCGGATGGTGCCGGGCCGGCCCGCCGAGAGCGTGGAGCTCACCGACGCCGCGGTGGTCGCCGCGCTGCGCGAGGAGTTCCGGCTCGACCTCACCCCGGAGGAGGGGGCCGTCCTCACAGCTCGACTGACACCTCGTCAGCAGCCGTGATCCGGCGCACCGCCGCCACGTCCGCCCAGGCCACGGCGGCCAGTACCACCGTGGTCGCGATGTCCACCACCAGCGGCGGCAGCACCGTGCCGACCGGGACCAGCAGCGCCAGCACCAGCAGGCCGATGTGGCGGGCGCGGTTGTAGTAGCCGAACATCACCCGCTTCAGCAGCAGGTGCCCGGCCAGGAACAGGGCCGGCCCGGCGGCCAGCACCAGCGCCGTGGTGAAACCGGCCGGATGGCCGCCGGGGTGGCTGATGACGACCTCGTCGCCGACGGCGGTGACGATCACGCCCGCCACGATCGGCAGGTGCACGTAGGTGATCCGCACCCCCATCCGCCCGGTGTCGCTCGTGGTCTCCACCACGGAGTCCACCGCCCGGCCGGCCAGCGCGAAGTAGATCCACCACATGGTGACCGCCGTCGCGAAGGCCGTGACGAAGGCCGCCGTGCGCCCGGCGTCGAACCGGCCGCTGCCGAAGGTCTGCCCGGTGACCAGGACCGACTCGCCCAGCGCGATGATGACGAACAGCCGGCACCGCTCGACGAAGTGCTCCCCCGAGATGTTCCAGGCCGTGGTGCTGGACCGCCCCAGTCCCGGCACCGGGAAGCCGATCCCCGCCGCCAGGTACTCGACCAGCACCGCCACCGCCCACAGCCCGCCGCGCACGGCCACGCCGTGCACCAGCGCCCCGGCGATCCAGAACACCGCGCTTAAGCCGAACCACACCATCGCCCTGGCGTACTCCCGGGAGAGCTGGTCCCCGCGCAGCGCGACGGTCGCGAACAGGTGCCGGCCGACCTGCATGGCCAGGTAGGCCAGGACGAAGACCAGCGCGCGGTCGCCGAACGCCTGCGGCAGCGCCGCCGACATCACCAGGCCGAGCAGCATGATGCCGATGATGGCCAGCCGCACCGCGAGCTGGTCCGGGTCGAACCAGTTGGTGAACCAGGCGGTGAAGTTCCAGGCCCACCAGACCGCCGTCAGCAGCACCAGGGTCTCCGCCGCCCCGGCCCAGTCCAGATGGGCCAGCAGCAGGTGCGAGAGCTGGGTGACCGCGAAGACGTACACCAGGTCGAAGAAGAGCTCCAGGAAGGTGACCCGCTGCGCCCCGCTGCGGTCCCGCAGCAGCGAGGGAGCCGGTCCCGGGCCGGTCGCCGTGGTCGGATTCGCCATTGCCGCACCCTATCCCGGCCCGGTGCCGGTCAGATGCCGGTCAGGCGTCGCCCAGCCGCAGCAGCGCCCCCAGCCGCCGGTACCGCGACACCGCCGTCTCCACCGCCGCGGCGGCGACCACCAGCAGCACCAGCCCGAGCACCAGCGCCCCGGTCAGCCGGTAGTCGGTGTGCAGGGCCGGCTGACCCGGGCCGCCGGTGAACTGACGCAGATTCAGGGCCGGTGCCAGCAGCCTTGGTTCGACCAGCCCAAGGATCGCGCCGCCCGCGGCGGCGGCCGCCGCGAGCGGCAGCAGCTGGGTGAGCTGGAGCAGCCCGGCGGCCCGGCCGCCCAGGCCCAGGGTGCGCAGGAAGGAGGCGGTCCGGCCGCGCTCCTCGGCCGTCAGCACCAGCTCCAGCAGCACCGCCAGCAAGCCGAAGCAGACCGCCAGCCCGGTGCTGACGGCGTAGACCCGCTGGATGCCGCCGACCAGCCCGTCCGTGCGCACCGCCGCCAGCCGGTCGGACCGGAGCCGGACCGTGCCCAGCGGACCCAGCACCGCCGCACCCTCGGTGCGCAGCGCCGCGGGGTCCTCGCCGTCGCCGTAGAGCAGGGCCGCGCTGCGGCCCGCGACCTGGGGCTGGAGCAGGGCGGGCGCCGCCGCGGAGCCGGTGACCAGCAGCCGGCTCCCCGGGGCCAGCTGGTCGGTGATCGGCCCGAGCGCCGGATCGTCGAGCTCCGCAGCGGTGAGCGTGCCGACCGGCCGGTAGCGCACCCTGTGCAGGTGGTCGGCGTTGCTGAACGGCTCCGAGACGAAGTCGCCGGCGGGTTCGGCGGCCAGCACCGCGGGGCTGACCAGCACCGGCAGTTCGACGGAGCCGTCGGCGCGGCGCACCGGCGCCGCCGAGGCGGCCAGCAGCGCCCGTCCGAGCGGCGAGCCGGGGTCGGCGGCGACCAGGGCCCGGGCGTCGACGGTCAGCAGCGGGGTGTCCGGCAGCGCCGCGCCGTCCCGGTCCGCGGTCAGGCCGACGGCCCGCAGCTGCTCGCCGACCACCTTGACGCCCCGGGCGACGCCCGGCGCCGGTGCGCTGTTCCCGCTGGACAGGGCCACCGCGTCGGCCCCCGCGTACCAGTCGGCCCCGGCCGCGGCACCGTCGCTGACGGTCTGTGAGACCATTCCGCCGAAGACCGCCGTGCCCAGGGTGAGCACCAGCACGAAGAGCGCCAGCCCGGTCGCGGTCGCCTCCCGGCCCGCCTTCGCCAGACCCAGGAAGGCCAGCACCCCCGGGCCGCGGCGCAGCCGGGCCGCCAGCAGCCGCAGCACCAGCGGGTAGATCCGCAGCAGGGCCAGCACCGCGACCACCGCGACCACCAGCGGCACCGCGCTGAGCTGCGGGTCGACGCCCTGCGGGGCGGAGGCACCACGCCCGCGCAGGGCGACCACCCCGGCCGCGGCCAGCAGCAGCGTGGTGGCCTCCAGCACCGCCCGGCCGCCGAAGCGGTGCCGTACCGCGCGGACGCTGCGCCGGGGCCGGCGCGGTTCCCTGGTCTGGACCCAGGTGAGCAGCGGCAGCAGCGCCCAGACGGCGGCGGTGGCCGCGACCGCCCACAGCGGCCGCGGCCCTACGGAACCGCCGGTGGGCGCGGACCGCAGGCCGAGCAGCCAGCCGGCCCCGGCCGCGCACAGCAGCACCGGCAGCGCCGGCGCCGACCGCAGCAGCACCAGCCGCAGCGGCGAGGCCCCGCGCGAGCGCTGCAGCCTCAGCGCGCCGTCCCGGCGCCGCAGCAGTACCCGTACCGCCGTGAACGCCGCGGCCAGGACCACGCAGACCAGGGCCACCAGGGCGAACGACTGGACCGCCTCCGCCTGCAGCCGCTCCCGGCCGAACGCGTCCAAAAGCGGGGTGAGCCCGTCGGTCCAGCTGAACCGGTCGGCCGCCTCCTGGTCCGCCTGGCAGCCGACGGTGCCGCCGGGGCCCTGGCACAGCACCGCCGTCATGGCTGCGCCGTAGCCGGCCAGCGGTCCGGCCAGGCTCCGGCTCTGCGCGACCGCCGCCCGGGCCGGGGCGACCGAGAGCTGCCAGCTGAGCTGGGGGGTGTCCAG
The DNA here is from genome assembly GCF_000719095.1 of Streptacidiphilus jeojiense. Classification (GTDB taxonomy): domain Bacteria; phylum Actinomycetota; class Actinomycetes; order Streptomycetales; family Streptomycetaceae; genus Streptacidiphilus; species Streptacidiphilus jeojiensis. The sequence continues at coordinate 214,458 of NZ_JOEH01000006.1, read as the reverse complement.
TCCGGCCGCCATCAGCCGGTCCACGCCGTCGGTGCTGATCAGTGCGTGCACATAGACCTGGATGCCGAGCGGCGGCGGCTGCGGGTAGGTGAGCGGGGTGTCCAGCAGCGGCCTGCTGTTCCAGAAGCCGTCGCCGGTCTGCCGCGGCTCGAAGATCCCCGACACCGTGAAGTCCATCGTGGCCTCGCCGTTGCCGGTGCTGAAGCTCACGCCGATCCGCCCGCCGGCGGACAGTCCGAGCCGCGCGGCGGCGTCGTGCGACAGCGCCAGCTGCGGGTCCTGCCGCTTGGCGGTGTGCGCCGCGGGGAACGCGCCGGCGACCATCCGGACGTGCGGTCCCGCGTCGCTGAGGTAGGTCAGCCCGGTGACCACCGAGTCCACCCCGGCGGTCGCCGGGGTGGACGGCACGCTGGTGCGCACCGGGGCGAAGTCGGCGCCGGTCCGCGCCACCGCCAGCGATCCGCGCAGCGGCGCGGCCGCCGCCCCGACCAGCTGGTCGCCGACCTCGGAGAGCACCGCGCCGATCGGCTCGTGGCTGTTCGCCGGGCCCAGCGCGGTGTTGAGGCCCTGCAGTCGGGTGCCGACCGTCAGCAGCGGGCCCTGCGTCTGGGCGGTGGCGATCCGCTGGCGCAGCGCCCGGTCCTGCTGACGGCCGATCAGCGGCGGTGCGCAGGCGCTCAGCGCGGTGAGCGCGGCCACCAGTACCGCCAGCACCACCAGCATCGGCAGGTCGCCCCGGGCCTCCCGGCGCGCCGGCGACAGCCCGGCCCTGGCCCCGGTTCCGCGTCTCATTCGCCCTCCCCGGCCCGCAGCACCCGTACCAGGTCGACCTTGGCCAGCAGCCTGGCCAGGCCCACCACGACCAGCAGGATCACCCCGGCGGTGACCAGCGCCGTCAGCGCCACCCGCAGCCAGGGGACGTGCACCAGCAGCGGCGGGAACGGCGGGCCGCCGGAGTCGTCCACGGTCACCGTCGGCAGCACCAGCGCGGCCAGGCCGGTACCCAGCAGCACCCCGGGGACCAGCGCGAACAGCGCCACGCTCAACTGCTCGGCCCAGAGCAGCGCGGACAGCCTGCGGCTGCGGATGCCCATCGCGCGCAGCAGCGCGAACTCGCGGCGGCGCTCCCGGGTGGCGATCACCGCGTGGACGGTGAAGCCGACCACCGCGAAGGCCGGCGCCAGCAGCCGGCACAGCGCCAGCACCGCGCGCATCCCGCTGCGGAACGGATCGGCGCGCAGGGCCGCTTGGGCCGCGCCGACGGTCCGCGCGGTGCCCAGGCCGCCGTCGGCAGCGACCGCAGCCGCGGTGCGGTCCGGGTCGCTGCTGCTCAGCCACCAGACCGTGGCCGGCTCCGGGGTACTGGCCAGCAGTGCCTCGGCGGCGGCCAGCGCGTGCTGGTCCACCAGGAAGTGGCCCTGGCCGCGGTCGGTGCCGGGGACGCCGGCGATGGTGCCGGTCACCCGCAGCGACAGCAGATGCCCGTCGTCGAGGGTCAGCCGGACCACGCTGCCGGGGACCAGCTGCTGCTCGGCCACCGCGGCGGAGTCGGCGAGGGCTGGCACCGGGCCCGGCAGCGTCGTCGCGGCAACACCGGTGGCCGCCAGGCCGAACTCCAGCTGGGCCCCGGCCTGCGACGCCGCCGCCTCGGAGGTCCCGAAGACCAGCCGGAGCAGGTCCGGACCGCTCCGGAGCGAGCAGAGCCCGGGGTTCCCCTCCCCGAACTCGGGCACCGACCCACCAGACGGCAGGCAGGCCCCGCCCGAGCTCGACTCCAGTGCGGCCGGGGTCCGGTCCACCCAGACCGTCCCGGCCGGCGGGCTGCCAGTCCAGCCTGCGGCCGAGCCGATCCGGTGCAGGGTCAGCGTCAGCACCGCCCTGGGCTGCTCGGTGGGCATGACCACGGCCAGCCCGGTCAAGGTGAGCGGGTAGCTGCGGACCGCTCCCCCGTCCGCGGGTCCGGTGAGCGGGACCGGGACCAGGTGCCGGGCCCCGTCCGCGGCGGGCAGCGGCACGGTCACGCTGGAGCTGAGTCCGGCGGCGTCCTCCAGGGTCACCCGCAGCTGCGGCGGCGACCGGTCACTGTCGCTGGCCAGCGTCTCGTCCAGCAGCAGCGAGGTCGGTCGCCCGGCCAGCGGCAGTCCGTGCACCGGGACGCGGGCGCCGAGGGCGGCCAGCTCGGCCGGGAGGGCGGGGCCGGCCAGGTCGGCGCGGAGCAGCGGGGCGGCGGTGGCGGGGGTGGGGGTGGGCGTGGGGGCGTTCGGGGTGGAGGTAGGCGGGGCGGCGGTCGCCGGGGTGGAGCCGGCCGTGGCGAGCGGGCGGGTGTCGATGCCGACGACCTGGTCGGTGTCGCTGTCGGCGTTGCTGCCCCCGGTGCTGGTCACCGGTGTCAGCCCGGTCACCCCGGGCAGCGCGGCGAGGGCCGCGCGCATCACCTCGGGCGGCCGGTCGGTGGGGTCGACCTGGTCCACCCCGACATCCGCGCCGACGCTGAACACCGCCTGGTCGTGGGCCAGTCCGTCCAGTCCGGCCAGCACCGTGTCGGCCAGTCCGCCGACGGCCACCGCCAGGCACATCAGCACCACCGGACCGGCGTTGCGGGCCGAGCGGCGGCTCAACTGCCAGGCTGCCAGCGGCAGCACCAGGCCGCGCCGGCGCCGGCCGAAGCGGTCCAGGGCCCAGGAGGTGAGCGGCAGCAGCCGGAGCAGCAGCAGTGCGGCGGCCAGCGTGGCCACGGCCGGGACCAGTACCAGCACCGGGTCCACGTCGGCCGCCCCGTCGGCAGCGGATCCGGTCACCGTGGTGCGGTAGTGGGCGAGTTGGAGGTAGCCGAGGACGGCCACCGCGAGCAGTGCCAGATCGGCGCCGACGCGCTGGGCCAGCGCCGCCCTGGCGCCGCGCATCCGCAGCCGGGCCAGGGCGCCGCCGCCGACCACGGTCGCCAGCACCGGCAGCAGCGTCGCCAGCCCGTGCACCAGCACGGTGACGGCGACCGCCGCCCGGACCGCGCCGCCCAGGGTGCTGTCGGGCGGACGGAGCGCGAGCAGCCCGGCCGCGTGCAGCAGCCGCAGCAGCGCCCCGGCCAGGAAGGGTGCGGCGAGGCCGGCCGGCAGCGCGACCAGCGCCCACTCGCCCGCGGCCGAGAGCAGCAGCCTTCCGGTTCCGGCGCCGCGTACTTGACGCAGCATCAGTTCGATCCGCCGGTGCTCGGCCGGCTGACGGGCGGTCAGCACCAGGGCGGTCAGGGCCAGCACGGCCAGCAGTGCGGTCGGCTGGTAGAGCGCCGAACGGGCCACCACCAGCGGCAGCGACAGGGCGTCCACGGCGTCGGGGAGTGCGGAGACCACCGCGAGCTGCGGCAGCGCCGGGGTCCGCCCCAGATACACCGAGCGGCCGGTGTCGCTGGCGGCGAAGCCGGCGATCCGGTCCCGCAGCGCGGGCAGCCTGGCGGTGTCCAGAGCGGAGAGGTCGGGCAGGACGGTCCACCGGGCGCTGACGGCCTGGTCGAAGGCCGGGGTCGCGGTGAACGCGGCCGGAGCCACCACCAGCAGGCTGCCGGCCCGCAGGTCGCCCTGGAGCGGGTCGCCGACCAGGCCGGGCCAGAAGCCCGGCTGGGTGGCCGTCGCGGTGTAGACGCCGGTGATCCGCACCCGGACGGTGCGGCGCGCGGCGTCGGCGAGGACCAGCACCGTACCGGGCCGGGCGCCGAGGCGCCGGGCCAGCGACACCGGCAGCGCCGCGTCCACCGTCCCGACGGCCGCGTCGGACCGGTCCGCGGTGATCGCGGCGACCGGGGCCGCGGCGGCGCCGGTCGGCCAACTGCCGGAGTCCAGCCGGGCGTGGACCGCGGCGTCCTGCACCGCGATGGGGTGCAACTGCAGTTGGGCCTGCGCGGATCCGGGCGGCGCGGTGGCGATCGCGAGCGGGTCCAGGCCGTAGCGGGCGGCGCTGGTCCGCTCGGGGACGTCGCCGAAGGCGACCGCGGCGGCGGCGCGCACGGCCCGGTCGGCGGCGGCGAACCCCCCGTCCTGGCCCGCGTCCCGGCCGCCGTTCCGGACCAGGGCGCTGATCTGCACCTCGGCGCGCGCATCGGCGTCGAGGCGGGCGGCGGCGCCGGCGTTCACCGCGCCGGTGGCCAGGGCGGCCAGCGCCGCCAGCACGGTCGCTGCGAGCAGCACCGTCAGCGCGGCCGCGGCGAGCACCAGTCCGTGGTGCGCGGAGCCGCGGACAGCGGGCGGCAGACGGCGGCGCGACGATGCCCTCACTGCCCTGACAGCCACGCGACTCCCCCTGTGCTCGCGAAACAATGCGGCCCAGTTTGCTGTCAAGCGCAGAAGATTGACCAGCCTTCAGCAAGAACAATATCGAAATGAGCAAATACTCAGCTTCGTGCCGCCGTCACCGAGCCCGCGGCGATCGCGGCGGCGATGGTCAGCAGCGCGCCGAGCATCAGCGCCGACGGCTCCCCCGGCGCCAGCAGGTGCAGCTGGGTGCCCAGCGCGGCCGCCGCAACCGGCACGCCCAGTTGGGCCGCGGCCAGCACACCCAGACCGACCGGCTGGCCGCTCACCCGCATCAGCGCGTGCACCGCGACGGCGCCCGCTCCCAGGCACACCCCCAGCAGCACGAAGGAGGGGTGCCGTCCCAGTTCGCGCAGGTCCAGCGAGGCGCCCAGCCAGATGAAGAACAGCGGTCCGAGGAAGCCCTCGGTCAGCGCGAACAACTGCTTGGCCAGCCGCCTGGGCTCGCCGACGGCCGCCACCACCAGACCGAAGGAGAAGCCCGCCAGCATGATCGACACATGCGTCCGGACCGCGAGCGCGGCCAGCGCGAACAGGATCACCAGACTGATCCGCAGCTCCAGCGCGAACTGCCGCTCCTGCGACAGCCGGTGCAGCCGGCGCTGGTAGCCGCCCCGCTCCAGCCGGCGCAGCACCAGGAACAGCGCCCCGGCGCAGCCCAGCACCGCCAGCGCACCCAGCGCCGCACGGGCGGCGTGGTCCGGGTCGATCACCAGCGGCAGCGCCACGATGCAGAGCGCGTCGGCGACCGCCACCTGCGGCAGCAGCCCCAGCACCTGCGGGCCGCCGAGCCCGAGCGCGTCCACGACCGGCAGCACCAGGGCGGCCGAGGAGGAGGCCATCAGCACCGCGTAGAGGGCGGCGTGCCCGGTGCCGAAGCCGTCGGCCACTGCCAGCGCCGGTCCGACGGCGACGGCACCGACCGCCAGCGCCCGCAGCGTTCCGGTGCGCAGCCCGGCCCGCAGGTTCGGGTCGCGCATCGGGACGTGCGCCCCGGCGACGAACATCACCAGGGCGAAGCCGATGTCGGCGAGGAAGCCGAAGGTGGGGTCGGACGCGTGCAGGAATCCCACCGCGGAGGGCCCGAGCACCACCCCGGCGGCCAGCTCCCCCAGCACCACCGGCAGGTGCCAGCGGCGCGGCAGCGCCAGCAGCGGACCGAGCAGCCCCGCCAGGGCGATCACCGCCAGCGTCGCGAAACCCATGGCCCGGCCGCCTCCCCTGCTGTTCTGGTGCCCTGCTGTCCTGCTGTTCCAGTGCCTTGATGTGAACGACCAGTCTCGCCCACCGGGGACCGTTGAGACCGCCGCCACGTCCCTGTAGCCTTGGAGTATGCATTCGTCGTCCTGTCGCCTGAGCTGGTGGCGCTCCTCCTAGGAGCGGCCACTCCCACGCACGCACGACGAGACGGGCCGTTCGCGAGGACGGCCCTTTCGCATGCCCCGGCCCGACGGCCGGGTGGAGGCCCCCGTCCGCACGGACGCCCAGCCACCACCCCCGCCAACGGCCAGGAGGCCTCCCATGAACACCGCCCCTGTGAACAGCACCCCTGCTCCCGCCGCCACCCGCACCCGGGTCCTCACCGGCGACCGCCCCACCGGCCGACTGCACCTCGGCCACTACTTTGGCACCCTGCAGAACCGGGTCAGGCTGCAGCAGCAGGGCGCCGAGCTGATGCTGGTGATCGCCGACTACCAGGTGCTGACCGACCGCGACGTCGCCGACCGGCTCGGCGAACACATCGAGGGGCTGGTGCTGGACTACCTCGCCCTCGGAGTCGACCCGGAGCGCAGCACGATCTTCACCCACAGCGCGGTCCCCGCCCTCAACCAACTGCTGCTGCCCTTCCTCAGCCTGGTGTCGGTCGCCGAGCTCGGCCGCAACCCCACCGTCAAGGACGAGATCACGCACTCCCGGCAGTCCGCCGTCAGCGGTCTGATGTTCACCTATCCGGCGCACCAGGCCGCCGACATCCTGTACTGCAAGGCCGGTCTGGTGCCCGTCGGCCAGGACCAGCTGCCGCATCTGGAGATCACCCGCACCATCGCCCGCCGCTTCAACGACCGCTACGGGCAGGTCTTCCCGGTGCCGGAGGCGCTGCTGTCGCAGGCGCCGCTGCTGCTGGGGACGGACGGCGCCAAGATGAGCAAGAGCCGGGGCAACTCCATCGCCCTGAGCGCCTCCGCCGACGAGACCGCCCGGCTGATCCGCGGTGCGCGGACCGATGCCGAACGCCGGATCAGCTACGACCCGGAGAGCCGTCCCGAGGTCTCCAGCCTGCTGCTGCTGGCCGGCCTCTGCCTGGAGCGCGACCCGCACGAGCTGGCCGAGCAGATCGGTGACGCCGGATCAGCCGCCCTGAAGCGGCTGGTCACCACCGCCGTCAACGACTACTTCGCCGCGGCCAGGGCACGGCGCGCGGAACTCGCCCAGGACCTGGGCCACGTCCGCCGCATCCTGCACCAGGGCAACGCCCGCGCCAACGCCATCGCCGACGAGACCCTGGCCCAGGTCCGGGCAGCCATGGGCGGACTGGTGGCGGCCGCATGAGCCCCTTCGCCGGCCTCCCTGCGGCTACCGCCCCACGGCGTACCCCTGCATCCCACGCGGGTTGGCCGCCGCCGACAGCACCCCGGTCCGGGGGTCGCGGGCGACCGCGCACATGCGTCCCTCGGACCAGGCGTCCGCCACCGTGACCAGGTGGCCGCGCCGCCGCAGCTCGGCAACGGCCGCCTCGCCGACCCGGGACTCGACGGTGACGCTGCCGGGCTCGGTGGTCCTGGGGTGGAACGAGCTGGGGAAGCTGTCGTTGTGCCAGTTCGGCGCGTCGATGGCGGCCTGGAGGCTGAGCCCGCCGAGGGCCACCGCCAGGAAGAAGTGCAGCGACCACTGGTCCTGCTGGTCCCCGCCGGGGGTGCCGAAGGCCAGTACCGGCTCCCCCTCGCGCAGTGCCAGCGAGGGCGACAGGGTGGTGCGCGGACGGCGGCCCGGGGTCAGCGAGTTGGGCAGGCCGGGCTGCAGCCAGGTCATCTGCAGCCGGGTGCCGAGCGGGAAGCCCAGCGCCGGAATGACCGGGTTGGACTGCAGCCATCCGCCGCTAGGCGTGGCCGCGACCATGTTGCCCCAGCGGTCGACGATGTCGAGGTGGCAAGTGTCGCCCCGGGTCACCCCGTCCGGACGGGTCGTCAGACCGCCTGCTGATACGGTCGGTTCGCCGAGTCCCGGCGCCGTCCCGGCCCCCTCGGCGGGCAGCTCCGGCAGCACCGGCCTGCGTCCCCCGGGGCTGCCCGGGCGCAGCTCGTACGAGGCGGTGTCCCCGATCAGCTTGCGCCGCTCGTCGTTGTACTCGCGCGACAGCAGGTCGGCCAGCGGAACGGACCCGGCGCCGCCCTCCCCCGCGTCCCCGTACCAGGCCTCGCGGTCGGCCATGGCCAGCTTGGTGCCCTCGACCAGGGTGTGCAGGTACTCGGGCGTGCCGTAAGCCAACTCCTCCGGGAGCAGCGCGAGTTGCTGCAGGAAGGCCGGGCCCTGGCTCCAGCCGCCGGCCTTGCAGACCGTCCAGCCGTTCCAGTCGTAGCTCGCCGGCTCCTCGTAGCCGGCCCGGTAGCCGGCGAGGTCGTCCCCGCTGAGGGTGGCGGCGTTGCGGCGGCCCGAACTGTCCATCGTGGGGCGGCCGGCGAAGTCCACGATCGCCTTGCCGATGAAGCCCTCGCGCCAGATCCGCCGGGCGGCGTCGATCGCGGCCTCCCGGGGCAGGCCCGCGGTCTCGGCCAGCAGCCGCCGCCAGGTCGCGGCGAGCGCCGGGTTGCGGAACAGCTCGCCCGGCTTCGGCGCGGGGAGGTAGACCGCGGCGGAACTGGTCCACTCGCTCTCGAACAGCTCCCGCACGGTCTCCACGGTCGCGGTCACCTTGGCCACCACCGGGTGGCCCCGCTCCGCGTACCCGATGGCGTAGTCCAGCACCTCGGCCAACGACTTGGTGCCGTGGTCGCGCAGCAGCACCATCCAGGCGTCGAACGCCCCGGGAACGGCCGCGGCAATCGGCCCGGTACCGGGCACCAGGTCCAGCCCCAGCGAGCGGTAGTGCTCCACGGTCGCCCCGGCCGGCGCGGGACCCTGCCCGCACAACACCTGCACCCGGTTCCCGTCCCCGGCCGGCGCGAACACGATCGGCACCTCGCCGCCGGGCCCGTTCAGATGCGGCTCGACCACATGCAGCACGAACCCGGCCGCCACCGCGGCGTCAAAGGCGTTGCCACCACCCTCCAGCACCGCCATCGCCGACTGCGAGGCCAGCCAGTGGGTGCTGGAAACCATGCCGAAGGTGCCCTGCAGAGTCGGTCGGGTGGTGAACATACGGATGGACTCCCTCGCTGATCACTGGCTCCACTCCCCCGAAGTGATCTTCGACCGCCCACACCGACCCCGTCAACGGGCTCTCGCCGGAAGTCGGGGTCGGTGTGGATGCAGTGGGGTGCCGTGCTCGATGATCTCTGGATGCGTCCCTTGAAGCACGGCTACACCAACCACACCGTCGGCGACGGATCCGTGGTGGAGAAGACCTACGAAGGCCCCGACGCGGAACTACGGCGTGCACGGGAGCACACACTCCTGACCCGACTGCAGGCGACGTTGCCCGTACCCCCGGTCCACGGCCTGGACAAAGGGACCCTCACCCTCGGGTTCGTCACCGGTACCCCTGGCCAGGAACTGATGGACGCCGGCAGCGCCGAGCAGGTCCTGGAAGCCTGCGGGACCCTGCTGCGCCGCATCCACGAGACCACGCCGAACATACTCGGGGCGGGCCCTCACGATGCCGGCAAGGTGCTCGTCCACGGGGACTTCGGGCCCAACAACCTGCTCCTGGACCCGGTGACGTTCCAGGTCACCGCCGTGGTCGACTGGGAGTTCGCCCACCTCGGCGACCCGGTCGAGGACCTCGCCTGGTGCGAGTGGATCGTGCGGACGCACCACCCCGAACACCGCCAAGCGCTCGACCGCTTCTTCCACTCCTACGGCGACCCGGTGCCCGCGTGGCCGCTGCGCCGGGCAGCCATGCTGGCCAGGTTCGCCGAGCTGGAGCTGTTCTGCCACCGCTGGGAGCCGAACGGCCCGGGCGTGCGGCAGTGGCAGGAACGCGCCGCCACGACAGCGGGCTGGCGGGAATAGCCCACGCGGAGGCACCCGAATCCTCGACGGGGCAGCCGAACAGTTCCCGCGAGGAGCCTCGTCGCCCGGCCTAGAGTGCGTCGAGGTCGAGTTCCAGGGCTACCGTGCCCTGGTTGCCGCCGCAGATCAGTAGGCCGTCCGGGGTCAGGGCGAGGGCGTCGGTGTGCTGGACCAGGGGTAGCGGGGTCATGCGGCCCTGGGTCGGGCGCCAGAGGTGCAGGCGGCGGTCGGACCAGGCGACTGCGAGGGCGGGACCGGTGGGGGTGTTCACCGAGGCCAGGGCGGTGGGGAGGGCGTTGCGCCGTTCGATCGGCTCGGGCATGGACCGGCCGCTGGCGGAGTCCCAGAGTCGGACGGTGCCGTCCCCGGCGCCGGTGAACACCAGGACCAGGCCGTCGCGGACCTCCGGCAGGGCGAGGCAGCTGAGTGCGGTGACGGGCACCTGGTGCGGACGGTGGGTGTGTCCGGCGGCAGCGGTCCGGCTGCCGACCTGCCAGAGGTGGAAGCTGCCGTCGGCGTCGGCGATCACCACCGTCCCGCGATCCGCCGCGACCGCGGTGACCGGGGGGTTCCCGCGGGCGAGCACGGAGGCGTTGTGTTCCTGCACGAATGCGTGGAGGCCGGCCGGGGCCGGATCCTGCGCACCGGCCGAACCTGTCTCCGAAACGGGGACAAGTCGCAGGTGACCCGTCGCGTCCAGCGTGATCAGGTGTTCCGGGTCCACCGCGGCTATGTGCACCGGGCGGAGGCTCGGTTCGGTGGTGATGCGTCCGGTCAGCGATCCGTCCGCCGGGTCGTGCCGGTGCAGTCGGCCGATCAGGTCCGCGGCCAGCAGCGCGCCCTCGGTCGGCGCCCCCTCGGCCAGGGCCAGTCCGGCCGTGCGGAGTCCCGGTCGGGACCAGCGCGCGGTCCAGGAGTGCTGCTCCGCGCGGGGGCGCAGGAACTCGGCGAGCCGCGGATCGACCGCCACGGCCGCGGTGTGGAGCACCGCGACGCGTTCGGGGTCGAGGAGTTCGGTCGAGCTGAGCGCGGGGCCGGCCGACGCCCAGACGGTGCGCAGGCTGCGCGGCACCGCGATCCTGGTGTCGGCGAGGGCTGCGGTTATCGCGACCGGGGATCCGTATGCCAGGTAGCCGGGGTCCATCAGCAGGCGGGAGGCTGCACCCTGACGGAGTGCCAGGTCTAGGGCGGTCTCCCGGGCGGTGGCCGAGGCCGCCTGCCAGTCCGCGCCCGGCGCCGGCGGCGCTGCGTCCTGCGGAACGGCGGCAGTGGAAGCGGCAACGGACGCAGAGGCGAAGGCGCGGCGGCGGAACGGGGGCCCGCCCGGCGGCAGCGCCAGCACCAGTGGCTGGAACTCCGGCGGCAGCAGTTCGGCCCGGTCCACCTCTATCGCGGCCCGGACCCCGGGCAGGGACAGCAGCGGTCCCAGCAGATCGGTGACCACCGCCTGCGGCGTCGCTGACGGCAGGTCACCCGAGCCGCGGCCGGACAGGTGCAGGTCCGGGACGATCATCCGCAGCGGTCGTGGGTCGGCCTCGACCCGCGCCAGCAGTTCCTCGGGACCGGTAGGCCCGTATCCGAGCTGCCGTCCGATCTCCCAGGCCATCGTCACGGCTATGTGCCCCTGCGCGGGCACCGTCGCATGGACGGTGGTGGCCGGGTGCTGGTGGGAACCGGCCAGCAGCCAGGCCAGCAGATGGCTCTTGCCGCTGCCCCGCCCACCCGTGACCAGGCAGACCCTCGGGCAGGCCGGGTCGGTGCGGGAGGCCCAGTCCAGCAGCGCCGGTGCCAGCAGCACCGACGGTCCCTCGAGCGCGGGCCAGTCGGCGACCCGCGGCGGCTGGGTCACGCCGGCCCCAGCGACTGTGACTGCGACTGCGACTGCTGCGCGGCGGCGGCCCGGAGCCGGCTTATCCCCTCGCCCCTGGAGGCGGCGGTCTCGCCGTAGGGGAACGAGTGCGTGAGCTTGGCCTGCGGGAAGCGCACCGCCAGCCACATCGAGCAGTAGTGGCCCGGCAGGAAGCAGGGCTGCAGGTCGGTGTGGATGCCCGTCACCTGCTCCGGTGCGACCCCGGCGCCCTTCAGGGAGGCCCACAGGCGTTCCTCCGGGTGCAGCGCGATCGCGCCGGAAGCGGTGAGGATCTTCTTCTGGCCGCTCCCGTCGACGACCTCGAACGCGGCGAAGTTCTCCACCCCGGCGGTGTCCCGCAGATCGTCGAGCACCAGCGGCCACCAGCTCTCCCGGTCGACGAAAGCCGCCGGATCGGCCTCCTGCAGCCGCCGTTGGAAGTCCTCGAACGCTGCCTGCGCCGCCTGCGGGCTGTCCGTCGCGCCGAGGAAGGAGAGCAGTCCGTCCAGGTCCAGCAGCGCGGCCGCGAACTCCTCCGGGCTGGAGCTGACGAACCGCAGCGGCTCGCTGTACCCGAGCAGCATCGCCTGGATCCGCCCGTCGGGGTCGGCGACGAGTTGGTAGGCCGAGTCCGACCCGAGCCGCGTCCAGGACAGGTGGTCGGCGGAGCGCAGCGACTTCGACGTCTCCACCGCGTACTCGCGCAGCGCGGCCGGTTCGCCCGCGGCGGTGCGGAAGTACGGGCCGACCTGGAGCGGCAGCGTCAGCGCGGCGATCCGGGACAGCGCCTCGGCCTCCGGGGCCACCGGGTCGCCCGCCGCCGCGTCGACGCCGAACCGGCGAAGCCCTGCGGCGCCGAACCGGGCGGTCATCGCCTCGTCGAGCCGGTCGCTCTCGGGATGGCTCACTCGCCGAACGTCCTCACGTACTCCAGCACCGTGAACCAGGTCGATCCGGGGTTCTGCAGGGCGACCGGATCGGCCTCGCGCATCACCGCGAGCAGCCGCTCGTCCACCCCCACGCCGAATTCCCCGTCGTCCTCGAAGCCGTTCTCCTCGGCGAATTCGGCGTCGTAGTTGGGACGCTCGGCCTCGACGCTGTAGAGGAAGTAGAGGAAGTCGTCCAGGCTGCTGTTCAACAGATAGGGTTCGGCGCCGCTCCCCGGAATGCAGTACACGGCGCCGCTGCCGGCGTCGACCACCATGGTGTCGTAGGGAATTCCGCCGATCGCGATCCACTCGTCGAAGACCAGGTCCGAGGACGGGTGCAGGGCGCGGCCGCGCGGCCAGCCCTTGTCCGCGATCTCGACGGACAGGTCCTTGACCGTCTGAAACCATCCGGTGGGCTGGTCGGGCAGGCCGACGTCGCGCAGCAGTTCGCGGGTCCGGGCGTGGGAGACCGGTGCGAGTGCGCCCTCCGGTACGGTGACCAGGTCATCGGCTGGGAAGACCGACTCCATCAGAGCCCGGTCGACGGTCTGCGGCATGATTCACATCCTATCTGTTCCGGTACGCCGGTTCAGCGCCCGCCGGGCACCAGTCCGTCGAGGTACTTGCGCATCGCCTCGTTGCCGGCCGTGCGCGACGCCTCGGTGCTGCCGTACTCGATGCTGTGCGAGACCTTCATGTTGGGGTCCATGTACTCGCTCATCCAGGCACTGCAGTTGACGCTGTTTGTACAGGGTGCTCTTTCGGTGTAGAGCTCGGTGACCCCCGCCGCCGTCTTCTCCTGCAGAAAAGGGATTCCCAGCGCACGTTCGGAATGCGTGGGGTACTTGCTGCGTCCGACCAGGATGAATCCGTCCGCGTCGCCGGGCTTTCCGTACCTGACGGCCGCGTAGTTCTTGCTGGTGAACTTCGTTCCGCGGTAGGTGCCGTAGTCGCCCGCCTCGTGCCTGGCCAGCTGGGTGGCCGCGGCCAGGTCGGTACTGCCGACCGGTATCTCGGCCGAGTCCACGTGCGGACGGGTCTCCCCCTCCTCGATCTTGGGGAGGTTGTACGGGCTGTCCTTGCCGACCGGCCGCTTGGGTACCTTGCCGTCCTCGTCCAGGCCCAGCGGCAGCTTGGCGCGCTCCTCGTCGGTCAGCGGCACGGCGCCGTGCGGGGTGAGCCGGTCCACCGTCAGGTCGTCGTTGAGGCGGTAGACCGGGGTGTCCCCGATCTTCCCGTGCAGGTCCTCACGGGCCTTCTCCAGCGCCGCCAGCTTCGCGGCGTGCTCGGCGTCGGCCTCGGCGGCGTTCTTCGCCACCTGGCCGGCCCCGCTCTCGGTGTCCTTGAGGATGCCGTGGTACGCATCGGTGAAGTCCTTGACCAGTCCCTTGCCGACCTTCGTGGCCGCGTCCTTGAAGACCTCGTGTATCTCGCCGCTCATGAGAAGTCCAGCCCGGCGAACTTGCCGGCGAACACCTCGGCATGCCCCTGGACGGTCTGCGCGTGCTGCCCCAGCACCTGCGCGTGCGCGGTCAGATCGGCCGGGTGTATCCGGAAGCCGTCGCCGGGCCCGCTCCCGGACACGCCCAGCATGTCCTCCAGCGCCGAGTAGCTCATCCCCGCGACCGCCTTCTCCACCGTGCCCAGCAGCGGCGTCAGCGCGGCCTCGATCACCTGCGCGGTGATGTACTGGATCACCATCTGCTTCAGGTACTCCACGGCCAGGTCCGCGGCCTCGACGATGGCCGCCTCGGCCGCCTCGGCCAGACCCAGCGTCACCACCGCCGCGGCCTGGTCCGCGACGAACGAGGCCGCCAGCACCACCAGGTCGGCTATGCACTCCAGCTTCATCGCCACGATGTAGTCGGCCGCCGCGTCCAGCGCCGTCGCCAGCAGCGAACAGCCGGTCTGCAGCTCGCTCATGTGCCCCTGGGACAGGTGCGCCCACTTCGACACCAGCAGCTCGTACGAGTTGGCCTGGTACGACTCCTTCATCGCGGTCACCGTCGCGGTCGCCTGACGGTGCGTCCCGTCGATCTCGGCGGCGAAGTCCCGCACGTGCGTCGCGAACTCACGCACCGAGTCCTCGTTCACCTGAGGCCACTTGATGCCGATGACCTGAAGGAAGGTCACCACCGCCCCCGGTAGTTCGATCGCCATGGACACCCCCGTCCGTCGAACACATGTGTCGACCAGGATAACCACACTGAGTGCATGTCACATCAGGGGCTACGGGGGTGTCGTCGACGGTCAGGGCAGCGGGCCCAGGCGGCGTTTGAGGGGCTGGCGGCCCTTGGGCTGGGACGGGTCCGGGAGGTGGGGCAGGGTGTGCAGGTCGCAGCTGACCGACGCTCCCTTGGTGGATCCGGCCGAGCCCTTGCACAGGCGGGTGGCCACGATCACCGGCGCGGACAGCGGGGTGGAGGCGGTGACGATCTGGAAGTGCAGGCCGCGCACCTTGGTGTAGCCGTACTCCGCGCCCTGCTTGCCGGCACGGTAGACCTGTTTGACCTTGGAGTCGATGTCCAGGTGCACTACCTGGTCGCCACCGGCCAGCAGGTTGCAGTGCCGGGCCAGGTTGCAGGTGAACGCCCGTGCCGCGGACTCCAGTTACCGCACATGTACCCAGGAGAACGCGCGCAGGAATGTCCCGAGTGTGGACAGTGCCCGGTCAGGGCGACTTGAAAAGGTCACCCCGTTCAACCGGAGCTTCGTTGCGTTCATGACGGGCAAGTCCCGTGGCCCACCAGCGACGACGTGCGCACTCACCCGCTCATGGGGAATTTGAAACACCCCTGGAGGCTAAACGTCTCAACCTCAGTTGCTCGGCTGGAAATCCGAGCTGACGCCCCAACAGCAAGGGGGTGCCTCTCACCTGCGATGATCTGGATTGTCGAGATCAAGTTCATCGATCGGAAGAGGCACCCTCCGGGTGAAAGCTACCAGCTGGGACAGGCGGCTCGCGGTGCGGGTCGATGATGGGAATCTGGTCGGCCACGCGGGCATCGTGCTGCTGCGGAAGGTCGCGGACCGTACCGGGCTGACCCGCGCGCTCGGCGCGGTGATCCCCTCCGGCGGTGGGCCGGGGTGGCGGGACCGCGGCGTGGTGCTGGTCCAGCTCGCCTGCGCGATCGTGCTCGGCGCGACGAACGTGCTGGAGGCCGAGCGGCTCCAGGGCCACTGGCGGCGCCTGTTCGGCGACCCGGTCTCCGACAGCACCCTGCGCCGCACGCTGGAGGCGATCGACGCCCCGACGGCGGCCCGGATCGAGCGGGCCCGTGGTGCGATACGCCGCGCGGTGTGGACCTGGCTGCACCTGCGGCCCGGCGGCTTCCCCTGGATCACGGTCGCCGGACGGGAACTCGTCGGCTGGTACGTCCTGGACCTGGACGCCACCATCGTGACCTGCACCAGCAGGAAGGAGGGCGCAACGGGTACCTACAAGGGCGGCTTCGGCCACATGCCGCTGGGCGCCCGGCTGGCCAACACCCGCGAGTGCGTCGCGATGCTGCTGCGTCCGGGAAACGCCGCACCCAACGACGTCGCCGACCACCGGACCGTGCTGGCCGCCGGCCTGCGCCAGCTCCCGCTGCCGCTGCCGCTGTGGTCGAAACTGCTGGTCCGCATCAACGGCGCGGCCTTCAGCCACGGCGTCCTGGACCACCTGCACGCGCTCACCACCACCCGGCGCCGGGTGCGGTTCGTGACCGGCTGGGCCGTCAACGCCGCCGACGAACAGGCCATCGCCCTGCTGCCCGAGAGCGTCTGGGCGGCCGCACTGCGGCAGGACGGCCAGGCCCACGAGATCACCGGCGAGGACGGGAAACCGGTCACCTACCAGGTCGCCGAGCTCACCGGAGTGCGCGACCTCGCGGGCTGGCCGCAGGGGCTACGGCTGATCGTGCGCAGGGTCAAGCCCTCGCGGCGCGACGCGAAGAAGCTCACCGACTTCGAGAGGAAGACGGGCTGGCGCTACCAGATCATTGCCACCAACCTCCCCGCCCACCAAGGCCTTTCTGCCGTGCCCGGCCCCGGACAGGCGTGGTTCCTTGATGCGCTCTACCGTGATCACGCCGAAGTGGAGGACCGCGTGAAAGCAATCAAGCGGGTCGGCCTCGGCCTGCTGCCTTCGAAGTCCTGGCAGGTCAACGCGGCCTGGGTGCTGGCCGCGACCGTCGCGGCCGACCTCGACGCCTGAACGCGGCCCCTGCTGCTGCACGACACCCCGGAGCTGGCCAAGGCCTAGCCGGCCACGATCCGCACGAAGCTCTACCACCTCCCGGCCCGCCTCACCGCCCACGCCCGCCGCCGCGTCCTCCACCTGGACCGGTCATGGCCCTGGGGGCACGCGTTCACCACCGCCTGGCGGCGGGCCACCAAGCTTCCGGCCCTCACCTGAGGGCCGGTCACTACTCCGACGAGGAGCAGGAAGGAGCAGACCGGCGGGCCACCGGGCCGTGGAACCCGGCGCACACCGCGGCGTCACGCGACGGACCCGCCTCGAACGGCCGAGGACAAACCGGGCAAAACAGCCGAGCTGAGCCCCACGATCAGGCCACTGAACAATCGAGGTCGAGGCCAATGCCTACGCACACGCTACGTCGCCACCCGCCAAGCTCGCGGACACCTCCACACCGCCCAAATTCGAAGGCCCCGAAACCCTGGGAGGCCTTCACGAGGTGCCTTCCCAATCGGACCTGGTGAAAGCGTGAGAACTCCCATCACCCAGTTCAGTGGGCGCGTCCCTGTTTGCGTCAGCCCCACCCGCAGCCCATCACCGATCGGTGCACCCAGGCTCAGCCAATCGCCTGATCAGTTTGAGGATCGTATCCAGCCAGCCCGAAAGACCGCGCCAACTCAATAATCCCTGGCAGCCTATCAGTCTGATCGAAAGGTAAGGTGATGAGGATGAATCTTGACAGATCCTCCTGCACATCCAAATCCGGATCATAAGCTAGTGGCTCAAGCGATTGCTCAATCCCCGGCCAACGAATGGTCAATTGCTCACGAAATTCAGTTACGGCTAGGCTTGACTCAAAGCTATCAGAATTGCCGTCAGCCGCACCCTCATAAAGCTCCTGCGTAGATAGAGCACCTCGCCACCAGAAGCAAACATCGAAACTCATCTGGATCACCCTCCTATGGCGTTATAGCTGAAGGACTGCCAGTACGAGCCGACGGTGGTGGAGACAATTCCCGTGCAGCGATGACTTTTCGAGCGATACAGACCTCAAAAAATATGACTACACAGATCAGCCATTCCGCTGACCATTCATCTCCCCATGAACCCACTCAATACTTTCAGGTCGATTGCCAGTCCCGAGACGGCAGAACTCCTCAAGTGCAGCCCGAATCCGAATGATCGGAAGAGTGCTCCTGGGATCAAAGAAGTACGGGACCCCAGAATCCGACACCACACGCGGGTCAAAATCCGGAGGATTTGGATTATCCGACACCCAAATGTACTCCGAGATTTCATCCTTCGAAATTCGCTCTTGTGTCGCGTACCAAACTAGCCCGCCATAGCCGGTCTCCGAATTGACCGCAATTTGAAGGGCGTTATCGGGCCACCAGTCGCGCACCAATTCCGAGTGGCGCCGGGCGGCGAACATGAACGTTGCGACTTCCCCAGGGCTGACCCACTGCTGGTCACGACGCTCGAACCGAAGGTTCTCCATGACTTCCGTAATGAGTGCAGCCTTCTCGGGCCAGCTTTCGGCATAACAATAGCTGCCGTGGATCACTGCATTCAGAATCATGGCGTGCCGACCCCTCCAATAACTACAGGCTCTGTGGCGCCAGGATACCATACGGTCATCGTTGAGCCTTCAGGAAGGATTGTCTGAACCGCACCTTGGCATCCATATGTACCACCGCATACGCCTTCGGCGTTATTCATGACGACCGTCGCGTCTGTTACGCCATTCTGGCGCATCCACATCGCGTACTGTGATTCGACATGCTGAGACGCCGGGTAGTAAGCGGCCCTCGGGTTGATAGGGGCACCATGTTGCCTCAGATACGCATCGGTGGCCTTAACGAGATCGCTACTGCCACCCGCCTCAAGCTCATCAGCGATGGAATTACCAGCGGAGTCAAATATTCGACCAGTCGTGACACGCTTGTTGGCAAGCTCAGCCATCACGCCTTCCACGTCAACACCGCAAGAAGCATTATGAACCAACACTGGCGTATCGCCCGCGACCACATAGTACGTGTGGGTGTTGGCGACCGTCAGGTTGTAGGTCAGAACGTGACCGATGTAGTTGCGAACGTGGGTGACTACAGCGGTGTGGCCGTCAGGTTCGAGGAGGTGATCGCCGGGATGGAGTTCGGCGGCGTTAGTCCAGCGTTGAGTGGTGACGTCCCAGTAAGGGTGATGCTGCGTGGAGGTGAGCTCGCGGGAGCCGCCTGTGATGCTGATGGCAAGGTCAGTGAAGTCAGTGTCGGTAAGGGTCTTAATGACCGCGTTAACCTCTTGGGCCTTCGTCTGCCCCGTGAGGGGGTCTGTAGCGAGGACGTGATCGCCGACTCTGACAGCGCCGATCGGCTCACCCATATGATCAGCATGGAGTACCTGGACGGTGCCGGGGAAGCTATTGGCGTAGCAGCCGAATGTCGGGCTCTCAGGATTATCGTCGAAGTATTTTCCCCCAACTAGGATCCACAGGGCTGCCCCCCCGTTTGCCTCGGAGGCTTGGTATACGGCTGAGTTCGGGTCGGCTCCATGTCCAGCGGCCCAGGAGTCTATGGATTGATCCGCGCTCTTTTGCCAAGAGCTGCAGTCCCCTGACCAGAACCAGCAGTTGGGACTAGCCCATTCGCCGGCCACCACCCCCTTGGCTGCCCCTGCCAGATCGCCGAATAGCCAGGAACGCGCGCTGTAGTGATGGTAGGCCGCGAGTGCCTCGCGTGCCCTCTCCATTTCACATGTCCGGAGGCAGAAGTGCGTCCCGTCAGTAGCCGGGTGCGATGTATGGACCTGCCCATTGACGTCGCTCTGGTTGTCTACCTCCTTGCCGGAGTCGGGGTCAACGTGGGGGTGGCAGGAGTCCTCGCAAGCGGTGGCCAGGCCGGTGGGGTCGGCGAGGTTGGGGGGTTGGTTGTCGCTATAGGCGTAGCCGTTCCAGGACTGCGGGTCGGCTGGATTGAACAGGGGATCGACGCTGAGGAAGCGTCCGGTGGCGGGTTGGTATTCACGGGCGCCGAGGTTGGTCAGGCCGGTGGTGGGGTCTTGGACGCCGCCGACGAAGCCTCTGTCGCCGTAGCCGTTGGCGGTGGTCCAGCCGGTGGCGGTGGTGCCGCGAGGGTTGCCAAAGGGGTCCAGATAGCGGCGGGTCTCGGCCAGGGTGGTGGCGTTGATGTTCAGGGAAGCAGTGCCGTGGGCGTCGCTGATCTGGAAGTTTTCGGCGGTGCCGTGGCGAATGACGCTCAGGCCGTTGGGGGTGGTGTAGGTGCGGGTGTCGGCAGCAGCGCCGCCGGGGGTGTAGGTGATCTCGTCGTCGCCGAGGTAGATCGTGTTGGTCTTGTCCGGGCCGGTGCGCACAAGCAGGGCGCCGGAGGCGTCGTAGAGGTAGGTCGTCGGTCCGGCGGCGCCGGTGGCCTTGTCGGAGGCCAGGCGTCCTTCCGCGTCCCAGGTCAGGTTGGTGGTGCCGGCGGTGGCGGTGATGGCGGTGGTGTTGCCGTCGGCGTCGTACTGGTAGGCGGTGGAGCCAGCGGTGCTGGTGGTGGTCAGCAGGGCGTGGGGTCCTCCGGTGCCGCCGCCGGTGTTGGCCGCGGTGGTGGGGGTGTTGGCTGTGCCAGCGGCCGGGTAGGTCTGAGTGGTGGTCACGTCCTGGGCGGTGTTGCCGGTGGGGCTGTGTGCTGTGCTGCTGGTGCGGTTGCCGGTCAGGTCGTAGGTGTAGCTGGTCCAGTACGCGGCCGGTCCACCCACGGTGGTCTTACCGGAAGCGGCACCGGAGGTGGGGGTGGTGTTGGTGCAGCCGCCGATACCGCCGACCGAGGGCGAGGGGGCGACCTGGGTGGTGCCGGTGTCGCTCCAGGCGGTGCTCAGGCGTCCCAGGTAGTCGTAGCTGAAGCACTGGGTGTCGTTCTGGGCGGGGGTGTTGTCGGGGATGTCCTGGGCCGAGGTGAGTTGTCCGGCCTGGTTGTAGGTGTAGTTGTACTGGTCGACTGCACCGGTCAGGGCCGTCTGCTTGTCGATGAAGTCCGACAGGACGTGCCCGGTCCCCTGGTCGTAGTTGTAGGTGGAGACGACCTCGGTGCCCCAGGGGTTGAGGGTGGTGCGGATCGGCCGGCCCCAGGGGTCGTAGTCGGTGGACAGGTCGTAGGTGCTGCTAGCGGAGCCGTAGCTGGACAGTGGCCCGTTGACGTCGTAGCTGTAGTTCAGGGCCTCGGCCGGAGTACCGCCGGCGGCGCTGTCACGCGATGCGGTCAGGACGCCGCTGTAGGGGTCGTAGGTGTGGTTCGTCGTGTAGGTCAGGGCCGCGGTCTGGCCGATGAGGGCGCCGGGCAGGGTGTCCTGGGTGACGGTGGCCCGGTAAGCGTTGTCGTAGCCGGTAACGGCTTCGGTGTAGGCCGGTCCGGTGGCGCCGCTGGTGTAGCGGGTGGAGCTGGCGGGCTGGCCGAGTGCGCCGGTGACGGTGTCGTAGGTCCAGGCCGCGAGCTGGTTCGCTGCTGTGACGGTGCCGTTGTACTCGCCGGTCTTGCGACCCAGTAGGTCGTAGGTGTAGGCGAGGGTCTGCTTGCGGGCGTCGGTGGTAGTGGCGGTCTGCCCGTCAGCGGTGTAGGTCGTGGAACTGGTGCCGGTGTCCGGGTCGGTGGACTTGGTCGGACGGCCTTGTAGGTCGTAGCTGTAGGTCCAGGTGTTCTTGCCCGTGGTGTCGGTCCGCGAGGCGGGCTTGCTTCCTGGGGTGTAGGTCGTGGTGGTGACGTCGGCGTCGGTGGCGTGGCCGGTGGCGGTGGTGGTGCGGTACTGCCAGGTCTGGCTGACGCGGCCGGCGGCGTCGGTGACCGTGGTCGTCGGCGTTGCGCCTGTGGGCGGGGTCACATCGGTCTGGTCCGCGCCGCGGTAGGTGGTGCTGGTGGAGGACTGCGGCTGGCCCAGCGACAGGAAGGTCGACAGGGTGGCTCGCCCCTGTCCGTCGTAGACGGTGGTGGTCTCGGTGGGGACCTGGGTGTCGCTGGTGGCGTAGAGCGTGGTGCTGGGCCCGGTGTCCTTGTTGTACCAGGCGGCGTGGGCCTTGACGACCCGCCCTTGCGAGTCGTAGTAGTTGTCGGTGATCATCCGGCCGGTGTAGGCGGAGATTCCCGGGGTGGACTGGGTCTGGGCGATTTCGCCGAAGCCGTTGAAGATCTGGATGTTGTACAGGCGCTTGGTGCCCAGCGGCCCGAACGTAGCCGTGGTCGTGCTGGAGGGGGCGCTGGTCCCATTCACCGCGTAGGTGTACAAGATGTCGGCGTTGGCGGAAGTGTTGCCTGGCTTCCATACCGCGGTGAGCCGGCCGAGGGCGTCATAGCTGGTGGTGGTGACCTTGGCGTTGTCGTCCGAGGATGTGAGGACCTGCCCTCGGGCCGGGTCCAATGTCTGCTTTGCCAGCCACGTAGTGGTCTTGCCCGGGGCTGGGGTGGTGGTGTCGATTTCGTTTGGCAGTTCGCCTGCGGCGGCCGACGTGTAGGTCGTCGCCGTGGTCGCACCGCTGGGGTGGGCGCTGTCGGTGGCGTTCGGGTCGGTGGATGTGGCCGGGCGACCGTAGGAGTCGAAGGTGGACGTGGACTTGGTGACGTAGACGGGGTTGCCGCTACCGTCGTAGGAGTCCAGGGCCTGACTGCCCGTCGGGTCCCCGGTGCCGTCGGCCTGTCCGAAGGCCAGGCTGTCGTACAGGATCCGGCTGCCGGAGACGGTGTTGGCCGCGGTCGCGGTCGCGGTGCAGGCACTGCTACCGGATACGGTCAGGGTCTCGTCGACCAGGTCGAGGATCTGGGCGTTGGAGCTGGTGGCGTACTTGGTGCGGGTGCAGGTCTCGGTCAGCCCGTCACCGGTCTTGTCCTGGGTCTTCGGGCGGTTGCCGTTGGCCGAGTCGGTGCTGGTGACACTGGTCGTGGTACGCCAGGTGCCGTCGGCCTTCAGGGCCTTGCTGGTGGCGGTGACCTGGGTGGCGGCATAGCGGGCGACCAGGTCGGGCAGGGAGTTGCCGCGGGCGTGGGTGGCGGTGGTGAACGGTCCGCTGTCGCGGGTGGTGGTGTAGGCGACGACGGTGCCGGGGTTGCCGGTGGCGTCGGGGTGGTTGTAGGTGTCGGTCTCCAGGACGGTTCCGGCCAGCCAGTCGTCGTCGGTGACTGCGCCGCCCAGGGTGCCGGTGCCGACCTGCACGCTCTTGGTGGTGCCGTCGGCGTTGTGGTCGCCGTCCATGCCCTGCATGTAGTAGGTGACGGTCTTGCCCTGGGTGCCGTCACCGCCCGAGCCGGTGACGGCGGTGACCGATGCGAAGCCGCGGAACTGGTCCCAGGTGCGCACCGCGGAGTCGGTCAGCTCGTTGTCGTCGTAGTGCCAGGCGGCCGGGCCGTAGGAGTAGGTGGTGATGCGCTCCGGGGCCTTGGCGACGGTGTCGTTGGCGGTGACAGAGGCAACGGTGTAGTGGTTGAACCAGTCACTGGCTGGGGGGTCGCCGGCGGTGGAGCCCGGCGGGTACCACAGCACGTTGTAGCAGCCCATGGTGTCGCTGTCGGGTGAGGCGGGCATGGTCTTGCTGGTGCGGCTGCAGTCGGGCAGGTTGTAGTCGACGTTGATGCTCTCGCCGGTCTCGGTGGTGATGTCTTGGATCCGGGGCCGGTTGAAGATCGCCGGGGCGGGGACCAGGTTCGTGCCGTCGACCCGGTTGGGCATCATCACCGGGGTGAACTTCACCGCAGGCAGGGGAACCGTGGTGCTGCCGTTCTGGCCGGTGCGCTGGACCGAGTCCAGCCACAGCGGCGGCTTGGTGCCGTCGCCCGGATCGCGGAAGGACTGGGTCAGCGCGTACGAGTCGACCTGCTGGACCTTTCCGGCGATGGTGACCTGGGTGGTGATCGAGGCCAGTTTCTGGTTCGACCAGAAGCTGGGGCTGTAGTTGGTGCACGCTCCGCTGCTGGCGCAGTGCTGGTCGTAGGGCACGTCGGGCCAGTGCGTTGCATTGGTGCTGGACAGTGTGGCGCCGGCGCAGGTGTAGCTGTTGGCGGTGTCGCAGCGGCCCTCGGGGGCCAGGTTGAACAGCACGCTGGCGGCTATGGTGGCCTTGCCCTTGGCGGCGACCTGTCCGGCCAGGGTCTGGCCGTAGTCGATGCGGGTCAGCGAGCCGCCCGGGGTGTAGCCGGTGAGGGTGCCGGTGCCCTGGTTCTGTCCGGCGCCGCGCTCGTAGTAGTTCGTCGCGTCGGGGGTGTAGGTGTAGGTGACCAGGTTGCCGTGCGCATCCACCACGTAGGCGAGGTTCATCCGCCAGGGCATGCTGCACCACGAGCCCTGGCCGGCGGCGGCGCTGTAGCAGGGGTCGCCGCTGTTGGGCGAGTAGACCGGCTCGGTCCAGCTGCTGTTGGTGGCCGGGTCGGTGCCGTCCCCGCCGGGCAGGTGGTTCTTCCCGAAGTAGTAGACGGTGCCGGAGGTGTCAGTGACCTTGACGTAGTCGCTGTAGGAGCCGCCGTTGCCGCCGGTCAGGGAGCTGACGAACTCGACCTTCGTGCCGTCGTCACCGCTCAGGTGCCACACGCCGGAAGTGTCGTCGCGCACCAGTTCGCCGGAGTGCCCGTCCAGGGACAGGGTGGCCACATTGCCACCCCAGCACAGGTCGCCGGATCCGGTGATGCCGTCCTTGTCGCAGGACTTGTAGGACCACTCGATATAGCCGCCCGCGGACAGATCCCACCCGTCCCCGACCGCCGAGGCCTGGGCCTGGGTACTGGAGGTGCGACCGTCGACGGAGGAGGAGTCGTAGTCCAGGGCCACCTGGGGCGCCGCACCACCCAGCGAGGGCGGAACCTGGATGGGATAGCTGTAGGTGAAGCCACCGCTGGAGCTACCGGCCGTCCACTTCGAGCTGGGCTGCAGGCTGGTGGCCGCATACGAGCCGTTCCCGCCCCCTGAGGTTGGCTGCGCGGCCAACACCATTGGCGCCGCCAACGATTGCACACCGGCCGCGCCCACGGCTGCGCGGGACTGCGCGACCAGCGCACTGCTGCTCGTGGTCGTAGCCGCCGCGGCTGCTGGCAGGGTCACGTCCGCGACCAGGCGCTTGCTGGCCGGGTCGTAGTGCGAGGCGACCGGAGTGGCCGCAAGGCAACCCTCCACCTGAGGGGTCGTCAGTGAACAGGCGGGCAGCTCCACCAGCCTCGACCGGCTCGCCGCGTCGGCACCGTAGGCGGCGTCCAGACTGCTCAGGTCCAGGCCGAGCTGCACCGGAGCCCTGGATGCTGCCGCGCTGCCCGGCGCCAGGGTGACGACCAGGCCGTGCGTGCCCGTGGCACGGGTGTGCGCCGCGTCGACCACGGT
The DNA here is from genome assembly GCF_000719095.1 of Streptacidiphilus jeojiense. Classification (GTDB taxonomy): domain Bacteria; phylum Actinomycetota; class Actinomycetes; order Streptomycetales; family Streptomycetaceae; genus Streptacidiphilus; species Streptacidiphilus jeojiensis. The sequence continues at coordinate 189,690 of NZ_JOEH01000006.1, read as the reverse complement.
TGCTGTCACCGTTGCCGCTGAACTAGCCGTCGGCGTTCCGGTGCTGCGCGCCGTCGCCGCAGGATGGGCAGCGACCCACACCGGCAGGGACCCCGCCCGGACCGAAGCAGCGGACGTAGCCGAGGATTTCGCGTTCGCGTTCGTGCCGGATTTCGCTCCAGCGGATGCTGCCGGGATCGCAACAGTGGCGCTGCCCGGAGCAGGGTCACTTGCTGCCGAGGGCTCCCAGATGGCGGGAACGGGATACTTCGGCTTGACCGGGTCGGGCAGTCCAAGTGCATAGCCGGACACCGAATCGGTGTGCGGCAGAGCAGTGTTCGGCGGGGACCAGACCTGGTGCGGGTCAACTGCCGTGGCCTGCGCAGTGATCGGACCCAAAAGGGTCGCCGTCGCCGCCAGTACCGTGGCCGCCCGCAGAAGCCGGTGCTCTCCTCGCAGCCAGTACCCGGCCCGCAACCGCCCGCCCCGCTTGATCACCGAAAGCCCCCCTGCGTGCGCCAAGCCCACGCGGCAACTGCACACGCAGATCGGAGGAACTGTGACTGTTCTGTGGACACCCCGTCAAGAAGATTTGGACTTTTACCCTCCCCTCCAACTGAGTGATTCATGTCACTGTCCTGTGCAATTCCGGACACATCGTCATGCTTCAGTCTGTGTCCCAACTATGGCGCTTGACCCCTTGCTTCTCCCGGTCCCAGAGTGCGCATGACCTCTACCCACCGCACAGCGCAGGAACGAGTGCCCGTATGCCATCGCTGCCCCGCCTTTCTTCCCCGGCCGCGCGCGGCGCCACGAGGCGCCGTCGGTTGGGGACCACCGTCACGGCCTTTGCCCTCGGGGCCGGGCTCCTCACCGCCGCACCGGCGGCCTGGGGCGACACCGGCACACCGGACCCGGCCGCCGTCGAATCAGCGCACCTCGCCAGCGGCCCCACCTGGCCCGCCTCTGGGACCTCGCCGACGCTGACAGCGCAGCAGCAGGCCTCGGCGCAGGCCAAGGCCACGGGGCAGGCTGTTCCAGTGGCGGCGCTGACGGACCCCTACTCGACCACCGTTGCCAATCCGGACGGCACTACGTTCACTCAGACCCAGTCCGCTGAGCCCCAGCGGGTACAGAAGGACGGCGTCTGGACCGATCTGGACGCCACCTTGGTGTCGGCCGCAGGGGGTCTGTCGCCCAAGGTCAGTAGCGAGCCGTTGACCTTGTCCGCGGGCGGCAGCGGGCCCTTGGCCACGATGAGTACCACCGACGGCAAGCAACTGGCGCTGACCGCGCCATTCGCCCTGCCCACCCCGACGGTGACCGGCGATACCGCCCTGTATCCGGATGTCGCCGCCGGAATCGACTTGAGTGTGCAGGCCACCCCCACTGGCGGGTTCTCGACCGTATTCATCGTGAAGAACGCTGATGCCGCGGCCAACCCGCTGCTGACCCATCTGACGTTCACCACCGCGGGCACTGGCGTGAGCGTCACCGCAGCAGCCGACGGCAGCCTGACCGCCGCCGACAGCAACGGCAGCCCGGTCTTCAGCGCCCCCACACCCCAGGTCTGGGACTCCAGCACCACGACCAGCAGCGGCTCGACGGCAACCGCGACCCCGACGGCCGCAGCGGGTGCTGCACCCGCCGCCCAGGGCGCCCGTCTGAACGCGCTGAGCACCACGACCTCGGCCACGCCCAGCGCGACATCCACTTCCACAGATGCAGCGGCTGCGGGGACGGACGCCAGCAGCACCGACGGCCCCGGTGCGGGCGCGAAGGTGGCCCAGATCGCCGCCGCGGCAAGCGGCGACACCCTGACCCTGACACCGCCCGCGGGTTCGCTGGTCGGATCCGGTGTGACCTATCCCGTCTTCGTGGACCCCGCCTGGCACAGCGACAACCTCGATGCGCAGGGCGCCACCTGGACCCAGAGCGCCTACACCGACACCAACAACCTGGCCAACGGCAACGACGACAGCACCTCCACCGCCTCCTACCCGGGCGTGGGCGTCTGCGGCGACTACGGCAACGGCACCGGCTGCTCCCCCAATGACACCGAGCGCTCCTACTACCAGTTCTCCGTCACCCCCTACAACAACGCCACCATCCACCAGGTCATCTTCGGCGTCTCGGAGAAATACTCCGCCGACGCGTCCTGCAGCAACACCTACCCGGTCGTGGCCGCCGGCATCTGGGGCACCATCGACAACAAGACCAGCTGGAACAATCCGCCCGGCGGCGACACCGCCCAGTTCAGTCTCACCAAGTACGTCGGCGGAGCCGCCCGCAGCGGCTGCGCCGACCCCGTGCCGGTGCAGTTCGACATCACCAGCGGACTGAAGGCCCTGTTCGCCAGCCAGGCCACTATCGACCACCTGGTCATGCGCCTGCACGGCGACGAGAGCAACATCAACGCTTTCAAGCGCTTCACCCACGCGGCGAGTCTGACCATCTCCTACGACCTCACCCCGCCCGCCCCCTCAAACCTACACAGCAGCAACATCGCAGCCGGCTACTACAAGGATCCGAACTGGGTGCCCTTCGAGTACTGCACCGCCGGCGCGGTGGGCGTCGACTCCAACTGGCCCTGGGTCAACTCCACCGGCACCACCCTGGACGCTACCGTCCCCAGCGGCCGCCAGACCCAGTACCAGACCAACTACCGCCTCTGGGACGACTCCAGCACCAAAGCCGGCGATACCTACGACCACACCAGCGGCTGGGCGAACTCAGGTACCACGGTCGGCTCCGATCCCCTCACCCTGGGCGGCTATCTTCAGGACGGGCACGCCTACGGCTGGCTGACCACCGCCTCCGACGGCCTGGCCCCGGACTCGGCCAACTCCAGCATCTGCCACTTCCGTGTCGACGCCACCGCACCGACCATCACCATCACCAACACCGGCGACTTCCCGCCCTCGGACAGCGGCATCACCCCCACCAAGTACGTCGGCCAGTACGGCACCATCGGCATCTCGGTCACCGACCCGGCCCCCAAGGGCTACACCGGTGACGCCCTGGCCGCACAGACCTCCGGCGTCCAGTGCCTGGACTACAGCGCGGACCCCGCCATGGCCAACGCCAGGACCGTATGCGGCAGCGCCATCGGCACCCTGCAGATCATCGCCCCGCACTGGGGCACCAACATTCTCTACCTGCAGGCCGACGACTACGCCCAGAACTTCAGCCAGATCTACGCCTACGCCTACTACGCCCCCTGGAACGCCAACGGACCCGCGCCCAAGTTCGGCGACGTCACCGGCGACACCATCCCCGACGCCCTGGCCGTGGGCAAGGACGGCAACCTGTACGCGCACTCCCTGCCCACCTCCTCCTCCACCACCCCCACCACCTCCCTGGTCTCCCTGGCAAACCAGAGCCCCCACAACGACGGCTGGAACGGCTACCAGCTCACCCATCGCGGCAGCGTCACCGGCGGCACCAACGTCGACACCCTGATCGTCCACAAACCCGCCGACGCCACCCTGTACTACTACAAGAACCCCGGCAACGAGCACATCGACGGCCTACTCGACGACAACGACCCGCTGCCACGACCGATCTGCACCAATGACCCGAACAACACCAATGACCACCACTGCGCCGACTACACCAACGACTGGTCCAAGACCCAGCAGATCGTCGCCCTGGGAGACGTCGGCAACGCCACCCTGTCCCAGACCAGCGGCACCTTCGCTAACCGCACCGGTCTGATCACCGTGGAGAGCCCCAGCGCCGGCAAGACCGAACTGTGGTACTTCCCCATGTACTCCGCCTCTACCTTCGGCCAGCCGATCCTGCTGGACACCACCACTAACTGGGCCAACTTCGATCTGCTGTCCCCAGGCGACTGGGCACACCAGAACGACAGCACCGGCAAACCGCTCAACCAGCCCGGCCTGTGGGCCCGCAACCGCACCACCGGCGCCCTGACCGGCTACACCCTCACCGTCGCCACCATCGCCGAGACCGACTCCTACGGCTACCCCGCCGTCGACACGTCAGGCAACCCCATCCTCTTGCCCCAGGTCACCGCGATCAGCGAACCAGCCTCGCTCGGCAACACGACCTTCCCCCTGGCCACCTACCCTGTCATCAGCTCCGACGGCGACCTCACCGACTCCACCGGCACTCCCGACATCTGGACCGCCGACACCACCGGCACCCTCGCCGAATGGACCCCCACCACCACAGCCGGCACCAACAACGCACCGACCGCGTACACCTGGAACACCGCACCGACCAACGTCCTCGGAGCCACGACCGGCGCCAGTAACAGGTGGCTCCAGCCAGCGAACAACTTCGCCGGCGCCGTCATGACCACCGACGGCGACAACACCAGCCCGGCCACCCCCACCGGGACCCCCACCTACGGCACCAACACCGACAGCGCCAACCTCACCAAGCGCGGGGCCACCTTCAACGGAACCAACTACCTGTCAGCCTCCAACACCTCGCCCGGCGCCAAGACACCCGCTGCTGTGGACACCGGCACCGACTACACCCTGTCGGCCTGGGTCAAACTCGACCCCAGCTACAACCCCACCACCGGCACCTACACCGCCCTGTGCCAGCGCGACGCCACCGGTAAGCGCTGCGGCGCCTACCTGCAGTACTCCCACTACACCAGTAGCTGGACCTTCGTGGCCCCCAGCTCCGACGTGTACCCGGCCCCCGGCGGCAACGCCCAGGCCGCAGACAGCCACGCCGCGACACTCAACAAGTGGACCCATCTGGTCGGTGAATACAACGCCACCACCCAGACCATGACCCTGTACGTCAACGGCACCGCCGCCGGTGTCGCCCACAACGCCTCCCCCTGGACCGCCAACGGCCCCCTCCTCATCGGAGGCCAGGACAACGCAAACAACAGCAGCACCGGCTCCTTCCTCGGCAGCGTTGCTGACGTCCAGACCTTCCCGACCCTCCTCACGCAACAGCAGATCACCACCCTGTACACCACCGGCCTCACCGACTCCTGAACCCAAACCGACCGCGCAAGAGGCAGGCCCGCACCGCACACGCGGTGCGGGCCTGCCGCGTCGAACGAGTTCAGCCCAACGATTCCTTACGTCTGCTATGGGGGTGTCGTCGACGGTCAGGGCAGCGGGCCCAGGCGGCGTTTGAGGGGCTGACGGCCCTTGGGCTGGGACGGGTCCGGGAGGTGGGGCAGGGTGTGCAGGTCGCAGCTGACCGCCTTGTCGGTGCTCACGGTGACGGGCTCGCCGCAGTGGTACAGCTCCAGCGGCTGGCCGTCGGCCAGGGTGTAGGTGGCGCCGGACGGGGTGATCTCCACCTGCAGCCTGCGGCCGCGGAACTGCAGCCGGAAGGCCAGCCGGCTGAGGCGTTGCGGCAGGCTGGGGGCGAAGGCCAGCCGGTCGCCGCGCAGCCGCATGCCGCCGAGTCCGGCCACCAGGGCCGTCCAGGTGCCGGCCAGCGAGGCGATGTGCAGACCGTCGCTGGTGTTGTTCTCCAGGTCGTTCAGGTCCATCAGGGCGGCCTCGCCCAGGTAGTCGTAGGCCAGCTCAAGGTGGCCGACCTCGGCCGCCATCACCGCCTGGCAGTAGGCCGACAGCGAGGAGTCACGGACCGTCAGCGGCTCGTAGTAGGCGAAGTTGCGTGCCTTCTGGCCCTGGTCGAAGGCCTCGCTGCGCAGGTACATCGCCAGTACCAGGTCCGCCTGCTTGATCACCTGCTTGCGGTACAGGTCGAAGTAGGGGAAGTGCAGCAGCAGCGGGTACTGCTCCGGGTCGGTGTGGTCGAAGTCCCAGGTCTGGTGGCCGGTGAAGTCGGCCGACTGCTCGTGCACGGCGAGGTCGTGGTTGTAGGGCAGGGCGATCGCCGCCGCCGCGTCGCGCCAGGCGGCGGTCTCCTCGGCGTCCACGCCGAGGGTGTGCGCCTGCTCCGGGTGTCGCTCGACCGCGTCGGCGGCGGCGCGCAGGTTCGCCTGCGCCATCAGGTTGGTGTAGACGTTGTCGTCGGCGACCGCGCTGTACTCGTCGGGGCCGGTGACCCCGTCGACGTGAAAGGCGCCGGCGCTGTCGTGGTGGCCCAGCGAGCGCCACAACCGGGCGGTCTCCACCAGCAGTTCCACCCCCACCTCGCGCTCGAAGTCGGGGTCGCCGCTGGAAGCGGTGTAGCGCACCACGGCGTCGGCGATGTCGGCGTTGATGTGGAACGCGGCCGTTCCGGCCGGCCAGTAGCCGGATCCCTCCTCGCCGTTGATGGTGCGCCAGGGGAACGCGGCCCCCTCCAGCCCCAGCAGTCGGGCGCGTTCGCGGGCCGCGCCCAGGGTGGAGTGGCGCCAGCGCAGCGCGTGCGACACCGCCTCGGGCAGGGTGGCCGCCAGCACCGGCAGCACCACGGTCTCGGTGTCCCAGAAGCTGTGCCCGTCGTAGCCGGAGCCGGTCAGGCCCTTGGCGCCGAGCGCCCGCTGCTCGGCCCTGGCCCCGGCCTGCAGCACGTGGAACAGGGCGAACCGCACCGCCTGCTGGATCTCCGCGTCGCCCTCGACCTCGACGTCGGCGCGCTCCCAGAAGTCGTCCAGGTACTCGCGCTGCTGCCGCAGCAGCTCGTTCCAGCCGGTGCTGCGGGCGCCCGCCATCGCCGCCTCGACCTGGTCCCGCAGCGCCGGCAGCGAACGCTCCGCCGACCAGCCGTAGGCGACGAACTTCTCCAGCCGCAGCCGTCCCCCGGGCTGCACCACCGAGGTGACCAGCAGTCGGCTGACGTTCTCGCTGAACTCGGCGAAGGTCGTGGTGCCCTCCGGTCCGTCCACCATGTGGTCGGCGGTGACCGCCATCCGCAGCCCGCTGCGCAGGGTGGAGTGGGCCAGCGCCAGCCGGGTCCCGGTCGCGTACCCGGCCTCCGGCTGCAGGGTGCGGTCCAGCGCGGCGGCGACCCGGGGGTCGGCCGACTGGCTGGGCATCTGCTCGGCGGCGACCAGCTCGGACTGGACCACGATCCGCGCCGCGCCGTCGATCGGCTCGACCTCGTAGGCGATGGCGGCGACGGCGCGCTGGCTGAAGGAGACCAGCCGGGTGGAGGTCACCCTGACGGTGCGTCCGGCCGGCGAGGTCCACTCGCAGCTGCGGCGGAGCACCCCGGCGCGCAGGTCCAGCACCCGCTCGTGGCTGTGCAGCACGCCGTAGCGCAGGTCGAAGGGCTCGTCGTCGACCAGCAGCCTGATGATCTTGCCGTTGGTGACGTTGACGACGGTCTGCCCCGACTCCGGGTTGCCGTAGCCGGCCTCGGCGTAGGGCATCGGGTGCAGCTCGTGGAAGCCGTTGAGGTAGCTCCCCGGCAGGCCGTTGGGCTCGCCCTCGTCCAGGTTGCCGCGCCAGCCGATGTGGCCGTTGGAGAGCGCGAACAGCGACTCGCTCTGCGCCAGCATGTCCAGGTCCAGCTCGGTCTCGCGCAGCGTCCAGGGATCGACGGTGTACGCGGGGTGCGGGATCATCCAGCCCCTCCAGGCAGCAGTTCGGCGAGGTCCTGCACAACAGTGTCCGCGCCGTGGGCGCGCAGTTCGTCGGCCTGGCCGACCCGGTCCACCCCGACCACGTAGCCGAACCGGCCGGAGCGGCCGGCCTCCATGCCGACCAGGGCGTCCTCGAAGACGACGGCGGCGGCCGGCTCGACGCCCAGCTCCCGGGCGGCCTCCAGGAAGGTGTCCGGATGCGGCTTGCCCGGCAGCCCGAGCCGCTGGGCGACACCGGCGTCCACCCGTACGTCCAGCAGGTCCTCGATCCCGGCCGAGACCAGCACGTCGTGGCAGTTGGCGCTGGACGAGACCACGGCCGTGGCCAGCCCGGCCGCGCGGACCGCCTTGAGGTAGCGGACCGTCCCCGGGTAGGCCTCGACGCCCTCGGTCCGGATCTTCTGCTGGACCAGGATGTTCTTGCGGTTGCCCAGGCCCTGCACGGTGTCGCGCTCCGGCGGGTCGTCCGGGGCGCCCTCGGGCAGTTGGATGCCGCGGGCGGCCAGGAAGCTGCGGACGCCGTCGGCGCGGGGCCGGCCGTCCACGTACTCGTCGTAGTCCTCGGTCGCGTCGAACGGCGTGAAGCCGTCGCCGTCGCGGCCGCGCAGGAACGCGTCGAACATCTGCTTCCAGGCCGCGGCATGGACGACGGCGGTGCGGGTCAGCACTCCGTCCATGTCGAACAGGCAGGCCGAGATGGAGTCCGGCAGGCCGAGGCCCACGCTGGTGCTCGGGGTGCTCATGCCGCCCGCATTCCCGGTTCCGGTGATCTCCATGCCTGCGGCCGTCCGGTCACGCCCGTTCGGAGGGTGTTCCTACCCGGGTCTCATACTGTCCCGGCGAGTCATCTGTCCCACTGGGACAGTTTGAGGAGTACAGTCGGGAGCATGAGCAGCAACGAGGGCCGCAGGGTCCGCAAGGTCCAGGAGAGTCGCCGGGCCATGGCGTGCGCCGCCGTGAACCTGGTGCTGGACCGCGGGCTGGACCGGGTCACCGTCGAGGACATCAGCGAGAGCGCCGACGTCTCCCGCCGGACCTTCTCCCGGTACTTCGCCGGCAAGGAGGACGCGGTGGTCGACGGGCTGCGGGCGGACTTCGCGCGGATCAACGCGGCGCTCGCCGCCCGACCCGCCGCGGAGAACCCGCTCACCGCCTACCACCGCGCACTGCGGGTCTGGCTGGACGGCGAACCGACCGCCTGGCCGCGGCTGGAGCGCTCCGCCGACCTGCTGCGGCTGCTGCACCGGGAGACCGCACTGCTGCCCGCCTACCTGCGGGTCAGGGACGAGGCCCAGACCGCCTCGGTGCGGATCGTCGCGGAACGCCTCGGCCTGGACGCCGAGCACGACCTGCGCCCCGCGCTGGCCGTCTCGCTCGCGGCCGGGGCCTTCAGCACCGCCGTGCAGTTCTGGATCGCCCCCGGTGCGACCGCCCCGCTCCCGCAGCTCATCGACGCGGCGTTCGCGGCCCTGGCCGCCGAACCCGCGCCGAGCACCAGTACCACCACCGAGTGAAACCAGGTACCACCATGTCCAACGCCCCCACCACCATCGCCCCCGTCAACCCCGCCGAGTTCGCCGGGAGGACCGCCTTCGTCACCGGCGGCGCCTCCGGCATCGGCCTGGAGACCGCCCGCCGCCTGGCCGCCGGCGGAGCCGCCGTGGTCATCGCCGACTACGACGAGCAGGGCGCCGAGCGCGCCGCCGCGGAGCTCACCGCGGCCGGCGGCCGGGCCGCCGCCGTGCGCGTCGACGTCTCCGACCCCGAGTCGGTCCGCGCCGCGGTCGAGTTCACCGTGCGCACCTTCGGCGGCCTGAACCTGGCCGTCAACAACGCCGGGATCGCCGGCATCGCCGCCCCGACCGGCGAGTACACGGTCGAGGACTGGAAGCGGGTGATCGACACCAACCTCAACGGCGTCTTCTACTCGCTCCGCTACGAACTGCCGCAGCTGCTCGCCTCCGGCGGCGGCGCCGTCGTCAACATGGCCTCGATCCTGGGCACCAACGGCTTCGCCGGCTCCCCCGCCTACACCGCCGCCAAGCACGGAGTGGTCGGCCTGACCAAGACCGCCGCCGTGGAGTACGCCGCCAAGGGCGTCCGGGTCAACGCCGTCGGCCCCGGCTTCATCGACACCCCGCTGCTGCGCAACGCCGACGCCCCGCAGCGCGAGTACCTGGTCTCGCTGCACCCGCAGGGCCGTCTGGGCACCGCCGCCGAGGTCGCCGAGCTGACCGTCTTCCTGCTCTCCGACCGCGCCTCCTTCGTCAACGGCAGCTACCACCTGGTCGACGGCGCCTACGCGGCGCGCTGAGAAGCAGAGTCGGGAACAGAGACACAGAGCAGAGACACAGAGCACGGAAAGTGGGTTCATGATGTCCGCCGCAGTACCGACCGAGAAGATGAAGGCCGTCCAGTACCGCGCCGTCGGCGCCGACCCCGAGGTGGTCACCGTCGACCGCCCTGAGCCCGGCCCCGGGCAGGTGCTGCTGAAGGTCACCGCCGCCGGGGTGTGCCACTCCGACATCGCCGTGATGAGCTGGCCGGCCGAGGCGCTGCCGTTCCCGCTGCCGCTCACCCTCGGGCACGAGGGCGCCGGCACGGTCGCCGCGCTGGGCGAGGGGGTCAGCGGCTTCGAGCTGGGCGACTCGGTGGCGGTGTACGGGCCCTGGGGCTGCGGCAGCTGCCTGATGTGCGCCCAGGGCAAGGAGAACTACTGCCTGCGCGCCGAGGAGCTGGGCATCCGGCCGCCCGGCCTGGGCGCGCCCGGCGCCATCGCCGAGTACATGATCGTGGACGACCCGCGCCACCTGGTCCCGCTGGGCGACCTCGACCCGGTCACCGCGGTGCCGCTCACCGACGCCGGTCTGACGCCGTATCACGCCATCAAGACCTCACTGCCCAAGCTGGTCCCCGGCAGCACCGCCGTGGTGATCGGCACCGGCGGTCTCGGGCACGTCGCCATCCAGCTGCTGCGCGCGCTGACCCCGGCGCGGGTGATCGCCCTGGACGTCAACGACGAGAAGCTGGCGCTGGCCCGCGAGGTCGGCGCGCACGAGACCGTCCTGTCGGACCAGCACGCGGCCGCGAAGGTCCGCGAACTGACCGGCGGCCTGGGCGCCCAGGCCGTGTTCGACTTCGTCGGCGCGCCGCCCACCGTGGCCACCGCGACCGCCTGCGCCGCCGTGGAGTCGGACGTCACCATCGTCGGCATCGGCGGCGGCGCCGCGACCGTCGGCTTCGGCTCAACCCCCTACGACGCGGCGGTCCGCTCCCCCTACTGGGGCAGCAGGTCCGAGCTGATCGAGGTGCTGGACCTGGCCCGGTCCGGCGCCATCGACGTCCACGTGGAGACCTACAGCCTGGACGACGCCCCCAAGGCCTACCAGCGGCTACACGAGGGCCGGATCAACGGCCGCGCCGTGATCCTGCCGAACGGCTGACCCAACGGCTGACCCAACGGCTGACCGGCCGACTGAGCCCCCGGCACTCCCGGGCCGGCCTCAGTCGGCCGGCCCGGCGGCCAGGGTCACCGTCCGGCTGTGGGTCGCACCGGCCTGGTCGGTCCACTGGACGGTGACCCGGTCACCGGGGCGGTGGCCGGTCACCAGGGTGGTGAGCGCGCCCGGGTCGGTCACCGACCGGCCGTCGAACGAGGTGATCAGGTCCCCGGCCACCAGGCCCGCCCGGGCCGCCGGGGATCCGTCCACCACTCCGGCGACCACGGCCCCGGGCGAGCCGTCGAAGGTGGCGTCAACCTGGAGGCCCAGCATCGCGGTGGCCCCGATGTGGATGCCGTCCACGGCCCGGCCGCCCTCGATGGCGTCGACCACGGTGCGGGCGGTGGCGATCGGGGTGGCGAAGCCCGCCGACCCGGCGTTGCCGGTGCCGCCCCGGAACCTGAAGCCCTCGGACGCGGCGGTGTCCACGCCGACCACCGAGCCGGAGCGGTCCAGCAGCGGTCCGCCCGAGTCGCCGGGCTGCACCGCGGCGTCGACCTGGATCATGCCGGTCAGCTGCTCGGACTCCCCGGTGGCGTCGTCCCCGGCGGTGATCGACCGCTGAAGACCCGTCACCTGCCCTGCGGCCGCCGTGGGGACGCTGCCCTTGCCGCCGGCGTTGCCCACCGCGGTGACCGGGTCGCCGACCGCCAGCCGGGTCGAGTCGCCGAGCCGCACCGTGGCCAGCCCCGAGGCCCCCTTCAGCTGGATCACGGCCAGATCGTGGCCGCGGTCGTAGCCGACCACGGTCGCGGGGTAGCTGCGTCCGTCGCCGACGTCCACGGCGGAGATCTCGGTGGCGCCGTTGACCACGTGGTTGTTGGTCAGCACCTCGCCCGAGGGGGTCAGCACCATGCCGGTGGCCGCCGCCCGCGCGCCCTGGTAGCCGAGCACCACGTTGATGTCCACCAGGCCCTTCTCGACGGTGGCCAGGGTGAGCGCGGCCTCGGCGGAGGGCGGGGCGGATCCGCTCCGCCCGGCCGTACCGCTCGCCGTGCCGCCAGGTCCCGCCGTGCGGCCGCTGCCGTGCCCGTTCCTGCTGCTCGCCCAGACCGCGGCCACCAGGACGACCACCAGCACCAGCAGTACCAGTGACCCGCGCCTGGGGGCGCGGCGGCCCGTGTCCGTCCCACTCATGTCTCTACATGTGCCCGGTGTGGGACGGCGCGAACGTCAGCCGACGCGCACCCGCGCCGACCGGACGTCGCGGTGCCACAGCACGCCCACGCACACCGCGATCCACACCGCCAGCACCACGACCGCCCTGACCACGCCGTCGTTGTCGAAGTAGGCCACGCCCTGGACGGCCCGGACCCCGACGCCCACCGGCAGCACCGCGGAGAGCGGGTGCAGCCAGGCCGGCAGGAAGTCCGGGGGCAGTATGCCGCCGCTGGTGGCGTTGCCCAGGATGAGCAGCAGCACCGAGGAGACGCTGACCCCCGCCGGGCCCAGCAGCCGCACCAGCGCCATGGTCGCCCCGCCGACGGCGGCCGCCATCAGCGCGGTGAGCCCGGCGACGGCGAGGAAGGGACCGGGCAGCGCGCCGAAGGCGGTGCCGGCGATGGCGGCCACGGCCAGCCCGCCGACCGCGCTGAAGAAGGCCAGACCGGCCATCCTCCAGCGGAACTCCAGCCTGGGCGCCATCTGGTAGGTCATGGTGCCGAACAGGAAGCCGGCCAGCACCAGGCCGAAGGCGGAGTAGAAGACGGACAGGCCGCGGGTGTCCCCGCTGGAGGCGGGCCGGACGTCCTGGGCGGCCGAGGTCTTTCCGTGCAGGAAGGTCCCTTCGAGCAGCGCGGTGACCGAGGGTCCGTTGGCGCTGCTGTAGAGCAGCACCGGGCTGCCGTTCGGGCCCGTGGCGTCGTAGGCCGCGTAGACGTCGCGGTGCTGCACGGCGCTGCGGGCCGAGTCCAGGTCGGGGTAGACCCGCAGGTCGAAGCCGGCGTGCTCGGCGGACGCGGCCTGCTGGGAGGTGGACCCGACGACGGCCACCGGCAGCTGATGCGGCCGGGGTGCGTGGAAGGCGGCGAGGTAGACGCTGACGAAGATCGCCCCGATCACCAGCACGATGAGAGCGGGCAGCAGCGCTCCCCTGGCCCCGGTCGCGCCGACGCGGGCGGCGGGCTCGTCCACGACGTGCTCGTGCACGACGACATGTGCGTGCGGGTGCGGCTCGGGGCGGGCGTGCCGCGCCGTGGTTTCGGCATCATGGTCGGACACGACTGGGGACACGTGCGGTCCTCTCGTAATAGTTAAATATAAGGTGCCTGTTGATCGTAACAGCCAACCATCAGGCGCCTTATAACATTCCCGGAGCCAGGAGTCCCCCAGGTGATCGACGACCCGTCCACCCGAACCAGCTATCTGGCCTGGCAGTTCGCGCAGGCCGTGGCGCTGCGACTGGAGCGGACGCTGCGCCCGCTGGATCTCAGCCTCGCCCAGCACAACGCGCTGGTGCAGGTGGCCTTGTCGCCCGGGATCTCCAGCGCGGCCGTCGCCCGGCGGGCCGGGATGACCGCCCAGTCCATGGGCACCGCCGTCAACGGCCTGCTCGACCGCGGGCTGCTGGAACGCCGGCCGCACCCGACCAACCGCCGGGTGATGCAGCTCCACCCGACCGAGTCCGGACTGGCCCTGGTCCAGGTCTCCCAGGTGGCCATCGAGGAGTCCAACGCCAACCTCTTCGAGACCCTCTCCGACGAGGACGAGGCCGTACTCGCCGGGCTGCTGCGGCGGCTGGTGCAGCACACCAACCCGGACGCGCTGGACCTGAGCCGCTCGCACCCGGACTGAGCGGCGGGCGCGGGGTCACGGGGCGCCGGGCGACGGGGCGCCACACAGCGGCGCGTCAGGATCGCGTAAGGATCCGCTACGGCCCCGTCAGGGCGCCGTCAACGCCGCCCACCGCCGCCCCGGCCCGCCCTGTAATGGAGGTGCACTCCTAGACCAGGCGAGCGGGAGGCCACCATGTCGTACACACTCCTCCGCCCCACAGCCCGCAGCAGGGCCCTCCCCGTGGCCACCGCGACCGGCCGGCGGGCCGGCCTGCGGGCCCCGATGCTGGCGGTGCTCTCCTTCGCGGTCGCCGCTCCGCTGTCGGTGCTGCTCGCCGCCGTCGGTGAGCGGCCCTACCCGGTGTTCGAGCTGGTGGTGATGTCGCTGGCGGCCTTCGCCGTCGGCTGCGCCGCCGACCTGGCCGGCAGCGTGCTGGTCGGCCTGGTGTTCTGGCTGTTCCTGGACGGCTTCGACCTGGGCCGCTGGGGAGTCCTCGGCTGGGACGGGCACACCTCGGCGGTCCGACTGGCCGTGCTGGTCGCCGCCGGCGTGGTCGGAGCGGTGGTCGGGACAGCGGTGCGGGCGGCGCAACGCAACGAGAGCAGTGATCTGGACGAGGACGCCCCGGGTCACGCGATCGACCGGATCGAGGAGATCCCCGGCGCGCTCCCCAAAGGCTGAGCCCCTGAAGGCTGAGCCCCTGAAGGCTGAGCCCCCAAAGCCTGAGCCCCTGAGGACTGAGCCTCTAGAGACTGAGCGCCGCCAGCAGGATCGCGCTGACGCTGCCGGCCTCGGTGATCTCGCCCCCGCGCACCGCCGCCACCGCCTCCGCCACGGTCCGCCAGTGCAGTGTCATCCCCTCCTCGCTCGCCTCCCGGGCCAGCGTGCCGGGGGTGAGGTCGCGGGCCAGGAACAGATGCGCCCGGGCCGGGGTGGCGGTGGGCAGTTGTTCGACGACGCCGAGCGGGTCCAGCCGTCCGGCGCGCCAGCCGGTCTCCTCCTCCAGCTCGCGCCGGGCCGCCGCCTCGGGCTCCTCGGTGCGCTCCACTCCCCCGCCCGGGACCAGCAGCAGCCGGCGCCGCTGCAGGTAGAACTCGTCCTCCACCAGCGCGATCCGGCCGTCCGGGTCGACCGCGACCACCCGCACGGCGTCGGCCAGGTCGACCCACTCCCAGGTGCCGGTGACCCCCTCGGCGATCAGGACCTCGTCCTGGAAGGCGCTGATGAAGCGGCCCTCGGTGAGCTGGCGTCGGCTGACTGTGGGCCAGGGGCTCATCTGCGGCGGCCTTCCGTCGGACGGATTCGGTGGGCCCAACTCTCCCATCCGGCGCGACACCCCGTCCGGTCTTGCCGCAGACCGGCCATCTGACGGCCATACGGTGGCAAACTCCACGGGGTGGCATGCACCGAGCACGGTCGCCGACGATGGCGGGAGGCGTCGCCAGGACGCTTGGGGATCGCCGGCGTGGGGCAGAGGGCCACAGACGGCGGGCGCGACGAGGGGAGAGTCCCATGGCACTGGACGACGGCGGCCCGGGTTCCGAGCGGGCGCTGATCCACGGCACCGACCTGCTCTCCGACCTGCGGATCGACTACACCGACCAGGACGAGCCGGTGCTGATCCGCCCGGACGGCAGCGCCGTCGAGACCTGGCGGGAGAACTACCCCTACCAGCACCGGATGCAGCGCCCCGAGTACGAGCACCACAAGCGGCAGCAGCAGATAGAGCTGCTGAAGCTGCAGAGCTGGGTGAAGACCACCGGCCAGCGCATCGTCATCCTCTGCGAGGGCCGGGACGCCGCCGGCAAGGGCGGCACCATCAAGCGCTTCACCGAGCACCTCAACCCGCGCGGCACCCGGGTCGTCGCCCTGCAGAAGCCGACCGAGCGGGAGAGCGGCGAGTGGTACTTCCAGCGCTACGTCGCGCACCTGCCCACCGCGGGCGAGATCGTGCTGCTGGACCGCTCCTGGTACAACCGGGCCGGGGTGGAGCGGGTGATGGGCTTCTGCAGCAACGACGAGTACGAGCGGTTCATGCGGCAGGCGCCGGCCTTCGAGCAGATGCTGGTGGACGACGGCATCGCGCTGGTCAAGTTCTGGTTCTCGGTCTCCCGCGAGGAGCAGCGCACCCGTTTCACGATCCGTCAGATCGACCCGGTGCGGCAGTGGAAGCTCAGCCCGATGGACCTGGCCTCGCTCGACCTGTGGGACGAGTACACCGCCGCCAAGGTGGCCATGTTCCAGGAGACCGACACCAAGCAGGCGCCCTGGACCGTGGTGAAGAGCAACGACAAGAAGCGCGCCCGGGTCGAGGCGATGCGCAGCGTGCTGGACCGCTTCGACTACACCGACAAGGACGCCGCGATCGTCGGGGTGCCCGACCCGCGGATCGTCGGTGCGGCGGCCAACCTGCTGGAGGCGGGCGAGGAGAGCGGGCGGTGACCCGCACCAGGCTCTACCGCGACGGCAGGCTGGACCTGGAGGACTTCCCGGTCGAGGACATCTCCGACTACGTCTGCCAACCGGACTGCACGGTGTGGCTGGACCTCTGCGACCCCACCTCCGACGACTTCACCATGATCACCGAGGAGTTCGGGCTGCACGCCCTGGCCGTGGAGGACGCCGGCGACGAGCGGCAGCGGCCCAAGCTGGACCGCTACCGCACCCATCTCTTCCTCAGCGCCTACTCGGTCGGGCCCGGGAGCGCGGACGAGATCGCCGCCTTCATCACCCCGAACGCGCTGATCACCATCCGCAAGGAGGGGCAATTCGACATCGACCCGGTGGTGACCCGCTGGGACGACTCCCCCGACCTGGCCAAGGAGGGCGTCGGCTACCTGCTCCACGGGCTGCTCGACTACGTCGTGGACAGCCACTTCACCGCCGTGCAGCGACTCGACGAGCAGATCGAGGCGCTGGAGGGCCTGCTGTTCGAGGACCACGGCGACGCGATCAGGACCGTCCAGCGCCGCTCCTACGAGCTGCGCCGGGACCTGGTACGGCTGCGCCGGGTGGTGCTGCCGATGCGCGAGGTGGTCAACACCCTGCTGCGGCGCGACCTCCATGTGGTCGGCGACACGATGATGCCGTACTACCAGGACGTCTACGACCATGTGCTGCGGGCCACCGAGTGGACCGAGTCGCTGCGCGACCTGGTCACCTCGGTCATGGAGACCAACCTCACCGTCCAGGGCAACCGGATGAACCTGATCATGAAGAAGGTGACCAGCTGGGCGGCGATCATCGCCGTCCCGACCGCGGTCACCGGCTTCTACGGCCAGAACGTGCCCTACCCGGGCTTCGGCACCCACGTCGGCTTCTGGGTGTCGACGGTGGTCATGGTCGTGCTGTCGGTCCTGCTCTACCTGGTCTTCCGGCGCCGGGACTGGATCTGACGGCGGCTTACCGGACGGCGGGCCGGCTGACGCGGGCCTACCGGACGGCCGTCAGGTGCACCAGGGTGCTGGCCCAGTCGCCCTCCGGCAGTTCCAGCGGCAGACCGCGGGCCAGCAGCACCGCGCCGTGGTGCAGCCGGCCGGTGGCCGCGTCCCGGTAGCGGGCGTCCGGACGCAGCCCCTGCAGCCGCAGCACCGGTGCGCCCTCGCCCATGGAGCGGGACCGCCGGTAGGCGAGGACGGCGCTCTCGGTCCCGTCCGCCGCCACGAACTGGACCGCGCTCAGCTCCTGTTCGGGCCCGCGCAGCCGGTACTGCTCGCCCTGCTGCACCAGCGGCCGGACCGCCTTGTAGGCGGCCACCAGCTCGGCGGCCCGCGCCAGCTCCTCCTTGGTCCACTCGGCCAGGTCGCCGCCGATGCCCAGGGCTCCGGCCATCGCCGAGTGGAAGCGGAAGTCCAGCGGGGTGCTGCGCCGGGTGAACGGGTTGGGGCTGTCGGTGACCCAGGCGCCCATCACCTGCGCGGGGTGCAGCTGGGAGAAGCCGTACTGGATGTGCAGCCGGTCCGCCGGGTCGGTGTTGTCGGAGGTCCACACCTGGTCGGTACGGGCGAGCAGGCCGAGGTCGGTCCGACCGCCGCCGCTGGAGCAGTCCTCGATCCGGACCGAGGGGTGGTCGGCCCGCAGCCGGTCCAGCACCGCGTAGAGGTTCCGGGTGTAGTCGGTCCAGAGCCGGTCGTCGCCGCCCGCGCCGACCGGTCCGGCCTCGGTGAAGGGACGGTTCATGTCCCATTTGAGGAAGTCGATGGCGTTGTCGCGCAGCAGCCCGTCGATGGTGCCGTGCAGCCAGTCGGCCACCTCCGGCCTGGCCAGGTTGAGCACCAGCTGGTTGCGCAGTTCGGTGCGACGGCGGTGCGGCTGGTGCAGCACCCAGTCGGGGTGGGCGCGGTAGAGGTCGCTGTCCGGGTTGGTCATCTCCGGCTCGACCCAGAGGCCGAACTCCATGCCCAGGCCGTGCACATGGTCGATCAGCGGGGCCAGGCCGTCCGGGAAGCGGTCCGGGTTGGGCGTCCAGTCGCCGAGCCCCGCGGAGTCGTTGGTGCGGGCGCCGAACCAGCCGTCGTCCATCACGAACAGTTCCACGCCCATCGCGGCGGCCCGGTCGGCCAGCGCCTTCTGGTTCTCCAGGCCGATGTCGAAGTAGGTGGCCTCCCAGGAGTTGTACAGCACCGGGCGCAACTCGTCGGGGTGCTCCAGTACTTCGGACCTGATGTGCCGGTGCCAGGCACGGCTGGCGGCGCCGAAGCCGCCCTCGCTGTACAGGCCGAGACTGGCCGGAGTCTCCAGCTCCTGCCCCGGGGCCAGCAGTTGCACCATCGGTGTGTGCTGCACACCCGCCGAGACCGACGCCTGGCCGGCGGGCAGCCGCTGCACCGTCAGCTGCCAGCTGCCGCTCCAGGCCAGCGCGCAGCCGTAGACCGCGCCGCCGGTCTCGGTGGCGGTGCCGTCGTCGAGCATCGCCCAGGGCTGCGCATGGTGGCCGCTCACTCCACGACGGCTGGTCAGCACCGTTTCCCCGTAGGCGAGTTCACTGCGGGTCAGCTGCGATTCGGCGGCCCACTGGCCGTGCACCTGGCTGAGCCGGTAGCCGTCCAGCGGCGGCAGCACCCAGGTGGCCGAGTCGGCCCGCAGGACGGCCACCGGCTCAGCCGTCTCCGGCCGCCCCTCGACCGGACCGGTGTGCCGCAGCCGCAGCCGGCGCTCGATGACGTCGCTGCCGGGCCGCAGCAGGTAGCGGGTCTCGACCGCCAGCGGGTAGTAGCCGTCGGCGAACTCCAGCACCAGCTCGGCGGGGGCTCCGTCGGCCCCTCCCTCGATCCGGTGCCCGGTCAGTTCCAGTTCCAGGTCCCGGGTTCCGTCGGCGAAGCGGACCTGCAGTCCGGCATGGCCGAAGCGGGCGCCGCCGGCCGCCGCCAGGTCCAGTCGGCCGTCGGCGGCGACCTGGAAGCCGCGGTGCACCGGCGCCGGGAAGTCCAGCAGCGAGACCGCCTGCTCGGCGTCCAGCCGGGGACCCCAGTGCAGTCCGTGCAGCAGACCCTCGCCGTCGAGGTGCAACACGTAGCTGGACTGCGGTCCGCTGAGGATCCAGAGCTGCTGTTCCGGGACGTGGACGATCTGCGGCACGACGACTCCCACTTTCGGCCCGACTGCCTGACTGCAGGGCGATAACAGATCAGAACAGAGACTGGAAACAGTAGTCAACATACTTCAACACCCGACTTGATCGTCAGGGGTCGGAGCAGTGCGGTCAGCCGTGCCGGTGGCCGGCCCCGGAACCGGTCGGCGCCGCCGCCGCGGCGGCGATCAGGGCGTGCAGCCGGTGGCCGACCTGCTCGGCGTCGGGGAGCGGCTCGCCGAAGGCCAGCCGGACGTCCCGGTGCGCGCCGGCGTACTCCAGCCGCAGCACGATGCCGTAGCGGTCCAGCGCGTACGGCACCAGTCGGCGGGCGCCGCACAGCAGTTGCGGTCCGATCAGTCCGGTCAGCGCGGTCACGTGGTCCTGGTGGTCCTCGTCGAGGTGCAGCAGCAGCGCCGCCTCCACGGCCGCCAGCGGGTCCGGCTCGGCCGCGAGCAGCCGGGCCGGGTCGACCAGGGTCTCGGCGCCGTCGGCGTCCAGGACGATCTGGCGCAGGTCGAGCCGCAGCAGCCGCAGGCCGTCCCGGGTCGGCCGGGAGGCGCGCAGCCGTCCGGCGATGCAGACCTGGGCGCGGACCCGGTTGCCGGCCGGGAGCGGGGCCAGGTCGGTCCACTCCAGCAGGACCGGCAGCCCGGCCGAGCCCGCGACCACCACCTCCCGGGTGAGCCGGCACTCGGCCGGGGCGCGCAGGGCCAGACCGGCGGCGTCGGCGACGACCAGGTCCGGACCGTGGAGGTCGTGCCGGCCGCCGTTGGCGGCCGCGGTCAGCGAGGTGGCGGCCTGCAGCACGCTGCGCACCCGCTCGGCTTCGCTGGGCTCGACAGGTTCGGCGGCGTTCTCGGCAGGCTTCACTCGACCTCCATCTGATTAGGTAAGGCTTACCTTAGCTAACAGTGGATCCGCTGCCAACCTCGCCCCGCCGATACATCGGGGGTGACGGCCGGCCAGGGATCGACGGCGAGGAATCAGGGGTTGATGGCGAGGAAGAGGAAGGCCGCCAGCAGCACCAGGTGCACTCCGCCCTGCAGCCGGGTGGCCCGCCCCGGGACCACGGTGAGGATGCTGACCACCACCGTCAGCCCCAGCAGCACCAGTTGGGTCGGCCCGAGACCCAGCAGCAGCGGGCCCTTCAGCCAGATCGTGGCGACGGCGATGGCCGGAATGGTGAGCCCGATGCTGGCCATGGCGGAGCCGTAGGCGAGGTTGAGGCTGATCTGCACCCGGTGCCGGCGGGCCGCCCGCACCGCCGCCAGGGTCTCCGGCGCCAGCACCAGCAGGGCGATGACCACACCGACGAAGGACGGCGGGAAGCCCACCGCCGCGACGGCGTCCTCGATGGTGTGGGACTCGACCTTGGCCAGCCCGACCACGTCGACCAGGGCGACCAGCAGCAGCCCCAGGCTGATCACCGCGGCCTTGAGACTGGCCGGGGCCGCGTGCGCCTCCGGCTGCTCGGGCGCCTCGGGCGGGGCGACCGGCAGGAAGAAGTCCCGGTGCCGGCCCGCCTGGGTGGAGACGAACAGCAGGTAGAGCACCAGCGAGGCCAGCGCGGCGAAGGTGAGCTGGGTGGAGGAGAACTCCGGCCCGGGGGCGCTGGTGGTGAAGGTCGGCAGCGCCAGGCTCAGCGCGCTGAGCGCGGTAACGGTGGCCAGCGCGGCCCCGGTGCCCTCGGAGTTGAACAGCGCCATCCCGTAGCGGAGCGCGCCGACCAGGAGCGAGATCCCGACGATGCCATTGGTGGTGATCATGACGGCGGCGAAGACGGTGTCCCTGGCCAGCGAGGCGCTGTCGTCGCCGCCCGAGATCATCAGGGTGACGATCAGCGCCACCTCGATCACGGTGACCGCCACCGCCAGCACCAGCGACCCGAACGGCTCGCCGACCCGGTGCGCGACCACCTCGGCGTGGTGCACGGCGGCGAGCACCGCCGCGGCCAGTACCGCGGCGATCACCACGGCCAGCACCGGGTCGATGTGCCGCCCCCAGGTCAGCACCAGGAGGACCAGTGCGATCGCCGGGGCGATGACCGTCCAGGAGAGCAGCGGGGAGCGACCGGAGTCCGACATAGGGTCAGACTGTCACAGCGAAACCGACATTCAGGATATTGAGGACAGCTGACGCCGCCACCCGGGTCAGCCTGACCGGCGGGTCAGCCGGGTCGGCGTCAGCGGTGCACCGTGTTGATCGCGACCACCACCGCGGCCACCACCAACACCACCGCCACCAGGTCCGAGCCGACCGCCACCCGGGCGGTGTGCTGCGGGCAGCGCTTGAAGTAGCCCTTCGCCGGATTGCGGCAGCGGGCCCTGGTGGCCCGGTCGTAGGCCCCGCAACGGCGCGTCATCCCCATCGACCCGCCCCACAGCAGTGCGATGGCGATCAGTACGATCATCGCCCGACCCCCTCCCGTCCAAGCCACCCTGACGGATACTCAACTGGCGCGCAACGGTGGCGGATCGGCCAGTCTCAGCCCGACGTGGCGGAGGCGACCGCCCGGCCGGCCTTGTCCCAGTTCTGCCGCAGGGTGTCCAGGTACGACTGGGCCATCGAGCCGAGCTTCACCCCGCGGGCGAAGGCCCGCATGTTGGAGGCCCCGGTGTTGTAGCCGAGGGCCAGCAGCTCGTCCTGGGTCAGGCTGCCGGTGTGCTGCGCGGGCAGCTGGGTCCTGAGGTCGTGCAGGAACCAGGCCTCGGCCTCGATCGCGAGGTCCGGATGGTCCGGCAGCTCGGTCCAGCTGCGATCGGCGAAGGAGCGGCCCTGCTTGGTCTCGTCGAAGGCCGCCTCGTGCATGTTGGCGATGCCGAAGGACGCGCCGGGCTTCAGCTTCTGCCAGGCCCGCTCGCTGGCGGCGTCGTGCGGCTTGTAGGACTCGTTGTAGAGGATCGCCATCAGCAGCTGCGGGTCGATCCCGGCCTGCCTGCCGTACCTGACCGTGTCGGCGGCGTAGTGCGCCGGGTCGTAGGGCTGGACCACCCCGGTCTCCGGGGCGGAGGCCGAACCGGAGGGGGCCTCCGAAGCGCTTCTGGACGCGGAGCCGGCGGGGGCGGACTGTGACGGTGCCGCAGCCGCCGTGCCGGAGTCATGGCCGCCGGGCCGGGCGATCCAGCCGATCACCACGACCGCCGCCAGTACCAGGAACCAGCCCCACCGTGACTTCCGCTGCTCCCCCGGCATCCTCCGCCTCCCACCGCTCCCGGCCCGCCGGCCGCCATCGTGCCTGGTACCGGGCGACGACCCGGTACCAGGCAACCTATCTCCTGCCTGGCAGACTCTCGGCCATGAACGACAGAAGGACGATCTGCGTCGTCGGCATCGGCGCGGGCGACCCGGACCATCTCACCCTTCAGGCGGTCAAGGCGCTCAACCGCGCCGAGGTCTTCTTCCTGCTCGACAAGGGCCGGGAGAAGTCCGATCTGACCGGGCTGCGCGAGGAGATCCTGGACCGGCACGTGGACCACCCCTACCGGGTGGTGCAGGCCACCGACCCCGAGCGCGACCGCACCGCCGCCACCCCCGGCTACACCCCGGCCGTGGACGACTGGCGCAGCCGCCGGGCCGACATCTACGAACGGCTCGTCAGGGACGAACTTCCGGAGGGCGGTTGCGGCGCCTTCCTGGTCTGGGGCGACCCCTCGCTCTACGACAGCACGCTGGCGATCCTGGCCGAGGTGCGCGGGCGGGGCGCGGTGGACTTCGACTGCGAGGTGGTCCCCGGCATCAGCAGCGTCTCCGCGCTGGCCGCCCGGCACCGCACCGGCCTGAACCGGGTGGGCCGGCCGGTGCAGATCACCACCGGCCGCAGGCTGGCCGAGGCCGGGGGGCTGCCGGAGGGCGTGGACGACCTGGTGGTGATGCTGGACGCGCACCAGTCCTTCGCCGGTCTCGACCCTGAGCTGGAGATCTTCTGGGGCGCCTACATCGGGACCACCGACGAGATCCTGGTCTCGGGACGGCTCGCCGAGGTCGCCGAACGCATCGTGGCGCTGCGGGCGGAGGCCCGGGCCCGCAAGGGCTGGATCATGGACACCTATCTGCTGCGCCGGCCGTGACCAGCCCGCCGCACCCCAGCCCGTCACACCCGCTGCACGTCCTGGTCCTCGGCGGCACCGCCCAGGCCCGGCTGCTGGCCGCCGAACTCGCCGACGACCCGTCACTGACCGTCACCAGCTCGCTGGCGGGCCGGGTGGCCCAGCCGCTGCTGCCGCCCGGCCGGGTCCGGATCGGCGGCTTCGGCGGCGCCGAGGGCCTGGCCCGCTGGCTGCGCGAGCACCGGGTCGCGGCGGTCGTCGACGCCACCCATCCCTTCGCCGCCACCATCAGCGCCAATGCGGCCGGGGCCGCGGCGGCCACCGGAGTGCCGCTGCTGGCGCTGCGCCGGCCGGGATGGACGGCGGGTCCGGGCGACCGCTGGCATCCGGCCGCCTCGCTGGAGCAGGCCGCCGCGCTGCTGTCCGCACCCGGGCTGACGCCCGGACCCGCGGCGGCCACGGCCGCCGCGGACCGGCGGGTGTTCCTGACCACCGGACGCGGCGGGCTGGCGGCCTTCGCCGGGCTGCCGCAGCACTTCCTGGTGCGCTCCGTCGACGCCCCGGAGCCGCCGCTGCCGGCCCGGGTCCGGGTCCTGCTCGACCGGGGCCCCTTCACCCTGGACGGCGAGCGCGCGCTGCTGCGCGAGCACCGAATCGACGTCCTGGTCACCAGGGACAGCGGCGGCACCGCCACCGCGCCCAAGCTCGCCGCCGCCCGCGAGGCCGGGATCCCGGTGGTCGTGGTGACCCGCCCCGCCCCGCCCCCCGGCGTGCCGACGGCCGCCGACACCACCGCCGTACGAGCCTGGCTGCGCGGGCTGCGGGCCTGAACCTGTACCGGATCTGTGCTGAACCTGTGCTGTCGCCTGCGCGTACCTGAGGATGCGGACCCGCCTAGGCGGGCCGGTGGACCGGCTGCGACGCAACGGGCGCGGCGGCGGTCCCGGCGGAAGAAGATCCGTCATGATCCGAAAGAATCGTGTCCTTACCGGAGTGCTCGCCGCAGGCGCCGTCGCGGCCCTCGCGGCAGGCTGCTCCAGCAGCGGCACCAGCAGTGCCTCCTCGTCCGCGCCGACCACGGCAGCCGCCAGCGGATCGCCGGCCGGCGGATCCGCGGCGGGCGGCAGCACCACCCTGAAGACCGCCTCCTCGGCCGACGGCCAGATCCTGGTCGACGGGTCCGGGCGGGCGCTCTACCTGTTCGAGGCCGACACCGGCACCACCTCCGCCTGCAACGGCGCCTGCGCGGTCGCCTGGCCGCCGGACCACGCCACCGGAACACCGGTCACCAGCGGGCTCACCGCCTCGATGGTCGGCACCAGCACCAGGGCCGACAAGTCGACCCAGGTCACCTACGGCGGCCATCCGCTCTACTACTTCGTCAAGGACACCAAGGCCGGTGACATCAACGGCCAGGGCGTCACCGCCTTCGGCGGCGCCTGGTACCTGCTCGCCCCCGACGGCAGCGCGATCACCGGCTCCGGGAGCGCACCCAGCACCTCGCCCAGCAGCTCCGGCGGCTACGGCGGCTACTGAGCGGCGAGCGGCACCCGCCGGTCCGCGGTCCGGGAGCGACGGACCCAGCGCAGCACCAGCAGGCTGGCGACCGCGGCCAACGCGCACCAGGTCGACACGAAGGCCGTCTGCCACAGCAGCAGGCAGACCACCGCCCCCACACCGCAGGCCACCCCCACCGCACGGATGTCGCGCTGCCCGCTCGCGAGCAGCGCGCCCACCGTGGCCAGCAGGTATCCGGTACCGATCGGCACCGGACGGCCCACCCCGACGCCGTAGCGCAGGGTGTGCCCGTCGATCTGCGCACTGGCCCCGTGCCGGGCCACCGCGACGGCCAGCACCGCCGAGACCACCAGGCCGAGGAGCACCAGCGCCAGCAGCAGTCGGCGCCGGGCCGGCGAGACCGCGGCCCGTACCGCCAGTAGCACCCCGACCGGCACCAGCAGCGGCAGCAGCGGATAGGCGATCACGGCCCAGGCCGTCCGCGCCACCGCGGCCGTACCGGCACCCACCTCGCCTTCTGCGCCGCGCCAGACGACCGACTCGATCAGCTGGTGCAGGCCCAGCACCAGCGGCAGCGCGGCCAGCAGTGCGTCACGGCCGCGCCGCACCGAGGCCAGCGTGACCACCCCGACGGCGGTGACGGCGCCGCCCGCGACCAGGTCGGCGGTCGAACTCCAGCACATCGCACCAACGTAGCCGCCGTACGGGGGGATCGCTGGTTCAGCGTGCCGCAACGGGGGAGGACTCCATCCATGGCAACCATCGGACTCATCGGCAGCGGCAACATCGGCCAGGCCATCGCCAGGCAGGCGGTCGCCCACGGACACAACGTCGTGCTCAGCAACTCGCGCGGCCCGGAGACCCTGGCCGACGTCGTGGCCGCGCTCGGCCCGCTGGCGAGCGCGGCCACGGCGGCGGAGGCGGGCGCGACGGGCGACCTGGTCGTGGTCACCGTCCCGTTCAAGAACTACACCCGGATCCCGGCCGAGCCGCTGGGCGGCAAGACCGTGATCGACACCAACAACTACTACTTCGAGCGGGACGGCCACTTCCCGGACATCGACAGCGGCCGGACCTCGGTGAGCGAGGTGCTCGCCGCCCATCTGCCGGACTCCCACGTGGTCAAGGCGTTCAACAACATCGCCGCCGCCGCGATCGGCGACGAGGCCGCCCCGGCCGGCACCCCGAACCGGCGCGCGCTGCCGATCGCCGGGGACGACGCAGAGGCCAAGAAGACCGTGGCCGCCCTGATCGAGGAGTTCGGCTTCGACGTGGTCGACGCCGGCCCGCTGGCCGAGGGCCGGCGCTTCGACCGGGACAAGCCCGCCTACGGCCCGCACCTCACCGCCGAGCAGCTGCGGGAGGCGCTGGCGCAGGGGTGACCGCGACGGCGGGGCCGGACGGTTCAGCCGGGTGGTCCGGTCAGGGCCTGGTGCCGATGACCACGGTGGCGTCCAGTTCGTCCGAACCGGTGATCCGGGACAGCAGACCGCCGGCGGCGAAGACCGCGGCGGTCTGCTCGGCCTGGCGTTCGCTGGTCTCTATCAGCAGGCTGCCGCCCGGCGCCAGCCACCGGTCCGCCCCGGCGGCGACCCGCCGGTGCAGGTCCAGGCCGTCCGGGCCGCCGTCCAGGGCCACCCTGGCCTCGTGCACCCGCGCCTCGGTCGGCAGCAGGGCGATGGCCTCGGTGGGCACGTAGGGGGCGTTGACGACCAGCAGGTCGACCCGACCGCGCAGCCGCTCCGGCAGCGGGTCGTAGAGGTCGCCCTGGTGGACCGCGATACTCATGGCGCCGCAGTCGGGCGCGCCTCTGCCAGGGGCGGTGAGGTTGCGGCGGGCGCAGCGCACCGACGCCGGGTCGATGTCGGCGGCGTGCAGTTCGGCGGCGGGGGTTCCGGCGGCGGCCAGGTCCGCGAGCAGCGCCAGGCCCACCGCGCCGGTGCCGCAGCACAGGTCGACGACCACGGCGTCCGGCGGGGCGAGCGCTGCGGCCTGCCGCACCAGGAATTCGGTGCGCACCCGGGGCACGAAGACCTGCGGGTCCACCGCGACCCGCAGGCCGCAGAACCCGGCCCAGCCGAGGATGTGCTCCAGCGGGAGGCCGGCGGCCCGGCGGCGGACCATCGAGTCGAGCTCGGCCGGGGTGGTGGCGGCCGCGACGAGCAGCGCCGCCTCGTCCTCGGCGAAGACGCAGCCCGCGGCACGGAGCCGGGAGACCACGGCGTCGAGGCCGTCGGCCGGTGCGGCGGGGGAAGAGGGCAGAACGGGGAAGGACACAGGGAGCCTTTCGGGATACCGAAGGGCGCTCGTCCCGTCAGGGCCTCGGAGGAGTCCCGGAGGCCGGGGAGCGGAGCACCCGGACTGCGACAGCGGTAATGGGTCCCACCTCCTCGGTCGGTGTCTCTACTGGCCGAGCGCCACAGTACCCGATCGCCGCCGCGCGCACCGCCCTGCGGGAGGCCCGTTCCGGGCCGGGACCGCCGCCGTCTGGCATATGCACCCAACTCTCGTGCTTTGGCGTACTCTTGGGCCCGGCCAGAACCCACGGGGGCGGGTGGTCCGACGGCCGTTCGCGACCGCCCGGGGCGTAGCAGCGCACGCACCCCTGGGGCGAAGGAGACCGAACCGTGGTACCGCAGCGGCACTCGAGGGACACCCGAAGGCCGGGCCCGGCTGCCGGGTCCGTCGAGGACGGCGGGTCAGGACGCGCACAGCTGCGCGCCTACGACCGGATCGTCCTCGGCATGGATCCCGTCACCGTCCCGGGACCGGGCCCGGCGGAGCTGACGCCGGCCCGCCCGGCACCCCGCGCGTCCGGGCTGTTCGGCCTGCTGTGGTGCTGAACCCGCTGAGGTGCTGAGCCCACTGCGGCGCTGAGCCTGCTGCCGTGCCGAGTCGCCGCAGCGCCGGACGCCGGTCAGCCGTCCCGGCGCGGGTTGGCGCGTCGCGTGGGCTGCGCGGTGGCCGGGTCCCCGGGCCAGGGATGCCGCGGGTAGCGGCCGCGCAGGTCGGCCCGGACCGCGCGGTAGCCGTCGCGCCAGAAGGACGCCAGATCACCGGTGACGGCCGCGGGACGGCCCGCGGGCGACAG
Source organism: Streptacidiphilus jeojiense (assembly GCF_000719095.1). GTDB lineage: Bacteria > Actinomycetota > Actinomycetes > Streptomycetales > Streptomycetaceae > Streptacidiphilus > Streptacidiphilus jeojiensis. The sequence goes on along the minus strand of NZ_JOEH01000006.1, from coordinate 161,729 downwards.
CAGATGCACCGTCAGCGGAACGCGTCCGTCCGCCAGTCGCGGGGTCTCCTGCCAGCCGAACAGCTCCTGCAGCTTGACCGCGAGCACCGGCCGGTCAGCGGAGTAGTCGACCCGGATCCGTGATCCGGTGGGAACGGTGATCCGCTCCGGGGCCAACTCGTCCAGCCGTCCGGCCTGGCCCGAGGCCCAGGGCAGCAGCCTGGCCAGCGCCGACGCCGTACCGATGCGCTCCAGGTCCGAGCGGCGCCGGGCCCGGGAGAGCTCCGGCTCCAGCCATGCGTCGGCCTGTTCCAGCAGCGCCCCGTCGGAGACGTCGGGCCAGGGCTCGCCGAGCTCGCGGTGCAGGAACGCCAGCCGCTGCCGAAGTCCGGTTGCCTCGGCCGACCAGGTCAGCAACCCGCCGACACCCTCGGCGGCCAGCCCCTCCAGCAGGGCCGCCTGCAGCAGGGCCCGGTCCGGGGCGGGCAGCGGCTCGGCCGCGAGCTCCACCGCCCCCAGCGACTCGACCCTGCGGGCGACCACATCGCCGCGCCGGGATCCCGGCGGCACAACCCAGCGGACCTCCTCACGCACCGTCAGCAGCGAGGCGCCGGCACGTCGGGCGGTGGCCTCGTCGAGAGCCGCGGCCAGCTGCACCCGCGCGGACGGCGACCCGGCCGGACGGTCGGCGACGGCCACCGCGATCCACTCGGCACCGGACAGGGCGGAGCCGGCCGCGGACTCGGCGGCGGTGCCGGAGGCCATCAGATAGGAGGCGCGGGCTCCCGGCTCGGGGGCGCCGCCGCGCGCCCTGGCGATGCGCTCGGGGAAGGCCAGCGCGACGACCAGGCCGGCCGCCGTAGCATCGGGCACCGCTCGGTCCGCACGCCGGGTCCCGGCACCGTCCTCCTTGGAGTCCCCGGCGTCCGGCTGCCGCCGCAGCCGGCGGACCTCCTCGCGCCAGCGGGCCGCATAGGGGTCGCGCCCGGTCCTGACGGTGCGCCAGACTGCGGTCAGATCGTCGCCGAGGGCCCGCGGCGGCTCCTCGGAGAGCAGCGCCACCAGCTCCGCCGCCCGCTCCGCGCCCACCGGCGCGGCACCGTCCAGCAGCGCCCGGGCCAGCCGGGGGTGCAGCCCGGTGCGGGCGATCCGGGTACCCCGGGCGGTCGCCCGCCCGTCGGCGTCGACCGCGCCCAGCGCGGTCAGCGTCTCCCGGGCGGCGGCCATCGCACCGTCCGGCGGCGGGTCGGGCAGGGCGAGCCCCTGGCCGCCGGGGGCGCCCCAGCAGGCGGCCTGCAGCGCGAAGGAGGTCAGGTCGGCCTGGAGGATCTCCGGCGTGGGCAGGGCCCGGGCCCTGGCGTCCTCGACCTCGGCCCAGCATCGGTAGACGGCGCCGGGGCCCTCGCGTCCGGCCCGGCCCGCCCGCTGCCGCCCGGTCGCCAGCGAGGCCCGCACGGTGACCAGGCTGGACAGCCCGCGCGCATGGTCCGTGCGCGGTTCCCTGGCCAGCCCGCAGTCCACCACGCTGCGCACCCCCGGCACGGTCAGCGAGGACTCCGCCACGGAGGTGGACAGCACGATCCGGCGGCGGTCGCCGGCCGGGCTGAGCACCGCGTCCTGGACCGCGCGGTCGGCCCGGCCGTGCAGCTGCAGCACCTCCGCCGCTCCCCCGGCGCCGGCCAGCAGTCCGGCGACCCTGGTGATCTCGCCGGCGCCGGGCAGGAAGCACAGCACGTCCCCGTCCCGCTCGCGCAGCGCCCTCAGCACGGTCGCGGCGACCTGCTCCAACAGCGCCGGATCGGTGCGCAGGCCCTGCGGCGGCCGGACCGGACGCGGCGGCGGCGCCCAGACCACCTCGACCGGGTACTGGATCCCCTGCGCCGCCACCACCGGCGCCGGAGCGCCGTCCCCGAGCAGCGCCGCCCAGGCCGCGGTGTCGGAGGTCGCCGAGGCGCAGAGCAGCTGCAGCTCCGGGCGGAGCGCGGCCCGTACGTCCAGCAGGAAGGCCAGTGCGGTGTCCGCGTCCAGATGCCGTTCGTGGCACTCGTCCAGCAGCACCACGTCCACGCCGGAGAGCTCCTGGTCCCGTTGCAGCCGCTGCAGCAGCACCCCGGTGGTGACCACCTCGACCACGGCGCGCGGCCCCATCCGGCGCTCCCCGCGTACGGTGAAGCCGACGTCCTCGCCCACCGGAGTCCCCAGCAGCCAGGCCATCCGCCGCGCGGCCGCGCGGACCGCCAGCCGCCTCGGCTCGGCGACCAGCACCCTTCGCCGCTCACCCGGGGCGCCCGCGGTACCAGCGCCGGGGTCGCCGTCTACCAGCCCGGCCAGCGCCAGCGGCACCAGCGTGGTCTTGCCGGTCCCGGGCGGTGCTTCGAGCACGGCCGCGCCGCGCTCCGCGAGAGCGCGCCGCAGCTCGGGCAGGGCGCTGCGGACCGGGAGATCGAGCCAGGCGGGGTTCACCCGGGCAGTCTCGCATCCGCCTTCCCCGCTCCCGTGCTCCCCCGGCTGTGCAGAATGGCCCGATGACCGACTTCCTGGTAATCGGCGAGAGCATCGCCGACATCGTCCGAGCGCCCGGGCAGGCCGATGTGCCGCACCCCGGCGGCAGCCCCGCCAACGTCGCCTACGGCCTGGCCAGGCTCGGCCGCGACACCGCGCTGCTGACCCAGCTCGGGGACGACGCCATGGGCGCGCTGATCTCCGCCCATCTGCGCTCGGCCGGGGTGTCGCTGCTGTCCGACGGCCAGCAGGACGTGCGGACGTCGACCGCGCTGGTCACCCTGGACGCCCGCGGCCAGGCCGGCTACACCTTCGACATCGACTGGACGCTGCGTCCCACCCCGCTGCCGTTCACGCCGTGCCATGTCCACCTGGGGTCGATCGCGGCCGTCAAGGACCCGGGGTCGGAGACCGTCGCCGCCCTGGCCGGATCGCTGCGCGGGCGGGCCACGGTCAGCTACGACCCCAACGTACGGCCCGCGTTGATGGGTGACCGGCCGGAGGCGGTGCGGCGGGTCGAGCGCTGCGTGGCGCTGAGCGACCTGGTCAAGGCCAGTGACGAGGACCTGGACTGGCTCTACCCCGGGGTCCCGGTGCCGGACGTCGCCGCGCGCTGGCTGGCGCTGGGCCCCGAGCTGGTACTGGTCACCAGGGGCGGTGCCGGCGCCACCGGCTTCACCAGCAGCGACACGGTGACCGCAGCCGCGGTCCGCACCACCGTCGTGGACACCGTCGGCGCCGGCGACTCCTTCATGTCCGCGTCTCTGGACGCCCTGGCCACCCTCGACCTGCTCGGTGCCCCGGCCCGGCCGAACCTGGCAGCTCTGACCGCCGACACGGTGCACGGGATCCTCACCCACGCCGGCCGGGCAGCCGCCCTCACCGTCTCCCGCGCCGGCGCCAACCCCCCGGACCGGGAGGAGCTCCAGAGGGCCTGACCGTCCGATCATGTGATCGTCCGACGGTGGTCAGTGGACCAGGTGGCCGCTCCCCTCCTCAATGAAGCGGACGGCCCAGCCGAAACCGCTGAGGGTGGTCGAGGCCACCTTCCGGACCTCGATCACCTGGCAGCCGTCATGGGCGTACTTGCCCGCGAACCGCTCCAGGCGGTGGGCGTCGTCGAGCTCCTCCATGGACAACGGCGCACCGAGCACCAGGTCCTCGTGGACGGTCGTTCCGAGCGAGCTGTCGTCGGTACAGGTTCGGCATTCGTGTGCTTCGGGGACGGCCATGGTGTCCAGTGTGCTCCTGCAGCGGCCGCGCGGACGGATCCCCGGCGGACCGTGTAGGAGCCCTACATGGTTCGGCATAGCAATCGTCGATGGTGCTGAATGCTCGGCAGCGCCGATCCTGGATCCATGATCGGAACCAACGCGCTCCTGGGCGTCTCGGCGGTGGCGCTCGGCATGGTGCTCACGCCAGGACCCAACATGATGTACCTGGTCTCGCGCAGCATCACCCAGGGGCGCCGGGCCGGGGCGGTCTCGCTGGCCGGGGTCGCCGTCGGCTTCCTGCTCTACCTCTGCGCGGCCAACCTCGGGCTGTCGCTGGTGTTCCTGGCCGTCCCCGGGCTCTACCTCGCGGTCAAGCTCGCCGGGGCCGGCTACCTGGCCTGGCTCGCCTGGAAGGCGCTGCGCCCGGGCGGGGTCTCGGTCTTCACCCCGCAGCCGCTGGCCCCGGACTCACCCCGGCGGCTCTTCTCGATGGGACTGCTGACCAATCTGCTGAACCCCAAGATCGCGGTCATGTACCTCTCGCTGATCCCGCAGTTCATCGACGTCAGGGCGGGCGACGTACTGCTCCAGGGCTTCGTCCTGGGCAGCGTGCAGATCGCCGTCAGCCTGGCGGTGAACCTGGCCATCGTCCTCGCCGCGGGCAGCATCGCGCTGTTCCTGGCCCGCCGCCCGGCGTGGCTCAGGATCCAGCGCTACCTGATGGGCACGGTCCTCGGCGCCCTCGCGGTCAGACTCGCCACCGAACACGCCCCGGCCACCCCGGCCTGACCCGGCAGGCGATCAGCGGTCAGCTTGCGACCTCCGCCTTCGGCGTGCCCCTGACCACCAGCTCGTCGAGCAGCGTCCTGGTGGCCTCCGCCACCGCCTCGACGGCCGCGTCGAACGCGTCCTTGTTGTGCGCGGCCGGCGCCCGGAACCCCGACACCTTCCGCACGTACTGCAGGGCAGCCGCCCTGATGTCCTCGTCCTCCACCACGGGCATGACCGGCGGGCGGAGCGTCTTGATGCTTCGGCACATACCTCCAGTGTGCGCGCCCGGCGGCGGTGCTTCAGCCGAGATCGGCGATGCGGGCCAGGTCGGGGGGCGGGGCGGAGAAGGTGACGAGTTTCTGTTCGGCGTCGTCGGCGAGTTGCAGCACGACGTGGGTGAGGGTCAGTTCGCCGAGGAGGGGGTGGCGCAGCAGTTTGGTGCCCGAGCCGAGCGGGGTGATGTCGTGGCGGGGCCACCAGGCGCGGACCTCGGGGCTGGCGGCGTGGAGGCGGTCGATCAGGGCCGCGAAGCCGGGGTCGCCAGGGTGCCGGGCGGCGGCGGAGCGGAAGCGGCCGAGCAGGGCGGAGGCCTCGCCCGGCCAGTCCACCAGGACCTCGCGGGCGGCGGGGGCGGTGAACATCCACCAGAGCAGATTGCGCTCGGCGGCCGGGAGCGCGGGCCAGTCCGTCCACAGGGCGCGGGCGGCGCGGTTGGACGCCAGCACGTCCCAGTGGCGGCCGGTGACGTAGGTGGGGCACGGGTCCAGCCGGTCGACCAGCGCCACCACGGCGGGCGAGAGCCGCTCGACGCCAGGGACCGTCGCGGGGACGCCGTGCACCAGTTCGTGGACGTGCGCGCGCTCGGCGGTGTCCAGCCGCAGCGCCGCGGCCAGCGCGTCGACCACCTGGCGGGAGGGGTTCAACTCACGTCCCTGCTCCAGATAGGCGTAGTAGGTCGAGGAGATCGCGGCTAGCTGCGCCACCTCCTCCCGGCGCAGCCCCCGGGTGCGCCGCCGGGAGCCCTCCGGCAGGCCGACGTCGGCCGGCCGCAGCCGCTCGCGGCGGGAGCGCAGCAGCTCGCCCAATTCCTTGGCCCGGATCGCGGCCTGCGACATCCTGGTACTCCGGTTACTAGGAAGAGTGTGCTGTGGCTACCACCTTAGGGAGGTGGTTGGGTTCTCGGCATGACCTCCGTTTCCGCGCGCCCTGTTCCGATCCGCACCGAACACGTCACCGTCCCGGTGGGCGTCGATGACTCCGCGCCGATGGGCGGTTACCTCGCCCGACCGGACTCCGCAGGGGTGTTCCCGGCCGTGCTGGTCGCGATGGAACTCTTCGGCGTCGACTCCCATGTCCGCGATGTCTGCGACCACCTGGCCGGACTCGGCTTCGTCGCCCTCGCGCCGGACTTCCACCACCGCACCGATCCCGGCGTCGAGCTGCCCCGCGAACAGGCGGGCCGGGACCGGGGGTTCGAGCTGCTGCAACTTCTGACGCGGGATCAGGTGCTGGCCGACGTCGGCGCGTCCATCGACTTCGTATACTCTCTCGGCAGCCCCCGGGTGGGCATGGTCGGCCTCAGCATGGGCGGCCACATCGCCTACCTGGCCGCGACCGAGTTCGACCTGGACGCCGTCGCGGTCTTCTACGGCGGCTGGCTCACCGGCAGCGAGATCCCGCTCAGCCGCCCCGAACCCACCCTCTCCCGCACCGGCCGGATCACCGGCAGGCTGCTCTACCTGGTCGGCGCCGACGACCACGTCATCTCCACAGCCGAACAGCAGGCGATCGCCTCCGCGCTCAAGGAATCAGGCGTCCGCCACGAGTTCGTGACCTACCCGGACCGCGGCCACGGCTTCCTGGGCACCGACCCGGACACCGCCGACGACGCCTGGTCCCGGGTGCACGCCCTGCTGGCAACGGAATAGGCGGGCCCGGGACTTCCCTTCTTCCGCCGAGCGACCCAACCTGTCTCCATGCGACTGGACGGACGGGCGGCGATCGTCACCGGGGGTTCCCGGGGCATCGGATTCGCGGTCGCCCAGGGGCTGTTGGCGTCCGGTGCCGATGTGCTGCTGACGGCGCGGGACGGCATCGGAGTCGAGGAGGCCGTCGAGCGGCTGAGGGCGGGCGGAGGCAGCGGTGAGCGGCGCGGCCGGGTCGAGGGCCGTACCGGTTCGGCCGGGGACCCGGACGCCACCGACCGTTGGGTGCGCAGTTGCCTGGAGCTGTTCGGCTCCGTCGACTTCGTGGTGAACAACGCCGGGGCCAACCAGCCGCTGGCCCCGGCCGTCAACGGCGATCCGGCGGTCTGGCTGGACACCTTCGCCGTCAATGTGCACGGCCCGCTCGCCCTGGTCCGGGCGGCCTGGCAGGTCTGGATGCGGGAGCACGGCGGCGCGGTGGTGAACGTGGTCACCGAGGGCGTCCACGGCGCCGGCCCCGGGCTGGCCGCCTACGAGACCAGCAAGGCGGCGCTGCTGCAGCTCACCCGTCACCTGGCCGCCGAACTCGCCCCCGGGGTGCGGGTCAACTCGGTCTCCCCGGGCCTGGTGCGCACCGAACTGGCCCGGCACTACTGGGAGCCGGCCGAGCGGCAACTGGCCTCCGCCACCCCGATGCGGCGTCTCGGCGAACCGGAGGACATCGCTGCGGCCGTGGTCTGGTTGCTCTCCCCCGCCGCCGCCTGGGTCACCGGCACCGACCTGCTGGTCGACGGCGGCCGCAGGGTCGCCCCGCGGCGTTGAGCTCCGGCACCGGATCGGTCGGATAGCCTGGCTGGCCTGGAACGGAGCGGGGAAGAGCGGAGGAGGGCCGGCGATGCGCGCAGCGCGCCTGCTGTCCCTCGTCCTGCTGCTGCAGAACCGGGGGCGGCTGACCGCGGAGGAGCTCGCCGGGGAACTGGGCGTCTCGGTGCGGACCGTCTACCGGGACATCGAGTCGCTGAGCGGCGCGGGCATCCCGGTGTACGGGGACGCCGGGCACCGCGGCGGCTACCAACTGCTCGACGGTTACCGGACCCGGCTGACCGGGTTGCACGCCGACGAGGCGGAGTCGCTGTTCCTGGCCGGGCTGCCGGGCGCGGCGGCCGATCTGGGCCTCGGCGAGGTGCTCGCCGCCGCCCAGCTGAAGCTGACGGCGGCGCTGCCGGCCCCGCTGCGGGACCGGTCAGGACGGATCCGCGAGCGGTTCCACCTGGACGCCCTCGGCTGGTACCGGGAGCAGGACTCGCCGCCCGGCCTCGCGGTGCTCGCCGACGCCGTGTGGAACCAGCGCCGGATCCGGGTGCGCTACCACCGCTGGGCGGCCCCGCAGGAGGTCGAGCGCGAGCTCGACCCGTACGGCCTGGTCCTCAAGGCGGGTGTCTGGTACCTGGTCGCGGCGGTGGCGGGCACGCAGGACGCCGTGCGGACCTACCGGGTGTCGCAGATCCTGCGCCTGGAGGTGGACGAGGGGACCGGCTTCGAGCGTCCCGCCGGGTTCGACCTCGCGGCGTTCTGGCGGGACTACCTCGACGGCTACGACGCGCGCCGACTGCGGCTTCAGGCCTCGGTCCGGATCGCCCCGGCGATGTTCTCGGCGCTCCCCGACCGGCTGGACGCGGCCCTGGTGCGGGCGGTCCAGGCCTCGGCCGGCCCGCCGGACGCCGAGGGCTGGGTCACCGTGACGGTCCCGCTGGAGTCGGTGGAGCTCGCGGTGCCGACGCTGCTGTCGCTGGGACCGGAGGTCGAGGTGCTTGCCCCGGAGGAACTGCGTCGCGCGGTCGCCGGGACGGCGGCGGCGGTCCTGGCCCGGTACCGGCCGGCCGGGGACGGAGTCCGGAGCAGCAGCGCCGAGGCCAGTGTCGCCAGCAGTGCGAGCGCGGCCAGCACCGCGAAGCCGTAGCGGGTGTCACTGTGGTCGGTGACCCCGGCCACCAGGAACATCACCCCGACGGTGGCCGCCAGCCCGCCTCCGTTGGCCAGGCCGAACGCCCTGCCGACCGAGGCGTCGTCGGCCGAGGCCATCAGCATGGTCCGGGAGGCGATCCTGGCCTGGCCGAAGACGAAGGCGCCCAGCGGCACCCCGACCAGGTAGCCGGCGATCCCGAACTGGCTCTGCAGCACCAGCCCGACATTGCACAGCAGGAAGCCGACCACGGCGATGCGCAGGTCCGGGTAGCGCCTGCTGACGATCCGGTAGCACCCGGTGGCGGCCAGGAAGCCGAGGCTGCCGAGGGCGTCCACGGCGCCGAACATGCCGGCGCCCAGGTGGAGTTCGCCGATGACGGCGGTGGGCAGCAGTGCGTTGAAGACCGTGACGACCACGCTGCCCTGGGCGTAGAGCAGGATGAAGCGACGGACCCGCAGCGGTTGCGCGGGGACAGCGGGCATGGCGGGTACGACGGGGGAAGCAGGGGCATCGGCAGGGGCTGTCTGCGCGGCGGCCTCGGTCCGGCGTCCCACCGCGGCGACGCAGAGCGCGGAGACGGCGAAGGTCCCCGCGTTGAAGACCAGCAGCGGCACCGCGCCGAAGGCCTGCACCGCCAGCCCGCCCACCGTCGCCGACAGCAGCATCCCCGCCTGCGTCCCGGTCTCGTAGTGGGCGTTGAACCGCCGGAGCCGCTCCGGTGCCACCCGCTCCTTGATCAGTGCCGAGCTGGCCGGGAAGAACAGGGCGCTGACGACGGCGAGAGCGAGGTTGGCGGTGTAGACGCCCGGGCCCTGGGCGCCGCCGCAGGCCAGCCAGAGCGGCAGGCCCAGGGCCAGCACCGCGCTGGTGGCGTCGCAGCCGATCCACAGCGCCCGCCGGTCGAAGCGGTCGGCGATCCGTCCGAAGAGGGGCGACAGCAGCGCCTGCGGTCCGGCGACCGCGATGAACAGCCAGCCCACGGCCATCATCGTCCGCTGCTCCCTGATCATGAGCAGCGCTCCCGCGATCAGCTGGACGTTGTTGCCGAGGGCGGTGGCGAAGGCGGCCGGCACGAGCAGGCGCTCGGCCCGGCGCTGGTGGTGGTGGTGGCTGAGGTTCATGCCATCAGTGTCGGAACATCCACTGACACCTTCTGTCAGGGGAAAATCGGCAGCACTACCCGGGTAGGCGTACTCACGACGGCCGCCGTGCCCTCGGCCAGAATGGGGCCCATGCTCAGCGACTTCGCCCGCCGCGTCCTGCCTCTGCTCGGACATCTGGAGGTCACCGGCGACGCCCCAGAGGGTCCCGCGCCCGGCAGCATCGTCGCGGCCAACCACAGCTCGCTGATCGATCCCGGCGTGGTGCTGGCGGCGCTGGCCCGGCGCGGGGTGCCCGACCCGGTGGTGCTGGCCGCCGCCGGGCTGTGGCGGATCCCGGTGCTGGGCGGACGGCTGCGCGCCGAGGGCCACATCCCGGTCCGCCGCGGCGAGCAGCGGGCCGCGGAGGCCCTGGTGACGGCGGCCGAGGCGCTGGCGGACGGACGGGTGGTGGTGATCTACCCGGAGGGACGGCTGCCGCGCCGGCGCGACTCGGGAGACCGCGACCCCGAGCCCTTCCGCACCGGCCTGGCCCGGCTGGCGCTGGCCACCGGGGCGCCGGTGGTCCCGGTCGGCCAGACCGGCGCCCGCAGGATCACCTCCGGCAGCCGTGGCAAGCAGCTCGCCGGGCTGGTCACCGCACCGCTGCGCCGCCCCGACCTGCACGTCCACTTCGGCGCCCCGATCCGGCTCACCGGGACCCCGGCGGAGGCGACGGCCCAGGCGTACGCGGCCGTCGCCCGGGCCCGCCGGACCGCGGCGGGGCCCGGTGAGCGGTCGGCCGACGAGCTGCTGCGCCAGGAACCGCTGCTCCACGAGCCTTCGCTCAGCGCGGACCTGACGGAGCGTGTGCCAGCACCGCGGTGACCTCGACGTCCTGGATCAGCGGCTTCCCGGACGGCAGCGACCAGCGGATCCGCTGGGCCAACTCGGTGCGCTGCGGCTCCGGGGGCAGCGACTCGGCCGAGAAGGTCGAGAACAGTCCGCCGATGAGCTGATCCACCGTCAACTCGTCCGTGTGGCGCAGCGCGATCTCCCCCACGTCGCGGTACCCGGCGGCCTCCAGGGCCCGGGCGTAGCGGGCCCGGTCGTGCGGGGAGCCGCCGCCGGTCGGACCAGGACGGGTGCCGAAGTAGGCCTCCAGGCAGTCCCGCAGCGCATGCGACCAGTCGGAGTCCTGCAGCCAGAGCGGGGCTCCGCCGGCCACCACCGCGACCCCTCCCCCGGGGCGCAGCAGCGGCAACAGCCGGGGGAACAGCACCTCGTGGCGCATCCAGTGCAGTGCCTGCCCCACCAGGACCGTCGCCAGTCTCCCCGTGCCGATCTGGGCTCCGATCTCCGGCAGGTCCGCGTCGGACCCCAGCACCCACACCGTGTTGCCGGCCCCGGCCGCCGCGGCGGCCTCCCCGGCGAACCGCAGCATGTCCGGCTCGGGGTCCAGTCCGATCACCGCGCCCACCCTGGCCGCCGCCGGAACGCCCAACTGGCCTGTCCCGCAGCCCAGATCCAGAACCGCGTCGTCCTTGGTCCATCCGAACTCCGCCTGCAGCGCGTCGAAGAGCCCGGAGGGATACCCGCGCCGGTACTTGGCGTAGTACTCGGCCACCTCACCGCTGAATCCCGTACCCATGCCCCAACTCTGCCCGATCACCGGCGATCACACGCCGGATCGGTCGTGCTCGGTCAGGCCGAGGACACCAGGTTGTTCTCGTAGGCGAAGACCACGGCCTGCACCCGGTCGCGCAGGCCCAGTTTCATCAGCACCCGGCTGACATGCGTCTTGACCGTGTTCTCGGCCAGGTTCAGGACGCCGGCGATCTCGGCGTTGGAGAGCCCGCGGGCCACCTGGACCAGCACGCTCTGCTCGCGCGGGGTGAGCGACTGCAGGGCGGTCGCCGCCTCGCCGCCCTCGACCGGCAGCCGGGAGGCGAAGGTGTCCAGCAGCCGGCGGGTGATCCTGGGCGCCACCACCGCCTCGCCGGCCGCGACCACCCGGATCGCCTCCAGCAGCTCCTCCGGGCGGGCGTTCTTCAGCAGGAAGCCGGAGGCGCCGGCGCGCAGCCCGGCGAAGGCGTACTCGTCCAGGTCGAAGGTGGTGAGGATGAGCACCCTGGTGCCGGGGCACTCGGCGACGATCCGGCGGGTGGCCTCGATCCCGTCCATGCCGGGCATCCGCACGTCCATCAGGACCACCTCGGGCTTCTCCCGCAGGGCGAGCCGGACCGCCTCGGCACCGTCGGCGGCCTCGCCGGCGACGGCGAGGTCCGGCTGGGACTCCAGGACGAGGGAGAAGGCGACGCGCAGCAGCGGCTGGTCGTCGACGAGCAGCACCCGGATGGTCACGCGGGCTCCAGTTCGGCGGTTTCGGGACGGCGGGCGGGGTCCGGGAGCGCCGGTTCCGGCTCGGGGGAGGCGGCAGGGGCAGGGGCAGGGGCGGGGGCGGTCGCAGGGATCGGGGCGGGTGCGGGTTCCAGGCCGGGCTCGGCCAGGTCGAAGGTGGCACTGACGCGCCAGCCCCGGCCGCCGGGCCCGGGTCCCGCCGTCAGCCCGCCGCCGAACGCGGCCGCGCGCTCGCGCATGCCGATCAGGCCGTGGCCCTCGCCGTCGGACACGACTGCCCCGCTGTGGCCGTCGTCGCTGATCTCCACCGTCATCGAGGCGCCCTCGACCTGGACCGCCACCCGGGCCGCCGTGGCCCCGGCGGCGTGCTTGAGGGTGTTGGTCAGCGACTCCTGCACCACTCGGTACACCGTCAGCTGGGCGCCGGGCGAGACCGCCTCCGTCGCCCCGGACACCGCGAGCTCGGTCGGCAGCCCGGCGGCGCGGACCTGCCGCACCAGTGCCTCCAGCTGTCCGATCCCGGGCTGCGGGTGCCGCAGTGCCTCCGGCTCGTCCGCGCGCAGCACGCCCAGGAAGCGGCGCATGTCGGTCAGCGCCTGGCGCCCGGTCTCCGCGGACTGCCGCATCGCTGCGGTGGCACGCTCGGGGGCGTGCGGGTTGGCGTAGACGGCACCGTCGGCCAGGGCGACCATGACCGAGAGGTTGTGGGTGACGATGTCGTGCATCTCACGTGCGATCCGCGAGCGCTCCTCGGCCACCGCCAGCGCGGCCTGCTGGTCCCGCTGCCGCTCCAGGTCGAGGGCGCGCTGCTCCAGGCTGGCGAGCCGGCCGCGCCTGGCCCTGACGTTGAAGCCGAGCACCAGTGCGGTGGTGACCGTGCCGGAGAACAGCAGGAACACCTTGATGGTGTTGACGATCACATCGGTCTGGCCCATCGGGACCCCGTCGCCGTAGCGGTGGTTCAGGCCGGGCCAGCTCAGCGCGGCGAGCAGGGCTCCCAGCTCGCAGACGCCGTAGGCGAGCCAGGTCTGGGCCCGGCGGCAGTGCACCGCCACGGTGTGCAGCGCCAGCAGTACGGCAACGTCGCTGGGCATGCCGCCGCTGACCGTGAGCCACTGCACGAAGGCCACCGCGGCGACCACGCAGAACACCGGGAACGGCGCGGTGCGGCGCAGGGCCAGCGGCAGCACCAGGGCGGCGTTCAGCAGCAGCAGACCCGGCCCGTGGGCCGCGAAGGCGTGCCCCAGCGAGGTGAGCATCAGCAGCAGGGCGACCACGGTGTCGACGGCCGTCGCATGGCGGCCGCGGCCCGCACTGGTGACGAGCCCCCGCAGCGGGGTGAGGTCGAGACGCTTCCCGGTCATGTCCACCAGTCTCACACCCTTCTCCGCGGGGGCCGCCGCACGGCCGTGGCAGGCCGTGCGGCGGCTGTGTGCCAGCTGTGGTCAGGCGTCCCGACGGCGCAGCACCGCCGCGCCGCCGACCAGGGCCGCGACCACGTAGATGCACAGCACTCCGAAACCGACCCAGGGGCTGAGCTGGCCCGGATCGCCGTGCAGGGTGAACAGCGCCGCCCCGGCCGCACCCGGCAGGTACGGCGAGATGTCGCTCTGCCAGCTGCTGGGCAGCGCCTCGACCAGCAGCGGGAGCACCAGCAGCAGACCGAACAGCGAGGCGATCCCGGCGGCGGTGTTGCGCAGCAGCGCGCCCAGGCCCACCGCGATCAGGCCGATGGCGGTGAGGTAGAGGCCCAGGCCGAAGACCGCGCGCGGCACACCGGGGTCGCCGAAGGAGGCGCCGAGGTGCTTGCTGCTGAAGATGGCCTGGCCGATGAAGAAGGCGGCCAGCGCGGACAGCGTGCCGACGACCCAGGTGGCGGCGCCGAACACCAGCGCCTTGGCCCACAGCACCGGCAGCCGCTTGGGCACGGCGGAGACCGTGGCGCGGATCATGCCGGTCGAGTACTCGCCGGTGAACATCAGCACGCCGAGCACGCCGATGGCCATCTGCGCCAGGTAGTAGCCGCGCAGGCTGTGGTCGGTCGGGTTGAAGGAGGCCCGCTCGTCCGCGTGCAGCTGGTTGAAGTGGTCCAGCATGGCCCAGCAGAGCAGGGCGCCGAAGCCCACGGTCAGCACGATGCCCGCGGCCAGGGTCCAGTAGGTGGAGCGCAGCGAGCGGAACTTGATCCACTCGGACTTCAGCACCCGGACCAGGGTCACCCGGGTCTCCGCCTCGGGCGGCAGCGTGGTGGCGATGGGGGTTGCTTCCAGGACGGCGCTCATGCTGCGGTCTCCTTGACACGCTCGTCGGCGGTCCGCTGCGCGGTGCCGGTCCGGGCAGTGCCCGTCTGATACTCGACTGCGTCCTTGGTCAGTTCCATGAACGCCTCCTCCAGCGAGGCCTGATGCGGCGTCAACTCGAAGAGCACCAGCTGGTTCAGGGCCGCGAGCCGGCCGATCTGCTCGCTGTCGGCGCCGCTGACGTCGAACACGTCCGCACTGTCCTGGTCCGGGGTCACCACCACGCCCGGCTGCTCGCGCAGCAGCTCGCCCAGCCGCACCGAGTCGGGCGTGCGGACCCGGACGGCCTGGCCGACCGAGGCCCGCGAGGTGAACTCGGCGACCGAGGTGTCGGCGATCAGCCGACCGCGGCCGACCACGATCAGGTGCTCGGCGGTCAGCGCCATCTCGCTCATCAGGTGCGAGGAGACCAGCACCGTGCGGCCCTCGGCGGCCAGCGACTTCATCAGGTTGCGGATCCAGAGGATGCCCTCCGGGTCCAGCCCGTTCACCGGCTCGTCCAGGATCACCGTGGCCGGGTCGCCGAGCAGCGCCGAGGCGATGCCGAGGCGCTGGCCCATGCCGAGCGAGAAGGCGCCGGCGCGCTTGCGGGCCACCTCGTGCAGGCCCACCAGGTCGACCACCTCGTCCACCCGGCGCATCGGCAGGCCGTGGGTGGCGGCCAGTGCGGCCAGGTGGTTCCAGGCGCTGCGCCCGGTGTGCACGGCGCGGGCCTCCAGCATCGCGCCGACCTCGCGCAGCGGCGCGGGGTGGTCGGCGTAGCGGCGGCCGTTCACGGTGGCGTGGCCCGCGGTGGGGGCGTCCAACCCGAGCAGCATCCGCATGGTGGTCGACTTGCCGGCGCCGTTGGGGCCGAGGAAGCCGGTGACGATGCCGGGGCGGACGGTGAAGCTCAGGTCCTCCACCGCGGTCTTGGGGCCGTAGCGTTTGGTCAGGCCGACAGCTTCGATCATGACGTGGGTTCCTCGACGGACTTCAGCGGGCGTATCTGCGGACGTCCTCACGCTAGTTTCCGGCGCCGCCCCGCCACGAGCCGCCAGCGATGTACCGAACCGGCGGTGGGGGTGGTTCGAGCGATGCACCCGTTCTCCTCCTCAAGGAGGACATGAATCGGGCGCCGAACGTGTGTCGGGGGTGTGCAAGGGCTGTGCGGGGGCGTGCGGGAGCGCGGGCGGCGGTCGGTCGGCGGGGCGCGCTTCGGTCGGCGACGGCTGCGGGGAGCGACCGGTCGGCACCGAGGCGGCAACAGGTGGGGTGCCAGAGGTCCGAGGTCGGGGCCTGGGGCTGGTGTGCCGACACGGTCCGTCACCGCACATCGGAGTCAAGACCTCTGACGCAGTGTCACATGACGACTTCGAAGCGTAGCGATCCTGCGGTCGGGTAGGGACGGCGTCATATGCAGGCACGCCTGTGCAGACGCCCTTCCGCAACGCACCCCACCGTTCCGCCGGAGGCTCGTATGTCCCCACGACTGCACGCCCGACGACTCCGCATCCTCGTCTTCGCCAGCGCGTTCAACAGCCTCACCCAGCGCATCACCCTGGAGCTCGCGGCGCTGGGCCACGACACCGCCGTCGCCCTCGCCCTGGACACCGGCGCGGAGCTGCGGGCGGCCGTCCGCAGACACGACCCCGAGCTGATCGTCTGCCCGATGCTGACCAGCGTCGTCCCCCAGGACGTCTGGACCACCCGCACCTGCCTGATCGTCCACCCCGGCCCGCCCGGGGACCGCGGCCCCTCCTCGCTGGACTGGGCGCTGGGCGCCGGCCTGCGGCAGTGGGGCGTCACCGTGCTGCAGGCCGTCGGCGAGATGGACGCCGGGGACATCTGGGCGGCCGAGCCGTTCGACATCCCCGAGCTGCCCGGCGGCATCAGCAAGAGCGACGTCTACCGCAACGAGCTCTCCGACGCGGCCTCCCGCGCCGTGGAGCGCGCGGTACGGCGCTTCGCCGCCGGCGACTTCCGGCCCAGGCCGGCGCCGCCCGGGGTGGCCCGTCCGTACTACCGGCAGGAGGCCCGCCGCATCGACTGGACCGGCGACAGCACCGCCACCGCGTCGCGGGCGCTGCGCATCGCCGACTCCAGCCCCGGCGTCCTGGACAGCATCGGCGGACGCCGCTACTTCCTCTTCGGCGGACAGCCCGAGGAGGGACCGCTGCTGCCCGGCCGCCACCGGCCCGGGGCCTTCCTGGCCACCCGGGGCGGAGCGGTCTGCCGGGCCACCGCCGACGGCGCGGTCTGGATCACCTCCGCCCGGCCGCGCCGCCTGCGCGGCGGACCGCCGACCGCCAAGGCCCCGGCCGCGGACGCCCTCGCCGGGCAGCTGCGCG
Source organism: Streptacidiphilus jeojiense (assembly GCF_000719095.1). Lineage (GTDB taxonomy): Bacteria > Actinomycetota > Actinomycetes > Streptomycetales > Streptomycetaceae > Streptacidiphilus > Streptacidiphilus jeojiensis. The sequence goes on along the minus strand of NZ_JOEH01000006.1, from coordinate 145,302 downwards.
GCGTCCCGGAGCTGCCCGCTCCGCACGTTCCGTTACCGTCCGGGACGTCGGGATCCCGGCTGACCTGGAGCACCGTGCGCTACGAGGAGCAGGGGCCGGTCGGCCTGCTCCGTTTCTCCTTCCCGGGCGGGGCGATGAGCACCGGCGACTGCCGCAGGCTGCTGGCCGGCTACCGGTACGCCCTGGACCGGCCCACCCGGGTGCTGCTGCTGGGCGCCTCCCGGGACGTCTTCTCGCACGGCATCCACCTCGGCGCGATCGAGGCCGCCGCCGACCCGGCCCGCGAGTCCTGGGCCAACATCAACGCCATGGACGACGTGGTCGAGGCGGTCCTCAACACCCGCGACCGGATCACCGTCGCCGCGCTCGGCGGCAACGCGGCGGCCGGCGGACTGATGCTGGCCCTCGCCGCGGACGAGGTCTGGGTCCGCGACGGCGCGGTGCTCAACCCGCACTACCGGCTGATGGGCCTGTACGGATCGGAGTACTGGACCAGCACCCTGCCGCGCCGGGTCGGCCCCGACGCCGCCGAACGGCTCACCGGTGAGGCCCTGCCGCTGATCGCCACGCAGGCGCTGCGGCTCGGCCTGATCGACCGGGTGCTGGGCTGCGCCCCGCAGCGCTTCACCGAGGAGGCCGCCGCCCTGGGCCAGGAACTGGCCGGCTCCGCGGACTGGCCCCGCCGCCTCGCCGCCAAGCGCCGCGCCCGCGAACACGCCGACGCCCAGCGGCCGCTGGCCTGGTACCGGTCCGAGGAGCTGGCCCACATGTACCGCAACTTCTACGCCCCGGACGAGCCCTACCACGAACTGCGCCGGGCCTTCCTGCACAAGACCCCGCCACCGACCACCCCGGAACGCCTGCGCCGGGTACACCCCACCGTCGCGGCCTGAGCCTGCCGGCGCCGGGCGGGGAAAGGGTTGGCGGACCTGCGAGCCCCACCGTCATGCTGTTCCCATGCTGATCAGGGAAGCCGGGGTCGAGGACTGGTCCGCCATCTGGCCGTTCTTCCGCACGATCGTCGCCGCGGGCGAGACGTTCACCTATCCGACCGATCTCAGCGAGGAGCAGGGTCGCGACTGGTGGCTACTGTCCGCGCCGAACCGCACCGTCGTCGCCGTCGACGGGGACGGGGACGGGACGGTCCTGGGCACGGCCAAGATGAACACCAACCACATGGGCAACGGCTCGCACGTCGCGAGCGCCAGCTACATGGTCGATCCGGCGCACACCGGCCAGGGCGTGGGTCGGGCCCTGTGCGAGTACACCCTGGAGTGGGCACGGGCGGCCGGCTTCCGGGCGATGCAGTTCAACGCGGTCGTCGAGACCAATGTGCACGCGGTCCAGCTGTACCGGTCGCTCGGGTTCGAGGTGCTGGGCACCCTGCCGGAGGGCTTCCGGCACCCGACCGCCGGCTACGTCGGGCTGCACATCATGCACCGCGCCCTGTAAGTCGCGGGGATCCAAGATCAGGAGTCAGGTCCTCCGGTCCGTCAGACCTGTTACGGTTCTCACCGGATCCTCACCCGAGTGCCGTGCGGGACGGCCCGGCATGTGGGTGACCGGAGGGGGAGCGTACCCATGCGCAGTTCCGTGACCGTGGCTTCCGCGAGGGCCGTAGCGGCGCTCCTGCTCTCGTTCGTGACGCTCTTGGCCGGGGCCACCGGAGCCGGGGCCGACCCGGGAGATCCGCCCGGCGCGCTGACCCCGTTGACCGCGGCCTCGGACCTGGCCAAGACGGCCCTGATCCCGCATCAGGACGCACCCTCCACTCTCACCCAACTCGACTCCGAAATGCCCGTCGTCGACGCCTCCGACGTGCTGGCGAGCGCCAATCACCCGATGCGGAACCTCGCGGACTGCGCGAGCACGGAGACCGCCGCGCTGCCGATCAACCCGAGTGCCTCGTCCGCGTACTGCTGGGACAGCGGCGACGCCGACACCCAGCTCTGGCTGCCGCAGTCGGTCACCTCCTCGGGCGACGCGTCCGCCGACGGCCTGTGGCATTCGCACAAGGTGTTGCTGTCCGGCTGGTCCTACAACACCAGCACCGACCCCGCCGGACACGATGCGACCAAGGACGACTGGGCCCGGGTCGCCTTCATCGACGCTGACAGTCCGTCAGCACTCAGCTACCGCTGGGTTCTCCTCGTCGTGCCGACCAACGGCGGCACCGACTTCCGTCCGCTGGTCTCCCACCTGGGCGGGATGGTCTGGTACGGCGACAAGCTCATCGTCACCGCCTCCAACGGCGACGCCGACTACAACGCCCTGTACGTCTTCAGCATGTCGCAGATCCTCCAGGCCACGGTGAACTCCAGTTCGGTCGGCAAGGTCACCGGCGGCTACTCGGCCGACTCGTACCAGTACGTCATGCCGGCCATCGGCTCCTACAGCTACGCCACTGCTCAGAAGTGCACCTCCACGGATGACACCCACCTGCCCTGCCTGGCCTCGGTATCGCTCGACCGCAGCTCCAACCCGCCCAGCCTGGTGGCCAACGAGTGGTTCTCCTCCGGGGGCACCACGCCCGCCCGACTCCTCCGCTACGGCATCGGCAGTGCCGGTGACTACCTCCTCGACACCAACTCCAGCGGCCAAGCAGTGGCCGAAGAGGTGGAGCAGACCGCGGCGGTCGGCCTACAGGGCGCTCTGTCCCACAACGGCGAGTGGTACGTCGACGACGCCCGCGGCGGGGTCAACCAGCACGGCATCCTCTGGCGTCTCGACGCCTCCGGCAGTTCAGCGGCCACCTACGCGGACGGCCACGCCGCCAGGGGTGCGGCCGCGGTGTCGTTCGAGGTCGAGTTGGCCCTTGAAGGTCTCGTTGATCGATTCGATGACCTGTCGCAGTGGCTTGAACAGCTGGGATCCGGGCCGCTCGGCCTCGCCCTTGCGGGCTGGCCGTAGCAGCCGGATGTCCAGTTCGGCCAGTTGCTGCTCGAACTCGCGGCCGAAGTAGTTCTTGTCTCCGATCAGCGCCTGCCCCGGACGCTCAGCGGTGAGCTGGGGCTCGACCGTGAGCAGGTCCAGCAGCGTCTGGCGCTCATCTGCTTTGGCGCCGGTTGGCGCAGTATCCGTACTGGGCCCATCCGGCCAGGTCGGAGCGTTTGACGGTCTCGCGGGAGCGCCCGCACTCGACGGGCGTGGAGTCCACGACCCACAGTGTGGTGTCCCGGGCCAGCGTGCGGGTGACGCGCCGGATGAGGTCGGCAGCCTTGCGTAGCCGCTTGTTGTAGCCGGGCTGTTGGGGCAGGTAGGGGAACAGGTGCCGCAGGTGGGCGCGGGCGTGCCGCAACCACCGGGCCTCGGAGGTGAAGCCGAGCATGGCCTGCATCATCGCCAGGGTCACCAGTTCGGCGTCGCTGAGCTGCGGCGCAATGCCCACGGCCGGCCGCCACGGGCCGAACTGCGGCGAATCCTTCAGCAGGTCGTCGGTCTTCACATAGAGTGCGGTGGCGAGGGAGTCCAACCCTGTCTTCACACACCGACGTTGGACTCCCTCACTTCGACTGCGCAGGAGATTGCGACAAGCCTGCCGTGGATGCCTCGGCTACCGGCCCTGGCGCTTACAGGCACTCACCGCGGGTATCCACCGAGCCAGCCGCTCCTCGGCCGCCGGCGCCAGCGTCCCGTTGTCCAGCCACACCGAGGCCAGGGCACGACGGAACGGCGGACTGCGGCGCGCCAGCTCCTCGATCTGCAGCGAGAGCTCGTTCCCGTGCTCGGTGATGAGGTCCTCCAAGGGCCCTGCACCCACCTGAGCCCCTCCGGAATCGTCCGGGGACGACTGCAGCAGGGCCATGACGAAGTCCAGGGCCCTCACGCCGCCCTGATCTATCCGCTCCCTGGCCGCCTCGTAGCCCGCGAACACCGCGGACGGTTCTCCCAGGCTCCAGCGCTCTCGCTCGACACGGGTGCCTGTGGCCAACCGCTGACCCTCCCACCAACAGCGAGCCAGCCCATCGAAATTCTCAGTCACAGCCACGATTGTGCAGTCGACTACCCTCCGCATGCTTGGAATAGATCATCTAGTCGAGCAGCCGTGACAGGAGGCTGACGAACTGGCGTCGCTGAGCCGGCGTCAGCGGCGCCAGCAGGGCGTCCTGGGTCCGGTCGACCATGGTGTCGAGATCGGCCAGGACGTCCAGGCCCCGGGGCGTGATCGTCACGATCTTCCGGCGCCCGTGCTCGGGGTCGGCCCTGCGCTCGACCAGGTCGCGCGCTTCGAGCTCGGTGAGCGCCGCGGTGACGTCGCTCCGGTCGATCCCGGTGTCGCGGCCGAGGTCGGCCTGGCTCGCGGGCCCCCACTGTTCGAGCGCGGCGAGCAGCCGGTAGTGGTAGCCGCGCAGGCCGTTGCCCTCGGCCTCGAACCCGGCCACCAGCAGCGCCGCGGAGCGCGCGTAGGCGCGGCTGACGAGCCAGGTCGGACGGGACTTGAGCCGGTCCGGCGTGCGGCCGGGCTGAACGGGATGCGCAGGCATGCCTGCAGGCTACCAATTGTGGGGGCGGCCAACATGTTCTATGTTGGTTGAACCAACATTGGTAAGGCCAACATGGAGGAAGCGAAGATGAACGCTCCACCCGCCGACCACCCCGAACGGGTCCTGGTGGTCGGCCGCAGCCCCAGCGTGCTGGTCGCGACCGTCGACATCCTGCGCGCCAAGGGCTACACCGCCGACGCGACCAACCAGTTCGACCGTGTCCTCGACGACTACGACGTCACCGAACTCGACCTCCTGGTCTTCGGCGGGATGGTTCCGGCCGAGACCAAGCAGTACCTGCGGGACGAGGTCTCCAGGCGCAACCCGCGGGTGGGCTTCGTCCAGGGACTGGCCGGTATCGCCGGCCTCATCGCGGCCCAGGTCGAAGCCGCCGCCTCCGACGCGCGAAGCGGCCCCGACCGTGCCGCCATCGCCTACGACGACGCAGGCCGGAGTGTGCAACTGACGCTCGACGAGCCCGCGCATGTCACCGTCGAGGCGCTGTGGGCAACCTCGTTCACTCCTCCCGAGCCCAGGAGCACCTCGCTGCGGGTCTTCGAGGGCGATCTGGAGGCCGGGTCCCACACGACCGCACTGCCCGACCTGGTGCCGTCCGAAGCCTCCTTCGTCACCGTCGCCGTCGACGACCGGATCCGGGTGTTCACGGTCGGCGCGATGCCCGACGCGGTCGCGCGGATGGTCCCCACCTCGGCGCAGGACCGGCGGCTCCCCGAAGTCGGACAGGTCACCACGGACAGCGGTCAGACCAGCGGCAGGCCCGCGTAGTTGGCCGCCAGTTCGGCGGCTGCGTGCGGGGATGCGGCTATGCGGTCGAGTTGGGAGAGCTGGAGGCGGGTGTCGAAGGGGGACTGCTCCGGGGCGGTGTGCAGGGTGCTGGTCATGAAGTAGGAGAAGTGCTCGGCCCGCCAGACGCGGTTGAGGCAGGTGGCGGAGTAGCCGTCCAGGAGTTCGGTGGAGCCGGATCGGTGCAGGGCGGTGAAGGCCCGGGCCAGGACGGTGACGTCGGCGACGGCCAGGTTGAGGCCCTTGGCCCCGGTCGGGGGGACGATGTGGGCGGCGTCGCCGGCCAGGAAGAGCCGGCCGTGGCGCATCGGCTCGGTAACCGAACTGCGCATGGGCAGAACGGACTTGGCGGTGATCGGGCCCCGGGCCAGCTTCCAGTCGCCGGTGGCGAGGGCGAAGCGGGCGTCGAGTTCGTCCCAGATGCGCTCGTCGGACCAGTCCGCCGGGTCGGTGCCGTTGGGCACCTGGAGGTAGAGCCGGCTGACGGTCGGCGACCGCATGCTCAACAGGGCGAAGCCGCGCGGGGAGTGGGCATAGACCAGCTCGTCGCTGGACGGTGCCACGTCGGCCAGGATACCCAGCCAGGAGTAGGGGTAGCCGCGCTCGAAGGTCTGCCTGGCCCCGGCGGGTATCGCCTCGCGCACCGCGCCGTGGAAGCCGTCGCAGCCGACCACGTAGTCGCACTCCAGCCGGCGTTCGACGCCCTGGTGGGTGTAGCGGAGGGCGGGTTGCGCACTCTCGACATCCTCGACCGCGGTGACCTGGGCCTCGAACAACAGCGGTGCGCCGTGGGTGAGTTGCAGCGCGACCAGGTCCTTGACCACCTCGGTCTGGGCGTAGACCCAGACCCGGCGGCCGCCGGTCAGGGCCGGGAAGTCGATCCGGTGCGCGCGACCGTCGAAGCGCAGCTCGATGCCGTCGTGGGGCAGGCCCTCGCGGTCCAGCCGCTCGGCGGCGCCGGACTCGCGCAGTACGTCCACCGTGCCCTGTTCGAGGATTCCGGCGCGCTGCCGCTGCTCGACATAGCCGCGGTCACGGCTCTCCAGGACGACGCAGTCGATGCCGGACGCGTGCAGCAGGCGGGCGAGCAGCAGGCCGGCCGGGCCGGCTCCGACGATGCCGACGGTGGTGCGGGTGGGAGCGTGGGCAGGGGCAGGGGCGGTCATGGGGTGGCCTCTTCCTGAAGCACGGCATCGGCGACGGCGAAGGCGGAGTTGGCGGCCGGCACTCCGCAGTAGACGGCGGACTGGAGCAGCACCTCCTTGATCTCGTCCGGGGTCAGCCCGTTCCGCAGCGCCGCCCTGACGTGCATGGCGAGCTCGTTGTGGTGGCCGCCGGCGACCAGCGCGGTGAGGGTGATGCAGCTGCGGGTGCGGCGGTCGAGACCGGGCCTGGTCCAGATCTCACCCCAGGCGTAGCGGGTGATGAAGTCCTGGAAGTCAGCGGTGAAGGGGGTGGTACGGGCCACCGCCCGGTCCACGTGCGCGTCGCCGAGGACCGCACGGCGGACGGACATCCCGGCAGCATGACGGTCACTCAGGAAGTGGGTGCGCAGGGCGTGCAGGACTGCTCCGGGCTGCTCGACCGGGGCCAGGTGGGCGGCGCCGGGGAGCTCCAGCAGGGTCGATCCGGCGATGCCGTCCGCGAGTTCGCGGGAATGCGATGGCGGTGCGGCACGGTCCTCGCGTCCGGCCAGGACCAGTGCGGGAGCGGTGATCCGGGCCAGCGATCCGCGCAGGTCGAAGGCGGCGAGGGCGTCGCAGCAGGCGGCGTAGGCGGCGGGGTCGGCGGTGCGCTGGTCGTGGATCAGCCGGTCGGGCGGGGCGAAGCCGTCGGTGAACCACCGGGCCGGGGCGGAGCCGGCCAGCTCGGCCATGGCCCGGTCGCCCTCGGCCCGGACGAAGGCCGCGCGTTCGCGCCAGGGTTCGGCGCCGCCGAAGTGCGCGGAGGTGCAGATCAGTGCCAGCGCGCCGACCCGCTCGGGGTGCTCGGCGGCGAGCCAACTGCCGACCGCGCCACCGAGGGAGACCCCGGCGTAGGAGAACCGTTCCAGGCCGAGGGAGTCGGCGAGGTCGAGCACCAGCCGGCCCAGGTCGGCGACGGTGGCACCGGCGGCGACCAGGTCGGCGGCGGAGCCGCCGTGGCCCGGCAGGTCCCAGCGCACCACATGGAAGTCGCGGGCCAGAGCTGCCGCCTGCGCGTCCCAGAGGGCGAGGCTGGTGCCGAGGGAGGGGCCGAGCAGCAGTGCGGGTGCCCCGGACGCGCCGTCCGAGCGGTGGTGCAGCAGCGAGGTGGTCATCGGAGGTCGTCCTTGTGAACGGCGGTTCGGCGCAGGGCCCGGTCGGTGAGTGCCACGGCCGAGCCGAGGTAGGCGGTGGGGTCGGTGAGCTCCCGAAGCCGGGCGGGCGGGAGCAGGTCTTTCGGCGACTGCCCGTCGGGAAGCAACTCGTCGGACTCGTCCAGCAGTTCCCGCAGCGCCTCGTCCAGTGGGATGCCCAGCTCGGCCGCCCGGCGGGAGGCGCCGACCAGCAGCGTGCGGGCCCGGTCCCGGCCGAGCAGCGGGGCGAGCACCGTGCTGAGCCGCTCGGAGACCAGCAGACCGTCGGTCAGCGTGAGATGACTCCACATCAGATGACTGTTGACCTTCAGTCCGGCGACCAGTTCGGCCGCGTCGCGGGCTGCGCCGCCGGTGAGCCGGAGCGTGTCGCGCAGCGGCTGCCACTCCGCGTGCCAGGCGCCGGCGGGGCGCTCGTCCTCGGCTGCCATGGAGCCGAGGAGGATGGCAGCCAGGGCCGGGACCTGACGGGCGGCGGCCGCGATCAGCGTGGCCCGGACCGGGTTGCTCTTGTGCGGCATGGCCGAGGAGCCGCCGCCCGTGCCTTCGGCCAGTTCGGCGATCTCGGTCCGGGAGAGCACCAGGACGTCGGCGGCGAGCTTGCCCAGTGCACCGGCGGTGAAGGCCAGCGCGGCGCCGAGGTCGGCGACCGGGGTGCGCAGCACATGCCAGGGCAACTGCGGCTCGGCCAGCCCGAGTTCGGCTGCGTAGGCGGCGACCAGGCGAAGGCCGATGTCCTCCGACTGCGGCTGCGGCTGCACGGGTTGTCCCGTCGCCTCGGCGTAGGCGTGGAAGGCGGCCAGGGTGCCTGCCGCTCCGCCGAGTTGGGCCGGGAGCGAGGCGCGGACGGTGGCGATCCTGGCGTGCGCGTCCAGCACCAGCGCCCGCCAGCCGGCGGCCTTCAGGCCGAAGGTGGTGGGCACGGCGTGCTGGGTGAGGGTGCGTCCGGGCATGGGGGTGGCCCGGTGCTCGGCGGCCAGCGCGGCCAGGGTGTCCGCGGTGGCGGCCAGGTCGTCCAGCAGCGGTGCCAGGGTGCGCGAGGCGATCAGCATCATCGCGCTGTCCATGATGTCCTGGCTGGTCGCACCCTGGTGCACCCGGGCTGCCGCGGCCTCCGGCAGGGCCGCGGCGAGGTCGGCGACCAGCGGGATCACCGGGTTGCCGCCCGCGCGGGCCCGCAGCGCCAGCGAACGCGGGTCGAACCGCTCGGCCCGGGCGGCCTCGGTCACCGCGCGGGCTGCGGAGGCCGGGGCGAGGCCGACAGCGGCCTGGGCCCGGACCAGTGCGGCCTCCGCGTCCAGCATCGCCTGGAGGAAGGCCCGGTCGCCGGTGGCGGACTCGGCCTCGCTGCCCGCGCTGACCGGTGCCAGCAGGCCCACGTCGTCACTGTTCGGGGAATCACTGTTCGGGGAAGTCAAGGAAGACCGTCTCCTTCTCCCCTTGCAGGCGGATGTCGAACCGGTGCGTGCCGTCCGGCTGCCGACGGGCGATCAGCGTGTCACGGCGTGCCGCGTCCAGATCGTCCAGCAGCAGGTCCCCCGGTCCGGGATCGGTCAGGTAGGCGCGGGTGAACAGATGGTGCGTCAGACCGCGGGCGAAGACGCAGACGGCGAGGTAGGGGCGGTCCGCAGGCGGGGGCAGGGTGCGCACCGACCAGTGCCCGGCGGCGTCGGTGCAGGCCCGGCCGAAGCCGGTGAAGTCCACGCCGTTGCGGGGCCGGGGCCCGCCGTCGACGCCGTTGCGGGGCAGCGATCCGGGCGCGCCGTCCAGGCTGCCGTCCGGGGCGGCCTGCCAGGTCTCGACCACGGCGTCGGGTACCGGCTGCCCGGCCCCGTCCAGGACCGTGCCGTGCACGGTGACGGCGTCGGGGTGGCCGACCGGGGCGATGTCACCGCCGGCCGGGTGCGGCAGCGCATAGCCGAAGAAGGGGCCGATGGTCTGCGCCGGAGTCAGAGGATGTTCCGGGGTGGGCAGTTGCTGGGCCATCAGTGCTCCTCCTCCGTCAGGGTGGCGGCCGGGCCGTCCAGGACGATGTCCCAGCGGTAGCCGAGCGACCACTCGGACCGCGACAGGTCGTGCTCGTAGGCGGCGACCAGCCGCTCGCGGGCCGCGCTGTCGGTGACCGACTGCAGGATGGGGTCGTACCGGAAGAGCGGATCGCCGGGGAAGTACATCTGGGTGACCAGCCGCTGGGTGAAGGCGGTGCCGAAGAGCGAGAAGTGGATGTGTGCGGGGCGCCAGGCGTTGTCGTGGTTGCGCCAGGGGTAGGGGCCCGGCTTGATGGTGGTGAAGGAGTAGCTGCCGTCGGCGGCGGTGAGACAGCGTCCCGAGCCGGTGAAGTTGGGGTCCAGCGGGGCCCGGTGCTGGTCGCGCTGGTGGGCGTACCGGCCCGAGGCGTTGGCCTGCCAGATCTCCAGGAGCTGGCCGGCGACCGGACGTCCGGCCCGGTCCAGGACCCGGCCGGTGACGGTGATCCGCTCCCCCAGCGGTTCACCGTGGTGCTGCCGGGTCAGGTCGGCGTCGAGGTCGGTGACGTCGGTGGCGCCGAAGACCGGCCCGCGCAGTTCGGCGGCCTCCGGGTCGCGCAGGCTGACCAGCGCCCGGGTGGGATGCCGCAGGGTGCTGCTGCGATAGGGCGGGTAGTCCCGCGCGGGGTGCTGCCGCGGCACGCCCTCGGCCTGGTACGCCTTGCGGGCGGCGGCTATCTCGCGGTCGATGTCCTGCTGGGTCAGGACCCCGGCGGGGCTGGAGGGCGGGGCGGTGCTCATCGGACTCCCGGTCCTTCGACAGATCTGTCATCGTTGACATACGGTGTTCGCCTGGTGAACTATTGTTCGCAAATGCCGTACCCGCAGTCTGCGCAGACCCGGCGACCCTGTCAACACCCGAGGAGCCCATGCCCCAGCTGCCTCCGCTGCCTCCGCCCGCCGAAGCCGTCGGCCCGCTGATCCGTGGCATCGCGGTGCTGCGGGAGCTCACCGCCGCCCCCGGCGGCCGTCGCAGCCCCGGCGAGCTCGCCCGCAGCACCGCCCTGGCCCGCTCCACCGTCGACCGGATCGTGGCGACCCTGGCCCGGATCGGCTACGTCCGCACCGAGGGCCGCGAGGTCGTCCTCGCGCCGCCGCTGATGGAGCTGGGCAATGCCTACCTGCTCGCGGTGGGCCTGCCGGACCTGCTCGGCCCGCACGCCGACCGGCTGGCCGACGCGCTGGACGAGTCGGTCTCCATCGCCGTGCCGGACCGCGACGGCATCCGCTTCGTGCACCAGGCGACCCGGCGCCGTTCGCTGTCGCTCAGCTTCCGGATCGGCGACCTGCTGCCGGCCGACCGCACCGCACCCGGTCCGCTGTTCGCCGCGGACCGCGGCCGCCCGGCCCACGAGCCCCACGACTGGCCCGCGCTGCCGCCGCCTTCCGCAGCCGCCGGTGCCTCGCTCTCGTTCGAGCAGCGGACGGAGCAGGCCGGGCGCGACGGCTGGTCGGTGGACGACCAGCTGATCGAGCCGGGGCTGGTGGCCCTGGCGGCCCCCGTACGGGATCCGGCCGGACGCCAGGTGTGCGCGGTCAGCGTGGTGAGCCACACCAGCAGGCACACCGCCGAGGACCTGCGAGCGGCACTGCTGCCGCAACTGCTGGCGGCGACCGGGGAGATGGAGCTGGAGCTGCGCCACGGCCCTCCCCCGACTACGGAGTCCGAACGGCCAACGGTCGCCTGGACTGCGGACGCCAAGCAGGAGGCGGGCTCCGACTTCGTGGAGTCGCTGGCCCGCGGGCTCTCGGTGCTCACCGCCTTCGGCAGCGGGCGGTCCTGGCTCACCCTCAGTGCCGTTGCCCAGGCCACCGGGCTTCCCCGGGCCACCGCCCGACGGGCCCTGATCACACTGCACCACCTCGGCTACATCGCCCAGGAGGGACGGGAGTTCGGCATCACCCCGCAGGTGCTCGACCTGGGCTTCGCCCCGCTCTCCCGGCTGACGCTGCCTCAACTGGCCCAGCCGCACCTGCGCGACCTCTGCTCCAGGCTGCACGACTCCGCGTCGATGGCGGTGCTCGACGGCACCGACATCCGCTACACCGCAAGGGCCGCCAGCGAACGCATCATGGCCGTACGGATCGACGTGGGCACCCGGCTGCCGGCCGAGGCGACGGCGATGGGGCAGGTACTGCTGGCCGGACAGCGCGGGGGCACCGACCGCGCCGAGTTGGCCGCACTGCTGGACCGGGTGGCGGCGCAGGGCTACGCCATGGTCAGCGACGAGCTGGAGCACGGCCTGCGCTCGATCGCCGTTGCGGTCCGCGATCGAGCGGGGCGCACCGTCGCGGCGGTCAACGCCGCGATGCACGCTCAGCGGAACAGCCCGGAGCAGACCCTGGCGGACGTCCTGCCCGCGCTGCGCGAGGCCGCGGGGCGGATCGAGGCGGATCTTCGGGTCGCGGGACGGTTCGCCGCGGTGCAGGGCTAGGGTCGCGCAGTTCCCCGCGCCCCCAACGGTCCTGCAACTCACCCACAGCGGTTCAGTTGCAGCCCCCAGGGGCGCGGGGCTCTGCTGATTTAACAGCGTGCGCGACCAGCCCACTACGGTCCGCAGCCAGGAGACATAGATGCCAGGCATACCCAGGTGTGATGCCGAAACCGCAGGTGAGGCCTTGTTCCCGTAGCGGCGCTGTTCCTACTCTGCAAGCGCCGCGACAGTGCGGACGAGGAGAGGTGCGTGCGATGGGACGGCTTGACGGGAAGACCGCGTTCATCAGCGGGACGGGGGCCGGCATCGGCCGCGCCGCCGCGCTGGTGTTCGCCGCCGAGGGGGCCAGGGTCTTCGGCTGCGACATCGACGCCGAGGCCGACGCCGGGACCGTGGAGCTGGTCGAGAAGGCCGGCGGCCGGATGCGGTCGCTCGCCCCGGTCGACCTGTCCACCCAGGACGGCGCCCGCAGTTGGATCGAGGCCGGGATCGAGGCCTTCGGCGGCATCGACATCCTCTACAACAACGCCTCCGCACTGCGGAACGGCCCGTTCGCCTCGATGCCCGCCGAGGACTGGTACTTCACGCTCAGGAACGAGCTGGACATCCCCTACTTCTGCACCCAGGCCGCCTGGCCCCATCTGATCGCCCGGGGCGGCGGCGCGGTGCTCAATGTCGCCTCGGTGGCGGCCGAGCGCGGCGCGCTGTTCATGCCGATGGTGCCGCACGGCGCCGCCAAGGGCGGAGTGCTGGCGATGACCAAGCACCTGTGCGCGGCCGGCGCACCCCACCGGATCCGCGTCAACTCCATCGCCCCCGGCATGACCCGCACCTCGGCCACCGCCTCGTTCCTGGACGACCCGGACGGCCCCAGGGCGGCTCTGGAGGCGCGCATCCCGGTGGGGCGGATCGGACAGCCCGAGGACATCGCCCGCGCGGCGGCGTTCCTCTGCTCGGACGAGGCGGCCTTCGTCAACGGCGCCAATCTGATGGTCGACGGCGGCGACAGCGCGATGGCGGGCTGAGCGATGACGACACAGCGAGCACGACTGGACCATGTGGGCATCAACGTCCGGGAGTTGGCGACGGCCACCGCCTGGTACAGCAGGGCCTTCGGGCTGCGCACCGTCTTCGAGTTCACCCTGGACGGGCCCGGCCTGTCCGCCGTGGTGCTGGAGCATCCGCGCGGCTGGCGGATCGAGCTGCTGCACCGCACCGGTTCCGCGCCGGGCCCGCGCGGCGCCAACCCGCTGGAGGCGGCCCTGCACGAGGGGTACGGACACTTCGCGCTGACCGTCCCCGAGTTGCGGCCGCTCTACGACACCCTGGTCGGCCACGGTGCGACCGAGGTGATGGCCCCCGGCCCCTCTCCCGAGCCGGGGGTGCACATGGCCTGGGTCGCCGACCCCGAGGGCAACCTCATCGAACTGATCGGGAAGGACGTCTGATTCACCATCAGCACCCGACAACGGCCCGCCTCCCGGCAACGGGGAGCGGGCCGTCCGCGTGCTACCGGTCGGCGTCCAGCGCGTTGGTGATCGCCTTGACCCCGCCGTGCGCGGCGTAGCCGCCGTCCACGGTGATCTCGGCGCCGTTGGTGTAGCTCGACTCGTCCGAGAGCAGGTGCACGATCAGCGGGGCGACCTCCTCCGGCAGGCCCGGACGGCCCTGGGGGGTCAGCGAGAGATGTGCCGCAGCGAAGACCGGGTTGGCCGAGGCCATCAGCGGGGTGTCGATGAAGCCGGGGTGGACGATGTTGGTGCGGATCCCCTTCGGCGCCAGCTCCAGGGCCGCCACCCGGGTGAGGCCGCGCAGTGCCCATTTGCTGGCGGTGTAGGCGACCGCGTGGTGGGCCGTGAGCCCGGCCACCGAACCGATGTTGACGATGGATCCGCCGGCGGTCATCAGCGGTGCCAGTGCCTGGATGCCCAGCATCGGGCCGGTGGTGTTCACCGCGAAGGCCCGGTTCCAGTCGGCGGTCTCCACCGCGCCCAGCCGGGCCCGCATCGGGATGCCGGCGTTGTTGACCAGTCCATGGATCGCAGTGCGGTGCTCCGCCAGCCAGTCGGCCAGTGCGCACCAGTCCTCCGGCGCGGTGACGTCCAGGTGCCGGTACTCGACGTCCAGGTCCTGGGCCCGGAGCGAGGCGGCGAGCTTCTCGCCGGCCTCGTCCAGCACATCGGTGGCGACCACTCTGGCCCCCTCGTGGGCGCAGGCCTCGGCCTCAGCGGCGCCCTGTCCCTGCGACGCACCGGTGATGACGACGGTACGGCCTTCCAGACGCCTGCGGCTCACGCTGTCCTCCTGTTGCCGGTTCGGGGGCGGATGCGGTGGACACCCGCCCCTTTGAACCTAGGAGGCCTTGACCAGGGTCGGAAATTCACGGTCCTGATGGGTCTCATCCACGGGACCGACAGTCGCCGCGTCCTGGGCGGGACGGCCGGCGTCCAGTTCGGCGCCCACCCGGCGGATGGTCTCGCGCAGCCAGGTGTGGCCGGGGTCGGCGTGCCGGTTGTGGTGCCAGTACAGCGCCTCGACCAGCGGCACGTCCGGGAACGGGGTCGGCACCACCACGACCCTGGTGAAGTCCTCGAAGCGGCGCGCCAGCCGCTCCGGCACCAGGGCGACCATGTCGGTGCCGGCCACCAGGAACGGCAGCACGCCGAAGCCGGGCGCGCTGACCTGCACCTTGGGGTTGATCCCCAGGGTCTCCAGCTGCCGTCCGGCCGGGGTCTGGCTCTTGCCGAACGACGCCGCGGCATGCGGCATCTCGGCCAGGTCGCGCAGGGTCAGCCGGCCGTCCTTCAGCCGGGGGTTGTCCCGGTCCAGGATGCAGACGAAGCGGTCGTGCATCACCGCCTCGCTCACGCCCGGCAGCTGGTAGCCCAGCGGCACCAGCATCATGTCGTGGCAGCGCAGCAGGGTGTCCGACTCGGGCTGCCCGTAGACCAGCGGATGGAAGTCGATCCGCACGTCCGGGGCCTCCGCGCCGATGGCCTCCAGCAGCGGCTGGACCAGCACCGACATCATGTAGTCCGACATCACCACGGAGAAGCGCTGCAGGCTGCGGGCCGGGTCGAACTGCTTGGTGAGCGACAGTGCCTCCTCCGCCTTGTGCAGGGTGTCCTGCACCAGCGGCAGCAGCCGCTCGGCCAGCGGCGTCAGCTCGTACTCGCGGCCCACCCGGACCAGCAGTTCGTCGTTGAAGTGGCGGCGCAGCCGGGCCAGTGAGCCGCTCATCGCCGACTGGCTGGTGCAGAGCCTGAGCCCCGCATGGGTGACATTGCGGTCCTCCAGCAGCGCTTCCAGCGCCACCAGCAGGTTCAGGTCGATCGCTCCCAGGCCCATCCGCCCACGTCCTTCCAGAACCCGGTGGGACGTCGTCGTCCGCACCGGTCGAACGAAATGTGACTGTAACCAGCCGACCGGCTGCCGGGAAGGTCCGATCCGGCTTTGACAGCCTGCCCACACGGTCACGGTCACGCTCAGGGGCGCGGGCTGCGGCCGCGCTTGCGGGCCCGGGGCAGATAGGCCTGCTCGGGACCGGGCAGGATCCGGTTGCTCACCGTGCCCAGGCCCTCGACGGTCAGCGTCACCTCGTCCCCGGGCTGCAGCGGCGGCGGGGTGCGTTCGCCGTTGCGGCCCCAGTGTTCGGCCAGGGCGCCCCAGCCGCAGGTGCCCGAGCCGAGGATGTCGCCGGGCCGGACCCAGGCGTCCCGGGTGGCGTAGGCGATCATCTCCTCGAAGGTCCAGGAGGCGTTGGCGAGGGTGTCCCGGCCGATCAGCCCGCCGTTCAGGCTGACGCTCATGGCCAGGTCCAGATAGCCGTCGGCGTCCCGGTGCTGCTCCACCTCGTCGGCGGTGACCAGCCAGGGTCCCAGGGTGTTGGCGAAGTCCTTGCCCTTGCTGAAGCCGAGCCCCAGCTCCCGTTCGGGCTTCTGCAGATCGCGGGCCGACCAGTCGTTGAAGACCAGGTAGCCGAGGATGTGCGCACCGGCCTGATCGGGGGTCAGATTCCGCCCGGAGCGGCCGATGACGGCGCCGACCTCCAGCTCGAAGTCCAGCACCCGGCAGCCGGCCGGCACCGGGACGCCGTCGTGGGCGCCGTAGGAGGCGTGCGGGTTGGTGAAGTAGAAGGCGGGCGCCCGGTACCAGACCTCGGGGACGTGCTCCAGTCCGTCCAGGCTCTTGGACACCCCCTCGATATGGGCCTCGAAGCCGACGAAGTCGCGGATGCTGGGGGCCTGGAACGGAGCGAGCAGCCGGACCTCCGCGAGCCGGGGGCCGGCCGGGCCGGCCAGGGCTCGCTCCCCCGCCGCGCGCAGGGCGTCCGGGTCGCCGCGGGTGACCAGGGCGGTCAGGCTCTCGTCGAGCGGGTGCAGCCGGTCGCCGTCCGCGTCCAGGACGGCCGAGTGCTCGGCCCCGCTGCTCTCGTAGGTGGCGAAGCGCATCTCAGGACTCCCAGTGGTTGCGGTTGGCGGGGGCGTCCCCGGTGGCGGTGAGGTAGCCGGCGAACAGCGCGCCGGGGTCGCGGTCGGCGCGGATCCGTTGCAGCCGGTCCCACTGCTCGTCGCCGAGGAAGCGCAGTTGACGGTTGGTGAAGTCGGAGTCGCCCAGGTACTGACCCGCCGTCACCGGCTGCAGCTCGGCCATGGCGCCGTCGAGCCAGTCGCGCAGCCGGGCGTCCTGTGACGGGTCGTCATGGACCACGTAGGCCGCGCAGTAGATCTCCGACTGCAGGCTGAAGGCCATCTCCGGGAGCGCCCGCAGCGGGGCCATGGAGAACCAGATGGTGAAGGCCCCCGGCACCGGGTGCCCGGTGAAGACCGTCCGCATCGCCGGGACCACCTCGGCCGCGCTGCCGCGCAGCCAGGCGTTGTCGACCAGGTAGCGGTGGCCCTCGGGGTTGGCCGTGCGCTGCCCGGCCAGCTGTTCCGCGAAGGTGGTGGGCTCGGCCTCGACCCGGAACAGGGCCTGCTCGCGGTGGGGGTTGGCGTGCAGCGGGGCCAGCGCCTCGGCCGCCTCGGCCGGGGTGTCGGCCAGGGCCAGGCCGGTGACCAGCAACAGCGGACGTTCGTGGCCGGGCGGGGTCTGGGTCAGCGCGACGATCTCCACGCAGTCGCCCACGGTGTGGTGGACGGTGTGCAGCCAGGTCATCACCTGGTCGAACAGCTCCAGCGGATAGGCGTGCACGGTGTGGGTGAGCGCCTGCGGCAGCGGGCGGGTGCGCAGGTGGAAGCGGGTGACCACGCCGGGGAAGCCGGGTCCGGCGCCACGCGCCGCCCAGTAGAGGTCGGTGTTCTGCTCGGCGTCGGCGCGGACCAGCTCGCCCTCGGCGGTGACCACGTCGACGGCGACGACGTTCTCGGCCGCCCAGCCCCAGCCGCGGGCGTTCCAGCCCTGCCCGCCCTGGAGCAGGAAGCCGCCGATGCCCACCGAGGGGCAGTGCCCGCCGGCGAAGAAGCGACCGTGCCCGGCCAGGTAGGGGTTGAGCTCGTCGCCGCCGCGGACCGAGGGGGTGGCGACGACGATGCCGGTGTCGGGGTCGTAGTGCAGCTCGTGGAAGCGGCCCAGGTCGATCAGCAGTGCCTGCTCGCGGACGCTCCAGGCGGCCCAGCTGTGGCCGCCCGAGCGGACCGCGACCTGCCAGCCGCGCTCCCGGGCCAGCAGCACGCCCTCGACCACGTCCTGCTCGGTGGCCGCCTCCAGCACCGCGGCGGGTCGGCGTTCGGTGGCCGGGGGGCGGCGGGCGTTGAAGACCCGGCCGACGCAGGCCTGCTCGAAGTCCCGGTCCCCGGGCAGGTGGAGGGTGCCGGTGAAACCGTTCATTTGACCGCGATCGGGTTGACCGGTGCGCCGACCGCCCCGGTCACCGGGATGGGCGCCGCGACCAGCAGGAACTCGTACACCCCGTCGGCCTCGCAGTCCGCGCCCAGGGCCTCCAGGTCGAACATCTCGCCCAGTGGCAGGCCCATGTTGGGGATGGCGATCTGGTGCAGCGGCGACATGCAGGGGTCGGGGAACTCGTACGGGCGCACCTCGAACCCCCAGGTGTCGGTGGCGGCGGCGGCGATCTCGGTGCGGTGCAGCCAGCCCAGGGTGGAGAAGGACATCCCGGGCGCCGCCCCGGCCGCGTACTCGCCCCAACCGCCGTTGCGACGCACCCGGTTGATCTGGCCGGTGCGGATCAGCACGATGTCGCCGCGGCGGACGCTGGAGGTCGGGCCCTGCGCCTCGATGGTGGCGCGCAGGTGCTCCTCGGTGATGGCGAAGCCGTCCGGCAGCTCCATCCCGTCCTCGCCGACCACCCGGCCGACGTCCAGCAGCACGCCGCGGCCGACGAAGTCGTCGGCCATGTGCTCGATGCCGGTGACGCTGTCGCCGTTCCCGTTCACGATGGTGCAGGAACGTCCGTTCCAGGCGCGCTTGTTGTCGTAGATGTGGCCGAGGCCGTCCCACTGGGTGCCGGCCTGCAGCGGCATCACCACGTGGTCGTCGGCGCCGCCGAAGCCGTGCGGGAAGCCCTGCCGGTCGGCGGCGGCGTCGGTGCCGGTGTCCTTCATGTAGTGCACCGGGTTGATCCGGCCGCGGAAGCCGCGCTGCGGACCGTCCTCGTTGAACTCCAGCGCCAGCGAGATCGCCCGGCCGCGTCGCACCAGCCCGGCGGCGTGGGCGCGTTTGGCGTCGTCGAGGTGGTTGAGCGTACCCAGCACGTCGTCCGGGCCCCAGCGGCCCCAGTTGCGGTAGGCGGCGCGGGCCTTGGCCAGCTCCTCCTCGATCGGGCCGAGCGTGGTCATGGTCGGTGGCCTTTCTGCTGCAGGAGCCGGAGCGCGGTGCCTCCGGCGATGGCGGCGCGGATCCCGGGTGCGAAGCCGGCGGCGTCCAGGCGTTGCACCGGATCGTCGACGCCCATGTCGAAGGGGTAGTCGGTGCCCAGCACCAGCCGGTCCGGGCCGACCGCCGCCACCAGCTGCCGCAGCGCGGTCGGGGTGTAGACCAGGGCGTCGAACCAGAGCCGCTCCAGGTAGGCGGACGGCGGTTCGGCGCAGCCGCGCGCGTCCGGGCGGTGCTGCCAGGCGTGGTCCGAGCGGCCCAGGTAGGTGGGGAGGTAGCCGCCGCCGTGGGCCACCACCAGGCGCAGCCCGGGGAAGCGGTCCAGCACCCCGGTGAAGATCAGGTGCGACAGCGCCACCGTGGTCTCCACCGGCTGGCCCACGGTGTTGCCGAGGTAGCGGGTGGCCAGCCGCTCGCCCAGCGAGCAGCCCCAGGGGTGCAGGAAGACCAGGGTTCCGGCCTCCTGTGCCGCCGCCCAGAACGGGTCGTGGACCGGGTCGGCCAGCTCCCGTCCCTCGACGGTGGTGGAGACGCTCACCCCGTCCAGCCCGTGCACCGATAGGGCCCGGTGCAGGGTGCGCACGGCCAGGTCGACGTGCTGGAGCGGGACGGTGCCCAGGCCGCGCAGCCGCTCCGGGGCCTGGGCGCAGTGCGCGGCGACGGCGGCGTTGACGGTCTCCGCCAGTTCGGCGGCGAGGGCGGGGCCGGCCCAGTAGTGGTGCATCGGCATCGGGCCGACCACCTGGACGTCGACGCCCATCGCGTCGAGGTCGGCCATGCGCCGCCGGACGTCCGTCAACTGCCGGGCCCTGCTCGCCAGCTGATGCCGGTTCAGGACGAGCGACTCGGCCGAGTGGGAGCGCTGCTCCGCCGTCAGCTCGCGGGCGAAGCCGTCCGTCCCGGCGACCAGGGCGTCGGCCTCGGGGACGGCGAGGTGGCCGTGGAAGTCCACCACGGCCGCCCCGGCGGGGGCGGTTGCGGCGGTCACGCCTCCGCCTTGAGGAACTCCAGCGTCTCGGACATGATCCGGGCCGGGTCGGCGCCCTCGGTCTCCGGATGGATCTCCCACTCGGCCAGCTGCAGCGAGTTGTCCAGCACCGCGCGCACCCGGGGCATCCTGCGCTGCATGTAGGCCTTCAGTATCCCGGCCAACTCGCCCTCGCCGGTGACCATCTCGGCCAGCACCACGGCGTCCTCCGCGCACATCGCCGCGCCCTGGGCGATCAGCGGCGGGCAGGCGTGCGCCGCGTCGCCGACGATCATCACCCGGCCGCGGAACCAGTCCTGGTCCACCAGCACCGACTCGATCCAGCGGTAGTCCACGGCGGCGTCCTCGGGCAGGCCGGCGATGACCCGCCCCCAGGTCCCCCCGTAGCCGGCGCCGCGCTCGCGCAGCAGGGCCAGCGGGGCGCGCGGGCCGATCAGGGCCGGGTCCAGGTTCTCGTCCAGCAGGTAGGCGTAGCACTGGGTGTCGGAGATCGGCGAGTAGCCGGCCTTGTAGCGCGGGCCGCCGTAGTAGACCTCGGCGCAGTCCATCTCCGCGGGCCGCTCGCCGACCACCCGGAAGATGCTCATGCCGACCGGACGCGGCCGGGTCCCGATCCCCAGCAGCCCGCGGATCTGCGAGTTCAGCCCGTCGGCACCGACCGCCAGGTCGTAGCGCCCGGACGTGCCGTCGGTGAAGGCGACCTCCACCTCGTCCTCGTCCTGCTTGAAGCCGGTCACGCTCAGCCCCAGCCGCACCCGCACGCCCGCCGCGTAGACGGCGTCGCACAGGGCGTCCTGGAGGTCCGCGCGCAGGGCGCCGGCGGTGGACGGGAGTTCCTCGCCGCCGGTGTGCGGGGTCTCCAGCTCCACGATCAGGCCGCCGTCCGCCCGGCGCAGCCGCATCAGGTCGAAGGGGACCGCCTTGGCCAGCACCCGGTCCAGCACGCCGACGCTGCGCAGCGCCTTCAGCGCGTTGCCCTGGACGGTGATGCCGTGGCCGACGCCGAACCACTGCGGTGAGATCTCCACGAGGTCCACCGCCACCCCGCGCCGGGCCAGGGCGAGCGCGAGCACACTTCCGGTGATGCCGCCGCCGACGACGAGCACCTTCGAGACGGCCATAGGTATTCCTCAGAGTCAGTTCAGTCGCTTCAGGAGGCAGCGGTGCCGGCCGTGCGGGACGGCGGCAGCTCGCAGGGGGGTTGGAGTCCTGGTGGGAACCCTGGCGTCGGGCCCGATCCAACGTCAACGGATGGAGCTATCGCCTCGCGCAAGGTCTTCCATCCCGCACGGCAATGCCCGGCCCGATGCCAGGCATCGCGGATGGGCATTTCCGCCGCCCGCCGCGACTGCCTAGCTTTCTGAGGAGAACCCCAGCACCGCCTAGGAGCCGCCGTGCCCGAGACCGCCCCGCCCACCACCGACGCCGATCCCGCCCTCGCCGGTCCCTTCGCGCTGGGGACGTTCTCCAGCGGCGGGCCGGCCTTCCCCGGCCTGCTGGCCGGCGCCCGGGTGCGGGACCTGTCCCCGCTGGCGGGCAGCACCTTCGCGCTGTTCGCCGACTGGGAGGCCGTGCTGCCGCAGTTGACCGGGCTGGCCGCGGACACCGCCTCGGGCGACTGGCACGACCGGTCCGCGCTGCGGGTCCTGGCCCCGATCGCCCCTGGCCAGATCCTCCAGAGCGGCGCCAACTACCGCCGGCACGTGGTGGACCTGGTGGCCGCCGAGAAGCAGAGCGTGCACGGCGCCACCCCGGCGGAGGCCCGCGCCGACGCCGAGCTGATGATGGCCGAGCGGGCCCGCAACGGCGTCCCGTACCTGTTCCTCGGCAGCCCGCGGGCGGTCTGCGGCCCCTACGACCGGGTGGTGCTGCCCGCCGAGGGCGTCCAGCACGACTGGGAGCTGGAGCTGGCGCTGGTGATCGGGCGTGGCGGCCGCTCCATCCGCCGCCAGGACGCGATGGACCATGTCGCCGCCTACACCATCTGCAACGACCTCACCACCCGCGACCGGCTCTACCGCCCCGACCTCAAGGCGATCGGCACCGACTGGTTCACCGCCAAGAACGCCGACACCTTCCTGCCGCTCGGCCCCTACCTGGTCCCGGCCGCCTTCGTCGGGGACCCGGGCGACCTGCGGATCACCCTGAGCCACAACGGCGTGGTCCGGCAGGACGAGTCCACCAAGGACATGATCTTCGACATCCCCCGGCTGATCGAGTACGCCTCCGCGACCACCACGCTGCTCCCCGGCGACCTGCTGCTGACCGGCTCCCCGGCCGGGAACGGCGCGCACTGGGGTGTCTTCCTCCAGCCCGGCGACGTGCTGGAAGGCACCATCACCGGCCTGGGCCGGCAGCGCAACACCGTCACCGCAGCATGACCGCCCAGGACGACCACCGCAGCATGAGGAGCCAACCCCGATGACCTTCCAACCCGTCACCCATCTGCGTCACTTCGCGCTCGCCGTACCGGACTTCGAGCGTCAGCGGGCCTTCTTCCGGGACACCTGGGGCCTGACCGAGGTCGCCGACGACAGCGGGCTGGCCTTCTTCGCCGCCGAGGGCAGCCCCGAGCAGTACGTGGTCCGGGTCCGCAAGGACCGGCAGAAGCGGATGGACCTGGTCGCCTTCGGCGCCGGCAGCGTCGCCGACGTGGACCGGCTGGCCACCGAGCTGATCGCGGCAGGAGTGGCCCTGGTCCGCGAGCCGGGCCCGATGGACACCCCCGGCGGCGGCTACGGCCTGCGCTTCTTCGACCCGGACGGGAGGGTGGTCGAGGTGTCCGCGGACGTCGCCACCCGCACCCACCGCAGGATCGAGGAGCGCGAGGCGATCCCGGTCCGGCTCTCCCACTGCGTCGTCAACTCCCGGCAGCCGGAACGCCTTCGTGACTTCTACGCCCGCCACCTGGGGTTCCGGCTCACCGACACGCTCTACTCCGACCACATGGGCGACCTGATGTACTTCATGCGCTGCAACCGGCTGCACCACAGCTTCGCCATCGCCCGGGGCCCCCATGTGTCGCTGCACCACGCCTCGTTCGAGATGCGCGGCGTCGAGGAGTACATGCGCGGCACCGGCCGCGCGCTGCGCGCCGGCACCCGGCTGACCTGGGGTCCCGGCCGCCACCTGGCCGGCGACAACACCTTCTCCTACTTCCACGACCCGCACGGCAACACCGTGGAGTACACCACCGAACTGGCGATCCTGGACGAGGACCTGTGGCACCCGGGCCGGCACGACGTGGACGACCCGATGGTCCAGGACCAGTGGGGAACGGCCGACCCGATGAGCGAGTCGGTGGCCAAGGACCAGTTCAACGACCCCGACGTGCTCTTCACCGCCCCGCCGGTGTGACCCCCCGTCAGTTCGCCTCCCCCTCAGCTTCCCCCGAAAGGCCACCACCATGGCACAGACCGTTCTCAAGCACGCCGTCTCCCAGGAGAGCGTCGCCGCCGACCTGGACGCGGTGCGGGCGACCGTCACCGGCGTCATTGCCGACATCCGCGAGCGCGGCGACGCGGCGGTCCGGGAGTACTCCGAGAAGTTCGACAACTGGTCCCCGGAGTCCTTCCGGCTCAGCGACCGGCAGGTCGCCGAGATCGTCGCCACCGTCCCGGACCGGGTGATCGAGGACATCCGCTTCGTCCAGGACCAGGTCCGGGCGTTCGCGCAGCACCAGCTCGCCTCCATGGGCGAGTTCGAGGTGGAGACGCTGCCGGGGGTGCGCCTCGGCCAGAAGCACATCCCGGTGCGGGCCGCCGGCGCCTACATCCCGGGCGGACGCTACCCGCTGACCGCCTCCGCGCACATGACCATCGTCACCGCCAAGGTGGCCGGGGTGCCCCGGGTGGTGGCCTGCACCCCTCCGATCCGCGGTGAGATCCCGGCCGCGACCGTGGCCGCCGCGCACCTGGCCGGGGCGGACGAGATCTGGCTGCTGGGCGGGGTGCAGGCGGTGGCCGCGATGGCCGTCGGCACCGGCACCATGCAGCCGGTCGACCTCATCGCCGGGCCCGGCAACGCCTACGTCGCCGAGGCCAAGCGTCAGCTCTTCGGGCAGATCGGCATCGACCTGTTCGCCGGGCCCACCGAGATCCTGGTCCTGGCCGACGACGGGGCCGACCCGTTCACCTGCGCGGTGGACCTGCTCTCCCAGGCCGAGCACGGACCCGACTCCCCGGCCGTGCTGATCACCACCTCCCGCGAGGTCGCCGAGGCCACCGTCGCCGAGGTCGAACGGCTGCTGCCGACCATGCCCACCAGGGACTTCGCCGGACCGGCCTGGCGCGACCACGGCCAGGTCGTCGTGGTCGACTCGCTGGACGAGCTGTACGAGCTGGCGGACGCCTTCGCCTTCGAGCACGTGGAGGTGCTGACCGCGGACCCGCGCGAGGCGCTGGAGCGGATGACCCAGTACGGCGCGCTGTTCCTCGGCGAGGGCACCTGCGTCTCCTTCGGCGACAAGGTGATCGGCACCAACCACGTGCTGCCGACCCGGGGCGCCGCGCGCTACACCGGCGGGCTGTGGGTGGGCAAGTACCTGAAAACGGTCACCTACCAGGAGGTCACCGACACCGCTTCGCAGGCCCTGCTGGGCCGGTTGTGCGGGCGCGCGGCCCGGGTGGAGCTGTTCGAGGGCCACGCCCGCTCCGGCGACCTGCGCGCCTCCAGGGCGGCCGGCGACGAGCTGCCCTGGGCGGAAGGCCGGTGAGCACCGCTGCGCCCTTGGCGGGCCGTACCGCGCTGTCAGGCAGGACTGCTCTGGTGACAGGCGCGGGCGGCCCGCTCGGCCGTGCCTTCTCACTGGCGCTGGCCGTAGCGGGGGTACGGGTGCTCCTGGTCGGCCGCAATCCCGCCACCCTGGCCGAGACCCTGGCCGGGGTCGAGCAGGCCGGCGGCAGCGGACGCACCGCCCTGGCCGACGTCGCCGACCCGGCCTCGGTGGCCGCGCTCGCGGCCGGGCTGACGCAGGCCGGGGAGGAGGTCTCCGTCCTGGTCAACAACGCCGGGATCGCCGGACCGGTCAAACCGCTGGTCGAGATCGACCCGGCGGAATGGGACGAGGTGTTCGCCGCCAACGTCCGGGGCGTCTACCTGCTCTGCCGCGCCTTCCTGCCGCCGATGCTGGCGGCGGGCCGGGGCGACGTGGTCAATGTCGCCTCGGTCAGCGGCAAGCGCCCGCTGCTCAACCGGACCCCGTACACCGCCTCGAAGATGGCCCTGCTCGGGCTCACCCGCACCCTCGCCGGGGAGGTCGGCCCAGCCGGAGTCGCCGTCAACTCCCTCTCCCCCGGCCCGATCCGCGGCCCCCGGATGGCCCGGAACTTCCGCTTGGAGGCGGAACTCACCGGCACCACCCCGGAAGCCGCCGAGCACGCCTTCGCGTCCCGCGCCGCCCTCGGCCGCCTGGTCGAGAACCACGAGGTCGCCGCCGCGCTCATCGCCATGCTGGGCATGCCCGGCCTCTGCGGCGCCGACATCGACCTGTCGGCGGGGATGATCGCCCCGTCCTGAGACCGCAACAGCAAGGGCCCGGCTGCCGGAGAGCAGCCGGGCCTTCTGGCGTTGCCGGCTAGCCGGCCTGGACGACGATGGCGCCGCTGTAGCTGGCACCCGCGGCGATGGCGGTGGTGGTGCCGTCGACCGTCATGGTGACCTGGCGTCCGCGCGGGGCCGTGACGACGGCGTCCGCGGCGAGGGTGAGGCTGGTGAGGTAGGACGTACCGGTGACGGTCCAGCGGGAGCCGGCGGCCAGCGAGACCACGACGCCGTTGTTGACCGCGGCGGCCGGGGTGTTGGTGACCTCGCCGAGCTGCAGGTACTGGTCCGCGCCGATGCTGTCGATGTGGTGCTTGGTGGTGGTCGCCGAGATCACGCCCTCGACCTGGCTGCGGGTGAAGGTGAGCACCAGGTTGAGGCCGCCGCGCATGCCGTTGTAGAAGTCGCCCTTCAGCCGGATGTCGGTGAAGGCGGCGACCGCGTCGGTGTCGTGCGCGGCGGTGTTGTCGAAGCTGCTGTCCTTGCTGGCGGCGGTGGTCGGCTCGGTGTAGACGCCGGTGTTCAGCAGCACGCCGTTGACCATCTGCGGTCCCGGGTCGTCGTTCTCCATCACCTGGACCAGGATGCCGTTGCCCGGGTTCAGCCGGGCGCCGCCGGAGCCGTCCACCACGATGGAGACCTGCTGGCCCTTGTCCAGGAAGGTCGCGGTGCGCGAGTTGAGCACCGTGCCGCCGCTGATGTCGACGCTGCCGGCGCCGTGCCACATCACCCCGAAGCGCTTGGAGTCGATGACGGTGTTGCGCACCGGGATCGCCGCCAGCTCGCGGGCGCTGAGGCCCAGCTCCAGACTGGTGTTGAGTGCGGCCACCGCCGCGCGGGTGCTGTCGGCGTAGTAGACCGTCCCGCCACGGTTGATGGTGGCGTAGCTGGCCACGTCGAACCGGCAGCCGAGGAAGTTCTCGGTGGCGTTGCCGATGGCGTAGGAGCCGTAGCCGCCGGCGGTGCCGGTGTTGGCCACTCGGCAGTTGATGGCGGTGAGGGTGCCGTCCTGGCCGTTGTCGGTGGAGAGCGCGCCCCAGTTCTCGGACTCGATGCTGGAGTTGACGTACGAGGCACGGGTCTCGGTGCCCAGCAGGTTGGTGGCGCGGACGTTGCCGCCGATGCTGAGCATCCAGGGGGCCGACTCCATCACCGAGGTGTCGACGGTGGACCGGTAGTCGGAGGGCAGGACGCCGTCCTTGACCCTGATGGTGGAGTTCTTGACGACGATGTTGGCGCCGCCGTCGGCGATGACGCCGGTGCGGACCACGCCGGTGTTGTCGATGGTGGCGTCCTCGACCACCAGGGTGGTCGTGGTGCCGGTGCCGACGATCGCCGCGCCGTAGCCGACGAAGTCGCAGCGGCCGTTGCCGTCGAAGGCGACGCCGGGGCTGCGCAGGGCGTAGGAGCCGCCGGCGACGTAGACGCCGTTGTAGGCCTCGCCGGTGGACTGCAGCCGGATGTTGCGGGCGTAGGAGTCGGTGACCTGGCCGCCGACCACGCCGGCCAGCACGGACTTGGTGCGGGAGACGCCGTCGCCGTCCACGTACAGGGCCTGGCGGAACGGGAAGGTGAGGCTGCCGAAGGCGATCGGGTTGGCCACGGCCACGGTCAGCACGACGTCGCCCCGGTAGACGCCGGGCTGGATGGTGGTGACGGTGCCGCCGGTCGCGGTGAGCAGCTGTCCGGTCTCCACGCCGCCGACGGTCAGCGTCAGGTTGTAGCCGTCCGGGGCGACCAGCGAGCCGCCGGAGGCGATGGTGAGGCGGCTGAGCCTGGTCGTGGCCGAGACGGTCAGGGACTCGCCGGCCCCCACCGTCAGCTCCCGGCCCCCGCCGACCGTACTCGGGGCGGCGACGGCGGTGACCGGGTTGAGCAGCAGTGCGCCTGCTGCCGCCGAGCCGGCGACGATGATCGATCGTCGCGAGACCCGGCTGGTGCGGGGGGAGAAGGTCATGAACAACTCCTTTGTCGTCCGTACCGGCGCAGCACGAAGTGACCGGCCGGTGCCGTCGGGAATGACGGCAGGTCAGTGGTCCAGGCGACTGGCCTGGAGGATGGGGTGACGGTTGGTCAGATGCGGTCGCGCAGGCGGCGTTCGCGACCGTAGAGGCCGACCACCGCGAGGATCAGTCCGCCGGTGATCATCTGCTGCTCGGCGGAGGGCAGTTGGGCGGCGCTGAGCAGCAGCGCGACCACCGAGAGCACCAGCGCGCCGAGGACGGTGCGCCAGTAGTCGCCGCGTCCGCCGAACATGGTGCCGCCGACGATGACCGCGGCCAGGGACTGGAACAGGTAGGGGTCGCCGACGGTGACGTTGCCCGAGCCCGAGTAGCCGGCCAGCAGGATGCCCACGCAGACCGCCAGCACCGCGCTGGCCACGTAGGCGCAGATCCAGGTCCGGCCGACGCGCACCAGGGACAGCTTGGCGGCCTGCTGGTTCACCCCGGTGAGGTAGAGGTGGCGCCCGGCCCGGGTACGGGTCAGCACCAGGCCGATGACCAGGGCGACCAGCGCCCAGATCAGCACCACCGGGGGGATCGCCAGGCCGAAGGTGGTGCCGTTGGCGGCGGTGAGGTCGCCGAGCCAGGCCGGGGTGACCCCGGTGGCGGCGCCGTTGATCCACTTCAGCAGCAGTCCGGAGACCAGGGCGCTCACGCCCAGCGTGACGATCAGCGGCTCGACCTTGAACCGGAACGAGAGCAGCCCGTTGACCAGCCCGCCGGCCGCGCCCACGGCCAGCGCGACCGCCGCCGCGGCCGGCACCGACCAGTGGTAGGTGCCGCACAGCTCGGCGATGACCACGTCGCCGGCCGAGATGAAGGCGGCGATGGAGAAGTCGATGCCGCCGACCAGCACCACGATGGTCTGTCCGGCGCCGGCCAGACCGAGCAGCGAGGCGTTGATCAGGATCGCGTAGAGCACCCGGTGCGAACCGAAGCCGTCGATGGTGGCCAGCCCGTACCCGTAGAGCGCGACCAGGGCGACGATCTGCAGCAGCGGGAAGCGGCGCTGCCAGTCCGAGAGCTGGGCCACCAGCGGCGGGCGTCCGCCGGCGGTCTCCGGAGCGGCGGGGGTGTCGGTCAGCGCGGTGTCGCTCATGCGGTCCTCCGGCGGGTGTTGGTCAGCACCGCTCCGACGACCACGGCGAAGAGCAGCAGCGCCCCGTAGATCGCGGTGGACCACAGGGTGGACACATTGACTTCATTGAGGAGGTTGTTGATCAGGTAGATGCTGCCTGCGCCCAGCAGCGAGCCGACCAGCGAGCCGCGGCCGCCGCTGAGCGCGGTGCCGCCGAGCGCCACCGAGGCGATGGCCAGCAGGGTGTACTGGGTGGCCATGCTCGCCGCGCCCTCACTGATCAGGGACATCAGCGCGATGCCGGCGATGCCCGCGTACAGGCCGCCGAGGGCGTAGGCGGCGATCCGCACCACCGGGACGTTCATCCCGGCCGAGTAGGCGGTGGCGTCGTCGCCGCCGACCGCGTAGAGGGCCTTGATGAAGGGGGTGCGGGCCAGCAGCACCCAGATCAGCAGCGGCGCGCCGATGGTGAGCAGCGCGCCGGGGACCGGACCGAAGGAGCCGGCCAGGTCCTTGGTCCAGCCGGTGCTGCCGGTGGGCACCGAGCCGCCCTGGACCTGGGTGGCCAGGCCGCCGACGACGATGTTGGCGCACAGGGTGGCGACCACCGGCTGGAACCGCAGCACGGCGACCATGAAGCCGTTGATCGCGCCGATGGCGGCGCCGACGGCCAGGCAGATCGGGACCACGAGCAGCGGCGAGGTCAGACCGTTGGGCAGCAGGTCGGCCACGATGACGATGTTGACCAGGGTCAGCACCGGGCCGATGGATATGTCGATACCGCCGCCGCCGGACAGGATCGCCGGGGTGCTGGCCATCGCCGCGCAGGCCAGCGGGGCGAAGGAGGCCAGTACGGCGGGCCAGTTGGAGGGAGCGGCGAAGGCCGGCTGCACGGCGATGTCGATCAGCAGCAGGGTGAGCGTGAGCAGCGCCGCGAAGGCGTAGGGGCGCCGGGCGAGCAGGGCCCGGACTGAGGCGAGGGCGGTCATGCGGCACCGTCCGGTGTGAGTGCGGGGGTGGTGGGGCCGGCGTCAGGGCCGGCGACGGTGCCGCTGACCGGGCCCTCGTCGACGGTGCGGCCGAAGAAGGCGGCGACCAGGGACTGCCGGGTCAGCTCGGCCCGGGTCAGGGTCGCCGAGAGGGCTCCCTCGCGGAAGACCAGCACCCGGTCCATCAGCTCGATGTGCTCGTCGACCTCGGTCGACAGCATCACCACCGCCACCCCACGGGCTGTCAGTTCGGCCAGCAGCGCGTAGATGTCGCGCTTGGCGCCGATGTCGACGCCCCGGGTCGGGTCGTTGAGCAGCAGCACCTGCGGGTCGCGGGCCAGCCAGCGGGCGATGACCACCTTCTGCTGGTTGCCGCCGGACAGGGTGGAGACCGGGTCCGACCCGCGGCCCATCCGGATCTTCAGCGCGCTGCGGTAGGGGGCGAACCGTTCCTGCGCGGCCCTGCGGGAGAGCAGTCCGGAGCGGCGGTCCTGACGGAGCGTCGCGGCGCTGAAGTTCTCCCTGATCGACATGGTCCCGAACAAGGCCTCGGCCCTGCGGTCCCGCGGAACGTAGCCGATGCCCGCCGCGGCGGCCTGCTGCTCGGAGCGGATCGGCGCCCCGGTGCCGTCGACGGTGCGCAGCACCGAGCCCTCCCCGGGCGGTCCCTCCCAGAGCGCCTTGATGAAGGCGTCCTGGCCGTGGCCCTCCAGTCCGGCCAGGCCGACCACCTCACCGGCCCGCAGCTCGAAGTCGACCGGCTCGGCGCCGGGGTGCAGCCGCACCCCGGCGGCCCGCAGCAGCACCGGAGCCGCCGGGTCCGGTGCGCGCCCGGCGACGTCGGCCGCGGACGCGCCGGCCAGGTGCTCGGAGCCGGTCATCAGCCGGACCAGCTCGGCCGTAGTGGCCTCGGCCGCGTCCAGGGTGACCACCGACTCGCCGGAGCGCAGCACCGACACCCGGTCGGCGATGGCGTCCACCTCGTCCATCCGGTGCGAGACGAACAGCACCGACATGCCCTCCGCCTTGCGCCGGGCGACGGCCCGGAACAGCCGGTCCCGGGTGGCCACGTCCAGGGCGCTGGTGGCCTCGTCCAGGATCAGCACCTTGGGGCCGCGCACCAGGGCGCGGGCGATCCCGCAGGCCTGGCGGTCGCTGAGGGACAGCTGCTCGACCGGGGTGTCCAGGTCGGGCACCTGCTCCAGCAGCTCCGCCAGGACCGCGGCGGCCCTGCTGCGCTTGTCGGCCTCGGCGACCCTGCGCCGGAACACCCCGTCCGCGCCGAGCCAGACGTTCTCCAGCACCGAGCGCGGTCCGACCACCAGCACCTCCTGGTAGACGGCCATCACCCCGGCCCGGATCGCCGCCGCCGGACCGCCGAAGCGGACCGGTCGGCCGTCGACCGTCAGGGTTCCGGAGTCCGGGGCGTGCACTCCGGTGAGGATCTTCACCAGGGTGCTCTTCCCCGACCCGTTCTCCCCCATCAGCGCGTGCACCTCGCCGGCCGGCATCCGCAGCGAGCAGGACCGCAGGGCCCTGGTCGCCCCGAACGCCTTGGCGAGTCCGGCGGCCTCCAGCACGGCCGGGCGCTCCGCCTGGCTCTGCTCGTTCAACGCACCACTCCTTGCCTGTCGACGTGCTCGTCGACTCCGCCTTCGGCTTTCGTGCTGCTACTGGGCTGCTACTGGCCGAAGAAGCCGTCGATGTAGCTGCTGGTCGCGAAGGGCTGGTCGACGTCGGACTGGGTGACCGTCGAGGCGTCGCCGACCTTGAAGCTGGACTTGCTGAAGCTCGACAGGTTGTCGCTGGTCACCAGCGGCGGGTTGATCACGATGTCGGAGACCTTGACGCCCTTGCCGTCCAGCATGTTCTTGGCGACCTGGGCCACCGCCTGGGCCAGCCCGTCGCCCGGGTTGTAGAGGCCGACGCCCCGGTACTTGCCCGAGTTGGCGGACCAGTAGGCGACGCCGCCGGTGGTCAGTCCGTTGTCGGCGACGGTCGGCACGGTGACGTCGGACTTCTGGAAGGCCGAGATGATGCCGGTGGTCATCGGACCGCCTTCCAGCACGCCGCCGATGGTCTTGGTCGGGTTGGCGGCCAGGTACTGCTGCACGTCGGTCTGCGCGGTGGTGGGCGAGAAGTCGGTGTAGATCGAGTCGTCCAGGGTGATCCCCGAGCAGAGCTTCAGCGCCGCCTTGGCACCGTTGAAGGTG
The DNA here is from genome assembly GCF_000719095.1 of Streptacidiphilus jeojiense. Classification (GTDB taxonomy): domain Bacteria; phylum Actinomycetota; class Actinomycetes; order Streptomycetales; family Streptomycetaceae; genus Streptacidiphilus; species Streptacidiphilus jeojiensis. The sequence goes on along the minus strand of NZ_JOEH01000006.1, from coordinate 113,571 downwards.
TCGGTGTCGATCGGGACGCCCTTGATGCCGTGCACCCCGAGGATGGCGCCCTTGCCGCCCATGATCTTGGCAACCGCGGCGGCCTGCGCCTCACCGGCCGCGAAGGCGTTGGGGACCACATTGACGGTGTTGGCGTCCACCACGTTGTTCAGCATCGAGATGGACGGGATGCCGGCCGCCGCCGCCTTGTCGACCACCGACTCGAAGCCCGAGGCCAGCGGCTGATAGATGATCAGATCGACCTTGTCGGTTATCAGTTGGTTGAACTGGGCGATCTGGCTGGTCACCTCGTTGCTGGAGACCAGGTCGATCACCTTGTACCCGTCGGCCTTGAGGTACTGCTGCAGCGAGGTGTTGATCAGCGTCTGGTACGGGTTGCTGAGCTGCGACTCGGAGATGCCGATGGTGAAGCCGCTGGTCCTGGTGGGCTTCCAGGTGGCCCACTTGCTGGCCTGGACGGTGCCCGAGTAGCCACTGTAGGCGGCCTCGTACTGCGCCCCCAGCGCCTTGACCAGGCCGGCGGTGTCCTTGAAGGAGGCAGCCGGCACGGTGCCGCAGGACGAGGCTGTGGAACTGCTGTCCCCCGAGGAGCCGCTGCTCGCTGTGGTCGTCGCCGAACTGCTGCACCCCGCGGCCGTGAGCGCCAGCGCCGTCGCGGCGAAGAGGGCCGAAGCGCCCCGGATCCGAGAAGCGTGAGTCCGAAGGCGGCGGGCCGCGGCGGTGACCGACGGCGGGGAAGGGGCGGGAGTTGCGGTCATGGTGGGGACTCTCCCTCGAGTCTGGTTCATGCTCAGTCCATGGGTGTTCGCTGTGGCTCTCGCTACCGCGGTGGGTGGCTCGCAGAAGGGGAAGCAGTAGCGTCAGCGATGCAGCGCAGCGTATGAAGCGGCCATCACCAGGGACAAGGCACGGTGTCATCGCCGGACAGCATGGGTGGTATGCGGGGCGCCCGGCGGCTGCTGCTGATGGCTGCCATCGGCAGCGGCGCTCGTCGGCCGGCCCCGGCCGACCCCGCCGATCCGGGCACCGGCCAGGCCGATCAGCGCGGCGGTGCAGTGCCCGATCGTGGTGAAGTCCGGCAGCGCCCCGTACCACTCGGCGTCGGACAGCGGATACAGCACGGCGGCCCCGGCCCACCAGGGTCGGAGCCGCCGTGGCAGCAGCGGGGTGACCGCGGCCACCGCCGCGATGGACACATAGCTCACGCCGTAGTCCAGGGCGTGCCGGGTCGCCTGCGGATAGGCCCCGTCGCCCACCGCGACGGAGATCACCGCGGTCGTGGTGAGGGTCGCGCCGACATGTGCCACCAGCACCAGGGCGACCGCCCGCCGGGTGCCGACACTGCGCTCCAGCACGGCCAGGCAGACGGCCAGCCCGACCACCACGACCAGGAAGAAGCTCAGCGCGTCGCCGGTGTCGACCACCAGCAGGCTGCCGAACAGGCTGCGCAACGGGTGCTGTCCCATGTTGTCCAGGTTGGTGCTGATGTACTGCCGCAGCCGGACGCCGTCCGACTCGCTCAGGACCCGGCGCAGCAGCGCCGCGTCCACCGCGAGCAGCAGCAGGTAGCCGAAGGCCGCCGGGTTCCGACGCGGATACCCGGCGGCCCACCGGAGCAGCCGGGCCCGCGACGACCGGAGAGGATCAGTGCGCATGGCGCCCATCATCCCCGGCCGTCGATCACGTCCCCTGCTGCGACGCCCGCGAAGCCTGCGACGCCTGCGACGCCCGACCGGCGCCCACTCAGCCGCCGATGGTGACGGTCCGCGACAGCACGGGGCTGGTGGCGTCGGTGCCCAGGGTCAGCGACCGGGCACCGAGGGCGGTCCTCCAGCCGTCGGCCGCGGTGGACCAGTACTGCAGCTGACGGGTCGGAATGGTGATGGTGACCGTCCGCGACTGACCCGGGGCCAGCCGGACCCGGTCGTAGCCGGCCAGCGCGGTCGGGGCGAACTGCACCCCGGCGGGCGGGTTCCGCGGTGCGCCCAGGTAGAGCTGCGGTACGGCATCCCCGGTGGCCGACCCGGTGTTGCTGACCCGGAAGCTGACCGCCAGGCCGCTCCCGGTCCGACGGGCCGACAGGTCCGCGTACCGGAACCGGCTGTAGCTCAGCCCGTAGCCAAAGGGAAACAGCGGGGTCTCCCCGTTGGCCGCGTAGAACCGGTAGCCGACGTCGACGCCCTCGGAGTAGCTGGTCACCGGGCAGTTGAGCAGCGTCGCACCGAAGGGCGCGCAGGTTCCGGTGCCGCCGACGCCGGCGGAGCTGCGCTCCGGGTGGGCCGCCTGGTGCGCCACCTCCTGGCCGAGCGAGACCGGCCAGGTGAAGGGCAGCCTCCCACCCGGGTTCACCCTGCCGAGCAGGACGTCGGCGGTGGCCTGTCCGCCCTTGTCGCCCGGGTACCACATCTCCAGCACCGACTTCACCTTGCCCAGCCACGGCATGGCGACGGGCTGACTGGTGTTCAGCACCACCACGGTGTCCGGGTTCACCGCCGCCACATCGGCGATCAGCTGGTCCTGGCCCTCCGGCAGCGGCTTCGACAGGTCCCCGTCGCTCCAGGCGAACACCACGGCGGTGCCCGCGTGGCGCGCGGCGTTCACCGCGGCGTCGTGAGCCGCCTGCTGCTGCGCCGGGGTGACCCAGTCCAGCCGCACCTGCACCGGCCGGCCCGAGGCGTCCGGGGTGGCCGCGACCGCCAGGGTGTGCGCCCCGGCGGTCAGATGGACCAGGGTGCGCCCGTTGGCGAGACCGTCGGTGGTGGGCAGCGGACCGTTGCCGTCGGTGGCGTGGACCACGCCGTACCGCGGCCCGGTACTGAACCCGGAACCACCCACCGTGGTCAGGGTGTTGCCGTCCACGGTCAGCCCCGCGGTCGCGCCCAGGGCTTGGATGTTCAGCCAGTAGTCCCCGGCCTGAGGGATCGTCAGGGTTCCGCTCCAGGAGGCGGCCTGACCGACAGGCAGGGCGTGGCTGCCGGTGAAGTCCAGCGTGGCGTCGACACCGCCCCCGGCCCGCAGCAGCCCTGACTGTCCGTCGTGCGACAGAGCCGACGCCGGCACGGCGGTGCCCGTCATGTCGTCCCCGACCGAGTAGCTGATTCCGGAGCTGCCCCGGCGGCCCAGCTCCTGCTGCAGCACCTGGTACGTCCCGGTCTGCTCGGCGACCAGGCCGCCGGACTTCTCACCGCCGCCGTCGGTGGCGATGGTCTGCCCGGCGCCGGGCCCGATCAGCGCCAGCGACGAGAGCGACTTCCCGCCGAGCGGGAGCGTGGAGCCGTCGTTCTTGAGCAGAGTGGCGGCGTCCTGGCCGGTCTTGAGCACGACCTTCTCGTCGGCCGCGGTCGGCTGGGCGGTCACCGTGTGCTTGGACGCGCCGTCCAGCAGGCCGAACCGGTCGTACTCGTAGAGGATGCGTCCCACGGCCTGGTCGACCCGGGACTCCTGGACCGAGCCGTCGGCGATCGCGGCCTTGAGCGCGGCGGAGGTGAAGTAGGACGGCAGCAGCCCGCCGAACCCGCCGCCGGGCATCTCCATGTCCAGACCGGCGTTGAGGTAGTCGGTGCCGTGGTTGGCGCCCCAGTCGGAGGTCACGAAGCCCTTGAACCCGAGCTCGTTACGCAGGATGGTCGTCAGCGTGTCCGAACTGTCGCACGCCTGGGCGCTGTTGACGACGTTGTAGGAGCACATCACCGAGGAGACACCGGCGTTGACGGCGTCGGTGAAGGGCTGCAGGTAGATCTCGTGCAGGGTCTGCTGGTCCACGCTGACGTTGTTGCCGCCGTCGTAGGCGATGTAGTGCTTGACCTGCGCCATCGTGCCCTGGCTCTGGATACCGGTGATCTCGGCGGCACCGGTCTGCCCGGTGAGCAGCGGATCCTCGCCGAAGGTGTTGAAGCCCCGGGACCAGGAGGTGTCACGGTCCAGGTTGACGAACGGCTCCAGCACCACGTCCTGTCCCATGGCCCTGGCGTCACGGCCGATCACCTCGCCGTTCAGCCGGGCGTCGTTCTGGCTGAAGGTGGCGGCGACGCCCATGGTGGCGGTCATCCCGGTGGAGTCCTGCTCGGTGATCACCCCGGGCGGCCCGTCGCTCAGCCGCAGCGAGGGGATGCCCAGCCGCGGGACGCCCGGCAGGTAGCCGGCCTGGTACTGGGTGGTGGACGCGGCCTCGGCCTGGCCCTCGATCATCGAGAGCTTCTCGTCCAGGGTCATCCTGGCCAGCAGCCGGTCCACCCGGGCGTCCCCGGTGACCGGCGCAGGCCGCGCGGACGCGGTGGGCGCCCCGGCCACGGCGAGCCCGAGGGTGCTGAGCAACGCGACGGCACAGACCGTCGCACGGCGGTGGCGCCTGCTGTTGCCGGTCCTGCTGGTCTGGCTGCTGTTACTGGTCCTGCTGGTCCTGCTGATGAGGGTGGGGTGCATACGGCTCTGCCTCTCTTCAAGGCTGCACGTCTCTGTGCGCCTGCGAGCGGAGAAGCCCCCGCCGTCGGGTGGAACGGCGGGGGCAGCACTGTACGCGAACGGCCGGTGGAGAGCCCCGGCCTGGGCGAACGCATGGCATCACCCGGCGACAACTCGTGAACCTGACTCACGTGTCACCAAAGGACCCACGGCTGACGAGTTTTCATTGGAAGGCGCAAGCGGTCAAGACCTTGCACAGGAAGCAATCAGGGGGCGAGCCCCATGTCCAGGTTGCCCACCGCGTCGATGCCGCGGTCGTAGTTGTAGCCGCGGCGCAGGATCCGGGAGTCGTCGGTCTTGGCGGTACGCGGGTTGGCGATCCGGATGTGGGCGTCCAGCGGGATCGCGTTGCCCTGCGGGTCCTTGGCGTAGTCGGGGATGTCCGTCTCGTTGGCACCGTCCAGCGGGGCGCCGGTGTCCTTGCGCCGACCGAACATCAACTCCTGCTCGTTGAGCGAGACCCGGTCCCAGAACTCCACCAGCATCCGGATGATCCGGATCACCTGGTAGCTGCCGTCGGTCGCCCAGGCCGGCTCGCCGGCGCCCGAGTCCACCCACACCAGACGGTCCATCTCCCGGGTGGAGGTGACGTCCGGGTTGGCGATGCCGTCCTTGAAGCCCAGCAGGTTGCGCTGCGCGCCGCTGGGACGCGGGGTGTTCTGGAAGCCGTCGATCCGCCACTTCACCTGCATCTGCCCGCGGGTGTGCTTGGCGATGTCACGCATCGCGTGCAGCACCGTGTCCTGGCGGTCGGCGCAGATCTGCAGCGACAGGTCCCCGTGCGACTCCGCCGCCTTCAGGTTGTCGTTGGGGAAGGTCCGCATCGGGGTGAGCTTGCGGGGCTTCTGCGCGGCCAGCCCGAAGCGTCCGTCGAAGAGCGACGCGCCCACGCCGACGGTCACGGTGAGGCTGTCGGTGGGGACGACCGGGCCGAGGATCCCGTTGTCGGACGGCGGCGCGCCGACACCCAGATCGGGCGGGGTGCCGCCGGAGGTGAGGAAGCGGATCCGCTCGGTGAGGGTCTGCAGCAGGGCCTGCAGACCCTTGCGGTCGGTGGCGATCACGTCCATCGAGAGGAAGATGGCGAACGCCGGTGTGGGCGTGATGATCCCGGCCTGGTGGGCGCCGTGGAAGGCGACCGAACCACTGTCGGAGGTGGCGCCGGAGCCCGACGCGGGGGCGGCGGCCGCGGCGGATCCGCTGCCGAGCGCGACCGCGCCGGTCGCTATCGCGGCACCCGCCGCGCCCGCACCCAACGCCGTCTTGACGACGGCGCGTCGCGAGGTGCCGGCAGTCACGGCGCCGGCAGTCGCGGCGCCGGCAGTCCCGGCTCCGCTCCCGAATCCGAAGGGGCAGCTTCCCGTCGAAGGCTGGTACTGGTCGGTCATCAGGCGGACTTCCGGATCTCGAGCAGGTCGGGGATGGGTGCGAGGTCTTCCAGCAGCTGCCCGGTGGCGCCGTTGACGGCGGCGCGGGCGGTCGGGTCGAGCTGCTCGACGGGTGTCCAGGCGGCGCCCTTGTGCTGGGCGTCCAGCAGTGCGGAGAGCCGCGCGATGTCCGCGTCGACGGTGCCGATGAGCGCGGGGCTGCGCTCGGTGATCAGCGGCCGGAGCACCGAGAGCAGTTCCCTGGTGCCGGCCAGGTTGGCCTGGGCGGTCGCCAGGTTGGTGCCGCTGCCCTCGTCGGTGTCGCCGGTCAGCTCGAACTGGAGGGTGTTCTCCAGGATCTCGTGGGTGCGCAGCGGCAGGTCGGTCGGGTCGAAGTCCTGGCTCGGGAACGCCTTGCGCAGCCCGGCGACGTCGGCCGACAGCTGGACCGCCACGGACGTCAGGCTCTTCGCGGACTCGCCGTGCCACAGCCCGTACTCGAGCCGGTGGAAGCCGGTGAAGTCCGGGTCGTTGACCCCGTCGGGCAGCCCGTCCGCACGACCGTTGATCTTGGCGTCGAACTCGGAGAAGGTGCCGTACGCGGCGCCCAGCGAGGCGTACTGCAGGTGCGCGGTGAGCCAGTCGGCCTTGGCCGCGGCCAGGTTGCCGCCCTTGACGTCGGCCTGCAGCCTGTCGGTCTCGGTGACCAGGGTGGTCAGTCCGGCGTTGACGTAGGCCTTGTAGGCGGCGAGCGGCGCGTCCAGATCGGCGGCGGCGAGGGGCAGTACGGCCTTGACCGTCCCTCCCCCGGTGACGGTGACGCTGGCCGAGGTGACGGCCTTGCCGCCGGTGGGCACACAGCGCCAGGCGTAGGTGCCCTTGCCTATGGTGGCGGTGAGGGCGCGGGTGGTGCCCGGGGCCAGGCCTTCGACCTCGCCGAAGACGGCGTTGCTGCCGGGGTCGATCAGGTACACCTCGGAGGTGTCCTTGCCGGTGTTGTGCATCTGGAAGGTCTGCTGGCCCGGCTGCGGAGTGGTGAAACCCTTGCCGCAGGCGGTGGGTGAGACGGTGACGGTCGCCGCGGCGGCCGGCTTGCCGTTGCCGGCCGCGATCACCGCGCCGGCGACGACCGCCGGAACGGCGACCACCGCGACCGGGACCACCCAGCGGGGGCGCGGGCGCCCGACCCCTCCCCCGGCCGGAACCGGCTCCGCCTGCTTCGCCTCCTTCGCATCCTTCGACTGCGCCGCACCCTCGGGGGTCGGCTCGGCGGCCGGGACCGGCTTCGGTGCGCGGACGCCGCGCAGGAACAGCGTCATCACCACGGCCAGGTAGACGACGTAGGCGACGACCTGGAGCCAGGTCATCTGGGTCGTCAGATTGAACACGCCCTGCACCAGCGTCGCGTACCAGGAGTTGGCGTCGATGCTGCTGCTGATGTCGACGGCGAAGGCGTGGATGCCGGGAAGGACGCCGCCCTCCTGGAGGTCCCGCATGCCGTAGCCGAGCACCCCCGCCGCGATGACGATCAGGCCCGCGCCGGTCCAGGTGAAGAAGCGGGTCAGATTGATCTTCAGCACCCGCCGGTACAGCGCCCAGCAGAGCACCGTCGCGAGCACCAGCCCGACGGCCGCGCCGATCAGCGGGCCGGTGGACTCCCCCGCCGTCTGCGCGGTGGTCCAGATGAACAGCGCCGTCTCCAGACCCTCACGGCCGACCGCGAGGAAGCTGGTGGCGACCAGCATGCCGGAGCCGACCGCCAGTGCCGCGCCGACCTTGTCCTTCAACTCACCGGCGAGGTTGCGGGCGTTGCGCCGCATCCAGAAGACCATCGCGGTGACGAAGGCGACCGCGATCACGCTCAGGGTGCCGCCGAAGGCCTCCTGCGCGGTGGCGGAGAGGCTGTGCGCGGTGAAGGTCAGCACCGCGCCGAAGCTGAGCGACAGCCCGATCGCGGCCAGGACCCCGGTCCACACCTGCGGAAGCCGTGACTTCTGGTCACTCCGGACCAGGGTGGCCACCAGGATGGAGACGACAAGTCCAGCTTCCAGGCCCTCTCTGAGCCCGATGAGGAAACTCGGGAATGCGTCGTCCCACATCAGTGATCCTTCTGTTCGGCATGCTTAGCTTAGGCATACCTTATGCAACCCACGCATGACTCGTCTACATGGAGGTAGACGCTACGGTGTGACAGTGATCGCACGGCGTCACCGGCGTCCCGTCCGCCTCGGCCTGCTCGCCGCGGCGCTCCTCCTCGCGGCCCTGACCGCCCTGGTGATGGTCCGTGACGGCCGCCCGTTCGGCGTCGACACCGGGCTGCACCACTGGGCGCTGACGCACCGTGACCCCGCCCTCGACCGCTTCGGCATCGACCTGGCGGTCACCGGCACCGGGGCGCCCGCCTACGCCGTAGCCGCCCTGGCGGGTGCCGTCGCCACCGGCACCCGGCGCTGGTGGTGGCGCGGTGCGCTGGTCGGGGTGGCGGCACTGGCATCGGCGGAACTGCTGCGCACCTCACTGGCCACGGCCGTCGGCCGCCCCCGACCCCCTCGCGCCGACTGGCTCGCCTACGCCTCCGGCCATGCGTTCCCGTCCGGGCACAGCACCACCTCGGCGCTGCTCGCCATCGGCCTGACCGCCGCTCTGCTGACGCACGCTCAGCGCCGTACCACCCGGGCGGCGGCCGTGGTCCTCCCGTCGCTGTGGGCGCTCGCGGTCGGCGTCGACCGGGTCTACCTCGGGGTGCACTGGCCCACCGACGTGCTCGCCGGGTGGCTGCTGGCCGCGGTCATCGGTGGCGCGCTGCTGCCCCTGCTGGGCGCGCTGACCCGAGCGCTCAGCTCGTCACCCGCAGCATGGCCCACAGGGCGGTGGTGGCCACGACCAGCGTCGCCGGAACCGTCCAGAGACCGAGACGGGTGAACAGGCCCAGCTCCGCGTCGGTCCCGTGGTCGCGGAGCAGTCGGCGCCAGAGCAGGGTGGCCAGCGATCCGGCGTAGCTGAGGTTGGGCCCCAGGTTCACCCCGATCAGCGCGGCCAGCACCGGTCCAGGGCCGCCCGCGGAGAGCACCGGCAGCAGCGCCAGGATCGCGGGCAGATTGTTGATCGCGTTCGCCAGCACGGCCGCCACCGCCGCGACCGCCAGCAGCGCGGGCAGGTCCGAGGACTGCGGCAGCAGCCCGCCCGCCGCCGACTGCAGCCCGTTGACCATGACCCCCTCGACCACGATCCCGAGCGCCAGCACGAAGACGCAGAACAGCGGATCGGCCGAGCGCAGCAGCGCCAGCGTGGTGGCGCGGCGCCGGTCGCGCGCCCGGGCCACCGCGCGCACGCCCAGCACCAGGACGCCGCCGAGCGCCGCCCAGGCCGGGTTGGCCCCGGCCAGCGAGACCACGGCGAAGCCGGCCAGCGTGAGGGCCAGCACCACCAGGGTGAACAGCGGAACGGGAGTGGGTCCGGCCGGGTCCGCCGATTCTGCCGGGTCGGGTTCCTCCGGTTCCTCCCGCGGGTCCGCCCGCAGCTCCAGGTCGGCTCGGAAGAAGCGGCGGAAGACCAGGTACTCGATGCCGATGGTCAGCACCCACGCCGGCGCCATCACCACACCGAAGCGGACGAACGAGATCCCGGCGGCGGTGAAGGCCAGCAGATTGGTCAGGTTGGAGACCGGCAGCAGCAGCGAAGCGCTGTTGGCCAGGTGCGCGGTGGCGTAGACGTGCGGACGCGGCCGCGCACCGGCCCTGGCCGCGGCGGCGAAGACAACCGGCGTCAGCAGCACCACCGTGGCGTCCAGGCTGAGCACCGCGGTGGTGACCGAGGCCACCGCGAACACGCCGCCCAGCAACCGCACCGGGCGTCCCCGGCAGGCCCGGGCCACCAGCTCACCGGCGGCAGCGAACAGTCCGTCGTCCGCGCAGAGCCGGGCCAGGACCAGCACCGCGGCCAGGAATCCCACCACTGGTAGCAGCAGTCGGGTCTGCGCCCAGGCCTCGCCCGGCGAGACCGCGCCCAGGAGCACCACCACGGCGGCGGCCGGGACCGCGGCGGCCGCCTCCGGCCAGCCCTTGGGCCGTAGCACCGCGAAGACCAGTACACCCAGCAGCAGGGCGACGGAGAGCCCCTCGGCCACTGCGCTGTTCAGAATGACTCCAGGTCAAGGGGTGTACGGACAGGACGAAGACTACCCGGCTCCTGCCCCCGCAGCGGTCGGCCACACCTCGCCGGGAGCCGGCCGGAGGAGCCCATCAGGGAGCCAGTGGACAATGGCGCCATGCGGATACTGCTGGTGGAGGACGAGGTGCGGCTGGCCGAGCGCATCGCCGAGGGGCTGCGCGACCAGGGCATGGCGGTGGACGTGTGCCACGACGGCGACCAGGCCCTGGCCAAGATCGACCTCACCACCGGCTACGACGTCATGGTGCTGGACCGGGACCTGCCCGGACGCAGCGGCGACCAGGTCTGCCGCGAGCTGACCGGGCGGGCCGACGCGCCGATGGTGCTGATGCTCACGGCGCTGTCCGGGACCGACGACCGGGTCGACGGCCTGGCCCTGGGCGCCGACGACTACCTCGGCAAGCCCTTCTCCTTCGCCGAACTGACCCTGCGCGTCCAGGCCCTGGCCCGCCGGGGCCGCTCCCACGCCGCCGTGCTCAGCTGCGGGGACGTGACCATGGACACCCTGCGCCGCACCGTCCACCGCTCCGGACAGCCGGTCGCGCTCACCGCCAAGGAGTTCGCCGTGCTGCAGCTGCTGATGGCCGCCGACGGCGCCGTGCTCAGCCAGGAGCAGCTGCTGGAGCGCGCCTGGGACGAGCACGCGGACCCGTTCACCAACACGGTCCGGGTCACCGTCAACCGGCTGCGCCGCAAGCTCGGTGCCCCCGAGCTGGTGGAGACCGTGGTCGGCGCGGGCTACCGGATCAGCGCATGAGGCGGCCACGGCCGGGGATGCCCCCGCTCACCATCAGGGCCCGGCTCACGCTCACCTACGCCGCGCTGTTCACCCTCGGCGGCAGCGCCTTGGTGCTGGCCCTGACCACGGCCTTCTACCATTTCATCTTCCAGCCGCTGCCCGACGACCAGATCCCCAGCAGCCTGGACCCCGACCACGACCACTTCGTCGGCCTCAGCGACCAGATCCGCGACGCCGCCGCCTCGCACCTGCTCCGGGTCGCGCTGGCCCTGCTGGTGCTGGTGGTCGCGGTCTCGGCGCTGGTCGGCTGGTGGGTCGCCGGGCGGCTGCTGCGTCCCATCGCCGACATCACCGCCGCCGCCCGCCGCGCCAGCGGCACCACCCTGCACGAGCGGCTCAACCTCTCCGGCCCGTCGGACGAGCTCAAGGAGCTCGGCGACACCTTCGACCAGATGCTCGAACGCCTGGACGCGGCCTTCGCCGCCCAGCGCCGCTTCGTCGCCAACGCCAGCCACGAACTGCGCACCCCGCTCGCGCTGACCCGCGCCGCCGTCGAGGTCACCCTGGCCAAACCGGAGCCGGACCAGGAGCAGTGGCGCAGCATGGCGCGCGACGTCGCCGACTCCACGGTCAGGGCCCAGCAGCTGATCGACGCCCTGCTCACGCTGGCCCGCTCGGAGCAGCGGCTCACCGATCCGGAGGAGGACGACCTGGCCGACATCGCCGCCGAGGCGATGGACCGGGTGGCCGCCCGGTGCCGGGAGCGGCGGCTGCGGGTGGAGTCCGATCTCGGGCCGGCTCCGCTGCACGGCAGTGTCGCCCTGCTCGGGATCGCGGTGGCGAACCTGCTGGAGAACGCGGTGAAGTACGGCAGCGAGGGCGGCCTGCTACGGGTCACCAGCGCACGGAGCGGGGCCGACCGGGTCGAGCTCACCGTCGTCAACGACGGTCCGGCGCTGCCGGCGGACCGGCTCGACCGGCTCTTCGAACCCTTCCAGCGCGGCGGCGGCCGGGGCCGGGCCCCGGGGCCGGACGCCCCGGAGGGGGCGGGTCTGGGCCTGTCCATCGTCCGCGCCGTCGCCACCGCCCACGGCGGCCGGGTCACCGCCACGGCCCGCCCGGAGGGCGGACTGGCCGTCAGCCTGCTGCTCCCCGCGGCCTGATCGGCGCGCTCAGCCCGACTGACGCGCTCAGGCCGACCGGCGCACTCAGGAGGGCCAACCCGCCCAGAACCAGAGCACGACGGCCTGGGCGATGAACAGCATCACCTCGCCGCCCTCCCGGGACTGCAGCCAGGACCATGCCTGCTGGGTCTGTCGCATGCGCCTTCTCCTGGATCGCTCTTCGTCTTCGCCGTCATCATCGTCTACATACCTGTAGACAAAGCTACCCCCAAACCACTCGATCAGGTGATCCACACCGATCTGACGTGACATCGACCCCGCCGACGTGATGCGGTCCTACCAGGTCCGCATCATCGATCGACCGCTGACCTGGTCGATCGCCGCCGATCGGGGGAACCCTCATGGCCGGTACGCAGCCATCTCGCAGGGAACCAGAAACGGGAGCACTCACCCTGCTCGCCGGAGCACTGCAACGGAACCTTCTGTGGATCATGGTCGGGGCGTATGTCCTGGCCGCCGTCCTGCCCGGTCCCGGGGAGGCGGTCCGCTCCGTCACGCTCGGAAGGATCGGCACCACCGCACTTCCGCTGCAGGCGGGTCTGCTCGCGGTGGTGGTGTTCAACGCCGGGCTGACGGCCAGGGCCGAGCGGCTGCCCGCGCTGCTGCGCCGTCCCGGGCCGCTGGCGCTCGGGGTGGCGATCAACGCGCTGCTGCCCAGCGTGCTGCTGGCGGTGGCCTCGGTCGGCGCGGAGGGGTGGCACAGTCCGCGCGAGGCGCAGAGCCTGCTGGCCGGGCTGGCCCTGATCGGGGCGATGCCGGTGGCGGCCGGCGCCACCGTCTTCTCCCAGGGCGACGAGGGCAGCGCCACGCTCAGCCTGGGCCTGGTGCTGGGCTCCACCCTGCTCAGCCCGCTGACCATCCCGCTCGGTCTGCACCTGGGCGGATTCCTCACCACCGGCGGCTACGCCGCCGACCTGCACGCCGCGGCGAAGACGGCCGGCAGCCTGTTCGCCGTCCTGGTCGTCGTGCTGCCCTGCCTGCTGGGGCTGCTGACCGGACGGCTGGCCACAGTGCTCAAGGGCGGCCGGTCCGGTCGGGGCTCGACCCCGCCGCTGATCCGGCTGGTCAACCTGGCGGTGGTGGTCACCCTCAGCTACACCAACGCCTGCGGGGCGCTGCGCCAGGTGGTCCGCAGACCGGACCCGGACTTCCTGCTGCTGGTGGTCGCCGCCGCGGCGCTGATGTGCTCGGTGTCGTTCCTCTGCGGCTGGGTGATCGCGGGCCGGCTCCGCTGCGACCGCGGCGAGGCCGTGGCGCTCACCTACGCGTCGGGCATGAACAACAGCAGCGCCAGCGCGGTACTGGCGGCGACCCGGATACCGGACCATCCTGCGGTACTGCTGCCGATCCTCGCCTACAGCCTGCTGCAGAAGATCCTGGCCGGTTCGGTGGGCCGGTTCATCGGCAGTCCCGTCCTGCCGCCCGTCCTGCCGCCCGTCCTGCCGCCCGGACGGGAGGCAGGACGGGATGCGGCAGCGGGCCGCGCCGGACCCGTCAGCGGGTCCAGTCCGGACGCAGGGTCACGCTGAGGATGGTGCGGTACTCGGCGGGCTGGGCCGCCGGGACGGTGTAGAGGCTGCTCGGGTCGGTGCCCTGCACCGAGCCGGTGCTCGGCAGCGGCTTGGGCGTGGAGTAGCCGGCGAACAGCATGGTCAGCGTGCCATTGCCGTTCTGCACCACGGTCGGGTCGTAGACCCGGCCCGAGTAGTAGCCGGAGAGGCCGAGCGCGCCACCGCTGGTCGCCTGCTTCGCCAGGGCGGAGAAGGTGTAGTCGGTGCCGATCAGCTTCTGCGGGGTGCTCCAGTTCTTCCCGTCCTCGGACGAGGAGTAGAAGATCTGGTTGAAGGCGTCGCTGTCACCGTCCGAGGCGTAGGCACCGGACAGGAACAGGCCGTAGCTGCCGTCCGGGTTGGTGATGACCGTGCCGCGCGAGCCGACCCAGCGCAGCACCGAGTCGCTGCTGGAGGTCGGGTCGTTGAGTCCGGAGACCTGGCCGAGGTCGGTGAAGTGCACGCCGTCGTAGGTGTAGGCGGCGCGGACCACCGAGTAGTCCTCGTTGTTGCCGTAGAGCGACTTGGGCTTGTTCTTGCCCTCGCCGATCGCTGCCAGCTGGGCGTAGGGGACGGTGGCCGCGCCGGGGGCGCCGACGCTGCTGCCCTTGGCCACCGCACCGGTGCCACCGGTGCAGCCGGTCAGATCGGTCGCGTCCGCGCCGGTGCAGCTGACCTGCACGATGCCGGCCGCCGTGCCCAGGCTCACGGTCACCGAACCGCCGCTCGGCTGCAGCGCGGAGGTGTCCGCGACCGGAATGGTGGCGGCGGGCAGCGTCACGGCCGCCGTGGTGGTGGTCGGGGTGAAGTAGTTGACGATCTTCTCGGTGTAGAGCACCGCGACGCTGCCCCTGGGCGCGCCCTGGTAGTGCGACAGGGTGCTGATGATGCCGTCCGGGGCGATCAGACCCGAGGTCTGGTCGGCGCCGGCCGGGATCACCGCGTCCGCCTTGACCGCGTCGCCCGCCGCGACGCTGACCCCGGCCGCGTCGCGGGTGGTGCACCCGGTCAGCGCGGTGGCCGTGGCGGCGGCGTCGTTGCAGTCCACGATGTGGCCGTCGACGTTGAAGTGGCCCGGCTGCTCGAAGTTCGCGGTCGAGCCGACGTTCACGGTGACGCCCGCGCCGGTCGGACCGGCCGGGATGCTGACCGCCGCGGTGGCGGTGGTGCTGCCGCCCATGCCGACCGGTTCGGTCGCCGGCAGTCCGGCCAGCGGGTCGTCGCCCTTGGGCGTGAGCTTGTGCACGATCAGGTTGACGCCCAGCGCGTCCCCGGTGGGACGGCTCAGCGTGTAGAGGACCTGCGCCCGCTTGCCGCTGCCCGCCTGGCCGTTGCCGCCGTAGCCGGGAACGGACAGCACGAAGGCGTGGCCCTGGCCGTCGTCGTCGGTGTTGCCGGTCGCGCACAGGCCCGCGTTCTGCTCCAGCGCCTCGCCGGTGTACTTCCAGGTCTTGCCGTGGTCGGTCGAGGTGGCCGAGACCACCGCCTCGTCCGTGTCCTTCGGCCGGTAGTCGAAGTAGCCGGTCAGCGTGCGGCCGCCGTCGTCGCTGGTGACGAACGGGAAGTAGTACGGCTGCATCGGCAGCACGCTGCCCTTGGGCTGGCGCAGCACCGTGCCGGTCGCCGAGCTGGTGCCGTTGTCGGTGGAGCAGTAGCCGGTGAGCGGACCGGGGGTGCCGGTGGAGCCGCTCTGCGCGGGCACGGCACCGGTGCCGGCCGGGTCGACGGCCACATTGGGGTAGGTCACCCCGCCGACGCTGATGGTGCTGCCGAACGCCGGGTCCCCCTGGGAGAGGGTCCACGGACCACCCTTGACCTTGTCGACCACCGGGGTGCCGACGGAGTAGCCGGCCAGGTGCCGGTGGGACTGGTGCAGGCTGCTCTGCGGCAGGGCGGCGACGCAGGCGAGCGCAGCCACGCCGACGGCTGCTGCCGTCGCTGTACGGCGACGAGTCATGGGGAAGCCCTTCAGGGGTGGGCGGGACGGGGATTCGGCGTGATCCTGACCCTTCGTGGGCGAAGGCGGCAGTGGCCGGGGCGACTGTTCACCCGGTGTTACGGCTCCGGCATCCGGCCGGTTGCCGGAGCGCTGACAAGTTGGGCCTGTTATCCGGGTGTTAGGTGCCTCGTGCGAGGCTGGCGCGGTCCATGTACTGCTCGAGAACGGTCGCCGCCTCCATGTCGACAGGCCAGATTGCAGCAAGGCACCGCGCGACGACATCCGCGCGGCACGCCCTGAGCAAGGTGCCCGAAGTCACCCTGTACTTCTGGATCACCAAGGTCCTCACCACCGGGATGGGCGAGACCACATCGGACTTCCTGGCCCAGCACATCGACCCGGTGATCGCCGTGGGCCTGGGCTTCGTCGCCTTCGCCGCCGCGATGCTGCTGCAACTGCGTGCGACCCGCTACACCGCCTGGATCTACTGGACCGCGGTGGTGATGGTGAGCGTCTTCGGCACCATGGCCGCCGATGTGCTGCACGTCCAGTTCAAGATCCCGTACACGGTGTCCACCGCGTTCTTCAGCGTGGTCCTGGCCGTGGTCCTGGTCGCCTGGTACAAGGTCGAGGGGACGCTGTCGATCCACAGCATCCACACCCGCAGCCGCGAGCTCTTCTACTGGGCCACCGTGCTGACGACGTTCGCGCTGGGCACCGCGGCGGGCGACCTGACCGCGATGAACCTGCACCTGGGCTACTGGGCCTCCGGCTTGCTCTTCGCGGTGCTGATCGCGATCCCCGCGCTGGCGCACTGGCGCTTCGGGATGAACCCGATCGGCGCCTTCTGGTTCGCCTACATCATCACCCGCCCGCTCGGCGCCTCCTTCGCCGACTGGATGGCGGTCTCCCACGCCCGCGGCGGCCTCGCCTGGGGCACCGGACCGGTCAGCCTCGGCTGGGCCGTGGTCATCCTGGGCTTCGTGGTCTACCTGGCCGTCTCCCGTAAGGACGTGGCCGAGCGCGAGCAGGGCTGAACCCCGGCAGCACGGGAGGCCGTGTCGCCGGTCGGTCTCTCCGACCGGCGACACGGCCTCCCGTGCTGCCCGCTCAGGCCGAAGCCCGCACGATCAGCTCCGTCGGCAGGATCACCGAGGCCGGGGGCTCGCCCGCGATCAGGGACTGCAGCACCCGGACCATCTCCGCGCTGATCCGGTCCCAGGGCTGACGGACCGTCGTCAGCGCCGGGCGGGTGTTCGCGGCGATGGTGGAGTCGTCGAAGCCGCCGACCGCGACGTCCTCCGGCACCCGGCGGCCGGCCTGTTCCAGGGCGGCCAGGGCGCCGTCGGCCATCAGGTCGGAGGCGACGAAGACCGCGTCCAGGTCCGGGGCGGCGGCCAGCAGCGCGGTCATCGCCGCCTCGCCGCCGGCCCGGCTGTAGTCGCCCTCGGCGACCAGGGCCGGGTCCTGCGGCAGACCGGCCTCGGCCAGGGTCTCCCGGTAGCCGTTGAGCCGGTCGACCCCGCCGGGGGTGTCCAGCGGGCCGGTGATGGTGGCGATCCTGCGGCGGCCGGTGCCGAGCAGGTACCGCACCATCGCCCGGGCGCCCTCGTTGTCGTCCGCGGCGACATAGGGCGTGGTCGAGGTGTGACCGAGCGGCTTGCCGCAGGCCACGACCGGCATCCGGGCCTCGTCCAGCAGCTCCACCATCGGGTTGCCGGAGTGCGAGGAGACCAGCAGGACGCCGTCGACGTGTCCCGAGGTGATGTAACGGCCTATCCGGCGGCGCTCCTCCTCGGTGCCCGCGATCATCAGCAGCAGCGGGATGTCGTGCTTGGCGAGGGCCGTGGTGCAGCCGCGCAGCAGCTGGTTGAAGTTCGGGTCCTCGAAGAAGCGCGTCTGCGGCTCGGTCAGCAGGAAGGCGACCGAGTCGGAGCGCTGGGTGACCAGGCTGCGGGCATGGCGGTTGACGACGTACCCGGTCTTGCGGATGGCGGCGTTGACCGCCTTCAGCGCCTCCGGGCTGACGTTGTGCCCGCCCTGCAGCACCCGGGAGACGGTGCCGCGGGAGATCCCCGCCTCACGGGCGACGTCGTGGATGGTCGGCGGCCGGCGACGGGCCGGCGTTGCTTCGGTCATCTGCGGTGACGGTTCTTCCTCGAACGGTAGGACGGTACTGAACGGTTCTGAAGGGCTCTGAAGGACTCTGAAGGGTTCTGCACGGCAAGGGTCCGGCTGCTGATGCCTGATCAGGACTTTACGGCCCCGGACAGCAGGTCGAGGCGCCAATAGCGCTGGAGCGACAGGAACAGTGCGATCAGCGGCAGCACCGAGATCAGCGAGCCGGTGATCACCAGGGTGTAGAGGGCCGGGGCGGCCGCGCCCTGCTTCAGCAGCGTGAACAGGCCCACCGTCACCGGGAACTTGCTGTCGTCGCCCAGCATGATGAAGGGCAGCAGGAAGTTGTTCCAGATCGCCACGAACTGGAACAGGAACACGGTGACCAGCCCCGGCATCATCATCGGCAGCGCCACCGAGCGGAAGGTCCGCCACTCGGACGCGCCGTCGATCCGGGACGCCTCCAGCAGTTCGTCGGGGATCGCGCCGGCGGCGTAGATCCTGGCGAGGTAGATGCCGTAGGGGCTGAGGATGCTCGGGATCAGCACGGACCAGTAGGTGTCGGCCAGACCGGCCTTGGCCATCAGCAGGTACTGCGGGATGGCCAGCACCACCGGCGGCATCAGCACACCGGCCAGCAGGGTGTTGAAGATCGCGTTGCGCCCGGCGAAGCGGTACTTGGCCAGGGCGTACCCGGTGACCCCGGAGACCCCGGCGGAGAGCAGCGCACCGACCCCGGCGTAGAAGGCGGAGTTCAGCATCCAGGTCCAGAACTCGCCGTTCCGGTAGGCGCTGAGGTCGTGCAGGTTGGAGAGCAGGCCGGTGCCGGGGAACAGGGTGAAGCTGGTGAACAGCTGCGCGCTGCTCTTGGTGGCGGCGACCAGCACCCACACCACCGGTATCAGGCAGTAGACCGCGCCGGCCAGCAGGCCGAGGGTGGGGGCCCAGCCGATGCGGCGGAGCCGGGAGGTGAGCGGGGAGCCGCTCACGGGCACGCTGACGCGGGTGGCGTCCTGGGTCATCGTCACTGCTGCTCCCCATAGGCACGGCTGCCGACCAGCTTCAGGAATCCGAAGGAGATCACGAGCGTCACCGCCGCGATGACCACCGAGGTGGCCGAGGCGGAGTAGATGTCACCACGGACGAACGCGTCGCGGTAGACCTTCATCAGCGGGCTCCAGGTGGAGGAGATGCCGTTGGTCAGCGGCGCCAGCGTGGTGGGTTCGCTGAACACCTGAAGCGTGGCGATCAGCGAGAAGAAGAAGGTGAGGACGAGCGAGGGGAGCACCATCGGGATCTTGATCCGCAGTGCGATCTGCAGCTCGGACGCGCCGTCGAGCCGGGCCGCCTCGTACACCTCTGCGGGGATGGAGCGCAGCGAGGTGTAGATGACGACCATGTTGAAGCCGGTGCCGCCCCAGACCGCGATGTTCGCCAGCGCGACGTACATGCCGTGGCCGGAGAGCAGTTGCGGGCCGCTCATGCCGAGCTTGCCGAGCAGGAAGTAGCCCGGGCTGGTGGTCGGCAGGTAGAGGAAGCCCCAGAGCAGGCTGGCCACCACGCCGGGGATGGCGTAGGGCAGGAAGATCGCGATGCGCGAGAAGGCCCGCAGCCGGACCTTGTCGGCGTCCAGCAGCAGGGCGAACAGCAGCGCCAGGCCGAGCATCACCGGAACCAGCATCGCGCCGTAGACCAGCACCCGGGCGGTGCCGTTGAGCAGCTCCGGGTCGCTGAGTGCCGAGGCGTAGTTGGACAGTCCGGCCCAGCCCTCGCTGCGCGAGCCGGGCCCCAGCCCCAGCCCCTGGATGTGGATCTTGCGGAAGCTGAGGTAGCCCGCGTAGCCGATGGGCAGGGCGAACATCAGCGAGAACAGCACGATCGCCGGGGCGAGGAATCCGTAGGGCGCCAGTCGGAACGTGCGACGCCTGGGGGGTGGGGCTGCCGTGGCCATGGGGCGCGGCTCCGTTCCAGGGGTTGAGGGTGGGGGCTGGGGAGCAGGGAGTGGGGGTGGGGTGAAGCGGTGCAGGTCTGGGGCTGGGAGGGGTGCCCCCGCCCGGGTGGAGGCACCAGCCCGGGCGGGGGAGTCTCAGCGGTGCTGCGGTGGTGGCGTCAGCCGGCGACCTTGAAGCCCTGCTTCTGCATATCGGCCAGGGTGGCCTGGTTCATGGTGTTCAGCGCGGCCACGAAGTCGCTCTTGTTCTGCGCGGCCTTGCCGAAGGCGTCCTTGAAGGCGCTGTAGGCGACGTTGACGTTGGGTCCCCAGGCGGCGGGGGCCGTGGTCGCGGCGATCTTGGCGGCGCTGGTGTAGAAGTCGGGCTGGTTGCTGAAGAAGTCGGGCGCGGTGGCCAGGGCGCCGCCGGTCTGGGCGTCGCTGGCGGCCGGGTACACGTAGGAGTCCTTGACCAGCGCGGCGACGGCGGTCGGGTCGGTGTTCAGCCACAGCGCGAACTGGGCCGCCGCGTCCTGGTGCTTGGAGTTGTTGGTCACGGCCGTGGACGAGCCGCCCCAGCTGCCGGTGACGTTCTCGCCCGCGCTCCACTGCGGCAGCGGGGCCATGGCCCACTTGCCCTTGGTGGCGGGGGCGCTGCTGCTGAGCACACCGGGCGCCCAGACCGCGCTGACCCAGGCGAGCTGGGAGCCGTCGGCGAGGGCCTTGCTCCAGGCCGGGGTGTACATCGGCTGGTTGTCGATGGTGCCGTTCTTGACCAGGTTGCCCCAGAAGCTGGCCACCTTCTGGGTGGCCGCGTCGTTGATGGCGACCTTCCAGGTGTCGCCGCTGGTGGTCCACCAGGAGGCGCCGGCCTGCTGGGCCAGGCCGGCGAACAGGCCCGCGTCGTTGCTGGAGAAGGTGGTGAGGGACTTCTTCGGGTCCGCCGCGTGCAGCTTGGCCGCGTCCGCGGCGAACTGGTCCCAGGTGGTGGGGACGGTCAGCCCGTACTTGGCGAAGAGGTCCTTGCGGTAGAAGAACATCAGCGGACCGCTGTCCTGCGGTATCGCGTAGACGGCGTTGGAGCCGAGGGTCACCTGCTTCCAGATGCCCGCCGCGAACTTGCCGGACGCGGAGCCGTCCTGCTTGGAGATGTCGGCGAGGACGTTGTTGCTGACCAGCGTGGGCAGCGCCTGGTACTCGGCCTGCACCAGGTCGGGGGCGCCGCCGGCCTTCGCCGCGGTGATCACCTTGGTGAGCAGGTCGTCGCCGGAGGCCTGCTTCTCCACGGTGACCTGGATATTCGGGTGGGACTTGTTCCAGATCGCCACGACCTGGTCGAGACCGGGGGCCCAGGCCCAGTAGGTGAGCTTGACCGGACCAGAGGCCGTGGCCTGGGTGCTCGCACCGGCGGAGGAAGTGGAGCCGCTGCTGCTGCAGCCGGCGAGAAGAGCGGTGGCGACACCGGCGGCCGTCAGGCCGAGGGCGATGCGACGGTGCATCGAAAGCATGGACACTCCAACGGACGAGGACGTCCGCACCATGCGGACTGTCGTCTTCAGTCACTGTGAGCGTTCACAGTACGGAAACCAACACGACACTTGTCAAGAGTTGTTGCAATCCGGTTATCCAAGGGCCTGCAAATCCCGACTTTCCGGCAGTCAGCAGCTCAGAAGTGTCGAGTGATCAACAAAATCCAACATGACGCACCACTTGCCAAAGGGCGGTACGCGTCGGTTAACGTGTGCACGTTCCCAGCCCTCTCGCTTCCGCAGGAGTCCGTCATGCCCCCGAAACCCACTCGGCTCCCCACGCGACTCCTGGGGCGCGGCCTCGCGTTCGGCGGTGACTACAACCCCGAGCAGTGGCCGGAGGAGGTCTGGGCCGAGGACATGGCCCTGATGCGGGAGGCCGGGGTGAACGCCGTGAGCGTCGGCGTCTTCTCCTGGGCCCTGCTGGAGCCGTCCCCCGGCGTCTTCACCTTCGACTGGCTGGACCGGCTGCTGGCGATGCTGCACGACAACGGGATAGCCGTGGCCCTGGGCACCCCCACCGTCGTCCCGCCGGCCTGGTTCTACCAGCGCCACCCCGAGGCGCTGCCGGTCACCAAGGACGGCCAGCGGCTGGCCTTCGGCGGACGCGGTGCGATCTGCCACAGCTCCCCCGCCTACCGCCAGGCCGCCGCGGGCATCACCACCGCCCTGGCCGAGCGCTACGCCGACCACCCGGCGCTGGCCCTGTGGCACGTCCACAACGAGTACGGCGCACCGGTCGCGGCCTGCTACTGCGAGCAGTCGGCCGCGGACTTCCGCCGCTGGCTGCAGCAGCGCTACCAGACCCTGGAGCGGCTCAACGAGGCCTGGGGCACCCTGTTCTGGGGCCAGACCTACACCTCCTGGTCGCAGATCGAGCCGCCGCGGCGCACCCCCACCGCCGGCAACCCGGGCCACCAGCTCGACTTCAGGCGCTTCACCAGCGACGCCATGCTCGCCAACTTCAGCGCCGAGCGTGACATCCTGCACCGGCTGGCCCCGGACACCCCGGTCACCACCAACTTCATGACCGCGCTCAGCCAGGGCCGCAATGTCGACTACTGGGCCTGGGGCCGCGAGGTGGACCTGGTCTCCAACGACCACTACCTGGTCGCCGAGGCCGAGCGCACCCACGTCAACCTGGCCATGTCGGCGGACATCACCCGCTCGGTCGCCTCCGGCGCCCCCTGGCTGCTGCTGGAGCACTCCACCGGGGCGGTCAACTGGCAGCCCCGCAACCTCGCCAAGGGCCCCGGCGAGCTGGGCCGCAACAGCCTGGCCCATGTCGCCCGCGGCTCCGAGGGGGCGATGTTCTTCCAGTGGCGGGCCTCCCGCTACGGCGCCGAGAAGTACCACTCGACCATGCTGCCGCAGGCCGGGACCGACAGCCGGATCTGGCGCGAGGTGGTCCAGCTCGGCTCCGACCTGGGCCGGCTGGCCGAGATCCGCGGCACCCGGGTGCGTGCCGACGTCGCCGTGCTGTGGGACTGGCAGTCCTGGTGGGCCCAGGACCTGGAGTGGCGTCCCACCGAGGACCACAGCGCCGAGGAGCGCGCCGACAGCTGGTACGAGGCCCTCTACGACCAGCACCTCACCGTGGACTTCGCCCACCCCGAGGCCGACCTGACGGACTATCCGCTGGTGGTCGTCCCCGCCCTCTACCTCACCGAGACGGCGGCGGCCGAGAACCTGCGGCGCTATGTCGAGCAGGGCGGCGTCCTGGTCGTCTCCTACTTCTCCGGCATCGTCGACGGCACCGACACCGTGCACCCCGGCCCCTACCCGGGTGCGCTGCGCGACGTCCTCGGGCTGACCGTGGAGGAGTTCCTGCCGCTGCGGGCCGGCCAGGAGGTGGCGCTCGACGGCGTCGGGACCGGCACCGGGGCGGACGGCGCCCCGCTCGCCCCGCTCAGCGGCGACGTCTGGACCGAGACGGTGGTGCCGCGCGGCGCCGAGACGGTGTGGCGCTACACCGACGGCCCGGCCGCGGGCGGTCCGGCGATCACGCGGCACTCGCTGGGCGCCGGCCACGCCTGGTACGTCTCCACCCGGCTCTCCCCCGCCCAGCTGGCCCCGGTCCTCGCGCTGGCCGGCCAGGACGCCCGACTGCCCGACCGCAGTGAGCTGCCGCACGACGTCGAGGTGGTCCGCCGCAGCGGCGCGGAGCGGGACTACCTCTTCGCGATCAACCACACCGCGGCCGAGGCCAAGGTCACCCTGCCCGCCCCCGGCACCGAACTGCTCACCGGGGAACGCGCCTCGGGCTGCCTTCCGCTGCCCCCTGGATCCGTCCGCGTCGTCCGCCTGGAGGGTTGAGGGGCCGCACCAGACCCGACGACCGCGGACGCGGACCGGCCCCGAGCGATCTTCCCCGCTCGGGGCCGGTCGTTCATGCAGGGTTCAGCAAACCGTCATTGACGGTCAGTCACCCGACCTGCCGGTGCCGCCCGTTCCCCCGTCCACCGATCCGAGCAGGCTGAGGGCCACGGTGCCGGGGCCGGACGGGGTGGTGCCGTCAGCGAGGACGGCCAGGGCCAGGGTGTTGTCGCCGTGCGGGTCCAGGATGCCGGTCGGCAGCACAAAGGTGTGCTGCGGGCCGACGTCGTTGATGTACTGGCCCAGGTTCCAGCCGTTGAGGAACAGTTGGACCCGGTAGGCACGGGTCGGGTCGTCGGTCAGGGTGAGCCCCACCGAGGCGTCGAGCCCTTCCGGGATGCGCAGCCGGAAGCCGGTGCGGTACCAGGTGACGCCCTGTCCGGACGCGGTCGCCGGGAACACCGCCGGGCTCCAGCGGCGGTCGTCGAAGCGCGGCAGGTGCCAGCCATTGCGCTCACCGTCCAGGCCACCGCTGTTGAGCGGTCCGCGCACCGGGTCGGCCGCCGTCACCGCTACGGTGTCCGCGCCCTGGAGCCGCCACACCGGAGCGGGAGCGCTCCCGCTGTTCAGGGTGAAGGCCGCCGAGACCAGTCCCCGGGCGGACTTCTGCGCGTCATTGGCCCCGCCGTCCTCGGAGCGGGCCATCGGACGGACCAGCACGGACAGCACATGGTCGCCGTCCCCCTGCTGCGCCGCTGGGAGCGGCAGCGTGGCGGTGGCGGTCCAGGTCTGCGTGGTGGCCTGGGCCAGGGTCGGCACCGGCATCCGGTGGCCGCCCAGCGGGACGCCGTCCAGCCAGGCCATCAGCAGGCCCTGGGTGCCGGTCTGGTACGAGAGTTGGAGAGAAGAGGCGTCGCTCGCCCCGGTCCAGGAGGCGCGGTACCAGACGTCCCCGTAGTGGAAGCCGTAGTCGTCGGCGAACAGCACCGGGCCACCGGCCGGCACCGGGGTGGAGCTGAAACTGGTGGTCCGGTCGGCGACGGTCCAGGTCGAGTCGGGGTAGCCGGGCGCCGACTCCGGGTCGCCCGCGGCGCTGCGCCAGCCGGTCAGCGCGGGCAGGGTGATCGCCGGCGGGCCGGCCAGGCTCCGCCGCGCGGCCAGGCTGCCGGAACGGGTGGCCCTGGTCGGCACGGTCTCCCCGTTCCAGGTGACCCGCTCGACCCCCCGGGGTGCCCAGACCTCCAGGTCGCTGGGGGCCGTGGTGTCGCCGGTCAGGTGCAGCACCTGACCCTCGGCGTGCGCGGTGCGCAGCAGCGCCGGACCTCGGACCAGCGCGGTGCCGGTGGCGGTACGGGTCGGCCACAGCGTGGCGCAGGCGTCGTCGTCGGCGAGCAGCAGGAGCAGCGGCACCGGGTTGCCGCCGCCGCTGACGCTCAGTCGGGTCAGGCCGGAGAGCGTGGCGGTGACGGTGAGCAGCGCGCCGGCGGGGTCGTAACTCCAGTCCGCGGCACCCTCGATCAGGGCGACCGCGGGCTGTTCGGCGCAAGACAGAGCGAGTTGGACCGGTGCGCCCGGTCGGCCAACCAGCAGGCCGACGTCCTGGCGGCCGATACGGCCCTGCAGCATGGGTTGCGCCGTGGTGTGGTGCAATTGCCGTGAGCCCAGGGCGATCCCGGTGCCGAACAGTCGGGCGTCCTTGGCGCTGACCTGGAGCGGCACGGTGAGTGTGCCCTCGGCGACGGCCAGGTCCAGGGTGGTGCTGATGTCGGCGGTGTGGTCGTTGCGGACCACGTAGACGTGCGCGGCGGTGTCCGGGTTGCTGAGGTGATACACCGTCAGGGCGGGGTCGGCCGCGGCGGTGTCGGCGGCCCGGTCCAGCTTGGCGAGGTCGGGGACGGCGGTGAGCAGGCTGCCGATCTGCTTCATCGGGGTGGTCTTGGCGGTCGGGTTGCGGGCCTCGTCGATGGCCGCGCCGTAGTCGTAGGAGGTGTAGACGACCGGGGCCGGCAGCCAGCCCCAGGAGGTGCCGCCGAAGGCCATGTAGACATTGTGGATCTTGATGCCGTTGGCGAGGTTGGTGAGGTAGAAGCGCCGCTCGTAGCCGGCGTCGCGGGTCGCCCTGGCAGCCGCGTAGCCCTGCCCGGCGAACTCGGCGCCGCCCCAGCAGTCGAACCAGCCGCCGCCGAACTCGGCCATGAAACCAGGGGTGTCCGGGCTGGCGGTGGAGCCGCCCTTGCTGCCGCCGGCGCCGAAGTAGCCCCAGTCGGGCGGGGTGGACGAGGGCGAGGGGTAGCCGTCGAAGGCGTAGAGGTAGCGGCCGGTCTCGGTGCCGTCGGGGCCGCTGGTGGGGAAGGACCCCGGGGTCCAGTATCCGTTGCGGCCCTTGTCGTTGTGGAACAGCGGCACGGTGATGCCGTCGGCGCGGACCTTGGCGTAGAGGTGCGCCAGGTAGTTCTTGCCGGTGCTCCCGGAGATGTAGGAGGCGTACTCGTTCTCCAGCTGGTAGAGCAGCACCGTGCCGCCGCCGGTGGAGTACTGGCGCGGCGCGACCACCGCGTCGACCGCGCTCAGGTACTCGTCCACATGGGCCAGGTAGGTCGCGTTGTCGGTACGCGCGGTGCCGGCGGTGGCCTGCAGCCAGCCCGGGTAGCCGCCCGCGTCGACCTCGGCGTTGATGTAGGGGCCGGGACGGACGATCACATAGAGCCCGGCCCGGGCCGCGTCGTCCAGGAAGGCCCCGAGGTCGCGCACGCCGGTGAAGTCGTACACCCCGGGGGCCGGGGAGTGGTAGTTCCAGGCGACGTAGACGCTGACGGCGTTGAAGCCGCTCGCTCTGAGCTTCTGCAGCACGTCCGGCCACAACTGCGGGCTTGGCAGCCGGAACGGGTGGATCTCACCGGACCAGATCGGCACCCGTTCGCCGTCGACGAGCAGGGAGTACCGGTCGAAGCCGACGGTGCGGGCGACGCCGTCCGCGACCGGTCCGGCCGCGGCGGCCTGAGCCGGCCCGGTGTCCAGGGAGAGGTTCGTTCCGATGGCCAGGCCGGCGACCGCGCCGCCACTGAGTACGGTGAAGCGCCGACGGCTGAGGTCCATAGAATCCTCCATCAGAGAACATATCTCGCCATATCAACCCACGGACAATCAAGAACCAACAAGGACCGTAGGTCTGACCTGGCCTCAGGTCAATGCTCCGGACCTTCCCTGTGCAGCCAGCACAGCGCCTGGTGCCCCGCACCGACTGCGGCGACCGGAGGCCGCTGCGCGCAGATGTCCATCACCGAGGGGCAGCGGCCGCGGAACGGACAGCCGCCCTCAGCGGTGGTCTCGCGCTGCTCTGCCGTGCGACGGGCGCGCTGGTCCAGCCGCTCCCGGCGCGCGGCCCTGGCCTGCTCCCGGGAGGCGCCGGTGCTGGGCGCGGACTCCGCCAGCAGCCTGGTGTAGGGGTGGGCCGGGTTGAGGATCACCGCGTCGCTGGGCCCGCGCTCGACCACCGTGCCCCGGTACATCACCATCACCTCCGAGGAGAAGTGCCGTGCGGTGGCCAGGTCGTGGGTGACGTAGAGCAGCGCGAGGCCGTGCCGCCGCTTCAGCTGGTCCAACAGGTTGAGGATCTCCAGCCGGATCGAGACGTCCAGCATCGACACCGGCTCGTCGGCCAGCAGGATCCGCGGCTCGGGCGCGAGCGCGCGGGCGATGGCCACCCGCTGGCGCTGGCCGCCGGACAGCTCGTGCGGACGCTTGGCGGCCATGTCCGCGGCCGGGGTGAGGTTGACCGACTCCAGCAGCTCCCGCACCGCCGCGTCCGCCGGGGCACCGCGCCGGGCACGGCCGGTGGCGATCAGCGGCCGGCGCAGATGGTGGTCCACGGTGTGCGCCGGGTTGAGCGAGGCGAAGGGGTCCTGGAAGACCATCTGCACCTCGCGGCGGTAGGCGGCCGCCCCGGTCCTGGGCCGCCCGCCCAGCTGCACCGTCCCCGAGCTGGGGCGCTGCAGCCGGGCCAGGGCCCGGACCACGGTGGACTTGCCGCTGCCGCTCTCCCCCACCAGGGCGAGGGTCTGCCCCGCGCGCAGCCCGAAGGACAGGTGGTCGACGGCGCGCAGCGGCCTGCCGCCGCGCTGCGGGTAGTCCACGGTGAGGTCGCTGACCTCCAGCACCGGGGCCGGGGACGGGTCCACCGCCGGAGCACTCGACCGGGCGTCTGTCATGGAGTGGCTCCCTGGAGTCCGTGGAGGTGGCAGGCGGCGCTCCAGCCGGTGCCGCGGTCGAGGTCGAGCAGGGCCGGGTGCTGCCCGGCGCAGGGGTCGAAGACCTGGTCGCAGCGGGCCGCGAAGGGACAGCCGGGCAGCTGTTCGCGCAGGTCGGGCGGGGTTCCGGGGATCCCGCGCAACTCCCGGCGGACGCCCGCCAGGTCCGGGAAGGAGCGCAGCAGGCCCTGGGTGTAGGGGTGCGCCGCCGAGCCCGCCAGGCCCTCGGCCGGGGCGTACTCGACGAACTCCCCCGCGTACATCACCGCGAGCCGGTCGCTGATCTCCAGCAGCAGGCCGAGGTCGTGGGTGATGAAGACGACGCTGAAGCCGAGCTGCTCGCGCAGCCGCTCAACCTCGTCCAGGATCTCCCGCTGGACCACCACGTCCAGGGCCGTGGTCGGCTCGTCCATGATGACGATCTCCGGTTCCAGGGCCAGCGCCATGGCGATGACCACGCGCTGGCGCATGCCCCCGGAGAGTTCGTGCGGGAAGCTGCGGATCCGGGCCGGGTCGATGCCGACCAGTTCCAACAGCTCCCCGGCCCGCCGGCGGCGGCGCTCGGCGGTCCAGCCGGTCCGGTGCGCCCGGAAGATGTCGTCGAACTGGCGGCCGACGGTGGTGACCGGATTGAGCGCGTTCATCGCACTCTGGAACACCATGGACTGCCTGCTCCAGCGGAACGCCCGGAGCTGCTCCCCCTCCAGCGCCAGCAGATCGGTCTCCACCCCGTCCCGGGAGCGGTGCAGCACCCGGCCGCCGGTGAGCCGGGCCGGCGGCTTGAGCATCCGGCTGATCGCGTACGCCAGCGTGGACTTGCCGCAGCCGCTCTCACCGGCCACGCCCAGCAGCTCACCGCGCCGCAGCTGGAAGCTGACGTCCCGGACCGCACGGGTGGGCCGCTCCCCCGCGTACTCCACACTGAGGTGCTCGACGCTCAGCACCACGTCGGCGTCGGCGCTCATGCCCCGGCTCCCTTCTTCTGCAGCCGGGCCTTCTTCTGCCTGGGCTCGTGATGGACCCTCAGCCGGGGGTTGAGCAGCTCGTCCAGGCCGAAGTTGACCAGCGACAGCGCCGCGCCGACGGCGGCGATGCACACCCCGGGCGGCACGAACCACCACCAGTAGCCGCTGGACAGCGCCTCCGCGTTCTGCGCGAAATACAGCATGTTGCCCCAGGTCAGGTCGAGCGGGTTCTCCAGCCCCAGGAAGGCCAGACCGGCCTGGGTGAGGATGGCGAACACCACCGCGAAGATGAACTGGGAGACGATGATGGCCAGTTCATTGGGCAGGATCTCCACCAGTACGATCCGCCAGCGGCGCTCCCCGTAGACCCGGGCGGCCAGCACGTAGTCGCGGCTGCGCAGCGACAGGGTCTGCGCCCGCAGCACCCGGGCCGAGGCGGCCCAGCTGGTCAGCGCGATGATCAGCACCGTGGCCGGCATCCCGCCGCCATGGGCGTAGGCGGAGACCACGATCACCAGCGGCAGACCCGGGATCACCAGGAAGACATTGCTGAGCAGCGACAGCGCCTCGTCGGCCAGCCCGCCCAGGAATCCCCCGCCGATCCCGATCACGATCGAGACCACGGTGGCGACCAGCGCCGCCGCCACCCCGATGAACAGGGTCCCGCGGGCGCTGACGACCAGTTGGGCCAGCACGTCCTGGCCGAGCTGGGTGGTGCCGAGCCAGTGCGCGGCCGAGGGCCCCTGGTTGAGGTCGGTGCTGACCGCGTTGGGGTCGCCGACCAGGAACGGGCCGATGATCGCGGCCAACGCGAACAGCACCAGCACGGTCAGCCCGGTGACCAGTCGGCGGGAGCGCAGCATCCGGCGCAACCGGCCGGGGCCGGGGGCGGCGGTGGGCACCGCCGGGTCGGTGAGCAGGGCGGCGGTGGTCGTCATCGGGCCTGCCTCGTGCGCGGGTCGACGAAGCCGTAGAGCATGTCGACGATGAAGTTGGCGGCCAGCACCGCCATGGTGATCACCAGGAAGACCGCCTGCATCAGCGGGTAGTCGTTGTTGCCCACGGCGCTGAGCAGGGTGAAGCCCATCCCCGGATAGGAGAAGACGATCTCCATCACCAGCGAGCCGCTGACGATGAACCCCAGCGAGATGGCGAACCCGGCCACGCTGGGCAGCACCGCGTTGCGGGCCGCGTACCCGATCATCACGGTGCGGGCGCGCAGCCCCTTGGCCTCGGCGGCGGTGACGTAGTCCTCGGAGAGGGTGGACACCATCATGTTGCGCATGCCGAGCAGCCAGCCGCCCACCGAGCTGAGCACGATGGTGATGGCCGGCAGCAGCGCATGGCTGACGGCCGAGCCGATGAAGGCGCCGTTCCAGCCGATGAAGGTGTCCGGGCTGTAGCCGCCGCTCTGCGGGAACACCTGGGTCACCTGGGTGAGCAGGTAGAGCAGCAGCAGCGCCAGCCAGAAGTAGGGGATGGCGGTGAGGAAGGTGGTGACCGGGACCAGGTTGTCCAGCCAGGTGCCGCGCTTCCAGCCGGCCAGGGTGCCCAGCGCGATCCCCAGCACCACGCTGATCAGTGTGGCCAGGCCGACCAGCAGCAGGGTCCACAGCACGCAGCTGCGCAGCACCGTGGTCACCGGGGTGGGGAAGTAGCTGATCGACAGCCCGAAGTGCAGCTGGGCGACGGAGGTCAGGTAGTCCCAGTACTGGGCCAGGATGTTGCCGTGGCCCAGCCCGAGCATCCTGGCCACCGCGTCGTGCTCGCCCGCGGGGACCGGGCCCTGTTGCTGCATCCGGGACAGGATGATCTCCACCGGGTCGCCGGGGATCAGCCGCGGCAGGGCGAAGTTGAGGGTGACGGCCAACCAGGCCGCGATGGCGTAGAAGCCGAGCTTCCTGAGCAGGTAGCGCATGCTGGGAGCGCTCCCTACTTGGCCGGGCTGAGGCGCATGGCGACCCAGGCGGCGTCGGGGAACAGCCAGACCGAGGCGGCCGCGTAGGAGTCGGCGGCGGTGGGGAAGCCGGTGACGTTGTTGCCGTTGAACTCCTGCTCGTTCTGGGCGTCCATCAGCGGGATCACCGGCATGTCCTTCACGAACTGCTGCTCAATCGCGTAGAAGTAGGGCTTCTGGGCGTTGACGTCGGTGGTCTCGGCCAGGTGGTCCAGCGCGTCGTCGATGGCGGCGTTCTTGTAGCGGCCGTAGTTGCCGCCGGTGGTCTGCTGGCCGAGCGGCTTGGCCAGCCGGCTGTCGACGATCTGGTCGTAGTAGGCGCGCGGGTCCGGGGTGAAGCCGAAGCTGCTGAGCAGCATCTGGAAGTTGCCGGACGCCTGGTCGGCGGCCCAGGTGTTGTAGGCCTCGGAGTCGATCTGCAGGTCGATGCCGACCTTCTTCAGCTCCTGCTGGGCGAGTTGACCCAGGCTCAGGTAGTCGGTCCAGCCGGACACCATCTTCACCGTGACGGTGAGCCTCTTGCCGTTCTTGGCGTAGTAGCCGTCGGAGCCCTTGGTGTAGCCGGAGGCGGTCAGATAGCCGTCCACCTTGTCCTGGCCGGTCTCGAAGGCGGTCGGCAGCGAGGGGTCCAGCACCGAGGAGAAGTTGGGGGTGAGCAGGGCGGCCGGGTTGGTCGCGGCGGCCTGGCCGTCGTAGACGGACTGGCTCATGAACGCGCGGTCGACTCCGGCGCTGATGGCCTTGCGGACGTTGGGGTCCGCGGTGGGGCCCTGCAGCGCGTTGGGGATGAAGGCGGTCACCGCCAGCGGATTGTTGACCAGGGTGAACTTGGGGTCCTTGGCCAGGTAGTTCTTCTTGATGTCCGGGATGAAGCCGCCGGCCCAGTCCAGCGCGCCCGACTCGATGGCGGCGTCGGCGCTGTTGTTGCCGTTGTAGCCGACGTAGCGCAGGGTCGAGAACTTGGGGTAGCCGGTGAGGTAGTAGTCCTTCCGGGCGGTCAGGGTGACCAGGGTGGACGCCACCGACTTCACCGTCCAGGCGCCGGTGCCGACCGGCTTGCTGTTGAGCACGGTGGTCTTCTGCGCGTCCGGGATGGAGCCCCAGATGTGCTGCGGCAGCATCAGGGTCTTGCCGAGGATGAAGTACGCCTTGGTGTAGGCGGACTGGGTGAACGTCAGGGTCACCCCGTCGGTGCCGTCGGTGGTGACGTTCGCCAGCGGCAGGCCGTAGGCGTTCAGGGTGCTGGCGTGCATGGCGTTGGCGAAGCTGAAGGCGACGTCGGCGTTGGTGAACGGCTTCCCGTCGCTCCAGGTGACCCCGGAGCGGACCTTGATGTGCAGGGTCTTCCCGCCGTCGGCCCAGCTGTAGGAGGTGCCCAGCCAGGGCTGGATGTCGCCGGACTTGGAGGTGTTGTAGAAGAACAGCGGCTCGTAGACCATCCCGTCGGTGGCCTGCAGGGCGTTGGGCGAGAACGGGTTGAAGTTGGCCGTGTAGCTCTGGCCGGAGCCGGTCGAGACGGTGAGCACTCCGTGCTGCACCGAGGCCGACGGGCCCTTGTGCCCGCTGCTGCCGCCGCAGGCGGCGAGGGTGACGGAGAGGGCGAGGGCGCTGCAGGCGGCGAGCAGCCGGGGGCGGTCGAGGGTTCTGGGCATGGGTGTGTCCCCTTGGGTCCGAATGAGCGGGTGGGTCAGGGGGGATCGGCGGCGGTCCGCACACCGGCGACAC
Source organism: Streptacidiphilus jeojiense (assembly GCF_000719095.1). Classification (GTDB taxonomy): domain Bacteria; phylum Actinomycetota; class Actinomycetes; order Streptomycetales; family Streptomycetaceae; genus Streptacidiphilus; species Streptacidiphilus jeojiensis. The sequence continues at coordinate 81,374 of NZ_JOEH01000006.1, read as the reverse complement.
CGGTAAAGTCTGATGTGCCGAAAAAGTAGGGTCGCCCTCAGCGCGTTGTCAATGCCCCGGTATTGATTTGCAGAAAGCCGGGTGCTGATACTGCTGAACCGGTTTTGCGATAACCCGGCATAGTCACAGCTCAACGGAGGAGCACGGTGAAGCGTCCCACCATGCAGGACATCGCCCGGCGGGCCGGGGTCACCAAGGGCGCGGTGTCCTTCGCGCTGAACGGTCGGCCCGGGGTCTCCGAGCCGACCCGCAGGCGGATCCTGGCCATCGCCGAGGAGCTGGGCTGGCAGCCCAACAGCGCCGCGGTGGCCCTGTCCGACGGCCGGGCCAACGCCTTCGGCCTGGTGGTCGACCGGCCGGCCCGCACGCTGGGCCTGGAGCCCTACTTCATGCAGCTGATCTCCGGCATCCAGGCCGAGCTGTCGGCCACCGGCACCCCGCTGCTGTTCACCGTGGCCGACGACCAGCTGGCCGAGATCGCCACCTATCGCTCCTGGTGGGGACGGCGCCGGGTGGACGGGGTGTTCCTGGTGGACCTGCGGGTGGACGACGCCAGGGTGCCGGTGCTGGAGCAGCTGGGCATGCCGACGGTGGCCATCGGCATGCCCCAGGCGGCCGGCAGCCTGCCCGCGGTGTGGACCGACGACGCCGCCGCGGCCCGCACCGCGCTGAGCCATCTGGTCGGCCTGGGCCACCGGCGGATCGCCCGGGTGGCCGGCCCTGAGCAGCTGCTGCACACCCGGATCCGCACCGAGGCCTTCGCCGCCTGCGCCTGGGAGCTGGGGGTGGAGTACCGCACGGTGGCCTCCGACTACAGCGGCGAGCAGGGCGCTGCCGCCACCCGCGAGCTGCTGCTGGGCCCGCGCCGGCCGACCGCGCTGGTCTACGACAACGATGTGATGGCGGTGTCCGGGCTGTCCGCCGCGCAGGGCCTGGGCCTGCGGGTTCCCGCCGACGTCTCCATGCTGGCCTGGGACGACTCCGCGCTGTGCGAGCTGGTGCACCCGTCGCTCACCGCACTCAGCCGGGACATCGCCGAGCACGGCGCGCACGCCGCCCGGGTGCTGCGGCAGGCCGCCGGCGGCGCCGACTGCGGTGACCTGCGCGATCCCGACCCGGTGCTGACCCTGCGCGGCAGCACCGCGGCGCCGGCCGGCGAAGATCAAGACTGAACCGGTTTAGGGAATCTTCGTCGAAACACTGTCGAATACTGCTCCGGGGGTTGTCGCTAAACCGGTGCAGTGCTTCCCTGTCCCCACCGGGACCGCCCGTCCGCACCGGGTCCGGCACTTCCATTTGTCGCCCTTGCCCCGAGGGGATTCCCGCATGCACCGGAACTCTGCCCGCCTCACCTCCGACGGACAGCCGGACGGACCGCCGGTCACCTGGTTCGGCGTCAACTACTGGTCCCGCACCGGCGGCCCGCTGATGTGGCGGGACGGTTCCGCCGGCACCGGCTACGGCGGCACGGGCTCCGGCGGCACGGCCTCCGCCGGCACCGGCTACGACGGCGAGGTGGTGGACCAGGAGCTGCGCACCCTGCGGGACCACGGCCTCACCATGACCCGCTCGTTCTTCTACTGGCCCGACTTCATGCCCACCCCCGACAGCGTCGACGAGCGGCTCTGCGACCGCTTCGCCGACTTCCTGGACCGCCACCGGGCCCTGGGCATGGGCACCGTGCCCACCTTCGTGGTCGGCCACATGTCCGGCGAGAACTGGGACCCCGTCTGGCGCGGCGGACGCGACCTCTACCAGGACGTCTGGATGGTGGGCCGGCAGGCCTGGTTCGCCAAGGAGATGGTGCGCCGCTTCAAGGACCACCCGGCGGTGCTCGGCTGGCTGGTCTCCAACGAGATGCCGATCTACGGCGACCGCGCCACCGCGACCGCCGAGGCCGTCTCGGCCTGGGCGCAGATCATGGTGGACGCGGTGCGCGCGGCCGGCGGCACCCAGCCGGTCTCGCTGGGCGACGGCGCCTGGGGCCTGGAGACCTCGGGCCACGACAACGGCTTCCGGGTCCGGCACAGCGCCGAGATCTGCGACTTCCTCGGCCCGCACGTCTACCGGATGGAGGACGACCCGGTCCGCCAGCACCACGCCGCCGCCTGGGTCTGCGAGCTGGCCGGCACCTTCGGCCGCCCGGTGCTGCTGGAGGAGTTCGGCGTCAGCTCGGACTTCGTCTCCGGCGCCAACGCCGCCCACTACTACCGCCAGGCCATGCACAACTCGCTGCTGGCCGGGGCCACCGGCTGGATCGCCTGGAACAACACCGACTACGACGACCTGGCCGAGCAGCCCCCGTACCGGCACCATGCCTTCGAGATGCACTTCGGCCTGACCGACCGTCATGGTGCGCCCAAGCCGCAGCTGGTGGAGATGAAGGAGTTCGCCGCGCTGCTGGAGCGGGTCGACTTCGGCCGCTGCCGGCGCGCCGACTCCGACACCGCCCTGGTGGTCACCTCCTACCTGGACACCCTCTACCCCTTCACCCGCGCCGAGGACCGCGCCTCGGCGCAGCAGATCCTCCGCCAGTCCTGGGTCGCCGCCCGGCTCGCCGACGCACCCCCGGCGCTCACCCGGGAGAGCGACGGCCTGCCCGGCACCGCCCGGCTCTACCTGGTCCCCTCCACCAAACAGCTGCTCGCCCCCACCTGGTACGAACTGGAGCAGCGGGCCCGGGACGGCGCCACCGTCTACGTCTCCTACTCCCCCGGCAGCCACGACGAGCAGCGCGGCCCCTGGTACGCCCACCTGGACCGGCTCTTCGGCGTCGAGCACCAGCTGGAGTACGGCCTGGTGAACCCGGTGGAGGACGACGAGATCCGGTTCACCCTGCACCGGCCCTTCGGCACCCTGGCCGAGGGCGCCCGGCTCAACTTCCGCGCTGCGGGCGGACCCGACAGCCGGGTGTTCCTCCCGGTGGTCCCCACCGGGGCGGAGGTGCTGGCCTCCGACGGGCGCGGCCGCCCCGCGCTGCTGCTGCGCCGGGTCGGCGCGGGAGCCGTGGTGCTCTGCACCTACCCGATCGAGCAGATGGCGGCGGCCACCCCCCGGGTCAATCCGGAGGACACCAGCGTCCTCTACGACGCGCTGGCCGCCCACGCGGGCGTCCGCCGCCCGGTGACCGTCGCCGACCCCAGGGTCGCCGTGGACCGGCTGGAGCACCGGGACGGCCGCAGCTTCGTCTGGCTGGTCAGCCAGAGCCGCGAGGAGGTGACCGTGAAACCGGTCACCTCCGAGGGCGGCACGCTGCGTACGCTCGACGGCGCGGACGTCGACCGGGTCACCCTGCCGCGCTACGGGGTCCAGGTCCTGGAGTGGCACGCCGACCGCGGCGCCGCTCCCCGAAAGGGGTGAGCTGACCGAAGCCCGCCCCGGGGGCCTCGTCCGCACCCGTAGAATCGCCGGATGAGCGCTCCGGAGACCACCGAACCCCTCCTGACCTCCGACAACCCCGCTGCGGCCGACTCGGCCGCAGCGGCGGAACCCGCTGCCTTCCCCGAACCGGCCGAGGACAGCCCGGCGCTGCGCGTGCTGCGCCGGGTCTTCGGCTACGACGCCTTCCGCGGCAGCCAGCAGGAGGTCGTCGAGCAGGTGATCGGCGGCGGGGACGCACTGGTGCTGATGCCGACCGGCGCCGGCAAGTCGCTGTGCTACCAGATCCCCGCGCTGGTGCGCCCGGGCACCGGGGTGGTGATCTCGCCGCTGATCGCCCTGATGCAGGATCAGGTGGACGCCCTGCGGGCGCTCGGGGTGCGGGCCGGCTTCCTCAACTCCACCCAGGACATGGACGAACGGCGGCTGGTCGAGGCCGAGTTCGTCGCCGGCGAGCTGGACCTGCTCTACCTCGCCCCGGAGCGGCTGCGGGTCGAGGCGACCGTACGGCTGCTGGAGCGCGGCTCCATCTCGCTGTTCGCGATCGACGAGGCGCACTGCGTCGCCCAGTGGGGCCACGACTTCCGGCCCGACTACCTGGCCCTGTCCTCGCTGCACGAGCACTGGCCCACGGTGCCCAGGATCGCGCTGACCGCGACCGCCACCGAGGCCACCCACGCCGAGATCACCTCGCGGCTGGGCCTGGCCGACGCCCGGCACTTCGTCGCCAGCTTCGACCGTCCCAACATCCAGTACCGGATCGCCCCCAAGGACGAACCGAAGAAGCAGCTGCTGCAGCTGCTGCGCACCGAGCACCCCGGCGAGGCCGGCATCGTCTACTGCCTCTCCCGCTCCTCAGTGGAGAAGACCGCCGCCTGGCTGGTGGAGCACGGCGTGGAGGCACTGCCGTACCACGCCGGCCTCGACTCCCGGGTCAGGGCCGCCAACCAGTCCAGGTTCCTGCGCGAGGACGGCCTGGTGATGGTCGCCACCATCGCCTTCGGCATGGGCATCGACAAGCCCGACGTGCGCTTCGTCGCCCACCTGGACCTGCCCAAGTCGGTCGAGGGCTACTACCAGGAGACCGGCAGGGCCGGACGCGACGGGCTCCCCTCCACGGCCTGGCTGGCCTACGGACTGCAGGACGTGGTCCAGCAGCGCAAGATGATTGACACCTCCGAGGGCGACCAGGCCCACCGCCGCCGCCTGGCCGCCCACCTCGACGCGATGCTCGCGCTGTGCGAGACCGTCGAGTGCCGGCGGGTGCGGCTGCTCGACTACTTCGGGCAGAAGAGCGAGCCCTGCGGCAACTGCGACACCTGCCTGGTCCCGCCGGAGTCCTGGGACGGCACGGTGGCCGCGCAGAAGTTCCTCTCCACCATCGTCCGGCTGCAGCGCGAGCGCCACCAGAAGTTCGGCGCGACCCAGATCGCCGACATCCTGATGGGCCGCAAGACCGCCAAGGTGATCCAGTTCGACCATGACGCACTGAGCGTCTTCGGCGTCGGCGCCGAGCTGGCAGAGGCCGAATGGCGTTCGGTGGCACGGCAGTTGCTCGCCCAGCGGCTGGTCGCGGTGGAGGGCGAGTACGGCACGCTGGTGCTCACCGAGGACAGCGCCGAGGTGCTGCGCGGCAACCGCACCGTCGCGCTGCGGCGCGAGCCCGCCAAGCAGCCGCGCGCGGCCAAGGCCGCGAGGACCGCCACCGGCGGCCGCAAGGCCGCACCGGCCGACCTGCCCGCGGAGCTGCTGCCGGTCTTCGAGACCCTGCGCGCCTGGCGGGCGGTCACCGCCAAGGAGCAGGGCGTCCCGGCCTACGTGGTCTTCCACGACGCGACCCTGCGCGAGATCGCCGCCACCGCCCCGACCACCCTCGCCGAGCTGGCCGCGGTCAACGGCGTCGGCGAGAACAAGCTCGCGGCGTACGGCCAGCAGATCCTCGACCTGCTGGCCGGGGGAGGCAGCGAGAGCGGTCAGGGCGCCGAGGACGAGCCCGCTCCGGAGGCGGAGGAGTGACCGGTCATCCACTGGACCCGCTCGGCACCGCCCTCAAGGAGATCTTCGCCGAGGCGGGCGCCGAGGGCTTCCTCCATGTGCGCGAGCTGGACGGGGACCGGGACGGCAGCGGGGACGGCGAGGTGGCCCTGGGCGCGGACACCCCGGTCGTCCTCGCCTCGGTGTTCAAGATCGCCGTCGCCTTGGAGTACGCCCGTCAGGCCGCCGCCGGAACGCTGGACCCCACCGAGCGCCACATCGTCACCGGCACCCACCGCAGCGGCGGCGACAGCAGTGCGGGTAGCGACGGCTGCCGGGACGACGTCGAACTCTCGCTGCGCGACGCCGCCTTCCTGATGATGAGCCTCAGCGACAACGCCGCGACCGATCTGCTGCTGGAACGCGTCGGCGCCCAGAACGTCCGCGACACCATCGCCGGGCTGGGCTTCACCGAGTTCCGGCTGGGCAACAGCTGCCGCGAGGGCGCCGCCGAGGTCCAACGCGAGCTCCACGGCGATCCCGCCAAGCGGCGAGGAGTGGTCCCCGCGGACCGCATCCGCTCCCTCGCCTACCTGAACCCCGCACACGGCAGGGCCAGCACCCCGCGTGAGATCACCGCCCTGCTGGCAGCGATCTGGCGCGACCAGGCCGGACCCGCCGAGGCCTGCGCCGAGGTGCGCGATCTGATGGGCCGCCAGTTCCAGTCCGGCCGCCTGGAGTCCGGCTTCCCGGAGCCCGTACGGGTGTCCGCCAAGAGCGGCACCCACTGGACCGTCCGCAACGAGGCGGGCGTAATCGAGTACCCGGAGGGCGGCCGCTACGCCGTCGCCGTCTTCCTCCGCACCCACTCGGTGCACCAGCGCCTCCCCGCAGCCGACACCGCAATCGGCCAAGCCGCCCGCCTCGCCATCGACCACCTCCGCCGGGACCGGTGACGTTCCGCCTCCGCTAACACCAACGTCCACTCGCTATAGAGTCGACATATGAGCAACGACAACACCGACAGCGACGACGCGGTTCTCGACACGGTTGCCGTTCTGGGTGATCCGGTGCGGCGCAAGCTGTATCGGGTGGTGGCGGCTGGGCCGGGGGCGGTGGGGCGGGATGCGGCTGCTGCGGCGGCGGGGGTGTCGCGGTCGCTGGCTGCGTTCCATCTGGACCGGTTGGTCGAGGCCGGGCTGCTCACGGTGACGTACCAGCGGCTGTCGGGGCGTAGCGGGCCGGGGGCCGGGCGGCCCGCGAAGCTGTATCAGCGGGCGCCGGGGGAAAGGGAGTTGTCGTTGCCGCCGCGTAGCTACGACTCGGTCGCCAGGCTGCTGGCGGACGTGGTCGAGCGGGCTGGGCTCGACCGGGAGCTGCAGTCGGCAGCCAGGGAAGCCGGGGCCGCCTTGGCAGCCGAGCCGGCCGGGAGCTGCCGCGCCGACCCCGAGGCCGAGTTGCGGGAGCGGGGGTACGAGCCGTACTGGGACCAGGCGGTCCTCCGGCTGCACAACTGCCCGTTCCGGTCGCTGGCCGAGGAGTTCCCCGCGCTGATCTGCGGGATGAATCTGGCGCTGATCGAGGGGCTGCTGCCCGGCCGCGCCGATGGAGAGGGCTGGACGGCGACGCTGGATCCGCTGCCGGTCCCGGACGGGTGCTGCGTTGCACTGGCGCCGAAGGGTGAGATCTAAAACCAATAGCCATTGACGATAGAAGGCGGCTCCGGCCATGCTGTCCCCATGGCTGACTTCCACCTCGCCCAGGTCAATGTCGGACGCATCCTCGCCCCACTCGACGGCCCGGTCCTCGCCGACTTCGTCGCCCAACTCCCCGAGATCAATGCCCTGGCCGACGGGTCGCCGGGCTTCGTCTGGCGCCTGGTCGACGACGACGGCGCGGATTCAACCAGCGTGCGCCCCGACGACCGTGACGACATGTTGCTGATCAACCTCTCGGTCTGGGAGTCGGTGCAGGCGCTGAAGGACTTCACCTACCGCAGCGACCACCTGAAGGTGCTCAGCCGCCGCCGCGAGTGGTTCGAGCGGCTGGCCGAGCACCACCTGGCGCTGTGGTGGGTTCCGGCGGGCCACCGCCCCACCGTCGCCGAGGCGGTGCAACGCGTCGCCCTCCTGCGCGAACACGGCGAGGGCCCCGAGGCGTTCACCTTCCGCAGCCCGCACCCGGCACCGGATGCAACTCCCACTCCGGCGCCGGCCACCCCCTGACGCACCGTCAAGCGTCGCGCAGCCGCAGCAGCAGCCCGCCGGTGAGCAGCCATCCGGCTGCCCAAGCGGCGAGCACCCCCAGTCCCGCCCAGGGCCCGATCGGCAGGCTGCGCAGTCCCGTTGTCGCCTGGACCGCGAGTCCGGCCGTCATCGGGGCGATCTGCTGCAGATGGCGCTGCCAGTGCGGGTCGCTCACCACCGACGCCACGATCGGGAAGAGGAAGAGCAGCGCCAGGACCACCCCCACGGCCGCGGCCGAGTCCCGGACGGCGGTGGCGACGCCGAGGCTGAGCAGTGCGATCAGCGCCAGGTACAGCACCGACCCGACGGCGGCCCGCAGTACCGCGCCGTCGCTGGGCGACAGCGGCGGATACCCGTGTGCGACGGTGAAGCCGTGGCCGGGGAGGATCAGCGCCCCGGCCAGCAGGCTGCCCAGGACGGCGACGACGCCCGCGGCCGCCGCCGCGCCGGCGACCAGGGTCGCCTTCGCGGCCAGCACGGTCCAGCGGCGCGGTATCGCCCCCAGCGTGGTGCGGATCATGCCGGTGCTGTACTCGCCGCCCATCACCAGCACGGACAGCGACGCGACCGCGATCTGGCCCAGGTAGATGCCGGTGAGGGCGAGCTTCGCCGGGTCGGAGGCGCTCGACGTGCTCGACGCCGCCGCCACCCCCGTGCTCAACCCGACGGTCAGCACCACCGCGCCGATCAGCAGGGCTGCCGTGCCCGGCTGGGTCCGCAGCTTGGTCCACTCGGCGTGCAGGGCGAGCCTCATACGTCCCTCCTGCGCAGCAGGTACCCGGCGACCGCCAGGGCGACGGCGGCCCAGCCGCACATCACCGCGAAACCGGCCCACGGAGACAGCGGGAAGAAGCCGTTGGTCGGCGTGTAGACGCCGGCGACCTGGCTGAACGCCTTCAGGCTCTGCTGGATGGCGAAGCCCGCCGCCGGGGTGAGCCGCAGCAGCCACTCCGACGGGCCGGCCGGGAGCACCGATGCGGTCGCCAGGATGTACGGCAGTACGATCATCGCGATGACGACGGTGACCGCCCCGGCGCCGCGCCGCAGGATCGTGCCGACGGCCAGCGCCAGGACTGCGGCGACGGCGAGCAGCGCCCCCGTACCGACCACCAGGCGTACTTCGGTGAGCAGGCCGATGGGATAGAGCGCATTGCCGTTGGCCTTCAGGATGTGCATGCACAACGGAAGGGCCACCGCCGCGGCCACCACTCCGGTGACGAAGGAGACGGCGGCTGCCACGACGGCCTTGGCCGCCAGCACCCGGCCGCGTCCCTGGCTCGCGGTGAGGGTGGTGCGGATCAGCCCGCGCCGGTACTCGGCGGTGATGAACAGCGTCCCCAGCACGATCACCACGACCAGCCCGGCGAAGGTGCCGACCAGGCTGCGTTCGACGGCCTGGCCGTCTCCCAGCGGACCACCCACGGACGGGGCGATGTCGCCGGACCCGCGGATGCTGAACGCACCCGTGGCCTGGTCCTGTTGGAAGCCCTCGGACGTCGGCGAGCCGTTCCCGCCCGTCGCACCCGACCCGGCGGCACCGGGGCCGCCGGAACCGACGACGGGGCCGCCCTGGGCTCCGCCGACCTCGTCCCCCTTCCACACCGCACCGGACGTCCCGCCCTGCAGGCCGACCTGGTCGAAGGTGGCCGTCGCAAGGGTGGGACCGCCGGTGGTGCTGCTACTGCCGAAGCTGCTGGACGTCGTCTGCACCGCGTCCGGCGAGGTCGCGAACATCCCGATCTGAACTGTGGACGGCAGCCCGGCCAGGTGTGCGGTGCCGATCAGGGTCCAGTTGCTGCCGTCGCTGGAGTCGTAGCCCGTGACCGTGTCACCGGAGCGGGTCAGCCGCAGCCAGCGCGGCGAACCCGCGGAGACCGCGCCGGACAGCCCGGCCGTGTCGTGGGTGAAGTCGTACTGCATCCGTACCCCGTGGCCGGCTGTGGCCAGCACCGCCGCGTAGGCCGAACCCTGGCCGGTACCGTTCTTGACGATGACTCCGGCCTTGGACCAGGGCTCCTTGCCGGACAGCCCGGTGATCCTGGCGGTGATGCTGCCGTCACCGGCCAGTGACTGGTGCACGAAGTAGAAACGGTCGGTCACCATCCCGCCCTCGGGGCCGACCGGCACCGAGGGGCAGGTGATCGAGCCGTTCGGTCCACCGCAACTGCGGTGGCTGCCCAGCGCGCTGAGCACCCCGACCCCGACCAGCGCCAGCGCGGCGACTACCAGGCCGACCATCCAGCCGCGCACGGTACGGAACTTGGTCCACTCGGCCCGCAGCAGCTGCGGGAACCCCGCCCGGGCCGCCTGCGCCTGGACCTGCGAGCGGTACGGCGTGATCGTGGCACTCATCGCGCCACCTCCTCGGCCGAGGCACCAGCGCCGGCACCAGCACCGCCGCCATCGCCGTCGCTGCTCGCGCCGCGGAACTCCACCGCGTCCCTGGTCAGTTCCATGTAGGCCTCCTCCAGCGTCGCCCGGTGCGCGGACACCTCCGAGAACGGCACCCCGTCCGCCGACAGCAGCTCGACGATGCGCTCCGCCGCCAGCCCCGACACGGTGAGCGTGTCCCGGTCGGTGGCCGCCACCGTCGCGCCGGCCCGTGCCAGCAGGGTCATCGCCGTCGAACGCTCCGAGGTGCGCAGGGTGACCCGGTCCCCGGACGCAGCCGCGACCAACTCGCGGACGCTGGTGTCGGCGATGACCCGGCCGCGCCCCAGCACCAGCAAGTGGTGGGCGGTGTCCTGCAGTTCGCTCATCAGATGGCTGGAGACCAGCACCGCCCGTCCCTGCGCGGCCAGCGAGCCCAGCAGCCCGCGCATCCAGACGATCCCCTCCGGGTCCAGCCCGTTGAAGGGCTCGTCCAGCATCAGCACCGGGGGGTCGCCGAGCATCGCGGCGGCGATCCCGAGCCGCTGCCGCATACCGAGGGAGTAGCCCCCGGCCCGGCGGCGGGCCGCCGACTCCAGGCCGGCCAGTCGGACCACCTCGTCGACCCGCTTGCCGCCCAGGCCCTGGGAGTGCGCGAGCCACAGCAGGTGGTTGCGGGCGGTCCGGCTGGGCTGCAGCGCGGCTGCGTCCAGCAGCGCACCGACATGGCTCAGCGGACGCTTCAGGGCGCGGTACTGCTGCCCACCGATGAGAGCGGTGCCCGCGTCCGGGGCGTCCAGGCCGAGGATCACCCGCATCGTGGTGGACTTCCCCGCGCCGTTGGGTCCTACGAAGCCGGTGACCTGCCCCGGCGTAACCGTGAATGTCAGGCCGTCGAGAGCCTGCGTCGGCCCGAAGCGCTTGCGCAGGCCGGATACCGCGATGGTTGCTTCCATGGCAGAAATCATGGCGTCGGGCCGCTCCCCGGTCGTCGCGCCGAGGAGCCGTCTTCCCGTCACCGGTGCCAGCGACTCCCCCGGCCCGCGCATCCCCCGTAGGGGGGATGGCCGTGTCCCCGACCCGAGGGTCGCCAGTGCACAGTCCCAGCGGTGACAATGATCGACGTGGGCCGAGCGGACGAGACCAGGCAGGGCCGGCGCCGACCGGAGGGGCAGCTCCCCGTCCTGGTCGGCGCCGTGCTGGCGGTGCTGGCGACGGTCGAGTGGGCCGTCCGCCCCTTCACCGAGCACACCTTCCAGCTGAACCTGCTGCTCTTCCTGCTCGCGCTCGCCACCACACTGCCGCTGGCCCTGCCGCGTCCGGACGTCGCCGCCGTCGCCGTCACCCTGGCGGTGGTGCTGTCACTGCTGCCGTTCCACACCCTGACCGGCGCCGGGGCCTGCGCCGAGCTGTTGGCGCTCTACCGGCTCGGCCGCGGCGGCGCGCAGCTCCCGGCCGCCGGCCTGGCCCTGCCGTTCCTGCCGCTGGCGCTCAGCGACCCGTCGGACACCGCCACCAGGGTCCTCGCGGTCCTGCTCGCGGGCCTGGCGCCGGCGGCCGCCTGGGCCGGCGCCGCACTGCGGGCCAGGGACGAGGCGCGGGAGAGCAGCGCCGCCCGGCAGGTCGTCGTCGGTACCCTGCTGGAGCACACCGCGCGTGGCGAACGGGCCCGCATCGCAAGGGAGTTGCACGATGTGGTGGCCCATCACATCTCCATGATCTCGGTGCAGGCCGAGACAGCCAGGCTGACCACCCCCGGCCTGCCCGCCGCCGGGGCGCAGCGGCTCTCGGCGATCGGCGACACCGCACGCGCCGCGCTGACCGAGATGCGGCGGCTGCTGGGCGTGCTGCGCGAGGACGCCGGCACGGACACCGCCCCGGCACCCGCCGAGCGCCGCCCCCAGCCGGGCCTCGGTGAGCTGAACGAGCTGCTGGACGACGCCCGGGACGCGGCGGGCACCGGCACCCGGCTCATCCTGCGGGGGCTGCCCGACCGGCTGGACCCCGGGGTCGAACTGGCCGCCTACCGGATCGTCCAGGAAGCGCTGACCAACGCCCGCCGGCACGCGCCGGGCGCCGCCGTCGACGTGGAGCTGCACTACACCGACGACTCACTGCTGCTACGCATCCGCGACAACGGTCCCGGCCCGGCCCCCGAACCGGCGCCCGGCGGCCACGGACTGCTCGGCATGCGAGAACGGGCCGCCGCCGTGGGCGGCGAGCTGCACACCGGGCCGGCCCCGGGCGGCGGCTTCCTCGTCGAATCCGTACTACCGACCAGGTCGGAGGCCGTCCGATGACCACCCCTCAGTCCACCCCACCGCCCGTCCTGCCGTCCGGTCCACCCCCGCTGCGCATCGTCGTCGCCGACGACCACCAGGTGGTCCGCACCGGCTTCGCCGCGCTGCTGGACACCCAGCCGGACTTCACCGTCGTCGGCACCGCCGGCGACGGTACCGAGGCGGTGCGGATCTGCCGCGAACTGCGCCCGGACGTGGTGCTGATGGACGTCCGGATGCCCGGCACCGACGGGATCGAGGCCACCCGGCAGCTCACCGGGTCGCTCCCGGAAGCGGACCGGCCGCGGATCCTCATCCTGACCACCTTCGACCTGGACGAGTACGTCTACGACGCGCTGCGCGCCGGCGCCAACGGCTTCCTGCTGAAGGACGTCACCGCGGAGCGGCTGTTCGACGCGGTGCGGATCATCGCCGACGGTGAAGCCCTGCTCGCACCCACCGTCACCCGCAGGCTCATCGGCGAGTTCACCCGGCAGCGGCCACCCCGTCCGGACGACCGGCCCGCCACCGCGCTGACCGCGCTCACCGACCGCGAGACCCAGGTGCTCCGGCTGCTCGCCGAGGGCCTGTCCAATGCGGAGATCGCGGTCCGACTGGTGGTCACCGAGGAGACGGTGAAGACCCATGTGAGCCGGATCCTGGGCAAGTTGGGGCTGCGCGACCGAACCCAGGCCGTGGTCGCGGCCTACGAGACCGGACTGGTCGTGCCCGGCACCCACGAGCCGTCCTGAGCCGGCTCCGCTCCGGGTCACCTGGGCGGGTGACCGCGCTGTGGTCCACGGTCACCGACCCAGGTGACCCGGAGGCTTCATCCCACGACCGATCAGTCGCTGCTCCCGGCCTCGACAACGGCCCCGGACGCCGCGCCCTGGCCCTGGGCCTGGTAGAAGACCGTCGCGCCCTGCTTGGCCTTCTCCGCCTGCCCCCGCCGGACCAGTGCCTCGGCGGCGCCGCGGGCCAGGTTGGTCTGCACCGTGGTGGCCTCGGCGCCGAAGAGCTCCTGCGCGATCTCGCTGGTCTTCTGCGGGTCCGGCCGCGCGCTCAGGAACGCCAGCACCCGCGCGGGCAGGCTCGGCGCCGCCCCGGTGGCGGCCGGCGCCTTCTCCGCGGCCTTCCGCCTCGTCGCCCGCGGCGCCTTGGGCGCCTTGGCGGGCTTGGCCGGCTTGGCGGCCCGCGCGGCCCTGGCGGGCTTCGCCTCCCGCCGCGGCGCCGGCACGGTGACGTCGGCGGCGACCGCTTCCGGGGCCGCCTCCTGACCCGGCGTCGGAGCCGCGACCGGCTCAGCGCCCGCCTCGGGGCCCGCCTCGGGGCCGACCGCGGCCAGGACCCCCTCCAGCCAGGCCTCGGTCTCGCGCAGCGCCGGCAGCTGCGCCTCGATCTCCGCGATCCTCGCCCTGACCGCGTCCAGCCGGACGGCGATGTCGGTGGCCACCTCGGCCGAGATGGCGGATCTGCTCAGTTCCTCAGCATGCATACGTTGTTGCCTTCGCCCAGTGCGGGCATGGGATCGCCCGCGTGACTGCCGAGCATAGACACTTCAGCCAATAACCGGTCACAGGAACGCTTCCACGGGCAGGGCATAATTTGGTGAAATCCGCACAGGGAGAGCGCCGATGACAAGCGACAGGACGGCAGTTCGGATCGCCGAACTGGGCAGCGAGCATGCCGACGAGGTTCTGGCGATCTATCAACTCGGGATCGACGAGGGCAATGCCACCTTCGAGACCACCGCCCCCGGTTGGGAGGTTTTCGACAAGGCCAAGCTCCCGGCGCACCGCCTGGTCGCTCTGGACCCGGACGGACGGGTGCTCGGCTGGGCCGCGGTCTCCGCGGTCTCGGAGCGCTCCGCCTACGCCGGGGTGGTCGAGCACTCGGTCTACGTGCACCCGGACGCCCGGGGCCGGGGCGTGGGCGCCGCGCTGCTGGATGCGCTGGTCCGCTCCACCGAGGCCGCGGGCATCTGGACGGTCCAGTCCGGCATCTTCCCGGAGAACACCGCCAGCCTCGCCCTGCACCGGCGCGCCGGCTTCCGGGTGGTCGGCACCCGCGAGCGCGTCGGCCGCCAGCACGGCCGCTGGCGGGACGTCGTCCTGGTCGAGCGACGAAGCCCCGCCGTCAACTGAACCGCCGTCAACCGATTGAACTACCGTCCACCGATTGAACCGCCGTCAGCCGGCCCCGGAGGTCACTGGCTCCGACGCCGCCGCCGACGGGCCACCAGGGCCAGGGCGGTACCGACGACCGTCAGCCCCGCCGCGGCACCGGCCAGCGGGGTCAACCGCTGCGAACTCCCGGTGTCCGCCATCTGCGCGCGGTGCGCGGCCTGCCTGATGTGCTCGCCGGGCTCCGTCTCGTCGTCCGATGACGGTGTCGGCAGTTCGACCGTGGCCTGTGCGGTGACCCCGGTCGCAGTGCCGTCGTTGAGCAGCTCACCGGTGACGACCAGATGTCCGCGGCCGACGCTCGGAGCGAGCCGCACCGTGAACGAGGCCGTGGTCGACCCGCCCGACTGCAGCGCTCCGCCCGCGACCGGGACCTCCGTGGTGTAGGAACTGCCGGCCCGCTGTCCCCCGGAGCGCAGGCTGCGCACCGAGGCGCCGGTCGGCGTCACCGTGACCGTATCCGCGCTCAGGTTGGACACCCCGCTGAAGGTGACCCTGGCCGTGGCGTTCGGGATGCGGACGCCGCCGCTGGGGCTGATGAAGGTCAGCTCGGCCGGGAAGCTCCCGCCCGGCTCGGCCCGGGCCGGCGCCCGCACGGGCGCCTCCCTGGCGGGGGACGTCGCGAAGTTGAACCTGCTGCCGCCCACCCGGACGTCGTCGACATAGGTGTCCAAGGACGCGGAGGCGTCCCCCAGCGCTCCGACGTTCAGGATCACCCCGGCGACGGTGGCCTCGCCGCCCGCTGCCGCGAGGAACTGCTTCAAGGTGGCGTCGCTGCCCGCCGCGAAGGTGCCGAACGCCCGCGAGGTGCGCCACTTGGAGGTCGAGCGCTGCATGAACTCGTGCCAACTGCCGGCCGTCACCCCTCCGTTGAGCTGGGGTTGGAAGCTGAGTGTGGTGAAGGTCGGTGCGGTGATCACCAGTTGCAGATTGGCGCCGAAGGGAACCGCACTGGCGGTCGAATCGCTGCCGTTGACATACAGGTCGTAGCTCATCGGCTGCATGGAGACGGTGCTGAGCTTGCCGTTGAGGACGTGTCCGAGCTGGGCGCGCTGTCCGGGGCCGATCTTCAGCCGGGCGCTGCCGTCGCTGAAGTCCGGGTCCGCCAACGTGCCGATGGCCGCGACACCGTTGCTGTCCGGGGTCACCGCCCACGGGCTGCCCTTGTCGATCTGGGCCTGACGCACGGTCACGACACCGGCGGCCTGGGCGGACGGCCAGGCGAGCCCGGCCATGAGGACCGCGGCCGAGGCCGCGGTGACGACTCTGCTGGAACGCACGGGGACTCCTGGTCGACGGGGAGCGAACCGGGGACCCACCCAGCAACACGCATCAGGGCCCCGACCTGGGGACCGACACCGCACCTTGCGCCACCCGGCCGCCGAGGATCACCCCTTCGAGCGCCCCCGACCGAACGCGTGGACCCGACCGGACCATGCTTGACCCACCCGGGCAGGGCCCATACCCTTCAGCTTTGGAAAGCGCTTTCCAGGCACCCGGGCCACCGAGCGCTCCGCCACTCCCCTGCCCCCGGAGAGCGCCATGCCCAACCGTCCCACCCCGCCCCCGCGATCCCCACGACCCCCCACCCCCGACGCCGCGTCCGGACTGACCGTCGTCGCGGACTCCTTCCTCCGCAACGGCCGCCCGCACCGGATCGTCTCCGCCGCGATCCACTACTTCCGGGTCCGCCCCGAACTCTGGCACGACCGGCTGCTGCGGCTGCGCGCGATGGGCGTCAACACCGTCGAGACCTACATCGCCTGGAACGTCCACGAGCCCGAGCCGGGCGTCTTCGACTTCGACGGCCCGCAGGACGTGGCCGCCTTCATCACCGTTGCCGCCGACCTCGGCCTGGACGTCATCGTCCGCCCCGGCCCGTTCATCTGCGCGGAGTGGGAGTTCGGCGGACTGCCCGGCTGGCTGCTGGCCGACCCCCTGCTGCGCCTGCGCCGCAACGAACTCCGCTACCTGGCGGCGGTGGACGCCTGGTTCGACGTCCTGCTCCCGGTCCTGACGCCGCTTCAGGCCGGGCGCGGAGGCCCGGTCGTGGCCCTCCAGGTCGAGAACGAGTACGGCAGCTTCGGCAACGAGACCGCGCACCTGGAGTACCTGCGCCAGGGACTCCTGCGGCGCGGCGCCACCGACTGCCTGCTCTTCACCGCAGACGGCGCCGGCGACAACTTCCAACTCGGCGGCACGATCCCCGGTGTGCTCTCCAGCGCCACCTTCGGCTCCCGCCCGGAGGCCGCACTTGCCACGCTGCGCCGGCACCAGCCCGAGGGCCCGCTGTTCGTCTCCGAGTACTGGCACGGCTGGTTCGACCACTGGGGCGAGCCGCACCACACCCGCGACGCCGAGGAGGCGGCCCAGGTCCTCGACACGCTGCTGACCGCGGGCGCCTCGGTCAACATCTACATGGGCCACGGCGGAACCAACTTCGGCTGGTACAACGGCGCCAACCACACCGGAACCGTCTACCAGCCCACCGTCACCAGCTACGACTACGGCGCCCCGGTCGGCGAGGCCGGCGAGCTCACCGAGAAGTTCCACCGCTTCCGCGAGGTCATCGCCCGCCACCTGGGCCCCAACCCACACCAACTTCCCTCTCTGTCACAAAGACTGACGCCGAGACAGATCCGTCCGGAAGCCGTCACCGCCCTCCGCGACTCCCTCGACCTGCTCGCCAAGGCGCACCACCGTGCGGAGCCCGAGCCCATGGAGACGCTGGGCCAGTCACTGGGCCTGATCCACTACCGCACCCGACTGCGCGGACCGCTGCCGCAGGCGCAACTCTCCGTCGACGGCCTCGCCGACCGCGCCCAGGTCTTCCTGGACGGCGCCGAACTCGGCGTCCTGCACCGCGACCGCCCGAACCAGACCCTCACCATCGCCGTACCGGAGCAGGGTGCCGTGCTGGAACTACTGGTCGAGAACCAGGGACGGATCAACTACGGCCCACTGCTGACCACCGACCGCAAGGGCATCAGCGGCGGCGTACGGCTGGACAACCAGTACCAGTTCGACTGGGAGATCCGCCCCCTACCGCTGGCCGACCTCACCCCGCTGGAGTTCCCGACCCCACAGGTCTCCCCGGCTTCGCCGACCACCGGCCCCACCTTCCACCGCCTCCACCTGGACATCGACACCCCGGCCGACGGCTTCCTCGCCCTGCCCGGCTGGACCAAGGGCATGGTCTGGCTCAACGGCTTCGCCCTGGGCCGCTACTGGGCCGAAGGCCCGCAGGAGACCCTTTACGCCCCGGCCCCGCTCTGGCGGCCCGGAACCAATGAGCTCATCGTCCTGGAACTGCACCAACCGGGAGCACACCTGGAACTGACGGACACCCCACGCCTGGGAGCAACCGACAGCACACCGATCCCCCAGTGGTGACGACGCGACACGGCGGGCGGTGGAAACGCCCCACGCCTGCAACGGCAGCGTGTGGTGACGCGAGTCGGCCGCCGTCTCCCGGGCTCACGCCCGGAAAGAAGCGGCTTCGCCGCGCGACAAGGGCGGGGGGTGCTGGGGCCCGGCGCAGAGCGTGCGGCGAGGGCGCGGGGCTGGGGCGCGTGCGCCGTTCCGGGCCGCTCTGGGCCGTTCTGGGGTCACTCGACCTACGTTGGGCTCACTGAATTCGGACATATCGGTCATAAAGTGTCGACGAGTGACCCCGATGCAGGTCGAGTGACCCCAAAACCCGGGTGATCGGGCAAACCGGGGTCACTTTCGGGACAAGGTGTCACTTGATCTTGCCGATATGCCCGATTCATCCGCACATGCTCGTACCAAGAATGACCCGACGTACCAAAAGTGACCCCGGTTCAGCGGAAGACGCCACACAGGAACGTTTCTCCAGACCCCCGCCCGGAAGGGCACCGACCCGCCGCCCGGCAACGCCCGCCCCACCACCCTCCCCCTCCTCGCAGTTGGCCGCGAGCGACAGCGAGCCACCCCAGCCCGGGACCGACCGTCGTGCCCCACGGAGGCGACGCACAGTCAGCGGGAGCGAACACGCACGTCAGATACGGCGTCGGGACGGGGGCTCGGCCGCCAGACGAACCCCACCACACCGACTACGGCGCCCCGCCTCCCCCACCGGCTGTCAGTCCCAGCTGCCAGGATGCACCCATGGACATCTTGGATCAGAAGCTGAGTCGTAAGCAGGCCTCGGACGCGGTCGGAGCCCAGGGGTGGCGGCTGCTGCTGGGTGCCCTGTGCGCGTCGGTGCCGGTGCGGTCGCTGGCGCAGGCGGTCGAGGTCGCGGCGAGCGCGGTCAGCGCGTGCGGGGACGACGCCGACGGACACCTGCATGTCGACATCCGCCCGGGGCGGGTCGTGCTCACGCTGCAGTCGCTGGCCCAGGCCGCCGTGACCGGGCGCGACGCCGATCTCGCGGAGCGGCTCTCCGCAGTCGTACGTGCGGCCGGGCTGCGCACAGAGCCCGAGCTCGCCACGGAGACCGGTGCAGCGGCGGGCACGGAAACGGGCGCGGAGACGGGTACGCGGGCAGTCCGTTCGGTGCAGATGCTGGAGATCGCGATCGACGCGCTCGACATTCCCGCCATCAGGCCGTTCTGGCAGGCCGTGATGGGCTACACCGACGAGGCGGAACCGACCTGCTCCGGCGCCGGCCTGGTGGACCCGGTCGGGCAGGGCCCCGCGATCTGGTTCCAGCAGATGGACCAGCCGCGCCCGCAACGCAACCGCATCCACTTCGACCTCTGCGTCCCCCACGACGAGGCGCAGCACCGGATCGAGGCCGCCCTGGCGGCCGGCGGCCGACTCGTCTCCGCGGACGAGGCCCCCGCCCTCTGGGTGCTCGCCGACAGCGAGGGCAACGAGATCTGCGTGACGACCTGGCAGGGAAGGGACGCCACCCCCTGAGCCCCTGAGCCCATAAGCCCATAAGCCCCTGAGCCGGCACGTCCTGGTCGGCCGCGCCGGGCTGTGCGTAGGATCAGCTGCCATGGAGATCTGGATCAATCCCCGCTGCGGCAAATGCCGGGGCGCCCTGCACACCCTGGACGAGGCCGGGGCCCAGTACACGGTGCGCCGGTACCTGGAGGACCCGCCCACGGCGGACGAACTGGAGACCGTCCTGGAACGGCTGGGCCTCGAACCCTGGGACATCGCGAGGACCGACGAACCGGTCGCCAAGGAGCTCGGCCTCAAGGACCCGACCGCCTGGCCCCGTACCGACGAGGCCCGCGGCAGGTGGGTCGCCGCGCTAGCCGAGCACCCCGTCCTGATCCAGCGTCCGATCATCACCGCAGACGACGGCCACGCAGTCGTCGCCCGTACCGACGAGGCCGTGCGCAGCGTCCTGCCCGGCCAGTAGTCCGGCAGTACTGCCCAGTACTCTCCCCCGCTGCCATCACATTCCGGCAACTTGGCATCAACAACCCCCCAGGGATGCCAATCTGACGCAAAGGCATATGACTCGGCGGGAGCACCACCATGGCGTTCACCAGTTCGTCCGAGCCGTTCCGGGAACCACCGCGGCGTCGGTCGCGCGGCCATGTGGCGATCGGCGTGGCGGTTCTGCTCATGTTCTGCGTGCCGCTGCTGATACTGGTGACGACGGCCACGCCGTCCCAGAACAAGGCGAACGCCGACGGCACGGTGGCGGCCGACGGGCCGACGGGCACACCGACAAACCCGGCCTCGGCCCGTCCGGTCGGCGAACTCGCCCCTGCCGCCTCCACCTCGCCGGGCGTGTCGTCGGGCGTGTCGACGGCCCCTACGTCAACCGTTCCGAACGCATCCGCCGGCGCGTCCCGCCCGCTGATGCCTCCGCTGCCGCCGCCCGGGGCGCCCTGGCCCCCTCCGCCGGGGGCGCCGGTTCCCCCGGTCTGCGCCCTCGAGTACCGGGTCGACGCCGGCGGTGCCACCACCTGGACCGCGATGACGGCCCTGAAGGGCGAGCTGACCGTCGAGTCGGTGTCCGCCGGGGTCGCCCACCGCCAGCGCCTGCAGCTCCCCGCCGAGGTCGGCGAGCTTCCGTTGCCGACCGCCGTCGCCCGGGACCACGGGCTCCGCGCGACCCTCTCCCCCGCCGACGGCACCACCACCTCCTGCCTGGTCGGCCCACAGGCCTGAGGCGCCGGACTGCGAAGGTCGATGTCCCCGCATATGGTCGGTTGAGGTCAGCCTGTGCGCGGGTCGGGTCGGGGAGGATCGGCGCCCAGGGCCACCCACTGCGGAATGAGCCCGTATGGATCCCGTCCTCAACGCCTCCGTCCTTGCCGAGCTGCGCCGGCCGCGCCGCTACCCCGCGGTGTCCGTCCTGGTGCCCACCCACCGCCGCGAGCCGGACAACACCCAGGACCCGGTACGGCTGCGCAACCTGGTCGCGGAGGCCAAGGAGCGGGTCGCGAGCGACCCGGACGTCTCCAGGGCCGACCGGATCGACGTGCTGGAGCAGCTGGACCGCGCCGTGGCCGAGGTGGACCTGGTGCACGCCAAGGACGGTCTGGTGCTGTTCGCCGCCCCCGGCGAGCACCAGGTCTGGAGCCTCGGACGGCCGGTGCCGGCCCGGGTGGTCCTCGCCGACACCTTCGTGACCCGCAATCTGGTCTCCGCCCACATCGCCGAGCAGCCCTACTGGGTGCTGGCGGTGGCCGCGGACCACGTCTCGCTCTGGAGCGGGGTGCTGGACCGGCTGACCGAGCACCACACCGACGGGTTCCCCCTGACGCGCAGCCTGGAGGACCCGGACTCCGAGCGCAAGGAGCGCATCGGCGACCTGCCGAGCATCTTCCGCGACGAGCAGACCCGCCAGTTCCTGCGCCAGGCGGGGGAGGCCGCCTCCCCCGTGCTGGACGCGAACCGCCGCCCGCTGTTCCTGGTCGGCGAGGCCGCGGCGCTGTCGCTGCTGGCGGAGGCCGCCACCGGCAGCGCGCTGGCGGCCTTCACCGGGGCCGCCCACATCACCCAGGGCGGGCTGGCGAAGGGGCCGGGCCAGGCCCTGTTCAAGGCGGTCGGCCCGGTGCTGGAGGCGCAGCGCCGCCGCCGGGTCTCCGACGTGCTCACCGCCCTGGACCAGGCACGTAGCCGCCGCGAGTTCGCCGCAGGGCTCGACGAGGTGTGGCAGAACGTCACCCAGGGCCGGATCGCCTCGCTCAGCGTCGAGGAGAACTACCGGACCACCGTCCGGGACGACGGCGAGCACCTGGTCCCGGCCGACGACCCGACCCACCCCGACGCCCGCGAGGACATCGTCGACGAGATCATCGAGCGGGCCCTGGACACCGGCGCCGAGATCACCTTCGTCCCCGACGACAGCCTCACCCGCATGGAGCACATGGCCGCCGTGCTGCGCTACTGACCTTCGGCGGGGTCGACGCCCGGCAGGGAGAATCGTCCCGTGACGACAGCTCAGGCACTGCGCGACAGGATGGTGGACGCACTGGTCGCGCAGGGCGCGGTCGGTACCGCCGCGATCGAGGCGGCGATGCGGGGGCTGCCGCGTGAACTCTTCCTGCCGGGCGTGCCGTTGGAGCAGCTCTACGCCGACGACGTGGTGGTGACCAAGCGGGACGGCAGCGGCAGGGCGCTCAGTTCGGCGTCCGCGCCCGGCCTGGTCGCCGAGATGCTGCGGATGACCCGCGCCCGGGCGGGCCACCGGGTCCTGGAGATCGGTACCGCCACCGGTGTCAACGCCGGCTATCTGTCCCGGCTGGTGGGTCCGGAAGGGCAGGTCGTCACCGTCGAGATCGACCCCGACTTCGCAGCCGGGGCCCGCCGCGGTCTGGCGGCGGCCGGGGCGGACAACGTGGTCACGGTCCTGGGCGACGGGGAGTACGGCGCCCCCGGATCGGCCCCCTTCGACGCGATCGAGGTGACCGCCCAGGCCGGTGACATCGCCGCCGCCTGGCTGGACCAGCTGCGCCCGGGTACCGGGCGGCTGGTGGTCCCGCTGACCCTGCGCGGGATCTCCCGCACCTTCGCCTTCGCACCCGAGGGCGACCACGACGACCTCAGGGACCACCGGGACCCCGGGGACCTCGGGGACCTCGGGG
Source organism: Streptacidiphilus jeojiense (assembly GCF_000719095.1). Lineage (GTDB taxonomy): Bacteria > Actinomycetota > Actinomycetes > Streptomycetales > Streptomycetaceae > Streptacidiphilus > Streptacidiphilus jeojiensis. The sequence continues at coordinate 58,920 of NZ_JOEH01000006.1, read as the reverse complement.
ACCTCGGGGACCTCGGGGACCCCAACGACCACTGGATCGCGGTCGAGCAGCTCCCCAGCGGCTTCGTGCCCATCCGCGGCGACGGCGCCCGGCCGCAGCGCACCCTCACGCTGCTCCCGGGATCCCACGGGCCGGGCGGCTCCGACAGGCCCGGCGGCTCCGACGGGGCACGGCTGCGCATCGACGACGACCAGCCCGCCGACCCGGCCGCGCTCATGGCGGCCCTCTCCGCCCCGGCGTACCAGGTGTGGACCGGGACCACCGTGCCGGGCGACGGCGGCCGGGTCCTGCTGCACCTAGAGTTCTGGCTGGCGGTGACGATGGACGTGTACGGACGCTTCGTCAATGTCGGCCCGACGTTGGAGGCCGGTCCCGGTCCGCTCGGCTGGACGCCCCCGTTCGGGAGTCCGGCCGGCTGGGACCGGGACACTCTGGCCTACCTCGTGCTCCGCCGCCGGCCGGACCACCCGGCCGGCTTCGAGCTGGGCGTGTGGGCGCACGGCCCGCACCGCGAGCCCCTCGCCACGTCGGTCGCGGACCAGGTCCGGCACTGGGACCGGCACCTGCGCGACGGCCCGGAACCCACGGTCCGCGCCTACCGTGCGGGCACGCCTGACCAGCGCCTCGCACCCGGCCGGATCGTCGACCGGCCGCACACCAGGATGGTCATCGGCTGACCGACGGCACGGCCGCTCAGCCGATGACGGCCGGGCAGGTGAGCACGCGGGTGTGGTCCACGCGCCGCTCCGGGCCGGTGAGGACGAGCGGGACGCGGGAGCGGATGTCGGACTCGGCGCTGGACGCCGCCAAGCGGAACTCCAGCCGGCCCGGCTCCACCACGCGTCGGCCGTCGCGGCCGGTGAAGGAGGTGGTGTCGGCGTGCACCCGGAAGGTCACCCGGCGCTGCTCGCCCACCGGGAGCTCCACCCGCGCGTACCCGATCAGCCGCGACTCCGGGCGGGTGACCTGGGCGACCGGGTCGTGCAGGTAGAGCTGGACCACCTCGGCGCCGTCGCGCGGGCCGGTGTTGCGGACCCGGACGCTGATCTCGACCTCGCCGTCGGTGGGGACCGCGCCCGCCGTCACCTCCGCCTCGTCCCATTCGAACGAGGTGTAGCTGCGGCCGTGGCCGAAGGCGTACAGCGGGGTGGGGTCGAGGTTGCTGACCTCGTTTGCGTTGCCCAGCGGCGGCTGCAGATAGGTCCACGGCTGGCCGCCAGGGCCGACCGGGATGCCGATGGGCAGCCGGCCGGAGGGGTTGACCCGGCCGGAGAGCACTCCGGCGAGCGCCGCTCCGCCCTCCTCGCCCGGGAAGAACGCCTGGACCACGGCACCGAGCCGGTCCGCCCAGCGCCCCAGCGCGTACGGACGGCCCGTCAGCAGCACCAGCACGACCGGGGTTCCGGTCTCCAGCAGTGCGTCCAGGAACTCGCCCTGGACGCCGGGGAGGGTGAGGTCGGCGGCGTCGCAGCCCTCGCCGGAGGTGCCTCGGCCGAACAGCCCGGCCCGGTCGCCCAGTACGGCGACGCAGACCGAGGACTCCCGGGCCGCGGCGACAGCCTCGGCGAAGCCCTCGCGGGACGGGGCCGAGACGTCGCAGCCGCGGACGTGGCGCAGCTCGGAACCGGGCAGCTCGGCGCGGAGCGATTCGAGCAGCGTCGGCACCTCCACCCCGGTCGGGGTGCCCGGGTGCAGCACGCCGACATGGGCGGGGAAGGAGTAGCAGCCCATCATCGCCATCGCCTCGTCGGCGAGCGGGCCCACCACGGCGACCGGGCCCGGCCCGGCGGCGTCCTGTCCCATGCCGTCCTGCCCCCCGCGGTTCAGCGGGAGCACGCCGGCGGCGTTGTCCAGCAGGACCACGGCCTGCTGGGCCAGCCGGCGGGCCAGGTCGCGGTTGTGCGGCGGGTCCAGATCGACGCTGCCGCGCTCCTGGTCGACATCGACGTCGGCATCGACGCCCCCGGCACCGCCGTCGACCCCGACCAGGGCGGCGGGCTCCGCGGACCAGTCCGGGTCCAGCAGCCCCAGCTCGCACTTCTGCAGCAGCACCCGGCGCAGCGCCCGGTCCACCGACGCCTCGTCGACGTCGCCGCGGCGGACCGCGGAGGCCAGTTCCTCGCCGTAGGCCCGCACCGTGGGCAGCTCGACGTCCACGCCGGCGGTCAGCGCCAGCCGGGCCGCGTCGGCCCGGTCGGCGGCGACCCGGTGCAGGGTCTCCAGGAAGCCGATACCGAAGTAGTCGGCGACCACGGTTCCCTCGAACCCCCAGGTGTCGCGCAGGAGTTCGGTGAGCAGTCGGGGGTCGGCGGCGGCCGGGACGCCGTCGATCTCGGAGTAGGAGTGCATCACCGAGCGGGCACCGCCGTCACGCAGGGCGTGCTCGAACGGCGGCAGGATGACGTCGGCGACCTCGCGGGCACCGGCCCGGACCGGGGCCAGGTTGCGGGCACCGCTGGACGCCGAGTAGCCGGCGAAGTGCTTGAGCGTGGCGACGATCCCGGTCGACTCCAGACCGGCGACGTAGGCCGCACCGACGGTGCCCACCAGGTAGGGGTCCTCGCCGATGGTCTCCTCGACCCGGCCCCAGCGCAGGTCGCGGACCACGTCCAGGACCGGCGCGAGCCCCTGGTGCACGCCGACCGAGCGCAGGTCGCTGCCGATCGCGGCGGCCATCTCCCGTACCAGCTCCGGGTTCCAGGACGCTCCCCAGGACAGCGGCACCGGGTAGATGGTGGCGCCCCAGGCGGCGAAGCCGGCCAGGCACTCCTCGTGGGCGACGGCCGGTATGCCGAAGCGGTTGGCGTCGGCGATCCGCTGCTGGGCCCGGGCCAGCGAGCGGGCGCCCAGCGCCGGGTCGACCGGGGCGGTGCCGAACGGCCGGGTCAGCTGCCCCAGCCCGGTGCTGATGAGCTTGTCCAGGTCGACCGGGTCGGCCAGGTTGTCGTGCATGTGCGGGGCGACGCCGCCGCCCTCCGCGTCCGCGCCCACCCAGACGCCGTAGAGCTGGGCGACCTTCTCCTCCAGGGTCATCCGGGCCATCAGGTCGGAGACCCTGGTCCCGGCAGGCAGGGACGGGTCCCGCCAGGGGCCGTGGGGGTGGCTGGGGTCGTGCTCGGTCGCCATCGGAGGAGGCGTCCTTTCGTGGGATGCAGTGCTGGAGCAGTGCGGAGCTGGGGAACGGCGGTGCTGGGGAACGGCGGTGCTGGGGAACGGCGGTGCTGGGTAACGGCAGTGCCGGGGAAACGGCAGTGCCGGGAAAGGGAACGGCGGCGCTCAGGCCCGGGCGGTCACTTGCCGCCGACGCCCATCAGGCCGCTGATCAGCGCCTTGCGGGCGAGCAGGTAGGCGACGAACATCGGGATGCCGGACAGCACCACGGCCGCCAGCGTCGCCGGGATGTTGACGCCGTACTGGCTGCTGAGGGTGTAGAGCCCGGTGGTCAGCACCCTCTCGTTGTCCGACTGGGTCAGGATCAGCGGGAAGATGAAGCCGTTCCAGGCGTTCAGTGCGGTGAAGACGGCCACGGTGCTGAGCCCGGACCGGGACAGCGGGACGACCAGCTGCAACAGGATGCGGGCCTGCCCGGCGCCGTCCAGGGCCATCGCCTCGTACAGCTCCTCGGAGATGTCGCGCATGCTGCCGACCAGGATCAGCAGGGTGACCGGCATCGCGAAAGCCGCCGTGGGCAGGATGATGGCCGGCAGCGAGTCGTACAGGCCCATCTTCCCGATCATCACGTACAGCGGGACGATGGTGACCGGCGCCGGGATGGCCAGGCCGAGCAGGAAGATCCGGAACGCGAAGTTGGCCCAGCGGCCGGCGCTGCGCACCACCACGTAGGCGACCGGGACGCAGAGCAGCACCACGGCCGCCACCGTGAAGGCGGTCACCAGCACGTTGTTGACCAGGAAGCCCCAGAAGCCGCTGTCGAGCACCAGCTTGTAGTTGCTCAGCGTCAGCGTCTTGGGCCAGGACAGCGGGTTGCCGCCGAGGGCCTCGTCCTGGGTCCGCAGCGAGGTGGTCACCAGGATGTAGAGCGGGACCAGGACGATGACCAGCCAGACTCCGGCGCCGAGGCCGGCCAGCGGGTTGCCCTTGATCCGCAGGCCCTTGCGGCCGGTGCTCCTGGACCCGGAGCCCCTGGACCCGCTGCCCCTGAGCCGGGCGGCCTTGATTGACTGACTCATCGTCACATCCCCTCCCGGGTGGAGCGCATGGACCCGAAGCCGGAGAACTTGACCATGAGCAGGGACAGCAGTGTGGAGACCACGACGAGGGCGGTGCCGAGCGCGCTCGCGTAGCCGAAGTCGAAGCCCTGGAAGGCCTCCCGGTACATCCCGTAGGACAGCGTGGTGCTGGAGGTGCCCGGGCCGCCCTGGGTGAGCAGGAAGACGGTCTCGAAGGAGGTGAGCGAGCCGACGATGATCAGCACCGAGGAGGTGGTGATCGTGTGCCGCAGCTGCGGCAGGGTGATGTGGAAGAACTGGCGCCAGCGGCCGCAGCCGTCGATGGACGCCGCCTGGTACAGCACCTCGGGGATCTGCCGCGCCCCGCCCTGGTAGATCAGGGTGTGGAAGGGGATGAACTGCCAGCCGCCGACGAAGGCCACCGCGATCAGCGCGCCGTTGGACGAGCCGATGATGTTGCCGTCGGGGAAGCCCAGCCACGGCCCGATGGTGGTAGCCAGACCGAAGTTGGGGTCCAGGATCGCCTTGAAGAGCAGTGCGATGGCGGTGGTGGACAGCACCAGCGGGATGAAGAAGACGGCCGACAGCACGGCCCGGTTCTTCTCCCGGCCGGCCGCCCAGACGCCGAGCAGCAGGGCGACCGGGGTCTGGAAGGCCCAGCTCAGTACGGTCAGCACGATCGTGATCACGGTCGCCTGGCGGACGTCGCTGTCCTGGAACAGCCGGGTCCAGTTGGACAGGCCGGAGAAGTGCGGCGTGCCCAGGCCGCCCCAGCTGCCGCAGAAGGAGAGGTAGACCGCGTAGACCATGGGGGCCACCGCGAAGACCGCGAAGAACAGCACGCCGGGCACGGCCCAGCCGGGGCTGGGGCGCCCGACCCGGGCGGCCACACTGCGGCGGACGCGGCCCTGCGGGGCGTCATCCCGGGCGTCGGAGCCCTGGGCACCGGCCGGGGCCCGGCCCGGCCCGCCGTCCTTACTGGCGGGCCGGGCCTCAGCTTGACTGGACATTACTTGAGCGCCTTCATGTCGGTGACGAACTGCTCGGGGCTGACCTGGCCGGCGAAGAGCTTGCCGATCTCGGTGGTCATCTGGGTGGCCTGCTTGGCCGGCAGCGCCTGGTCCCAGGACAGCTGGAAGGACGGGGCCTTCTGCACCATGTCGTACTGGAACTGCGCGAACGCCGGGTTGGGCGAGCTGGAGAGCAGGTCCTTGGCCGAGGTGGTGGCCGGGACGTCCCCGTTGGCGACCAGCTTGTTGGCGTAGTCGGCGGTGGCCATCGCCTTGAGGAAGGCGACCGCGGCGTCCTTGTTCTTGGTGTGCGCGTTGACGGACCAGTAGTTGGTCGGGTTGCCGACCACGTCGGCCGCGTCACCGGTGCCGCCGTCGACGGTCGGGAAGTTGACCCAGCCCTCGTCCTTGGTGGCGAACTCCTTGTGGTTGGCCAGCTGGTTGGAGTAGTCCCAGGTGCCCATCAGCTGCATCGCGGCCTTGCCGGTGCCCAGCAGGGTCGGGGCGGCGTTGTTGGTGTAGCTGGTGGCGGTGAAGGTCTTGCCGAAGGCGCCGTCGTCGATCAGCTGCTTCGCGGTCTGGGCCGCCTTCAGCACCGCCGGGTCGCCCCAGGCGGAGGAGTCGCCGCCGGCGATCTTCTGGAAGACCGAGGGCCCGGCGATCCGGTCCAGCAGTTCCTCCAGCCACATCTGCTCGGTCCAGGCGTCGGCGCCGCCGAGCGCGACCGGGGTGATGTTCTTGGCCTTCAGGGTGGTGATGGCCGTCTGCAGCGCCGCCCAGGTGGTCGGGGCCTGCAGACCGTTCTGGGTGAACAGGGTCTTGTTGTAGAAGAGCACCACCGGCTGCATGCCGCGCATGGGTATGCCGTAGTTCTTGCCGTCGATGGCGCCGGCCGCGAGCACCGAGGGCAGGAAGGAGCTCTTGAACGAGGAGTCCTGGGTCAGGTAAGGGGTCAGGTCCAGCAGCTCGCCGGCGTCCACGAAGGGCTTGATGCTGCCGCCGCCCCAGTTGTAGAGCAGGTCCGGAGCGTTGGGCGAGCTCATCACCGCGTTGAGCTTGTTCTGGTACGAGTCTCCGGGGATCTCGACCAGCTTCACCTTGACCTTGGAGGTCTTGTTGAACTCGGCGACCGCCGCTTCCTGGACCTTCACGGCGCCGTCGCCGTAGACGTACGCGGTCAGCGTGCCACCGCCGGAGCTCGACCCCGAGCCGGAGCCGGAGCCGCAGGCTGCGGTCAGCAGACCGAGACAGACCGCCCCCACCATCGCGGTGGTTCTGACAGCCCGTCGACTCCCCTGCCGAGCACCGTTCGACCTGATCGCCATCACACACACCTTCGTGTCGAATGTTTCGGAGCAAATTCCGAATGATTACGGGGAACTTAAGCGGCGGTTGCGATCGACGTCAAGAGAGGTCCGTTCGGATCTCGTTCCCGTTTTGGTCACGATCCGCTAGCATCTCCGCCATGAGCACCGCCCGAGAACCCCGCCTGCGCAGCGAGAACGGCTCCTCCCCGACCGGAGCCACGCTCGCTGAGATCGCCCGTGCCGCGGGTGTATCCGCTCCGACAGTTTCGAAGGTTCTCAACGGACGATCGGATGTGGCGCCCGCCACCCGGCTCCGGGTCGAGGAGCTCCTGCAGCAGCACGAGTACCAGCCGCGCCGGCGCAGCGGCCCCGCCCCGTCCTCCCTGCTCGACCTGGTCTTCCACGAGCTGGAGAGCCCCTGGGCGATGGAGGTCATCCGCGGGGTCGAGGCCGTCGCCCGCACCGAGGGCCTGTCGCTGGTCGTCTCGGAGTCGGCCGGACGGCTCAGCCCCGGGCAGAGCTGGGTCGACGCGGTGCTGGCCCGCCGCCCGGTCGGGGTGATCCTGGTCCTCTCCGACCTGGACCAGGCCCAGCGCGACCAGCTGACCAGCCGCGGGATCCCCTACGTGGTGATAGACCCGGCCGGCGACCCGGGCCCCGACGTGCCCGCCATCGGCGCCACCAACTGGCAGGGCGGCCTCAGCGCCGCCCGCCACCTGCTGGAGCTGGGACACCGCAGGATCGGCGTGATCAGCGGCCCGGCCCGGATGATGTGCAGCCGGGCCCGGGTGGACGGCTACCGGGCGGCGCTGGACACCGCCGGGGTGCCCTTCGACGAGAGCCTGGTCGCCGAGGGCGACTTCCACCACGAGACCGGCTACACCGCGGGACTGGAACTGCTCGCCAGGCCGGACCGGCCGACCGCGATCTGCACCGGCAACGACCTCCAGGCGCTCGGCCTCTACGAGGCCGCCCGCGAACTGGGGCTGCGCATCCCGGACGACCTCAGCGTGATCGGCTTCGACGACCTGCCGCTGGCCCGCTGGGTCGGCCCGCCGCTGACCACGGTCCGCCAGCCGCTGGTGGAGATGGCCGAGTCGGCCATCCGGCTGGTCCTGGACCTGGCCCGGGGCGAGGCCCCGGCCACCCGCCAGCTCGACCTGGCCACCCGGCTGGTCGAGCGCAGCAGCACCGCTCCCCCGGCAGCCTGAGCACCGGCCGCGCCACCCGCCACTGCCACCACCACCAACGCCGCCACTGCCGCCACCGCCCGAACCGAGGTACCTGCCGCCATGCCGACGACCGCCCGGAACCCGCTGCTGCCCGGCTTCCACCCGGACCCCAGCATCTGCCGCGTCGGCGAGGACTACTACCTGGTCAACTCCTCCTTCCAGTACTTCCCCGGCCTGCCGCTGCACCACAGCAGGGACCTGGTGCACTGGCAGCCGGTCGGGCACGTGCTGGACCGTCCCGGGCAGCTCCCGCTGGACCGGGTGCGCCCCTCCGGCGGGCTGTACGCGCCCACCATCCGGCACGACGGCAGCCGCTTCCACGTCGTCTGCACCCTGGTGGACGGCACCCTGCCGGGGCGGCAGGGCAACTTCGTGGTCTCCGCGGAGGACCCGGCCGGCCCCTGGACCGACCCGGTCTGGCTGCCGGAGGCGCCCGGTTTCGACCCCTCGCTCTTCTTCGACGAGGACGGCTCCGCGTACCTGCTGGGCACCCGGCAGATACCCGGCGCCGAGCCCGAGGGCCGCACCGAGATCTGGCTGCGCCCGATCGAGGCGGGCGGCGACTGGCGGTTCACCGGCCCCGAGAGCGTCCTCTTCTCCGGCGCCCTGGTCGACGCCGTCTGGGCCGAAGGGCCGCACCTCTACCGCCACGACGGCGGCTACCTGCTGCTGCTGGCCGAGGGCGGCACCGAACAGAACCACGCGATCACCGCGGCCAGGGCCGACCGGATCACCGGCCCGTACCGGAACTGCCCGCGCAACCCGCTGCTGACCCACCGTCACCTGGGCCCGGGGCAGCCGGTCGGCGCCGTCGGCCACGCCGACCTGGTGCAGACCCAGTACGGCGACTGGTACGCGGTGCTGCTGGCCACCCGCCCACTGCCGGGCCCGGACGGCGAACCGCACGAACTGCTGGGCCGGGAGACCTTCCTGGCCCGGGTCGACTGGCAGGACGGCTGGCCGCTGTTCTCCCCCGGCGTCGGCCAGGTGGAGCCCCGGCTGGAGATCCGGCTCCCGGACGCGGCCGACCCGGAGGCGGCCCCGCCCGCCGAGACCGACGACTTCGCCGCCCCCGCACTGGCCCCGCACTGGAACCTGCTGCGCACCCCGTACCGGCCGGTCCACCAACTGCCGGGCACGGGCCTGCGCCTGCCGCTGCTGCCGGAGACGATCACCGAACGCGTCTGCCCCGCCTTCGTCGCCCGCCGGTTGCAGCACCACGCCTTCGAGGCCGAGACCCTGCTCGACTTCACCCCGGCCGCGCCCGGCGAGGCGGCCGGCCTGGTGCTGTTCCAGGACGAGGACCACCAACTCCGCCTGCTGCTCGGCGCCGACGGACAGCTGGACCCGGTCCTCACCCTCATCGAACGCCGCGCCGGCAAGGAGACCCTGCTGGCCACCACCAGCGCCGTCCCGGCCGGCACCCCGCTGCGGCTGACCGTCCGCGCCGACGGCCTGCGGCTCCGCTTCCGGTACCAGGACCGGGAGTTCGCCGAGGCCGACGCCACCGTGCTGAGCACCCGCACCGCGGGCGGTTTCACCGGCGCCTACATCGGCCTCTACGCCAGCTCCCACGGCGCCCCGGACTCCCCGAACCACGCCGACTTCCCCTGGTTCCGCTACTCCCCGCGCCGGTAGCAGGGCTGGGCGGACCTCCTCAGGGCGGCGTGGCCAGCACGCTGGAGAGCCGGAGGATCACCCCCTGGTGCAGATCGGCGGTGAAGTCTCCGGTGCTGGTGTCCGGTTGACCGGCCCGGTGCACGGTGGCGCCGAGGTGGAGCAGGCCGGAATCGGCCTGACGGTCCGCCACCAGTGGTTGCACCAGGTCGATCTGGAACATGGGCGTGTCGGGGGCGAGGGCGAAGGAGAGGCTCTGGGTGTCCCCGTCCAGCCGGGCCCTGACGTCCACGCCGGTGATGCCGTCGGCCCCCATCTTCGCGTCGTTGACCAGGGTGATGGTGGTGTGCAGGTCCTCGATGTAGAGCCGCTGTTGGTCGATGACGGCCGGGGTGGAGTCGGCCAGGGCGTAGTCGGCCGTGAGCAGCGCCCCCGTCGAGGAGACGGCCGGGACGGCCGCCGTACCACCACCGCCGGGCACCGCCACGGCCAGGCCGCCCGCCACGAGCCGGCTGGAGCCGTCGGCCAGGGTCTCCAGCAGCCGGCTGAGGGTGGCCGCGGTCTCCGCGTGGTTCTGCACGGTGGCCGTGGTGCCGTCGCCGCTCGCCGACACCGGACCGGCCGGCCAGGGCCCGGTCAGGTGGACCACGTCCACGTGCAGCTCGACCGGGCCGATGCTGCTGCCGTCGCTGAGGGCGAAGGCGGCATTGCCCACCAACTGCCCCTCCGCGGCGGCGGATCCGAGCATCGCGTTGACGACCACGGCGTCCGTGTAGTTCAGCTCGGCGCTGATCTGGAGGGAGCTGCCGGAGACCGTCGCCTGCACCGGAGTGCTCGCATTCCACCCGGTCACGGTGAGGGCCGACATTCCCGAGCCGTAGTCGGTGGGCAGCAGCAGGGTCGGCCGGCGCCCCGCACGGACTGCCAGTACCGCACTCAGGTCGGCCAGTTGGGCGTGGCGCAGGTCCGGCTGCAGGCTCGCCTGCAGCCGGCAGGGCAGGCCCCCGTCGTGGGTGGCGTCGAACACCTCGATCCAGCGGATCAGTGGGCTCCAGTCCTGGACTCCGGGGTGTCCGGGGTCCGCCCGGCCGACCCGGTAGCGGCGCGGGAGCACCAGGTAGACGGCCGGCCGGGTGAGCGAGGCGAGCACCTCGTAGTCCGCGGTGGCCAGTTCGTCCAGGGCGGTGTAAAGCTTGTCGGGGAGTCGGCCCAGGGCCATGCCGTCCTGGCAGCCGATCGGGACCGGCTTGGCCGGGTCGGTGGTGTCGAGGTAGAGCCGGCCGTAGTCGGTGCACGGGACCAGGAGGTCCAGGCTGCGGCTCTGCCCGGTCGAGACGCGGTCCCAGCTGCCCACCGGGTCGTCGCCGCCGTCGGAGACCGGCGGAACACGCTCCGGCGCGAGCCGGACGCCGTCCGCAGCCACCAGCTCCGCCGAGGTCCCGCGCGGCGGCAGCAGCCAGTCCCACCAGTAGGCGGTGAAGGTGACGCTGGTCCGCAGCCGCAGCGGAACCGGCTGGTACCCGGGCCGCGAGAGGCTTCCGTACGCCGCCCGGGCCAGGTCTCCGGCCACCTCGAAGACCAGGGTGCGGGTGTCCCCGTCCTGGGTGGTCCGGGAGGCCGCGACCGAGGTGGTGGTCAGGCTGCCCTTGACCTCGTCCACGTAGGGGATGTCGATGACGGCCTGGAAACCGTCCAGCGGGATCGGCGCGCAGTGGCCGAGGTCGGAGATCTTCGCCTTGGTCGCGTCGCTGAGGAAGGACTGGAGCTGCACGGTGATGGTGGCGGCGAGGCTCGGTTCGCCGTCCGCTGCGTGACCGGTGACGAAGGTGTAGCCGAAGGGGCTCTGCGGCCACTGGCTCTGCGCCGTCGGCGCGACGATGCGGAAGGTCGGCAGGTACCAGCTGAACCAGCCGAGGTAGATGTCCTCCAAAACGTCGAACCCGTCCGGGTCGCTGCCGGGCAGCTTCGGCCCGCCCGGGTTGCCGTCGTCGGGCGGGGAGGCGTCGCGCACCACCGCGGTCTGCGCCTGGGTCAGTAGCGGCTGCGTCAGCAGCGGTCGGATCCTCATCGCGGGTTGGTCTCGGTGACGCCGGGTTCGCCGACCCTGGGCGGGAGCGCGGTGAACGCGCCGTTGCCGGAGGTGGCCTCGATCCAGGGTCCGGTCCAGCCGTCGTTGGGCGGTGCCGCGTCGCCGATGTCCGCATTGCGGTAGACGGTGACCCGGTAGCTGAACTGCGGCTGATAGTCCGGCTGTCCGGTGTAGACGGTCCAGTAGCGGGCCGTGTGCTGGTCGTCCGCGGTGAAGGAGAAGGTCACCACGTCGTCGGCCCTGGAGGTGCCGTCCAGCCGGGTGCCCTGCGGCTTGAGGGCGATGTCGGCGGTCCAGTTCCCGCTGAGGTGGCCGCCGAGGGCGATCGGTCCGACGTTCAGCACGCCGACGTGGTCGCACTTCACGGCCTGGGCCAGGTCGTTGGTGAGCGTGCCGTTCTCGCCCGGGTCGAGCTGGACCTGGCCCACCTCGACCCGCTGCCGCAGATAGGGGCTGTCGGTGTCGGGGGCCGGCGGGTTGAAGACGATGGAGCGCTTCACGTACAGCTTGTCCGGGGTCCAGCCCTGCGGCGGGTTGGCCACGTCGACGGCCTGCTTCTCGGTCATCCGGGCGAACCAGGTGGAGGACGTCGTGCCGTCGGCGAAGCTGATGTAGGCGCTGGGCGCGGAGCTCGGCGAGGTCGAGCCGGGGCTGCCGGTGGGCAGGCCCTGCGCGGGGTTGGCGGGCACGACCGCCGACGGGTCGCTCGGCGGGGAGAAGGTGGTGCCGCTCCACTGCAGGCTGCCGGCGGTGTTGGGGTAGCCGATCTGCACGCTGACGTAGTCGACCGGGTCGCCGACCCAGTGCCGCTGCGGGTCCGGCCAGTTGACGCCCGGCTTGCAGGCGACGGTGATCATGCGGTCGTAGTCGTCGAGGTACAGCTCGCCGAAGTACTTCCGCAGGACCGACGGATCATGGGCGAGGACGTCACCCAGGCCGTCCAGGGCGCCGCCGATGGTGTGCGGCTGGAGGTAGCGGGAGTCCGAGGTGAACTGGAAACTGTTGGCGATGTCGACCTGGTCGTGCCGGAAGTCCAGCGACACCCCCACGCCCAGGCCCCAGCCGGTGCCGAAGCAGCCGCTGCCGCCGGAGGGGGCCTGCGCGTCCGGGACGGTGGGCATCGGCTGGAAGATGACCTGCTTGGCCTGGTCCATCCAGAGCGGGATGAGCATGTCGATGAACTTCTCGACGGTCTTCTCCTGGTCGTCCGCCCCCTGCAGGGTGCGGTCGATCTCCAGGTTCACCTTGATCGCGCCGGTGGTGCGCAGGTAGTTCCAGGTGGTCTTCACGTCCGCGGAGGCCCAGAAGTACTGGGCGTGCACGGCGGTGGAGAGGTGCGAGAAGACCCGCTCCCAGTCGGAGGTCATGGTCAGTGAGGTGATCGGCGCCCACAGCGGGACCTGCAGGTTCTCGATGACGGCGATGACGCTCTGGTTGGCCTTGAAGCCGGCGGCGACGATCTCCGCGGACACCGAGCCCATCATGCAGGTGAAGGAGTTGTCGGCGACCGGGTCGGTGGCGCCGGGGCCCTGGCCCTGCATCTTCCAGAAGAAGGGGTCGGTGCCGCCGGCCGTGGTGAGCGAGCCGTCGGGGTTCATGCTGGCGTTGGTGACGCTGACGATGTTGGAGGCGATCGGCATGGGACGGAAGAAGGCGGGGTCGCCGAGGGTGGGCGCGGGGGCCGAGGACTGGTACCGGGTGTAGCGGTCGCCCTTGTCCTTCCAGGTGTCCAGGATCTGCTGGTGCGCCTGCGCCAGGACCCCGTCCGGCGGTGCCGAGGTGATCGTGAAGGAGAGCGCCCCGCCGGTGACCTCCCTGGTCGTCCCGGGGATCACGCCGACCGTGGTGCTGCCGGTCTGCACCCCGGCGAAGTGCAGGTAGTAGAACTCGTAGTCCCCGTCGGGCTTCCGGGCCAGGCGCACCCCGTTCGGCACCCAGTAGTAGACCGGCGGCATCCCGGCCTGCTGCATCAGGTCGTTGTGCTTGTCCGGGAGGTAGGAGAGCGTGTAGTCGACGCCGTCCTTGCTGACCACGGTCTGCTGGAAGCCGCCGGTCCAGATCGGGCCGACCGGCTCGGCGGTGTCGATGTTCGGGAAGTCACCCATGCGCTAGATCCCCTCGGTGCTGGACGGTTCGGGCTGAGGGTCCGTCGGCCTGGTCCCGGACGGCTCCGTCGCCGGGAAGACCAGCACCTCCGGGTCGTAGCCGCCGGCCAGCACCGCCGCGGCGTTGCGGAACAGCTGCTGGTCGCGGTCGTTGCGCAGGACGATGGTGCCGACCTCGGGGTTGAACCGGCACTCGTCAGCAGCGGAGGCCCAGTCACCCGCTGCCACGAAGCCCTGGAACCGGGGGAAGTCGAAAGCCGGGCCCATGCCCCAGGCCATGCTGAGCAGCCCGAGCTGGGCGTCGGCGGGCCAGTTGTCGTAGTCCGCGAAGGGGGTGCGGCCCTTCAGCACGGACTCCATCTCGTCGAGCTTGGCGAACACCACCCGGTCGATCTCGTCGTCGGTCAGCCGGAGGGTGGTCAGGTCCCGGAAGGCCCCGCCGCCGTGGGACGCCAGGTCCATGCGGGCCTTGACGGTGTCCCAGGCACCGTCCACGACCTCGGCCGTAGCCGAACTACCGTCCGAGTCGTGCCAGTCGAGCCCTTCGGCGATGGCGTGGGACTGGGCCCGCTCCGCGTCGGTGGGTGCGGTGAGCGGAGCCCGGGTGGCGTCGATCAGATTGCCGACGCCCGTGCTGACAAGGCCCTTGACGTCCAGGTACATGTAGTCGACCCGGCCCTCGAGCGGTCTGTTGAATTCGAGCCAGTATGCTCTTGTACTGTCTTTCATGAACACCTCTCCGTTGCCTCCGACGGCAAAGAGTTAGTGCTCGAACTGAATGGCCGCGAAACGTCGTGCCCGTCAACTCCCCGGCGCACGGTTGCGCACGGCCGCCGGGGAGGCGGGCGCGATCGGCCGCGCGCCCCTACCGGAGCTGACGCCGTCCGGGGTCACGCGGCGCGGAGGTAGTGGGCCCAGTAGCCCTGCGAGGTTCCGTACGGCGCGGCCAGGGCGGCGAGGTCGGACTCGGTGAGGGCACGGTCGTAGACCCGGGCGGCGGCCTTGAGCAGGCTCGGTTCGATGGGCGCCCGCTCCATCCGGCCCAGGCCGCGGATCAGCAGGAAGGTCGCCGACCAGGGCCCGATGCCGGGCAGGGCCAGCAGCTCCTGCTCGACCTGCTGGTAGGGGCCGGTGCGCAGGAAGTCCTGGTCGAGTTCGGCCCAGCCGCGCAGCGACCGGTGGAGGTAGTCGGCCTTGCGCGGGTTGCCGACCAGGGCGGCCAACTCCTCCTGAGTGAGCGTCAGCAGCTGTTCCAGGTCCGGGAAGGCCCACAGTTGACGCCCCGCCAGGGTGACCGAGTTGCCGAACGACTCGGTCAGGGTCTGCTTGACCGCCCTGGCTCTGGCGATGGGTGTCCGCTGGCACAGGATCGACCAGCACAGCAGCTCCAGCGGGGTCGGGAACTTGACCTGGTGGTAGCCGTGCAGCCGCCGCACCACCGCCGCGAACGGCGGGTCGGACTCGGCGGTCCGGTAGAGCCCGGTGAGGTCGTCGTCGAGCCCGAGGAAGAACGAGATCTGCTCGCCGGCGGCAGCGGCGGCCGCCGGGGCGATCGGCTGGTCCGCGCTGAGGCCGACCCGCACTCCGGACTCGACCGCGGCGATCGTCGCGGCCATGGTCAGACCGCCCGCGCGGACGGCCTTGACCAGGGCCCGGTCCCCGGCGTCCTGTTCGCCGGTCATCGCCGGGAAGGTGCGGAGGAACCCCAGCGAGGCGGCGAAGTCGAAGGGCTGACGTGCCGTCAGGGTGAGTTCGGTGGTGTGGCTCATGTCCGTTTCGCCTCTTTCAGAAGAGAAGTGAGCAGGCCGATCGCGTCCGCGCGCGGCACCTGGGCGAAGAACTCGGCGTCGGTCCTCTCGACGGCCGGTACGGCGACGGTGAGCAGTTCCCGGCCCGCGGCCGTGAGGCTGATCCGCTTGGCGCGGGCGTCGGCCGGGTCCTCCAGCCGCTCCAGCAGCCCCTTGGCCTCCAGCGTGCGCAGCACCTGGCTGGTGGTCATCGGGTCGGTCCCGGCGTGGTCGGCCAGCCCGCGCTGGGTGGCCGGACCGCCCTGCCCGGCCAGCCAGCCGGCCGAGGCCAGCAGCACGAACTGCGGATGCGTCAGCCCGAGCGGCTTCAGCACCGCGGCCATCCGCCGCTGCCAGCCCAGGCTGACCCGCCAGAGCAGGAAGCCCGGACTGTCGTCCGGACCGCTGGGGGTGGGGTGACTCATCGTCGCGATCCTCTCGCCTCGACTATCTATGCTCACATACTATATGCACGCATAGTAAACGGGCAAGGGGGCGACGCGGACTCCGATCCGGGTGCCGCCGCTACGAGGTCTCCGGAACCATCCGGTGCAGGCCCTTGCGGTCGTAGTACGAGGCGGCGGCCAGACCGAAGCCGAGGGCGACCACCACTCCGATGGCGATCATGATCCAGGCGCGGGTGAGGCCCGCATCGGCGCGGGCGTCGAAGTAGAGGATGGCCCGCAGCCCGCCGCTCAGTTGCCGCATCGGCTCGAACACCGCCAGCCAGCGGTAGAAGCCGGGCAGCGCCTCCAGCGGGATGGTCGCGCCGGAGGAGGGCAGCGCCAGCACGATGAAGACGAACATGCTGACGAGTTGTCCGATGCCGCCGAAGGCGGCGTTGATGGACTGCACCCCGAGGCCCACGGTGGCGCTGGCGCAGAACGAGAACAGCCACAGCAGCCACAGGTGCGAGGCGTCCATGCCCAGCAGCACCACGCAGACCAGCAGGATCAGCCCCGAGGTGAGCGCGGCGACGGCCACCGACATGGCCCACTTGACCAGCAGCGTCCGGGTGCGGTTGATCGGCACCACCGGCCGGCGGGTGTGCCAGGGGCCGATCTCGCTGTCCGCGTAGCCGAGGCCCACGTCCACGCCGTTGCTGATGACATTGCCGCCCATGAAACCGGCGAGCACCAACAGCAGGGTGTAGTAGAAGGCGGTCAGCCCCAGCCCGCTGTGCGTCCCGATCGGATGACCGACCTGGACCGAGACCGCGATCGGGTCGGCCAGCAGCAGCCGGGTGGCGCTGCTGGCGCTGCCGTCGGCCACGGTCGGCGCGGTGGCGGTCAGGGTCTTTCCCAGCTCCAGCGAGGCCTGGTGGGCGGCGGTCTGGTTGATGGTGCTGGCGAAGGACGAGGCCAGGCTGCCCACCCCCGGATTGGTGAGCACGTTCAGCGTGGGCCGCGCCGGGTTCGCGGTACCGGTGCCGCCGAGCGCGGCCACCGCCGCGGTGAAGCCGGGCGGCACCTCCAGGACTCCGTCCAGCTTGCCCGAGGCCAACTGGTCCTGGGCCTCGGCCTGGTCCAGTCGCCGCCAGGACGCCTGCCGCTTCGGGTCGGCGGCGGTGGCGATGGAGTCGGTGATCTGCGCGCCGAGGACGGTCTGCCGGCCGGACACCACCGCACCGCGGTCGGCGTTGACCAGCCCGACCGGCAGCCGGTGCAGGTTCCCGTTGGGGTTGACGATGCCGCCCATGTAGAAGATCGAGAGCCCCACCACCACCAGCGACACGATGGTGGTGGGGAACATCCAGATCTTCGGGTTGCGCAGCACCTGGAGCGGGCGCACCTGCCCCGGCCGCGGCCGGTCCGCGGGAGGGAGAGGGGAAGACATGGCGCTCCAGGGGGCATAGGCGATCGGCCTTGGGCAACGTAACCGCTGCCGGCGCCGGGACCCGGCGCCCCGCCCGGCCGCGCACGGCGGTTCTACCCGACTGGCCGAGCGGGCGTCTGATTGGATGGGTCGCCGTGTACCCGCCCGAGATCCGTGCCGCGCTGGCCGCGCACACCACGCTCACCCTCGCCTACGCCGACGCCCAGGGCCCCGGCGCCTGCGCCGTGCTCTACGCCTGCGCGCCGGACGGCTCGCTGGTGCTGGTCACCTCCCGCAGCACCCGCCACGGCGGCGCGCTGGCCGCCGACGGCTCGGTGGCGTTCACCGCGCAGGCGGACGGGCAGGACTGGCTGTCGCTGACGGGCCTTCAGGGCCGGGGCAGGTGCGTGCTGCTGACGGGTGCGCAGCGCGACGCCGGCTGGGCGGCCTACCTCGACCGCTTCCCCTTCGTCGGCACCGACCCGCGGCTCGGCGAGGCGCTGCGGCGCACCGACCTGTGGGCCCTGCGGCCCGACTGGCTGCGGCTGATCGACAACGGGAAGGGCTTCGGGCACAAGCAGGAGTGGCCCGGCTGAGGACGCCCGCTCAACCGGAGGTCGGCCGCAGCCCGTCCAGGAACACCGCGAGGGTGCGGGCCCGGGTCTCCGGGTCGCCGGCGAACTCCACCGCCCTGGACGCTCCGACCAGCAGCGCCTTGAGCTCGGCGACACCAAGGTCGGCGCGGACCGCTCCGTCCTCCTGGGCCCGGTGCAGCAGCTCCCCCAGCGCCTCGCCCAGCTGCCCGGAGACCCCGGAGGTCACCCCCTCGACGTCCACCCCGGCCTGCTCCAGGGCGTCGGCGAAGGCGTTCTTCGCCGACGCCTGGTCGACCACCAGGGCGAAGAACCCGAAGAACGCGGGCCCCGGCTCGGCCGCCGCCGACAGTTCCCTGGCCCGCTCCCCCAGCCGTTCGAGCCGTCCCAGGAAGACCGCAGCCAGCAGCGCCTCCTTGGTGGGGAAGTGCCGGAAGACGGTGCCGATGCCGACGCCGGCCTGACGGGCGATCTCCTCGGTGGACGCCCCGGTCCCCCGAGCGGCGAAGACCTCCTCGGCCACCGCCAGCAGCCGCTCCCGATTGCGCCGGGCGTCGGCGCGCAGTGGCCGATCGGGCGTCATCGGGCACCACGTCCCGCGAAAGCATGGACAAACGGAGTAACCAGTCCGTATCGTTCAATCGGAGTCACAACTCCGATTCTATCCACAGCTGGAGGAGCCATGTCCGCAGCAGCCACCCCGCACCAGGCGTTCGAAGCCCTGATCGGCCACATCTCGGCCGGCCGCTGGGAGCAGATCGCCGACCTCTACGCCGAGGACACCGTGGTCGAGATCCCCTTCGCACTGCCCGCCCCGGCCAGGATCGAGGGCCGCGAACAGCTGCGTGCCCACTTCGCCACCGCCACCGACGCCGGCGTCGAGATGGAGGCGCGCAACGTCCGGGTGCACCGGACCGCCGACCCCGAGGTGATCGTCGCCGAGTTCGACTACCACGGACGGGTCAGCTCGACCGGTCGCAGCTTCGACGTGGCCAATGTGCAGATCCTCACCGTCCGGGACGGTCTGATCGCGGCCAGCCGGGACTTCCACAACCACCCGGTGATCGCCCTGGCGACCGGCCAACTGCCCGCGCTGGTGGCCGCGCTGGAATCGCCCGCACAGGCCGGACGGTGACCGCCGGCCCCCGGCCGCCGCGTCGCCGGACTCATGGCAGGGCCGCCACCTGCGGCGTCTCACCAGCTGACATGTTGTCCCGGCGTTACTGAAACGTAGCCGACGCGATTGACAGGGCACCGCACCGACCGAAATGCTCGATGAATGTCCGGAACCTCTCCGCTGATACGCCGCCGCCACGTGGACCACGAGCGCTGCTCCACCGACCTCTGTCGCTGAGGTCTCTGTCGCTGAGCGCCCGTGTGCTGAACCCGGCTCCCGCCACGCCGACCGTGCGCCGTTCTTCCGGACCCCATCGCAAAGGAACATCCCCGTGTCCCGTGCCCGTACCGCCCTCGTCGCCTCCGTCGGGGCCGTCCTCGCCCTGACCGCCGCCGCCTGCGCTCCGCAGTCCACCACCTCGTCGTCCGCGTCGACGGCGGCGTCCGGCAGCGCCTCGACCAGTGCCGGCGCCACCGCCGTCGCCGCCTCGTGCTCGACGAGCAGCCCCAGCCTGTACAAGCAGGGGCAGCTGACGGTCGCCACCGACTCCCCGGCCTACGCGCCGTGGTTCGACAGCAACAAGCCGTCCAACGGCAAGGGCTTCGAGAGCGCCGTCGCCTACGCGGTGGCCGACAAGCTGGGCTTCAGCGCCGCCCAGGTGAAGTGGGTCGTCGAGCCCTTCGACAACTCCTACGCCCCCGGCGCCAAGAACTTCGACTTCGACATCAACGAGATCTCCGCGACCGCGCAGCGGGCCAAGGCCGTGGACTTCTCCACCGGCTACTACACCGCCAACCAGGGCGTCCTGGTGCTCAACAAGTCGGGCTACGCCACGGCGACCTCGCTGAGCGCGCTGAAGAACGCCAAGATCGGCGTGCAGGTGGCCACCACCAGCTACCAGGCCGTGGTGAACGAGATCAAGCCCACCAAGACGCCCAGCGTCTTCAACACCACCAACGACGAGATCCACGCGCTGCAGAACGGCCAGATCGACGCGATCGTCACCGACATGCCGACCGTGTTCTACCTGGCCAGCGCCGAGCTGACCGGCGGGAAGATCCTCGGCCAGTTCAACTACGCCGGCGGCACGCCGGAGGAGTTCGCGCTGCTGCTGAAGAAGGACAGCGGGCTCACCAGCTGCGTCAACCAGGCCATCGCCGCGCTCAAGGCCGACGGCACCCTCACCAAGATCACCGACCAGTGGCTGTCGGCCTCGGCCAACGTCGCCACGCTGAAGCAGTAGCGGGCCCGGACCATGGACGTCAGCATCGAGGACAGCGGCGGCGAGAGCGGCGAAGGCGGCGACGACGGCGCCCACATGGAGTACCGGCCCAGCGCCGGCCAGCAGGAGCGGGAACGGTTCCGCCGTTCCCGCAAGCGGCGCGACCAGTGGATCGCCGCGCTGTGCACGCTGGGGTTCGTGGTGGTCGTGGTCGTCGGGGTGGTGGCCTCGCCGGGCTGGGACCGGGTGCACAGCCTGTTCCTGGACCACTCCGAGTTCACCAGGACCTTCCCGGCGATCCTGCGGGGCTTCTGGCTCAACGTCCAGATGTTCCTGATCGCCGAGGTGCTGATCCTGGTGCTGGGGCTGCTGCTGGCGGTGGTCCGGGTCACCCGGGCCCCCGGGCTGCTGCCGCTGCGGCTGGCGGCGACGCTCTACGTGGACGTGTTCCGCGGGGTGCCGACGCTGCTGCTGGTCTTCCTGGTCGGCTTCGGGCTGCCGGCGCTGCAGCTCCAGGGCACCCCCACCCAGCCCTGGGTGCTCGGGGTGATCGCGCTGGTGCTCTCCTACACCGCCTATGTCGCCGAGGTGTTCCGGGCCGGGCTGAACTCGGTGCACCCGGCGCAGCGCAATGCCGCCAGGGCGCTGGGGCTGAACGAGACCCAGACGCTGCGCCATGTGATCCTGCCGCAGGCGGTGCGCACCGTGGTCCCGCCGCTGCTCAACGACTTCATCGCGCTGCAGAAGGACACCGCGCTGGTGGCCGTGCTCGGCCCGCTGGAGGCCCTGCGGGTGGCCCAGATCAACGCGGACTACGACTTCAACTACACCCCCTACCTGGGCGCCGCACTCTTGTTCATCGCCATCACCATCCCCATGACCAGGTACGCCGACCGACTCCAGCGCAAGGTTGCGCAGCGCACCTGGGCGGAGGCGGGACGGTGAGCGAGCCCCTGCTGCGGATCCGCGGCCTGCGCAAGCAGTACGGCGAGCGGCTGGTGCTGCGCTCCATCGACCTGGACGTGGCCGAGCACCAGGTGGTCTGCCTGATCGGCGGTTCGGGCTCGGGCAAGTCGACCCTGCTGCGCTGCGTCGACCTGCTGGACACCGTCGACGACGGCACCATCCACCTGGGCGGCACCGAGCTGACCGATCCGCGCCTGGACGACCACGCCGCCCGGCGCCGGATCGGCATCGTCTTCCAGGCCTACAACCTCTTCCCGCACCTCAGCGTGGTGGACAACATCACCCTGGCACCGCGCAAGGTGCACAAGGTGCCGCGCAAGCAGGCCGAGGAGTACGCCAAGGAACTGCTGGCCAGGCTCGGCCTCTCGGACAAGGCCAAGGACTACCCGGACCGGCTCTCCGGCGGCCAGCAGCAGCGCGCCGCGATCGCCCGCGCGCTGGCCACCGAACCCGAGGTGCTGCTCTTCGACGAGATCACCTCGGCGCTGGACCCGGAGCTGGTGGGCGAGGTGCTGGACGTGGTGGCCGACCTGAAGCAGCGCGGCCTGACCATCCTGATGGCCACCCATGAGATGGGCTTCGCCCGGCACGCCGCCGATCGGGTCTGCTTCCTGGAGGACGGCGTGATCCGCGAGCAGGGCACCGCCGAGCAGGTCCTCACCGATCCGCAGCACGAGTCGACCCGCCGCTTCCTGGCCCGGGTGCTGGACCGCTGACGGTCCGGCACCCGGCGGCTGCTCCTGCCCCGGACTCGGACCCTGCCCCGGCCCCGGCCCCGGCTCACTCCTCCGGCGGCTGCCACGGCGTCAGCCCCTCGGTCCGGTCCAGCCGGAGCCAGCGGGTGACGCCGATGCCGCGCAGGAACGGCAGGTCGTGGCTGGCCACCACCAGGGCCCCCTGGTAGGAGGCGAGCGCCGTGGACAGCTGGCGCACGCTGGCCAGGTCCAGGTTGTTGGTGGGCTCGTCCAGCAGCAGCAGCTGCGGGGCCGGCTCCGCCAGCATCAGCGCGGCCAGGGCCGCCCGGAAGCGCTCGCCGCCGGACAGGGTGGCCGCCTGCTGGTCCGCCCTGGCGCCGCGGAACAGGAAGCGGGCCAGCCTGGCCCGGACCTGGTTGTCGGTGGCCGAGGGCGCGAAGCGGGCGACATTGCCCACCACCGACAGGTCGTCGTCGAGCACGTCCAGCCGCTGCGGCAGGTAGCGCAGCGGCACCGCCCGTTCGACCTCGCCGGCCAGCGGGTCCAGCTCGCCGACCAGGGTGCGCAGCAGCGTGGTCTTGCCCGCGCCGTTGGCGCCGACCAGGGCGATCCGCTCGGGGCCGCGCAGGTCCAGGTCCAGTGACACCCCGTCGGCCGCGTAACGGGTGCGCAGCCCACGGAGCGTCAGCACGGTCCGTCCGGCCGGGACCTCACTGGCCGCCAGGTCCACCCGGATCTCCGCGTCGGCACGGACCGCCAGCTCCGCCCCGGCCAGCCGCTCCCTGGCCTCGGCCACCTTCTCCTGCTGCTGGATCCGCAGCTTGCCGGAGGAGACCTGGGCCTGCTGCCGGCGCGCGTTCATCACGATCTTCGGCTCCCGCTTGCTGTCGTACTGCTTCTGGCCGAAGCGCTTCCGCCGGGCCAGCGTGATCTGGGTCTCCACCAGTTCGCGCTGCTGGCGACGGACATCGGCCTCGGCCACCCGCACCATCCGCTCGGCCGCCTCCTGCTCGACCGCCAGCGCCTCCTGGTAGGCGCTGAAGCCGCCGCCGTACCAGTGCACCGCGCCGTCGCGCAGATCGGCGATCCGGTCGACGTGCTCCAGCAGCTCCCGGTCGTGGCTCACCACGACCAGCGCACCGCGCCAGCCGGCGACCACCTCGTGCAGCCGCTGCCTGGCCTCCAGGTCCAGGTTGTTGGTGGGCTCGTCCAGCAGCAGCACCTCGGGCTGCCGCAGCAACTGCCCGGCCAGGCCCAGCAGTACGGCCTCGCCGCCGGAGACCTCGCCGACGGTTCCGTCCAGGCGCACGGCCTGCAGTCCGAGCCGGTCCAGGGTGGCCCTGGCCCGCTCCTCGACGTCCCAGTCGTCGCCGACCGCGGCGAAGTTCTCCTCGGTGGTCTCGCCGCGCTCGATGGCCAGCAGCGCGGAACGGGTCCCGGCGATGCCCAGCACCTCGGCCACCGGCAGCGCCGCGTCCAGGACCAGGTTCTGCGGGAGGTGTCCGAGCGTGCCGGTGACGCCCACGGTGCCGGCGTCCGGCTGCAGCTCCCCGGCGAGCAGCCGCAGCAGCGTCGACTTGCCGGAGCCGTTCAGCCCGACCAGACCGGTGCGGCCGGGTCCGATGGAGAGGTCGAAGTCCTCGAACAGGGTGCGGCCGTCCGGCCAGCAGAAGCCGAGTCCGGAGCAGACCAGCGAGGCCGCCGGGGCGGTGGGGGTGTGGCTCGGGGTGGGATGTGACATGGAGCAGCTCCTGGTGTCGGTGCGGATGGCGGACCTCGCGCATGGAGGTCCGGTGACAGCCACGGAGGGAGACACCGACAGCCCCGCAGGAAGGGACACTGCGGAAGCACCTACGAAAAAGCCGCCCAGGAACAGGGCATGGCCGATCGTCGAGGTCGGACGGGGCACGCGGGCTCACGTGGGGTGACCACGGGCTGCGGTGTCTCCGAACTCAGACGAGCAACGGCCTTCTCCTGTCGGGCGGCATCAGGTACCCGCTCAGCGTACGCAGGCCCCGCCCGGGCGCACAACCGGATTTCCGGTGCGGGTCCGGGCGGGGCCGCGCGGTCCTGCTCAGCCGACCCTGGAGGTCGGGGTCGGCGAGGTCGACGGCCTCGCCGCCGTCCCGGTGCCCGTGACCGTGCCGGTGACGGAGCCCGAGCCGGACCCCGAGCCGGCACCGGCGCTGGAGCCGACCACCGGCGCCTTGCTCGGCGGCATCGGCGGGGCGGTCACCAGCACCCTGGCGTAGGCGCCCATCGCCGCCACCAGCACGACCAGGATCACCAGCCAGCGCAGGTGCAGCCGCGCCGGCAGGCTCAGCATCCAGGGCAGCACCCCGCCGGAGGGGGCCCGTCCGGTGCGGCGGTTGCGGTTGACCCGGCGGCTCAACGACGCCTCCTTCGGTTCGGGGTACGCGTGTGCGGCCGGGTGCGGCCGATCTCGTCGCGGTAGGCCAGCAGCTCCAGCGGCATGTCGAAGGCGACCACCGCGACGGTCTGCGGTCCGTAGTCGGTGGCCCGGGTGTAGCGGGCGACGAAGCGCTCCGAGCGCAGCGAGCCCTCGACCACCTCGACCTCCTTGCCCAGCGCGGGGCTGCCCACGGCCTGGATCCGGGTGCCGTGCTGCTCCGACCAGAACCGCGGCACCGGGGTGAACCGGGCCGCACGGTCCGGGCCGCGCAGCAGCGAGTCGGCGGCGTGCTGCCCCATCTCGACAGCGTGGATCAGGTGTTCCACCCGCCGCGGCTGGGAGTCGAACCGGGCATTGGGCCAGCGCGCCACGTCGCCGGCCGCGACGATGTTCGGGTGGGCCCGGCCCCACTGGTCCACCGCATGGCAGGTGGGATCGCAGAGCACGCCGTCGGAGACGTCCAGGCCGCTGCCGCGCAGCCACTCGGTGCGCGGCTCGCTGCCCAGGCCGAGCACCACGAAGTCGCAGTCCAGCACCGAGCCGTCGTCCAGCCGCAGCCGCAGCACGTCGCCGTGGTCCTGCCAGTCGGTGATCTCGGTGCCGAGCCTGACGTCCACGCCGGCCCGGCGCTGGATGTCGCCGACCACGGTGCCGATCTGCTTGCCGAGCACCCGGCGCAGCAGCGGGGCGCTGTGCACCACCAGGGTGACGTCCATCCCGTGCTCCCGTGCGGTGCAGGCCAGTTCGCAGCCGACGAAGCCGCCGCCGAGGATCACCACATGGTGCGCCCGGGCGGCGTGCATCGCCCGCCGGACCGCCTCGGCGTCCGCCACGGTGCGGATGGTGCGGACCCGGTCGCTGAAGACCGGGGCCTCCGGCAGCCGCTTGGCGTCCACCCCGGTCGCCAGCACCAGCCCGTCGTAGGGCAGCCGTTCGCCGCCGCGCAGTTCCAGGGTCCGGCGCTCGACGTCCAGGCCGATCAGCCGGGTGTCCAGCAGCCAGTGCGCGTCCAGGGTCTCGTCGGCCCGGAAGGTGAGGTCCTCGTCGTCCAGCACCCCGGCCAGGTACTGCTTGGACAGCGGCGGACGGCTGTAGGGGCGGCGGGACTCCTCGCCCACCAGCACCAGCTCGCCGTCGAAGCCGCGGTCCCTGAGCCTGGTCGCGGCGCTGAGTCCGGCCAGGCCGCCGCCGGCCACCACGATGCGCCTGCGGCTGCTGCGCGCGGCCGTCCCGCTGCGCAGCGGGCGGGCGGCGCCGCGGCCGACGGCGGAACCGCCGCCCGGCGCGTCGCCGCCGCGGATCGCGATGGCCTGCATCGGGCAGCAGCGCACCGCCTGCCGGGCCTGGGCCGCGAACTCGGCCGGCACGCTGCGGGTGTAGTGCAGCGAACCGCCCTCGGAGATCCGGAAGACCTCCGGCGCCTCCTGCTGGCAGATGCCGTAGATGTGGCAGCGGTTGTTGTCGACGCTGACCCGCACCGGCTCGGCCTCGGAGACCAGCACCGGGTGCACCGGCTCGAAGGAGTCGGTGGGGACCGGAGCGGGCCGGTGCTCGACCGGCACGGCCGGCCGACGCTGCGGCACCGGGAGCTGGCCCTGGTGCTGGTGCACCAGGTACTGCTGGGCCGGGGCCGGTTGGGCCGGGACGTGCTGGGCCGGGATGTGCGGGGCCGGCATCGGCACCGGCTGCTGCGGATGGACCGGTACCGGGTACCAGTGACCCTGTGGCGGTGGTCCCTGCTGCGGTGGGCCGGGCTGCGGATAGCCGGGGTACGGCTGCCCGGGCTGTCCCGGCTGCGGGGGGCCGGGTTGACGGAACGTCACCGGGACGGCCGGCAGCGGGCCGGTCAGCGGATCCGCGAGGGGGTCGGGGTCCGTCATCGGGCGGCCCCCTGGCTACCGGGGAAGGCCCGCTGCCGCAGTCTGGAGCGCGAGGGGAAGGCGCGGATCAGGAACGCCAGCAGGCAGGTGGCGGCTCCGGCGGCGACGCCGACGGCCACCAGGTTCTCGTGCCGCGGTTCGGGGTGCACCAGGAATATGTGCAGCCATATCAGCGCGAAAGCGACATAAGCCAGTTGATGGAACCTCAGCCAGCGGTGGTAGCCCAGCCGGCGCTGCAGCCAGACCGAGCAGCCCACCGCGATGGCCAGTTCGGTGCCGAGGATGCCGAGCCCGACCGGGATCCGCTGCACCCCGCCGGTGAACGGAACGGTCAGTTCGCGGGCGCCGATCTGCCAGATGGGCTGGTAGAGAAAGGTGAAACCGTGCAGGGCGCCGAAGATCAGCGCGGACAGCGCCAGCACCATGTGGGCGCCGTAGAAGGTCTGCCGGTTGACGGCGCGTTGCATGAAGCGAAGCCGCAGCACCACGCCGAGCACGATGGTGGCGACCATCAGCACGTACGCGATCAGGGCGAAGACCCGGGCGATCATGTGCACACCCTGGTCGTAGCTGACGCCCTTGTCGTAGGCGTCGAGCGGGGACCCGGGGATCGGCGCGACCGCGGCGGCGAGGGCGGCCGGCGGTGCGAGCAGGGCGGGGACGACGAACCCCAGCAGCGCGAGGACGAGCACGGCTGCGATGGTGCGGGCGGTCCGTCGGCGGTTGCTCGGGGGTGCAACCGAGTTCATGTCCTGGACTCCTTGCGTCGGCACGCCCCGGAAGCCCGGTGGTAAAGGCCCGGATTAACACCCGCGGGGATCCGAATCTGTTTTCACGCTTTCTGCACAATAATTTGGTACGGATCCGGGCAGGCTGTCTCTGGACCCTTTCCCCGGAAGGGCGCGCAACTTGGGGGGAGGCTACACCACGGGATCGCAGCCGGTCGATTGCGACCGGACAGGCCCGATCCAAGCAGGCGAAATGGGATATAGGCCACTATTCCCGAGAAATCAACAATGGCCTGCACCGCCGCCACCAGGCACTTTTCGGAACAGAACGGAAGCCTGCGGCGCAGACGAATAATTCTTCCTGGCAAAGCGATTCCCAGCTCACTCACCGGCAATTGTCAGGTGCCCAGGAAGGCCGCGAGTTCGGCTCGGCTGCTGGTGCCGAGTTTCGCGTGGGTGCGGTAGAGATGGCCCTCCACGGTACGAATCGAGACGCCGAGACGCCGGGCGATCTCACCGCTGGAGAGCCCCTGCGCGGCCATCGTGGCCGTCTCCCGCTCCCGCCGGGTCAGCGGCAGCGGCCGGGCCGCGGCGAGCAGCGCGGGGCTCCGCGCGCCCTGGCACTCCTCGGCGAGCCGGGCCGCGCGCACCGAGGCCGCGCGGGCGGCCCGGGTGCGGCCCGCGCCGGCGTGGACCGCCGCCGCCTGGGCGGCGGCATCGGCCGCCGCCAGCGGGTCGCCCATCTCCTCGAACAGATCCGCTGCCATTGACACTGCGTCACCATCCGCTGCCAGTAAGGAAGCCGCATGGTCGGCGGCGGCCCGTGGGCGCGGACCGCGGACCACGGCGGCCAGTTGGGCCAGCCGGCCGGCTCCGCCGCAGTCGCCGAAGCACACCGCGGTGTGCAGCGCCACCACCTCGGCCGCGGGAGCGTCCAACTCCCCCGCCCTGCAGGCGGCCTGGCGGGCCAGGGCGGCGGCCTCGGAGACCGTACCGCGCGCCGCCGCCACCCAGGCCCGGGCCAGCAGGACCTCGGGCCCGTAGCACAGCAGCCCCGGGTGACTGGCCGCCTCCAGCTCCGCCAGCGCCCGCTCGGCCGCCGCCGCGTCCCCGGTCCGGGCCAGTGCCAGGACCAGCGCGATCAGCGTGGCCATGGCCCAGCCCCCGGTGTCCTGGCGCAGCCCGGCCCTGGCCTCCCTGAGCAGCCGGACCGCGGTGCCCAGCCGGCCGCGGGCCAGCGCGGCCCGGCCCTGGACCGCGGCGTCGAAGGCCCGGGAGAGCCCGGGGGCCTCGGCACCGCGCTCCCGGCTTACCTCGGCGACCCGCGCCGCCTGGTGCAGCAGGCCGGCCAGGCGCAGGGCGTCGATCCGCATGTCGGTCAGGATCGGACCCAGATTGGCGGCGTCGTGCGAGGAGGCCGCCACCACGTGAGCCCGTTCGGCCCAGGGGGCGATCTCGTCGGCCCGGCCGGCCGCGCCGAGCGCCATGATCAGGCCCCAGGTGGCCAGCGCGGTGCCCTGGCCGGACAGCGAGGGGCTCGCCAGCGCCTCCTGCGCGCAGGCGATCGCCGGGGCGGGCCGCCCCAGTGCGGCGTGGAACGGGGCCCGTGCCGCGACCAGTTCGAACCGTGGTCCGGCGGCGCCGATCGCCGCCTCGGCCCGGTCCAGCACCGCCGTCCCCCGGGCCGGCTCGCCCAGCGTCCAGAAGAGGTTGTTGGCGCGCAGGGTGGCGCAGCGGACCAGCTCGCCGTCGTCCCCGGCCAGGGCGGCCAGCGGGGCCATCTGGTCCTCGGCCTCGTCGCCGCGGCTCAGCAGGCTCAGGCAGAAGGCCAGGGTCCAGCGCGCCTCGAACCCGGCCCCGGCGGCGACCGCCGCCGCTGCGAGCCGCCCGGCCAGGTCCAGGTCGAACAGTTCCAGGGCGTGCCGCGCGGCGGCGGTGAGCAGCGCCAGATCGGCCTCCAGGTCCGACTCCAGGGTGAGGGTGGCCCGGCGCAGGGTGTCCTCGGCCCGGTTGGCGCCGGTGGCCCGCAGCGCCTCGGCGATGCGGCCGCGCAGCCTGCGGGCGCGCAGCAGGCCGATCTCGGCGCGCCGGACCTCGCCGTAGAGCGGGTGGGCCAGCCGCACGTCGAGCCGGCGGCCGTCCCGCTCGACGCTCACCAGGCCGCGGTCCTCGGCGAGTTCGACCGGTTCGGCGCCCGCCAGCCGGGTCAGCAGCGGCACCCCCAGCGGTTCGCTGAGGGCCAGCAGGTCGACCACCCCGCGCAGCGGCTCGCTGAGCTCCCCCATGGTGGTGCTGACCAGTTCGGCCAACCCCGGTGACACCACCGGCCGGCCGGACCAGCGCCACAGTCCGTCCACCGGCGCGAGCCGGCCCGCCCCGCGTTCGCCGTCGACCAGCTGCCGCAGGTAGAGCGCGTTGCCCCGGGTGAGGTCCCAGATCCGGTCGGCGGCGGCACCGTCCACCGGGGCGCCGAGCACCGCCTCCAGCAGGGCGGCGGTGGCGGCCCGGTCGAGCGGGGCGACCTCGACCCGGTCCAGGTGGCCGTCCTTCCAGAGCGCGGTGATCGCGTCCGGGGCCGGCTCGCCGCTGCGGACGGTGACCACCACGGCGGCCCTGCTGTGCAGCACCAGCCGGTGCACCAGCAGCGCGGACAGCGGGTCCAGCCGGTGCGCGTCGTCGACACCGATCAGGAAGGGCCTGCGGCCGGCCTCGGCCAGCAGTGCCTCGGAGGCCTGACGGACCACCAGGCCGGGGTCGTGGCCCGAGGTTCCCATCAGCGCGCCGAAGGCTCCCAGCGGCAGCACCCGCGCGGACTCGGTCGCGGCCACCCAGCGGGTGGCCGCGCCACGCCTCGACGCCGCCCCCAGGGCCGCTCTGGCCAGCCGGGTCTTGCCCACACCGGCGCCGCCGGAGAGCACGACTCCGCGCGCTCCGGCACCACCTGACGCCGCGTTGATCAGCCGCAGCTCCTCGGAGCGCCCGGTCAGCGGCCAGACCTCGCCCATGCCAGAACAGTAGCGAGCGCCCCGCCGGGCGGTAAGGAGATTCCTACCCGATTCATCCCCATCGACTAGCCGTGCGACAGCAGTTGACCCAGCAGCACCAGCAGCACGACCAGCCCCACCAGGGTGAGCAGCGCGGTGCGCAGCCGGTGCGGCCTCGCCGCCGCGGCGGCCGGAGCCGGGACCGCGGCGCGGGCCGGGGCCGCCGCGGCGACCGGTGCCGCGGCCGGAGCGGCGTTGAAGTCGTCCTGGCCGGTACGCTCCAGCCGCCCGCACCAGGGGCAGGCCTGCAGGTGCGAGCCGTAGGTGTGGTGCGGTCTGGCCGGGCAGACCCGCACCCGGGACCGCTCCAGGTCCAGCGCCCGCAGCCAGGCCTCGGCGCTGGGCCTGGCCGCCGGATCGGCCACCCCCGGGCCGAAGGCCGCGCGGGCCAGCAGCAGCAGTTCCGGCGGCAGCACCCCGGGGTCCAGCACCCCGCGCGGCACCACCACCCGCTCCGGCTGGACCACGTAGGAGCAGCTGGCGGCGATGTTGTCCTTCACCGTGGACTGCGAGTCGCTGTCGTGCGGGACGCCGCCGAAGGGATGGTTCCCCACCGAGAGCAACTGGTAGACCAGCACCGCGAGGGCGAAGTCGTCACCGGCCTCGGTGGCCGGGCCGCCCTTCTGCCGCTCCGGGGCGCAGTAGTCGGCGGTCTGCATCAGACAGGGGAAGTACTCGCCGGTGGCGGGGTCGGTGAAGGCGATGGAGTCGCAGTCCAGGAAGGTGACGAAGCCGTTGGCGTCCACCACCACGTTGTTGCTGGAGAAGTCGCCGACGACCAGGCCCTCGTGGTGCATCCGGGCGGTCATGAAGGCCAGGTTCCAGCCGACGCCGAGCAGGAAGCGCCAGTCCACCCGGCCCGGGAAGAGCCGCATCCGCTGCGCCCTGGTGAACAGTCCGACCAGCCGCACGTGGTCGGGTTCGCCGAACCGCTGCATGGCGTAGCCGAGGAAGCCGCCGTCGGCGCCGCGGGCCTGGGCGGTGGGCCAGGCCAGTTCGGAGGGCTGGGCCCGGTCGGTGGGGCGGCCGCCCAGCGGAGTCATCGTCAGCATCCGTTCCAGCCTGCGCTCCTGTTGCGGCCCGGGGGTGTCCCGGTAGACCTTCACCACCACCCCGTCGTCACCGACCACCGTGTACACCGCGGCCTCGCCGCCGCTCTTCAGCGGCCGGTCGGACAGCAGCACCGAACGGCCGTCCAGCAGGATCCGGTGCCCGGCCGTCCCCGCCGTTCCGGTCGACCCGGTCGTCCCGGTCATCGGCGCACCGCCCTCAGCAGCGTCTTGTCGTCGGCGTTCACCGCGGTCAGCTGGTCCGAGCGGAGCAGCACCGCCAGCGCCCGCTCGTCCTCCTCGGGGTCCTCACCCGGGCTGTCCAGGCTGCGCAGCATGGCCGCGACGAACGACGGCTTGGGCTGCTGCGGCCGGCCGTCGGCCCAGCTGAGCGCCAACTGCGCCAGCCCGTCCGTGGACAGCAGCACCCCGTCCACCCCGGGGTCGCGGACGCAGGCGGTGCGCACCGAGCGCTCGGCCTCGGCGGAGGTGAGGAAGACCGTCTCGTTGCTGTACTCGCTGGCGGCGTCGGGCTGCGGCAGCAGGTGGAACTGCGGCACGCCGTCCACCGTGCCCGCGCGCAGCACCACGAATCCGTCGCCGACGCTGAGGTGTCCGATCCAGTCCGGGGCCAGCACCACCACGGTGAGCGTGGTCGCGAACTCCTTGGCGTCGGGACCGGTACGCCGCAGGAACTCGTCCCGGACGTCGAGGAACGCCTCGCGCAGCGCGCTGCGGACCCCGGCCGCGGTCCGCGGCCGCTCGGCGGCGCGGCGGGCGAAGCCGGCCGCGGCCAGCCGCACCGCGAGGGCGGACCCCTCGTCGGAGCGGGACCGGCTGCCGGCCCCGTCGGCGACCGCGAGCACCGTCACCGGGGCCTCCGGCGGCCCGAACTCCCGTGACAGCCAGGCGTCCTGACAGGGCGTTCCGGACCTCCGGTGGCGGTAGCCCTCGACGCTGACCCCGTGCACCCGCCATTCCACCGCCGGATCCATTCAGGACTCCCAGGCCGGCCGCTGGGTCTTGAACTGACTGAAGATCTTCTCGAAGACCTCGTCCCCGGCGCCCTTCTGCTCGGCGTTGGCGCTGGCCGACATCATCTGCAGCAGCTCGCGGAACGGGAACCCCTGCAGCCTGGCGTTGAACGCCGGGGCGAACGCCCGCAGCACCTCCTCGCCGCGGTCGGTGATGCCGCCGACGCCGATGGCGTAGAGCCGGAACCGCTTGTCCCGCTGCTCCGCGGTGATCACCGGGACCACCCGCCGCCAGGCCTCGGTGGGATGCCCGGTCCGGTCGGTCGGCAGACCGTCCGTCACCAGGCAGATCTGCGGCCGGTAGTACTGCAGCCCCAGCTGTCGCAGCTCGGTCTTGCGCGCCGCGACGATCTGCATCGCCAGCTCCAGCGCCTCGGCCATCAGGGTCACCCCGGCCGCCCGCAGCAGCGGCGGCTCGAACCGGTGCGCGGGGACGAAGGGGCTCACCCTGGTGTCCGGCGACAGCAGATTGGGCCCCTGCCAGGCGCTGACCCCGGCGTCGCCGAAGGTGAGCACCGCGACCTCGACGCTGTAGCTGAGGCTCACGTCGTCGTGCAGCTCCCTGGTCCACTCGCTCAAGGCCTCGTTGAGCGAGGCGATCGGGCCGCCCAACATCGAGTGCGAGGTGTCCAGACACAGCACCAGCGGCAGCCGCTGGGCGTTGTTCTCGATCTCCAGGTCGGCGTACTGCTGGGGCAGGGTGGCCGTCCGCGGGTCGTTGCGGACGGTCATCGGATGGGTGCTATCGCGCATCGTGTCTCCTGTGGGGGTGCTGCGGCTGCGGGAAGGCGAGCAGGACGTCGGCGTCCCGGTCCGCGCCGCGGACCTCGGGGAAGCCCACCTCGACCGGCTGCCCCGGATCGGGCGCGGGCTCGCCGGGCTCGGACCAGACCGCCCGGTAGAGGCAGTCGTCGATCTCGACGTAGCCCTGCGGATGCAGGTCGGTGGCCACCGTGGCCCGGTGCAGCTCGGCCGGCCGCGGGACGGCAGGCGCCGCGGCGACCGGATCGGGCCCGGCGGGATCGCGCACCGACCGGTCCGGCACCGGCGGGTCGACCACCGTGGGCGGTCCGCCGTGGGCCTGGAAGGCACGGGCCGGGAGGGCATGGGTTGGGAAGGCATGGCGGGCCACCGGTCCGGCCCGCTCGGGGTGCGGGCGCAACAGCACCAGCAGGGCGATCCCCACCAGCACGGCCAGGGCGCCGCCGCCCAGCGCCTGGACGCCGCCGCTGTCGTACCAGGGGTGGTGACCTCCCTTCGGGGCCGGCGGCGGGACCACTGCAGCGGACGGAGCGGCCGAGGCCGACCGGGAGGCCGGGGCGGACGGGGAGACCGGCCCGGACCCGGACGCGGCCTGCGACAGCACGCACGGCGGCAGCCCCGTGCACTGCGGCCTCGCCACGTAGCGGACCTGCGCCCCGCCGCCCGGCAGGGCGCCGAGCAGCACCGCCAGGGCCGCCGCCACCAGCAGGACGACCACCGCCCGCCCGCGGGCGGACCGGGCCGCACCACCCCGCCGCGCCGGTTCGACTGACACCAGAGGCCCCCCGTCCCCGTCCGACCTGCTGCTAGAGCTGGAACACCCGGTGGCACCGGACGAACATCTGCCGCGCCAGCTCGGCCCATCTGCTCGCCAGCGCGCCGAACTCCGCCGGGGTCATCCGGCAGACCAGCGGCAGCACGCAGACCCCGGCCAGGCACGGTCCCGGACCGCGGACGTCCCAGACCGAGAGCACCGGGATCAGCTGCTCGGTGTTCCAGGCGTTGGATGCCGCTGCGGCCAGCGCTATCTGACCCGGCTTCAGTACATGACCGTCCGTCATGAAGGCCACCAGCAGCTCCTTGGTCGCCATGAGACGCAGCGTCAGCCGGCGGTCGGTGCCCTCCAGGTCGAAGTCCAGCGAGATCGACGCGCCGTCCTCGGCCCAGGCGTAGTGCCCGTTCTCGGCCCAGCCGACCACCAGCTTCCGCCAGTGCAGTCCGAGTTCCAGCTCGCCGGTGGCCGCTCCGGTGCCGTCAGCCACGGCCGGCCGCCTCGGCCACCAGGGCGTCGGTCAGCCCGGCGTCCAGCAGCGCCTGTGCGTGCAGCAGCAGGTAGGAGGAGACCGGCAGTACCGGCCCCCTGCTGTGGTTGCGGGCCTCCAGGTCGTCGGTGCGCACCCTGATGGACTCGGCGACCCGGGGCGGCGGCCAGACCTGGGCGCTGTTCCTGACCCCGATCAGCCCGTCCAGCAGCACGTCCAGGTCCGGGCGCCGCCCCGGCGCCTTGGCCAGGCAGGCCCCGACCAGCCCGCGCAGCCCGGCCGGCACGCCGTCCAGGTCCGGCGGCTGCTCGGTGATCCGGTACATCACCCCGGCCCCGGAGCCGAACGGCGGCCGTCCCGCCGCCGCGAAGACCAGCACCGCGCCCAGTGCGAAGACGTCGCTCGCCGGTCCGGCCGGTTCGCCCCTGAGCTGCTCGGGGGACATGAACGAGGGCGTGCCCATCACCTCACCGACCCTGGTGATCGGATTGGCCCCGCCCAGCATGGAGATGCCGAAGTCGATCACCCGGGGGCCGTCCTCGGCGAGCAGCACATTGGCCGGCTTGAGGTCGCGGTGCACGACGCCGACGGCGTGGATCGCCTGCAGCGCCTCGACCAGGCCCACCCCCAGCGTCCGCACCGCCGACGCGGTCAGCGGCCCGTCCGCCCTGACCGCCTCCGCCAGCGAGGGACCCGGCACGTACACGGTCGCCAGCCAGGGCGGGTCGCCCTCGATGTCGGCGTCCACGACGGCCGCGGTGAACGCGCCGCTGACCGCGCGGGCGGCCTCCACCTCGCGGGCGAAGCGGCTGCGGAACTCCGGGTCGGAGGCCAGTTCGGGCCGCACCACCTTGATGGCCAGCGCCCGTCCGCTGCGCGAGCGACCCAGGTAGACCCAGCCCATCCCACCGGAGGCGAGGCGGCCGACGACACGGTAGGACCCCAGCGTCAACGGGTCACTGACGGGCGTGCGCACTCAGTCCTCCCCGCGCAGGACGGAATCCCCGACGGCGGTTCCCTGGTCGGCCGCCCGGTCCATCGAGCATGCAGCGGCCCGGCGCGGACGGCACGCGTAGCGGGGTACTCGATTCGGCCGCCCGGGCCTCGCCGCGAAGGCCCGGCCACCGGCGCGCCCTGGTCCCAGCTGAACGGGCATATGGGATAAAAGGGGTGAAGCTGCGGGGTGTCGTGGCCCCCGCCCGGACCGCGAGGAGCGCGTACATGGCGAAGGTCGGCGACACGGTGGACAGCGACACGGTGAACGGTGGCGTGGTGGACGGCGACGTGATGAACCTCGTCCCGTCCTGGAAGCGGCAGGTCGGGGTGTCGGCGGCGGTGCTGCCCGGCGACCTGGTGGACGCCGTGGCGGTGGACGAGGTGCTGGGGGTACCGGTCGCGACGCCGGTCGGCGACCAGACCTGGCTGGGCCTGGGCGGTGCCGGGCTCCGGGCCGCGGGGATGGACGGCGCCGTCGGCTCCACCCTGGCCTGCCCGGTCTCCGGCGGGGGCGTGGCGCTGCTCTACGGCACCGGCGCCGCGAGCGCCGCTGACGCACGGTCACTGCGGGACGCCGGCGCGGCCCTCGCCGCCGCCGCGTCGGGCTACAGTCGGCTGGCCCTGATCGTCCCGGACCCGGCCCCGGGCCCGGACGGCTCCTCCCTCTCCGCGGAGTCGGCCGCGCAGGCGCTGGTGGAGGGCGTACTGCTGGCCCGCTACCGCTATCCGGTGCTCAAGCGGCCCGAGCCGGAGCCGGCCCTGGAGTCACTGGTGCTGCTGACCACCGAGGACCGGCTGGAGCAGGTGGCCCGCGGCGCCGAGCGCGGCCGGGTGCTGGCCCGGACCCAGTCCCTGGCCCGGGACCTGGCCACCTGCCCGCCCAGCATCATGACCGCCGAGGCCTTCGCCGACATCGCCCAGAGGCTGGCCGCCGACTGCGGCCTCGCCGTCGAGGTCTTCGACCGCGCGGCGCTGCGGCGGCTGGGCTGCGGCGGACTGCTGGGCGTGAACGCCGGCAGCACCGACGAGCCCAGGATGGTCAAGGTCCGCTACTCCCCGGCCGGCGGCTCCGGCCCGGAGGCCGCCACGCTGGCGCTGGTGGGCAAAGGCATCATGTACGACTCCGGCGGCATCAGCCTCAAGCCCAGCGACGCGGTGCACGCCACCATGAAGAACGACATGACGGGTGCGGGCTCCATCCTGGCGGCCATGACCGCGCTGGCGGCGCTGGACTGCCGCACCGCCGTGACCAGCTGGCTGATGTGCACCGACAACATGCCCTCCGGCAGCGCCACCAAGCTCGGCGACGTGCTGACCATCCGCGGCGGCGCCACCGTCGAGGTGCTGAACACCGACGCCGAGGGGCGGCTGGTGATGGCGGACGCCCTGGTGCTGGCCACCGAGGAGCCCTGCGACGCCATCGTCGACATCGCCACCCTCACCGGCGCCAGCATGCGCGCCCTGGGCGCGGAGATCGCCGGGCTGTTCGGCAACGACCAGCCGCTGATCGACCAGGTGCTGGCGGCGGCGCGGCGCAGCGACGAGCCCTGCTGGCAGCTGCCGCTGGCCCGCCGCTACCGCGCCGAACTGGACTCCGACGTCGCCGACATCAAGAACATGGGCGGACCCAACGGCGGCGCGATCCACGCGGCGCTGTTCCTGGAGGAGTTCGTCGCCGGACGCCCCTGGGCGCACATCGACATCGCCGGACCGGCGCAGAACGACAGCCCCAAGTCCTGGCGCCCGCGCGGCTGCACCGGCTTCGGGGCCCGGCTGCTCACCGAGCTGGCGCTCGACTTCAGCAAGCCCTAGCCGGAGCCGGCCGCCGTGAGCGACGCGACGCTGTGCCTGGTGATCCTGGTCGTGGTGGTGGGACTGTTCGTGTGGAACCGCCTCCCGGTGGAGGTCGTGGCCCTGGGCTCGGCGCTCGTGTGCTACGCCACCGGACTGCTGACGTCCGGTCAGGTCTTCGCCGGGTTCGGCGACCCGGTGGTGCTCTTCGTCGCCGCGCTGTTCGTGGTCAGCACCGCCCTGGAGAGCACCGGACTGACCGCCTGGGCCGGACGCCGGCTGGCCGACGTGGTCGGCTCCGGCCGGCGCCGGCTGCTGGTGGCGACCATGGTGCTGGCCGCCGGACTGGCCGCGCTGATCACGGTCAACGGCTCGGTGGCCGCGCTGCTGCCGCTGGTGGTGCTGCTGGGGGTGCAACAGGGCCAGGCCCCCTCGCGGCTGGTGATGCCGCTGGCCTTCGCCGCGCACGCCGGATCGCTGCTGCTGCTCATCGGCTCGCCGATCAACCTGATCGTCTCCGAGGCGGCCGACGAGGCCGGGGCCGGGTCCTTCGGCTTCGTCCAGTTCGCCCTGGTCGGTGTGCCGGTGCTGGCAGGCACCGTGGCGATCGCGGTGCTGCTGGGGCCGCGGCTGCTGCCGCTGCGGCAGCCCGCCGCGATGCCCGCCGACCTCAGCCGGCACGCCCACACCCTGGTGTCCCACTACGGTCTGGCCGAGGACGCGGCCAGCCTGCAACTGCCGGCCGGCAGCGAACTGGTCGGCACGCTGCCGGCCGACCTCAACACCCGGGCCCCGGACGGTGTGGTCGTCGTCGGCGCGCTGACCGCCGACGGCCACGACTCCCGGGGCGACGCACCGCTGGAGTCCGGCGACGTGCTGATCCTGCGCGGCGCCCCGGAACTCGTCGACGCCTTCGCCGCCGGGACCGGGCTGCAGCCGCTGCCGCCACCGCTGCGGGACCATCTCGCCGATGTGCTGCTCAACCGGGACACCGGCCTGGTCGAGGTGGTGGTGAGCCCCAGGTCGCCGCTGATCGGCAGCACCCTGTTCCCCGGCATGAACAGCGCCGACGGCGAGCTGGTGATCATCACCGCCCGACGCAGGGGCCGGGACACCGGCCCGGCCCCGTGCACCGTCCAGGCCGGCGACAGCCTGCTGCTGCAGGGCTCCTGGCAGGCCGTGGACCGCACCAGCCGGCGCGGGGACCTGCTGGTGGTGGACCAGCCCGCGGAGCTGCGCCGCCAGGGCACCGGGCTCGGCCCGGACGCCTGGCGTGCGCTGGCCGTGCTGGGCGCGATGGTGGTGCTGCTGGCCACCGGCGCGGTGCCGGCGCCGGTGGCGGGGCTGCTGGCCGCGCTGGCCATCGTGGTCTGCCGGGTGGTCCGGGTGGACGACGCCTACCAGGGCGTCTCCTGGACCACGGTGGTGATCGTCGGCGGGATGTTCCCGCTCTCGGTCGCGCTGCAGCAGTCCGGGGCCGGCGACGAGATCGCCCGGGTGGTGGTCGACGCGGCCAGCGGCAGCCCCTATCTGCTGCTGCTCGGCATCTTCGTGCTCACCTCGGTGCTGGGCCAGTTCATCAGCAACATGGCGACCGCACTGATCGTCACCCCGATCGCCGTCTCCGCGGCCCATGACGCGGCGGTATCACCGCTGCCGCTGCTGATGTGCGTGGCGACCGCGGCCGCGGCCGCGCTGCTGACCCCGGTGGCCACCGCTGCCAACCTGATGGTGCTGGGTCCGGGCGGCTACCGCTTCGGCGACTACTGGAAGTTCGGCGCGCCGATCCTGCTCTGGTACCTGGCCGTCACCATCGGCCTGGTCCCGCTGGTCTGGAGGTTCTGACCTGCCCCTCCGCCCTTGGAGATCGGGCCCGGCCCCTGGACCGGGCCCGGCGGCTAGACCAGGCCGCCGAGCAGGTAGGCGGAGACGTAGCCGAGGGCGTTGGTGGCCCAGTGCAGCCCCATCGGGGCCAGCAGGCTGGTGCTGCGCCGGCGCAGCTCGCAGAAGACCACCCCGGACGCCGCCGTGAACAGCACCGCACCGGCGTCCGCCAGCACCGCGCCGAACACCGAGTGTCCGAAGAGCGAGCCGAGGGCCGGCTTGTCGCTGGCCAGGTGGAGCGAGGGCAGGATGTGCCACAGCCCGAAGAGCAGCGAGGACACCCCGGTCGCCCAGTAGACCCCGCGGATCCGCAGCAGCAGCCCGTAGAGCACCCCGCGGAAGGCCACCTCCTCCAGCAGCACCGTACCCAGCGGCACCTTGACCAGCACCCGCAGCGCGACCTGACCGCCGCTCAGCGAGTCGGTGCGCTGGTCGGCGAAGAGCCCGCGGGTCGGCGGGAACAGCGCGCCGACCAGGTAGACGGCGGCGACGATCCCGATGATCACCAGTGCCCAGCGGGCGCCGCGCGGCAAGCCGGCCCGGGTCAGCCCGACCAGTTCGAGGGCGCCGCCGGCCCAGTGGGCGATGCCCAGCAGCAGGGCGACCACGACCACCGCGGTGAGCAGGCCCCAGGCCGGCAGCCAGCGGTTGTTGACCAGATTGGTCAGCACCAGCAGCACCACTGCGGCGCTGAGCGCGGCGATGTCGCGCACGGATGCCCCCTGGCAGGTCGGAGGAGTCCGATGCTGCCCCGAACGAAGGGACCCGGGGGTGCAACACGCGGAGCAGATCGGTCAAATATGGATGAAACCACCTACAGTCGACACATGTCGCAGCAGGTGCCCGAAGAGCAGCCCCCTGCCGAACCCCCCGCCCCGTCCTCTTCCGAACCCCCCGCCGAGCCGCCGCCCGGGGCGCACCGGGCCGCGCAGCGCCGTCGCCCGATCGTGCGTCAGGGTCCGGACTGGGGCGGGCTGCTGGCCGCGACCGTCTTCTACTGGCTCTCCTTCACCCCCTCGCTGCTGCCCCGGCCCTGGTGGCTGCAGGTGCTGGCGGCGGCGGTCACCGCCACCATCGGCTACGCGCTCGGCGCGCTGATCGCCCGGGTGGTCCGGATCTGGTTCACCCCCTCCGAGCGGCTGCGGCACGCCGCCTGGTGGGCGCTGGGCGTGGCGGCCCCGGTCGCCGTGGTGGTCACCACCGCGTGGAGCGTGACCTGGCAGGGCGACTCGCGCCGCGCGGTCGGCATGGACCCCCGGGTCACCTGGTGGCTGTGGGCGCTGGTGCCCCCGATCGCGGTGCTGCTCTGCGCGCTGCTGGTGGTGATCGGCCGCTCGCTGCGGCTGGCCACCCACGCCGCGGCGCGCGGCCTCGGCCGGATCCTCCCGCCGAGACTGGCGGCCGCCTGCGCGGTGGTGGTGGTGACCGTGCTGGTGATCGGCCTGGGCCAGGGCTTCCTGCAGCGCGGGGTGCTCAGCGTCCTGGAGAGCAGCGCCAGGCTGGCCAATGACTCCACGTCACCCGGCATCGTCCAGCCCACCC
Organism: Streptacidiphilus jeojiense; assembly: GCF_000719095.1. Taxonomy (GTDB): domain Bacteria; phylum Actinomycetota; class Actinomycetes; order Streptomycetales; family Streptomycetaceae; genus Streptacidiphilus; species Streptacidiphilus jeojiensis. The sequence continues at coordinate 18,790 of NZ_JOEH01000006.1, read as the reverse complement.
TGCCCACCCTCTCCGGCAGTCCGTCCTCGCTGGAGTCCTGGGGCAGCCTGGGGGCCAAGGGCCGCGACTTCGTCGGCCAGGCCCGCACCCGGGCCCAGCTGACCGCCTTCAGCGGCCAGCCCGCCATGGACCCGGTCCGGGTCTACGTCGGGCTGCGGGCCGCGCCGACGCTGGCCGAGCGGGCCCGGCTCGCGGTCGCCGAACTGCAGCGGACCGGCGCCTTCAAGCGCAAGGTGCTGGCGGTGATCAGCACCACCGGCAGCGGCTGGGTGAACCAGAACCTCGCCAACCCGCTGGAGTACATGTACGACGGCGACAGCGCGCTGGTCGCCATCCAGTACTCCTACCTGCCCAGCTTCGTGTCGGTGCTGACCGAGGACGAGGCGGCGCACGCCGGCCGGGCCCTGTTCGACGCCGTCTACGCCGAGTGGTCCTCGCTGCCCGCCGCCACCCGCCCGAAGCTGCTGCTGGCCGGCGAGAGCCTGGGCTCCTACGCCACCGAACGGGCCTTCGACGGCAGCCTCGACGAGCTGACCGCCCGGGCCGGCGGCGCCCTGCTGCTGGGCCCGACCGCCGACAACCCGCTCTGGCAGACCGTCACCAACGGCCGTGACAGCGGCAGCCCGATGTGGCTGCCGATCTACCAGCAGGGGCAGAAGGTGCGCTGGGGCCAGGTCGCCGCCGACTTCGGCAGGCCTGCCAACCCGTGGCCCGGCCCCAGGGTGCTCTACCTGCAGAACGGCGGGGACCCGATCACCTGGTGGACCCCGCACCTGATCGTGCACCGCCCCGGCTGGCTGGTGGGTCCGCGCGCACCCGACGTGACCGGCGGTATGCAGTGGTACCCCTTCGTCACCTTCTGGCAGGTCACCTGCGACATGCTGGGCGCCGACAGCGTCCCGGTCGGCCACGGCCACCGCTTCGGCACCCTGCCCGTCGCCGGCTGGGCCGCCGTCGCCCAGCCGCCCGGCTGGACCGCGGCGGAGACCGCAAGGCTGGAGGCCCTGCTGGGGCAGGCCTGACGCCGCACTGGCGGGTCGGTTGCCGCGGTTCGTCGGCGGACGGACCATGATGGCAGCAGCACAGTATCGACAACGGAGTGGACTGACATGCCTCTTGAGGGTGAGTACGAACCCAGCCCGTCGAAGTGGGTACGCGACCAGGTGGAGCTCTACGAGAGCTCCGGCGGCACCGAGGGGACCACCCTGCGCGGCATGCCGGTGGTCATCCTGACCTCCAAGGGGGCGAAGAGCGGGAAGATCCGCAAGAGCGGGCTGATGCGGGTGGAGCACGACGGCAGCTACGCCGTGGTCGCCTCCCAGGGCGGCGCCCCGACCCACCCGGTCTGGTACTACAACATCACCGCCAACCCCCTGGTCGAGCTCCAGGACGGCCCGGTGCGCCAGGACATGACGGCCCGTGAGGTCACTGGCGCGGAGCGCGACGAGTGGTGGGCGCGCGCCGTCGAGGCCTACCCGGACTACGCCGACTACCAGAAGAAGACCGACCGAGTGATCCCGGTCCTCGTGCTGACCCCGTCGGCATAGCTCACGTCGGCATAGGCTCCGTCCGCGCAGGCCCCGCTCGCAGCGGCCGCCCGGACCGCCCTCTTGTGCATGCACTGTCATTGGGTGCATGGTCCTCCGAGGACCTGGTCATGATCGGCGGAGGGCAGTCGGATGCGAGCAAGGGGCCTGCTGCACGGACTCGGAGTGCTGGGCGGCGCCGCCGTCCTGCTGGTGACGACCGCGCTGGGGGCGGGGACCGGAACGGCGGTCGCCGCCGACGCGCCGATCGAGACCGGGTACCAGAACCCGGTTACCGCCCTGCCACCGGTGAGCCGTCCGCCGACACCGCACTGCACGGTGACGGTGATGCAGAACGACTTCGGCAACACCATCAGCTCGCCGCCCTACACCGGCACCGTCACCCCGCCCGCCGACTGCCCCGGGCCGTGGAGCAAGGTCGTGCTGGACTGGTCCGGCAGCGTGCAGGGACGCCAGTACGACCGGCTGGCCGGGGTCTGGATCGGCGGTGCCGAGGTGCTGCGCACCAGCACGCCGGAGCCCACCGCCGCCGGGATCAGCTGGCACCTGGAGAAGGACGTCAGCAGCTTCATCCCGCTGCTGCGCACCGCCCAGCCGCTGGCCGTCTCGCTGGGCAACGTGGTCAACGCCACCTACACCGGCGTCTACCACATGAAGCTGACGCTGACCTACTACCAGGCCGACCGCAGCCACCCGGCCGCGCGTACCGCCGACCAGGTACTGCCGCTGTCCGACTCCACCCCGGCCGGGAGCGGCTCCGCCGCGAGCTGGTACTCCCTCGGCCCGGGGCAGTCCGCGACCAGGACCGTCACCCTGCCCCGCAACCTCACCGGCGTGCAGCTGGAGGTCTACGCCCGGGGCGGCGGCTGCGACGAGCAGTGGTTCGACTCGGTCCCGTCGGACCTCGCCGCGAAGTACCCGGACTACCTGTGCGGCGGCGGCTCCTACCGCGAGGTGCAGGTCTCCGTTGACGGCAGGCCCGCCGGGATCGCCCAGCCCTACCCGGTGGTCTACTCGGGCGGCATCGTGCCGACGCTGTGGCGGCCGATCCCGGCGGTGGACCAGTTCGTCACCCAGGCCTACGACATCGACCTGACCCCCTTCGCCAGCACCCTGGTCGACGGCAGGCCGCACACCTTCACCATCACCCCCTACGGCGCCGCCGACACCTGGACCGTGGACGGCACCCTGTTCCTGGACACCGACCACGGCGCGGCGAGCACCCACGGCGCGCTCAGCAGCGACACCCTGGGGCTCTCCCCCGCCGTCGCCACCACCGAGACCGCCGGCAGCGGCGACACCACCGAGGTCCGCACCACCGCCCAGCGCGACTGGCGGACCAGCGGCTGGCTGCAGACCTCGCACGGACGGATCGTCACCACCGTCTCCCAGCACGCCGTCTACAGCAACAGCGACGCGGTCTCCTCGGCCGGGCAGCGGCAGCTGATGACCCAGCAGGAGTACGGCACCACCACGACCACCACCGCCGGCCCGGGCCGCCGGGACAGCACCGTCCGGCACGCCTGGTCGTACCCGGTCACGGTGGACTCCGACGTCCCGCTCTACACCGACGGCGACAACTACTCGCTCTCCGCCACCGTCTCCCAGGGCCGGATCCTGGTCGACAGCGTCCGCACCGGCGCCGGCTGGCGGCCCACCGCCGTCACCGACGACCGGGTCGACGCCACCGGCACCCTGGCCCGCACCGCCGGCGTCACCACCGCCGCCGACGGCACCGACTCCGAGCACTACCTGGGCAGCACCGACACCGGCGGCTGCTACGACCACAGCATCGCCGCAGCCCACGGCTATGTGACCGCGGACCGGCAGTCCCGATGCGACTGGGGGACACTGGAGGCGGTCCGCCCTTGACCCTCACACCGTGTGAGGGCCGAACCTCGAGAGCATCATGTTCACCATCGGAGACTTCGCCGGGCACGGACGGGTGTCGATCCGCATGCTCAGGCACTACGACGCCATCGGCCTGCTGCGGCCGGCCCGGGTGGACCGGTCCAGCGGCTACCGCTTCTACGAGGCGGCGCAGCTGTCCCGGCTCAACCGGATCGTCGCGCTGAAGGACCTCGGCTTCACGCTGCAGCAGGTGCAGACCATCCTCGACGAGGACGTCAGCGCCCAGGAGCTGCGCGGGATGCTGCGCTTGCGGCGGGCCGAGCTGGAGGCGGCCGTCGCCGAGGCGGCGTCGAACCTGGTCCAGGTCGAGGCGAGGCTCCGGTCGATCGAGAATGAGGGTGCCATGCCCGAGGAAGACGTCGTCATCAAGCGCCTGCCCGCACTGCGGCTGGCGGAGCTGAGCGGAACGGCCGCGAGCTTCGACCCGACCGCCATCGGCCCGGTGGTCAACCGGCTGTTCGACGAGCTGTGCGCACAGACCGAGGCGGCCGGGGTCACCCCGGTCGGCCCGAGCACCGTGTACTACGAGACCTCCGAGGCCCTCGGCGCGGAGGTCGTCGTGCACGCCGGCCTCCCGGTCGCCGCCGGGGTCACCGGCGGCCCCGGCTTCCAGGTGGTCACCCTGCCCGCCGTGGAGCAGGCCGCGACCATCGTGCACCGCGGCTCGATGGACCGGGTGCTGGCCACCAGCCAACTGCTGGCCCGCTGGGCCGAGGCCCACGGCTACCGGTTCCGCCAGCACGCCCGGGAGATCACGCTGAACTACTCGGAGGATCCGGACGAGTGGGTGGCCGAACTGCAGGCCCCGGTGGTCGGGGCCTGACGACGGCCGGTCGAGGGCCGGTCGAGGGCCGGTCGGCCGGTCAGTCGAAGTTCAGGCTGCCGGTGCGGGTGCGCTTCAGTTCGAAGAAGTCCGGGAAACCGGCCAGCGCCCGGGCCCCGTCGAAGATCCTGGCCGCCTGCTCGCCGCGCGGGATGGAGTTGAGCACGGGACCGAAGAAGGCCACGCCGTCGATGTGGATGGTGGGCGTCCCGACGTCCTCGCCGACCGGGTCCATGCCCTGGTGGTGGCTGCGGCGCAGCTCCTCGTCGTAGGCGTCGCTGTCGGCCGCGGCGAGCAGCCCGGCCGGCAGCCCCACCTCGGCCAGCGCCGCGGCGGCCACCGCGCGGTAGTCCTTGTCGCCGCCCTTGTGGATCCTGGTCCCGAGGGCGGTGTAGAGGTCCTCGTACACCTGCTCGCCGTGCTCCTGCCCGGCGGCGGTCACGATCCGGGCCATCGCCAGCGAGTTGTCCACCAGCTCCCGGTACCAGTCCGGCAGCTCGCGGCCCTCGTTGAGCACGTACAGGCTCATCGGCCGGAACCGGAGCTCCAAATCCCTGAGCCCGCGCACCTCCAGGATCCACCGCGAGGTGATCCAGGCGAACGGGCAGGCGGCGTCGAAGTAGAAGTCGACCTTGGCGGGCGTCTCGGTTCGGGTCATGACCGTGGTTCCTCTCGACATCTCAGGCGTTAGCTGTCGCAGTTGCTGACAGGAACCACGTTAGTCACCCATTGATCCGCCCAGCAGGGCCAATGGGGGCATGATCCGCTGGGCCAATTCCGTCCGGACCAGGCGCCCGGATCAGGCGTCCCGATCAGGCGTCCGGGTCCTGCGGGGAGACGGGGCGGGGCGCCGCCTCCCGGGCGGCGCGGCGGCGGGTCGCGTAGGAGCCGCCCCGGCCGCCGACGAGCAGCAGCACGACCAGGACCAGCACTCCGTGGCCGGGGAAGAGGTAGCCCGCGGGGACGGCCAGCAGCAGGGCAACCAGGTCGAACCAGAGCTCCAGGCTGTCCGCGGTCGTTCCGGCGTCAGCGGAGAGCCGGTGCCGCCGGGCCTCGTGACGGATCGTCAGCAGCGAGACCACGGCAAGGACGTTGATCCCGGCGTAGACGGCGATCGCGATCCCGTCCTGCCCGCCGTAGGTGCCCAGCAGTTCGGCGGCGAAGGGCAGTGCGCACACCGCCAGCAGCAGCGGCAGGGTGCGTGCCAGCAGCGCCGGGTGGGTGGCCTGCACGGTACGCATCTCGGTGTTGTGGCGGCGCCAGTAGCTGGCGATCACATAGAAACTGATCAGGAACGCCAGGTAGTGCGGCCACTCGTGCAGCAGTGCATGGACCAGGACGTGGTCGGCCGGACGGTCGCCCTCGTCGGGAACGCGCAGGTCCAAGGCGAGCAGCGTCATCGCGATCGCGAACACGCCGTCGGACAGCCCGAAGAGCCGTCCGGTCGCGCGTTCGTTGACTTGGTCCTCGGTCAGCGTGTTCATGGCGGACACTATCGCACGGTGATCTGCCGCACCGTCACTTGGTCATGTCGACGCTGGCCGAGGCCCCGCTGATGCCGCCCAGGTGCAGGTGGTAGCGGCCGAGGCCGAGGTCGGTGTTCTTGTTCAGCACGAAACTGACACCGTGCGAGTCGAAGGTGACATGGTCGTTGTCGATCCGGTCGATGGTGAACTTCTGGCCGTTCAAGGTGAGGCTCTCGCCCTCCTTCAACGTCAGATGGCAGCTTCCGCCCGCGCAGCCCACGTCCCCCGAGTCGGAACAGCCGGCGAGCACGCCGCCTCCGAGCAGGACCGTTCCCAACAGCACAGGCACCAGCACAGCACGCCTCATGGAACCCCTCCCCCGTCTGTCGAGCTCCTTGCTCCACAGTAGCGAGCGGGCGGGCGTCACCGGCGGAATCAGGCCACCTGCGGACTGCGGCAAGCGCTACGGACCGCGCGCTACGGACCGAGCGGTCCGGCCGGCCGGACCCGGTCGGCGGCCGAGCGCAGGGCGTCCAGGACCGGGCGGATCAGCGGATGCTGCTCCGCCCCGCGCCGGACCGCGGCGAAGACCCGCCGGGTCGCCGGATCCCCGGCCACCGGCAGCACCACCACCTCCGGCAGGTCCACCCCGCGCAGCGCCGAACGCGGCACCAGAGCCACCCCGGCCCCCGCCCCGGCCAGCGCGGCGACAGCCCTGAAGTCGTCCGAGGAGTGCGTCACCCGGGGCTGGAAGCCGGCGAACTCGCAGGCCAGCATGACCACCTCATGGCAGGGGTTGCCCGGGTAGGGGCCGATCCAGGGCTCGTCGGCGAGATCGGCGACGTCGACCCGCTCGCCGCCGGCCAGCCGGTGGCCTCGGGGCAGCACCGCGTCGAACGGCTCCGCGTACAGCGGGACCCGGGACAGCCGCTGGTCGTCCTCGCGCGGAGCCCCCCGGTACTCGACGGCCACCGCCAGGTCCGCGTGCCCGTCCAGCACCATCATCAGGCTGGCGTCGCCCTCGGCGTCCCGCACCCGGATCCGGATGCCGGGGTCGGACACCCCCAGCGCCGTCATCGCCGGCGCCACCACCGCGGCGATACCGGTGGCGAACGAGGCCACGGTGACCTCGCCCGCGTCGCCCGCGCTGTAGGCGGCCAGCTCGGCCTCGGCCCGCTCCAGCTGGGCCAGCACGGTGTTGCTGTGCGCCACCAGGATCTCCCCGGCGGCGGTCAGCCGGACCCCGCGGCCGTCGCGCACCAGCAGCTGGTGGCCGACCTCGTGCTCCAGCGCGGCCAGCTGCTGGGAGACGGCGGACGGGGTCAGATACAGCGCGGCGGCCGCGGCGGTCACCGTCCGGTGGTCCGCCACGGCCCGCAGGGTGCGCAGCCGCCGGGTGTCGATCACCCGGTCATTTTGCCAGGGATGCCCGAGCCATCACGAATGCCCCCACCGCGTGCTCGACGTCCTCGGCCGAGTGGGCGGCCGACAGCTGGACCCGGATCCGGGCCTTGCCGTGCGGCACCACCGGGTAGGAGAAGCCGACCGCGTAGACACCGTGCTCCAGCAGCTGCTCGGCGATCCGTCCGGCCTGCTCGGCGTCGCCGACCATGACCGGGGCGATCGGGTGGTCGCCGGGCAGGATCTCGAAGCCCTCCTCGGTCATCCGGCGGCGGAACAGCTCGGTGTTGGCGTAGAGCCGGCTCCGCAGCCCGGCGCCAAGCCCGTCGGCGCTGTCGTCCTCCAGCAGGTCCAGGACGGTGATCGAGGCGGCCGCGATCACCGGGGCCAGCGAGTTGGAGAACAGGTAGGGCCGGGAGCGCTGCCGCAGCAGCGCCACGATCTCGGCGCGGGCGGCGACATAGCCGCCGGAGGCGCCGCCGAGGGCCTTGCCCAGGGTGCCGGTGAGGATGTCCACCCGGTCCATCACCCCGTGCAGCTCGTGGGTGCCGCGCCCGCCGGGGCCGACGAAGCCGACCGCGTGCGAGTCGTCCACCATCACCATGGCGCCGTAGCGCTCCGCCAGGTCGCAGATCTGCTCCAGCGGCGCCACGTAGCCGTCCATGGAGAAGACGCCGTCGGTGACGACCAGCTTGCGGCGGGCGTCCCCGGCCTCCTTCAGCTGCTGCTCCAGGTCGGCCATGTCGCGGTTGGCGTAGCGGAAGCGGCGGGCCTTGGAGAGCCGGATGCCGTCGATGATGCTGGCGTGGTTGAGCGCGTCGGAGATCACCGCGTCGCGCTCGTCCAGCAGGGTCTCGAAGACGCCGCCGTTGGCGTCGAAGCAGGAGCTGTAGAGGATGGTGTCCTCCATGCCCAGGAAGCGCGACAGCCGGGCCTCCAGCTCCTTGTGCACCTCCTGGGTGCCGCAGATGAAGCGGACCGAGGCCATGCCGTAGCCCCAGCGGTCCAGCGCCTGCTTGGCCGCGGCCACCACCTCGGGGTTGTCGGCCAGACCCAGGTAGTTGTTGGCGCAGAAGTTCAGCACCTCGCCGGGGCGCCCGCCCGCGGTGACGTCGACCGACGCGCTCTGCGGGGTCCCGATGACCCGCTCGGGCTTGTGCAGCCCCGCGGAGCGGATCTCGTCGAGGGTGGCGCGGAGGTCCGCGCGGACCGAGTCGAGCATTCTGGGGTCACTCCTTGGATCTGGGTACGGAGGGTTGCCGGGGAAGTGCGGTCAGGTCACGCGGTCCAGTCGAGGATGACCTTGCCGCAGCGTCCGCCGGCCGCGTCGTCGAAGGCGGCGTCGAAGTCCTGGTAGCCGTAGCGGCCGGTGATCACCGGGCTGAGGTCGAGCCCGCCCTCCAGCAGCACCGACATGGCGTACCAGGTCTCGAACATCTCCCGGCCGTAGATGCCCTTGAGGGTGATCATCGAGGTGACGATGCGGGCGAAGTCGACCGGGAACTCCTCGGCCGGCAGCCCCAGCATGGCGATCTTCCCGCCGTGGGTCATGTTGGCGATCATGTCGCGCAGCGCCTCGGGGCGGCCGGACATCTCCAGCCCGACGTCGAAGCCCTCGCGCAGCCCCAGCCGCCGCTGCCCCTCCTCGATGGTGGCGGTACTCACATCCAGGGCCAGGCTGACACCGACCTTCTCGGCCAGCTCCAGCCGGTACGGGCTGACGTCGGTGATCATCACCTTGCGGGCCCCGGCGTGCCGGGCGACCGCCGCCGCCATGATGCCGATCGGGCCCGCCCCGGTGATCAGCACGTCCTCGCCCACCAGCGGGAAGGACAGCGCGGTGTGCACCGCGTTGCCGAACGGGTCGAAGATCGCCGCGACGTCCAGGTCCACCGGCACCCGGTGCACCCAGACGTTGGAGGCCGGCAGGGTGAGGTACTCGGCGAAGGCGCCGTCCCGGCCGATGCCCAGGCCCACCGTGCTGCGGCACAGGTGGCGCCGGCCGGCCAGGCAGTTGCGGCACTTGCCGCAGACCAGATGTCCCTCGCCGCTGACCAGGTCGCCCGGCGCGACGTCGGCGACCCCGGGGGCCACCTCGACGACCTCGCCGACGAACTCGTGGCCCAGCACCAGCGGGGTCCGCACGGCCTGCTGCGCCCAGCCGTCATAGGCACGGATGTGCAGGTCGGTCCCGCAGATACCGGTGCGCAGCACCTTGATCAGCACCTCGCCGGGGCCGACCTCGGGCTCCGGCACGTCCATCAGCCACAGCCCCGGCTCCGCCTTCGCCTTTACCAGTGCTTTCACGGCGGGAGCCTCCTGAGGTGCGACGACGTACGCCGGCGGCGAGTGCGGCCGACGCTGACAAACCCTGCCCGCCCGCCCCGCCGCAGGTCCATCGAGGCTTTCTTAAGCACGCCTCCACCGGAGCTTCATGGTGCCCCGATCCGGCCGCGCCCGCGATCGGCGGCGGTCGGTGCCCCGGCCGGTCGGCGGCCGGACCACGGGCCGGTCGCGCCACGCGTTCGGGTGATGCCCGGCCTCCCGGCGTTGCCCGGCGGGCGGGCGCGGCGTTGGAGGTGCAGAGCCTCGTGTCCCGATCGGCTCGCTCAGTCTCCGTCGCTCGAAAGGGTCCCATCGTGAACCACCAGCGCAGCACCTTCGTCGCCGCCGCCGCTCTCGGTCTGCTCGCCGCCGGCGCGGGTGTCGCCTCCGCCTCCAGCACGGCGGCGGGCGCCGCTGTCGGCTCCCCCGGCGTCGGCTCCGGCAACCTGATCCAGGTTCCGGTGCACGTCCCGGTGAACGTCTGCGGTGACAGCGTCAACGTCATCGGCGTGCTCAACCCGGCCTTCGGCAACGAGTGCGCCAACTGGGGCTGAACCGCCCCGCACCACCCCGCGCCCGCGGGCGACGCGTGAACCCCCGGCACCGCCACGGTGCCGGGGGTTCACGCGTCCGGGTGACCCACCCGCACCGCGGGCGCCGCCATCCGGCCCACCCGTGCCGGAGGCGCGGAATCGGTGAGGAAACCGAAACGGCACGGAAGCCTTCAGGACATCTCCCGGCAATGCGAAACGCCGGTGAAACACACCCGTACGCAACCGGAAATCTGCCCCGGCAACCATCGCCAGCGTGACCACCCCTGCCCTGCTCGCCGCCGCCCCTCCCGCCCTCGACGCCGGCGACACCGCCTGGCTGCTCGTCGCCACCGCGCTGGTGCTGCTGATGACCCCGGGGCTCGCCCTCTTCTACGGCGGCATGGTGCGCACCAAGAGCGTGCTCAACATGCTGATGATGAGCTTCGTCTCGATCGCCCTGGTCACCGTGGTGTGGCTGCTGGCCGGCTACAGCCTGGCCTTCGGCCGCGACCTCGGCGGGCTCGGCCTGATCGGCAGCCTGGACCACCTGGGGATGGCCGGGATCACCCCGTCCTCGCTCACCGGCAGCGTCCCCACCCTGCTCTACGCGACCTTCCAGCTGACCTTCGCGATCATCACCGCCGCGCTGATCAGCGGCGCCGTCGCGGACCGGGCCAGGTTCGCGGCCTGGGTGGTCTTCGTCCTGGTCTGGACGCTGGTGGTGTACGTCCCGGTGGCGCACTGGGTGTTCGCGCCCGGCGGCTGGATCAACGCGCAGTTGCACGCCCTGGACTTCGCCGGCGGCACGGTGGTCGAGGTGAACTCCGGCGCCTCCGGGCTGGCCCTGGCCCTGGTCCTGGGCCCGCGCCTGGGCTTCCGCCGGGAGGCGATGCGTCCGCACAACCTGCCGCTGGTGCTGCTGGGCGCCGGGCTGCTCTGGTTCGGCTGGTTCGGCTTCAACGCCGGCTCCGCGCTCGGCGCCAACGGCCTGGCCGCGGCCGCACTGCTGAACACCCAGGCGGCCGCCTGCACCGGACTGCTGGGCTGGCTGCTGACCGAGAAGCTGAGGGACGGTCACGCCACCACCCTCGGCGCCGCTTCGGGGGCGGTGGCCGGCATGGTCGCCATCACCCCGTCCTGCGGATCGGTGGACCTGCTCGGGGCCCTGGTGATCGGAGCGGTCGCGGGTGTGCTCTGCTCCTACGCGGTGTCCTGGAAGTTCCGCTTCGGCTACGACGACTCGCTGGACGTCGTCGGCGTGCACCTGGTCGCCGGCATCGCCGGGACGGTGCTGATCGGGGTCTTCGCCACCAGCGTGATGACCGGCGGCGCCGAGGGGCTGCTGTACGGCGGCGGCCTGGACCAGCTCTGGCGGCAGGCCGTCGCGGTACTGGCCACCGGGGCCTACGCGTTCACCGCCAGCTACGGCATCGGCAAGCTGATCGACCGGGTGCTCGGCTTCCGCGCCCCCGCCGAGCACGAGCTCTCCGGCCTGGACCTCGCCGAACACGCGGAGACCGCATACGATCACGGCGTCATCCACCAGGGCGCCCTCGCTGGACCCGCGAGCCACCACAGAGAGATCCACACCCCATGAAGCTGATCACCGCCGTCATCAAGCCGTTCCGACTGGACGAGGTGAAGACGGCGCTGAACGAGGTCGGTGTACGCGGTCTCACGGTGACCGAGGCCAGCGGATACGGGCGCCAGCGCGGCCACACCGAGGTCTACCGGGGCGCCGAGTACCGCATCGACCTGGTGCCCAAGGTGCGGATCGAGGTCCTGGTCGAGGACGCCGAGGCGGACGCGGTGATGGACGCGATCGTCGCGGCCGCGCGGACCGGGAAGGTCGGCGACGGCAAGGTGTGGAGCGTCCCCGTAGAGACGGCGGTCCGGGTGCGCACCGGCGAGCAGGGCCCGGACGCGGTCTGACGGTCCGACGGTCCGCCCGGCACGAGAGGGTCCGACACCGGTCTCGGTGTCGGACCCTCCACCCGTGCGTCCAGCGGTCGGTACTACTTCCAGGTGTCCGACAGCGTCACGGTGCCCGAACTGCCGGTGGTGTAGCTGCGGTTGGCGCCCGACTCCCAGGTCACGTTCCCGGCGGCGTCCTTGACGATGTACTTGTACTCGAAGTACGTGTTCGGCGTGATGCTGATGGTCTTCGACCAGACCGGGTAGCTGCTGGAGGACAGCAGGATCGCGCTGTTGGGGTCCCAGTAGCCGAGCCCGCCGATGCTGCCGACCACGTAGACGTTCTGGCCGGTCACGGTGGACTTGGTCTCGTCGAAGACGACACCCACCGAGCTGGTGGCGTTGGCCCCCCAGGTGTTGCTGAGGGTGGCCGCCGAGGTGCCCGTGGTCGCCGTGTGGTTGGCGCCGGACTCCCAGGTGACGGTGCCGTCCGGGTCCTTCTTGATGAACTTGTACTCGAAGGCCGTGTTGGACGGCAGGTTCACCGTCGCCGACCAGGTCGGGTAGTTGGCGGAGGAGAGGGCGACCGCGTTGGCGGTGTTCCAGCCGCCCAGCGCCGCGATCGAGCCGACCACGTAGACGTTCTGGCCGTACCAGGTGGTGGCGGTGTCGTTGAAAGTCTCCGCCACGGTGGTGCTGGAGCCGTTGAAGGTGTCGGTGAGGGTGGCGCTGGCGCCCGAACCGGTGGTCGCACTGTGGTTGGAGCCGGGCTCCCAGGTGACGTTGCCCGCCGAGTCCTTGGCGATGTACTTGTACTGGATCGCGGTGGACTTCGGCAGGGCGACGGTGACCGTCCAGGTCGATCCCGACTGGGTCATCGGTATCGCACTGCCCGGGGCCCAGCTGCCCAACTCACTGGTGGAGCCGACGAGGTAGAGCGGAGCACTGCTCGGGGCACCGCTGACGGTGAAGGTCTCGTTCACGGTCGAGCTGCTGGTGCTGGTGCTGGTCGAGGTGGGGGTGGCCGTGGCCGTCGCGCTGGCACTCGCCGAGGCGCTGGCACTGGCGCTCGCGCTGGCACTCGCCGAAGCGGTCGGCGTGCTGGTACCGGTGGTGGTCGCGTACAGCGCCACCGAGTCGCCGGCCGCGATGGACACCGTCGCGTTGCCGGAGCTGTCGACGGCCACCGTCGGTCCGGAGCAGGCGCCGGTCGAGGCGGTGTAGTCGCCGTGGATGATGTCGCAGTAGGTACCCGCGGCCAGACCGGTGGCGAAGGTCTTGGTCTGCGTGGTGCTCTCGTTGTTGATCGCGATCCAGGCCTTGGAGCCGCGGGAGAAGGCGATCAGGTTGGAGCCGTCGTCGTACCAGTTGGCGACGGCCGCCGTGCCGGCCGCGTTGTGCCAGCCGACCATGTTGGCGATGCCGGTGTTGCGGTCGGTGCAGACCCAGGCGCTGGAGGAGCAGTCGGTGTTGGTGACGAAGCCGTTGGAGTCGGCCGGCGGGGAGTCGTCCGAGCTGCTGAAGGAGAAGCCCGAGTAGACCGAGGGGGTGCCGTAGCCCCAGGCCAGCATGAACTCGGTGGCCAGGGTGTACTGGGTGCCGTTCTTGTAGTTCAGGGTGCTGCCGTTGCGCTCGGTGTCGTGGTTGGTGACCATGGCGCCGTCGTACGCACTCGGCAGCAGGCCCCAGGTGCTGCCGAAGGTCTTGAGGTTGGCGATGCTGCCCTGGAACTGGCTCTTCATGTCGTACGCGTAGTCGAAGCCGATCAGGCTGCCGTTGCTCTCGAAGGCCGCGGGCGCCAGATTGCCGCTGCTGCCCGGATACACCTCCTGCAGCACGAACGGCCGCGCGCCCCACAGCGTGTTGTTCAGCCGGGACTCGATGTTGGCCATGTCGGCCTGGGCGATGTGCTTGGCGGAGTCGACCCGGAAGCCGTCGACCCCGTCCGCGATCAGCGTGTTGAGGTAGGCCGCGATCTTGGCGCGGACGTCGTCCGTCTCCGTGTAGAGGTCGGCCAGGTTCTCCAGGTCGCACTCCTGGACCTGGGTCTGGCTGTTCCAGTCGCTGATCGACAGGTCGGAGTTGGGGCAGTTGGTCGGGTAGCTGTGGAAGTCGGCGGAGGTGTAGGGGACCTCGCTGTAGCTGCGCGACGACACGTTGAAGCTGTCGCCGCCGTAGGAGTCGGTGCTGGTCTGGTCGGTGCCGGACATGTGGTTGATGACCGCGTCCGTGTAGACCTTGACGCCCGCGTTGTGACAGGCCGTCACCATCGCCTGGAACTGCGCCGCGGTGCCCATCCGGCTGTTGAGGTCGTAGCCGACCGGCTGGTAGACGTCCCACCAGGCGTGGGTGCTGCCCGAGAGCCGGATGGAGTCCTGCGGCGGGGACACCTGCACCGCGCCGTAGCCCTTGGGGCCGAGGACATTGGTGCACTCGGAGGCGACCGAGGTCCAGTTCCACTCGAAGAGGTTGGCGATCACGTCACCGCCGTTGCTGCTGCTGGCATGCGCGGCTCCGCCCAGCGCCACCGGCAGCAGTCCGCCGGCGAGCAGGGCGCCGGCCAGCAGCAGGCCGCCCGAGCGCGAACCGAGACGGCGGTTGCGGCGGGAGCCGCCTTCCGGGGGTGGTGCCATGGGCATGGATCTGCGCGTGGATCTGCGCGATGACTGCGACTGCATCGTGACTTCTCCCAGGAGGGTGGATGGGAAGGTCGTCATGCGGGCCCGCACGAAGCGCAATGGCCCGTCCGCAGCTCACTGCGAACGGCGCCTGATGGACCGTCCAACCCCGGTGGCCACTGGGGACTTGACGGCTGCGCGAGATGACGATCCCGCCGCTGACGGGCGGTGGTCAAGCCTTGGGTGCAAACAATTTCAACGTCTTTCGAAAATTTCATGCGCGCTTGCAGTCGCCCTCAGAAAGTAGACAGTGTCTACGGAGCGGTGGTAGACAACCTCCATGGACCATCAGGGATCGCTTCGGGAACGGCTGATCGACGTCGGCGTGGAGCTGGTGACCACGGAGGGGACCGCCGCGCTGGGGCTCCGTGAGATCGCCCGCAGGGCGGGGGTGTCGCACGGCGCTCCGCGCCGCTACTTCCCGACCCACCACTCCCTGCTGTCGGCCATCGCCCGCCGCGGCTTCGCCGAACTCGGCAACCGCTCCGCCGCCGCGACCGCCGGACTGGACTCCGCACGCGACCAGGTGCAGGCGATCGCCCGGGCCTACGTCGGCTACGCACTGGAGCAGCGCGGCATGTTCGAGCTGATGTTCCGTCATGACCTGCTGGACAGCAGGAAGCAAGAATCGGACGGGCCGCGTCTGCGGGAGTCGTCCCTGCCGCAGTTCCGGCTCGTGGTCGAGCTCATCACCCGTCACCGCTCGGAGCGGCAAACGGCAGAGAGCGAGCGACCGTCCGCCCCTCCCCCCGCTGTGGCCGCCGCAGCGCTGTGGTCCAACCTCCACGGCATCGCCCAGCTCTGGACCTGGCAGAGCCTGCAACTCGCCCTGGACACCAATGGATCGGGCACTGACCCTGACTCACTCGACCTGTTGATCAACGCCGCCCTGGATGCCCACCTCGGCCCGGCCGACAGGTGACCCCACGACACCGGTTGGCCCTGCTGGCCAGCACCGGCGGAGCGATGATCGTCGCCCTGGACGGCACCATCCTGACCGTGGCGCAGCCCAGCCTGCAGCGCGACCTGGGCGCGAGCGTGGCCCAGGTCCAGTGGACCAGCACCGGCTATCTGCTGGCGGTGGCCGCACTGCTGGTCATCGCCGGACACCTAGGCGACCGGTACGGCCACCAACGGCTGCTGCTGATCGGGCTGCTGGGGTTTGCTGCAGCCTCCGCCGGGGTCGCGCTCTCACCGGACATCGGCTGGGTGACAGCGATGCGCGTCGCCCAGGGAGTGAGCGGCGCCCTGCTGCAACCGGCGACACTCGCGCTGCTTCGGCTGGCCTACCCGGCCGACCGACTCTCCGGCCCGGTCGCCGTCCGTACCAGCGCGATCGGACTGGCCGCCGCGGCCGGCCCCCTGCTGGGCGGTGTTCTGGTCACCCAACTGGGCTGGCGCGCGGTGTTCGTGATCAACATCCCGATCGCCGTCGCGATCGCCCTGGTCACCCTCGCCGTACGGGTGCCGATGCCGGCACCCGTCGAATCCACCCGCCTCGACCTGACCGGCGCGGCCCTGCTGGCGACGGCGCTCGCGGTACTGGTGCACGCCCTCGCCGGAGTGCCCGGGTACGGGTGGACCGCCGGCCGCACCGTTCTCGGACTCACCGCCGCTGCGGGGCTCACGGCCGCGTTCGTCCGGCACGAACGCCGTGCGGAACATCCCATCGTGCCGCGAGCGGTGGCCCGGTCCGTCCCGGTGACGGCCTCGATGGCGATGCTGCTGACCACCAGCTGCGGCCTGTTCGGGGCCCTGTTCGCGACCACGTTCTTCCTCCAGGACGTCCGCGGGCTGAGCCCCCTGGTCAGCGTGGTGTGGGGAATCCCGATGACCGCGCTGATGATCCCCGGCGCGCCGCTCGCCACGGCGGTGCTCCGCCGTCAGGGGCCACGCCGCACCGCGATCGGCGGCATCGGTCTCGTCGCCGTCGGAATCGCGGCGCTGTCCCGGCAGAGCCCGACCAGTCCCTGGCTGCTCACCAGCGTCTGCTTCGCACTGCTCGGCGCCGGCTTCACCACGGTGATGGTCACCGCCACCGGCACCGTCGTCGGCGACGCCCCACCCGGCTACGCCGGAGTGGTCGGCGGCCTCAAACAGACCGCCAACAACCTCGGCCCCACCCTCGGCATCGCCATAGCCGCCGGCCTGACCACCCTCACCCCCACTCTCCTCACCCTCTCGGCCCTGGCCGCCCTCGGCCTCCTACCAGCCGCCCTGCTCCCCGGGCGGGACGCCCGTCACCCGAACGTGGACTCGATCCAGCGGGCGTCGGTGAGGTAGCGACGATCGTGGCCCTCTGCGACGTGACGGGAGAAGGCAGGATGGCCTGCCGCTGCGTGCCCTCGCGGTGTACGCCGCGTCCCAGACTCGCGAACCGGATGGGCGGTGTCGAAGTCAATGAAGGCGACCGGAAGCAGAGTAACGATCTCGCAGGCAGTGAGCGGCTGAATATCCGGCCGGCTGGTGATGTCAGAGCTCCCCGCCATGCTTGGTACCCAATCAACTCGGGATTCGGAATGGGGCATTCGCAATGCGCGTACTGGTCGATGGCGAGGTGTCCGTGCACTACCACCAGCTCTACGTCGAAAGCGACCAGGACAGGTTCACTCCAGGACTTGAGGAGGCGTTCGCGGGCCAGGCCGCCGGGCTCTGCGGCGGTGCACAGGCAGGAGCCCTGTGGCTGACGACTGGACTTCATACCGGCGACGTCGGGTTCACCGTCGAGCTTCACCAGGATCGCCCGCCGGTCGACGAGGCCTGGGAGGAGATAGTCGAAGTCGGGTTCACTCCGTCATCGCCGAGGACGCAACTGCTGCAGCGGGCAGGCGAAGCACGATGGGATCTTGATCTCGCAGAGATCGACTACCGCGTTCGCTACTGCGCCATCGGAATGGACCGGGCCAGAATCGCCGACAACAGACCGGCCGGAGTGCCGCAATTGGACCGGTACCTGCTCCAGTTCTGGCCCAGCCCACTCGAACCGGCCCAAGTGCTGAAGCAGACCAGCGAGACAGCGGCCTACGGGCACGAGGGCGCCCGCCAGCGAGCGGCCTGCCGGTAGCGGCAGGCACACTGCGCCAGCTTCCAGAATCGGGCTGTTTAGGCGGCGGCGGTGGTGTGTCTGTGCCGGGTGGGTGGTGGGGGGATGCGGGTGTTGGGTGGTGTGGGGGTGTTGGGGGGTGGGGTGGCGGTGTAGTGGCCGTTGGGTTGTCGGGTGAGGTTCCAGCCGGTGGTGTGCAGGTCGTGGTGGTGTTCGGGGCAGAGCAGGGTGATGTTGTCGACGGAGGTGGGTCCGCCGTCGGCCCAGTGGATGGCGTGGTGGCCCTCGCACCAGGAGGGTGGCCGTTGGCAGCCGGGCCGTCCAGGCGCAGTCCGCGGGTGGTGAAGGCGCCGTGGGGTGGGGTGTGGGTGGGGGGTGGTGAGGGTGTCCAGGTCGGCGATCAGGGTCAGGTGGGGGCGGGTGCCGCCGGTGACCGGTAGCGTGCCGGTGTTCAGGGCCAGTGCGGCCACGGTGGCCAGCGCATCACCCAGGCGCTGGGCGCCGGTGCGCGGGTCCTCGGTCGTCGGTGGGCCGGCGGCGGCCTCCAGGGCGGTCCGCAGCCGCTCCCCGGCCAGGGCCTCCAGTTCGCCGGACAGGACCCAGAACGGGCGGTCGGTGGTTCCGGTGGCGGAGAGTTTCACCCAGGACTGGAACCCGGCCGGGGCCTGGTCCTGGGGTGCGCTGGCGAGTTGGCCGTGGGTGGCCAGGAAGCCGCCGGTGGAACGTGAACGCAGCACGGTGGCGCCGTCCATGGCGTCGAAGACCGCCACCCGCCGCAGCAGTTCGGCCTCCAGCATCTCGCCCAGCCGCAGCAGGGCCAGCACCTGCTCGCCCAGGGCCAGCGCGCCGGTGGCACGCAGGGCCTCCTGGTCCTGCCCGGCCAGCGCCGCCAGCATCGCCTGCGGCCGGCCCGGCACCGAGCGCAGCGGATCGGACAGGACGGCGGTACGCGAGGACACCGGCGTACCGGCCCGCACCGAACACCCTGAGGCGTCGGTGAGCATCCCGCCCACCCCGCCGTTGCGCCCGGACACCCCGGCGCCCTCCTCGGCGACCTGCTGCCGCCAGCCGGTCGACCAGTCCAGCCCGGTCGCAGCCTGGATCGCCTCACCGCCACCCACCGTGTGGGCCGACAAGGAGGAGGGCTGC
>NZ_JOEH01000005.1 GCF_000719095.1 Streptacidiphilus jeojiense | reverse complement strand
CGGCTGCGCCGGGGCTGGCGGTGAGGGCGATGGTGCCGTCGGCGGCGACGGGGACGGTGACCTGGTTGGCGACGGTCTGGCCGCGGGTGTAGTTGAGGTTGGAGGCGGTGGGGGTGGCGGTGCCGCCGGGGTGGGCGGTGGTGTAGCCCGCGGCGGTGGGGGTGGTGGCGGTGAGGTTGAGGACCACGGCGGTGACGCCGGTGGCGGGGACGCCGTGGGCGCCGGTGACCTTGAGGTTGAGGGTGCCGCCGGCCGGGACGATGGCCTTGGTGGCGCCGGTGCCGTTGCGGGTGTCCAGGATGCGCACCGGTCCGTCGGGGACGTAGGAGCTGCCGACGGTGATCTGCTGGGTGGTGGTGGCGGTGGCGCCGGTGTAGTCGGTCTCGGTGACGGTGACGGTGCGGCGGCCGGGGGTTGTGTAGGCGTGGGTAAGGGGGCCGGGGGTGGCGGTGTCGGTGACCGGGGTGCCGTCGCCGAAGTCGGTGCGGGTGTCGGTGATCTGCCAGGCGTCGGTGGAGCCGCTGGTGTCGGCGGTGTAGGTGTACGGGGTGGCCGGGGAGTGAGTCACCGTCAGGTGCGGGACGAGCGGGGCCGGAGCGGTCACTGTGGGAGCCGCGAGGACGTATTTGCGTGACGCGCCGCCAGGGCTGGTTGCGGTCACGATGATGGTGTCGCCGCCCTTGGGGGTTGCGGCGGTGTAGGTGTGCGTTGCGGTGGGACTGTCGCTGGTGACCGGGGTGGAGCCGTCGCCGAAGTCGAAGGTGTAGGTGATCGCGACGTTCCAGGGGTTCTTCACGGCGGCCGTGGCGGTGACGTTCAGCGGGTAGGGGCCCTTGGCCGGAGTCAGGTCAACGCTGGTGAATGTCAGCGGGTTCTGGGCCTCGTAGGCGCCGCGGTCCGTGTAACCGGTGCCGGTGCCGGTGTTGGTCACCAAAGGGTCGTCGACTCGGGCGAGGCCGCGCAGGTCCAGGGCGGGAGCCGCGGCGGCGTCGGCGGAGTCGATGGCGGGCGAGCCCTCGGTGGGGGCGTAGCCGTTAAGGAGGGGGTCGGCTTCCAGGTCGTGCGCGCCCTGGGTAGTGGCGGTGTTGAGGGATGCGGGGTCGCTGTACGCGGTTCCGGCCCATTGGTAGGGGGCGGTTGCGTAGGCGGTGCCGGTGGTGGCGGAGTGGACCAGGTTGTAGTCCAAGGCGGTGCCGTCAGTTGCGGCGGCGTCCACGCTGATCTGGGCGGTGTCGGTGGTGGGGGCGCAGTAGGAGCCGGCTGTGGCGGTGTTGACGATGTTGTTCTTCATCGTGGAGCCGGTTGAGGTGCCGGCCAGGTGGATCGCGTCGGCGCAGGAGTCCAGCACGGTGTCGTTGACCAGGACGGTGCCCGGCGCGTCGGTGGCGGTCACGGCAGATCCGGCGAAGGGGTCGCTAATCGCGTCGTCGCTCAGCACGGTGCCGCTGACGCCGGCGCCGATGCTGACCTGGTCCCGGCTGGCCTGGGCGATCGTTTCGCGGGTGAGAGTGACCTGGCCGGTGGAACCGGACAGGGCCACGGCCGGCTGGGTGGCGGTGAAGGTGGCGCTGGGCGATCCGATGCTGCCGCGCTGGATGGTGATCCGGTTGGAGTCGGTGATCGACAGTGCGGTCCCCGTGTTGTAGAGGCCGATCTTGCCGTCGACGACGATGTCGTGCGCGCCGGAGATGGTCAGCGACGGACCGCTGCTCGCCTCGATGTCCGCGAACGATGTGGTGGTGAAGGTGATCGGCGCGTCCGGTGTGCCGGAGTGGGTCAGTACGACGGGGGTGCGGCTGAGGTAGTCGGGGCCGATCTGCACGGTGTCCCCGGGCTCGGCCCGGTCGGCAGCGACCTGGATGCTGCACAAGGGCTCGGCGGCGGTGGCCGGGCCGGTGTCGGAGCAGTCATTGGCCATGCTGACGTACAGGGTGCTGCCGGCAGCGAAGGCTACGGGGTTGGCCAGGGTCAGCCCGGCCCCGGTCAGGGCCAGGACGGTGGAGACGGCCAGGGGACGGATATGCATCGCGGGCTCCGGGAGTATGGCGCTCATACGCCCGGGAGCCGGGCGTCATGTGCCGATATGGATGTGAGGTGGGTCGGGAACGGCGTCCCAGGGCTGGATGCCCAGCCCTGGGACCGCCCGTTGGTGATGGGGTGTCAGTTGAAGTAGCCGCTGCAGTCGACGATGAGGTCGGTGGTGCCGGTGCTGTGGTTGGTGATGTTGATCTGGTCGGAGGAGTCGGTGGGGGTCAGGGCGAGGTTGGCGATGGTGTCGCTGGCGGAGAAGTTGACGTTTGAGGTGATGGGCGGGGTGGTTCCGGAGTAGGCGGTGAGGTAGCCGCCGGTGCCGGTGTTGGTTGCGGTCAGCATGGTGACCAGGGTGGGGGTGGTGGCCGTGGTCACCTGCTGGGTGTCGGAGGCGCTGACCGTGTAGGTCGCGCCGGGGCCGGTGGCGGCGAGCGGGGCGACGCCGGATGCGCCGGTGCCGTTGCGGGTGTCGACGAGGCGGGTGGGGTTGACCGCGTGGTAGGTCTGCCCACCGGTGGTGCCGGTGGTGTAGTAGCCCGAGATGTCGACCAGGATCGCTGTGGCACTCCCAGCGTTGTGGATGCTGATGGTTCCGTTCGTGCCGATGGGGATGTCCGCCGACATGGAGGACAGGGCGCTGGAGGTGTCGTAGGTCAGGCTGGTGTCGGCTGTGGGAGCGGCTCCGGTGGCGTAGGCCTGGAGGTAGCCGGAGCCCGTGGCGCTCGCCGTGGTGAGGTTGGCCGCCACAGCGGTGGCGTTGGCCGGAACTCCGGTCAAGCCATCGATCTTGAGGGTGAACGTGGTGTTGGCCGGCACGGTGCCGGTGGCACTGAGCCCGGTGGTGTTGGCGGTGCTGCTGCGGGTGTCCAGTGCCCGGGTCGCGGTGGACAGGGGGGTGTACGTCTGGTCACCCGTCAGCCCCGCATCGGTGGTGAAGTATCCGGTGACGTCGACGATCAGGGCTGCGGTGTCGGTGGTGTTGCCGTGGGTGAACAGGTCGATCTTGCCGTCCGGGCCCACGGGGACGATCTGGTAGCCGGTGACTGTGGTGTTCGCGGCGAAGTTGGTGGACGAGGTGATGGGGCGCTGGGTTCCGTCGGCGTAGGCGGTCACGAACCCTGAGTCGGTCTCGTTGACGGCGGTGACGTCGATGGCGACGGCCGTGACGGAGGCAGGGATCTTGGTGGGGGCTTCCCTGGTGGACGGGGCGACGGTGTCACCGCTGATCTGCAGGGGGAAGGTGGATTCTCCGGGCACAGTGCTGGTGCCGGCGGTGACGCCGTGGGCGTAGGTCAGGCCGCTGGCCGTGCGGGTGTCCAGGATGCGGGTGGGCGTTACGGCCTGGTGGTAGCTGCCGGGGGTGTAGGGCTGGCTGGGGGCCAGGGCACTGCCGTTCCAGGCCTGGGCATCGGCGAGTTGACCGTCGTAGAAGTCGCCGCGGGTCGAGTTGTGGAGGTCCGAGCCGAGCGTGAAGTTGCCGGTAGCACCTGTTGACGGGGCGGTGTGGGTGCCGGTGGCGACGAAGATGTCGTCGACGTAGAGGTTCATGACCCCGGCGCTCGCGCTGAGCTTGGTGTACGTCGCGGTCAGGTGGGTCCAGGCACCGAGTTGGACGGTGCCGCCGCCGATGGAGTCGAAACTCCAGGCTGCGCCGTTACCGGTGTTCAGGGCGAAGCCCCAGCCGCTGGCACCGGCGGACAGGCTGAAGCCGGAGTTGGCCGCTCCATCCTGGGACAGGATGGAGGTGCTGTAGCTGGTGGGCTTGGCCCAGACGGACACGGTGAAGCTCTGCGTCAGATCCACGGCTTTGCCGGTGGTGTGCAGGTAGCCGGACTTGCTCGCATCGAGGGCGACGTCGGGGTCGAACAGGTCACCGGTGTTGGCGGTTACGCCCGCGGTGCCGGTCAGTGCGAGCGCTGTGGAGGTGGTGGCGTCGCTTGCGGTGAGCTTGCTGGCGTCGTAGTCGGCGAGCGACCAGTTGTGGGTGGCGCTGCTGAGCGTCTGGGCGGCCTGTGCAGTCAGGGCGGTGCCGTTGAACAGGTAAGCGGTGACGTGGCCGGTGGAGTCGACCTTGCGCAGGTCGGGGGTTCCGTCGCCGTTGAGGTCGGCAGCCTGGAGCACGGGTGCTGCGGCGGTGGACCAGTCACCGCTCGCTGCCTTGAGCGCGGTGACGGCGGTGCCGTAGGCGAGCTGCTGCAGGTCGCCGGGGCTGTAGTAGTACAGGCCGTCGTTGCTGCCGCTGGCGTCGCGAGCGAACAGAGCGGGCAGGCCGCCGATCTGGGTGGTGGTCAGTGTCCAGCCGGTCCAGTCACCGGTGCCTGCCGGGTTGGTCGCTCCGAGGTCCAAGGCGTTGTCGGGGCCGGCGAAGGCGCCTGCGGCAGGGTCGGAGGCCTCGTCGAGCAGGTGCCCGTTCAGCACCAGCAGTAGGTCGGCGTAACCGGTTGTCGGGTTCCCGTTGAGGGTGTTGTACAGGCCTCCGCCATTGGCGACGCTCGTGGCCTTGTCGCCGGCGGCGTCGCTGAATGGGGTGTTGGAGAGATTGCTCGAGTTGTCGGAGGTGGGTGTGGTGAAGGCTGAGCCGTCTCCGTTGCCGTCCAGGAGGAAGCCGTAGCCGGTGCTCGGGTTGTAGTCGACGACGTCGTTGAAGCCGTTGCCGGTGTTGAAGTGGCCGGTGATGGCCTGGGTGCCGTTCCAGTCGCTCGCGGTGCCGGCGGTGTTGAGGCCGGGGCCGTCCGGGCCGATCTGGGTTGCGGCGGTGGCGATCTGGGTGCTGTTACGTCCGTTGGCCAGCCACAGACCGGGGGGCAGGTTGGCCTGTCCGCCGACCACGGTCAGGTCCGCGGTGCCGTCGCCGTTGAGGTCACCGTCGGCTGCCGGGGTGGTCAGTGGCGCTGCGTAGATGTAGCACGTGCGGGTCTGGCCGATATTGCCGCCGGAGGAGACCGAGGTGACGGTCAGCACGTTGGTGCCGCGGGTGGGGGTGAGGGTGATGGAGCCGCTGGTGGACAGGGGGGCGCCGGCGTTGAGCTGGTAGAGGTAGCTGGCGGGGGTGCTTCCCTTGGCGTTCGCGACGACGGTGAAGGTGGCCGGGGTGCCGACCTGGTAGGTCACCGGTGACGTGGGGTCGTTGCAGTCCTTGCCCGACGAGTCGTTCACGGTCGGAGCACCGGGGCTGGTGGGATCGTAGGTGAAGGCGCAGGTCTTGGAGGGGCCGACTGGGTAGGTTCCGTCAGTGACCGAGGAGATCTGCCAGGAGACTCCGGTTGTCGATGTCGTGCCCAGCCATTTGTCGAGGTTGGCCTCGGTGAGGGTGTAGACGGCGTTGTGCCCGGAGGGCGCGCTGACGGTCTGGGTAGTGATGTTGGCGCCGCCGGACGTCTTGAAGATGTTGAAGGTGGCGCTGAGGGTGCCGCCGTCCGGGTCGGACACGCCCGCGTCCAGGGTGATGTCGCCGTGGCCGAGAGTCTTGACGCCACCGGTGCAGGTGCTGGCGGGTGAGGTCGTCAGGTTGGTCGGGACGGCGGGCTTGTGGTCGAAGGTGGTCGACATCGACATGGTCGAATGGTCGAACCGCTTCCAGCCATTCGTGTCGTTCTCGTCACCGGCACGCAGACCCAGGGTGATCTGGGACTGGAAAGTGGACTGGTTGGCAGCGCTCTGCATGGCCGCAGTCGTGTTCCAACCCACGGATGCGGCGGGGCAGGAACTGGACTGCCCGTGGGCAACGGTCTTGGAGTCCAACTTGCTCTGCCATGTCGGCTGGTGGTCCCAGGTGGTGGCGGAACTGATGGCGCCGGTCTGCCAGAGTTCGACCGGAGATGCAGTACACGAATAAGAGAAGATTTCGGTCGCGTAGAACGTGGACGAGAGCACCTGGGCACCCTTGAGGCGGCCGTCCACACTCAACTGGGCGAACGTCCGGGTCTGGTGAGCAGGCGTTTCCCAGCTCTCGTAGCCCACACCCAGGCCGGCGGCGTCGGTGTTCTTCCAGAAGCTGGTTCCTGAGTAGTAGGACTGGACGTACGTCCACGCCTGCAGGGTTCCGCCGCCGGCGGTGTAGGACGGGTCGATGTACAGCGGGTACACGGTCGACTTGCCGGTCAGCATCGAGGCGTCGGGGGTCAGCTGGATCTTCCCCGACTGGTAGCGGGCCTTGATCCCGGCCACATGGGCGGCCCGGCCGGGGGCGGCGGCACTGGAGGTGGCCGGTGCGCCGTCGGAGGAGCCTGCCGGGGCAGATGCTGACGGTGTCGAGGTCGGCGACGCATCGTTGACGGTCGCGCCGGCGGCCGGCGTCGGAGCGGAGGACGTGGCGGAGTCCCACATGCGCGGAGCGGGCGCGGCGAAGACTGTGAAGCCGCGCGAGTCCTTGGCGGCGATGTTGCCGGCGGTGTCGGTGGCCAGGGCCACACCCTTGCTCTGGGCGGTGAAGTCCAGGCTCGCCAGGTCCGGGTTGGCTGCTGCGACAGCGCTCTTGACGACCAGGACCTCGGAGAAGCCGCCCTGGTCGTCGGCGGTGACCTGCAGGTCCACCCCGGGCAGGACCGCAGCGTAGGTGGCGGTGTCACCGGACACGGTGGGGGTGGGCAGGCTGGGAATGGACGACGGCAGCGTCAACGCCAGGGAGCGCCCGTGGTCGTTCATCACCGCCAGCGGCCCGTTGCCGCCGTCGGACAGAGACAGGTTCGTGGTCGACAGGCTCGGGGAGAGGGTTCCGTCGCTGTTGCGCGACAGGTCGGCGTCCAGTGCCTTCCATGCTCCGCCGGTGTACTTGCGCACCGGCTGTGCTGACTGGTTGAGCGTGAACGAGCCGTCAGGATTGGCGGTTTCGGTCTCTGTGGGCGTGGTCGCCGCGTCCACGGCCACCTTGGTTCCGCTCGCCTTCGCACGTGCTGAGGCTGTGGTCTCGTCCACCAGGACCTTTGACGAGGTGCCGGCCCCTGCGCCGGTCGCCGCGTGCGCGGGGGATATGGCGGCGGTGAGCGATGCCGCGCTCAGGGCGGCCGCGAGGCTGGCGGCGAACGCGCGCCGCAGCGGAACAGGTCTCAACAAGACGAGCACCTCTTACTGGTTCTGTGGATCCGGCACGCGGGCGGCGTGAATCGGGAAACGCCGCTTGACCTGGGGCGTGACACAGCTAGTGGACACGGTCAGCAGGCCCACAGCTGGCTCACTAAGGATGCAAATGTCCGTTTTTCTAATGGTTCGCCGACGGATCTCTTGCGGAACTCTTACCTCCACTTGTGAAGAGATGTCCGGAATAGTCCGTTCCGTTTGTCGACGAACCTCTGCCATAGTCACAGCCGCAGCACCGGCTCTGAACAGCTGGTTCGTTCGTCATGCCCATCGGGCACCCAGAAAGACAGGGCGGGGTTGGCTATGGGCCGAATCGCGTGGTTCCGGCAGCGCACGCACGGCGCGCGAGTGCGCCGACAGTGGCTGAGCGCACTGACGGTCCTGGCACTGACCACCCCGCTGATCGCGGCCACCGGCCCCGCCATCGCCTCCACCCACGTCGGCGCGCCCAAGGCCGCCGGGGTGACCCCGGTGAGCGGCGTGACCACCCTGCAGCCGAAGAAGGCCAAGGTCACCGACCAGACCACCCGCGCCTATCGCGCCGGTGCCACGACCTGGCCGACAGCCTCCTCCGCCCAGTCCCCGCTCACACCCGGGGCATCAACACCGGCAGATGGCTCCTCAAGTCCCGTCTGGGCCAAGGGCATAGCCCCGAAAACGGGCGCCTATCAGGGACCGACGAACGTCGCGGTCCACGTCCAGCCCCACGCCGACGCGAGCAAGCTCGGCATCGCCGGCGTCGTCTTCAGCGTGGGCGCCACCGACGGCCGCAAGGGCGACGTCCAGGTCGGCCTCAACTACAGCAGCTTCGCCCAGGCCTACGGCGGCAACTACGCCGACCGCCTGCACCTGGTCCAGTTGCCGGCCTGCGCGCTGGCCACCCCGCAGCTGGCGAGCTGCCGTACACAGACACCGCTTGCCACCACCCGCGACACCAAGTCCGAGAACCTTTCGGCGACCGTCGGTCTGACTCCCGCGCCTGCGTCCCCCAAGGGGGCCGATGGAACCGTGACCAAGGCCGCACTGACCACTGCGGTGGCCACAGGCGCGGACACGGTCCTGGCCGCGACCTCGGCCAGCGCCGGCAGCGGTGGCGCGGCTGGAACCTACTCGGCCACCTCGCTGAGCCCTTCGGGCTCCTGGGCGCAGAGCGGCTCCTCGGGGTCGTTCACCTACTCCTACGACATCCAGCTCGCCGACGCCTCCGGCGACCTGAAGCCGACCGTCGCCCTGTCCTACGACTCCGGATCGGTGGACGGCAAGACCTCCGCGACCCAGGCGCAGTCCTCGTGGGCCGGCGACGGCTGGGACACCCCCGACTCGTTCATCGAACAGGGCTTCGCCTCCTGCTCGGACAGCCCCGAGGGCAGCGCCTCCCCGGTGGCCACCAACGACCAGTGCTACGACGGTCCGATCCTGACCCTGTCCTTGAACGGAGCGTCCACCTCACTGCTGAAGGACGCCGCAGGCAACTGGGTCGGCGCCGACGGCGCGGGGGAGAAGGTCACCCACGTCACCGGCTCCAACAACGGCTCCGGCACCTACAACACCGACTACTGGACCGTCACCGACCGCAACGGCACCACCTACCAGTTCGGCCGCAACGAGCTGCCCGGCTGGACCTCGGGCAAGGCCACCACCAACTCGGTCGACTCGGAGCCGGTGTACTCCGCCCACTCCGGTGACCCCTGCTACAACGCGGCCGGGTTCACCTCCTCGGTGTGCACCATGGCCTACCGCTGGCACCTGGACTACGTCACCGACGCCCACGGCAACGCCATGTCCTACTGGTACAACCAGGACACCAACTACTACGGCGAGGACAACGGCGCACACAACGTCTCCTACGTCCGCGATTCGCACCTGGCCCGTGTCGACTACGGCTACCGTGCCGGCGGCGCCTACGGCACCGTCCCCGACCAGGTGGTGTTCACCACTGCCAGCCGCTGCACCGCCACCACCTGCGACCCGTTGTCGGCCACCACCGCGGCCAGCGAGTACCCGGACGTTCCCTTCGACCTGGTCTGCGCCTCCGGTGCCACCTGCACGCCGTACAGCCCCTCGTACTTCTCCACCGTGCGGCTTTCCTCGATCACGGTGCAGCAGTACTCCACCACCGCCTCCAAGTACCAGGCCCTGGACACCTACACCCTTGGCCAGTCGGAGCCGGCGACCGGCGACGGAACCTCACCGACCCTGTGGCTGTCCTCCATCACCCATGAGGGCGACGACACCACCGCCGGTGGCTCCAGCAGCCCGATCAAGCTCCCGGCGGTGAAGTTCACCGGCATCGACCTGCAGAACCGCGTCGACACCAGCAACTTCCCCGGCCTGTACCGCTACCGCATCGCCTCGGTCACCAGCGAGACCGGTGGAGTGACCTCGGTCAGCTACGGCCTGCCCGACGCCTGCACCACCGCGTACGTGGGCACCGCGGCACCGTCCAGCAACACCAAGTCGTGCTACCCGGTGTCGTGGACCCCCAAGGACTACACCGCGCCGATCACCGACTGGTTCCAGAAGTACGCCGTCACCCAGGTCCTGCAGACCGACACCACCGGCGGCGCGGTCGCCGAGGAGACCGACTACACCTACAACGGCGGCGCGGCCTGGCACTACGACGACAACGAGGTCGTCAAGGCCAAGTACCGCACCTGGGGCCAGTTCCGCGGCTACGCCAGCGTCGAGACGCAGACCGGCGACGGCAGCAACGACCCCAAGACCGAGGCGGTCACCTCCTACTACCGCGGCATGGACGGCGACTGGCTGTCCTCCAGCTCCACCCGGTCGGTCTCGGTGACCGACTCCCAGGGCGGCAACCACACCGACAGCGACCAGCTCGCCGGCCAGCCGCTGGAGACCACCAGCTACAACGGCACCGGCGGCCCGATCGACCACTCGTCGATCATCTCGTACTGGATCTCGGCGCCCCTGGCCACCCGAACCCGCGCAGGCCTGCCCGACCTGACCGCCAACGCGACCGCACCCGCCGAGACCTGGACCCGCCAGGCCACCACCGACGGCGGCACCAGCGGCTGGCGCACCACGGAGACCGACACCAGCTACGACGCGGCCACCACCAGCGCCACCTTCGCCCTGCCGACCTACAGCTACACCCACACGGTGCCGGCCACCAGCGCCTACGACCAGTGCACCAGCACCGCCTACGCAGCCGCCAACACCACGCTCAACCTGGTGGGACTGGTCTCCTCCAAGGAGACCGACTCGGTCGCCTGCTCCGGGTTCACCGAGAACTCGACCCCTTCCGTGCCCAAGGCCCTCAACACCCTCGCGGCTCCGGTCACGGTCAGCCGTCCGGCGCAGGTCGTGGCCGCCACGCAGACCTTCTACGACGACCCGGCGTTCTCCACCACGTTCCCGCAGACCGTCGCGCCGACCGTCGGCGATCCCACCATGATCCGCACCGCCTCCGACTACACCGGTGGCGCCTTCGCCTGGCAGACCTCGGCCCAGACCACGTACGACAGCTACGGCCGTGTCCTGGCCTCCAACGACGCCAAGGGCAACACGACCACCAACACCTACACCGTCAACGCTGTCGGACTGACCACGGGCACCAGCACCACCAACGCCAAGAACCAGAAGACCAGCACCACGATCGACCCCACCCGCGGTCTGATCCTCACCACTACTGACGCCAACGCACTGACCAGCACCGTCCAGTACGACGCGCTGGGCCGCGCCACCTCCACATGGCTGCACAACCGTCCCACCACCGCACCGGCGGACGAGATCAATGCCTACACGGTCTCCCAGAGCGGGCTGTCCGGAACCACCACCCAGAAGCTGAACGACTCCCTGGGCTACGCGACCTCGGTCTCCATCGAGGACTCCCTGGGCCGCACCCGCCAGACCCAGACACCCACGCCGCAGGGCGGCCGCCTGATCACCGAGTCGTTCTACGACTCCCACGGCTGGGTCCGCAAGAAGAACAACAGCTACTGGGACTCCACCGCCGTGCCCACCCTGGCACTTGTCTCGGTGCAGGACTCCCAGATCCCCAACCAGGACGTCTACACCTTCGACGGCCTGGGCCGCACCGTGGTCGACGACTCCCAGCAGTACGCCCTGCTCAAGCAGGAAACCAGCACGGTCTACAACGGGGACTCCACCACGGTCATCCCTCCGACCGGCGGCAGCGTCAAGACCACCCGCACCGACCCCATGGGCCGCACCACCGAGGTCGACTCCTACACCGTCGCACCGACGCTGACCAAGCCCGCCAACACCTTCACCGGTACCTGGTACACCACGGGGGGCACCAGCAACCCGATTGCCTATGGCTACGACGGCCACGGCAACCAGGCCACCACCGCCAGCGCCGGCAGCACCTGGACCACCAGCTACAACCTGCTCGGACAGGCCGTCAGCAAGCAGGACCCTGACGCCGGCACCTCCAGCATGGTCTACGACGCCAACGGCAACCTGACCCAGACCACCGACGCACTGGGCAAGTCCGTCTCGTACACCTACGACAAACTGGACCGCAAAACCGCTGAGTACGCCGCCACCACGGCAACCCAGGCCGCCGGCAACGAAACCGCCTCCTGGGTCTACGACAACGACAACGCCGTCTCCGGCGTCACCGACGCCATCGGCCAAGTGACCACCGAAACCGCCTACAACAGCGGCAACCAGGACGTCACCCAGCAAATCGGATTCAACGTCTTCGGCGAGTCCCTCGGCGAATCCGTGACGATCCCAGCAGCCCAAGGGTCGCTCGGCGGCAAGACCTACACCTTCAAGCACACCTACAGCACCACCACCGGCCTCCTGGCCACCGACAACTACCCCCTCGGCGGCGGTCTCCCCAGCGAGGTCGTCACCCACACCTACAGCACCGCCCTCGACCTGCCCTCCGGGCTCGCGGACACCAGTTACGGCTACGCCCAGAAGACCAACTACACCGCCTACGGCCAGATCGCCCAGGAGACCCTCGGCTCCGGCACCAACCTCGCCTACCTCACCAACGGCTACGACCCCCACACCGGGGCGTTGACCGACCAGCTCACCAGCCGCACCACCACCCCGGCCCCGGTCGACGAACAGGCCTACACCTACGACCCGGCCGGCAACCTCACCCAGCAGGTCTCCACCCGCATGGGCGCCACCAGCGCCACCGAGACCCAGTGCTACCAGTACGACCAGCTCGACCGCCTCACCCAGGCCTGGACCGCCAACGACTCCTGCGCCGCCACCCCGACCACCAGCAGTCACACCACCGTGGGCGACCAGCTCTCCGGCGGCGCCGCCTACTGGACCAGCTGGAGCTTCGACATCCTCGGCCAGCGCACCAGCCAGGTCGACCACTCCACCACCGGCGGCACCGACACCACCACCGGCTACACCTACAACGGCAACAGCACCAGCCAGCCCCACACCCTCACCAGCACGCAGGCCAGCGGCGCCAGCACCACCGCCACCAGTTACACCTACGACAAGGACGGCAACACCCTCACCCGCAACACCGCCGCCTCCGGCAACCAGACCCTCAACTGGAACAACGCCGGCCAACTCACCCAGGTCGCCGGCGGCAAGAGCGGCACCACCAACTACATCTACGACGCCGAAGGCAACGTCCTGCTCCAGCAGGACCCCACCTCCACCACCCTGTACCTGCCTGGCGAACAACTCACCCTGACCGGAACCACCACCACCGGAGTCCGCTACCTCGCCCTGCCCGGCGGCGGCACCGTGGTCCGCACCGGAACCGGCGCGGCCTACTACTTCGAGGTCACCGACCAGCACGGCACCAGCAGCCTGTACCTGGACAACACCGCCCAGACCCCCACCTGGCGCCAGTTCACCCCCTACGGCGACACCCGTGGCACCGCCGTCACCTGGATCGACAACCGCGGCTTCCTCAACGCACCAGCCGACGCCAACACTGGACTCACCCAACTCGGAGCCCGCCAGTACGACCCCACCATCGGACGCTTCATCAGCCTCGACCCCCTCTTCGAGGCAACCGACGACCAACTCCTCAACGGCTACAGCTACACCCGAGACAACCCCATCGGCCAAGCCGACCCCAGCGGCCTGCGCCCCCTCGGACCCACCGACGGAGGCACCAGCGCCGACAACGCCTGGGCCGCCGAACGCGGCATGACGGCCGGCTACACCGTCACCAACGGCCACTACAAGTGGACCCAGGTCGTCAAGCACGACGCAGCCAGCCGCACCAGCTACGCCCGCTACCGCGCCAACCCGGCGCACTACATGATCGACGACAACTACGCCAAGGCCGCCGCAGCCCGCGAAGCCAAGGTCTATCAGGACCGTCTCGCCGCCGACGAACGAGAAAACGCAGCGCGCGCACAGGCAGTCAAGGCGGCACAGGAACACCAGTCAGGATCCGGCTGGAAGACCCTGTTGGGCGCAGGCGCAGTAATCCTCACCGGCCTCAATATTGCCCAAGGCGGCCTCGACCCCATTACCGATGGCCTTGAAGTCGCAGACGTCAGCGCCCTGGCCACTACGACAGCTGAGGACGGCGCAGAAGCAGTCGGGGGAGGTGCGCGGTTCGCTGTCGACTCCAATGGGACAGCGACGGATCTCGTTGAGGGTGATCCGAATATTCTGGACAGGAATCCACTCGAAGGCACAAGGTACACTGGGAAGGTGTTGAGGCAGGCGGCGACGGGAGATTATCACGGATTTCCTGAAATCGCCGATACAATACCCACCATGCGCAATACGACAATCGAGTCGGGGGGTGACGGTATTCCAAGAATGCATGTGCGACTGCCGGGCGAGTACGACGGGAAGCAAGGCTTCTTTCATTGGATCATTGAACAAAATGGAAATGTGAATCACCGCCTATTTACGCCAGGAGGATAGAAATGGCCCATGCCAGGCAAGAGGCTCTACTCTCGGTGCTGCCGACGTCCGTTCGAGAAAGGTCGGTCGATCTCACTAGTGTCGGATCTGCCGAGTTCGCCTTCCCTGTCGACTGTCTAGATCTAGTATTCGATACTCTTCTAGAGAATGATTTTGTGATCCTAGGGGGGGATCTATGGCGAAAAGTGGAGGGAGAATTCAAGCCAGCTTTTGATGGATGGTATGTTGACGCTCTTGGTGATAGTGCATCCTCGGCCTGGCGAAAGTTCTTGGCTTCAGTACCCAGTGGCCCGGATCATTTCGCCACATTCGTGGTGCAGTGAGGGGCTCGCGGATCGCGGATCGGCCCGCGGCGTGTGACCCGGGCCTGCTGCGTCGGCAGGCCCACTGGCCAGGGTCACCGTATCGGGTGATCACCATGCCCCCTCATGCCACTGCGGGCCTGTTCGGGGCCGGCCGCGTCCGCAGTGGGTGAAGGGCAGACTTGGGTGGCCGGACGTCATGGACAAGAGGGCGCGGAGGAGCCACCGGCTGGCTGCGCTTAGGGGCCAGAAGGGGACCACGCGGGTTGAATTGAGCTGTGTGCAGGGGTGTATGCGCCGGTCAGGGCCAGTTGAACCTTCGGTTTAGGTGTGGCGGTCTTGAAAACTGCCCCCTTGACTACTGGATGCCCACTTGTACCGTGCTGTGGATGACCAGCGTTCTCCGAGCCACCGCCGGGGGCGCGTCGATTCGGTTCTGCGGAGTGCCTTGCCTAGGGCACACCCCGCCGAGGCATCGGCCCGCACGACAAGGGCCCAGGCCAACCGCTACGTAGCTGGGGGCCTGGGCCTTGATCGTTTCTCGGTGCGGATGATGTCGAGGCAGTGGGATCGACCGGTCAGACGGTGCCCAGGTCGACCGTGACGGGGAACGGTACGGCCGCCTTGATCGTGCCGGCGAACATCTCGCCGTCCCGGTAGGCCCTACTGGCTGGATCGAGACGTATGTGTAGACCACGGGTACCCCGTTGGCAGCCTGCTCGATGCGCCAGTAGAAGGGGATGCCGGCCTTGGCGTACTGGTCCACCTTCACGATCCGGTCCGTGGTCTCCGAGCCCGGCGAAACGACCTCGACCACCAGGAGCACATACTCAGGGCGGGTGGGTGCGAGGTCGATGGTCTCGGCGCGGTACACGACGACGTCCGGACGCCGGTTGGTGAGCGGGACGTCCTGGAGGCGGACATCGAAGTCCGTGTGGGCGTTCCAGTCCGGGCCTGCGGCGGCATCCAGGGCATTGGCCAGGGTCCGGGCCAACCGGTTGTGCCGCTTGGACGATCCGGGTCTCACGACGAGCATCCCGTCCACGATCTCAACGCCGGCGCACTGCTCATTGGACCAGGAGTCGTACCGTTCCGCGCTGATCTGGGTGTGCATCCATGCAGGTACGACCATCTCTGCAGTCATGGCGTACCTCCTTCGAGGACGCTCGAAAGTTCCGGTGCTGCTCGCCTCAGCGTACTGTCCTGCCGCGGTCGCGAGGTGAGTCCTTGGACGCCCCGGGGATGTCGTGCCGCGCATGATCTCGGCAGGGACCGTGACCATGGCGTGCAGGTCAGCCATGGTGGGAACGCGTGTCTGGTCGTGGGGATCGGTCGCTCTGGCGACTTGGTGATGTCTGCGCCCTTGTATCGGTGCGGATTTCGCAGGATCACACCATCGGCCCCACCAAGTTCGGGCCAGCCAGGGAGAATCTGACCAGCGCCCACCAGGACGATGCCTCCGACGGGGGGCACCCCGGCTGTCCTGCTACGGGCCTCGCGGACCTGTGGCCAGATCGAGGAAGGGAGGATGTCCGTCTTGTTCATCGCATAATCGGGGCGATCCCCGCCAGTGAACTGCGGCAACCATGTCGATTGCTGTGATTCCCAAGTCAGGTCTCGGCTGGGCAGTCCTGCGATGAAGTGCGCTTCCCATCACGATCTCGGAGGGTCAGTGGCCCAGCTGCTTCGCCGTCGCCGCCTTACGCATGCCGTGGCCTTGATGCTGCTGGGCCTGTCCGTTTTCTCGCTGGAGGGCTGCAATCCCGACCCGACAGACCCGGAGAACGTGGACCCGATAACGCTGGCGAACAACACATCCGGCGCTGTGCGCGTCTTCTGGTGCGCGAGCGACTGGGGCAACGTGTGCTCCGAGAAGAAAGGCCTGGGACGCATCCCAGCGGGGGCTACCCGGCAGGTGCACATCTCGTCCTACGAGGTGGTGCTGTACCTGACGGACGCCGGTGGGTCGGGAGGCTTCGTGTGTGAGGACAACGCCCCAGGCAATCGCATTGCTCTGGATGTGTCGTACCCGTCGATGAAGGCCGCGTACGACCACTGCATTGACGGACCTTCGGCTGGTTGAGACCGCCGCACGCACGACAAGGCCCAGGTCCCGAAGCGCTCAGGACGTCGGACACACCGTGTCAGCTGGGCCGCTGAGCGTGTCATCGAAACCCGGTGTCGCAGGACAGTCTCGCTGGGTAGCGTTGGCGGACTATGAAGAGCCGGATCATGTACATCGAGTCGAAAACCGGAGGCCTGACCGGGCCCGCTCGCATCGGCCGGGTCACGTTCTCCAAGACCGGCCGAACCCTGCACTACCAGGGCAGGGCGTTCCAGAGCCTCAAGGGCGCCGGCTTCAAGGCCAACTACTACGACACCGGGTCCGGCGCGGAGTACTGGATCTCCGGACCGAAGAAGGACGGCTCGGACCGCCTCTACGGGGAAGCGGTACCGGTCGAGATCGACGACGACGCGAGGGAGGAGTACTGGAGGGAGATCCGCGGCTTGCCGAACAAGGCCGGACAGCGTCTTGCGAACCGTTGATCGGGGGCAGCCCGGAGCGCGCTGCGCTGCCGGCGGGGCGCGACCCGGCAAACTGCTCAGGGTGTTGCGAACTTGGCGATGGCGGCTGGGGTGACCGGGGTGAAGAAGTTGACGAGGTTGCCGTCCGGGTCGCGGAGAAGCAGGGAGCGGTTGCCCCAGGGCATGGTGGTGGGCTTGGTGACGAACTCCTCGACGGAGACGGTCAGGTTCTGGTGGACGGCGTCCACGTCGTCGACGAGGAACTCGATGATCACCGAGTGGTTGTCGGACGGGCGGGCGGCGTCCGGGGCGAAGAGCGGGACGGTGCGGGTGCCGGCGATGGCGAGGGTGGCCGAGGCGGTGCTGAGCTCGGCGAAGTCCGGGGTGGACCAGGCGGCCCGGATGCCGGTTGCGTGCTCGTAGAAGTCGACGAGGCGTGCGACGTCGTCGGTGATGATGCGGATCGATACGAAGTCCATGGTGGTCTCCTGGTGGGCCGGTCGGGTTCTCCTGCTCTGCCGAGGCTAGGACGAATACCGGGCATATTCCGCCCGGTATTGCGGGGATACTTCCGGGCATGACCCGACCCACCGTTCGCGTGCTCACGCTGCTGGAGCTGCTGCAGTCCGGCGGCACCCGGACGGTGGCCGAACTCGCCGACCGGCTCGGCGTCGACGAACGCACCGTGCGGCGCTATGTGGAGCACCTGATCGACCTGGACGTGCCGGTCGAGTCGGTGCGCGGCCGCTACGGCGGGTACCGGCTGGTCGCCGGCCACCGGCTGCCCCCGCTGATGCTCGGCGACGATGAGGCGCTGGCCGTGCTGCTCGGCCTGATCGCGGGTCGCCGGGCCGGACTGACGACGACCGGCGACGCCGCGAACGACACCGCCAACGAGACGGCGACGGCCAAGATCCGCCGGGTGCTGCCCGAGCGTCTCGCCCGCAGGCTGGACGCCGTGCTCGGCTCCCTCTCCTTCACCGCCGCGCCCGACGACCTGGGAGTGGCACCGCGGAGCGGGGTCCTGCTGGCGGTCGCCGACGCGGTGCGCCATCGCCGTCCCGTCTCGATCAGCTACACCGCCGGCGACGGCCGGCGCAGTGTCCGCACGCTGCACCCCTACGGGCTGGTCGTTCACTCAGGACGGTGGTACGTGACGGGGGTGGACCCCGGCATCGGCGAGGACCGGACGTTCCGCGTGGACCGCATCGCGGATGCGAGAACCTTGCCCGGCACCTTCGAGCCGCCGGCGGGGGTCGATCCGGCGGAGCGGGTCCTCTCCGGGTTCGCCGAGGCCGGCTACCGGCACGAGGTGACGCTGCGGATCCAGGGGACGGTCGAGCAGGTCCGCGCCCGGCTGCCGGCGAGCGTCGCAAGCATTGCGGTCGTCGCCGGGCCACCGACCGGGACCCGCGCCGGTGTGGAGCCCGAGCAGTGGCTGACGGTCCGGCTGCAGGCAGAACGGCTCGACTGGCTGCCGCCGTTGTTCGCCTCCCTCGATCTCCCGTTCGCGATCGAGGGACCGGCCGAGCTCCGCGGCCTCGTCGCCGCACTCGCCGACCGGCTGGCGGCCTCCGCCCGGCGGAGCCCGCCGCCGGACCTCCCCCCGGCCGGGAGCCGCTAGCCCGCGGCGATGCCCTCGCCGCCGACCGCGCCCGGGACGGTGACCGACCCGATCGGGGCGAGGTCGCCGCCGGGGCCGACGCGGAACTCGTCCACGGTGCCCAGAGCCCCGGTCTGGACGTAGAGGTAGCGGCCGTCCGCGCTCGCGGCGGCGTCCACCGTGCCGGCGGCGGTGGCGGTGTTGCCGAGTGCGGTCAGACCGCTGTGACCTGCGGTGTCGAAGCCGGAGAGGCTGCCGCTGCCCGCGTTGGAGGCGTAGAGGCGGGTGCCGGTGGCGGTGATCCAGCAGGTCGCCGCCTGGCCGGTGGCCGTCTGCGACACCGGGGTCAGCGTGCCGTGCCGGCCCAGGGCGAAGGTGGCGACGGCGTTCGGGCCGGCCTCGGTGACCTGGAGCCGCCCGGAGGGGTCGAAGGCGAACCCGAAGGGCACGGCGCCTGGTGTCGCGGTGACGGTGGGTCGGGTGGCGGGCGCGCCTCCGTCGGTGAGCGGGAAGACGTCGATGCTGTTGGCCGCCGCCTTGGTGGTGACGATCAGTTCGCCGCCGTCGGGGCTGAAGCCGATCTGCCCGGGGGTGTGGGTGAACTGCGGTGTGGCGGTGGGGTCCAGGCCCAGCGCGCGGTGCCAGGACGGGATCAGCACCAGCCGGTCGCCGACCCGGACGTAGCCCTGCACCGAACCGCCGTCCAGGGCGTTGAGGACGTAGACCTGATCGCCGTGGGCGGCGATGCCGACCGGGAACGCCCCTCCGGAGGAGATCACCTGGAGCCGCTGCAGCCGGTCCCCGGACACGGCGAAGACGGTGACGGTGTCGCTGCCCGCGTTGACGGCGTAGAGCAGGTGGTGCCGGGCGTCGAGGACCAGCGAACCCTCGGACGCCAGGTGGTCCACGGCCGATCCGGCCAGAACGCCGCCGAGGCCGCCGGTGGGGTGGACGCCGGCCTGGGTGAGCGTGCCGTCGGCGTTGCGGTGGTAGGCGACGACGGTGTTGCCGGCCGGGTCGTCGCTCTGCACGAACACGGCCGGCGCGTCGGCACCGCGGCCGTACAGCGGGTGCGGGCCGGCGGCGGCCAGCGCGGGGGCGGTCAGCAGCGCCGTCGATGCCAGGACCGCCGAGGCGATGGCGAGGGCGCGGGCCGAACGGCGGCGGACGGGGCGGGTGGAGGACACGTCGGACTCCTTGGAGGATGGTCGGGAGCGGTTGCCGGCGGCATGCCGGAGAGACCCTCAACTCGACCGTTCCGCAGTCGAATTGATGGCTCGATCAGCTGTGGTTCCGATCATCACCCTAAGCGGGTTCGGGCATGTCGAATGCCAATAAAAAGGACAATCCACCTGGGTGTCCGAACTCCGTAAGGAAATGGCGCAGGCCTCTGGCCACGGAGATCCCGGTGGTCCGGTTTGATAACAACCCGGATCCGAGTGACGCAGGTGAATGTGGGGGCGTGGTAAGAACAGCGTGCTCAGAATGGAACGCGCCTGCGAGATGCCGGAGGCGCTGTGGGGGAGGGGTCCGGCTTGCCCGGTCAGTTCATATCCGCGCTCAGAGGTCGGTACCGGACCAGGACCGGGACCAGTACCCGGGCGCTGACCCGGGCGCGGCGGGGCCGTACCGGTGTCGGAGCGGTGCTCTCCTCCGTGGTCACCGCTGCCCTGATCGGCACCCTGGTAGGGGTGGTCGCGCCACCCGCACGGGCCGACCAGGGCACCCAGGGCGTCGACAACCTGCGGACCAACTGGGACCGGACCGAGACGTCGCTGTCCCCGGCCGTCGTGCAGTCCTCCGCGTTCGGGAAGCTCTTCGCCACCCAGCTGGACGGGCAGGTCTACGCCCAGCCGCTGGTGGTCGGCAACGAGGTGATCGCGGTCACCGAGAACAACACCGCCTACGGTCTCGACTCCGCCACCGGCTCGATCATCTGGAGCAAGAACTTCGGTCCGTCCTGGCCCGCCTCGGCGATCGCGTGCAGCGATCTGACGCCCAATGTCGGCGCGACCGCGACGCCCGTCTACGACGCCTCCAGCAACACGCTGTACTTCACCACCAAGGTCGACGACGGCACCACCACCCACCGCCATCCGCAGTGGCTGATGCACGCCGTGGACCCGGCCTCCGGCGCCGAGCGGAGCGGCTGGCCGGTGACCATCAGCGGCAGCCCCGGCAACGACCCCACCGCCACCTTCGACGCGTTCTACGAGCAGCAGCGCCCGGGTCTGCTGCTGCTCGACGGTGTCGTCTACGCGGGCTTCGGCGCGCACTGCGACGCCAAGCCGTACCGCGGCTACGTCGTCGGCGTGAGCACCACGACGCACAGCATCACCTCGATGTGGACCACGGAGACCGGCACCGGCGCCTGGGGTGCCGGCGTCTGGCAGTCCGGCGGCGGTCTGGTGTCCGACGGCTCCGGGCGGATCTTCTTCAGCACCGGGAACGGCATCAGCCCCGCCCCCGGCGCCAGTTCGGACGGGACCGGCAACCTGGCCGAGTCGGTGGTGCGGCTCCAGGTCAACGCTGACGGGTCGCTGAGCACCGCGGACTACTTCAGTCCCAGCAACGCCGCCACCCTGGACGTGAACGACCAGGACATCTCCTCCGGCGCCCCGCTGGCCCTGCCCGACGGCTTCGGCACCACGGCCCACCCGCATCTGATGGTGGAACAGGGCAAGGACGGCCGGGTGTTCCTGCTGGACCGGGACAACCTCGGCGGCATGGGACAGGCCCCCGGGGGCGGCGACGCGGTGGTCGGTGTGACCGGTCCCTACCAGGGACAGTGGGGCCATCCCGCGTTCTGGGGCGGCGACGGCGGCTACGTCTACCTGGTCGGCAACAACGGTCCGCTGCGCGCGCTCAAGTACGGCGTCAACGGGCTGGGCGACCCGGCGCTGACCCTCACCGGGCAGAGCCAGGACGTGTTCGGCTACACCAGCGGGTCCCCGGTGGTCACCTCCAACGGGACCGACTCGTCCAGCGCCCTGGTCTGGATGGTCTCCGCGACCGGTGCCACCGGCGCCGGCGGCACCCTGCGCGCCTACAGCCCGACCCCGGACGGCAACGGCCTGCTGCCGCTGCTCTGGTCCGCGCCGATCGGCACCGCGACCAAGTTCAGCACCCCCACCGCCAGCGGCGGCAGGGTGTACGTCGGCACCAGGGACGGCCTGCTCTACGGCTTCGGCAGCCCGGCCCGCACCGCGGTCACCGCGAGCGCGGTCGACCTGGGCCAGGTCGCCGTGGGCGCCAGCGGCAGCGGCACGATGGAGCTGACGGCCACTCAGAACGTCACGGTGACCGGCCTGACCGCGTCCGCCTCGTTCGCCGTGACCGCGCCGACGCTGCCCCGCTCGCTGGCCACCGGCGCCACCCTGGACGTGCCGGTCAGCTTCTCGCCGACCACCACCGGCGGCGTCAACGGGACGCTGACGGTCGCCCTCTCGGACGGCGAGAAACTGGTCTTCGCGCTGCACGGGGTGGGCACCAGGCCCGGACTGGGCGCCGCGCCGACCACGATGGCCTTCGGGACGGTGCCCACCGGTACCACCTCGACCATGAACCTGCAGATCACCAACACCGGGACCGACCCGGAGACGCTCGGTACGATCACCGCCCCCAGCGGTCCGTTCACCGCCTCCGGACTGCCGGCCGCGGGAACCGTGGTGGCCCCCGGCAACTCCTTCGTGGCCTCGGTGACCTACACCCCGGCCGGTAACCAGGCCGACAGCTCCGCCCTCACCGTCGCCAGCAGCAGCGACGGCAGCAACCACTCGCTCAGCGTCCCGGTCACCGGCACCGCCGTCGTCGGGCAGGGCCATCTGGTGTTCTCGGCTCCCACGGTGGCCTTTGGGCCGGTGCCGGTCGGCAGCTCCAAGACGCTCTCCTTCACCATCACCAACACCGGCAACATCCCGGTGACCCTCACCAAGGCCAAGGCGCCCGACGGTGACTTCACCAGCCCGGTACCGCTCTCCGAAGGGCTGGTCATCGGCCCGGACCAGACCGCGGTGCAGAGCGTGACCCTCACCCCGCGCACCGCCGGGGCGCTGACCGGCGCCTACGAGGTCACCGGGGACGGGGTGAACGCCGACGGGACCGCGCAGGGCGCCATGTACGTGCAGTTCACCGCCACCGGCACCGGTACCGCCGTCACCACCTCGGCCCAGTCCGGCACCTGGACCGCCAACGGCACCGCGGTGCTGCCCGGCGACGGCAGCATCCAGCTCAACCAGGCGGTCGCCGGCTCGGCCGGCTCGGCCGTCTTCGACACGCCGCTGCTCACCGAGGGGCTGCGGGCCACCTTCACCGCCAAGCTGGGCCCCGGCACCGGCGGCGACGGCATGACCCTGTCGCTGCTCGACCCGTCCAGGACCACCACCAAGTCCGTGGGCGCCGGCAGCGCGGGCCTGGGCATCGGCGGGCAGCCGGGCGTGGTGGTGGCACTCAGCACCGGCTACAACAGCAAGATCGGCTCGTCGAACTTCGTCGGCGTCGGATACAGCACCGCAGGCTCGTCGACCATCTCCTACCTGGCCTCCGCCAAGCTCAGGACCTCGCTGCGGCAGGGCACCCACCAGGTCGACGTCCGGGTGGCCGGCGGCCATGTGTACGTGTCGGTGGACGGCGTGCAGGTGGTGGACGCCACCCCGACGCTCAGCTCCACCGCGCTGCTCGCCTTCTCCGGGGCCACCGGCGTCGGTTACGACGCGCACACGGTGAGCGCGCCGGTCGTGAGCGCCATTGCGGTCCCGCCGAGCCGGTTGGTCCCGATCGCGCCGACGCGGTTCCTGGACACCCGGTCGGGGACGGGTGGCGCGAAGGCGCGGGTGGGTGCCGGCGGGAAGGTGGTGCTGCAGGTCGCGGGTGTGCACGGGGTGCCGGCGACCGGGGTGACCGCGGTGGTGATGAACGTGACCGCGGTGGGCTCGACCACCGGCGGGTATGTGACGGCGTATCCGGACGGGCAGCAGATGCCGACGGCGTCCAGCCTGAACTTCGTCACCGGCCAGACCCTGGCCAACCTGGTGACGGTGCCGGTCTTCGACGGGAAGGTGGACCTCTACAACGCCTTCGGCCAGGTGAACCTGGTCGCCGACGTCACCGGGTACTACACGGCGTCAGGCACGGGTTCCGCCCTGACTGCGATCGCGCCGACGCGGTTCCTGGACACCCGGTCGGGGACGGGTGCGGCGAAGGCACGGGTGGGTGCCGGCGGGAAGGTGGTGCTGCAGGTCGCGGGTGTGCACGGGGTGCCGGCGACCGGGGTGACCGCGGTGGTGATGAACGTGACCGCCGTGGGTTCGACCACCGGTGGGTATGTGACGGCGTATCCGGACGGCCAGCAGTTGCCGACGGCGTCCAGCCTGAACTTCGTCACCGGGCAGACCCTGGCCAACCTGGCCGTGGTCCCGGTGGTGGACGGGAAGGTGGACCTGTACAACGCCTTCGGCCAGGTGGACCTGGTCGCCGACGTCACCGGCTACTTCTCCGGCACCGGATCGTTGTTCTCACCCGCAGGACCGGTGCGGCTGCTGGACACCCGTAACGGCACCGGCGCGAAGGCCGGCGCCGTCGGTCCCGGCGGCACGGTGACGCTGCAGGTCACCGGGGCGAACGGGGTGCCGGCCAGTGGGGTGACCGCGGTGGTGCTCAATGTGACCGCGGTCGGCTCCACCACCGGCGGCTACCTGACCGTCTATCCGGACGGGCAGCAGCTGCCGACGGCCTCCAACCTGAACTTCGTCACCGGCCAGACCATCGCCAACCAGGTGCTGGTCCCGGTGGTGGACGGGAAGGTGGTCTTCCACAACAGCACCGGCAGCGTCCAGGTCGTCGCCGACCTGAACGGCTACTTCGACTGACCGCCGTCGCCGTCGGCCGCCACCGCGGCGGCCGACGGCGCCAGGACGTCCCTGCGGTCCAGCAGGTCGCTGAAGAACGCCTCCGGCGCCTTGGTCAGCGCCTCGGCCCGTTCGGCCGCGCTGATCGGGACGACGTTGACGATCCGGACCGCGGCGGTGCCGGCCTCCAGGAAGCCGGCCTGGTCGGAGGTCCACGGGCCGGCCAGGAAGGCGTGGCGGTGGCCCGGGAAGGTCGGGATGTCGGCGCCGAAGGTCACGATCTCGCCCCAGCCGAGCGGACGTCCGAAGGTCCAGGGGTGGGCCGCGAGGTTGGCCAGCTGGATCGCCAGGCGGCCCTCCTCCTCGGGACCCACCGGGCCCCGGCGGCGCAGCCGCAGCTCGGCCCGCTCCCCGGCGGGCCGTCCCTCCGGCGCCGGCATCGGTTCGACGCACATGCCGACGGTGGTGAGGACCGTGACGCCCGAGGGGTCCGTCGCGCGGTGCACCAGCACGTCGATCCGGTCCAGCGGGCCCGGTCCGTTGTCGAACGCGACTCCGTCGTCCTCCTCCCCGAGTTCCTTCTGCAGGGCGATGAAGAGGTCACGGACGATGGCGGGCGCGTTCATGCCCGGGACTCTACACAGCCTGACCGGCCTGACCAGCGTGACCGGCTCGACCGGCCTGACCAGTCTGGTCAGTCGAGCTGGTGGCGCCGGGCGTAGGCGACGGCGGCGGTGCGGTCGCGGGAGCCGGTCTTGGCGAAGATCCGGTTGATGTGGGTCTTGACGGTGTGGCCGCTGAGGACCAGGGCGGCGGCGATCTCCGGGTTGTTCAGCCCCCGGGCGATCAGGGTGAGGATCTCCGCCTCACGCTGGGTCAGCCCGTCCGGCAGCGCGGTGTGCGACGGGAGGGTGCCCGGGTGGGCGGCGTCGGCTGACGGGCCTGCCCCGCCGGCCGGCGGGGCCGCGGGCGCCGAGGCGGCGGCGAGCAGGGCGGCCTGGACCCGCGGGTCCATGACCGACAGGCCCCCGGCCGCGGCGTGCAGGGCGCGGGCGATGTCGGTGCGGTCGGCGTCCTTGGTGAGGTAGCTGCGCGCGCCCGCCCGCAGCGCGTCCAGCACCGAGCCGTCGTCGGCGTAGGTGGTCAGCACGACCACGGCG
The DNA here is from genome assembly GCF_000719095.1 of Streptacidiphilus jeojiense. Taxonomy (GTDB): domain Bacteria; phylum Actinomycetota; class Actinomycetes; order Streptomycetales; family Streptomycetaceae; genus Streptacidiphilus; species Streptacidiphilus jeojiensis. The sequence goes on along the minus strand of NZ_JOEH01000005.1, from coordinate 190,511 downwards.
ACGGACGGGTGCTCCGCGGTGAGCCGGCGGGTGGCCTCGATGCCGTCCAGGACGGGCATCCGCAGGTCCAGCAGGATGGCGTCGGGCCGGTGCTCGGCGACCAGTTCCAGGGCCTGGGCGCCGTCGGCGGCGGAGGCGACGACCTCGATGTCGGGCAGGGCGCCGAGCAGCAGCACCAGGCCCTCGCGGACGCTGGCCTGGTCGTCGGCGACGACGACGCGCAGGGGGGAGGGGGCACCGGTCATGGGATCAGTGTCCCGGGTTGCGGCGCCGGATTCCCGTCGGGGTGGGGCAGCTGCGCGGTGACCGTCCAGGTGCGGTCCGCCGGGTCCGGGCCCGCGGTGAGCGTGCCGTCCAGCAGGCGCAGCCGTTCGCGCATCCCGATCAGTCCGTAGCCGCCGCTGATACTGCCCCCGCCGGCGTCACCCCGGCGGAGGTCGCCGCTGCCGGCGCCTCCGGCAACCGGGTTGCTGACGGTGACGACGGTGAGCGCCTCGGTGCACCGCAGGCTCAGCCGCACCGGCTCGCCGGGGGCGTGCTTGGCGGCGTTGACCAGGGCCTCCTGGACGATGCGCAGCAGCGCCAGGGTGGCGTCCGGCGGCAGCGGCCGGGGGGTCCCCTCGATGTCGACGGTGACGGCGGTGCCGTGCCGGCGGGTGTGGACGTCGGCCGCCCGGGCGATCTCCTGGTCGAGCGGAAGCTGGTCGCTGCGCAGGGCGTGCACCGCGCGCCGAGTCTCGGCCAGGCCCTCGGAGACCATCCGCTGGGCCGCGCCCAGCAGGTCCACCGCCTTGTCGATGTCCTGACTGTCGGTCAGGACTGCTCGGGCGACCTGCACCTGGATGCCCAGCGCGCCCAGCGAGTGGGCCAGGACGTCGTGGATCTCGCGGGCGATCCTGGCCCGCTCGTCCAGCACCTCGGTCCGCCGCTGCTGGACCTGGAGCTGCTCGTACTGCGCCAGCAGCGCGGCGGACTGCTCCGCCTGCACCTGGTAGCCGCGCCGGGTGCGTCCCAGCAGCAGCCCGACGAGCAGCAGCAGCGGGTAGCCCAGCAGAGTGCCGACGCTGTCGCCGAAGGCGATCGCGCCGATCATGATGGCCAGGATGCCGGTGCCGCTGACGGCGCAGGCGGGGAGCAGTTCCAGCTCGCTGCCGGCCACCATCGACCCCACCACCGCGAAGGCCACCAGGCCGTCGCCGTCGGGGAGCGCGCAGCCCAGCCCGCCCGCGGCGACGACCACCCCGAGCACCGGCCCCAGTAGCCGGAGCCGGTGCGGCTGCAGGGCCGGAAGCAGATCGAGCAGGCTCCACCCGGCGACCGCCAGGCCGAGGACGGCGTAGACGCAGATCTGCATCACCCGGGTGTGCGGGGTGACCGACGGCGTGTGGAAGAGCAGCACGCCCACGACCGCCAGGCCGATGACGCGGACCAGGAAGGCGCCCAGGCGCAGCAGGCTCGGGGTGTCGCCCCGCCGCGGCGGGAACCTCGGCGAAGCTCTCACGTTCTCTCCAGATCGGTGGGCCGGTGGGCCGGTGGGCGGGCGCCCCGGTCGCGGGACCGGTGCCCCCAGGCTAGGCAGTCCCGCGGTACCACGGCGTCACCGCAGGGGTTGATCCCAGGGTGCAGCGAACCGCCACTGACCTGGTACCGCGGGCCACCGCAAGGTCATCCCGAGGCTCAACCCGGGCTCCGATCCGCCCCGGGGCCCGGACGCGGAGAGTGGAGCACATCACCCCGCAGACCTCTCAGAGGGAGCCCGCAGTCATGTCCGAACTCACCCAGGCAATGATCGTCAATGCCGCCGTACTGGTGGCGGTGCTCCACAGCGACCTCGGTGGCAGCCGCAAGATCGGTCCGATGCGGATCCTGCGCCCCGTGCTGATCGCGGCCGCCGTGATCCCGCTGTTCATCGAGCGGCCGGTGACCCAGGGCACCGGGCTGGCCGTGGAACTGGCCGGGGTCGCCGCCGGCCTGCTCGGCGGCCTGGCCGCGGTCGCGCTGATGAACGTCTACCGCAGCCCGGAGACCGGCCGACCGGTCAGCGCGGCCGGAAGGCCCTACGCGCTGCTGTGGATCGTGGTCATCGGCGCCAGGGCGGCCTTCTCCTACGGCTCCGGACACTGGTTCTCGGCCCAGCTGACCAGCTGGTGCATCGCCCACCAGGTCACCGGTGCGGCCATCACCGACGCGCTCATCGTGATGGCGGTGGTCATGCTGGTCACCCGCACCGTCGGCCTCGGCGCCCGGGCGGCCCGGCTGCCTGCCGCGCCGCGGTCCTCCGCCAGCCTGGGCGCGGTCCGGGTCTGAGCCGGAGTCCTGGGCACCGCCCCGTTCAGCCCGCGCCCTGCGCCCGTCCGGCCCAATCGGCTGTGGCGTGCAGGGAAGGCGGACTGACGGGGCATTAGTGTGCATTTGTGACAGTTGATGTCGATACCGAACCGGCCTCCGGTGCGGACCGGGGAACCGATACGGCGGCGGAGACGGCGGCCCGGGCAGCGGCCCGGCGCACCCGCTCGCGGGCGGTGCTGCTCGCCGCCGCGGTGTCGCTGCTGCTGGTGCTGGCGATCGTGCTGGGCAGCCGGGGTCTGCGGGACTTCGACTCGGCGCTGATCCCCTACACCGTGGCCACCGTCTTCCTGGCCTTCGGCGTCACCTACCGCTATCTGATGTGGATCTCCACGCCGGCCGCCTGGCGGCTGTTCCGGCAGGGGCTGCGGACCGCGTTCTCCTGGGAGAACTTCCGCCGGGCCCCCGGCTCGCTGCCGAAGATGGCCGCCACCTACCTGGGCTTCCAGCGCTTCCTGGGCGCCCGGTCGCACGCCCGCTGGATCGCCCACCAGGCGATGTTCTGGGGCTGCCTGCTGGCGGTGGCCATCACCTTCCCGCTGACCTGGGGCTGGTTCACCTTCACCGCCTCCAGCGCGGCCGGCCCCGGCTACGAGATGCGGGTCTGGGGCTTCAAGGTGCTGGGCTTCTCCTCCAGCAGCCCCTTCGGCTGGGCCATGTACCACGGGCTGGACCTGGCAGCGGTGCTGGTCATCGGCGGGGTCGGCTACTTCCTGTGGCGGCGCACCAGGGACCGGGCCGCGACCACCGGGCAGCGCTTCGGCTACGACTTCCTGCCGCTGCTGGCGCTGCTCACCATCGCCGTCACCGGGCTGCTGCTCACCTTCTCGGAGATCTGCCTGCACGGCGGCGGCTACGAGTTCCTCGCCGTGATCCACATGGTCTCGGTCGTGTTCACCCTGGTCTACCTGCCCTTCGGCAAGTTCTTCCACATCGTCCAGCGCCCCGCCGCGGTCGGCATGCAGCTGTTCAAGCACCGGTCCAGGGCCCAGGGCGAGGAGTTGTTCGCCTGTAGCCGCTGCGGCGAGCCGATCGACACCGCCCCGTACGTCGAGAACCTGCGCGGCACCATGCGCGATCTGAAGCTCGGTTTCGACCAGTGGGCCGAGTACTGCCCGCGCTGCAAGCGCGTCCTGCGCGGCGGCGCCTATCTGCAGCACGTGAAGCGGGGTTTTAGATGAGAGGTGTCAGATGAGCCGTCCGATCGGGCCGGTGCCGGTCACCCTCGACCCCTCGGTGGCCCCGCCCGGGGCCCGCAACTTCCGCGACGCCGGCGGCATCCCGGCCGACCAGTGGCACGCCAACCAGGTCAAGCAGACGCTGGTACCCACCCACTGCTGCTTCTGCGGGGTGCAGTGCGGGATGTACCTGCGGGTGGACGAGCACGGCAAGGTCTTCGGGGTCGAGCCGCGCAACCACGACATCAACCGCAGCCGGCTCTGCCCCAAGGGCCTCAACGCCTACCAGCAGGTCAACCACCCGGACCGGCTCACCGCCCCGCTGCTGCGGCGCAGCCGGGACGAGCCCTTCCGGGAGGCCTCCTGGGAGGAGGCGCTGGACTTCACCGTCGCCGAGGTCCGCCGGATCCAGGCCGAGCACGGCAACGACGCCTTCGGGCTGCTCGGCGGGGCCAGCCTGTTCTCCGAGAAGACCTACCTGGTCGGCAAGTTCGCCCGGGTCGCGCTGAAGACCCGTCATGTGGACTACAACGGACGGCTCTGCATGGTCAGCGCCGCCGGTGCCAACAAGCTGGCCTTCGGCATCGACCGGGCCGCCAACCCGTTCGCCGACATCCTGCAGACCGACTGCCTGCTGATCGCCGGGTCCAACGTCGGCGAGTGCTTCCCGGTGATGACCCAGTACCTGTGGGGGGCCAGGGACCGGGGCGCCAGGCTGATCGTGGTCGACCCGCGCGAGACCGCGGTCGCCCGGACCGCCGACATCCACGTCGCACTGCGGTCGGGCACCGACGCCGCCTTCTTCAACTCCGTGCTGCACGTCGTCATCCGCGAGGGCCTGACCGACGAGGCGTTCCTGGCCGAGCACACCACCGGCTGGGAGGAGCTCAAGGCCACCGTCGCGGCCTACCCGCCGCAGCGCGCCGCCGAGATCTGCGGCATCCCGGACGTGCAGGTCGAGCAGGTGGCCCGGATGTTCGGCAGCGCCAGGAAGGCCATGGCCTGGCACGCCCGCGGGATCGAGCACCACACCCAGGGCGTGGAAAACTGCCTCACCGTCATCAACCTGTGCACCGCCACCGGCAACCTGGGCAAGCCCGGCGCCGGCTACGGCACCATCACCGGCCAGGGCAACGGCCAGGGCGGCCGCGAGCACGGCCAGAAGTCGGACCTGCTGCCCGGCGGACGGTCCATCAACGACCCCGGGGCCCGCCGCTGGATCAGCGAGTTCTGGGGCATCGAGGAGGCCGAGCTGCCGCAGGCCGGGACCTCGATGATGGAGATGGTCTGGCAGATGCAGCGGCAGGAGATCCGCGGACTGATCGGGATCTGCAACAACCCCTTCGTCTCGCTGCCCAACTACGCCGTGGTCAAGGACGGCTACGACACCCTGGACTTCCACGCCCAGTTCGACTTCTTCCTCTCCGAGACCGCGGCCAACGCCCATGTGGTCTTCCCGGTCACCACCTGGGCCGAGGACGAGGGCGTGATGGCCAACGCCGAGGCCAGGGTGGTCAAGCACAACAAGGCCCAGGACCCGCCGCCGGGGGTGCGCACCGACACCTGGGTGATGTGCGAGCTGGCCCGGCGCCTCGGCGTCGGCGACAAGTTCGACTTCCCCGGCTCCCGCGAGGTCTTCGACGAGCTGCGGGCCGCCTCGTCCGGCTCGGTCAACGACTACTTCGGCATCACCTACGAGCGGCTGGAGCAGACCGGCGGCATCGCCTGGCCCTGCCCGGACCTGGACCACCCCGGCACCCCCCGGCTGTTCGAGGGCGGGCTGACCTACCACCCGGACCGCAAGGTCCATCTGCAGACCGTGGAGTGGCACCCGCCGGCCGACCCCTACGACGAGCAGTACCCGCTGCGGCTCACCACCGGACGCACCGTCGCCCACTTCCTGTCGGGCAATCAGACCCGGCGGCTGGGAGCCCTGGTGGAGCAGACCCCGCGGCCCTGGGTGGAGCTGCACCCCAGCCACGGCTACCGCAACGGCGACCCGGTCCGGGTCACCACCCGGCGCGGCAGCGAGGTGTTCCCGGCGCTGGTGACCGAGGCGATCCGGCCCGACCACGCCTTCGTCCCGTACCACTGGCCGTTCCCGACCAGCGCCAACGCGCTGACCATCGACGCGCTGGACCCGCGCTCCAAGATCCCCGAGTACAAGGTCTGCGCCTGCCGGATCGACCCGGCGCCCGAGGTGAGCCCGGTCCCGGCCCCGCCGATGCCGCCGGGCCGCTCGGCCTATCCGGAGGCCCAGGCCTCCCGGGACGACCCGCTGCCGCCCAGCTCCCCGCAGGGCCGCGGCACCGGCGAGGCGAGGGTGAGGGAGACGCCATGATGGGACGCACGCTCTTCATCGACCCCGGTCGCTGCATCGGCTGCCAGGCCTGCGTGTCCGGCTGCCGCGAGTGCGACTCGCACCGGGGCAAGTCCATGATCCACCTGGACTACCCGGACGAGGGCAGCTCGGTCGCCTCGCTCCCCAGCGTCTGCATGCACTGCGAGGACCCGGTCGCGCCCTGCGCCGAGGTCTGCCCGGCCGAGGCCATCCTGATCACCCCGGACGGGGTGGTCCAGGAGGCCGACCCGACCCGCTGCATCGGCTGCAGCAACTGCGTCAACGCCTGCCCGTTCGGCATCCCCAAGATCGACCTCGCGGCCAAGCTGCAGCTGAAGTGCAACCTCTGCTACGACCGCACCTCGATCGGCCTGGCCCCGATGTGCGCGACGGTCTGCCCGACCGGCGCCCTGTTCTACGGAACCCTGGAGGAGCTCCAGGCGGAGCGGCCCGGGGTGGACGTCTCCAACTGGTTCGAGTTCGGGGACGTGCAGATCACCACGGGTGTGGCGATGGTGGTCCCGGCGGACCGGACCAGGCAGCCGGTGCCCGGCGGCCTGCCCACGCTGCCGCTGGTGCAGGTCGACGGACGTGACGTCAGCAACGCCGGAGGACAGCCGTGACCGGGACGACCGACCCCGAGGAGGCGCTGCGGGACCGGATCAGCGCCGACTCGCTCACCTCGCGCCGCGACTATCTGCGGGTGATGACCACCGTCTCCGGCGGGCTGCTGGTCGGCAGCGTCGCGGTCTCCGCCGGGGTGCTGCACCGGCACGGCGACGCCGAGGCGGCCGAGGTCCCCGAGCTGCGGGTGGCCGACCGGCTGGCCCGGGGCCAGGCGGTGCTCTTCAACTACCCGGGCGAGCACGACCGGGCGATGGCGGTGAAGCTGGCCGACGACACCGTGGTGGGCTACTCCACCGTCTGCACCCACCTCGCCTGCGGGGTGCTCTGGAAGGAGCACCGCGGCGAGGAGGGCGAGCTCTACTGCCCCTGCCACGAGGGCTCCTTCGACATCCGCACCGGCGCGGTCACCGGCGGCCCGCCGCCGCGCGGACTGCCCAAGGTGCTGATGGTGGAGCGCGCGGACGGCAGCGTCTGGGCCGTCGGTACGGCCTTCTCCGACGAGAGCGTGCGCCATGCGGCCTGCCGGCAGCTCGGCGCGATCCGCCCCGGCACCACCGTGCCCAGCTGCCCGTCCGGCGGAGGGAACTGAGCGGCCATGACCTTTCCCTCCGCCGAACCCCCACATTGGAGTCGGCCGGGCAGCGACGAGCCCAGGCTGAACCGACCGGTCCCGGAACGCTATCCGCAGATCCGCCCGACCAGCGGTTACGCCGACCCGCGGGTGGTGCACAGCGGCCCCGGTCCCGGTGCCGGCACCGAGCAGGAGCCGGAGCGCTCCGCGGTGCTCAGCGCCCGGCTGGTGATCGTGCTGAGCGTGGTCGCCGGGCAGCTGTGGGCGCTGAACGTCGGCGTCGACGCCTGGATGCAGGGGCGCACCGGGACCGCCTGGTGGTGCACCGGCTTCGAGGCGCTGTCCTTTGTGATCGCCCTGGGCGCCTGGTGGCTCGGGCCGCGCGACCGCTGAGCCCAGGACCGCGCCCGACGCACGACTTCTTCTTCTTCGACGAGGAACGGAACGATGACGGACACCAAGGCCGGAGCCCCCACCAAGCCCGGAGCACCCGCCGCACCCGGCGTACCGGCTGCCGCCTGGACCAACCTGGCCCTCGCCACCGTGGGCATCGCCGTCAACTTCTGGGCCTGGGGCCTGATCAGCCCGCTCGGACCGACCTACAAGCAGCAGCTCGGCCTCAGCTCCTTCCAGCAGTCCTTCCTGGTGGCCGTCCCGGTGCTGGTCGGCTCGCTGGGCCGGATCCCGGTCGGCGCGCTGACCGACAAGTACGGCGCCCGGCTGATGGTCCCGCTGCTCAGCTTCGCCACCATCCTGCCGGTGCTGGCGCTGAGCGTGGTGCACAGCTACTGGCTGCTGGTCGTCGTCGGCCTGTTCCTGGGCATCGGCGGCAGCTTCTTCGCCGCCGGCGTGCCCTACGTCAACGCCTGGTTCCCGCCGGAGCGCCGCGGCATGGCGATCGGCGTCTTCGGCATCGGCACCGGCGGCACCGCCATCGCGGCCTTCTTCACCGCCCGCTTCCTGCGCTGGTACGACAACACCAACACCATGTTCTACCTGGTCGCCGCGGTGCTGGCGGTGTACGGGCTGGTCGCGGTGCTGGTGGCCAGGGACGCCCCGGGGCGCAGCATCCCCGAGCACCTGTTCGGCAAGCGTTTCCACGACGCGCTGCGGCACCCGGCGACGCTGCCCATGTCACTGCTCTACGCGGTCGCCTTCGGAGCCTTCGTGGCCATGGGCGTCTACCTGCCCACCTATCTGAAGGAGGCCTACCACCTCAGCCAGGACGGTGCCTCCACCAGGGCGGCCGGCTTCACCCTGGTCGCGGTGCTGTTCCGGCCGCTGGGCGGAACCCTGTCGGACCGGATCGGGCCGGCCAAGGTGCTGGTCGCCTCGTTCGCGACGCTGGGGGTGATGGCCGTCTGGCAGGCGTTCCAGCCCGGTCTGAACCCCTGGTCGACCATCGCCTTCCTGGTCATGGCCGCCAGCGTGGGGTTGGCCTGCGGCGCGGTGTTCGCGCTGGTCGCCATCGTGACCCCGAAGGAGAAGGTCGGCACCGTGACCGGCCTGGTCGGCGCGGCCGGCGGGCTCGGCGGCTACTTCCCGCCGCTGGTCATGGGCTCGGTCTACGGCAGCACCGGCTCCTACGCGATCGGACTCATGCTGCTCTCCGACGCGGCCTTCGCCGCGCTCGTCTACACCGCCGCCCGGCTGCTGGGCCGGGACCGCAGGGACAGCCCCAACGCCTTCGGGGGCTGACCGGCCGACCGACTGACCGACCGGCCGACCGGGTCCGATGCAGTCCGGAATGTCGCGCTGGGTGACCGTTCGTCCCCGGCGTGCGACCGTCGAGTGGCGCGACCCTTACCGCGCGCCGCTACACTGCGAGCCCGAACTGAGAGTGATCCAGTACCGCACAACCGCGGTCCCCGCGCGACAGCCGTGGACCTACAGGGGAATGAACATGCTTGAGGCTTCTCCCAAGGCCGTCGTCGTCGTGCCCACGTACAACGAGCGCGAGAACCTGCCCGTCCTGGTCGGGCTGCTGCAGGAGCTCCCGCTGGAGAACCTGCACATCCTGGTGGTGGACGACAACTCGCCCGACGGCACCGGCGAGGTCGCTGACAAGCTGGCCGCCGACAACCCGGAGCGGATCGGCGTGCTGCACCGCACCGAGAAGGACGGCCTCGGCCGCGCCTACATCGCGGGCATGACCCGGGCGCTGGACGAGGGCGCGGACATCGTCGTGCAGATGGACGCCGACCTGTCCCACCCGGCCTCGGTGCTGCCGGTCATGATCGAGACCCTGACCGGCACCGACGCGGCCGTCGTGCTGGGATCCCGCTACGTCCCCGGCGGGTCCACCGCGGCGGAGTGGCCCTGGCACCGCAAGGCCCTCTCCGCCTGGGCGAACTTCTACGTCAACGCGCTGCTGCGGCTCCACGTGAAGGACGCCACCGCCGGCTTCAAGGCATGGAAGGCGGAGACGCTGCGGGCGATCGACCTGCCGTCCGTCAACAGCAACGGGTACTCCTTCCAGGTGGAGATGAACTACCGGACCGTCAAGCGCGGTCTGACCATCCGTGAGGTCCCGATCCGGTTCGAGGAGCGGGTCAAGGGCGCCTCCAAGATGAGCCTCGGCGTCCAGATCGAGTCCGCGCTGGCACCCTGGAAGCTGCTCCTCGGTGGCGGCAGGAAGTAACCTGCCCGGCCGGGACCAGCGTCGATCGGCAGTCGATCAGCTGTCGACCGGCCGTCGCAGCGTGATCACCAGCGGCGTCCGCCGGTCCATCAACGGGCGGACGATGCGCGCCTCCTCCAGCATCGCCTCGGTGGCCGCGTCGCCGACCTCGGCGCGCAGCTCGTCCTGGTGCTGCTCCCACAGGTCGTAGAGCCGCACCCAGAGCGCGGGTTCCTCGGGCCGTTCCTCGGCCGACTCCCACTCCAGGCCGGCCTCGGCGGCGTGGTCGCTCCAGCGGGGGCGGTCCGGACGGTGCTGCGGGTGCCCGGGCAGCAGCAGGTTGCCGGTGAAGACGGCCCGGGCGCCCGGCCGCAGGATCCGGTGCAGCTCCCGCAGCGCCGCGGTCCGGTCCTCGGTGAACGGCAGCGCGTCCATGCTGACCGCGCCGTCCGCGCAGGCGTCCGGCAGCCCGGTCCGCAGGAAGGTGCCGGTGCGGAACTCGGCCCGGCCCTCGGGGACGAAGGCCGCCGCCCGTTCGCCGGCGATCCCGACGGCCACCGGCGAGATGTCCACCCCGACCAGCCGCGCGTTCAGTGCGCGGGCCAGCCACAGCCCGGTCCCGCCGTTGCCGCAGCCCAGGTCGACCAGGGTCTGCCCGGGCCGCAGCCGCAGTCCGCGCACCATCGCGCCGAGCACCCCCCAGGTGCAGGAGCTCGCCGGATCGACCTCTGCGGGGTACTCCGCCCCGAACGCCTCCGCGTGCAGCCGCGTGGCGAGGCTGTCCCTCCCGCCCTGCGCGGCGCGGGCGGTGTGGAAGCGGTCGGTGCGCTCACGCACGGACTCGTCGGAGCTGCTGGCCATGTGGTCTCCCCGGGTCGGAAGGTCGGAAGCATAGCGGCTCGGAGTACGAGCGCCGTGCCTCCGACCGTCCCGGGTCCTGCCTACTTCCAGGTGTCGTTCAGGGTGGCGCTGCCCGAGGCCGGAGTGGTGGTGGTGCGGTTGGCGCCGCTCTCCCAGGTGACGTTTCCGCTGCCGTCCTTCTTGATGTACTTGTACTCGACGTAGGTGTTCGCGGGGAGGTTGAGCGTTCCGGTCCAGACCGGGTAGGTCGCCGAGGAGAGCAGCACCGCGCTGTCGGTGTTCCAGTCGCCGAGGTCGGCGATGGAGCCGACCACGTAGATGTTCTGGCCGAGCACGGTGGTGGCGTTCTCGCTGAAGGTCTCGCTGACCGTGGTCGCGGCCGACACCAGGTCGGTGCTGTCGAAGGCGACCGAGTCCTTGGCCGGCACGGTCACGCTGGCGTTGCCGCTGCCGTCCACGGTGACCGTGGTCCCGGTGCAGGCGCCGCCGCTGACCGCGCCGTGGATGATGTCGCAGTAGGTGCCCGCGGCCATCCCGGTGGCGAAGGTCCTGGTCTGCGCCGAGCTCTCGTTGTTGACCGCGATCCAGCCCGCGCTGCCCCGGCTGAAGGCGATCAGGTTGGAGCCGTCGTCGTACCAGTTGGCGACCGACTGGCCGGCCGTGTGGTTGTGCCAGGCCACCATGTGGTTCACCCCGGTGACCCGGTCGGTGCACTCCCAGCCGCTGCCGCAGGTGGTGTCGGTGACCATGCCGCTGCTGGTGGCCGGGGGCGAGTCGTCGGAGTTGGTGAAGTCGAAGCCGGAGTACACCTCCGGGGTGCCGTAGCCCCAGGCGAGTTCGAACTCGGTGGCGAGGTTGTTCACCGCCCCGGACTTGTAGCTGAGCGTGGAGCCGTTGCGCTCGGTGTCGTGGTTCTCGACGAAGACCAGTTCGTCACTGCTCGGCAGCAGGCCCCAACTGCTGCCGAAGGTCTTCAGGTTGGCGATGCTGCCGTTGAACTGCTGGGTGAGGTCGTCGGCGTAGTCGAAGCCGAGCAGGCTGCCGGTGACCTCGAAGGAGGCGGGGGCCAACTGCCCGGTGCCGCCGGGGATGACCTCCTGGGCGACGTACGGGGCGGTGCCGTCGGCGGTCTTGTTCAGCTTGCCCTCGATGGCGGCCAGGTCGGTCTCGCCGATGTGCTTGGCCGCGTCCACCCGGAAGCCCGAGACGCCGTACCCGATCAGCTTGTTGAGGTACCCGGCGATCTCGGTGCGGACGTAGTCCGACTCGGTGCGCAGGTCGGAGAGGTCCGACAGTTCGCAGTGGGTGACCTCGGTGTAGTCGTTCCAGTTGTGGATCTGGTCGTCCGACTCGGGGCAGTCCGCGGGGTAGTTGTGGAAGTCGGCGCTGGAGTACAGCCCCGGGTAGTCGTACTTGGTGTAGCCGGTGACCCCGCCGTAGGACGAACTGCCCTGGCCGGTCATGTGGTTGATGACGGCGTCGACGTAGACCTTCACCCCGGCCGCGCGGCAGCTGGAGACCATGGCGGCGAACTGCGCCTCGTTGCCCATCCGGCTGGTGAGGTTGTAGTCCACCGGCTGGTAGATCTCCCACCAGGGGTGGCCCGAGGCGGTGGTGGAGTCCTCCGGCGGGGCGACCTGGACGCCGCCGTAGCCGGAGGGCCCCAGCACCGTGGTGCACTCGTTGGCGACCGAAGTCCAGTTCCACATGAAGAGGTTGGCGATCACATCGCCGCTGTTCATGGCCGCGTGCGCGGTCCCGGCGGTGGCGGCCAGGGTGAGCGGGACGATTCCGGTGGTGAGCAGGGCTCCTGAGGCGAGCATGGCGCGAAGGCGCGTGCGCGTACGCATGGTGGCTCCGGGTGGGGTGAAGGTCGCACGGGCTGAGGGTGGGGGCGCCCAGTGCTTCGTCATGACCATGCTCGCGGTGGCGGAGGTGCGTCAAGGCCTCGGAGAAAATTCTTTCTGAATCTTGCGGAAGGGTGGGGTGGACTTTGCAGCGACTTGGCGTGGACGGCACCGGAATCATCGGGCCGCGGTCCGAGTTCACTGGGTCATGGACATCCTTCGCTATGCGGCCTTCACCACCGACCCCGAGGGCGGCAACCCCGCCGGCGTCGTCCTCGACGCGACCGGACTGGACGACGCGGCCATGCTCGCCGTGGCGGCCGAACTCGGCTACGCGGAGACGGCGTTCCTCACCCAGGGCCGGAACGGCGCGGCGGGCGGGCGCGACTACGACGTCCGCTACTTCAGCCCCAAGGTCGAGGTCCCCTTCTGCGGCCACGCCACCATCGCCACCGCGGTCGCCCTGGCCGAGCGGACCGGTCCCGGGGCGCTGCTCTTCCGCACCCGGGCGGGTGAGGTCCCGGTGGACGTCGAGGCCGAGTCGGACGGTGCCCTGCGGGCGACCCTGACCAGTGTGGAACCCCGGGTCGACCCGGTGTCCGAGGAGGACGTGGCCGAGGCGCTGCGGTTGCTCCGCTGGAGCGGGGACGACCTCGACCCGGCCCTGCCGCCCCGCATCGCCTACGCGGGCGCCCGGCACCTGGTGCTGGCCGCGGCCACCCGCGGGCGCCTCGCGGAGCTGGCGTACGACTTCGAGGGGCTGGCGGCCTACATGGAGGCCCGCGAGCTGGTCACGCTGCAGCTGGTGTGGCGCGAGGACGCCGCCACCTTCCACGTCCGCGACCCGTTCCCGGTCGGCGGGATCGTCGAGGACCCGGCCACCGGGGCCGCGGCGGCGGCCTTCGGCGCGTACCTGCGGGAGCTGGGGCTGGCTGGCGGGGGAGGCGGGACGGTGCTGACGCTGCACCAGGGGGAGGACCTGGGTCGACCGGGTGTGCTCCGCGTGGAGCTGCGCGAGGGGGACCGCAGGGTACGGGTGTCGGGTACGGCCGTGGTGATACCGGGGTAGGGGGAGCGGTCGGGTTCTCTGGTGCGGCATGTGCATGGTTTGTCGCGCAGTTCCCCGCGCCCCCAGGGGCCTGCAACTGGCTCAGTTGCACATGCTCAGGGGCGCGGGGAACTGCGCGACAAACCAGGCACACGCTGCACCCAAGTACGATCCACAGGTGCTCCTCGCCCTTCCCCCCGTCGCCGTCGAAGCACCCCCGCGCGACCCCTTCTTCGACAACGCCAAGCTGCTGGTGATCGTCCTGGTCGTGCTCGGACACGCCTGGGAGCCGCTGGTCGGCCTCCCGGGGGAGCGGCCGCTGCGCGCGGCCTACCTGCTGGTCTACCTGTTCCACATGCCGGTCTTCGTGCTGGTGTCCGGCTGGTTCTCGCAGAGCTTCCGGGGCGAGCCGCGCCAGCTCCGCCGACTGCTCACCGGCGTCCTCGCACCGTTCCTGCTGTGGAACACCCTGCTGACCCTGTGGGTCCAATGGCTGGCGGGGACCCGCCTCGCGCTGGCGCCGCTCACCCCGACCTGGGTGCTGTGGTTCCTGATGTCGCTGTTCCTCTGGCGGATCACCGCCCCGCTGTGGCGGCTGGTGCGCTGGCCGGTGCCGGTGGCGCTCGCGGTGTTCCTGCTCAGCGGCGCCTTCACCTTCGGCCCGATGCTGTCGCTGGCCAGGACGCTGGAGTTCCTGCCGTACTTTGTGATCGGTCTCTGCCTGCGCCGGGAGCACCTGGACCGGCTGCTCGCGCTGCGCCACGTCCGGCTGTACGCGGCGGCCGCCTTCGCCGCCGTGGCCGCGCTCGCCTGGGCGGCTGCCCCGAGCACCGATGTGAACTGGCTCTACCGCAGCGGCTCCAGCGGCTCGTTGCATGTCTCGTACGCCCGGTGGCTGGCCGAGTCCTCGGTGGTCTTCCTGCTCGGGCTGCTGCTCACAGCGGCCTTCCTGGCGCTGGTGCCGCGCCGTGCGACCTGGTTCAGCGGGCTCGGTGCCGGGACCATGTACGCCTTCCTGCTGCACCCGTTCCTGCAGCGCGCCCTGCTGCTGAAGGGCTGGTACCGCTGGTCCTTCCTGCACCACCCCGGCGGCTGGCTGTTGCTGACGGCCGGGGCGGTGGCGCTGGCGCTGCTGCTCTGTACAGCACCGGTGCGGCGGCTGCTCCGGCCGCTGGTGGAACCCCGCCTGGGCCGGCTGCTCAGGCCGGAACCGGAGCAGCCGGTCCAGTCAGGAGCGCAGATCAGGCCTTGAGCGCCGCAGCCAGCTGCGGGGTGCCTCGCTGACCTATGACATAGTTAGGCCAGCCTAACCTAATCGAACTTCGGCTCTCGATCAGGCCCCTGGAGTCCGCATGCCCGCAAGCACCGCCCCCGACTCGGCCCCCGCTGTCCCGGCCGCACCCGCGGTCCAGCCCTTCCGCCTGTTCTCCGTCGAGGTGGTCCGCAAGGAGTGGCTCACCCCCGGCATGGTCCGCGTCACCTTCGGCGGCGCGGACCTGGAGGGCTTCGTCAACGGCGGCCGCGACCAGCGCATCAAGCTGCTGCTCCCGCTGGAGGGGCAGACCGAGCCGGTGCTGCCGGACGACGACGTGGAGGGCGGCTGGTACCGGGGCTGGCAGCGGATGCCGGAGATCTGGCGTCCGGTCATGCGCACCTACACGGTCCGCGCCCAGCGGCCCGAGGCGGCCGAGGTCGACGTCGACCTGGCCCTGCACTCCGGTCCGGCCGAGGGCCCCGCCTCGCGCTGGGCCCGCGCCACCGGTGCCGGAGACCGCATCGCCGTCTTCGGCCCCACCGTCTCCGGCGCGGGCGGCGTCGAGTTCCACCTTCCGCCGGAGGCCGACGAGGTCCTGATCGCCGGCGACGAGGCAGCGCTCCCGGCCATCGCCGCCATCCTGGAGACCCTGCCGGAGTCCTTCCCCACCAGGGTGTTCATCCGGATCACGGACCCGGCGCACCGTCAGCCGCTGACGACGGCCGCAGCCGTGCGGATCCACTGGGTGGACGGGGGAACCGGTCTGGCCAAGGCCGTCGGAGCGGACGACGCACGCCGGGCCGACGCCCCGTCATCCCGCTACGCCTGGATCGCCGGCGAGGCCTCCCAGGTCCGCACCCTGCGCCGCTACCTGGTCAACGACTGCGGCTACCCGCGCAAGGCGGTGACCTTCATGGGCTACTGGCGCAAAGGACGGTCGGAGGTCAACGACTGAGGGGTGGGGGTGGTGTGCCGGGAGGCGGCTCCTCGCCTCCCGGCACACCGCTGCGTCAGCTCGTCGTGGTGGTCTTCGCCTTCGTCAGGTCGTAGACCGTCACTCCGTCCACCGTGCTCGACGCGTAGTGGGCGGCGACCCAGGTGGAGATCTGGCTGGTGTCCGAGCTTCCGCTGCTGCCGTTGGCGCCGGTGCCGCCGCCGATGAAGTAGTGGATCCGGCCCGAGCGGACGTACTGCTCGAACTGGCTGAGGCTCGGGGCGGCGTCGGTGCCGTTGAAGCCGCCGAGGGCCATCACCGGGTCGCCGGTGGCGAGTTGGTAGCCGGCGGCGTTCTGGGAGCCGATCGCCGCGGCGGCCCAGGTGTACTTGCTGGCGTCGGCCTTGAGCAGGGCGGTGATCGCCGTGCCCGGGTCGGAGCCGTTGAGCAGCGTCCCGACGCCGCCAGCGCCGCCCGCGCCTCCGCCGAAGCCGCCGCCGGTTCCGCCGCCCGTGCCGGCTCCGGTCCGGCCGCCGGCGGTGCCGCCGGGCGCCGTGCCGCCGCCGGGGAACCCGCCGGTGCCACCGGCCTGCGGGCCGCCCTGGCCGCCGGTCGCACCGGCCTGGCCGCCGCCCGGGAAGCCGCCGCCTCCGCGACCACCCCCGGCACCGCCGCCGAACCCGCCGCCACCGCCGAAGCCCGCCGCGACCGCCGGTCCCGCGCTGGGCAGTGATCCGCTGTGCGCCGTCCCCACCGTCTGCAGGGTGTACGCCGCCGGTCCGGCCAGCACCGCGACCAGGCCCAGGGCAGCCAGCGGACGGGCGACGCCGTCCGGCAGCTGGCCCACGACGATCAGGCCCAGCGCGGCCAGCATCCCCCCGATCAGCACCGCGTAGCGCAGCCAGGGGTACCAGTCGGAGCTGCGCTCCAGCAGGGTGTACGACAGCACGGCCGTCACCCCGGTGACCACCGCCAGCGTCACGGAGGCGAACCAGGTCCGCCGGTGCTCCCAGAGCAGTCCGGCGCCCATGCCGACCAGGATCGCGATGTACGGGGCCAGCGCGACGTTGTAGTACGGGTGGAAGATGCCCTTCATCAGGCTGAACGTCAGGAAGGTCGCGACCAGGGCGAGCCCCCACAGCACGAAGGCCGCGCGCCGGCTGTCCACCCGGGGCAGCCGCCAGGTCAGCCACAGCCCGGCGACCAGCAGCAGCAGCGCCGCCGGGAGCAGCCAGGCGATCTGACCGCCCATGTCCGAGCCGAAGAGCCGGGTGAGCCCGGTGCTGCCCCACATGCCGGTCGAGCCGCCGGCCCCACCGCCGCCACCGCCGACACTGCCGGTCTCGGAGCCGTCCAGACGGCCGAACCCGTTGTAGCCGAAGGTCAGTTCGAGGAAGCTGTTGTGCTGGCTGCCGCCGATGTACGGCCGGTACGCGGGCGGGGTGAGCTGGACGACGGCCACCCACCAGCCCCCGCTGACGACCATGACCACCAGGGCCACCAGCACCTGCCTGATCCTGCGCCACATCCCGGTCGGCGCGAACGCCAGATAGGTGGCGCCGAGCGCGGGGAGGATCAGGAACGCCTGCAGGGTCTTGGTGAGGAAGGCCAGGCCGACGCAGGCCCCGGCCAGCACCAGCCAGCGGGTCTGCGCCTGCTCCTGTGCCCGCAGCACCGCGTAGCCGGCGAGGGTGAGCAGCAGGGCCAGCAGCGCGTCGGGGTTGTTGAAGCGGAACATCAGCGCGGCCACCGGGGTCAGCGCCAGCACCGCGCCGGCGATCAGTCCGGCCTGCGCCGAGAAGCGCCGCCGTACGGCCGCGTAGACGACGGCGACGGTGGCGACCCCCTCCAGGGCCTGCGGTGCCAGGATCGACCAGGAGTTGACGCCGAAGATCCGGGCCGAGACGTCCATGACCCAGAGCGACGCGGGGGGCTTGTCCACGGTGATGAAGTTCGCCGCGTCGGAGGAGCCGTAGAACATGGCCTCCCAGCTCTTGCTGCCGGCCTGCACGGCGGCCGAGTAGAACTGGTTGGCCCAGCCGGAAGCACTGAGATCCCACAGGTAGAGCACGGCGGTGACCAGGAGCAGACCGATGAAGGCGGGGCGGACCCAGCGGGGGTCCCCGGCGGGGGACTGCTGTTCCAGCACGACGGGCTGGGCGGCGGTGGTGGACGACATAGCACCAATGTCTCCGGATGCCCTGTTGTCGCCGTGTGCCGATGCTGTGAACGGTCTGTCAGTTGACGAGCAGGTCCAGGTCCTTGGCCGGCTCGGCGGAGAGCGGCAGCCGGACCGTGAAGACGGTGTTCCCCGGTCTGCTGCGGACGCCGACGGTGCCGCCGTGGGAGGCGGTGACGGCGGCGACGATGGCCAGGCCGAGGCCGGTGCTTCCGGCCGCGCGGGAACGGGAGCTGTCGCCGCGGGCGAAGCGCTCGAACACGGAGGGGAGCAGCGCGGGCGGGATGCCGGGGCCGTCGTCGATGATCCGCAGCTCGCAGCCGACGCCGTCGGGGGAGAGCACGACAGCGGCGGTCACCCTTGTTCCGGCCGGGGTGTGCTTGCCCGCGTTGGCGAGGAGGTTGACCAGGACCTGGTGCAGGCGGTGTCCGTCGCCGTCCACCATCACCGGGTCGTCCGGGAGTTGGACCTGCCAGTTGTGGTCGGGGTTGGCCGCGTGGGCGTCCCGGACGGCGTCCATCACCAGCGGCGCGAGGTCCAGTGGCTCGCGCTCCAGCGGGCGTCCGGCGTCTAGGCGCGCCAGTAGGAGGAGGTCTTCGACCAGCCGGGTCATCCGGGCGGCCTCGGACTCTACCCGGCTCAGCGCGTAGGCCGTGTCCGGCGGCACGGCTTCGCGTCCGCGCCGGGTGAGTTCGGCATAGCCGGCGATGGACGCCAACGGCGTCCGCAACTCGTGACTGGCGTCGGCAACGAACTGCCGCACCCGCGTCTCACTCGCGTGGCGGGCGGACAGCGCGTTCGCGACGTGGTCGATAAGTCGGTTCAGCGAGTCGCCGACCTGCCCGGCCTCGGTCCGAGTGTCGGTGTCCGCCTCCGAGACCCGGGTCAACTCGCCGACCTCGCCCCGGTCCAACTGCACCCGAGAGATCCGTGCGGCAGTGGCCGCGACGCGGTCGAGGGGACGGAGCGAGATCCTGATCAGCGCAAACGAGAGGAAGCCGGCAATGATCAACCCGGCCAGGGTGACGGTTGCCTCCACACCGATGAGCTCATTGATCGTGGTCTCGTAGCTACTGAGTGGTACTCCGATGACGCGTGTGTCCTGGGTCTGGGGATTGACTTGAGACGTCACCAGGAAGTCGCCCAGGCCGGGGAGGTTGACCGTGACGTTGCTGCTACTGCCTGCGGCAGCAGCGAGTGCCTCCGTCTGTGCGGTGGTCAGCGTCGTGGTCTTGACCTGGGGACCGTTGTCGTTGTCGGCGCTTACCGTGGGTGTCCCCGCCTGTACCGCTCCGCTCTTGTTCACCAGGGCGCCGACGGACCCTTCCGGCAGGCTGTTGACCAGGAAGTCCAGGGCTGTCAGCTTTTGCCCGCCGCCCAGGGGAAGGCGACCCGCTCCGGCTGCTCCTCCCCCGCCTCCGCCGTCCCAGAAGGGTTGGGACCGGGTGATCATCTGCTGAAGTCGATCCTCCGCCGCAGCATGCAGGTCCGCCTTGACCGCCAGTGTGGTGACCAGTGCGATCACTCCGCTGACCACTGCCAGCATCAGCGTGGTGGTCACCAGCAGCCGGGTCCGCAGGGACCATGTGGACCAGCTTCGGACCCGGCTTCGCTTCATCGGACCGGTGCCCCCGCGTCGGCCGGCTTCAGCACGTACCCCGCGCCGCGCATCGTGTGGATCATCGGTGCGCGTCCCGCGTCTATCTTGCGGCGCAGGTAGGAGATGTAGAGCTCAACGACGTTGCCCTGACCGCCGAAGTCGTAGGACCAGACCCGGTCCAGGATCTGAGGCTTGCTCAGCACCCGCCGGGGGTTCCGCATCAGGAACCGCAGCAGCTCGAACTCGGTGGCGGTGAGCCGGATGGAGTCGTCGCCGCGGAAGACCTCACGGCTGTCCTCGTCCAGGGTGAGGTCGCCGACGACCAGCACCGACTCCGCCCGCGCCGCGGCCGCGCCGCTCCTGCGGAGCAGTCCGCGCAGGCGGGCCACGACCTCCTCGAGACTGAACGGCTTGGTGACGTAGTCGTCGCCACCCGCGGTGAGCCCGGCGATCCGGTCCTCGACCGCGTCCTTGGCGGTGAGGAAGAGCACCGGCACGTCGTGCTGGTCGGCGCGCAGCCGGCGCATGACCTCCAGGCCGCTCAGGTCGGGCAGCATCACGTCGAGGACCACCGCGTCCGGACGGAACTCGCGGGCCGCGCGCAGCGCCTCGGCGCCGTCACCGGCGGTGGCCGTCTGCCAGCCCTCGTAGCGCAGGGCCATGGACAGCAGATCAGCGAGCGGGGCCTCGTCGTCGACGACGAGGACTCGGACGGGGCTTCCATCAGGTCGACGAAGGTCGGTGGAGGCCACTTCGGGGGTAGGGGGCGTCGTCGTCATGGCGAAAGGCTGCATGCCTCAAATGAGAAACGCATGAGGTCAACCTGTGGCAATGCTGTGCTTTGCCTGCCAGTTAGGTCACAGGAACCGATCAGTCCGTTTGACCAGGCATTTTGCCGGGCAGAGTGGGCGAGGCTAGAGAAGCCCCAGATCCCCCAGCTCCTTGTGCAGGTCGCTGCGGCTGCCTTCCAGAGCCGGATTCGCCCCCTGTGTCGGGACGATCGTCTTACCTGAACCCGAACCTGTCCCCGAACCGGGGACAGGTTCCGCGCCCGTCGCGATCCGGGGCCTCCGGTCCCGCAGCAGCCAGGCTCCGATCACGCCGCCGACCAGTCCGCCCAGGTGCGCCAGCCAGCTCACGCCGGGAGTGCCGGGCAGTGCGATCGTCACAAGATAGGCGAAGGATGCGGCCATGACCACCCCGATCAGGGTGTCTATCAGCCGCCGGTCGAAGATCCCGCGCAGCACCACGTAGCCGAAGTAGCCGAAGATCAGCCCGCTGGCGCCGACGCTGCCGGTGTTGGTGCTCTGGAAGACCCAGACGGCGAGCCCGCTGGTGACCGCCACCAGCAGGGTCAGCCAGAGGAAGCGGACCACGCCGCGGTACGCGGCGAGGAAGCCGAAGACGAACAGCGGTCCCGAGTTGCCCTCGATGTGCTGCCAACTGAAGTGCAGGAACGGCGCGGTGAAGATCTCCCCGAGCCGGTCCACCCGCTGCGGGATCACCATGAACTCGCGGTCGAGCTGGTAGTTGTCGGTCCAGTTGACGATCTGCAGGACCCAGATCACCACCATGAAGCCGAACATCACGAAGAACGCCTTGCGTGCCTCGGCGATCATCTCCTCGGCGGTCTGCGGCCCCGCCGAATTCCACCCCTGCAACCCGCGCATCTGCGCACCCCCTCTTCGGCCAACTCTACGGCTCCACGGCGCTGGAGGGAGGTGCTGTCCGCCCTCTCAGAGGGCCCGGATGCCCCAGTGGTGGGCGACCCGGGCGCCGGGCTCAAGGCGGACCACGTCCTCCCCGGTGGCGAAGGCGTTCGGCGGGCAGCTCATCGGCTCCACCGCGACGCCCGCGCGCCGGTAGGGCCCGGCCAGGGTGTCGGCGGAGTACACCTGCAGCCAGCCGATCTCCTCGCCGACCCAGAGCTCCACCCCGCGCCCGCCGTCAGCGCTGGTCAGCCGGACCGTGGCGCGACCGTCACGGTCGCGGTGCAGGCCGGTGAAGGCGGTGTCCAGCGGGGTGGTGCCGATCGCCCTGGCCTTGCGGAAGTCGTACTCGGTGCCCTCGACGGCCTCGCGGCCGGTGGGGATCATCCGCTCGTCGACCGGGATCCAGGTGTCGGCCGGCAGCTCCAGCACGGCCTCGTCCAGGCTGCCGGGACCCCGGCCCAGGGTCAGGTACGGGTGCGCGCCGATGCCGTACGGGGCGGCGGTCGGACCGACGTTGCGGGCCGCGACCTCGACGCTCAGGCCGTCCTCGCCGAGGGTGTAACTGGCCGTCAGTTCCAGGATGTGCGGGTAGCCGTGCATCGGGTACAGCCGCAGGCCGAAGCGGACCGAGGCGGCGTCCTCGGCCATCACCCGCCAGGGCAGCCAGCGGACGAAGCCGTGGCTGGCGTTGTGGGTGGCCGGCTCGCTGATGTCGAGCTGCTGGTCCCGGCCGTCGAAGGAGTACTTCCCGTCCCTCACCCGATTGGGCCACGGCACCAGCAACTGCCCCGCGCCGCCGGGCGGCATCTGGTCGGACGGGTACTTCACGACCAGCGGACGTCCCCGGTGGCTGAGTCCTCTCAGGCCCGCACCCACGACGGTGAGCACCGCGCGGTAGTCGCCGTACTCGATCACCTGCTGGGGACCGGTCGGGGAGAGGGATTCGGAGTGCTCGCTGCGGGTCTTCTCAGCCATGGACACATCGTTGCACGAACAGGTGTGGAACAGGGGCCCCAATGGTCATCGACAGCCCCGTGACTGCTAGCCTCAACCATCATTTGGCATGTGTTCTATCGCCGGGGGATTTGACTTCAGTCGTACGCGGCAGCACGCGCGGACGCACGAGACACGCGCATTGGGGGCAGTCCGCTATGTCGTTACTGCCTCGCTACTCGGAATCAGGGCAGGGGCACTGCGGTGGCAGCAAGGCACAGTCGGAAGAAATCTCGCATAGGCGCCGGCGTCGGCGTCGCACTGGCGGCAGCAGCGCTGGTGGTCGGAGCGGTGGCGGAAGCCGCCCCCACGAAGTCCAGCTCCGGGACGGGGGCGGACGCGTCGACGGTCGCCCTGGCAACATCGGGCAAGAGCACACTGCAGGACGAGTTCGCGGCTGCGGCCGCTGAGTTCAAGGTCCCGGAGAGCATCCTGCTGGCGGTCTCGTACCAGGAGACCCAGTGGGAGTCGCACCAGGGACAGCCGAGCACCACCGGCAACTACAACGTGATGGGGCTGACCCAGGTCACCGAGTCGACCGCGGCCCCGCTCACGGCCGCCGAGGTGGCGGCCGAGGGCAACGACTTCGGTGACGGCAGCAAGCCGCGCACCCCCAACGCCGCGCTGATGGCGCTGGCCAACGACCGGTCCTGGACCAAGTCCCCGGCACTGCACACGCTGGACACCGCCGCCGAGCTGATCAACCAGCCCGCCTCGGCGCTGCGCAGCGACAGCAGGCAGAGCATCCGCGGCGGAGCGGCGCTGCTGGCCTCCTACCAGCAGAAGCTGCACCACGCGGTGGGCGGCGACCCGGCCCAGTGGTACGGCGCGGTCGCGGCCTACGCCCAGGCCTCGGACCAGAAGGCCGCCACCGGCTTCGCCGACCAGGTCTTCCTGACCCTGCACGACGGCGCCTCCCGCACCACCACCGACGACCAGACGGTGAGCCTGGCCGCCAGCCCGGCCGTCACCGTGCCGACGGCGGCGGACGCCACCCAGGCCGTCAGCGGGCTCAGCCTCCGAGCGGCGGCCGTGGGCGCGTCCACGACCGCGGCGACCGAGTGCCCGGCTTCGCTGACCTGCACCTTCGCGCCGGCTGCCATCCCCAACTACTACCCGGGCAACCGTCCCGCCGACGGCAACGGCATCAACACGATCGTGCTCCACACGACCGAGGGCTCCACCGCCGCCGGTGCGATCGCCCTGTTCCAGAACGGGACCCTCGGCAGCAGCGCGCACTACATCGTGGACGCCAACGGCGCGGTCACCCAGATGGTGACCCTTGAGGACCCCGCCGCCCACGCCGACAACAAGTCGGTCAACCTGCACTCGGTCGGCATCGAGAACGTCGGATTCGCCGGGGGCAGCACCTCCTACAACAACACCGCGGGCACCTGGCTCACCACGGCGCAGTACACGGCCGACGCGGCCCTGGTGAAGTACATCGCGGCGAAGTACAGCATTCCGCTGGACCGGGACCACATCCTCGGCCACGACGACGTGCCCTACGCGCTGTCCAGCCCCGCCTCCTTCGTGACCAGCCAGCACTGGGACCCCGGGCCCTACTACGACTGGAGCAGCCTCTTCAGCCTGCTGGGCGCCACCCCGGCCGGCAGCGGCGGCGTTGTCGTCGGCGGCACCGTCACCATCGCCCCGGCCTTCAGCTCGGCCAACCAGCCGAAGCTGCTCGGCTGTGACGTGAACCCGAAGGCCACCACGGACAGCACCGACCCCTGCCCGGCGGCCAACTCCAACTTCGTCTACCTCTACAAGGACGCCTCGCTCAGTTCCGGACTGATCACCGACAGCATCCTGTCCGGTGCCGGCATGGACAGCGGCAGCAGCCAGGTCGCCGACGTCAGCGACAAGGCCGTCTACGGCCAGACCTTCGTCGTCGCCGGCGTCAGCGGTGACTGGACCGCGATCTGGTACGGCGGCCAGAAGGCCTGGTTCTACAACCCCAACGGCATCAACAGTGTCGCCAACACCCACCCGGGCCAGCTGATCGTCCAGCCCAGCGGCAACACGGCGGTCCCGGTGTACGGGCGCTACTACCCGGAGGCCACGGACTACCCCGCCTCGCTCGCCGCGTTCGCCACCTCGGGCTACCAGCCGGTCGCGCCGCTGGCGTACACCCTCCCGGTGGGCCAGGCGTACACCGCGGACGCGGCTGTGAGCGCCGACTACTACTACACCAGCAGTGACACCAACACCACCGGCAGCTGTGCCGCGCCGTCGGTGTGCACCGAGGTCATCTCCGCGACCACCAAGTACTACCCGATCCGCTTCAACCACCGGATCGCCTACGTCAAGGCGTCCGACGTCCAGGTGGTCCAGGCCGCGGCGCCGCCGAAGGGCGCCTTCGTCCCGGTCACGCCGACCCGGTTCATGGACACCAGGACCACCACCGGTGGCGCCAAGGCGCCGGTCGTGGCGGGTACGCCGCGGGTGCTGACGGTCGCGGGCGTCAACGGGATCCCGTCCAGCGGGGTGACCGCGGTGGTCATGAACGTCACGGCGGTGAAGCCGACCCACAACGGCGCGGTGATCACGGTCTACCCGGACGGCCGGCCGCAGCCGCTGGCGTCGAACCTGAACGTTCCCGCCGGTGCGGTGATGCCGAACCTGGCGATCGTGCCGGTGGTGGACGGGAAGGTGGACTTCTCGGTCAACTCCGGCAGCGTGGACCTGGTGGCCGACGTGACCGGGTACTACTCGACCACGGCGACCGGCGGATCGACCTTCACCAGTGCCGGGCCGACCCGCTTCCTGGACACCAGGACCACCACGGGCGGTGCCAAGGCCCCGGTGGTGGCCGGTACGCCGCGGGTGCTGACCATCGCCGGTGTCAACGGGCTTCCCTCGACCGGGGTGACCGCGGTGGTCATGAACGTCACGGCGGTGAAGCCGACCCATGACGGTGCGGTGATCACGGTCTACCCGGACAGTCAGAAGCAGCCGCTGGCCTCCAACCTGAACGTCCCGCTGGGTGCGGTGATGCCGAACCTGGCGATCGTCCCGGTGGTGGACGGCAAGGTGGACTTCTCGGTCAACGCCGGCAGTGTGGACCTGGTCGCGGACGTCACCGGCTACTTCACCCAGGGGTCCGGCTCCTCCTACGTCACCGCGGGACCGGTCCGTGCGATGGACACCCGCAACGGCACCGGCGGCGTCCCGGTGGCGAAGGTGGGGGCCAAGGGGGTCGTGAAGCTCAAGGTCGCCGGGGTGAACGGGCTTCCGTCGACCGGGGTCACCGCGGTGGTCATGAACGTCACCGCGGTCAACTCCAGCGCGGGCGGCGTGGTCACGGTCTACCCGGACGGCAGCTCGCTGCCGACGGCCTCGAACCTGAACTTCACCACCGGGCAGACCATCCCCAACCTGGTGGTGGTCCCGGTGCACAACGGCGTGGTGGACTTCTACAACCTGGCCGGCACCGTCGACCTGGTTGCCGACGTCACCGGCTACTTCACCCAGTAGCCGCCGGCCGATCCGACACCGCCGCTGCCCCCGCGACCACCCGGTCGCGGGGGCAGCGGCGCTTCCGCTTCCGGGCCGTCGTACTGACCTGGCGACCTGACCTATCGACCGTTCTGCCCGTCCGCCGGACAGCCCGTCGGACACGGCTCACGTCACACCCGGGCGCCCTGGACAGAACAGACTACTGGCGATTAACTTAACGTTCGTTCGACCAGTGACGGCTTGGACGCTCAGCAGAGCTCAGGAGAGGAGCGCCATCGTGCGCCGCACCGTATTCACCGAGGACCACGAGGCGTTCCGGGACACCATCCGCGACTTCATCGCCAAGGAGGTCGTGCCGGTCTACCCCGAGTGGGAGCAGGCCGGGCGTGCCCCCAAGGACTTCTACCTGAAGCTCGGCGAGCTGGGCGTCTTCGGCATCGAGGTGCCGGAGGAGTTCGGCGGCGCGGGCATGCACGGCTTCAAGTACCAGGCGATCGTCACCGAGGAGTGCGCCCGCGCCGGCGTCAGCTTCGGCGGCTCCGGGGTGCACACCGGCCTCTGCCTGCCGTACCTGATGGAGTACGGCAGCGACGAGCAGAAGAAGCGCTGGCTGCCCAAGTTCGTCTCCGGCGAGATGATGACCGCCATCGCCATGACCGAGCCCGGCACCGGCTCCGACCTGGCCGGGATGACCACCAACGCCAAGCTCTCCGAGGACGGCAAGCACTACGTCCTCAACGGCGCCAAGACCTTCATCACCGGCGGCGTGCAGGCCGACCTGATGCTGGTGGTCGCCCGCACCTCGCCGGCCACCCCGGAGAACCGCCGCACCGGCCTCTCCATCCTCTGCGTCGACACCACCAGCGAGGGCTACACCGTCGGCCGCAAGCTGGACAAGATCGGCCTGCGCACCTCCGACACCGCCGAGCTGTCCTTCGTCGACGTCAAGGTCCCGGTCGAGAACCTGCTGGGCGAGGAGGGCAAGGGCTTCTTCTACCTGGCCCACAACCTGGTCCAGGAGCGGCTGGCCATCGCCGTCGGCGCCTACGCCGCCGCCCGCGCCGCGGTGGACCTGGCCGTGTCCTACACCAAGGACCGCAAGGTCTTCGGCCAGTCGGTGTCCGAGTTCCAGAACACCAAGTTCGAGATCGCCGCCTGCGAGGCCGAGGTCGACGCCGCCCAGGCCGTGGTGGACCGCGCCCTGGAGCAGTTCGAGACCGGCGACCTGACCGCCTCGGACGTGGCCAAGGCCAAGCTGTTCACCACCGAGGTCTGCTCCCGGGTGGTCGACCGCTGCCTGCAGCTGCACGGCGGCTACGGCTACATCCTGGAGTACCCGATCGCCCGCCTCTACACGGACAACCGGGTGTTCCGCATCTACGGCGGTACCAGCGAGGTCATGAAGCTCGTGATCGCCAAGTCGCTCGGCCTGTAGGACCGCGGTCCGCTGGCCCTGCGCACCCCCACCCCCGGTACGGGCGGATCCCCTCCGTCCGTACCGGGGTTTTCTGCGTGCGGCGGGGCGGCGCGCCTCCCGTTCTCTTGTAGAACAAAAGGGACAATAGGTGCAAATCTCCCAAGGTAGCCCTGCTTGACGGGCCGCCCGACAGGAAGGTCGCACCCATGGAGAGCGCAGGCTCCGGCACCTCCCGCTCGCTTCCGCTCCGCAAGCCGTGCCTGGTGCTCACGGTCGGACTCGTGCTCGCGGCCGTGGCCGGCTGCAGCAGCGGATCCTCGTCGGACGCCTCCAACGGCTGGAACAGCGGCGGCTCCTCCACCGCGACCGCTGCCGCCTCCGGCGCCGGCAACGACCTGCAGACGGACTATCAGAACACCGTCAAGGCAGTGCTCCCGTCCGTGGTCCAGATCACCGCGGGTGAGAGCCTGGGCTCCGGCATCGTCTACGACAAGACCGGCGACATCGTCACCAACGCCCATGTCATCGGCAGCGGCCGGAGCTTCAAGGTCACCCTCGCCGACAGCTCGGCCACCCTGGACGCCACCCTGGTCTACTCCTACCCGACCAGCGACCTGGCCGTGATCAAGCTGACCAACCCGCCGTCCGACATCAGGCCGGCGGTCTTCGCGGACACCAGCAAGGTCGAGGTCGGCCAGATCGTGCTGGCCATGGGCAATCCGCTCGGCCTGGAGAGCAGCGTCACCCAGGGCATCGTCTCGGCCGTGGGGCGCACCGTGTCCGAGCCCGCGACCGCGGACTCGCCCGGGGTGACCATCCCCAACATGGTGCAGACCTCGGCGGCGATCAACCCCGGGAACAGCGGCGGCGCGCTGGTCAACCTGGCCGACCAGGTGGTGGGCATCAACACCCTGGCCGCGACCTCCGGCACCGACAGCGGCGCCCAGGCACCGGGGATCGGCTTCGCCATCCCGGCGTCCGCGGTGGTCAGCCTGGCCGACCAGATGATCAAGGACGGCAAGGTCACCAACTCCGGCCGGGCCGCCCTGGGCATCACCTCACGCACCGTGCTGACCAGCGGCGGCGACACCGAGACCGGCGCCGGGGTGGTCTCGGTGACCAGCGGCGGCCCGGCGGCCAAGGGCGGCATCCAGGCCGGGGACGTGATCACCAAGCTGGGCGGCACCACCATCGTGAGCTCCAACGAGCTGAGCGAGGTGCTGGCCGGCCTGCAGCCGGGCCTGCAGGTCCAGGTGACCTACCTGCGCGACGGTGCGACCCGGACCGCCAACGTCACGCTGGGCACCCTCGCCGCCTCCTGAACCCTCCCGCCCCGCCGCCCCGCGTATGTGCTGCCTGTCTGCGCGGGGCGGGGAAGCGTCCCGCTGCACTGCGGAGCAGCGGGGCGCTTCCACGTCCCGTCCGGCGGTCCGGTCCGGCCGTTCCGCCCGGCTCCGATCTGCGGCGTGCACGACTCCTGACGGATCGTCAGATCGGCGCTAGCCTGGCCGTCATGGAGAGCTTCCCCTGGATCATTTCGGTGGACGACCATACCGTCGAGCCGCCCGACGTCTGGCAGGACCGCCTGCCCGCCAAGTACCGCGAGACCGGTCCCCGGATCGTCCGAGCCCCGCTCGCCGAGATGACCTTCGTCGGTGGCCGGTTCGCCCCGAGGATGGGGGAGCCCGGCACCGAGGGCACCATCGCGGACTGGTGGGTCTACGAGGACCTGCGCCGCCCGCTGACCCGCCTGGACACCGCCGTCGGCTACCCCAGGGAGGAGGTCCGGCTGGAGGCGATCACCTATCAGCAGATGCGCCCCGGATCGTTCTCGATACCCGAGCGGCTGGAGGACATGGACGTCAACCACGTCCAGTCGGCGCTCTGCTTCCCGACCTTCCCGCGCTTCTGCGGCCAGACCTTCACCGAGGCCAAGGACCACGAGCTGGGCCTGCTGTGCATCCGCGCCTACAACGACTGGATGGTCGAGGAGTGGTGCGGGCCGGCCGCGCAGGGACGGATGATCCCGCTGGCGATCGTGCCGCTGTGGGACGCCGAGCTGGCGGCCGCGGAGGTCCGCCGCAACGCGGCCCGGGGCGTGCGGGCGGTCTGCTTCAGCGAGATACCCCCGCACCTGGGGCTGCCCAGCATCCACACCGACGCCTGGGACCCGTTCCTGCGGGCCTGCGAGGAGACCGGCACGGTCATCGCCATGCACATCGGCTCCTCCTCCCGGATGCCGTCCACCTCGGCCGACGCGCCCCCGGCCGTCGGCTCCACCATCACCTTCGCCAACTGCTGCTTCTCGATGGTGGACTGGCTGATGAGCGGCAAGTTCGACCGCTTCCCCGGGCTGAACATCATGTACGCCGAGGGCCAGATCGGCTGGATCCCCTACATCCTGGCCCGCGCCGACGTGGTCTGGGAGGAGAACGCGGCCTGGGGCGGCGTCGCCGACAAGGTGCTGACCCGGCCCAGCGAGCTGTTCGCCGAGCACATCTACGGCTGCTTCTTCGACGACCCGCACGGCGTCAGGAACCTGGACGCGATCGGCGCCGCCAACGTCCTCTACGAGACCGACTACCCGCACTCGGACTCGACCTGGCCGAAGAGCCGCGAGGTCGCCGAGTCGCAGATGGGCCATCTGGAGGCCGATGTGGTGGAGCAGCTGGTGCGCGGCAACGCCATCCGGCTGCTGGACCTGACCCCGGAGGGGCTGTGGAAGGGGGCCACCGGTGTCTGACACCGCCGTCTTCGGAATCCAGCTGCCGGTCCAGTCGCAGAGCACCATCTACTGCGAGCCGTGGGAGACCCGGGCCGGT
This sequence comes from Streptacidiphilus jeojiense, assembly GCF_000719095.1. Classification (GTDB taxonomy): domain Bacteria; phylum Actinomycetota; class Actinomycetes; order Streptomycetales; family Streptomycetaceae; genus Streptacidiphilus; species Streptacidiphilus jeojiensis. The sequence goes on along the minus strand of NZ_JOEH01000005.1, from coordinate 160,698 downwards.
CCGGCCGAGCTGGCGCAGGCCGCGCAGGCCGCCGACCGGCTGGGCTTCGACTACGTCGCGGTCTGCGACCACGTCGCCATCCCGGAGCGGCTGGCCGGCCCGATGGGCGCCACCTGGTACGACCCGGTCTCCACGCTGGGCTGGCTGGCGGGGATCACCACCCGGACCAGGCTGATGTCGCACGTGGCGGTGCTGCCGCTGCGGCACCCGCTGCTGTCGGCCAAGCAGTACGCCACCCTGGACCTGCTCAGCGGCGGCCGGCTGGTGCTGGGCGTCGGCGCGGGGCACGTCCCCGAGGAGTTCGAGGCGCTGGGTGTGGACTTCCACCAGCGCGGCGCCATCCTGGACGAGACCCTGGCCGCCCTGGACGTCGCCCTGCGGGAGGAGTACCCGACGCACCCGGGGCCGCGCTTCCCGTTCGCCGGACTGGCCGTCAGCCCCCGTCCGGTGCAGCGCCCGCGTCCGCCGCTGTGGGTCGGCGGCTCCTCGCCGCGCGCGGTGCGCCGGGCGGCGCTGCTGGGGGAGGGCTGGCTGTCCCAGGGGGACGCGCCTGCGGCCCTGCCCGCGCAGCTGGAGCTGATCCGCGCCACCCGGGAGCAGGCCGGGCGCAGCGGACCGTTCGCGGTCAATGTCATCCCGCCCGCGCTGTTCGTCGGCGAGCCCGACTGGGAGATCGGACGGCGCTCGGTCAGCGGCAAGCCAGAGCAGCTGGCGGAGACGCTCCGGGCGTACACCGCCCTGGGCGCCACCCATCTGCAGCTGCGCCCGCGCAGCCGCAGCGCGGCCGAGTACCTGGAGCAGCTGGAGCGGATCGCGGTCGAGGTCGTCCCGCTGGTCTGAGCCGGCGCCGTCCGGGGTGGTGCGTGCACACGTGCGAGACAACGTCAGATGCAGATGTGGGAACGGGAAGAGGAGCTGTGCATGCCCAGACTTGAAGGCCGTACCGTCCTGATCACCGGGGCTGCCCGGGGCCAGGGCGAGCAGGAGGCCCGGCTGTTCGCCGCCGAGGGGGCCAGGGTCGTGGTCGCCGACGTGCTGGACGACCTCGGCGAGGCGCTGGCCAAGGAGCTGACCCAGACGTTCGGCGACGACCGGGTGCGCTACCAGCACCTGGACGTCAGCAGTGAGGACGACTGGGCGGAGGCGGTGCAGGCCTGCACCGACGCGTACGGACGGCTGGACGGGCTGGTCAACAACGCCGGCATCCTGCGGCTCAACGAACTGGTCAGCACGCCGCTGCAGGAGTTCCTGACGGTGGTCCGGGTGAACCAGGTCGGCTGCTTCCTGGGGATGCGGGCGGCGGCCCCGCTGATCGAGGCCGCCGGCGGCGGCACCATCGTCAACACCGCCTCCTACACCGCGCAGGCCGGGATGGCCATGCTCACCTCCTACGCCGCCACCAAGGGCGCCATCCTCAGCATGACCAGGGTGGCCGCACTGGAGCTGGCGCCCAAGGGGATCCGGGTGAACGCCATCTGCCCCGGCTCGGTGGACACCCCGATGGCCAACCCGGCCAATGTCTTCGTCGGCGACAGCGGGGAGCCGATGATGAGCGCCGAGGACGGGGCCGCGATAGCGGCGGCCACGGCCGAGCTCTACGGGCGGGTGATCCCGCTGGGCCGGATCGGCCGGGCCGACGAGATCGCCAAGCTGGCGCTCTTCCTGACCTCGGAGGACTCCTCCTACATCACCGGGCAGCCGGTCATCGTCGACGGCGGCTGGCTGGCCGGGGTGTCGATCGACTGACGGGTCGTCGTGTCTTGACTGCTTCAGCTCCCGCTGGAAGAGTCGGCTGTATCTGATGGACCGTCAGATTCATGGACAGGACGGTGAACCGATGGAGTTCGGCATCTTCATCCAGGGCTACGTGCCCAGGAGTCGCTCCCTGGCCGACCCGCTGGCCGAGCACCACGCCCTGATGGAGGAGATGGACTACGTCGTCCAGGCGGACCGGGCCGGCTTCAAGTACGCCTGGCTCACCGAGCACCACTTCCTGGAGGAGTACTCCCACCTGTCCGCCAATGACGTGGCCATCGGCTACCTCACCCACGCCACCTCGCGGATCCACCTCGGTTCCGGCATCTTCAACCCGCTGGCCAAGGTGAACCACCCGGTCAAGGTCGCCGAGCGGGTCGCCATGCTGGACCACCTCAGCGGCAACCGCTTCGAGTTCGGCACCGGCCGCGGCGCCGGCAGCCACGAGATCCTCGGCTTCATGCCCGAACTTACGGACATGGACGGCACCAAGGAGATCTGGGAGGAGACCGTCGGGGAGTTCCCCAAGATGTGGCTCCAGGACGAGTACCAGGGCTTCCAGGGCAAGCACTGGTCACTGCCGCCCCGCAAGGTGCTGCCCAAGCCGTTCGGACCAGCGCACCCGGCCATGTGGTACGCGGCGGGCAGCCCCTCCTCCTACGAGATGGCGGCCCGCAAGGGGCTGGGCGTGCTGGGGTTCAGCGTGCAGAAGGTCTCGGACATGGAGTGGGTGGTCGAGTCCTACAAGAACGCGATCAGGGACGCCGAGCCGATCGGCGCCTTCGTCAACGACAACGTGATGGTGACCTCGACCGCGATCTGCGCCGAGACCGGCAGGGAGGCCCGCCGGATCGCCGTGCACGGCGGACTCAACTACCTGCAGTCGCTGCTGTTCCGCTACCACGACACCTTCCCGAGGATCGAGGGCATCCCGGTCTGGCCGGAGCTGATCCCGGAGTACACCGAGGAACTCATCGACCTGCTGATCGACGAGGAGCTGCTGATCTGCGGCGATCCGGACGAGGTGCTCGCACAGTGCAAGCGCTGGGAGTCGGCCGGCGCCGACCAGCTGGTGTTCGGCCTGCCGATCGGCATCCCGCCGGAGGCCACCGCCACCACCATCAGGCTGATCGGCGAGAACGTCATCCCGAAGATCGACACCGATCCGGTGCACCGCACCACCCGCTTCCGCCAGGCCGCGCGCCCCTGAGCGCGCGCTGCCGACCGGCGGTGCAGAACCGGGCGGGTACGGGGGAGCGGCGGCCTGCCACCCCGTACCCGCCCCGCCATTCACGGCTATCGGCTATCCGTTATCCCAGGAGGGACCACCATGCTCGACCACCTCATCCAAGGCGCCACGCTGGTGGACGGCACCGGCGCGCCCTCCCGTACCGCCGACGTCGGCATCAGCGGCGGACGGATCGTCAGCATCGAGGCAGCGGGCTCGGGTTCCGGTTCGGGTTCGGGTTCGGGTTCGGCCGGAGCGTCGGGATCTGCGGTGTCGGTGGAGGACGCCACCGGGCTGATCCTCTGCCCCGGCTTCGTCGACCCGCACACCCACTACGACGCCCAGCTGTTCTGGGACCCGTACGCCACCCCCTCGCTGGGCCACGGCGTCACCACCGTCGCCGGCGGCAACTGCGGCTTCACCCTGGCCCCGCTCAACCCGGCCCGGCCCGAGGACGCCGACTACACCCGGCGGATGATGTGCCGGGTCGAGGGCATGTCGCTGGCGGCGCTGGAGGAGGGGGTGCCCTGGGGCTGGGCCTCCTTCGGCGAGTACCTGGCGGCGCTGGACGGCCACACCGCCGTCAACGCGGGCTTCATGGTCGGCCACTGCGCGCTGCGGCGCCACGTCATGGGGCCGGACGCGATCGGCGGGCAGCCGACGCCGGAGCAGTTGGAGGCGATGGTCCAGCTGCTGCGCCGCTCCATGGCCGAGGGCGCCTGGGGGCTGTCCACCACCCAGTCCTCCACCCACTCGGACGGCGACGGCAGGCCGGTAGCCTCCCGGCACGCCGGGCGCGAGGAACTGCTGGCGCTCAGCCGGGCGGTGGGGGAGTACGAGGGCACCCAGATCGAGGCCATCGTGGCCGGCTGCCTGGACCAGTTCAGCGACGACGAGATCGCGCTCTTCGTCGACATGTCCGCGGCGGCGGGACGCCCGCTCAACTGGAACGTCCTCACCATCGACGCCGCCGTCCCGGAGCGCGTGCCGAGGCAGCTGCTGGCCTCGTCCAGGGCCAGGGCGGCCGGGGGCCGGATCATCGCGCTGACCATGCCCATCCTGACGCCGATGAACATGAGCCTGGGCACCTTCTGCGCGCTCAACCTGATCCCCGGCTGGGGCGAGATCCTCGGCCTGCCGGTCCCGGAGCGGATCGCCAGGCTCGCCGAACCGGCCGTCCGGACCGAGATGCTGCGCCGCGCCAACAGCCCCGAGGCCGGGGTGTTCCGGCGGCTGGCCGACTTCGGACGGTACGTCATCGGCGACACCTACTCCGCCGCCAACGACGGCCTCAGCGGGCGGGTGGTCCGCGACATCGCCGCCGAACGCAGCCAGGACCCCTTCGCCACGCTGGTCGAGATCTGCTCGGCGGACCAGCTGCGCACCGTGCTGTGGCCGATGCCCACCGACAACGACCCGGGCAGCTGGGAGCTGCGCCGCGACACCTGGCAGCACCCGGACGTGATGCTCGGCGGCTCGGACGCCGGCGCCCATCTGGACCGGATGTGCGGCGCCCCGTACACCACCCGCTTCCTCGGCGACTGCCTGCGGCGGCGCAAGCTGGTCCCGGTGGAGCAGGCGGTGCGGATGCTGACCGCCGACCCGGCCGGGCTGTTCGGTCTGCGGGACCGCGGCACCGTCGCCGTCGGCAACCACGCCGACCTGGTGCTGTTCGACCCCGAGCGGATCGACGCCGGGCCCGCCACCCTGGTCCACGACCTGCCGGGGAACAGCCCCCGGCTGGACTCGCGGGCGGAGGGCGTGGTGAGCGTCCGGGTCAACGGGGTGGAGACGGTCCGGGACGACAAGCTGACGGGTGCCGTGCCCGGAACGGTGCTCCGTTCCGGACGCGACACCCGTACGGTGGCGACGCGGTGACCAGGTGACCTGGTGACCCGGTGACCAGGTGACCTGGTGACTTGCTGATTGACTAGTTGAGCAGTCCTCGGGCCATCGCCCGCTGGGTGTTGGCCAGTCCACGGACCACCCACGGGGTGATGAACAGCACCAGCAGGCCGGCGGCGCACACCCCGGCGATCTGCGGGACGCTGCTCAGGTACACGGTGTGGCCGTTGTTGCTGTAGAGCTGCAGCCCCGGCACGTTCACGTAGTGGGGGAACACCCACTGCCACAGCGGGTAGCTGCCGTAGCCGATGCCGGCCACCCACAGCGTCACCGTGAGCGAGAAGGAGAGCACCGAGAACGGCAGCATCAGCACGCTGTAGAGCACCGAGCGCCAGCCCGCGCCGCTCTTCAGCGCCGCCCCGATCCAGGCCATCAGCCCGGGCCGGGCCGGTCGCAGCGGTGCCGGGGCCGGTACGTCCAGGCGCAGCAGCCCCCGCGCCCTGGCCCGCTCCATCGCGGCGAAGCCGCGGCAGCCGACGATCAGCGCGGCCAGGATCGGCATGCCCAGGAAGGTCACCACCAGACTGGTTCCGGCGGCGAACATGATCACGGCGTAGCTGAAGGTGAGGACGGCCACCGGGAGGTTGACCACCAGGTGCAGGCTCTCCCGCCAGGTGCGGCCGGAGAACGGTGCGGCGAGGAAGCCGGGGCCGGCCTGCGGGTTCCGGCTCCGGCCTCCGCGCTCGTCGTCGCGGTCGCGACCGCGGGAGAATCCATCGGCGTCGTAGTCGTAGTCGTAGTCATAACTGCGGCCGTCGCCCGTCATCCTGGCTGTGCTGCTCATCCTGTCCACACTCCCCTGTCGGCCGTGCCCGCCAAGTCCCTGTCCTTGCTGTGTACCTTCAAGCCTGCCGGGACTCGGGCCCCGGCGCGCTGGGGCTCCTGGCCGTCTTGGGGTGGGGATAACCCCACCCGGGCCGCCCCCTGGGGGCTTCCGGGCGGGGCGGCAGCTCAGCCGCTCAGCCGGCCGGCTTGTTGTTGCCCAGGCAGAGGGTCAGGTTGTCGCTGCCGCTCTCGGTGTAGGCGACCACGGTGCCGGTGACGTTGTCGCAGATGGAGTCGTTGCTGCCACTGGCGGTCTTCAGCACCTTGTACAGGGCCTTGGGGTCGCTGCAGCCGATCACGTGGACGTCCGGGTTGGCGTCGGTGCCCTTGTTCTGCACGCAGTCGCCGACCTTGGCGGTGCTGGGATCACCGTTGAACTGGGACCAGGCGAAGGCGATGACGCCGAGGACCACCAGGACGCCGAGGCGTATCGCCAGCTTCCTGCTGAACCGGGACGCCTTGGAGGGCGTGGACGGCGGCGGGACCTGCCAGCCGGCCTGCTGGGGCTGCTGCGGCTGCTGGCCGGGGAACGGCTGCTGGCCGGGATACGGCTGCTGCCCGGGATACGGCTGCTGCTGGTTGGGGTAGGGCTGCTGGTCCTGGTACGGCTGCTGCTGACCGGGGTACGGCTGCTGGCCGGGCTGGGGCTGGGGTTGGGGCTGGGGCTGGCCGTACGGCGGGGCCGGGTACGCCTGCGGCTGGGCCCCGGCCGGGGCCGCCGCATAGGGGTTGGGCTGCTGAGCCGGGTTCCCGGCGTACGGGTTGGCGGCCTGCCCTGGGTACTGGCCGCCGGCGGGGCCGGGCTGGGAGCCGTAGGAGGGAGGGGTGCTCATCGTGGTTCTCGTCCTCGTCTGTATGTTCGCGTGGGAACGGTCGAGGAACTGTAGTGAGACCCGGGCACCGGTGTGACAGGTGTTGCTCAATCTTGTCCGGACGGATTCCGGCCGGACTCCGGTGCCGGCCGTCAATCCATCAGAAACCCGGACAGCCGGGTCAGTTGCGGTTCTTGGTCCGCCAGGGCAGTTCCACCGTCACCACGGTCGGTCCGCCGACCGGGCTGTCGACGACGAAGACGCCGTCCACCGCGCGGATCCGCTCGGCCAGGCCGGCCAGGCCGCCGCCCGGCTCCTCCGTCGCGCCGCCCTTGCCGTCGTCGCGCACCTGGAGCATCAGGTGGTCGGCGGAGCGCCAGGCGTCGACGGTGGCGGTGCGGGCTCCGGCGTGCTTGGAGATATTGGTGAGCAGCTCGCTGACGGTGAAGTAGGCGATGCCCTCCACCGCCGAGTCCGGACGCGACTCGCGGTCGGAGCCGCCCGGCAGGTCCGCGTTGACCCGTACCCCGCCCGGTACCGTGCAGCGGGTCGCGACCGAGGACAGCGCGGCGTCCAGACCGCGGTCCGTCAGCACCGCCGGGTGGATGCCCCGGGCCAGGTCGCGCAGTTCCTGCAGGACCAGCTTCACCTCGCCGTGGGCGTCGCCGACCATCCTCGCGGCGGCCTCCGGGTCCTCCGACAGCTTCTCCTTGGCCAGGCCGAGGTCCATCGCCAGGGCCACCAGTCGGGCCTGGGCCCCGTCGTGCAGATCGCGCTCGATCCGGCGCAGGTCGGCGGCGGCGGTGTCGACCACGGTGCCGCGGTCCTGCTCCAGCTCCTTGACCCGCTGGGTCAGGTCGGCGGGGGCGAGCAGCGAGGAGGCGAGGGCCCGGTCGACGGTGGACAGTCCGCGGGCGATCCACGGCAGCACCGGCCACAGCACGATCAGCGAGACCAGGGTGACGGTGAAGGTGAAGATGCCCCAGGGCAGCTTGATGAAGAGGTAGAGCGCGGTCCGCCAGGCGAGGCCGTCCGAGAACACGTCGAAGAAGCGGCGCCAGGCGCCGCCGCCGCTGCGGCCCGTGCCGACCGGCAGCGGTTCGGCGATGTCCTCGTCCAGCAGCGAACGCACCAGCCCGCGCTCCACGGAGCCGTAGCCGCGGATCGCGAAGAGGGCTCCGGCGAGGACCCAGAGGCCGATGATGGTGACCATCAGTCCGGCGCCCAGCGAGAGTCCGACCACGGTGAGCACGAAGCCCACCAGCGACAGCGGAAAGTTCACCAGCAGGAAGGCGACCTCACGCCACATCCCGCTGTTGAACGCCGGACGCTCACGCCGCCGCGCCGGCGTTTCCTTCGGAGCTCTGACGGGGTCCCGAAAGGAGTCCGTCCAGGTGTCGTCGTCTCGCATGGGTCCATCCTCGGTCACAACCGGCCGCCGCAGGGGCGTCTTGCTTCGGGATCCAGCCTGCCGTCGTGCCGGCCCGATGACGATGGGGCAGGTCGGCATGGTGGTAGGGGGGATAACCCCACCTTCCCCGCGTTCCCGCTGGGCGCCGTGCACGGACCCCCGGTCGGTGGACCTAGACTCCCGTGCAGTAAGAACGTCATGGATGTGTAAAGACATCGCTGCCGCCAGGCGGGACCGGAGGACGAACCGAGCATGGAAGCAGTCGCGGCTGTCGTCGCCGCCCCGAAACCGGGGTACTTCCACGCCTATGCCGTGGTCGGCCTGCTGGCTGTGATCGGAGTGCTGTTCGTGGCCTCGGCGTTCGGGGCCAACCAGTTGCTGCGCCCCTATGCGCCGACGCAGGAGAAGCTGCTCGCGTACGAGTGCGGCGTGGACCCGGTGGGGGAGGGCTGGGCGCAGACCCAGATCCGCTACTACGTCTACGCCTTCCTCTATGTGATCTTCGCGGTGGATGCGATCTACCTGTTCCCCTGGGCCACGGTCTTCGCCGCGCCCGGGTACGGTGCGGGCACGCTGATCGAGATGTTCGTCTTCATCGGCTTCCTCGCCGTCGGACTGCTCTACGCCTGGAAGAAGGGCGTCCTGGAATGGACGTGACCCCCGCTCCCCACTCGCACGGGCATGCGCACGCGCACGCGCACGGACAGGATCCGCTCGGCGGCCCGGCCGCGACGGGCGGCCCGGTTCCGCTGGGCATCCCCGACCCGGCCGCACCCGGTGGCGCCGTCGAGCCGCGCCGTCTCGGCCCGCTGGCCCGGCTGGCGCCGGACCCGGTGAAGGTGGTCCTCAACTGGGGCCGCCGCTACAGCCTGTGGTGCTTCAACTTCGGCCTGGCCTGCTGCGCCATCGAGTTCATCGCCGCCTCCATGGCCAAGCACGACTTCATCCGACTGGGCGTCATCCCCTTCGCGCCCGGTCCGCGCCAGGCGGACCTCATGATCGTCTCCGGCACCGTGACCGACAAGATGGCCCCGGCGATCAAGCGCCTCTACGAGCAGATGCCCGAACCCAAGTACGTCATCTCCTTCGGCGCCTGCTCCAACTCCGGCGGTCCCTACTGGGACTCCTACTCCGTCACCAAGGGCGTCGACCAGATCATCCCGGTGGACGTGTACGTACCCGGCTGCCCGCCCCGTCCGGAGGCGCTGCTCCAGGGCATCCTCAAACTGCAGGAGAAGATCGCGCACGAGTCCCTCCCGGACCAGTACCCGGTCACTCCCGTGCCGGCCGCGGCCCTGAAGCGGCCCCTGGTGGCCGGGCCTGGGCCCACCGGTGTCGAGGAGGGCCCGACCCGGTGACCGATCCGACTCCGCCTGCTGAGCCCACCCCTCCCGCTGAGCCCACCCCTCCCGCCGCGCCGGACCCCGGAGCGGCGACTGCGGCTGCCCTCGGTCCGTGGGCCACCGCCACCGAGGCGTTCGCCCTGCTCACCGTCGACGTCCCGGCCGAGCACTGGATCGAGGCGCTGACCACCGCCCGGGACTCCCTCGGCCTGTCCTACTTCGACTGGCTCAGCGCCGTCGACGAACTGGCCGACGGCTTCTCCGTCGTCGCCCACCTCGCCGCCGTGGGCACGGGATCGGCCGCCCCGCTGCGCCATCTGCTGCTCCGCACCCGCATCCCCAGGGCTGCGGCCGCCCTCCCGACCGCCACCGGCGTCTTCGCGGGCGCCGACTGGCACGAGCGGGAGACCCACGAGATGTTCGGCATCGACTTCACCGGCCATCCCCATCCGATCACCCTCCTTCTTCCCGACGGCTTCGAAGGCCACCCGCTCCGCAAGGAGTTCGTGCTGGCGGCCAGGGTCGCCAAGGCCTGGCCGGGGGCCAAGGAGCCCGGGGAGAGCGACCACGGCCACGGCGAGGGCGCCCCGGCGGCCCGACGGCGGATGCTTCCGCCGGGCGTGCCCGACCCCAATGAGTGGGGCCCGCTCGCCGGAACCCTCCCGCCCGTCGCCGAGCGACCGGCCCGCGGTGCGGCCCGCGGCCCCCGGGCTGCTGCTGCCGATCCCGCCGCAGCAGCCGCTGTCGCTCCGGGCGACCGACCGGTCCGCGCCGACCGCCCGCGCCGCAACCGCAGCGTCGGCGACGGCTCCACCAGCCAGGCCCCGGCCTCCGCCCCGACCCCGGACGCGCCGTGGCAGTCGGTACCGCCGCCGAAGGAGCCCCCGACGGCGCCCTCCGGCGGAACTGACGGCACGACAGGCACTGACAGTACGACGGGAGACGACGCATGATCACCGCGCTCGAAGCGCTGCTGCGCTGTCTCGCCGTCCTGGTCGTGTTCCTGACCTTCCCGCTGGTCATCGGGCAGACCGAGCACAAGGTCATGGCCCATATGCAGGGCCGGCTCGGACCCATGTACGCAGGTGGCTTCCACGGGTGGGCCCAGTTGGTCGCCGACGGTGTGAAGTTCGCTCAGAAGGAGGACATCGTCCCGGCCGGGGCCGACCGTCGGGTCTTCCAGCTGGCGCCCGCCGTCGCGCTGTTGCCGTACCTCCTGGTCCTGATCGCCATCCCGGTCGGCCCCGGCGGCTTCGTCGGGCAGGCGCTGGACGCCGGTCTGTTCTTCGTCCTGGCCGTCATGGGCGTCGGAGTGCTCGGCTCGTTGATGGCAGGCTGGGCCTCCGCCAACAAGTTCTCGCTGCTCGGCGGCATCCGCAGCGCCGCGCAGCTGCTGGCCTATGAGCTGCCGATGCTGCTCGCCGCCGCGTCGGTGGCCATGGCGGCCGGCAGCGTGTCGCTCACCGGCATCCTCGGGGCGTTCCACTGGTGGTGGGTGCCCTGGCAGATCGTCGGAGGCTTCGTCTTCTTCACCGCAGGCCTGGCCGAACTCCAACGGCCGCCGTTCGACATGCCGGTGGCCGACTCGGAGATCATCTTCGGCGCCTACACCGAGTACACCGGTCTGCGCTTCGCGTTGTTCCTGCTCTCCGAGTACGCCGGAATCCTGGTGCTCTGTGCGCTGACCGCCGTCCTCTTCCTGGGCGGCTGGCACGGCCCGCTCTCGGCGGACCTCGGCTGGCTGTGGACCCTGCTGAAGACATTCGCCCTCGCTTTCGTCGTGATCTGGCTGCGGGTCACCTATCCGCGGCTGCGCGAGGACCAGCTGATGCGCTTCGCCTGGATCGTCCTGATCCCGCTCGCCCTCGCCCAGCTCGCCCTCACCGGCATCGTCAAGGTGGTGATCTCCTAGTGCCGCCCCTCCCCTCCGGCTCCGCCGACCACTCCGGCCGAGCCGACCACACGCACCAGCACGGTGGGTCCGCGGGCTCCGGCAGCTCCGGCGGCTTCCCCGGCCGCGGCCTGGCCAAGGGCCTGGCCGTCACCCTGCGCACGATGACCCGACGCAGCGTCACCCACCAGTACCCCGACGCGCAGCCCGAGTTGCCGCCGCGCTCCAGGGGCGTCATCGCGCTGCTCGAGGAGAACTGCACGGTCTGCATGCTCTGCGCCCGCGAGTGTCCGGACTGGTGCATCTACATCGACTCCCACAAGGAGACGCTGCCCGCGGTCGACCCCAATGCCAGGGCCCGCACCCGCAACGTCCTGGACCGCTTCGCCATCGACTTCTCGCTCTGCATGTACTGCGGTATCTGCATCGAGGTCTGTCCTTTCGACGCGCTGTTCTGGTCCCCGGAGTTCGAGTACGCGGAGACGGACATCCACGAGCTCACCCATGAGCGGGAGAAGCTCCGCGAGTGGATGTGGACCGTTCCCCCGCCGCCCGCGCTGGACCCCTCCGCCGAGGAGCCCAAGGAGATCGCCGCCGCCCGCAAGGCCGCCGACAAGCTCGCCGCCGCCGAGGCGGCCGCCGCAGCCATGCCGCCCGGAGAGGAGCCCACCCTGTGACCGCCGTCCTGGCCGCCTCGCTGAGCTCCCAAGGCCACTCCTTCCTGACGCCCACCGGCGTCGAGATCGTCTTCGTGCTGGTCGGGCTCGCCGTCCTGGGCGCAGCCGTCCTCACCGTCACCACCAGCCAGCTGGTGCATGCCGCGCTCTGGCTGGTGGTCGCCCTCGGCGGCCTGGCCATCGAGTACCTGCTGCTCACCGCCGAGTTCATCGCCTGGGTCCAGGTCCTGATCTACCTGGGCTCGGTCGTGGTCCTGGTGCTCTTCGGACTGATGCTGACCAAGGCCCCCATAGGCCGTTCGCCGGATGCTGACTCCGGAAACCGCTGGGTCGCCCTCGGCGTCGCGGTGGTCGCAGCGGCGACCCTGGTGACCCTGGTCGTCGACGCCTTCCGCAGCACCTGGATGGACCTGTCCTCCGGCGGTGGAAGCACCGGGGCCAACGGCGAGGTGCTGTTCCGCTACTGGGTGCTGCCCTTCGAGGCCCTCTCCGTGCTACTGCTTGCCGCCCTGGTCGGCGCCATCGTGCTCTCCCGCCGCCACCGAGAGGAGGGCTGATCCCGGTGCACCTCGCCTATCCCGCGGTACTCGCCGCGCTGCTGTTCTGCGTCGGCCTCTACGGTGTGCTGGCCCGGCGCAACTCCGTGCTGGTGCTGATGTCCGTCGAGCTGATGCTCAACGCCGTCAACCTCAACCTGGTGGCCTTCGACGTCTGGCTGCGGGACACCCTGCACGCCGGCCAGGCGCTCACCCTCTTCACCATCACCATCGCCGCCGCCGAGATCGGCCTCGGCCTGGCCATCGTCCTCATGGTGTTCCGCACCCAGGGCACCGCCGACATCGACCGCCTCCGCGAGCTCGCGGACCGGCCCGCCGACCAGGCCCTTCCCGCCGACGCGGACGCAGACCCCGACCTTGCCTCCGACCTCGCCGCTGCCGATCCTGACACCGCATCACTGACGGGCTCCGCCCGGGGGAAGGCCGACCCCGCATGACCCTGACGCTGGCAGTGCTCGTCCCACTGCTCCCCTTCCTCGGCGCCCTCGCCGGGCTCGCGGCCGGACGCCGCGCCCCCGGGCTGGTCCGTCCGCTCGCCGTGCTGCCCACCATCGCCTCCGCAGCCCTGGCCGTCGCGGTGGCCTGCGACCTGGGCACCGGCCGCCACCTCGATGCCGCCACCAGGCTCACCCCCACCGGCAGCGTCCCCATCGACCTCGCCGTGCACCTGGACGGCTTCTCGACCCTGCTGGCCGTCCTGGTCGGCGTCGTCGCCGGCTGCGTGCAGATCTACTCCACCTCCTATCTGCGCGACGACCCGCGCTACTCCTCCTATGCGGCGCTGGTGTCGCTGTTCACCGCCGCGATGTTCCTGGTGCTGTACTCCGGCGATCTGATCGTCCTGCTGGTCGGCTGGGAGGTGATGGGCATCTGCTCCTACTTCCTGGTCGGCCACCACTGGGAGCGGGGCGACGCCCGCTCCGCCTCCATCAAGGCGTTCCTGGTCACCAAGCTCGGCGACATCCCCTTCCTGTTCGGCATCTTCGCGCTCGGCGCCGATGCCGGAACGTTCCGGATCAGCGGTGTCCTCGGTGCGGCCACGACCGGCCAGCTGCACCACCCCACCCTGATCGCGCTGCTGCTGCTCTGCGGTGTCGCCGGGAAGTCCGCACAGTTCCCGCTGCACACCTGGCTCCCGGATGCGATGGCGGGCCCGACCCCGGTGTCGGCGCTGATCCATGCGGCGACCATGGTCGCCGCCGGCATCTATCTGGTGGCCCGGCTGCTCCCGGTGTTCCTGCTGTCCTCGGCTGCTCTGGTCGTCATCGCCGTGATGGCGGCGGTCACCATGGTGGGCTCCGCTCTCTGCGCCCTGGCCCAGGACGACATCAAGCGGGTGCTCGCCTACTCCACCGTCGGCCAGCTGGGCTACATGGCCGGAGCCCTCGCCACCGGAGACCGCGACGCCGCCGTGTTCCACCTGCTCACCCATGGTGCCTTCAAGGCCCTGCTCTTCCTGGCCGCCGGTGTCGTGATCCACGCGGCGCACACCAACTCGCTGACCGCCATGTCCCGCATGCCCGACCTGCGCCGGCGTGTGCCCGACGCCTACTGGACCATGACGATCGGTCTGCTCGCGCTGGCCGGCATCCCTCCTTTCTCCGGATTCTTCAGCAAGGAGTCGGTCCTCACCGCCGCTGAGCACGCGGCCCACGGCGAGGCCCTCACCGGAGGTCTCGGTCCCGCCACCGCCGTGCCCACCTCCGTCGGCTGGATCGTCCTGGTCGCAGGTCTGCTCACCGGCCTGCTCACCGCCATGTACGCCACCCGGCTCTGGCTCGTCGCCTTCCGCTCCGCCAGCCCGGTCCCGGCCGACACCGCGCAGGCCGACCCGGCGCAGCCCGGCGCCGCTGCGGGCACCGCCGAGCCCCATGCGATGCGCTGGCCGCTGTGGCTCCTCGCCGTTCCCGCTGTCGCCCTAGGCCTCGCCGGACTGCACACCACCTGGCTGCCCTCCTTCCTCGACGGCATCTCACTCACCCCCTCCGGCAGCACCGCGATCCTCGGCACCTGTGTCGCCCTGGCCGGCGTCCTGGTCTCGTACACCGCATGGCGCCGGGCGACCGCCCTGGTCCTGGATGCCGCGACCGCGTCCCCAACCCTTGCGGCCCATGAGCTCGACGAGTCCACCCGTCCGGAGGGCACGGCCGCCGAACCGCGTGAGATCACCGCCGACCTCGCCACCGTCCCCGGCCGTACCTTCACCCAGGCCCTCGCGGACGCCGACAGCGCCGCCGCTGCCGCCTCGACCGGCCACGCCCCGGACCCGGCCCGACTGCTCCTGGGTCCGCTGCTGGGCCCCGCAGCCAACGGCTTCGGCCTCGACCGCCTCTATGCCGCCGTCTTCGTGCGCCCTGTCCTCGCGGCCGCGCAACTGGTGCGCTTCCTGGACCGCGACGTGATCGAGACCTATGTCGCCGGAGCGGCGGGTGCGCCGAGGCTGCTCGGGGCCGCCGTCCGTCGGGCCCAGAACGGCAACGCCCAGACCTATCTGAGCGCCCTGCTCGCCGGCGCCGTAGTCCTCGCCGTGCTGGTGGCGGTGGTCCAGTGAACAGCTCTGCGGCAACCCGTACGACCCGCCGCCGACCCTCTGCCTGCGCTCTCACGGAGGCCTCCCGGTGAACGCCGTCCTCATCGCCCTGCTCCTGCTGCCGCTGCTCGGCGCGGCGGTCACCCTGGTGCCCGGTCTCTTCGGCACGGACCAGCACGCCGCAGGACGCCGCGCGCTGCGCTTCGGGGCCGCCGTCACCGGCGCCACCCTGCTGCTGGCCGTCGCGCTGGCGGCCGGATTCGACCGCGGGCACCCCGCCAGGATGCAGGCCACCACTGACGTCTCCTGGATTCCGGCCCTGGGTGTCCGACTCCACCTGGGCGTCGACGGCATCTCGTTGCCCCTGCTGCTGCTGACCACGCTGCTCACCTTCCTGTGTGCGGTCTACTCCCTGCGCAGGCTGCCCGACGGTCCGGGAACCCCCAGTCCGCGCGCCTACACCGGCCTGCTGCTGCTTCTCGAAACCGGGATGGTCGGCACCTTCGCCGTCCTGGACCTGCTGCTCTTCTTCCTGGCCTTCGAGGTCGTGCTCATCCCGATGTACTTCCTCATCGCCCGCTGGGGCGGCGAGAACCGCGGTCCGGCCGCGGCCCGCTTCATCCTCTACACCCTGCTCGGCTCCGCGATCATGCTGCTGGGCTTCCTGCTGCTCGGCCTGCACGCCGGCACCTTCGACATGACCGCACTCGCACAGCGGCACGGCCGGGGCCTCTCGCACACCACGCAGATCCTCGTCGTCCTCGCCGTCGGACTCGGCCTCGCCGTCAAGGCCCCGATGTGGCCGTTCCACAGCTGGCTGCCCGACGCCCACACGGCTGCCCCCACCACCGGCTCGGTCCTGCTCGCCGGGGTCCTCCTCAAGATGGGGACCTACGGCTTCGTCCGGGTGCTGCTGCCCTCGGCCCCCGACGGGATGGCCACTCTCGCGCCCTATCTGGCCGCCTTCGCCGTGGTGGGCATCCTCTACGGTTCCCTCGCCTGCCTGGCCCTGGTCCGTCCCGGGGCCAAGGGCGATCTCAAGCGACTCATCGCCTACTCCTCCGTCGGGCACATGGGTTTCGTCCTGCTCGGGATCGCCACGCTCACCCCCACCGGAGTGAACGGCGCCCTGTTCGCCAACATCGCCCACGGTCTGGTCACCGGCCTGCTCTTCTTCCTGGTCGGAGCGGTGAAGGACCGCTACGGCACCGTCGACCTCGACCGGCTCACCGACTCCGCTGGCGGCACCGGCGCCGCTCTGTACGGTCGCGCCCCGCGCCTGGGCGGGCTCCTCGCCTTCGCCGCCGTCGCCAGCCTCGGTCTGCCCGGACTGGCCGGCTTCTGGGGTGAACTCCTCGCCATGTTCGGCTCCTTCCATCCGGCCGCGGATCTCTCCCGGCCCACCTACCTGGTCTTCATGGCCCTGGCCGGGCTCGGCACCCTGCTCACCGCCGCGTACCTGCTCGCCGTCGTCCGCCGGGTCTGCATGGGTGACCCGTCCACACCGGCGGATCCGCCGTCCTCCGCCGGACCCGCACTCCAGCTCCTGGACGTCCAGGCCTACGAAGCCGCCGCCTGGACCCCTCTCGTCGTCCTCACCCTCGTCGCCGGGCTCTGGCCGGCCGTGCTCCTCGGCCTTAGCAACCCCGCCGTCAAGGCACTCCTCGGAGGCAGCTGAGCCATGACCGCTCTCGCCACACCCATGGCCGGCTCCCTGATCCAGTCGATCGACTGGCAGACCGTGGCCCCTCCGTCGATCACCGCCGCCGTCGCCCTCGGCGTCCTGGTCGCCGAACTGTTCCTCCCCGCACGGCACAAGCCGCTGCTGGGCTGGATCTCGGTGGCAGGACTGGCACTGGCCCTGCTCTCGCTGGTCCCGCTGCGCGACGGCACCCGTGCCACCTTCTGCCTCGGCAGCTCCACCGGCGCCACCGCCGCCACCGGCGGCAGCGCCTGCTCCTACGTCGCCGACCACTTCACTCTGGTACTGCAACTGCTGGTGCTCGCCGGTGCCCTGCTGACCGCGCTGTTGTCGATCCACACCGTGAAGGAGAGCGCCCTCCCGCCCGGTGAGTACTGGTTCCTGCTGCTCAGCTCGGCGGCGGGAGCAGCCCTGCTGCCGGCCTCACGTGATCTGGCGACCCTGGTGGTCGCCCTCGAAGTCGCCTCGCTGCCCGCGTTCGCCCTGGTCGGTCTGCGCCGTGACGGCAGGGGCGGGGAGGCCGCCCTCAAGTTCTTCCTGTCCTCGGTCACGGCCACGGCGGTCATGCTGCTCGGCGTCAGTTTCGTCTACGCCGCGACCGGCAGTCTGCATCTCACCCGTATCGCCGCCGCACTGCCCCATGTCCAGCCCCAGCTGAAGACCCTGGCCCTGGTGGGCGCGGTCCTGACGCTGGTCGGCTTCGCCTTCAAGACGGCCGCGGTCCCGTTCCACTTCTGGGTTCCCGACACCTACACCGGTGCCCCCGTGGCAGTGGCCGCGTACCTCTCGGTGGTCAGCAAGGCTGCCGGGCTTTCCGGCCTGGCGCTAGTCGCTGTGGTGGGTTTTCACCCCTACGGGCGAACCTGGGGCCTGGCGCTTGCGATTCTGGCCGCACTCACGATGACATTGGGCAACGCAGCCGCCCTGCGCCAGCGTTCGGACACCGCGCACAGCGCCGTCCGCCTGCTCGCCTGGTCCTCCGTCGCCCAGGCGGGCTATCTGCTGGTTCCGATCGCCGCAGCGGGCTACGGCAGTGCCGAGGCCCGTGATCCGCTGGGGGCGACGGTCGCCTACGCGATGATCTACGGCGTGGTCAACCTGGGGGCCTTCGCCGTCGTCGGCCTGGTGTCCCGCCGGATCGACGACTACCGGGGCCTGTTCGCCGCCCGCCCTGCGGCGGCGATCGCCATGGCCTTCTTCCTGCTCTCCCTCGCCGGACTGCCGCCCGGTGTGATCGGCCTGTTCGGCAAGGTGGTGGTGTTCCGCGCTGCCGTCGACGGTGGCCTTGGCTGGCTCGCCGTGATCATGGCCGTGAACGTGGTCGTCGCGCTGTACTACTACCTCTCCTGGACCGCCAAGCTCTTCCAGCCCGCCCCGTCGACCTCGGCCGCGACCCTTCGGATCCCGGTTCCGCTGGCCCTCTGCCTCGGGCTCGCGGCGGCCACCGGAGTGGTGCTCTCACTCGCGCCCCAACTCGTGCTCCAGATCACCAGCGGATCCCTCTTCGGCTGACCGGGCCGGTCCGCCCGGGTTGCACAGCCCCGCCCAGCAGGGCACAAGGGAACCAGGGCGTCCGTCCCAGCCGTTGAACCGGACGAACGGACTCAAGGGCAGCAGACAGCAGACGCCCCTCATCGCACGTCCTGGAGGGCACCCGTGCACCGCCGGCACAACGGTCTGAGAACCGCCGTACTCCTGGTCGGCCTCTCCGCGCTGATCGTCCTGATCGGCAGTTTCTGGGGGCGTACCGGGCTGCTGGTCGCGTTGGTCGTGGCCCTGGCGACCAATGGCTTCGCCTACTGGAACAGCGACAAGCTGGCGCTGCGGGCGATGCGGGCCCGCCCGGTCAGCGAGATCGAGGCCCCCTGGCTCTACCGGATCGTGCGCGAGCTCTCCACCTCGGCCCGCCAGCCGATGCCCCGTCTGTACATCTCCCCGACCGAGGCCCCCAACGCGTTCGCCACCGGCCGCAACCCGCGCAATGCCGCAGTCTGCTGCACCCAGGGCATCCTGGGCATCCTGGACGAGCGCGAACTGCGCGGTGTCCTCGGGCACGAGCTGTCCCATGTCTACAACCGCGACATCCTGATCTCCTCGGTGGCCGGGGCGCTGGCCTCGGTGGTGATGTTCACCGTCAACTTCGCCTGGCTGATCCCGATGGGCCGCAGCGACGACGACGACGGCCCGGGGCTGGTGGGCCTGCTGCTGCTGATGATCCTCGGGCCGATCGCCGCCGGCCTGATCCAACTCGCGGTCAGCCGCTCCAGGGAGTACCAGGCGGACGCCTCCGGAGCCCAGCTGACCGGTGACCCGCTGGCCCTGGCCGATGCCCTGCGAAAGCTCGACCAGGGCACCAGGAGGCTCCCGCTGCCGCCCGAGCCCCAGCTCCAGACGGCCAGTCATATGATGATCGCCAACCCGTTCCGCCCCGGTGAGGCAGGAGCCCGCCTGTTCTCCACCCACCCGCCCATGGCCGAGCGCATCGCCCGGCTGGAGGAGATGGCCGGACACCGCCGCATCCGCTGACAGCCGATCAGCGTCCTTCTCGAAAGCGTGTCAGAATTTTTTCGGGCCCCGGATCGGCCGGGAGAGCCGTTCGCACCGAAGACGGAAGGCCGCCGCAGATGGATCTGCTCAGGTTCCTGCTCAACGTCGTCTGGCTGGTCCTCTGCGGACTGTGGATGGCCATCGGCTATGCCATCGCCGGGATCATCTGCTGCATCCTCATCATCACCATCCCCTTCGGCATCGCCAGCTTCCGCATCGCCGGCTACGTCCTCTGGCCGTTCGGCCGCACCACCCGGGAGCGCGCGGACGCCGGAGGGGCATCCTGCGTCGGCAACGTCATCTGGCTGATCTTCGCCGGCTGGTGGCTGGCACTGGGCCATCTGGCCACCAGCATCGCGCTGGCGGTCACCATCGTCGGCCTCCCCTTCGCCTGGGCGAACCTGAAGCTCATCCCGATCTCACTGATGCCGCTGGGCCGCGAGATCGTCCCCTCGGACCAGCCCTTCGCCGCCCGCTGAGAGCGCACGACCGACTCCTGGCCGACCCCCGGCCGACCCCCGGCTGAACCCGGGCGGCCCTGGACTCCCGGGCAGCCATTGGCGGTACAAGGCCAGGGCCCGGGCCGACGAGGATGTCTCGTCCGCCCGGGCCCCGGCCCGCTTCCGTCGCAGCTGTCCGCTCAGCCCGCCCAGACCTGGGCGTCCGCGTTCTCGGAGACGGTGACCTTGCCGGCCCGGATGGTGGCCAGCCGCGGGGCACGCCCGGCGATGGCGGTGTCGTGGGTGACCATGATGAAGGTCAGCCCGCGCTCGCGCCACAGCCCGTGCAGCAGCTCCATGATCTCGTCACGGGTCTCCTCGTCCAGGTTGCCGGTGGGCTCGTCGGCGAGCAGCACCTTGGGCTCCTTGACCAGTGCGCGGGCGATGGCGACACGCTGCTGCTGGCCGCCGGAGAGCTCGCTCGGCACGTGGTTGCTGCGCTCGCCGAGACCGACCGACTCCAGCGCCGCGAAGGCACGCTTGTGGCGCTCCTCCTTGGCGATGCCCATCGGGACCAGCGCGGTCTCCACGTTCTCCTGCGCGCTGAGGGTCGGGATCAGGTTGAAGCTCTGGAACACGAAGCCGATCAGCTCGGCCCTGACCTTGGTGAGCTTGGCCTCGCCGATCGCGCCCAGGTCGTGCCCGGCGAGCTCCACCGTGCCGCCGGTCGGGCGGTCCAGGCCGCCGAGCATCTGCAGCAGGGTGGACTTGCCACCGCCGGTGGGGCCCTGGATGACCAGCTGGCCGCCGTCGGGGATCTCGAGGTCGATGCCGTCCAGGGCGCGGACCGTTTCCTTGCCCCGGGAGTAGTGCTTGGTGACGCCGCTGAGGCGGTACATGGGTGCTCCTATGAGGATTGCGGAAGGGCTTCGGGACTACTCGACGCGGCGCAGGGCGTCGGCCGGGCGCAGCCGGGAGGCGCGCCAGCCGCCGAAGCCGCCGGCCACCAGACCGCCGGCGACCGCGAGGGCCACCGCGACGGCGATCGCCGAGAGGGTCACCGGAGCCGTCAGGTGCACCTCGATGGCCTTGGCCGCGGCACTGGCCGCCTGGCCCGGGCCGCCCCCGCCGCCGGGACCGCCCTGGCTGGCGGTGGAACTCGCGGTGGAGGCGCTGAGGGTGGGCGAGAACGCGGTGATCGCGGCTGCGCCGGCCAGTCCCAGGGCGATTCCCAGGACGCCGCCGATCAGCCCGTTGACCAGGGCCTCACCCATGACCTGCCCGATCACGCGCTTGCTGCGCCAGCCGAGCGCCTTCAGGGTGCCGAACTCCCGGACGCGCCGGTTGACGGCCGAGGAGGTGAGCAGGCTGGAGATCAGGAAGGCGGCGGCGAGCACGGCGAGCGACAGCCACTTGCCCATGCTGGTCACCAGGTTGGCGGCGGTGGACAGCGAACCGGAGACCGTGGAGGCCAGGTCGGACGCGGTGGTGACGGTGGTGCCGGAGACGTTCTTGGTGATGGCGGTCTTGACCGCGCTGATCTGCTGGGAGCTGCTGGCCTTCACGTAGACCGTGGTGACCTTGTTCTTCATGTCGGCCAGGGTCTGCGCCTGGGTCAGCGGGATGTAGACGTTGGCCGCCGAGGTGCCGCTGGAGGCGGTGGCGATGCCGATGACCTTGAAGGCCTTGCCGCTGATGGTGACCGTGCTGCCGACCTTCAGCTTCTTCTGGGTGGCGTAGGAGCTGTCCACGACCGCGACCAGGGAGTTGCTCTGGGCGCTGGTGAAGTTGACGCCGGAGGTGATCTTGAGCGAGCTGAGCGGGCCCACCGTGATGTTGCTGGTGTCGGTGCCCATGATGGTCAGCGTGTTCAGGCTGAAGTTGGCCGCGCCGCTCGGCGGGGTGCCGCCCTGCCCGCCGCCTTCGCCACCCTGCTGACCGCCGCCCTGGCCGGTCCCGGTGCTGGTGCTGGAGGTGCCGCTCTTCAGCTTGAAGGAGCCGTCGAACTTGAAGTCGTTCAGCAGCAGGCTGCCGACGGCGGCCTCCACATTGCTCTGCGAGGCGACCTGGGTGACGGTGGAGCTCGCCATGGTGGCGGTGCCCTGGTTGACCGAGAGCCGGTCCGCGCTGCTGCTCTTGCTGCCCGAGCCGGACTGCTGGATCCCGAACTTCTGCGCACCGCCGCCGGCCCCGGCCGCAGCGGACTTGGTCACGGTGATGTCGGTGCCGAGACCGTAGAGCGAGTGCAGCACTGTCGACTGGGCGTTCTTCATCCCCGCAGAGACCGAGGTCACCGTGAGAACCAGGCCGATGCCCAGGGCGAGTCCCATGGAGATGACGAGCGCCGCCTTGCGGCGGCGGCGCAGTTCGCGCCTGAGATAGGTGAAGAACATGTGATTCCTAGGGAAGGAGGGGCTCTTGGTGCGCCTCTGGAACCTAGGGAGCTGGGCTGACAGCTTGATGAGCCGAGTATGAGAGAGGTCTCAAGGGGACCAATGTGAATTTTATGGATTTGATCGCGGACCAGTAACGGTCCGCCGTGGACCGGCGCCCGGGCCCTCACCCCGGGCCCTCCGGCAACGACACGAGCGCGGCTGCCGACCGGTCTCCGGGCCCGTACCGGACCGGAAAGACCATCAGCAGCCGCGCTCGTCCCGGCAGGTCGGGAGGGTCTAGCGGTAGTTCACGAACTGGACGGCGAAGTCCAGGTCCTTGCCCTTGACCAGGGCCTGCACGGCCTGGAGGTCGTCCCGGCTCTTCGAGCTGACGCGCAGCTCGTCCCCCTGGACCTGGGCCTTCACGCCCTTGGGGCCCTCATCGCGAATGATCTTGGCGACCTTCTTGGCGTTCTCCTGGGAGATGCCCTCCTCGATGGTGGCGAAGATCTTGTACTCCTTGCCGGAGAGCTGCGGCTCCCCCGCGTCCAACGCCTTCAGCGAGATCCCCCGCTTGACCAGCTTCGTCTGGAAGACGTCGAGGATCGCGTTCACGCGCTCCTCGGAGTTGGCCTTCATCTCGATCTTCTCGCCGGACCACTCGATGGAGGCACCGACGTTCTTGAAGTCGAAACGGGTGGTCAGCTCGCGAGCGGCCTGGTTGAGCGCGTTGTCGACCTCCTGCCGCTCGACCTTCGAGACGATGTCGAAACTGGAGTCGGCCATGATCAGTGAGTCTCCTTGACAGTGCTACGACACGGATGGCGCGTGCTCCCTATGGGTGGAGCTGCCGATCCAGCCTAGCCACCGCGGACCCCGCCCGTTGTCCTCCCCGGGTACCGGCGGGCCGCCGACTCCCCGGATCAACCGAGTGGCGGAGCACCCCCGTCGATCAGGTATTGTTTACGACGTCGAGCGGGAGACCGCGAGACGATCCCTGGCGGGTTGCCCGAGTGGCCAAAGGGAGCAGACTGTAAATCTGCCGGCTCTGCCTACATAGGTTCGAACCCTATACCCGCCACCAGGGAATGGGACGGCCCCTGACCAGCACAAACGGTCAGGGGCCGTCTGCTGTCCCGGCGCATGGCCCCCGGCGTGCAGTCCTGGACCGGCCTCCGGCCGGCCCGGGGGACCGGGCCGGCCGGAGGTGTTGTCGGTCGCTCCGACGTCAGCTCAGCTCACGGGAAGCTGACGACGTTGCTGGGAGTGGTGTTGGTCGCGGTCTGGGCACCCGTGTCATTGATGACATGGGTGATCGTGCCGACGTTGCCCAACGAGACGGTGAGTGCGTCGTGGAACTTCACGCCCGCCGTGTTGGGCACCTCGAACGCGTGATAGGCGTTCACCGCCGGATTGACGTTGAAGTAGCAGTAGCTGCCGAGCCCCCAGGCCTCGTGCGTGGTGACGTTGGCACCCACCTTGTAGGCGGCGTACCCGTTGACCCCGGTCGGACTGATCCAGGCCGCCTGGTTGGGCACGTCGTACGGCATCTCGTTCTGGAAGAAGATGGTCTTGCCGTTCTGACCGTTCCAGGTGACCTCGTACTTCTGGTAGTGCTCCACGAACAGGCCGGTCGCCTCGACGTTGTTGCCGTTGACGATCAGGCCGTTGTCGGCCGTGTTGGTGGTCCAGCCGACCGTGCCCGCGTTGCCGTGGTCGGCACGCCAGGCCCAGATGTGGTCGATGATCGTGTCGCTGCTGTTGACGACCAGGCTCGCGGTCGCCTTGCCGGCGACCTCACCGCCGATCCGGAAGAACACGTCCTGGATGGTGGTGGGGTTGGCCGCGTGGCTCGCGGAGGAGCCGGACGGGCCGACCGTCAGCAGAGCGGCCGAGTTGGTTGTCCCGGCGTCGAAGAGCAGGCCCTTGAGCCGGACCCCGTCCACGTCGGCGACCTGCATGGCGTTGACCCCGTTGTCCGGGACGAAGGTCGGGTAGCCGATGCCGAGGATGACCGTGTTGGCCTTGGTGACGTTGAGGGTCTGGCTGAGGTGGTAGACCCCGGGGGTGACGAAGAGGTTGCAGCCCTCGGACAGCGCGGTGTTGATGGTCGCGGCCGTGTCGCCGGCCTTCACCACGTAGAACTGGCTCATCGGGGCGGAGGTGCCGGGGGTGCTGCCGCTCGCCCAGCTCGGGCCGGAGGCGTTGGTCCGCAGCGAGGGCTCGAAGACCCGGTACTTCCCGGTGCTGTCGATGTACAGGTACGGCACGTCGCGCGAGACCGGAGTGGTGGCCAGAGTGGTCTCCGGCGGGCTCGGGAAGGTGTTGGCCGGGGCGCCGTTCACGCCGGAGAAGACCATGTTCCACACGCCCCCGGACCAGCTGCCGAGGTTGCTGTCCCGGGTGTACCACTGCTGCTGCGAGATCGAGGACGCCTGCCCGGTCACCTTGGTGTCGGCGATGTAGCCGCCGCTGGCGTAGCCGTAACTGGCCGGGTAGAGGGCCAGGTTGCCGTGCACGTCGATCCTGCGGAACGGCGCGGCCTGGGCCACGGCCCAGCGGTCGGTGCCGCTGGAGGGGTTGATGGCCAGGTTCTCGGCCGAGCGCCAGAAGTTCTGCGTCGCGTTGCCGGCGTCCTCGGAGTTGAAGGCGTCGACGGTGACGTCACCGTTGATGATCACGTCGTCCGGGTTCTGGCCGAGCCCGGCCACCGAGGTGTAGAAGCCGACGTTGTCCTCCACCGAGTAGGTGCCCGGCTTGTAGAGGTCGGCCACCCGGTTCTCGGAGAACTGGGCGGTGTTGGTGTCCTTCATCTGCGCGAACTGGGCGTCCAGCGTGGCCTGGATGCTGGCGCTGGACATGGTCGGGTCGAAGACGTGGACGTTCGGACCGAAGTCCGGGGTGTCCGACTGCGCGGGGCAGCCCACCGAGGTCCCGATGGTGAAGGTCGCGCTGGCCACCGCGGAGTTGGTCAGGCCGGACAGGATGCCGATGGCCTTGACCGTGGTGGTGGCGCTGACGGTCAGCGGGGTGCTGTAGAGGGTGGAGGAGGCAGTGGGGGTGCTTCCGTCCGTGGTGTAGCGGATGCCGGCGCCGGAGGTGGAGTCGGCGAGCGTCACGGTCTGGGCGGAGCTGAAGGTCCCCCCGGCCGGACTGAACGTCGGCGTCGCGACCGTTGAGGGCGCGGTGCTGATGGTGTAGGTCGCGCTGGCCACGGCCGAGTTGGTGCTACCGGACAGGATGCCGATGGCCTTGACGGTGGTGGTCGCGGTGATGCTCAGCGGGGTGCTGTAGAGGGTGGAGGAGGCGGTGGGGGTGCTTCCGTCCGTGGTGTAGCGGATGCTGGCGCCGGAGGTGGAGTCGGCGAGCGTCACGGTCTGGGCGGAGCTGAACGTCCCCCCGGCCGGACTGAACGTTGGCGTGGCCACCGTCCCGGTGGTGCCGCCGGTCTGCGTGTACGTGAAGTGGGGGGTGTCGTACTGCGGCCCGTTCTTCTCGTAGGTGAACCAGTACTCCAGGACGTTGCCGGCGGTCAGCGAGCTGACGGTCTGGGTCCAGGTGCCGTTGCTGTTCGCCATCCGGAAGTTCTGCTGGTTGGCGCCGTTGACCAGGTAGTGGACGTCGACGTAGAGCGCGGCGGTGGTGGGTATGAACGTGATCTGTGTCTGGGACGCGTTCAGCTGGGTCACGCTCTGCGTGTAGTCGGTCGCGGCCGAGGCCGGTAGCGCGGTGGCCGTCAGGCCGAGCAGTGCCGCCAGCGTCAGCAGGACGGCGGTGAGCAGGGCGACTACGCGTCCGCGCGACGCAGGTCGCGGTGGGCGCGGAAGGGCGGTTCTGCGCATGGGGGTCCTTTCACCTGGGTTCGTGAAGTGAACGCCAGATCGGTGTGGGGGAGCGCTTGGTACCACCTTCTGATCAGGAGCCGGAGGCCCGTCCGACTCGGGCCCGTTGAACCTGCGATCTGGAAGCGCTCTCAGAGCAACGATGTGGGAGCTCCGGATCCGTAAGGCAGTCTCAATGCGGCATGACCCACCGTCAATAAGTTGAACTGCCTTCAACTGTTGAACAGATGGCGGTTCTGCCCGCCACCTGCGGGAGCGAGAAGCCCAGGGGTCCTGTGCGCGGAGGGTGAGCGCGAGTAGGGTCGCAACAGTCCCATGGCCGACAGCCGAACCCGGTTGTCACAGGGGCGTGGTAGAAAACGAGTCATCCGGTGGGGGAGCGCCGGTACTCGACGGTCGGGGGAGGGGGCTTGGCATGGACGAAGCGGTGACAGTGCGTGAGGCTGCCGCGGCCGATCTTGACGCCGCAGTGGCGCTGTGGACGTTCTCACATGTCGTCAGACGCAACGGCAGGCCCCTGCCGGAGGCTCATATCGCCTCGGTCCATGAACGGATGGCCTCGCCGGAGGCCTTAGTCCTGCTGGCTCACGACTCGGCCGACCAGAACGGCCAGGAGTCCGTTCGGGAAGCCGGCCGTGGGCCCGACAACGGGGAGCACGACGAGGAGCCGGGCAAGGACCCGGACAAGGAGTCCGAGCACAACTCCGGCATCATCGGCACCATCATGGGCGTCCAGGGGCGCGACGAGGACGGTTCGGGACCTCCGGTCTCCGGGCTGATCCACATATCCCTGCTCAGCGTCGCCCCCGACCGCTGGGGCCAGCACATCGGACGGCTGCTGGTCGAGGAGACCATCAAGCGCGCCGTCGCCCGCGGCTTCGACCAGGCCCAATTGTGGACCCACGCCGACAATCTGAGGGCCAATCGGCTCTACAAGGCGATGGGTTTCCGGCGCAGCGGCCGGGTCAAGGTGGACGACTGGGGCGAACTGCTGGTCCACTACCGCCGCGCGCTGACCTCCGTCGCGCGCTGACCCCCGCGGCGCTCTGAACCTGCCGTGGTTGAACCTGCCGTGCGCTGACGCCCGCTCCGCGCTGACCCCCGCCGCGCCCTGACCCCCGCCGCGCGTTCACCTCCGCCCAGCGTTGGTCCCCTCTGGCGCTGATCCCACGTAGCGCCTCGCCGAGCCCGGTGTGCAGGCCGTCAGTCCTCCAGGGCCACCGGCCCGCTCCGCCCCTGCCGGGGCACGGCGGGGGCGCTGGTCTCGGCGAACTCCCGCACCGCACTGGTCCGGCTGACCACCCGGCCGCCGTGCACCACCACCCTGCTGTGCCCACCGGACAGCACCCCGCGCAGGCTGTCCCCGCGCACCGCGAGGATGTCCGCAGGGGCGCCGGGAGCCATCAGCACCGGGGCCAGCCCGAGCACCCGCCGCGCCGCGCCGCTGACCAGCTCGTACGCATCCACCTCGTCCAACTCGCCCGATGCGGCCAGCAGGAAGGCCGCCTCCAGCGGATCCACCCGGCCGACCGGATTCGCCAGGTCCCGCAGCGCACCGCTGCCGGCGGCCACCGCGACCCCGGCCGCCAGCAGCCGCCGGACCGGTGCCCGCCGGGCCGCCCGTGGCGGCCCGGCATTCGGCCCGCCCCCCGCGCCCGGCGTCGACCCCGTCCCCACGCAGTACCCGCTCTGCGGCAGCAGTACGACGGCCATCCCGGCCGAGGCGAGCCGGTCGATCCCGAGGGCCTCCTCCTCGGGACGCAGCCGGTCGAGGTCGGCGCACGGGCCCACGGTCACCAGCTGGGGGAACTGTCCGAACACTGCGGCCAGCCGGGCCAGCCGGTGCGGATCACCCAGATCGGCGTGGAGATCGACCGGGCTGCGGCACTCCTCGGCGAGGGCTGCCACGGCGTCCAGATGCGCGTCCGGATCCGGGTCCTGGTCGGGGCGGCCGCCGACCGCGTGCGCTCCCATGGCCAGCGCCTCGCGCAGGACCGCGCGCCCCTCCGCACCGCAACGTCCGCTCAGCGTTCCCGGGAGCGGAACCACCTGAAGCTCCATCAGCCCGTGCAGGGCACGCGCGGCCTGCAGCGCCGCGGTGACGGCCGTCAGCCCGTGGGCCCCGTCGATCCGGACATGCGTACGCTGCACCGTCGCGCCGTAGCCCAGCCCGCTCAGGGCGGCCTCGGTGATCCTGCGCTGCAGCGCCTCCGCACTTCCGGCGGCATCCGGTCCGGGGCCGGCCGGCGGGGTGGCGCTGAAGGCCTGATCCAGATGGGCGTGCGGTTCGGTGGGGGCGGGCAGCAGCAGGTATCCGGTGAGGTCCAGCCGGTCCGGCGCGCTGAGGCTGCCCGCGGGGCCGACCGACTCGATCCGTTCGCCGAGGATGCGCACATCCACCGCGCGGCCGTCGGCCTGCCGGGCACCGGACAGCAGCAAGGCAGGTCCACCGGGGGCGGTCGGCTGGTCCGGGGGCCTCTCGGCGGGCATCCGCCGCTCCTTCCCGCCGTGGCTCATGATCGTTCCTTGGGAGCCTAGGCCGCCTGTCCCGACGCGGTCGGGAGGCGCGGGCGGGCACCGGGGAGTTCATAAGTCATACCGCCCCGCCGGGATCCGACAGGGGCTCCCGCCGGGGCTTCGACGGGGATCCGACCGCGGCTCCGAGGGCGCTCCGGGGCGAACGTCTGAGCTGCGATGCAACGTCAGCTTGGTCCGCCCCGAGGGGTCGGGAAGCCGCTCCAGGCCTGGGATCCGCGGGGGAGGAAACGGATTTCACGGATCGGCCGGGGACCGTGTAATGTCTTCCTCGGCCAGCCCCTATAGCTCAGTCGGTAGAGCGTCTCCATGGTAAGGAGAAGGTCTGCGGTTCGATTCCGCATGGGGGCTCGGATGAGAAGGTGCCCCGCTTCGGCGGGGCGCTCAATCGTCGTGGCGGTGTAGCTCAGTTGGTAGAGCAAGCGGCTCATAATCGCTGTGTCACCGGTTCAAGTCCGGTCACCGCTACCACGCCGTGTAGCCGATTGTAGGGTAACCCTCCCGGTCGGCTACTCTTGTCTGTGTTCATAACGTTGTCTGTCCGAGGAAGGCACTCCTGTGGCCGCCACTGATGTCCGCCCGAAGATCACGCTGGCCTGCGTGGAGTGCAAGGAGCGGAACTACATCACCAAGAAGAACCGGCGTAACGACCCGGACCGTCTTGAGATGAAGAAGCACTGCCCCCGTTGCAACTCGCACACCGCGCACCGCGAGACCCGCTGACCTCTGCGTTCCATCGCACGTCCGGCGATATCGCCAAGGCTGTAAGGGCGAAGGCCGCTCCCACCCGTGGGGGCGGCCTTCGCTGCGTCAGGTCCGGCTACCTTTCTCCTTGAAGAACGACTTACCTACTGACGTGTCGCACGACGAGGAGCTGCCCATGCCGCTCGATCCTTCCTTCATCGGGCGGACCTACCCGCCCACCACGGTCTACGAGGTCGGCCGCGAGAAGATCCGCGAGTTCGCCGAGGCCGTCGGTGACGCCAACCCCGCCTATCTGGACACGGATGCGGCGAAGGCACTGGGGCATCCCGATGTCATCGCGCCGCCCACCTTCCCCTTTGTGCTGACCTACCGCGCGGCGGCCCAGGTGGTGAACGACTCCGACCTGGGCCTGGACTTCTCCCGGGTGGTCCACGGCGACCAGCGCTTCACGTACACCCGTCCGGTGCGCGCCGGCGACCGGCTCTCGGTCACCTGCACCATCGACTCGATCAAGTCCCTGGCCGGGAACGACATCCTCTCGGTCCGCGGCGACGTCCACGAGGAGAGCGGCGAGCACGTGGTGACCGCCTACATGATGCTGGTGGCCCGCGCCGCCGAGGGGGAGTGACGATGCCCGCACAGGTGAACTACGACGAGGTCGAGGTCGGCTCGCAGCTCCCGGCCCAGTCCTTCCCCGTGACCCGCGCCACTCTGGTGCAGTACGCGGGCGCCTCCGGGGACTTCAACCCCATCCACTGGAACGAGGCCTTCGCCCGCTCGGTCGGCCTGCCCGATGTCATCGGGCACGGCATGTTCACCATGGCCGAGGCGATCCGGGTGGTCACCGACTGGCTGGGGGACCCCGGTGCGGTGGTGGAGTACGGCGTCCGCTTCACCAAGCCGGTCGTCGTCCCCAATGACGGGACGGGTGCTGTGATCGAGGTCACCGGCAAGGTCGCGGCGAAGCTGGAGGACCGCCGGGTCCGGGTGGACCTGCTGGCGACCAGCGGCGGCGAGAAGGTGCTCGGCATGTCCCGCGCCGTGGTCCAGCTGCTCTGACCTGCTCTGACCTGCACTGACGGATGCGCCCCCCGGAACCGTCCGGAGGGGCGCATCTCAGTTTCCGGTGGCCCCTTGCAAAGTTAGTAATCAGCCACTAACTTTTAACCCATGGCGAAGACGAGCATGAGAATGACAGCGGAGGAGCGACGCGAGAGCGTCATCCGCGCCTCCATGATCGAGTTTGCCGAGCGCGGCTACAACGGGACCTCCACCCAGGCGATCGCCACTCGGGTCGGCGTCTCCCAGCCCTATCTCTTCCGGCTCTTCCCCAACAAGCGGGCGCTGTTCGAGGCCGCCGTCCGGCGCTGCATGGACGACGTCCGGGAGACCTTCCTGAAGGCGGCCGAAGGCCTGGAGGGCAAGGAGGCCCGGGAGGCGATGGGGCTCGCCTACTTCGAGCTGATCACCGACCGCAGCCGGCTGCTGATGCAGATGCAGATGTACGTCTCCACCTTCGCCGCCGAGTCCGCGGGCGACACCGAGGTGGGGGAGGCGGTCCGGGCGATGTGGGTCGACCTCTGGGACTCGGTGGCGGCCGCGGCCGGGATGACCCCGGGGGAGACCACGGGCTTCTTCGCCGAAGGAATGCTGATCAACGCGCTGGTCGCGATGGGCTTTCCGCAGGAGCACCGGATCTGGAAGGGCTTCGAGTCCAGCGAGTGCTAGCCGGCGGCAGCCGTTCGGAGCGGTGTGCGCTTCGCGCCGCTTTTCTCTGCCCGTGAAAGTTATTGATCGATAACTCATCAGGTTCCCCCCGAGCCGGGGGGCCTCAACCAAAGGGAACCGTCATGCGCAAGGGAAACCCAGCAGTCTGGGCCTTCGTGATCACCAGCACGGCCGGCTTCATGGCCGCGCTGGACAACCTGGTCGTCACCACCGCCCTCCCCTCCATCCGGACCCACCTCGGCGGCGGCATCACCGACCTGGAGTGGACCGTCAACGCCTACACGCTCACCTTCGCGGTGCTGCTGATGCTGGGCGCCGCGCTGGGCGACCGCTTCGGCCGCCGCCGCCTCTTCACCGTCGGACTCAGCCTCTTCACGCTCTCCTCGCTGGCCGCGGCGCTGGCACCGGGGATCGGCGAACTCATCGCCGCCCGGGCCGCCCAGGGGGTGGGAGCAGCCCTGCTCACCCCGGTCAGCCTGACCCTGCTCACCTCGGCCGTACCACCGGCCAGGCGCGGCCTGGCCTTCGGAGCCTGGGGTGCAGTCAACGGCATGGCCGTCGCGATGGGCCCGCTGATCGGCGGCACCGTGGTCGAACACCTCTCCTGGCAGTGGATCTTCGCCCTGAACGTCCCGATCGGACTGGCCCTGCTGCCGCTGGCCCGGCTGCGGCTGACCGAGAGCCGCGGCCCCAACAGCCGGCTCGACATCCCCGGCACCGCGCTGGCCAGCGCCGGACTCTTCGGCATCGTCTTCGCCCTGATCCGCGGCAACTCCGACGGCTGGACCAGTTCCACCGTGCTGGCCGCCCTGGTCGCCGGCGTGCTGCTGCTGATCGCGTTCGTGGCCTGGGAGCTGCGCACCGACGCCCCGCTGCTGCCGATGCGGCTGTTCCGCAACCGCGCCTTCGCCGCGGTGAACGGTGCCTCGCTGCTGATGTCGGTCGGGATGTTCGGCTCGATCTTCCTGCTCAGCCAGTGGCTGCAGACCGCCCAGGGATACACCCCGATGGAGGCCGGCGTCCGGATGCTGCCCTGGACCGCGATGCCCATGGTGGTCGCCCCGCTCGCCGGGATGCTGGCCGACCGGATCGGCGGACGGATCATCATCGCCACCGGGCTCGCCCTGCAGGCCGCCGGACTGGTCTGGTTCGCCCTGATCGTCGCGGCCCACGTCGACTACAGCTCGCAGATCCCCCCGCTGGTGCTCTCCGGGGTCGGCATGGCGCTCTTCTTCGCCCCGGTCACCACCGTGCTCATGGGATCCGTGAAGCCGGAGGAGCAGGGGGTCGCCTCGGGGGCGAACAACGCCTTCCGGGAGATCGGCGGAGCGCTCGGGGTGGCCGTGCTCACCTCGGTCTTCACCGCCAGCGGCGACTTCAGCAGCGCGCAGCGCTACGCCGACGGGCTGACCCCGGCGCTCTGGGTCGGCGCGGCCGCCATCGCCGCCGCGACCGTCTCGGCGCTGATCGTCCCGCGGTGGCGCCGGAACGCCGCCCCGGTGCCGGACCCGGCACAGGACGCGCCCGCACTCAGCCCGGTCGCCTGACCCGGCACCTGGCCACCCGGGGATCAGGCCCTCCCGGCCCGCGCCCGGTCCACCCCACCCGGGGCGGGCCGGGCGCCGCCGTGTCCACCCTTAGGGTGGTCCCGTGCAGGAACTCCAGGACGCCCCCCTCGCCCAGCTGACCACCATCCGCCTCGGCGGCCCGGCCCGAAGGCTGGTGACCGCCACCACCGATGCCGAGGTCGTCGAGACCGTGCGGCAGGCGGACCGGTCCGGTGAGCCGCTGCTGGTCCTCGGCGGCGGGAGCAACCTCGTCATCGGCGACAAGGGCTTCGAGGGCACCGTGCTCCACATCGCGACCCGCGGCCGCAGCCTGGACGGGACCGTCCTGGAGGCGGCGGCCGGCGAGATCTGGGCCGACCTGGTCGACGAGACGGTGCTCCGGCACGGCCTGGCCGGCATCGAGTTCCTGGCCGGCATCCCCGGCTCGGTCGGCGCCACGCCGGTCCAGAACGTCGGTGCCTACGGCCAGGAGGTCGCGGCCACCATCACCGAGGTCGTTGCCTTCGACCGCAGCGCCGACCGGGTGGTGACCCTGGCCGGGGCCGACTGCGACTTCTCCTACCGGCACAGCCGCTTCAAGGCCGATCCGGAGCGCCATGTGGTGCTCCGGGTCCGCTTCGCCCTGGAGGACGCCGGAGGCCGCTCCACCCCGGTCCGCTACGCCGAGGCGGCCCGCACCCTGGGCGTCGAGCCGGGTGAGCGGGTGGAACTCACCGCGGCGCGTGAAGCGGTCCTGAAACTGCGTTCGGGCAAGGGCATGGTCCTGGACCCGTCCGACCACGACACCTGGTCGGCGGGGTCCTTCTTCACCAACCCCGTTCTCGCCCCGGAGCAGTTCGCCGCCTTCACCGCCCGGGTCCGGGACCGGCTGGGCCCGGACGCCGCCTTCCCGGCGTACCCGGCGGCGGACGGCAGCACCAAGACCTCGGCCGCCTGGCTGATCGAGAAGTCGGGCTTCGCCAAGGGCTACGGCTCCGGCCCGGCCCGCCTCTCCGGTAAGCACACCCTGGCCCTCACCAACCGCGGCCGGGCCAGCACCGAGGACCTGCTCGCCCTCGCCCGCGAGATCCGCACCGGCGTCCAGGCCGCCTTCGGCGTCACCCTGGTCAACGAGCCCGTCCTGGTGGGCGTGGAGCTCTAGGAACCCTTCAGCCGCCGGGGGCGTCCCGGCCCGCGGTGCGGCCCGGCGGACGGCCTCAGCTCACCAGCCAGCTGTCCACCCCGGCCAGCAGCTCCTGCTTCACCTTCTCCGGCGCCCGCGAGGCGCGCACCGACTGCCGGGCGAGCTCGGCCAGCTCGGCGTCGCTGAAGCCGTGCACCATCCGCGCCGACTCGTACTGCTCGGCCAGCCGCGAACCGAACAGCAGCGGGTCGTCGGCCCCCAGCGCCATCGGCACCCCGGCCTCGAACAGGGTGCGCAGCGGAACGTCCTCGGGCTTCTCGTACACCCCCAGCGCCACATTGGACGCAGGGCAGACCTCGCAGGTGATCTGACGGTCCGCCAGCCGCTGCATCAACCGCGGGTCCTCGGCCGCGCGCACCCCGTGCCCGATCCGCCCCGCGCCCAGATCGTCCAGGCAGTCCCGGACGCTGGCCGGGCCTGCCAGCTCGCCGCCGTGCGGTGCGGCCAGCAGTCCGCCCTCCCGGGCGATGGCGAAGGCCCGGTCGAAGTCCCGTGCCATTCCCCGCCGTTCGTCATTGGACAGGCCGAAGCCGACCACGCCGCGGTCGGCGTAGCGGATCGCCAGCCGGGCCAGCGTACGGGCGTCCAGCGGGTGCTTCATCCGGTTGGCGGCGATCAGGATCCTGATGCCGACCCCGGTGGCCCGGGAGGCGTCCTCGATCGCCCCCAGGATCAGTTCGACAGCCGGGATCAGGCCGCCCAGCCTGGGCGCATAGGAGGTCGGATCGACCTGGATCTCCAACCAGCCGCTGCCGTCGGCCCGTTCGTCCTCGGCGGCCTCGAGCACCAGGCGCCGTATGTCGTCCTCGTCGCGCAGCACCGACCGCGCCATGTCGTAGAGCCGCTGGAACCGGAACCAGCCGCGTTCGTCGGTCGCCCTGAGCTTCGGCGGGGTACCGGAGCTCAATGCCTCGGGCAGGTGCACTCCGTGCTTGTCGGCGAGCTCCAACAGCGTGGCCGGACGCATGGAGCCGGTAAAGTGCAGATGCAGATGGGCTTTGGGCAGCAGACGAACATCGCGGAGGGCCGGCGCGGTGGGTACCTGTTCCATCCACAGATCTTTGCGTACTCAGCCTGATGGTGGAAAACAACCTGGTCAAGACGCTCGATCGAGTGAATCGAGGGCCCGCCGCCCGGGCCGGAGCCGGGCCGACGGGCCCCGAGAAGCGACTTCAGTCCTGCGCCTCGCCCAGCAGCTTCTGCAGCCGGGAGACGCCCTCGACCAGGTCGTCGTCGCCCAGTGCGTAGGACAGCCGTAGGTACCCCGGCGTCCCGAAGGCCTCGCCGGGCACCACCGCGACCTCGGCCTCGTCCAGGATCAGCGCCGCCAGCTCCGCGGACGACTGCGCCCGCCGGCCCCGGATCTCCTTGCCCAGCAGTCCCTTCACCGACGGGTAGGCGTAGAACGCGCCCTCCGGCTCCGGGCAGACCACCCCGGGGATCTCGTTCAGCATCCGCACGATGGTCTTCCGGCGCCGGTCGAAGGCGGTCTTCATCTCGTCCACCGCGGCCAGGTCCCCGGAGACCGCCGCCAGCGCCGCCACCTGCGCGACATTGCTCACATTGGAGGTCGCGTGCGACTGCAGGTTGGTCGCCGCCTTGATCACGTCCTGCGGGCCGACCACCCAGCCGACCCGCCAGCCGGTCATGGCGTAGGTCTTGGCGACGCCGTTGACCACGATGCACTTGTCGGCCAGCTCCGGCACCGCCACCGGCAGCGAGACGAACTCGGCGTCCCCGTAGACCAGGTGTTCGTAGATCTCGTCGGTCAGCACCCACAGCCCGTGCTCGGCGGCCCAGCGGCCCACCGCCTCCACCTCGGCGCGGGTGTAGACGGCGCCGGTCGGGTTGGAGGGCGAGACGAACAGCAGCACCTTGGTGTTCTCGGTGCGCGCCGCCTCCAGCTGCTGCACCGAGACCTTGTAGCCGGTGGTCTCGTCGGCGACCACCTCCACCGCGACCCCGCCCGCCAGCTGGATCGACTCCGGGTAGGTGGTCCAGTACGGCGCGGGCACGATCACCTCGTCGCCCGGGTCCAGGATCGCGGCGAAGGCCTCGTAGATGGCCTGCTTGCCGCCGTTGGTCACCAGCACCTGCGAGGCCTCGACGGCCCAGCCGGAGTCCCGCAGCGTCTTCGCCGCGATGGCGGCCTTGAGCTCGGGCAGCCCGCCGGCCGGGGTGTAGCGGTGGTTCTTGGGGTCGCGGCAGGCGGCCACCGCCGCGTCCACGATGTAGCCGGGCGTCGGGAAGTCGGGCTCGCCGGCGCCGAAGCCGATCACCGGGCGCCCGGCGGCCTTGAGGGCCTTGGCCTTGGCGTCGACGGCGAGGGTCGCGGACTCCGCGATGGCGCCGATGCGGGCCGAGACCCGACGGTCGGCCGGGCGGATGCTGGGGTCTGGGTGGGGAAACGCAGCGCTCATGCCTGCATGGTCCCAGAAGCCGCGCCGCCCGGGCATCGAGGTTTCACCCGGCGGATGCGCCCCGCACCGCCGCTCCCTCCGCCGCTCGCAGCGTCGCCGACGCTCCCAGCAGCGGCGCTTCGGCCCCGATCGGCCCACGGTCCCGGCAGCCGCCGCAGATCAGCGGGGCCTACCCATTCGACCAATCACCGTTCCACCCCCTACACTCAAGCCTCGATGGTCCCGCCCGAAGGCTCAGGGTGCAGCGTTCACCGCGCGGCAGCCCCGATACGGTAGGTTGGGCCTCGCGAATCCGTGGCTGCGGATTCAAAGGGTCGTAGCTCAATTGGTAGAGCACCGGTCTCCAAAACCGGCGGTTGGGGGTTCAAGTCCCTCCGGCCCTGCTGTCCGCCCTGTTGCCTGACGGCGACAGGCGGTACCGTCAGCACTGCATTCCCGAGGCCGCAAGCACTGCGGTTCTCGCAACAGGTACCCGGATTCAGGTGAGGGACGAGTGACGGAGACCGTGGGCTCCACCGCGACACCTGACAGTGGTAACGCGGCGGACGAACAGAGCGAGACTCTGTCCCGCCGTGACCGCAAGCGTGCCAACAGGTCAGCAGGCAAGGACGGCAAGAAGAAGCGTGGGGACCGCCCCAACATCTTCGCCCGGATCGCGCTCTTCTACCGGCAGATCATCGCCGAGCTGCGCAAGGTCGTCTGGCCGAGCCGCAATGACCTCACCACGTACACGACGGTCGTCGTGGTCTTCGTCGTGGTGATCATGGCCCTGGTGTACGGCCTGGACACCGGCTTCGCGGCGCTCGCCAAGCTCATCTTCGCCTGATCGGCGCTCGTAGCGGACCGGGTCGGCCCGGTCCGAGCCCTCGTGGGACAACCCGGTCCGGGCGCTCCGCTACCGTTGTGTCGGTATCGTTGAGTATCCGAGCCGCCCGCAGCCAAGCCCTGCTTCTCCCTGTGGACGGTCCGGTACCGTCCCACCCTTCATCTCCAGGAAGAAGCAGCCAACGTGTCTGAGTCCCACCTGTACGACGCAGCGCAGGCCCCCGAGGCTGACGAAGCCGTCGAGTCGGCCGGCGTTGCGGAGCAGGACGCGTCTGCGTGGGCCGAGGCCGACGACTCCGCCGAGCAGATCATCGAGAACGTCGATGGTGACGAGGACGAGGTCGAGGCTGCCGACGCCGCCGCCGGCGAGTCCGCCGAGGAGGAGGCGCTGACCGTGGTCACCGCCGACGAGTCCGAGGCCCTCGAATCGGCCGAGGAGGCCGAAGCCGAGGTCGACGTGGACGTCGACCCGATCGTCGCGTTCCGCGAGGAGCTGCGCACCGCCCCCGGCGAGTGGTACGTCATCCACACCTACGCCGGCTACGAGAACCGGGTTAAGTCCAACCTGGAGCAGCGCGCCGTCTCGCTCAACGTCGAGGACTACATCTACCAGGCCGAGGTGCCCCAGGAAGAGGTCGTCCAGATCAAGAACGGCGAGCGCAAGACGACTCGCCAGAACAAGCTCCCCGGCTACGTGCTGGTGCGCATGGACCTCACCAACGAGTCCTGGGGCGTGGTCCGCAACACCCCCGGTGTCACCGGCTTCGTCGGCAACGCCTACGACCCGTACCCGCTGACCCTGGACGAGGTCGTCAAGATGCTCGCCCCCGAGGTCGAGCGCGCCGCCGCCCGTGAGGCTGGCCGGCCGGTGCAGGTCAACTCCTCCGAGATCCAGGTCCTGGACTTCGAGGTCGGCGACTCGGTCACGGTCACCGACGGCCCCTTCGCCACCCTCCAGGCGACGATCAACGAGATCAACCCGGACTCCAAGAAGGTCAAGGGCCTGGTCGAGATCTTCGGCCGGGAGACCCCGGTCGAGCTCTCCTTCGACCAGATCGCCAAGAACGACTGACACGAACGAGCGATCAGCAGGCGGCAGCAGCCGCGAGGGCCCCGTACCGCGAAGGTACGGGGCCCTCGCGCATGGGTAGGCCCCCGGCCATGGACCCCACGGATCCGATCGACGCCGTCGCTCTGCTCCACCGCGCCTCGGGGAGCGCCCACGGGGCCGTGATCACCGGCACCCTGCTGAGCCGCAGGGACCGCGCGGTCGAGCTGCGGCTGCTGCACGACTCGCTCCAGCAGGCCAGGGCCAAGCTGGTCGGCGACAGCCCGGGCCTGGTCGGACGGCTGGTGGCACAGGCGTTCGGCGGCGACGAGGCCGACGACGAGGCAGTGGACCCGGATCCCGGCCGGAGCCCGGAGACCCGGACCGTCTTCCGGGCCGAACCGGGACCGCTGCCGCCGGACAGCCCCGAGCCGCTGCGCGAGCTGCTCGACCCCGGTTGGCTGCTGGTCGGCTTCGAGCTGGCGGTCACCGGCAGCGCCGTCGTCGAGGACCGGTCGGCCGTCGCCGTGACGGCGACCCCGCGGCCCGTCGTCGCCCCGGCGGGGCCTCCGGCCTTCTCCGACCTGGTCGACCGGATCGACGTCCTGGTGGACGCGGAACTGGGCATCCTGCTGCGCCGCACCGACCACGCCGAGGGCGAGCCCTACCGCACCGACGAACTGACCGGCCTCGCCCTCTCCCCGTCGCTGGTGAAAGCCGCCCACCCGGTGGGGCCGCCCCCGTCGGACGATGCCGGCCTGGACTTCGAGGTCCCTGCCCGGGTGCGCTCGGTCGCCCACGGGGTGGACGCGGTGCTCGGCGAGGCGGTCCGAGCCGCGTTCCGGCTCCGAACGGCCCGTCCGCTGGCCCCGCCCGAGGACGACGAACCCTGGTTCACCGAGGACACCCCGGTCCGGCAGGTCGCCGACCCGCTCCCGTCGGACGCCGAGCTCGCCCGGCTGCTCCACCGCAGCGGCCGGGGCGGCCCGGCGTTCACCGCGGACGTGCACCACTGGATGGACACCGGGGCCCTGGCCGGGACCGTCGGCGGCAACCCCCTGGTGTCGGCGCTGGCCCCGGAGGCGGTGCTGCGGGCGCTGCTGGACAACGCCCCGGGCCGGGTCCACCAGTCCTTCCGGCTGCTCTTCGGCGATCTGCTCCATTACCGCGTGGAACTGCTGCGCGGACTCCCCGGCAAGAATCCCGCGGTGCTCGCCTGCGACGGCGGGACCGGCTACCGCCTCTTCCCCGACCGCCTGGTGACGGTCGCTCCGCAGCCGCCGGAGCTCGTTCCCGGGCAGGGGCTCGACCTCTCCTGGCTGCTCCTGCTGGATCTCGTCGCCGACAGCCGGGTCGGGTTCCTGGGCAGGCCGGCCCTGCGGATCAACGCCAGGAACAGGAACGGGGTCCGCCCGTCCCCGTTCCTGGCGTTCTGCGACAGGATGGAACTGCTGGTGGACGCGGAGCTGGGGATCGCCCTGCGGATCACCGGGTTCCAGGACACCGTCCCGGTGCTCCGCCAGCAGCTCCGCGACCTCCGTACCCTTGAAACCGGCCCCGACCCGGTCGCCTACCGACCCGGGGTGCCCCCCGGCGGCCGAATCGTGCGCGGCTCGGGCGGCCCGCTCCAGGACAGCGGTCTGCCCGGTCCGGTCCAGGCGGTGGCGGGCGCGGCCGCCGCGGCGGCCGGCGGGGCCGCGGTACTGCTGGGGATCCTCGGCAACCGGCGCGCCGGCTCGCGGCCGGCGGCCAGCCCGCAGGCACCGCCGACCGGGGCCGAATCCCCGGTGGATCCGTCCCCGGATCCACCCCCGGGACCGTGATTTAGGATCGCTGCCCCTTTCGGGCTATCCTGGTTCGATGTGTGCGCAGAGCCGGACCGTTCGGTCGGCGAGAAGCCACACGGAAACCCAAGGCCCCGCCGTCGTGCTTCCGCACGCCGGTCGGGAACACCTCTCGTAAGGACCCGGAGAGAGCATGCCTCCCAAGAAGAAGAAGGTCACGGGGCTTATCAAGCTCCAGATCAACGCCGGTGCGGCCAACCCCGCGCCGCCCGTCGGCCCTGCCCTGGGTCAGCACGGCGTCAACATCATGGAGTTCTGCAAGGCCTACAACGCCGCGACCGAGTCGCAGCGTGGCATGGTCGTGCCGGTGGAGATCACGGTCTACGAAGACCGTTCCTTCACCTTCATCACCAAGACTCCGCCGGCCGCCAAGCTGATCCTCAAGGCCGCGGGCGTGGAGAAGGGCTCCGGCGAGCCGCACAAGACCAAGGTCGCCAAGATCACGGCTGCCCAGGTCCGCGAGATCGCGACCACCAAGCTGCCCGACCTGAACGCCAACTCCCTGGAGCAGGCCGACAAGATCATCGCGGGCACCGCCCGTTCGATGGGCATCACCGTCGAGGGCTGAGTACCCCTCAGCACCGGAACGGTTCGTGGTAGGGCCGAGCGCGGCCCGCAGCCACCACAACTCCACGTCTTTTATCCACAGGAGCAGCAGTGAAGCGCAGCAAGGCTCTGAACGCCGCGGCGGAGAAGATCGACCGCGAGCGTCTGTACGCCCCCCTCGAGGCCATCCGCCTCGCCAAGGAGACCTCCACCTCCAAGTTCGACGGCACCGTCGAGGTCGCCATGCGTCTGGGTGTCGACCCGCGCAAGGCCGACCAGATGGTCCGCAGCACCGTCAACCTCCCGCACGGCACCGGCAAGACCGCCCGGGTCCTGGTCTTCGCGACCGGTGACCGCGCCGAGGCCGCGCGTGCTGCGGGCGCCGACATCGTCGGCGCCGACGAGCTGATCGACGAGGTCGCCAAGGGCCGCCTGGACTTCGACGCCGTCGTGTCCACCCCGGACCTCATGGGCAAGGTCGGTCGTCTGGGCCGCGTGCTCGGCCCCCGCGGCCTGATGCCGAACCCGAAGACCGGCACCGTGACCCCGGACGTGGCCAAGGCCGTGACCGAGATCAAGGGCGGCAAGATCGAGTTCCGCGTCGACAAGCACTCGAACCTGCACCTGATCATCGGCAAGGTGTCCTTCGACACCGAGAAGCTGGTCGAGAACTACGCCGCCGCCCTGGACGAGGTGCTCCGCGCCAAGCCGTCCGCCTCCAAGGGCCGGTACATCAAGAAGGTCGCGATCAGCACCACGATCGGCCCCGGCATCCAGGTCGACCCGAGCCGCACCCGCAACCTCCTCGTCGAGGAGGACCCGGCCTCGGTCTGATCTCCGATCAGCTCGGCCAGGTCGCAGTAGCGATACGACGGGCCGGTTCCGCTTCCGCAACGGAAGGGGAACCGGCCCGTCGTCGTGTCGGTCCCCAGGTGTAGCGTCTCCTCGCAGATCTCGTACGAACCACAGGGGGAACTCACATGCGCCGTACCCGTGCGCTCCGTCTCACCACCACCGCCGGTGTGGCGCTGACCGCGCTCACCGCCCTGACCGCCTGTTCCGGCTCGACCGCGAAGACGGCGTCCGACGCCGCCTCCAAGGGCGTCAGCGGCGCCAAGTCGGCCGTGGTCAGCGTCGCTGACGCGCTGTCGCTGACGACGAAGAAGACCTCGAGCTTCAGCGCCGCCAAGATGAACATGACGATGGTGATACCCAAGGTCGGCACGTCCACCATGAACGGCACGGTGTCCTACAAGCCGGTGGCCCTGGACGCGACCATGACCAATCCTCAGTTGCCCGGCACCATGCGCCTGCTGATGTCCGGTACCACCGAGTACGTCAACATGGGTGCCACCGGGGCGAAGGAGTTCGGCGGCAAGCACTGGCTGAAGATCGATTTCTCGGAGCTGGGCGCCGGGGGCAAAGCCCTCGCCGACAGCATCAACAGGAGCGGCAGCCAGGACCCGTCCACCTCGGTCAAGCTGCTCACCTCCTCCGGCGACATCAGGCGCGTCGGCACGGAGACCGTGGACGGCGTGTCCACCACGCACTACTCCGGCACGGTCGACGTGAAGAAGCTGGTCTCCTCGGACCCGGGCCTCAAGGCCATCGCCGACCAGGCGGCCAAGAGCGGGATGACCACCGAGACCGTGGACATGTGGGTCAACGACCAGAGTCTCCCGGTGAAGGTCCACGAGACCGCCACGACGTCGCAGGGCACGATGGACATCACCATCCACTACTCCGACTTCAGCAACACCCCGGTGACGATCACCGCACCCCCGGCCAGTGACACCGAGGACCTGGCTTCGCTCAGCAAGTAGCAGGTGCCGGGGCCCCGCCCGGCCCCGCCCGGTGGGCGATTTGCCCGCCGGGCGCCTCATCACGTACCTTGGTCCTTGCCACAGACCGCTGGTTGTTGTCGCGTGCCCTGCAAGGGGAGGACGCGAGGACCGAAGGCTCCGCGAATGCGGACGACCCGCGCAGGATGGATGAGGACAATCGCGCTCCGGATGCATGCCGTCAGGCATGGCCGCCGTTGAGCATGTGAAGCCCCGTGCGCCTGCGCCGGGGCCGTTCTGTTTTTCTCGAACACTTTCTTCCGGCGGTATGGGCGTAGCAGGTCGACTCAACGGTCGGCCACGCATCGACATCACGGAAGGAGGCGTAAGCCTATGGCAAGGCCCGACAAGGCTGCCGCTGTCGCAGAGCTGACGGACAAGTTCCGTGGCTCCAACGCGGCGGTGCTGACCGAGTACCGCGGTCTGACCGTGGCGCAGCTGAAGACGCTGCGTCGCTCGCTCGGCGACAACGCCAATTACGCCGTGGTGAAGAACACGCTGACCAAGATCGCGGCCAACGAGGCCGGGATCTCTGAGCTCGACGACCTGTTCTCGGGTCCGACGGCTGTCGCCTTCGTCGCCGGTGACCCGGTGGAGTCGGCGAAGGCTCTGCGTGACTTCGCCAAGGACAACCCTGCGCTGATCATCAAGGGCGGTGTCCTTGACGGTAAGGCGCTGTCCGCCGATGACATCAAGAAGCTCGCGGACCTCGAGTCCCGCGAGGTGCTGCTCGCCAAGCTGGCCGGTGGCCTGAAGGCGTCGATGGCCAAGGCCGCCGCCACCTTCCAGGCTCCCCTCACGGAGTTCGCCCGCACCGCGGAAGCTCTCCGGGCCAAGGTCGAGCAGGGCGGTGCCGGTACGCCGGCTCCCGCCGCCGAGGACGAGGTGGCGGAGTAACCACTCCGTCGTCTCCTGCCTTGCAGCGGGCCCGTACGCCCGCCTATCCGTACATCCGGCACCTGCCGAAATAGTGGAAGGACGCCATCATGGCGAAGCTGTCCCAGGAAGAGCTGCTCGAGCAGTTCGCCGAGCTCACCCTCATCGAGCTCTCCGAGTTCGTGAAGGCGTTCGAGGAGAAGTTCGACGTCAAGGCTGCCGCCCCCGTGGCCGTCGCCGCCGGTGGTGGCGCTGCTGCCGCCGTCGAGGCCGTCGAGGAGCAGGACGAGTTCGACGTCGTCCTCACCGCCTCCGGTGACAAGAAGATCCAGGTCATCAAGGAGGTGCGCGCCCTCACCTCCCTCGGCCTGAAGGAGGCCAAGGACCTCGTTGACGGCGTGCCCGCCACCGTCCTGGAGAAGGTTGCCAAGGACGCGGCCGAGAAGGCCAAGGCTGCTCTCGAGGCTGCCGGCGCTTCCGTCACCGTCAAGTAACTCCGGTTACCGACTGGCGGTTCGCCTGCCGGCCGTGAGGCCGGTACGAACCTCTGAACCGAGGTGCTCACCCGTACGGGTGAGCACCTCGGTTTTTTGTTTGCCGGGTCCATCCGGCCACTGCTGTCCGATCTATGACGATTCGCCACTTCTGTCGCCGAGGTGCTCCCCAGCGCCCCCGAGGGCGAGTATGGTGATCGTCGTCGCTGCGGGTACGACCTGTCCGCAGCGGGCGCCGCAGGCGTCCGGGTCCACTTCCGGCGCCGCCACAGCGGTCGCCGTGCGACCACCCCACCAGGGCAGTCGCCCGGCCCGACCGCCGGCCCCAGGGGCGGACGGGAGCTCTCC
Source organism: Streptacidiphilus jeojiense (assembly GCF_000719095.1). GTDB lineage: Bacteria > Actinomycetota > Actinomycetes > Streptomycetales > Streptomycetaceae > Streptacidiphilus > Streptacidiphilus jeojiensis. Next base: position 116,897 of record NZ_JOEH01000005.1, on the reverse strand, counting down.
CGGCCGGGTTCCGGGAGGAGTCCTCGGAGGGGTTCACCGGGGGCTCGCCCTTGACGAACCGCACGCGGCGCGCAATTCTCAGGACGCGAGGTTGTACCTCCGCCGGGAGGTCGTGGCAGGCAGCGCGGCGAGCACGGCAGCGGCATGACAGCGGCACGGCAGCGAGCAAATCTCAGGTTCCAGGCATGGAACCGGGGTGTGGTGGGGAATACACACCCAGTAGGCAGTAACCGCCCCAGGGGCGCCCTCGACAGGGGGTCGCACCGCGAGGTAGGGAGTTCGACGATTCGGTCTCCGAATCCGGACTGGACAGCAGTGTGCCGTCTGGCTACACTGTCCCTTTGCGCTGCCTTTTAGCTGCTCCGTGACTCGACCCCCGGAGTACGCACTGCCCCGACCAGGGGTGGCACCCCGTTTGCGCACTGGCTCCGACCTGGAGAAACGTCCAGGCCCCTGAGCTCGTGTGGAAGCGCGGATGCTACCCGTGCGACGGGTGGGCCCGGTACGCGCGTAGTGAGTCCGAGCCCTCGGAAGGACCCCCTCTTGGCCGCCTCGCGCAACGCCTCGAACAACTCCGCATCCACCGCACCGCTCCGTATTTCCTTCGCGAAGATTCGTGAGCCCCTCGAGGTTCCCAACCTCCTCGCCCTGCAGACCGAGAGCTTCGACTGGCTCCTCGGCAATCAGGCGTGGAAGGACAGGGTCGAGGCGTCGCTCGCAGAAGGACACGACGTCCCGCAGAAGTCCGGCCTGGAGGAGATCTTCGAGGAGATCTCCCCGATCGAGGACTTCTCCGGTTCGATGTCGCTGACCTTCCGCGACCACCGCTTCGAGCCCCCCAAGAACTCGATCGACGAGTGCAAGGACCGCGACTTCACCTTCGCGGCCCCGCTCTTCGTCACCGCCGAGTTCACCAACAACGAGACCGGCGAGATCAAGTCGCAGACGGTCTTCATGGGCGACTTCCCGCTCATGACCCACAAGGGCACCTTCGTGATCAACGGCACCGAGCGTGTCGTCGTCTCGCAGCTGGTGCGCTCCCCGGGCGTCTACTTCGACACCACCCTGGACAAGACGTCCGACAAGGACATCTACTCCGCCAAGGTCATCCCGTCCCGTGGTGCCTGGCTCGAGCTCGAGATCGACAAGCGCGACATGGTCGGTGTCCGCATCGACCGCAAGCGCAAGCAGTCGGTCACGGTGCTACTGAAGGCCCTCGGCTGGACCTCCGAGCAGATCCTGGAGGAGTTCGGCCAGTACGAGTCGATGCGCGCCACCCTGGAGAAGGACCACACCCAGGGCCAGGACGACGCGCTGCTCGACATCTACCGCAAGCTGCGTCCGGGCGAGCCGCCGACCCGCGAGGCCGCGCAGACGCTTCTGGAGAACCTCTACTTCAACCCGAAGCGCTACGACCTCGCCAAGGTCGGCCGGTACAAGATCAACAAGAAGCTCGGCGTGGAGCAGCCGCTCGACGGCGGCGTCCTCACCACGGACGACATCCTTGCCACGATCAAGTACCTGGTCCAGCTGCACGCCGGTGAGACCGAGACGGTCGCCCCGAACGGCAGCACGATCGTCGTCGAGGACGACGACATCGACCACTTCGGCAACCGTCGCCTGCGCAACGTGGGCGAGCTGATCCAGAACCAGGTCCGTACGGGTCTCGCCCGTATGGAGCGGGTCGTGCGCGAGCGCATGACCACCCAGGACGTCGAGGCCATCACGCCGCAGACGCTGATCAACATCCGGCCGGTCGTCGCCTCCATCAAGGAGTTCTTCGGCACCAGCCAGCTGTCCCAGTTCATGGACCAGACGAACCCGCTGTCGGGGCTGACCCACAAGCGTCGTCTGTCCGCGCTGGGCCCCGGTGGTCTGTCCCGTGAGCGGGCCGGCTTCGAGGTCCGTGACGTGCACCCGTCCCACTACGGACGCATGTGCCCGATCGAGACCCCGGAAGGACCGAACATCGGTCTGATCGGTTCGCTCGCCTCCTACGGCCGGGTCAACGCCTTCGGCTTCGTGGAGACCCCGTACCGCAGGGTCACCGATGGTGTCGTCACCGACAGCATCGACTACCTCACCGCGGACGAGGAGGACCGGTTCGTCATCGCCCAGGCCAACGCGCCGCTGACCGATGACAACCACTTCGCCGAGGGCCGTGTGCTGGTCCGCCGCCGTGGCGGCGAGATCGACTACATCCCCGGTGTCGAGATCGACTACATGGACGTCTCGCCGCGCCAGATGGTGTCCGTCGCCACCGCGATGATCCCCTTCCTGGAGCACGACGACGCCAACCGCGCCCTGATGGGCGCGAACATGATGCGTCAGGCGGTGCCGCTGCTGAAGAGCGAGGCCCCGCTGGTCGGCACCGGCATGGAGTACCGCGCCGCGGTCGACGCCGCCGATGTCATCGCCGCCGAGAAGTCCGGTGTGGTCCAGGAGGTCTCCGCCGACTACGTCACGGTGGCCAACGACGACGGCACCTACACCACGTACCGCGTGGCCAAGTTCACCCGCTCCAACCAGGGCACCTCCTTCAACCAGAAGGTCGTCGTGGACGAGGGCGCGCGGATCGAGGTCGGGCAGGTGCTGGCCGACGGTCCCTGCACCGACGAGGGCGAGATGGCCCTCGGCAAGAACCTGCTCGTGGCGTTCATGCCCTGGGAGGGTCACAACTACGAGGACGCGATCATCCTGTCGCAGCGCCTCGTGCAGGACGACGTCCTCTCCTCGATCCACATCGAGGAGCACGAGGTCGACGCCCGTGACACCAAGCTGGGTCCGGAGGAGATCACCCGGGACATCCCGAACGTCTCCGAGGAGGTCCTGGCGGACCTGGACGAGCGCGGGATCATCCGCATCGGCGCCGATGTCACCACCGGTGACATCCTGGTCGGCAAGGTCACGCCCAAGGGCGAGACCGAGCTGACCCCGGAGGAGCGCCTGCTGCGCGCCATCTTCGGTGAGAAGGCCCGTGAGGTCCGCGACACCTCGCTGAAGGTGCCGCACGGTGAGCAGGGCAAGGTCATCGGCGTCCGCGTCTTCGACCGCGAGGAGGGCGACGAGCTGCCGCCCGGCGTCAACCAGCTGGTCCGGGTCTACGTGGCCCAGAAGCGCAAGATCACCAACGGTGACAAGCTGGCCGGCCGGCACGGCAACAAGGGTGTCATCTCCAAGATCCTCCCGGTCGAGGACATGCCCTTCCTCGAGGACGGCACCCCGGTCGACATCGTGCTCAACCCGCTCGGCGTCCCGTCCCGGATGAACCCGGGACAGGTGCTGGAGACCCACCTCGGCTGGCTCGCCAAGACCGGCTGGGACGTCTCGGGCATCGCCGAGGAGTGGGCCCGCCGGCTGCAGAAGATCGGGGCCGACAAGGCCATCGGTGGCACCAACCTCGCCACCCCGGTCTTCGACGGCGCCCGTGAGGACGAGATCACCGGTCTGCTGGACCACACCACGCTCACCCGGGACGGCGACCGTCTGGTCGGCTCCTCCGGCAAGGCGCGGCTGTTCGACGGCCGCTCCGGTGAGCCGTTCCCGATGCCGATCTCGATCGGCTACATGTACATCCTCAAGCTGCACCACCTGGTCGACGACAAGCTGCACGCCCGTTCGACCGGTCCGTACTCCATGATCACCCAGCAGCCGCTGGGTGGTAAGGCGCAGTTCGGTGGTCAGCGCTTCGGTGAGATGGAGGTGTGGGCGCTGGAGGCGTACGGCGCCGCCTACGCCCTCCAGGAACTGCTCACCATCAAGTCCGACGACGTTCTCGGCCGCGTGAAGGTCTACGAGGCCATCGTCAAGGGCGAGAACATCCCCGAGCCCGGCATCCCCGAGTCCTTCAAGGTGCTCATCAAGGAGATGCAGTCGCTCTGCCTGAACGTGGAGGTGCTGTCCTCGGACGGCATGTCCATCGAGATGCGTGACTCCGACGAGGACGTGTTCCGCGCCGCGGAGGAGCTCGGTATCGACCTGTCCCGGCGAGAGCCGAGCAGCGTCGAAGAGGTCTGACGAGGGTCCGGGTCGGCGCTGTCCAACCAGCGCCGGCCCGCCGCCCCCAGGACCCCCTCAGACCAGATGTAAGACTTCGACCCCGAAGGTGGGATTGACGACCCGTGCTCGACGTCAACTTCTTCGATGAACTGCGAATCGGCCTGGCGACCGCTGACGACATCCGTCAGTGGTCCCACGGCGAGGTCAAGAAGCCCGAGACCATCAACTACCGCACCCTCAAGCCGGAAAAGGACGGGCTCTTCTGCGAGAAGATCTTCGGCCCCACCCGGGACTGGGAGTGCTACTGCGGCAAGTACAAGCGCGTCCGCTTCAAGGGCATCATCTGTGAGCGCTGCGGCGTCGAGGTCACTCGCGCCAAGGTGCGTCGTGAGCGGATGGGCCACATCGAGCTGGCCGCCCCCGTCACGCACATCTGGTACTTCAAGGGCGTGCCGTCACGTCTGGGCTACCTCCTGGACCTTGCCCCCAAGGACCTCGAGAAGGTCATCTACTTCGCCGCCTACATGATCACGTGGGTGGACGACGAGCGCCGCACCCGTGACCTGTCCTCGCTGGAGGCCCAGGTCTCCGTCGAGCGCCAGCAGATCGAGCAGCGCCGCGACGCCGACCTGGAGACCCGCGCCAAGAAGCTCGAGGGCGACCTGGCCGAGCTCGAGGCCGAGGGTGCCAAGGCGGACGTGCGCCGCAAGGTGCGCGAAGGCGCCGAGCGCGAGATGAAGCAGCTCCGTGACCGGGCCCAGCGCGAGCTGGACCGTCTGGACGAGGTGTGGGCCCGCTTCAAGTCCCTCAAGGTCCAGGACCTGGAGGGTGACGAGCTGCTCTACCGCGAGCTGCGGGACCGCTTCGGCACCTACTTCTCCGGATCGATGGGAGCCGCGGCGCTGCAGAAGCGCCTGGAGACCTTCGACCTGGAGGAGGAGGCCGAGCGCCTCCGCGAGATCATCAAGACCGGCAAGGGCCAGAAGAAGACCCGTGCGCTCAAGCGCCTCAAGGTCGTCTCCGCGTTCCTGCAGACCACCAACAAGCCCTCGGGCATGGTGCTGGACTGCGTGCCGGTGATCCCGCCGGACCTGCGTCCGATGGTGCAGCTGGACGGTGGCCGCTTCGCGACCTCCGACCTGAACGACCTGTACCGCCGCGTGATCAACCGCAACAACCGCCTCAAGCGGCTCCTCGACCTCGGCGCGCCCGAGATCATCGTCAACAACGAGAAGCGCATGCTTCAGGAGGCCGTGGACGCGCTGTTCGACAACGGCCGCCGTGGCCGTCCGGTCACCGGTCCGGGCAACCGCCCGCTGAAGTCCCTGAGCGACATGCTCAAGGGCAAGCAGGGTCGTTTCCGCCAGAACCTGCTCGGCAAGCGAGTCGACTACTCGGCCCGTTCGGTCATCGTCGTCGGCCCGCAGCTCAAGCTGCACCAGTGCGGCCTGCCCAAGGCCATGGCGCTGGAGCTCTTCAAGCCGTTCGTGATGAAGCGCCTGGTGGACCTGAACCACGCGCAGAACATCAAGTCGGCCAAGCGCATGGTCGAGCGCGCCCGCCCGGTGGTCTGGGACGTCCTCGAAGAGGTCATCGCCGAGCACCCGGTGCTGCTGAACCGTGCGCCCACGCTGCACCGCCTCGGCATCCAGGCCTTCGAGCCGCAGCTGGTCGAGGGCAAGGCCATCCAGATCCACCCGCTCGTCTGCACCGCGTTCAACGCGGACTTCGACGGTGACCAGATGGCCGTGCACCTTCCGCTGTCCGCGGAGGCGCAGGCCGAGGCCCGCATCCTGATGCTGTCCTCCAACAACATCCTGAAGCCGGCCGACGGTCGTCCCGTCACCATGCCGACCCAGGACATGGTGCTGGGTCTGTTCTTCCTGACCTCGACCCGTGACCCGGAGACCCTCCGCGGCGTGGGCCGGGCGTTCGGTTCGACGCCGGAGGCCGTGATGGCCTTCGACGCCAAGACCCTGGACCTGCAGGCCGAGATCGACCTGCGGCTGCCGCTGGGCACCGTGCCGCCGCGCGGCTGGACCGCGCCGGTGGACGAGGACGGGAAGCCGACCTGGCAGGAGGGTGAGCAGCTGCGACTGCGCACCACCCTGGGCCGCGCGCTCTTCAACGAGCTGCTGCCCGAGGACTACCCGTTCGTCGAGGACGAGATCAACAAGAAGCAGCTCTCGGCGATCGTCAACGACCTCGCCGAGCGCTACCCCAAGGTCGTCGTGGCGGCGACCCTGGACAACCTGAAGGCGGCCGGTTTCCACTGGGCCACCCGCTCGGGCGTCACCGTCTCCATCTCGGACGTCGTGGTCCCGCCGAACAAGCCCCAGATCCTCGAGGGCTACGAGGCGCAGGCCGAGAAGGTCCAGAAGCAGTACGAGCGCGGTCTGATCACCAAGGACGAGCGCCAGCAGGAGCTCGTGGCGATCTGGACCAAGGCGACCAACGAGGTCGCCGACGCCATGAACGCGAACTTCCCGAAGACCAACCCCATCTTCATGATGGTGGACTCCGGGGCTCGCGGAAACATGATGCAGATGCGTCAGATCGCCGGTATGCGCGGTCTGGTGTCGAACGCCAAGAACGAGACCATCGCGCGACCCATCAAGGCGTCGTTCCGTGAGGGCCTCTCCGTGCTGGAGTACTTCATCTCCACCCACGGTGCCCGTAAGGGTCTGGCCGACACCGCCCTGCGTACCGCCGACTCCGGCTACCTCACCCGTCGTCTGGTCGACGTCTCCCAGGACGTCATCATTCGCGAGGAGGACTGCGGCACCGAGCGCGGCCTCAAGCTGCCGATCGGCACCGTGGGCTCGGACGGCGTGCTGCGCAAGGCGGAGGACGTCGAGACCAGCGTCTACGCCCGTGCGCTCGCCGAGGACATCGTCGTCGACGGCGAGGTGCTGGCCCCGGCCAACACCGACCTGGGCGACGTGCTGATCGACGAGCTGATCCGCCGCGGCATCTCCGAGGTCAAGACCCGCTCGATCCTGACCTGCGAGTCCGCCGTCGGCACCTGCGCCATGTGCTACGGCCGCTCGCTGGCCACCGGCAAGCTGGTCGACATCGGTGAGGCGGTCGGCATCATCGCCGCCCAGTCCATCGGTGAGCCCGGCACCCAGCTGACGATGCGTACCTTCCACACCGGTGGTGTGGCCGGTGACGACATCACCCAGGGTCTGCCGCGTGTGGTCGAGCTGTTCGAGGCCCGCAACCCGCGTGGTGTGGCCCCGATCAGCGAGGCCGAGGGCCGGGTCCGGATCGAGGACACCGAGAAGACCCGCAAGCTCGTGGTCACCCCGGACGACGGCAGCGAGGAGATCGCCTACCCGGTCTCCAAGCGCGTCAAGCTGCGGGTGTCCGAGGGCGAGCGGGTGGAGGTCGGCCAGCAGCTGACCGCCGGTACCGTCAACCCGCACGACGTCCTGCGCATCCTGGGCCAGCGTGCCGTCCAGATCCACCTGGTGGCCGAGGTCCAGAAGGTCTACAACTCGCAGGGTGTGTCGATCCACGACAAGCACATCGAGATCATCATCCGGCAGATGCTCCGCCGGGTCACGATCATCGAGTCCGGCGACGCCGAGCTGCTGCCCGGCGAGCTGGTCGAGCGCGGCCGCTTCGAGACCGAGAACCGTCGTGTGGTGTCCGAGAGCGGCCAGCCCGCCTCCGGCCGTCCGCAGCTGATGGGTATCACCAAGGCCTCGCTGGCGACCGAGTCCTGGCTGTCGGCCGCCTCCTTCCAGGAGACGACCCGGGTGCTCACCGACGCGGCGATCCACGCCAAGTCGGACCCGCTGCTGGGCCTGAAGGAGAACGTCATCCTCGGCAAGCTCATCCCGGCCGGTACGGGTCTGCCCCGCTACCGCAACATCCGGGTGGAGCCCACCGAGGAGGCCAAGGCCGCGATGTACTCGGCCGTCGGCTACGACGACATCGACTACTCGCCCTTCGGCACCGGCTCCGGCCAGGCTGTCCCGCTGGACGACTACGACTACGGCCCCTACACCGGCTGACAGTCGCAGCACGTAGTACGACCGGAGGGCGGCCACCCCGAGAGGGGTGGCCGCCCTTCGGCGTTCCCGGGCCCGACCTGCTCAGACCCTGCCGCGGTTGCGGCGCATCCGGTCGTAGTCGGGCATCCGCTGCTCCGCCCGGGTGCCGGGGGCGCGCTCCACCACCGTCACGCCGCTCTCTGCCTCCAGCACCGGCGCGTACCCCGCGGCGCGCAGGGCCTCCAGGGTGGCGCTGGGGGAGTGGGTGCTGATCAGCACGGTCGGTGCGATCCGGCGCAGCCCCAGCTTGGCCAGCACCCTGGTCTTCGACAGCTCCAGCACCAGCGCCTCGTCGTCGGAGCGGATGCAGCAGGCGGAGCGGACCACCCGGACCCGGCCGTGGGTCCTGCCGGTGTCCTTGACCAGGTACTCCAGCGGCTGCGGGAGCGCCCCCTCGGAAGCCTCCCGCAGCGCCGCGAGCAGGTCGTCGGCGCTCATGCCGGCGTCCAGGGCGCGGCGTACCGAGCCGGCACTGAAGCGCCAGACCACCGCATGCCCCTCCGACTCCCGGTCGGCGGCCGAGCCCATCAGCTCCGCCAGGGCCGCCGAGGGGGCGCCGGCGGCGACGGCGGTCAGATCCGCCTGGAACCTGGCGGTCCGCTGCGGCGGGGGCAGCAGCGCCGCGCAGGCCTCCCGCAGCAGCCGCAGCGGGCCCGCGTAGGCGTCGCCGTCCTTGGCGGCGACGCCCGGCACGCAGGGGAACCAGTCGGCGGCGTCGGTCTCCAGCAGCGCCAGCACCGCCTCGCCCAGCGGGCTCGGCCGGCCGTGGGCCAGCACACCCAGCTGTTCCGCCTCCAGCAGCGTCTCCAGCACCCGGCCCAGGCCGTCCTCGTCCAGGGTGACCAGACCGGGGCTGTGCCAACCCACCAGCCGGACCAGCTCCTCCAGGGTCTCGGCGGCGAAGGCCGCCACCGGGCCCAGGCCCTCGCCGGGCGGCAGCGAGGCCAGCGCCCGGAGCAGTTCGCGGCGCAGCGGTACCGCCTCCCGGTCCTGCGGGGCCACCAGGGCCACCGGGGTCTCCTCCCGGTACTCCGGCCACCAGGTCAGCACCTCGGGGATGACCGCCCAGGTGGCCACCACCGGGACCAGCCGCTCGGCGGGGGACCGGGACAGCCAGTCGTCGTAGCGGGCGGTCGGCAGCAGTCGCAGCGGGGCGCTGGGCACGGCCGCGCGCCGGCTGCGGCCCCGGGGCGCCGGGCCGTCCGGCACCTCCTGGTGGTCGCCGAGCAGATCGGCGTTGTAGGCGAGATCCAGCCACAGCCGGGTCTGCTCCTCGGGCGCCTCGATGGCCTTGGCCAGCCTCCTGGTGTCCCTGACGGCCAGGCCGCCGGACTTGCGGATCCCCGGGGGAGCGGCGGCGCAGGCGGCCAGCAGCAGTTCCATCCTGCGGCTGGCCGAGGCCGCGGCGGCCCGCGCCTCCGGCAGGGCCTCGGGTACCGGGCGGACGCCGGTGGCGAGCACCGGGGGCTCGGGGTCGAACCGGGCGGTGATCCGGCCCCCGGCCGCGGCGTCCAGGACCTCGTAGGGCAGCTCGACCAGGTCGGGTCCGACCGGGACCAGCATCCCGTGCTCGGCCAGCCAGTCGGTGGCGGGGTCGCCGGAGCCGCCGGGCCGCAGCTGGTACTTGGTGGCCGCACCGTAGTGGTACCCGCCGAGCGGGACGAAGCAGTGGGTGCGCAGCAGGGGCGGTCCCTGCACCAGCAGCTGCAGCATTTCGGCCACGTCCGGCGGTGCGCCGGCGATCAGCGAACGCATCCGCTCGCGGTCGCCGAGCGCGGCGACCACGGCCGCCTGGGCGGTCTCCCGGTTGCGGTTGGACGGCAGGTCGAGTCCGGCCGCGATCCGGTGCACCTCGGGTGCGTTGAAGGCCTCGGTCATCAGCTGGGCGGCCGGGCGGCTCAGGCCCATGGCCTCGGCCAGGTGCCGGTGGACGAAGCCGGGCAGCGCGAGCTCCTCGGCGTCGGGTGGGGCGTCCGGTGGGGCGTCGGCGGGCAGTACCAGGGCCAGTCGCTGAAGCTCCGTCAGAACCCGCTCTGCGGCGGCCCGCAGGGCCTGGTCGTCACCGGCGAGGAACTCCAGCAGCGCCTCGGTCGCCACCGGGCGGGAGGACGGCTCCAGCGGGGTCCAGTAGGGCTGCGGCATCAGTGCGCCGTGCCGCCGGGCGGCCAGCCAGACCGCGGCGGACAGCAGCTGCAGCCCGGGCGCGGTCAGCCGGCCGACGGCGTCGCCGACCGAGCGGTCCTCCAGAAGCCGCTGGGCCAGCTCGTCGAGGCTCTGCGGGCCCGGCCCGGTGCGACGCCGGGTGTCGCCGTGCACTCGGCGGGCATCCAGCAGCTCGGCCAACTCGTCGGGGGTGAGCGCGGCGAGCGAGGCGGCCAGGGCTTCGACGGATTTCACGGGGGTGCTCCAGGTGCGTGCCGACGGTCCTCCGACGTTAGCGCGTGCCGCCTGGGGGGCGGGGCGGGTCGGTAGGGAACCACCCGTGGGCGGAGGTGCGGAGGGATCTGGGTTGCGGACCGTAGCTGGCTTGTCGCGCAGTTCCCCGCGCCCCTGAGCAATTGCAACTGAGCCAGTTGCAGCCCCCCAGGGGCGCGGGGAACTGCGCGGCCAACCATGCACACGCTTCAGCGCTACCGCGGCAGCTCCGCCCCGTGCCCCCGCAGCTGCGCGCGGTCCGCCGCGGCGCGCCCCTGGGTCCAGCCCTCGTAGTCGCTGGCCCTGATCGCCCGGCCGGCCCTGGCGTTGGGAAACATCTGCTCGGTGGACCGGCGCACCGCCTCCTCCCGGGCGGCGAGCACCGGCAGCAGCCCGGAGGAGTCCTCGCGGCCCTCGGCGCGCAGCCCGACCAGTGCCTCCTCGGTCGCCTGCGCGGTCGCCCCGGAGAGCCGCTCCCTGATCCGGGCCGCGTAGGAGATCAGGAACGACTGCCGGAAGCCCTTGGTGCGCGAGCCGCCGGCGCCCCCACCCTGTATCCCCGCGCTGTTCATCGCCCCGGTCGCCTGCACCAGCAGTGAGGTGTACAGCAGCTCGACCGCCTCCAGGTCGGCGGGGAAGCCCACCACCGTGCAGAAGCCCAACTCCTTGGTCCACAGCGAGGTGGCCCGGTTGGCACCGGCGACCGCGTCCAGCAGCAGCGCCTTGGGCGCCTCATAGGGGTTGTCCACCCCGATCCGGCAGGCCCCCGGCTCGGCCCGGCTGCCCGAGGAGGCCGCCAGCAGCGCCTCGTCGATGCTGTGCTGCGCCATCAGCTGCTGGGCCTTGGCGGTCAGCGCCTCGGCCTCGTCGGGGAACTCGGTGGACTCCGCCTTGGCCAGCAGCGCCCGGATCCGGCCGAGCATCCTGGGCTCGCTCCCGGTCTTCGGGGTGAACGGCAGGGCGGCGCCGTTGGTCCGCGGCGCGGCGCCGGGCGGTGGGCCGAGCAGGGTCAGTGGTGGCAGCCGGCCGATCAACCGGTACAGCTCCAGCAGCAGCGTCGCCACCGAGAAGCGGTCCAGCCGTTCCCGGTCCGAGACGCCGGGCAGGAAGGCGTCGTCCTGCCCCCACCACTCGGCGGCCTCCAACTCCCGCAGCTGGCCGGTCCAGCGCGGGTCGAGACCGGCCGCGGCGTAGCCGCGCAGCTCGGCGGCCATCAGGTCGACCGCCAGCCGCAGGTGTCGCGTCGTCAGTTCCCGGCGCACCGCCCGGGCCAGGTCGGCGGGCTGCCAGCCGGCCCGCCAGAGCCGTGCCAGCTGCGCGCCGCTCACCAGCAGCACCGCCCGCCCGGTCTCCGGCCAGCGTGCGGAGGGCTCGGAGAGCAGGCTCGCGGCCTGGTCCAGCGCGAGGTGGTAGCCGTCCTCGGAGGAGTACAGCACCGAGCCGCAGGCCGCCTCCACCAGCTCCCGCAGCGACGGCTCCTGCTGCTCCTGCCCCTGCTGCTGGGCGCGGGCGTGCTGCTGCGGGGTGCCGTCGTCGGGTACGTGCACGTGCCGGGCCTGCTGGTGGGCCGTCTGGTCCCGCTTCTTGACCCTGCGGTACTGCGGGTTGCGCCTGCCCATGACGGCCCTCCTTCTTGTCCCTCGGTGCGGCCCCCCACGGGCCGCGGTCCCCCCATTGTCCCGGAACGGGCCGCAAGGCCCCGAAGAACACGCTCCGCCACATCATGGCAGCAGGGTGTGACATTCCCCGGTGGCCCGAAAAAGCAGCGACCCGGTTGTGGCAAGCTGTCCCCGCTCACGGCACAACCAGACCGCCAAACCCAAATGAACGAGCAGACCCAGGGGTTGAACGAGCGATGGCAGGCCCTGCGATAACCCGTACGCACCGCGCGCTCATCGGCGTGGTCGCCGCCGGCGCGTTCATCATCGCCGGTATCGGCTTCACCGGTTCCTACGCCGCGGTGCGTGAACTGGCCCTGCACAAGGGCTTCGGGAACTTCTCCTACGTCTTCCCGATCGGCGTGGACGTCGGGATCGCCGTCCTGCTGGCGCTGGACCTGGTGCTGACCTGGCTGCGCATCCCCTTCCCGCTGCTGCGGCAGACCGCATGGCTGCTCACGGCCGGGACCATCGTCTTCAACGCGGCCTCCTCCTGGGGCGACCCGCTGGCGATGGCGATGCATGCCATCATCCCGGTGCTCTTCGTGGTGGTGGTGGAGGCGGCCCGGCACGCCATCGGGCGGATCGCCGACATCAGCGCGGACCGGCACATGGAGTCGGTGCGGCTGATGCGCTGGCTGCTGTCGCCGGTGCCCACGTTCCGGCTGTGGCGCCGGATGAAGCTGTGGGAGCTGCGCTCCTACGACGAGGTGGTCCGGCTGGAGCAGAACCGGCTGGTCTACCGCACCCACCTGCGGGCCAGGTACGGCCGCGGCTGGCGCCGCCAGGCGCCGATCGAGACCCTGCTGCCGCTGAAGCTGGCCAAGTACGGCGTGCCGCTGGACCTGGACGTGATCCGCAACGCCCCGCTGCCCGGCGCGGAGCAGGTCGCGCAGGCCCAGCCGGCGCCCCAGCTCGCCCCCGCGGCCCAGGACACGTCGGCACCGTTCCCGGCGCAGTCGGCGCAGCCCGCCCCCGCACCGGTCCAGCAGCCGATGCCCGGGCCGGTGCAGTACCTGGACGAGCCTCCGCTGGCCCGCCCCTTCGCCCCGGCGGGCCCGGGCGCGCCCGCGGCCCCCCAGTCGGTGCTCGGATTCCGGCCGGTGCCCCGGTCCCGTCCGGTCCCGGACCCCGACCCGGTCGCCGTGCTCACCAAGCTGGCCGCGGCCCGACACCGCCTCCCGGTCGAGCCCGAGCCGGTCGAGGCCGAGCCGGTCCAGGACGACGAGGGCCCCGAGGTGTGGTTCGCCACCAGGAACGCGCCCGATCCGGCGGTGGAGCCGGAGCACGACGCCGACACCGCCGATCCGCTGGACGCCTACCTCGACGGACTGCTCAGCTACCGCGAGGCGCACGGCGTCGACCCCGACCCGCACGGACTCTCCGAGCACCTCTTCACCGCCCACGGCCTGGCGGCTCCCAGCGGCGACCAGCCGATCGGCGCCGAGGCGCTGCGCCGGCACTGGCCGGAGCTGCAGCAGCGCTACGCCGCCCGCTTCGAGTAACCCCGCACCCGGCCCCACTGCTGAGGTTGTGTCACAACTCCTCTACACAGGACCCGGGCACGATGCGATCCGCCCGAACGTCTTGCACTATGGGGAAGCAAGACGCCGTGCCCGGGCCCAGGCGCCGGGTGCACTCGGGGAGGTCGCCGTTGTCCACGCACCAGCAGCCGAAGCATCCGATGCAGCAGTGGCAGGGCGCCCAGCCGGGACGCCCCCCGCGGCCGACCGTGCCCTACCGGCAGGTGCCGGCCCGGCCGGCCACGGACGACATCGCCGGGATGCGTGCCTCGCACGCGGACCGGGAGCGGACCATCGACGTGCTGAAGTCCGCCTACGCCGAAGGCAGGCTGACCCCGGACGAGTACAACGAGCGGGTGGAGCAGATCTACCGCTCGCAGACCTACGGCGAGCTGTCCGGTGTGATCCAGGACCTCCCCAGCGGCCCCATGCCGGTGCCCTACCTGACGCCCGCACCGGTCATCCCCGCGGCCTTCGCCCCCTACCCGGGCGGATACCCGGTGCCCGGCCCGTACGCCTACGGCCGTCCGTTCGATCCGTACAGCCCCAACCCCTACGCGCCGCCGCCCCGGCTGCGCCGTACCAACGGTCTGGCGGTGGCGGCCCTGGTGCTGGGCCTGGCCGAGCTGCCGACCCTCGGCATCACCGCCCTGCCCGCGCTGATCTGCGGCCACATCGCCCGCGGCCAGCTTCGCGACCGGGACGAGGACGGCGACGGGATGGCGGTGGCCGGTATCGTGCTGGGCTGGCTCGCGGTGGCGATCTTCTTCGTGGTGCTCTTCCTCGGCGTGGTCTCCTCCGCGCACGGCAGCTCCGGAGGTGGGATGATGCCCGCCCCGGCCGCCGGCGGCTGAGCCGCAGCGGCCCGAGGCCGGTCGTACCCGACCCCCGACCGGCGCAGGCACACTCCGTCCGCCCTCGCAACCGCTCCGGCGCCGACGCCCTGACCTGCGGCTGCCCATGTGTTTTGACCCGCGCCGATGCGCTAGGTACGCTCTGACCTTGTGCCTGGGGTGTCCCCGGGTCTCTTGTGCGTGCGTGCATATCAGGCCGCCGCGTCATGGGAACCGCGCTTCCACACCGCTCCTCCGCAAGGAGTCGAGGGGATGGGAAGCGGCCCGACACACCCGACCGCGTGGGTCGGCGTCGGAGAGACACAACCAGGGTAGTTTCACCAGCGATGGCACAAAGAAGACGGAGATAGCGTGCCTACGATTCAGCAGCTGGTCCGAAAGGGCCGGCAGGACAAGGTCGAGAAGAACAAGACGCCCGCACTGAAGGGTTCCCCTCAGCGCCGCGGCGTCTGCACGCGTGTGTACACGACCACCCCGAAGAAGCCGAACTCGGCTCTCCGCAAGGTCGCCCGCGTGCGCCTCACCAGTGGTATCGAGGTCACCGCCTACATTCCGGGCGAGGGTCACAACCTGCAGGAGCACTCCATCGTGCTCGTGCGTGGCGGTCGTGTGAAGGACCTGCCGGGTGTGCGTTACAAGATCATCCGCGGCTCGCTGGACACCCAGGGTGTCAAGAACCGCAAGCAGGCCCGCAGCCGCTACGGCGCCAAGAAGGAGAAGTAAGCATGCCTCGTAAGGGCCCCGCCCCGAAGCGCCCGGTCATCATCGACCCGGTTTACGGCTCCCCTGTGGTGACGTCGCTCGTCAACAAGATCCTCCTGCACGGCAAGCGCTCCACCGCCGAGCGCATCGTGTACGGCGCCCTCGAGGGCGTCCGCGAGAAGACCGGTGCAGACCCGGTGGTCGCGCTCAAGCGCGCCCTGGAGAACGTCAAGCCGACCCTCGAGGTCAAGTCCCGCCGTGTCGGTGGCGCGACCTACCAGGTGCCGGTCGAGGTCAAGCCGGGCCGTGCCAACACCCTGGCGCTGCGCTGGCTCGTCGGTTACTCCCGCGCCCGTCGCGAGAAGACCATGACCGAGCGTCTGCTGAACGAGATCCTGGACGCGAGCAACGGTCTGGGCGCCTCCGTGAAGCGTCGCGAGGACACCCACAAGATGGCCGAGTCCAACAAGGCCTTCGCGCACTACCGCTGGTAGTCCGAACCCCGTCAGAACCAAGAAAGAGAGAGACGAGCCACCATGGCTGCAACCTCCCTTGACCTTGCCAGGGTCCGCAACATCGGGATCATGGCGCACATCGACGCGGGCAAGACGACCACCACTGAGCGGATCCTCTTCTACACCGGTGTCTCGTACAAGATCGGTGAGGTCCACGATGGCGCTGCCACCATGGACTGGATGGAGCAGGAGCAGGAGCGCGGCATCACGATCACGTCGGCCGCGACGACCTGTCACTGGACGGTTGACGGTGTGGACAACACCATCAACATCATCGACACGCCGGGCCACGTCGACTTCACCGTCGAGGTGGAGCGTTCGCTGCGCGTGCTCGACGGTGCCGTCACGGTGTTCGACGGTGTGGCCGGTGTCGAGCCCCAGTCCGAGACCGTGTGGCGTCAGGCTGACCGCTACAACGTCCCGCGCATCTGCTTCGTCAACAAGCTGGACCGCGTCGGCGCGGAGTTCTTCCGCTGCGTCGACTCGATCATCGACCGGCTGGGCGCGACCCCGCTGGTGATGCAGCTGCCCATCGGTGCCGAGGCGGACTTCCAGGGCGTCATCGACCTGGTCGCCATGAAGGCGCTGGTGTGGTCGGCCGAGGCCGCCAAGGGTGAGATGTACGACACCCTCGACATCCCGGCGTCGCACGCCGAGATCGCCGAGGAGTGGCGCGCCAAGCTCATCGAGACGGCCGCCGAGGGCGACGACGAGCTGATGGAGCTGTTCCTGGAGGGCGAGGAGCCCACCGAGGAGCAGCTGGTCGCCGGCATCCGCCGCGGCACCATCGCCGGTAACTTCACCCCGGTCTTCTGCGGCACCGCGTTCAAGAACAAGGGCGTCCAGCCCCTGCTCGACGCGGTCGTGAAGTACCTCCCCTCCCCGATCGACGTCGAGGGCGTCATGGGCCACAAGCCCGGTGACGAGTCGGTGGAGATCTTCCGCAAGGCCTCGGACGACGAGCCGCTGTCGGCGCTGGCGTTCAAGATCATGTCGGACCCGCACCTGGGCAAGCTCACCTTCATCCGGATCTACTCCGGGCGTCTCGAGGCCGGCACCGCCGTCCTCAACTCGGTGAAGGGCCGCAAGGAGCGCATCGGCAAGATCTACCGCATGCACGCCAACAAGCGTGAGGAGATCGACTCGGTGGGCGCCGGCGACATCGTCGCCGTCATGGGTCTCAAGCAGACCACCACCGGCGAGACCCTGAGCGACGACAAGCAGCCGGTGATCCTGGAGTCCATGGACTTCCCGGCGCCGGTCATCCGCGTCGCCATCGAGCCCAAGTCGAAGGGCGACCAGGAGCGTCTGGGCGTCGCGATCCAGCGGCTGGCCGAGGAGGACCCGTCCTTCCAGGTCAACACCGACGAGGAGACCGGCCAGACGATCATCGCGGGTATGGGCGAGCTGCACCTCGAGGTGCTGGTCGACCGTATGAAGCGTGAGTTCCGGGTCGAGGCCAACGTCGGCAAGCCCCAGGTCGCGTACCGCGAGACGATCCGCAAGGCCGTCGAGCGTATCGACTACACGCACAAGAAGCAGACCGGTGGTTCCGGCCAGTTCGCGAAGATCCAGATCGCGATCGAGCCGCTGGACACCGCCGAGGGCTACGAGTTCGTGAACAAGGTCACCGGTGGCCGCGTTCCGAAGGAGTACATCCCCTCGGTCGACGCCGGTGCGCAGGAGGCCATGGAGTTCGGCGTGCTCGCCGGATACCCGCTCCAGGGCGTCCGCGTGATCCTGCTCGACGGTGCCTCCCACGACGTCGACTCCTCGGAGCTGGCGTTCAAGATCGCCGGTTCGATGGCGTTCAAGGAGGGTGCCCGCAAGGCGTCCCCCGTGCTCCTCGAGCCGATGATGGCCGTCGAGGTCACCACGCCCGAGGACTACATGGGCGATGTGATCGGCGACATCAACTCCCGCCGCGGCCAGATCCAGGCCATGGAGGAGCGCAGCGGCGCCCGGGTCGTCAAGGCCCTCGTCCCGCTGTCCGAGATGTTCGGCTACGTCGGCGACCTGCGCAGCAAGACGTCGGGCCGCGCCAGCTACTCGATGCAGTTCGACTCGTACGCCGAGGTTCCCCGGAACGTGGCGGAAGAGATCATCGCTAAGGCCAAGGGCGAGTAAGCACCGGGACATCCCGGTACGTACCACCCTTTAGGCTGTAGGAGGCGGCCCGGGGTCTGCCGCAAGGCGACCCCCGGGCCCCCTCCGGCCCCCACCCCCGGGCCGGAACCGGGCGCTGACAGGCGGCGGAACCGGCGCGATATCAGACCACCTGACGTCGTACGGCGTACAGAACCAGTCCTCAGGAGGACCCAGTGGCGAAGGCGAAGTTCGAGCGGACGAAGCCCCACGTCAACATCGGCACCATCGGTCACATCGACCACGGTAAGACGACCCTTACCGCGGCGATCACCAAGGTGCTGCACGACGCGTACCCGAACCTGAACGAGGCCTCGGCCTTCGACCAGATCGACAAGGCGCCGGAAGAGCGTCAGCGCGGTATCACCATCTCCATCGCGCACGTCGAGTACCAGACCGAGGCGCGTCACTACGCCCACGTCGACTGCCCGGGTCACGCGGACTACATCAAGAACATGATCACCGGTGCCGCGCAGATGGACGGCGCGATCCTGGTCGTGGCCGCCACCGACGGCCCGATGCCGCAGACCAAGGAGCACGTGCTCCTGGCCCGCCAGGTCGGCGTCCCCTACATCGTCGTCGCCCTGAACAAGGCCGACATGGTGGACGACGAGGAGATCCTGGAGCTCGTCGAGCTCGAGGTGCGCGAGCTCCTCTCCGAGTACGAGTTCCCGGGCGACGACCTCCCCGTCGTGCGCGTCTCGGCGCTGAAGGCGCTCGAGGGCGACAAGGAGTGGGGCGAGAAGCTGCTCGGCCTCATGGCCGCCGTGGACGAGGCCATCCCCACCCCGGCCCGCGAGGTCGACCTGCCGTTCCTGATGCCGATCGAGGACGTCTTCACGATCACCGGTCGTGGCACCGTCGTCACCGGCCGCATCGAGCGCGGTGTGCTCAAGGTCAACGAGACCGTCGACATCATCGGCATCAAGGAAGCCAAGACCACCACCACGGTCACCGGCATCGAGATGTTCCGCAAGCTGCTCGACGAGGGCCAGGCCGGTGAGAACGTCGGTCTGCTGCTCCGTGGCATCAAGCGCGAGGACGTCGAGCGCGGCCAGGTCATCATCAAGCCGGGTTCGGTCACGCCGCACACCGACTTCGAGGCCCAGGCCTACATCCTGTCGAAGGACGAGGGTGGCCGTCACACCCCCTTCTTCAACAACTACCGCCCGCAGTTCTACTTCCGCACCACGGACGTGACCGGCGTCGTCACCCTCCCCGAGGGCACCGAGATGGTCATGCCCGGCGACAACACCGCCATGACGGTCGCGCTGATCCAGCCGATCGCCATGGAGGAGGGCCTGAAGTTCGCCATCCGTGAGGGTGGCCGCACCGTCGGCGCCGGCCAGGTCACCAAGATCATCAAGTAGTACCTGATCTGATCGACCTGCCTGCACCAGCAGCGCACAGCAGAGAGCCCCGCACCGTCGTGAGACGGTGCGGGGCTCTCTGCTGCTTCCGCCCGTCCTCGCGGGCGAAGGTGAATTCTCAGCGAACAGTGAGGCCCGCGGTGAAGGCCTTGGTCTGCTCGTAGTCCGGCAGCAGCCCGGAGGCGATCGCCTCGGCGAGCGAGGGCGCCGACTCGTCCTTGGCGGAGAGCTGCGGCGCCGAGGCGGGCCACTCGATCGCCAGGTCGGGGTCGAGCGGGTGGACGCCGTGCTCGCCGGTCGGGCTGTAGGTCTCGGAGCAGAGGTAGGTCAGCGTGGCGTCGTCGGTGAGCGCGCAGAAGCCGTGCCCGAGCCCCTCGGAGAGGTAGACCGCACGGCGGTCCGTGTCGTCCAGCCGGACGCCCTCCCACTGCCCGAAGGTGGGGGAGCCCACCCGCAGGTCCACGATCACGTCGAGCACCGCGCCGCGCACGCAGGTCACGTACTTGGCCTGGCCGGGCGGCACATCGGCGAAGTGGATCCCGCGCACCACACCGGCGGCGGACACCGACAGGTTGCCCTGGGCCAGTCGCAGCGGGTGCCCGACCTCGGCGGCCAGGTGGTCGAAGCGGTACCACTCCATGAACAGTCCGCGCGGGTCGCCGTGCTGCTGGGGGGTGATCTCCCAGGCGCCCTCGATACCGAGCTCGCGGATCTTCACTAGACGGTCTCCTCTTCCAACAGGCGTACCAGGTAGTCGCCGTAACCGCTCTTCAGCAGCGGCTCGGCCAGTTCGCGGAGCTGCTCGTCGCTGATCAGGCCGCGGCGCCAGACGGCCTCCTCGATGCAGCCGATCTTCAGGCCCTGGCGCTCCTCGATCACCCGGACGAACTCCGAGGCCTGCACCATCGAGACGAAGGTCCCGGTGTCCAGCCAGGCGGTACCGCGGTCGAGGACGGTGACGCTCAGTTCGCCCGCCCGCAGGTAGGCGTCGTTGACCGCGGTGATCTCCAGTTCGCCGCGGGCGCTGGGCTCCAGCGTGGCGGCGATCTCGACCACCCGGTTGTCGTAGAAGTACAGACCGGGGACGGCGTAGCGGGACTTGGGCTTCTCGGGCTTCTCCTCGATGGAGACCGCCTTGCCCGCCGCGTCGAACTCCACCACGCCGTAGGCGCACGGGTCGGCCACGGGGTAGGCGAAGATCCGGCCGCCGACCAGGTCGGAGTGGCCGGCCAGCCGGCTGCCGAGACCGCTGCCGTGGAAGATGTTGTCGCCCAGGACCAGGGCGACCGAGTCGTCCCCGATGAAGTCGGCGCCGAGGACGAAGGCCTCGGCGATCCCGTTGGGCTTCTCCTGCACGGCGTAGCTCAGGCTCAGCCCCCACTGGGAGCCGTCGCCGAGCAGGCGCTCGAACTGGTCGCGATCGTTGGGGGTGGTGATGATCAGGATCTCGTCTATCCCCGCCATCACCAGTGTCGAGAGCGGATAGTAGACCATCGGTTTGTCGAATACGGGTAGGAGCTGCTTCGACACGGCACGGGTGAGCGGCCACAGGCGCGAGCCGGTCCCACCCGCCAGGAGGATTCCACGCATGAACGGAGTTTAGACCGGGCGAGGACCGCCACTGTGCGCCCCGTATGATGCCTCCTGGTACTCAGGTCGACCACATGAGATCTCTCCCCGGGAAGTTGGAGCATGCGAATTCTCGTAACCGGCGGTGCCGGATTCATCGGTTCCGAGTTCGTCCGCCAGCTGCTGGGCGCTGACGCCGGAACCCGGATCACGGTGCTGGACAAGCTGACCTACTCGGGTGTCGAGGAGAACCTCGCTCCGGTGGCGGACCACCCGGGTTACACCTTCGTCCGCGGTGACATCTGCGACGCCGACGTGGTCGACCAGGTGATGCCCGGTCACGACGCGGTCGTGCACTTCGCCGCCGAGTCGCATGTGGACCGTTCCATCGCCGGTGCCGGCCCGTTCGTGACCACCAACGTGCTGGGCACCCAGGTGCTGCTGGACTCGGCCCGCAAGCACGGCGTCGGCCGCTTCGTGCACGTGTCCACCGACGAGGTCTACGGCTCGATCAGCGAGGGCTCCTGGACCGAGGAGTGGCCGCTGCAGCCCAACTCCCCGTACTCGGCCTCCAAGGCCGCCTCGGACCTGCTCGCGCTGGCCTACCACCGGACCCACGGCATGGACGTGGTGGTGACCCGCTGCTCCAACAACTACGGGCACTACCAGTTCCCGGAGAAGGTCATCCCGCTGTTCACCACCAACCTGCTGGACGGCAAGACCGTCCCGCTGTACGGCACCGGCGGCAACATCCGCGACTGGCTGCACGTCTCGGACCACTGCCGCGGCATCGAGCTCGCGCTGCTCAAGGGCCGGGCCGGCGAGGTCTACAACATCGGCGGCGGCACCGAGATCACCAACAAGGAGCTCACCGGTCTGCTGCTGGACGCGGCCGGTGTCGGCTGGGACATGGTCGTGCCGGTCGAGGACCGCAAGGGCCACGACCTCCGCTACTCGCTGGACATCACCAAGATCGGCGACGAGCTCGGCTACGCCCCCCAGGTCCGCTTCGAGGACGGCCTCGCCGCCACCATCGCCTGGTACCGGGACAACCGGGCCTGGTGGGAGCCGCTCAAGCAGAAGGCGGCGCTGGAGTCGTGACTGCCATGGCGCCGAGTCGCTGGCTCGTGACGGGTGCGGCCGGGATGCTCGGCGCGGACCTGCTGGCCGTGCTGGACGGTGTCCCCGGGATCGAGACCACCGCTGTGACCAGGTCGCAGCTGGACGTCACCGATCCCGCGGCGGTGCGTGCCGCGATTGCCGGGCACGATGTGGTGGTCAACGCGGCGGCCTGGACCGACGTCGACGGCGCCGAGACCCAGGAGGCCGCCGCCACGGCGGTCAACGGGGCCGGCGTCCGCAACCTGGCCGAGGCCTGCGCCGGGCAGGGTGCCGTGCTGCTGCACGTCTCCACCGACTACGTCTTCGACGGCAAGGGCACCTCGCCGTACCCCGAGGACGCGCCGACCGACCCGCTCAACGCCTACGGCCGCAGCAAGCTGGTCGGCGAGCAGGCGGTGCTGGAACTGCTGCCGGCGCACGGCTACGTGGTGCGGACCGCCTGGCTCTACGGGGAGCACGGCGGCAACTTCGTCGCCACCATGCTCAAGCTGGCCGGCCGGATGGACAGCCTGACCGTGGTCGACGACCAGCGCGGCCAGCCCACCTGGTCCTACGAACTGGCACGGCAGCTGGTCGCCCTCGGCCGCGCCGCGCTGGACGGCGACGCCCCGGCCGGGGTCTACCACGGCACCGCGTCGGGGGAGACCACCTGGTTCGGACTGGCCCGCGCCGCCTTCGAGCTGTCGGGGCTCGATCCGGAGCGGATCGCGCCGACCACCTCGGACGCCTTCGTCCGCCCGGCCCCGCGCCCCGGCTACAGCGTGCTCGGCCACGACCGCTGGTCCGCGGCCGGCCTCAAGCCGCTGCCGCACTGGCGGGACAGCCTCGCCGAGGCCGTCGGCAGGAGTGCCTTCACCAGCCTGCTCGCGGCCCCCGCCGCGGAGCCTGGACGCCAGTCGTGAACCGAGCGGTCGCCAGGCTGCTGGGCATCGTGCCGCCGGGGACGCACCTGGTCATCGGCGGGACGCTGACTCTGGGCGTCGCCTCGTACATCCAGATCGCGGCCGCCAACCACGCCCTCACGGGTGATCCGCGGGCCGCGGTCTCGGCGCTCTGGTCCCTGATCATGACCCTCAGCCTCGGGCTGTTCTTCCCGGTGGAGCAGGAGCTCACCCGGGTGGTGGCGGCCCGGGTGGTGCGCGGTCAGGGTGTGCTGCCGGTGCTGCGCCGGGCGACCGGGGTCACCCTGGGCATGATCGCGGCGATCGCACTGCTGCTGGCCCTGGCGGCCGGACCCACCGCCCGGCTGTTCCTGCACGGCCAGACGTCGCTGCTCTGGACCTTCGCCGCCGCCATGGCCGGCATGGGTCTGGTCTACGTGACCCGCGGCGTGCTGGCCGGGCTGGGCCGCTTCAACGCCTACGGCGTCTCCCTGGGCGTCGACGGCGCGCTGCGCATCGTGCTGGCGCTGGCCCTGCTGGTCTGCGGGGTGCACGCGGCCTGGGCCTTCGCGCTGGTGCTCGCGGTGGCCCCGCTCGGCGCAATGCTCTGCACGCTGCCGGCCACCCTGCGCGACTGCCTTCCGGGCCCCCAGATGGCCTGGTCGGAGCTGTTCCAGAACACCGGGCTGCTGGTCGGGTCCTCGCTGCTGGCCCAGGTGGTGGTCAACGCCGCGGTGATCACCGCCGGCCTGGTCGCGCCGCACGACAGCGACCTCCAGGTCGCGGTGCTCAACGCCGGGGTGCTCTGCCGGGTGCCGCTGTTCGTCTTCGGCTCGCTGCAGCCGACGCTGATGACCGGCCTGTCCACCGCGGCCACCCAGGGCGACCGGGCCGGCTTCCGCCAGCTGCTGGTGCGCACCTGCGGTGTGGTGGGTGCGCTCGGGCTGCTCGGCGGCATCCCGGCGGTGCTGATCGGCCCCTGGCTGCTGCGGACCCTGCTGGGGGCGCCCGGCGTGCTGGGCTCGGCGGACCTGTTCTGGTTCTCGGCCGGGACCATGTTCTACATGCTGGCCATGGTGGTCGGGCAGGCCCTGGTCGCGATGGGCCGGCACCGGCTGCAGCTCGTCGGCTGGGCCGTCGGCACCGCGGTGCTGGTGGGCGTCGCCTGCGTGCACGGGTCGTTCGCCGTTCGGGTCGAGGTGTCATACTTCCTGGGCTCCCTCGCGGCGGCCCTGACGATGCTCGTGTTCATCATGCGCTCGCAGGGACAGCGCATGCCGTCCGCGGCCGCGGACCAGGAGGCGGACCCCGAGCCCCGGGTACCGCCCGGCGCGGGCGCCGGTCGACGGATATCTTCTAGCTGAGCCACCCCAGACGAAAGGCAAGGCAGTCGTGCAACTCTCTGTGCTCACCTCCATCACCGGTGTGGTGGTGCTGGCGTGCATCCTGGAGCTGCTGCGCCGCCAGCAACTCCGGGAGAAGTACGCAGCCATCTGGCTCGGGATCGGTGCCGTGGTGGCGCCGCTCGGCTTCTTCCCGACGGTACTGAACGGTGTGGCCCACAAGATCGGCGTGGCGAACGGCGCCAGCCTGGTGCTCTTCGCCGGCTTCATCCTGGTGCTGCTCGTCTGTCTGCACCTGAGCTGGGAGTCGAGCCGCCTGGAGGCGGAGACCCGGATCCTGTCCGAGGAAGTCGCCCTGGTGCGGAGCAAGGTCGCCGAGCACACCGTGCTGCTGGCGGCGCTGGACGCGGAGCGCCGGCGCACCGCCTCCCGGAGCGACGACCCGGCCATGGCCGAGCAGGAGGCCCAGGCGTGAACCCGCAGCAGAAGATCCTGATCATCCTTCCGGCCTGGAACGAGTCCGAGGGCCTGCCCTCGGTGCTGAAGGAGATCCAGACCAAGATCCCCTTCGTCGACGCCCTGGTGGTCGACGACGGCTCGTCCGACGACACCGCCCGGGTGGCGGCGGAGGCCGGCGCCACCGTGGTGCGGCTGCCCTACAACCTGGGTGTGGGCGGCGCCATGCGGCTGGGCTACCGCTACGCCTACGAGCACGACTACGACGTCGCCGTGCAGATCGACGCCGACGGCCAGCATGACCCGGCGTTCGTCCCCGACCTGCTGAAGGCGCTGGACACGGTGGACCTGGCGGTCGGGGCGCGCTTCGCCGGGGTGGGCGACTACACCGTCCGCGGCCCGCGCAAGCTGGCGATGGGGCTGCTCTCGGCGGTGCTGTCGCGGATAGCGCACACCCGGCTCACCGACACCACGTCCGGCTTCCGGGCCTGCAACCGGCAGCTGATCGAGTTCTTCGCGCACTGGTACCCGGTGGAGTACCTCGGCGACACCGTCGAGAGCATGGTCGGCGCGGTCCGCTGCGGGTTCACCGTGCAGCAGGTCCCGGTCGCCATGCGCGAGCGGACCACCGGCACCCCGAGCGCCTCCCCGGTCAAGGCCATGGTCTACCTCGGCAGGGCCGGGTTCGTGCTGATGCTCGCCATGATCCGGCGGATGCCCGCACGCAGGGCCGGGAGCAGCACGTGACCGGTCCGACGCCGCAGTTCGACATCATGATGCCGTACTACGGCGATGTCGGGATGATGCAGGACGCCGTGCGCAGCGTCCTCGCGCTGGACGGCGACGACTGGCGGCTCACCGTGGTGGACGACGGCACCGAGCCGGACGTGCCGGGCTGGTTCGAGCAGCTGGCCGACCCCCGGGTCCGCTACTTCCGCAACGAACGCAACCTCGGGGTCACCGGCAACTTCAACCGCTGCCTCGAACTCGCCGACTTCGACCACGTGGTGCTGATGGGCTGCGACGACCTGATGCACCCCAACTACCTGCGGGTGGTGCGCGGGGCGCTGGCGTCGACCCCGGACGCGGCCATGGTCCAGCCCGGTGTGCTGGTGATCGACGGCTCGGGGAAGCCGGCCGACAGCCTGGTCGACTCGGTGAAGCGGCGCATCTACGCGCCGAAGGAGCAGGGGACCGAGGGGTCGGCGGAACCGGGCCCCGGCGAACTCCACGGCGAGGAACTCGCGGTGAGCCTGCTCCGCGGGAACTGGCTCTACTTCCCGGCGATCTGCTGGCGCACCGACGCCGTGCGGGAGCGCGGCTTCCGCGAGGACCTGAAGGTGATCCAGGACCTGGCGCTGGTGATGGAGCTGGTGGTCGCGGGGGAGCGGCTGACCGTCGCCGGCGAGGTCTGCTTCAGCTACCGCCGCCATGCGCTGAGCGAGTCCTCCGCCCAGGCGTTCTCCGGGGACCGCTTCGCCGAGGCCCGCCGGTTCTTCCTGGAGACCGCCGACCTGCTGGACCGCCAGGGCTGGCCGCGTGCCGCGGCCGTGGCCCGGCGGCACCTCTCCACCCGCCTGCACGCACTGACCCTGCTGCCGGGCGCGGTGCGCCGAGGCAACTCCACCGGTGCCGGAACGCTGCTCCGGTTCGCAGCCCTGCCTGCCAGGAGAAATTCATGAGATCTCCGTTCCCGGCCGCTTCCACCTGGCTGTTCGCGAGTCGGCTGCGATTGGGGGTCGCGTCGTTCGCGGTCTTCTTCATGCTGATGTCGGCCTGGTCCTTCGCGACCCCGCTGACCGCGGCCCCGGACGAGCCGGACCACATCACCCGGGCCGCCTCGGTGGTCCGCGGACAGATCAACGGCCCCGACGTGTCCGGCGTGGTGAAGATCGAGAACATCCCGCGCCAGCTGGTGTTCACCGGTATCAAGCTGCCGTCCGGCTACGACGCCCTGCCGGCGCTGACGCTGTGCTACCGCCACGACCCGACCAAGCCGGCCTCCTGCGCCGCCCCCTTCAAGACCGGCAGCACCACCGTCTCGATGACCACGGGGGCCGGGCGCTACAACCCGGCGTACTACCTGATGATCGGCTGGCCCAGCCTGTTCCTCAAGGGCCCCTCGGTGATCTACGCGATGCGGCTGCTCTCGGCGGTGCTGTGCGCCCTGCTGATGGCGCTGGCGGTAGTGACCGCGAGCACCTGGCGCAAGAGCACGGTGCTGGTCGGCGTGTACGCCGCGGCGACGCCGATGACGCTGTTCCTGGGCGGCGTGGTCAACCCCAACGCGGTCGAGGCGGCCGCCGGGATCCTGGCCTGGACGGCGCTGCTCCCGGTCTTCCTGAGGCCCGACCCTGAACTGCTGCGCAGCAGGATGGCCTACGGCGGCATCGCCGCGGTGAGCCTGTTCTGCATCCGGCCGCTGGGGCTGCTCTGGGTGGCGGCGGTGCTGCTGATCGGGCTGCTGGTGGCCCAGCGCGGGGTGCTGCGGTCGATCCTGCGCCGCCGGGTGACCTGGGTGTGGACCGCAGTCTCCGGGGTCGCCTTCCTGCTCGGCGAGGCCTGGAACCTGACCCATCCGGACCACTCCAACCTGGGCAGTCTGAAGCTGTCGACCGTCTCGGTCGCCAAGTCGACCTTCCTCTACAGCCGCAACTACATCACCAACATGATCGGCGACTTCGGCTGGCTGGAGACCACGTCCCCCTACGCCACCTATGTGATCTGGACCGCCGTGGTCATCGGTCTGGTGCTGCTCGGCTGGTCCTGCGCCCGGCGCCGGGAGGTGCTCGCCCTGGTGGCCCTGATCCTGGGGATCGTCTTCATCCCGGTGATCGGCAACGCCTACGCGACCGGTTCCACCGGACCGATCTGGCAGGGCCGCTACCTGCTGGCGTTCGCGGCCGGGCTGCCGATCCTGGCGTCCATGCTGATCGCCAAGTACAACCCGCTGTCGAAGGCGCCGGCGGTGCGGCTGAACCGGCTCATCGGCGCGGCCCTGACCGCTGCCTCGTTCATGGCCTTCTGGGGAGCCCTGCACCGCTACATGGTGGGTGTGAACGGCCGGCTGATCCCGCTGCACGCGGACTGGACGCCGCCGGCCGGGGCCCTGGTGTGGGTCCTGCTCATCCTGGTCGGCCTGGTGGCACAGTGGTGCCTGCTGCGCGCCTTCGACCCCGCGGCGCAGTCCGCCGCCCCCGCGGCCGAGGAGCCTGCGGCCGCGCTGCCGCTGACGACGGACGGCGCGGAGGCCGGTGCGAAGGCCGACGGGGACGAGCACCTGGCCGGACCGGGGCCGGTGAGCGCCTGGTAGCGTACCGCTGCTCGGCCAAGGGTGCCTGTACGACGAAGATCTGCTCCAGGAGAGAAGCAAGCATGGAAAGCGTCGACAGCGCGGCCGGGGGGACCGGGTCGACCAGGCCCGCCGTCGCTGAGCCCGCGGACCGGGCCGGGGACCGTTCCGAGCGCGGCAGCAGCGGGGTGGTCGGCAGCCGGGCGGTCGGCGGCCGGGCGGTGCTCCGGGGGCGGGGACTGACCTCCCGGGCCTGGTTCCTCCCGGCGGCGCTGGTGGCGGCCTACCTGGTGCAGGTCGCCTTCCGGCTGGCCCTGGTGACCTCCTTCACCTATCCGAGCGTGCACCCGGACGAGGACGCCTACCTGGTGCTCGCCCGGATCCTGGCCGGCGGTCGCAACACCTACATGCCCGCCGGGGAGGTGCTGCCCGGCGGCTACCCGCTGCTGATCACGCCCGCGCTCTGGCTGGGGCACAGCGCGGAGACGGCGTACCGGCTGGTGCTGGTGACCAATGCGCTGCTGAACGCGCTGGTCATGCCGGCCACCTACATGTTCCTGCGCCGCCTGGCCCTGGGCCGCAAGCTCGCCTTCCTGGCGGCGTTCGGGGTGGCCCTGATCAACCCGGTGGTCTTCTACTCGCAGTTCGCGATGACCGACGTCATCTTCCCGCTGCTGGTGCTCTGCTGGCTGTTCTGCATGCACGCCTGGCTCAGCACCGGGGGTTCGCGCCGGAGCCGCGCCTGGTACGGGGCCGGCTCGGGCCTGGCCGCCTCCTACGCCATGGCGACCCATGACCGCGGCGGTGTGATGGTCGCCATCACCTGCGCGGTGCTGCTGCTCGTCCTGGTGCTGCGCTGGGTGCCCTGGGCCGCGGTCTTCTCCATGGCGGCGGGGCTGGCCCTGGGCGTCGGGCTGGACAAGTTCCTGGTCCACCACTTCCTGGCGCGGACCCACAGCATCCCCAGCGCCGTGGGCACCGCGGTGTTCCAGGGCCTCTTCGACCGCACCCTGCTGGACCGCAACCTCAGCCGGACGCTCGGTCAGTTCTGGTACTTCTGCACCTCCACCTGGGGGTTGGGCGCGCTCGCGATCGTGCTCTGTGCGGTGGCGCTGTTCGGGCGCGGGAGCAGCCGTCCGAACCGGGTGGTCGCCGGGGTGATGCTGGCGACCCTGTTCGGCGTCGCGCTGGCCTCCGCGTCCGGACTCCCGTCCGACACCAGGGTCGACACCTGGGTCTACGCCCGCTACCTCACCCTGCTGGCGCCGGCGATGTTCGCGGTGGGACTGGCCGGGCTGGTCAGGCTGAGCCGGACCGCGCTGATCCGCGCCTCGCTGGCAGCGGTCGTGCTGACGGTGGGTCTGACGGCGTTCGTGGTCGTGCACATCAGCCCCAACTTCAAGACGCTGGGGATCGTCCCCTGGGGGCTGCCCGACGCGTTGATCCTCGGTGGCGACACCAACGACCTGCACGTGCTGCGGACCACGGTGGTGTCGCTGCTGCTGCTCGCCCTGGTCGTGGTTCCGGTCGTGCTGTTCCGACGCAAGGCGCTGCTGCCGGTCCTGGTCTGTGTCGCGCTGCTCGCGGCGGCGGAGACCGTCGCGGTCACCGAGCAGATCTCCAAGCCCTGGGCCGCCGCCAGGGAGTGGCCCGCGACCGGGTTCATGGAGGACGCCGGGATCACCCCGACCGACAACGTCGTGCTGACCTGGAGCACGGACTGGACCGTTCAGAAGGTCCTGCCCTACGAGGTCTTCCGGGGCAGCGTCTGGGTCCAGGACCCGACCAAGCACCTGCCCGCGGCGGCCAACGTGGCCGTGGTCAAGGCGCCCGACGACCAGAGCGAGCCGTTGGCGGCGAGCTGGCCGGACGCGCCGGCCGGCTGGTACCCGGTCAAGGCGGTCACCAGCCACGGATCGACCGGGATCCCGGACGTCGTGGTGTGGCGCAAGAAGTAGGTTTGACGGCGGTGCTGCCGGGGGTACCCTCACTGGCCCTGATTGGCGTGGGGCATGTCCGGTATGGCACACTAGCCAAGTTGCTCGGTTGAGCGCCGATGCTGCGCGCCTCCCATCAGGAGGACCGGAAGCGAGTCCCACAGTACTCGTCGTGCCCGTGATGGCCGTTGCCTAGTTGATGTTCGACGAAGCGCGGCAGCTGCGGCACGGACGTACGGGAATCTTCCGGGAAGTGCGGACAAGCCCTCAACCCGGCGTTCCGCCCCGGGTGTGAACCTCACGGTTCCGCCGCCTGGGGCCTTTGAGTTCGGCCAAGGATTTTTTGTGGCGGGCAGCGCGACACGCCCGACCGCGTGGGTCGAACGGGACGCCACCGAGGACTCCACCCGGAGCCTCGGCCGCAGAAGCAGCACTATCGACACGAAGGACTACAAGAAGCCATGGCGGGACAGAAGATCCGCATCCGGCTGAAGGCCTACGACCACGAGGTCATCGACTCCTCGGCGAAGAAGATCGTCGAGACGGTGACGCGTACTGGTGCGCAGGTCGCAGGCCCGGTGCCGCTGCCCACTGAGAAGAACGTGTACTGCGTCATCCGCTCGCCGCACAAGTACAAGGACTCGCGCGAGCACTTCGAGATGCGCACGCACAAGCGTCTGATCGACATCCTCGACCCGACCCCCAAGACCGTTGACTCTCTGATGCGACTCGACCTCCCGGCCGGCGTCGACATCGAGATCAAGCTCTGAAGGGCGGGAGCTGAAGATGGCTAAGCAGATTAAGGGCATCCTGGGCGAGAAGCTCGGCATGACGCAGGTCTGGGACGAGAACAACCGGATCGTTCCGGTGACCGTCGTCAAGGCCGGCCCCAATGTCGTCACCCAGGTCCACACCGCTGACGGCACCGGCTACGACGCCGTGCAGTTCGGCTTCGGCGAGATCGACCCGCGCAAGGTGAACAAGCCCCTCGCGGGCCACTTCGCCAAGGCCGGCGTCACCCCTCGTCGCCACCTCGTCGAGCTGCGCACCAGCGACGCCGGCGAGTACACCCTGGGCCAGGAGATCACCGCTGAGGTGTTTGAGGCCGGTATCAAGGTCGATGTGACCGGTACCAGCAAGGGCAAGGGCTTCGCGGGTGTCATGAAGCGCCACAACTTCCACGGTCTGGGTGCCGGCCACGGCGTGCAGCGCAAGCACCGTTCGCCCGGCTCGATCGGTGGCTGCGCCACCCCGGGTCGCGTGTTCAAGGGCATGAAGATGGCCGGTCGCATGGGCCACGAGCGTGTGACCACCCAGAACCTGACCGTCCACGCCGTTGACGCGGAGAAGGGTCTGCTGCTCATCAAGGGCGCGGTCCCCGGTCCGAACGGCGGCCTCATCCTGGTCCGCACTGCGGCAAAGGGGGCCTGAAGCAATGAGCACCATCAATGTTCTCTCCCCCGCGGGTGAGACTGTCGGCACCGTCGAGCTGCCGGCCGAGATCTTCGACGCGAAGGTCAGCATTCCGCTGATCCACCAGGTCGTCGTCGCCCAGCTGGCTGCGGCCCGCCAGGGCACGCACAAGACCAAGACCCGCGCCGAGGTCCGCGGTGGCGGGCGCAAGCCCTACCGCCAGAAGGGCACCGGCCGCGCCCGTCAGGGTTCGACCCGCGCTCCGCAGTTCGCCGGCGGTGGCGTCGTGCACGGCCCCGTGCCGCGCGACTACTCGCAGCGGACGCCCAAGAAGATGAAGGCCGCCGCGCTCCGTGGCGCCCTGACCGACCGGGCCCGCAACGACCGCATCCACGTCATCACCGGCGTGACCGCGGGCGATGCGCCGTCCACCAAGACTGCCCGCACCCTGATCGGCAAGATCAGCGAGCGCAAGAACGTCCTCCTCGTGGTCGAGCGCGACGACGAGCTGGCGATCAAGAGCGCCCGCAACCTGCCCGAGGTGCACATCCTGGACGCCGGTCAGCTGAACACCTACGACGTGCTCGTCTCCGACGATGTGGTCTTCACCCAGGCCGCCTTCGAGCGCTTCGTGGCCGGCCCTGCCGCGTCCGCGAAGGCCGTTGCCTCTTCGAGCGAGCTCGAAGGGAGCGACGCCTGATGAGCGACGCGACGATCACCAGCAAGACGTTCACGGACCCCCGTGACGTGCTGCTCAAGCCGGTCATCTCGGAGAAGAGCTACGCGCTCCTCGACGAGGGCAAGTACACGTTCATCGTGGCGCCGGGCTCAAACAAGACCCAGATCAAGCAGGCCGTCGAGGCGGTCTTCGCGGTCAAGGTCGCCAACGTCAACACGATCAACCGGGTGGGCAAGCGCAAGCGTTCGCGCACCGGTTTCGGCAAGCGCAAGGACACCAAGCGCGCCATCGTGACGCTGGCAGAGGGCAGCAAGCCCATCGACATCTTCGGGGCTCCGACCTCCGCCTGACGGCGAGTCGGATAACCGAAACGGACGAGGACAGAAGAAGCCATGGGCATCCGCAAGTACAAGCCGACAACGCCGGGCCGTCGCGGCTCCAGCGTTGCCGACTTCGTCGAGATCACGCGGTCCGAGCCGGAAAAGTCGCTGGTCCGCCCGCTGCACAGCAAGGGCGGTCGTAACAACACCGGTCGTGTGACTGTTCGCCACCAGGGTGGCGGCCACAAGCGCGCGTACCGCGTCATCGACTTCCGTCGTCACGACAAGGACGGCGTTCCGGCCAAGGTCGCTCACATCGAGTACGACCCCAACCGCACCGCACGCATCGCGCTGCTGCACTACGCAGACGGCGAGAAGCGCTACATCATCGCCCCGGCCAAGCTGGGCCAGGGCGACCGGGTTGAGAACGGCCCCCAGGCCGACATCAAGCCCGGCAACAACCTGCCGCTGCGCAACATCCCGGTCGGTACGGTCATCCACGCCATCGAGCTGCGGCCCGGTGGCGGCGCGAAGATCGCCCGTTCCGCGGGTTCCTCCGTGCAGCTGCTCGCGAAGGAGGGCGTCTACGCCCACCTCCGCATGCCCTCCGGCGAGGTCCGCCTGGTCGACGCCCGCTGCCGCGCCACGATTGGCGAGGTCGGCAACGCCGAGCAGTCGAACATCAACTGGGGCAAGGCCGGCCGTATGCGCTGGAAGGGCGTCCGCCCGACCGTGCGTGGTGTCGCCATGAACCCGATCGACCACCCGCACGGTGGTGGTGAGGGCAAGACCTCCGGTGGTCGCCACCCGGTTTCGCCGTGGGGTCAGAAGGAGGGTCGTACTCGTTCGCCGAAGAAGGCGTCCAACAAGTACATCGTCCGCCGCCGCAAGACGAACAAGAAGCGCTAGGAGCAGTCTCGATGCCGCGCAGCCTCAAGAAGGGGCCCTTCGTCGACGACCACCTCATGAAGAAGGTGGATGTCCAGAACGAAGCTGGTACCCAGAACGTCATCAAGACCTGGTCCCGCCGCTCCATGATCGTGCCGGCGATGCTGGGCCACACCCTCGCGGTGCATGACGGTCGCAAGCACATCCCGGTGTTCGTCACCGAGTCGATGGTCGGCCACAAGCTCGGTGAGTTCGCGCCGACCCGCACCTTCCGCGGCCACGTCAAGGACGACCGCAAGTCGAAGCGCCGCTAAGGCGGGGTGCGAAGACCATGACAGACACCAACAAGGGGATTCCCATGGAAGCCAGGGCAACGGCGCGGTACATCCGCGTAACGCCCATGAAGGCCCGCCGCGTGGTGGACCTTGTCCGTGGCATGAATGCCACGGAGGCCCAGGCGGTCCTGCGTTTCGCTCCGCAGGCCGCGAGCGTGCCGGTCGGCAAGGTGCTCGACAGCGCCATCGCCAACGCCGTGCACAACTACAACCACAACAACGTGGAGTCGCTGTACGTCGCTGAGGCGTTCGTCGACGAGGGCCCGACCCTGAAGCGTTTCCGTCCGCGGGCCCAGGGCCGCGCGTACCGGATTCGCAAGCGGACGAGCCACATCACCGTGGTTCTCGCCTCGAAGGAGGGCACCCGCTAATGGGTCAGAAGATCAACCCGAACGGGTTCCGACTCGGCATCACCACGGACTTCAAGTCCCGCTGGTACGCCGACAAGCTGTACAAGGACTACGTCAAGGAAGACGTCGCCATCCGCAGGATGATGACGTCCGGCATGGAGCGCGCCGGCATCTCGAAGGTTGAGATCGAGCGCACCCGTGACCGCGTGCGGGTGGACATCCACACCGCCCGTCCCGGCATCGTCATCGGCCGTCGCGGCACCGAGGCCGACCGCATCCGCGGCGACCTCGAGAAGCTGACCGGCAAGCAGGTCCAGCTGAACATCCTCGAGGTCAAGAACCCCGAGATGGACGCTCAGCTGGTCGCCCAGGGCGTTGCCGAGCAGCTGTCCTCCCGCGTCTCCTTCCGTCGCGCCATGCGTAAGAGCATGCAGGGCACGATGAAGTCGGGCGCCAAGGGCATCAAGATCCAGTGCTCCGGCCGTCTCGGCGGCGCCGAGATGTCCCGCTCGGAGTTCTACCGCGAGGGCCGCGTGCCCCTGCACACCCTGCGCGCCAACGTGGACTACGGCTTCTTCGAGGCCAAGACCACCTTCGGCCGCATCGGCGTCAAGGTCTGGATCTACAAGGGCGACGTCAAGAACATCGCTGAGGTCCGTGCCGACAACGCCGCCGCCAAGGCCGGCAACCGTCCGCCCCGTGCGGGCGGCCCGGGCGAGCGCCCCCGTCGGGGCGAGCGTCCCGCCGGTGGCGAGCGCGGTGGCCGTGGTCGTCGTCCCGCCACCGAGGCTCCGGCCGCGGTGACCGAGGCCCCGGCCGAGGCTTCCACCTCGAACGACACTGGAACGGAGGCCTGACCCCATGCTGATCCCTCGCAGGGTCAAGCACCGCAAGCAGCACCACCCCAAGCGGCGTGGCATGGCTAAGGGCGGTACCGAGCTGGCGTTCGGCGAGTACGGCCTGCAGGCCGTCTCCCCGGCGTACGTGACGAACCGGCAGATCGAGTCCGCTCGTATCTCCATCACCCGTCACATCAAGCGCGGCGGCAAGGTCTGGATCAACATCTACCCGGACCGTCCGCTCACCAAGAAGCCTGCCGAGACCCGCATGGGTTCCGGTAAGGGTTCGCCGGAGTGGTGGATCGCCAACGTGCACCCCGGACGCGTGATGTTCGAGTTGTCGTACCCGAACGAGAAGATTGCTCGCGAGGCGCTCACCCGCGCCGCGCACAAGCTTCCGATGAAGTGCCGGATTGTCCGGCGCGAGGCAGGTGAGAGCTGATGTCGGCCACCACCAAGGCTGCAGAGCTTCGCGAGCTCGACGACGAGGCCCTCGTCGCCAAGCTCCGTGAGGCCAAGGAGGAGCTGTTCAACCTCCGCTTCCAGGCGGCGACCGGGCAGCTCGACAACCACGGACGGCTCAAGCTCGTCCGCAAGGACATCGCGCGGATCTACACCCTGATGCGTGAGCGCGAGCTGGGCATCGAGACGGTGGAGAGCGCCTGATGACTGAGACTGAGAACACGACCGCAGCACGCGGCTTCCGCAAGACCCGTGAGGGTCTGGTCGTCAGCGACAAGATGGACAAGACCGTCGTCGTCGCCGTCGAGGACCGCGTCAAGCACGCGCTGTACGGCAAGGTCATCCGCCGTACGAACAAGCTGAAGGCGCACGACGAGGCCAACGCCGCGGGCGTCGGCGACCGCGTCCTCCTCATGGAGACCCGGCCGCTGTCCGCGACGAAGCGCTGGCGCGTCGTCGAGATCCTCGAGAAGGCCAAGTAGTAACGAACGCGATTGGGCGCGGTCCGTATGTGCCTGAGGTTCCTCCCCGGAGGAGCGCTCGGGTGAGCAGCGGGCCGGCCCGGTCCCGATCGTTGACGATCAGGAGAAAGCTGTGATCCAGCAGGAGTCGCGACTGCGTGTCGCCGACAACACTGGTGCGAAGGAGATCCTTTGCATCCGTGTTCTCGGTGGCTCCGGCCGACGCTACGCGGGTATCGGTGACGTCATCGTCGCCACCGTCAAGGACGCGATCCCCGGTGGCAACGTGAAGAAGGGCGATGTGGTCAAGGCCGTCATCGTCCGCACCGTGAAGGAGCGCCGTCGTCCGGACGGTTCCTACATCCGTTTCGACGAGAACGCCGCCGTCATCCTCAAGAACACCGATGGTGACCCGCGCGGCACGCGCATCTTCGGCCCGGTGGGCCGCGAGCTGCGCGACAAGAAGTTCATGAAGATCATCTCGCTTGCGCCGGAGGTGCTCTAAATCATGGCGAACAGCATGAAGATCAAGAAGGGTGACCTGGTCCAGGTCATCACCGGCAAGGACAAGGGCAAGCAGGGCAAGGTCATCCAGGCCATCCCCACTGAGAACCGCGTCCTGGTCGAGGGTGTCAACCGGGTCAAGAAGCACACCAAGGTCGGCCAGACCGCCCGTGGTGCCCAGACCGGCGGCATCGTGACCACTGAGGCCCCGATCCACGTGAGCAACGTTCAGCTCGTCGTGGAGAAGGACGGCAAGAAGGTCGTCACCCGCGTCGGTTACCGCTTCGATGACGAGGGCAACAAGATCCGCGTTGCCAAGCGAACCGGTGAGGACATCTGATGACCGACACCTCTGTTGAGAAGGTGACCCCCCGTCTCAAGGAGCGCTACCGCTCCGAGATCAAGGGTCAGCTGCAGGAGCAGTTCTCGTACGAGAACGTCATGCTGATCCCCGGCCTGGTCAAGGTCGTGGTCAACATGGGTGTGGGCGACGCCGCCCGCGACTCCAAGCTGATCGACGGTGCGGTCAAGGACCTCACCGCGATCACCGGCCAGAAGCCGACCGTGACCAAGGCCCGCAAGTCCATCGCGCAGTTCAAGCTGCGTGAGGGCCAGCCGATCGGTACCCACGTCACCCTTCGCGGGGACCGCATGTGGGAGTTCCTGGACCGTCTGGTGTCGCTCGCGCTCCCGCGCATCCGCGACTTCCGCGGTCTGTCGCCGAAGCAGTTCGACGGCAAGGGCAACTACACCTTCGGTCTGACCGAGCAGGTCATGTTCCACGAGATCGACCAGGACAAGGTCGACCGGCAGCGGGGCATGGACATCACGGTGGTCACCACTGCCCA
This sequence comes from Streptacidiphilus jeojiense, assembly GCF_000719095.1. GTDB lineage: Bacteria > Actinomycetota > Actinomycetes > Streptomycetales > Streptomycetaceae > Streptacidiphilus > Streptacidiphilus jeojiensis. The sequence continues at coordinate 79,956 of NZ_JOEH01000005.1, read as the reverse complement.
GACCGACGACGAGGGCCGGGCGCTGCTGCGTGCCCTTGGCTTCCCGTTCAAGGAGAACTGAGCACATGGCGAAGAAGTCCCTCATCGCGAAGGCGGAGCGCAAGCCGAAGTTCGGCGTCCGGGGTTACACCCGCTGCCAGCGCTGCGGTCGCCCGCACTCCGTGTACCGCAAGTTCGGCCTCTGCCGCGTCTGCCTTCGTGAGATGGCTCACCGCGGCGAGCTGCCGGGTGTCACCAAGAGCTCCTGGTAGTCCAGGAACTCTGGGTCAGCAGGGCCGCCGGCCTGGCCGCCGTTTTGGGAACTCCGTGAGGAGTCCCGTAAGGTGGTGAGGTCGGGGCCCTGCGCCCCTGATTCGTCTTACTACACCGTAGGTCCCCGCGCCGCGCCCGCTCTGGTTCAACCCCGGGCTGCGCGCTTCGGGAAACCGCGGTGAGAGAGGCCACAGGCCATCATGACCATGACCGACCCGATCGCAGACATGCTGACGCGTCTGCGAAACGCGAACTCGGCCTACCACGACACTGTCGTGATGCCCCACAGCAAGATCAAGACTCACATCGCCGAGATCCTCCAGCAGGAGGGCTACATCACGGGATGGAAGGTTGAGGAGCCCAAGGAGGGCGAGGTCGGCAAGAAGCTGACCGTCGACCTCAAGTTCGGCCCCAACCGCGAGCGCTCGATCGCGGGCATCAAGCGGATCTCCAAGCCGGGTCTGCGGGTCTACACCAAGTCCACCGCTATGCCGAAGGTGCTCGGCGGCCTGGGAGTGGCGATCATCTCCACTTCCGCTGGTCTGCTCACCGGACAGCAGGCAGCCAAGAAGGGCGTGGGTGGGGAAGTCCTCGCCTACGTCTGGTAACTCAGGGAAACGGAGGTACAGCAATGTCTCGCATTGGACGGCTGCCCATCCCGGTTCCCGCCGGCGTGGACGTCACCATCGATGGCCGCACGGTCTCGGTCAAGGGCCCCAAGGGTTCCCTTGCCCACACCGTTGCCGCGCCGATCGACATCGCCAAGGGTGAGGACGGCACTCTGCTCGTCACCCGCCCCAACGACGAGCGTCAGTCCAAGGCCCTGCACGGCCTGACTCGCACGCTGGTGGCGAACATGATCACCGGCGTGACCGCGGGCTACCGCAAGTCGCTCGAGATCAGCGGCGTCGGCTACCGAGTCGCAGCGAAGGGCTCCTCCATGGAGTTCGCGCTCGGCTACAGCCACCCGATCGTGATCGAGGCCCCCGAAGGCATCGCCTTCGTCGTCGAGTCGCCCACCAAGTTCCACGTGGACGGCATCGACAAGCAGCAGGTCGGTGAGGTCGCGGCCAAGATCCGCAAGCTGCGCAAGCCCGACCCGTACAAGGCCAAGGGTGTCAAGTACGCCGGCGAGGTCATCCGCCGCAAGGTCGGAAAGAGTGGTAAGTAACTCATGAGCCTCAGTGTGAAGATCGGCAAGGGCAACGCCTACAAGGCTGCCGCCCGCAAGCGCCGCGCCATCCGCGTCCGCAAGCGCGTCTCCGGTACGCCGGTGCGTCCGCGCCTGGTCGTGTCCCGGTCCAACCGCCACATCGTGGCGCAGGTGATCGACGACCTCGCGGGCCACACGCTGGCTTCGGCGTCCACCCTCGACGTGTCCATCAAGGGCGTCGACGGTGACAAGACCGAGCAGGCCAAGAAGGTCGGAGCCCTGGTCGCCGAGCGCGCCAAGGCCGCCGGCATCGAGTCGGTCGTCTTTGACCGCGCGGGCAACCAGTACGCCGGGCGCATCGCCGCCCTGGCGGACGCCGCCCGTGAGTCCGGGCTCGACTTCTGACCCGCTCGCCCAAGCTGGCGGACGTAAACGAGAGAGGTAAATCCAATGGCTGGACCCCAGCGCCGCGGTAGCGGCGCCGGCGGCGGCACCGGCGGTGGCGAGCGGCGTGACCGTAAGCGGGATGGTCGTGACGGCGCTCCCGTCGTCGAGAAGACCGCGTACGTCGAGCGTGTTGTCGCGATCAACCGTGTCGCCAAGGTTGTCAAGGGTGGTCGTCGCTTCAGCTTCACCGCGCTGGTCGTGGTGGGCGATGGTGACGGCACCGTAGGTGTCGGTTACGGCAAGGCCAAGGAAGTTCCCGCGGCCATTGCCAAGGGTGTCGAGGAAGCGAAGAAGAACTTCTTCAAGGTTCCCCGCATCCAGGGCACCATCCCGCACCCCATCCAGGGTGAGAAGGCCGCGGGCGTCGTCCTGCTCAAGCCGGCTTCGCCGGGTACCGGTGTCATCGCCGGTGGTCCCGTGCGCGCCGTGCTCGAGTGCGCCGGCGTCCACGACATCCTGTCGAAGTCCCTGGGCTCCGACAACGCCATCAACATCGTGCACGCCACGGTCGCCGCTCTGAAGGGCCTCTCGCGCCCCGAGGAGATCGCGGCCCGCCGTGGCCTGCCGCTCGAGGACGTCGCTCCCGCAGCCCTGCTGCGTGCGCGTGCGGCTGGGCAGGGGGCTGCGTAATGGCTCGCCTGAAGATCACCCAGACCAAGTCCTACATCGGCAGCAAGCAGAACCACCGTGACACCCTGCGTTCGCTTGGTCTCAAGCGCATGCACGACGTGGTCGTGAAGGAGGACCGTCCCGAGATCCGCGGGATGGCCCAGACCGTCCGCCACCTCGTCACGGTCGAGGAGGTGGACTAAATGGCGGAGCAGAACCCGCTGAAGATCCACAACCTGCGTCCCGCCCCGGGTGCCAAGACCGCCAAGACCCGTGTCGGTCGTGGTGAGGCATCCAAGGGTAAGACCGCTGGTCGTGGTACCAAGGGCACCAAGGCCCGCTACCAGGTGCCGGCGCGTTTCGAGGGTGGCCAGATGCCCCTTCACATGCGCCTGCCGAAGCTCAAGGGCTTCAAGAACCCGTTCCGGGTCGAGTTCCAGGTGGTGAACCTGGACAAGCTCGGTGCGCTCTACCCCGAGGGTGGCGAGGTCACCGTCGAGGACCTGGTCGCCAAGGGTGCGGTTCGCAAGAACTCGCTCGTCAAGGTGCTCGGCACCGGTGAGATCACCGTCGCGCTGCAGGTTTCGGTTGACGCCGTCTCCGGCTCCGCCGCGGAGAAGATCACCGCTGCCGGCGGTTCGGTGACCGAGCTCATCTGAGTTCTCACCTGACAGGCCTTCAAGGCCCGGTTCCCCCCTGTTCGCAGGGGGGAACCGGGCCTTTCGGCGTGCCGACCCGGGTGCCGGTCCAAGCTGTGCGGGCAACGCGCTTCATTCGAGTGGCCACGGACTGTTAGAGTCCGTGGAGTCCACTTGTAGGTTGGCCGCAGACTCTGTCCGTGAGCCGTTGCCGAACGGTGGCACACCCACCGTCTTCCGGCCCTGTTGCACTCGTAGCGGGCCCAGAACCACCGTCCCTCCCGCCGCTCTCGGCAGGGAGCTGCAGGAGGCACCGTGCTCACCGCGTTCGCCCGGGCGTTCAAGACGCCCGACCTGCGCAAGAAGCTGCTGTTCACGCTGGGCATCATGGTCGTCTTCCGGATGGGTGCCCACATCCCCGTCCCCGGAGTGAACTTCAAGGCCGTCCAGGCGTGTGTGAGTGCCTCGTCGAAGAGCGGGAACGGGCTGCTCGGCCTGGTCAACCTCTTCAGTGGTGGCGCTCTGCTGCAGATCACCGTCTTCGCGCTGGGCATCATGCCCTACATCACCTCCAGCATCATCCTTCAGCTGCTGACGGTGGTGATCCCGCGCCTGGACGCTCTGAAGAAGGAGGGCCAGGCCGGTCAGACCAAGATCACGCAGTACACCCGCTACCTGACCATCGCCCTGGCGATCCTGCAGGCGACCGGCATCGTGGCCACCGCCTCGACCGGTGCCCTGTTCGGCAGCGTCAACTGCGACACCACCCAGATCGTCCCGGACCAGAGCATCTTCAGGATCGCGACCATGGTCATCACGATGGCCGCGGGCACCGTGGTCATCATGTGGCTGGGTGAGCTGATCACCGACCGGGGCATCGGCAACGGCATGTCGATCCTGATCTTCACCTCGGTCGCGGCCGGCTTCCCGTCCTCGCTGTGGTCCATCAAGGCCAGCAAGGGCTGGGCCACCTTCGCCTTCGTGATCATCATGGGTCTGGCCATGGTCGCCCTGGTGGTCTTCGTGGAGCAGGCACAGCGCCGGATCCCGGTGCAGTACGCGAAGCGCATGATCGGGCGGCGGGCCTACGGCGGGACCTCGACCTACATCCCGCTGAAGGTCAACCAGGCCGGTGTGATCCCGGTCATCTTCGCCAGCTCGCTGCTGTACATCCCGGGCCTGATCGTCCAGCTGAGCGGAAGCACCGCCGGATGGGCCCAGTGGATCGACACGAACCTGGTCAAGAGCGACAAGCCGCTCTACGGCGGGCTGTACTTCCTGTTGATCGTCTTCTTCGCCTTCTTCTACGTGGCCATCTCCTTCAACCCCGAAGAAGTTGCCGACAATATGAAGAAGTATGGTGGCTTCATCCCGGGCATCCGGGCGGGCCGCCCGACGGCCGAATACCTGAACTACGTGCTGACGAGGATCACCTGGCCGGGCTCGCTGTACCTGGGCCTGATCGCGATGGTGCCGCTGGTCGCACTCGGGTTGTTCGGGGCGTCGCAGAACTTCCCGTTCGGCGGTACGAGCATCCTCATCATTGTTGGTGTCGGCCTTGAAACTGTGAAGCAGATCGAGAGCCAGCTCCAGCAGCGCAACTACGAAGGGTTCCTCCGCTGATGCGTATTGTCCTCGTCGGGCCGCCTGGGGCCGGGAAGGGTACTCAGGCCGCTCTGCTGGCCAAGACCCTGTCCATTCCCCATGTGTCCACCGGTGACCTCTTCCGCGCCAACATCAGCCAGGGCACCGAGCTCGGTCTCGCTGCCAAGAGCATCATGGAGTCGGGCAAGCTGGTACCCGACGAGGTGACCATTGGCATGGCCAAGGACCGCCTGGCCCAGCCCGATGCCGCCGGCGGCTTCCTGTTGGACGGTTTCCCGCGCAACGTGGCCCAGGCGGCTGCGCTGGACGAGATCCTGGCGGAGTGGGGCATCGAGCTCGACGGCGTGCTCGACCTGGAGGTCCCGGAGGACGAGGTCGTCCGCCGGATCGCCGGTCGGCGGGTCTGCCGCAACGACAACGCACACATCTTCCACGTGGAGTACCACCCCCCCGTGGCCGAGGGTGTGTGCGACGAGTGCGGCGGGCAGCTGTACCAGCGCGCCGACGACGCCGAGGACAAGGTGCGGGTTCGGCTGGAGGTCTACCACACGGAGACCGAGCCGATCATCGAGTACTACCAGAAGCAGGATCTGGTCACGACCATCTCGGCGCTGGGCACGGTCGACGAGGTGACCCGGCGCGCGATCGAGGCGCTGCGGAAGAACGACGACGAGGGCTGACCCCTTCGAACGAGCACGCCGGCCGTGACGCCCTGACGGGTGTCACGGCCGACGCGCGTTGCGCGGCAGGGCCGTACCGTGGATGGCGGGCGGCAGCGAATGCAGAGAACCCGTGGTACTGGAAGGCGAGAGTGCATGGTTGAGATCAAGACCCCCGAGCAGATCAGGAAGATGCGGGAGGCGGGCCTGGTCGTCGCCGAGGCGCTGAAGGCGTGCCGGGAGGCGGTGGCACCGGGGATCAGCACTGGTGAGCTGAACTCCATCGCGGCCAAGGTGATCGCCGACCACGGCGCCACCTCCAACTTCCTCGGTTACCACGGATTCACCGGTGTGATCTGCGCCTCCGTCAACGACGAGGTGGTCCACGGCATCCCCGGCGAGCGGGTGCTGGCCGACGGCGACATGATCTCCATCGACTGCGGCGCCATCGTCGACGGCTGGCACGGCGACGCGGCCGTCACCTGCTTCGTCGGCAGCGGCCACGCCGAGGAGCTGCTGCGGCTCAGCCAGGTCACCGAGGACTCGATGTGGGCCGGCATCGCCCAGGTGAAGAAGGGCAACCGGCTGTCCGACATCAGCCGGGCCATCGAGTCCTACATCCGGCGCCAGCCGCTTCCGCCCAAGGGCAAGTACGGGATCATCGAGGACTTCGGCGGCCACGGCATCGGCTCGGCCATGCACATGGACCCGCACCTGCTGAACTACGTGGACCGCCGGCGCGGCCGGGGGATGAAGCTGGTGCCCGGCTTCGCCATCGCCATCGAGCCGATGGTCAGCCTCGGCACCCCGAAGACGCACACCCTGGCCGACGAGTGGACCGTCAAGACCAACGACGGCACCTGGTCCTCGCACTGGGAGCACTCCATCGCCGTCACCGAGGAGGGTCCGCTGGTGCTGACCGCCTTCGACGGCGGCCGGGCCAAGCTGGCCGAGCTGGGCATCACCGCGGCGCCCGACCCGCTGGGCTGACGGTGCGGGGATGAGGAGCGGGGATGAGGGTGCAGGGCGGGCGACGCCGGGATTGACGGATTTCGCGATCGCTTGTCCGCTGACGTAGACTGCTGTGTCGGCTCACTCGTAGCTTGCTCCCGCATGCCTTCGTCCGTTGTGGCGAGGGTGGACTTAGCGGTCCCTGCGTGAGTGCCGACTACGGTAGTCGAACCCCGGAAGGCGATACCCGCAGGACATGGCCAAAAAGCAAGGCGCCATCGAGATCGAGGGCACCGTCATCGAGTCTCTGCCGAACGCCATGTTCAAGGTAGAGCTGCAGAACGGGCACAAAGTCCTCGCCCACATCAGCGGCAAGATGCGTATGCACTACATCCGCATCCTCCCGGACGACCGGGTCGTCGTCGAGCTCAGCCCGTACGACCTGACCCGCGGTCGAATTGTCTACCGGTACAAGTAAGCAAGAAGCAGATCTCGCGCCGCGTGCACTCGCGGCGCGCTCGACCCGGAGAACCTGAATCCCATGAAGGTCAAGCCGAGCGTCAAGAAGATCTGCGACAAGTGCAAGGTGATCCGCCGTCACGGTCGGGTCATGGTGATCTGCGAGAACCTGCGCCACAAGCAGCGTCAGGGCTGATCACTTCCCTTCACGGGTCGTAACTCTTCGCGCGACGCGAAAAACAACATGAAGCGGGATGCCCGATCCGTTCGTCGGAAACGATGAGCGGACTGCCACCCTCGGTCCGGAGGCCGGGGCTCCCTCGACGAGAGTCGAAGGAGAGGCATCGCGTCAGACCTCCGAAGGAACACAGGAGCCACATTCATGGCACGCCTCGCCGGCGTTGATCTCCCCCGCGAAAAGCGGATCGAGATCGCCCTCACCTACGTGTACGGCATCGGCCGTACCCGCTCGAAGCTCGCCCTCGCCGAGACCGGTGTCAACCCGAACATCCGTGTTCGCGACATCACCGAGGACGACCTGGTCAAGCTGCGCGACTTCGTCGACGCCAACTTCAAGGTCGAGGGTGACCTCCGCCGTGAGGTCGCCGCTGACATCCGCCGCAAGGTCGAGATCGGCTGCTACCAGGGTCTGCGTCACCGCCGCGGCCTGCCGGTCCACGGTCAGCGCACCCACACCAACGCCCGTACCCGCAAGGGTCCGCGTCGCGCGATTGCCGGCAAGAAGAAGCCCGGCAAGAAGTAGTCCGCCCCAACACCGGACTTGAATCCGGCCCGCTGGGCTAGCGGACCGACCACCTCAGTAGGAGAAACAGACTTATGCCCCCCAAGGGTCGTCAGGCTGCCGGCGCGAAGAAGATCCGCCGCAAGGAAAAGAAGAACGTCGCTCACGGCCACGCGCACATCAAGAGCACGTTCAACAACACCATCGTCTCCATCACGGACCCCTCGGGCAACGTGATCGCGTGGGCGTCCTCGGGCCACGTCGGCTTCAAGGGCTCCCGCAAGTCGACTCCGTTCGCCGCGCAGATGGCCGCCGAGGCCGCCGCGCGTCGCGCCCAGGAGCACGGCATGCGCAAGGTCGACGTCTTCGTGAAGGGTCCGGGCTCCGGCCGCGAGACCGCGATCCGCTCCATCCAGGCCACCGGCCTGGAGGTCGGCTCGATCCAGGACGTCACCCCCACCCCGCACAACGGCTGCCGCCCCCCGAAGCGCCGTCGCGTCTGACGCACGGCTGCTTCTGAAGCAGCGGTAGTACTCGGATACGGCCCCTGTTCGCTCGGGGGCCGTATCCTTGCTTTCGTCGGCATCAAATAGTGGGTGCCGAAGATCTAACTGGAGGATTCACCTCATGCTGATCGCTCAGCGTCCGTCGCTGACCGAAGAGGTCGTCGACGAGTTCCGCTCCCGGTTCGTGATCGAGCCGCTGGAGCCGGGCTTCGGCTACACCCTCGGCAACTCGCTCCGCCGCACCCTGCTCTCCTCGATCCCCGGCGCTGCTGTCACCAGCATCCGGATCGACGGTGTCCTGCACGAGTTCACCACCGTGCCGGGCGTCAAGGAGGACGTCACCGACCTCATCCTGAACATCAAGCAGCTGGTCGTCTCCTCGGAGCACGACGAGCCGGTCGTGATGTACCTGCGCAAGCAGGGCCCGGGTCTGGTCACCGCCGCCGACATCGCGCCCCCGGCCGGTGTCGAGGTGCACAACCCCGAGCTGGTCCTGGCCACGCTCAACGGCAAGGGCAAGCTGGAGATGGAGCTGACCGTCGAGCGCGGTCGCGGCTACGTCTCCGCCGTCCAGAACAAGCAGTCGGGCCAGGAGATCGGCCGGATCCCGGTCGACTCCATCTACAGCCCGGTGCTGAAGGTCACCTACAAGGTCGAGGCGACCCGAGTCGAGCAGCGTACCGACTTCGACAAGCTCATCGTCGACGTCGAGACCAAGCCCGCCATGCGTCCCCGTGACGCCATGGCCTCGGCCGGCAAGACCCTGGTGGAGCTGTTCGGCCTCGCCCGCGAGCTGAACATCGACGCCGAGGGCATCGACATGGGCCCGTCCCCCACGGACGCCGCCCTGGCCGCCGATCTCGCCCTGCCGATCGAGGAGCTGGAGCTCACCGTTCGGTCGTACAACTGCCTCAAGCGCGAGGGCATCCACACCGTGGGTGAGCTCGTCGCCCGCTCCGAGGCCGACCTGCTCGACATCCGCAACTTCGGTGCGAAGTCGATCGACGAGGTCAAGGCGAAGCTGGCCGGCATGGGCCTGGCCCTCAAGGACAGCCCGCCCGGATTCGACCCGACCGCCGCCGCCGACGCCTTCGGCGCCGACGACGACGACCCGGGCTTCGCGGAGACCGAGCAGTACTGAGCCTGATCGAGTGGTACGGGACCGCCCCGGCGGTCCCGTACCCTTGAAGGCTGTGCAACCAAGTCGTCCGGGCAACAGTGCCCGTACGCCCGCCCCGGTACCTGGTACGGCCGGGGGTCGGAGATCCAAGGAGACACCATGCCTCGCCCCGCGAAGGGTGCCCGCCTCGGTGGCGGTCCCTCCCACGAGCGTCTGCTGCTGGCCGGTCTGGCCCGCGAGCTCTTCCAGTACGGCCGGATCACCACCACCGAGGCCAAGGCTCGCCGCCTGCGCCCGGTGGCGGAGAAGCTGATCACCAAGGCCAAGAAGGGTGACATCCACAACCGCCGTGAGGTCCGCAAGACCATCACCGACGTGGCTGTGCTGCACACCCTCTTCACCGAGATCGGTCCTCGCTACGAGAACCGTCCCGGTGGCTACACCCGCATCACCAAGATCGGTCCCCGTCGTGGCGACAACGCCCCGATGGCCGTGATCGAGCTGGTCGAGGCCCTGACCGTGGCCCAGACCGCGGTCGGCGAGGCCGAGGCTGCGACCAAGCGCTCCGTCAAGGAGACCGAGGCTGCCGCCCCGGTCGACGCCGCGCCGGCTGACGCCGCCCCGGTTCAGGACGCCGCTCCGGTCGACTCCGTCGAGGAGACCGAGGAGGCCTGACCGCCTCCGCAGCGGGCCCGCTCTCCCTTCGGGGAGGGCGGGCCCGTTCTCGTACTGCGAACTTTCGGGGCCTTTGATGACTGAGTGTGTGGAAGAGCGGGAGCCCCGGCGCGAGGGTGCTGCCGAGGGCTTCGTCCGGGTGCGGCTGGACCTGTCCTACGACGGGACCGGGTTCTCCGGCTGGGCCAAGCAGAAGAGCGGGCGGCGGACGGTCCAGGGCGAGCTGGAGGACGCGATCCGGGTGGTGCTGCGGCAGCCCGAGGTCTTCCCGCTGACGGTGGCCGGGCGCACCGACGCGGGGGTGCACGCGCGCGGCCAGGTGGCCCATGTCGACCTGCCGGGTGACATCTGGGCGGCCGAGGGCGAGAAGCTGCGCCGCCGGCTCGCCGGACGGCTGCCGGGCGACATCCGGGTCTGGCGGGTCGCCGAGGCCCCGGCCGGGTTCGACGCCCGGTTCTCCGCGGTGTGGCGCCGCTACGCCTACCGGATCTGCGACCACCCGGCCGGCGTCGACCCGCTGCGGCGGGCGCACGTGCTGTGGCACGACCGGCCGCTGGACGTGGACGCCATGAACGAGGCGGCCCGGCTGCTGGTGGGCGAGCACGACTTCGCGGCCTACTGCAAGAAGCGCGAGGGCGCGACCACCATCAGGGAGCTGCTGGACTTCTCCTGGGAGCGGCTGCCGGGCGACGCGCTGCTCGGCCCGGAACTGCCCGGCCTGGTGGTCGGCACGGTGCGGGCCGACGCCTTCTGCCACAACATGGTGCGAGCCCTGGTCGGCGCGATGCTGCTGGTCGGCGGTGGGCAGCGGCCGGTGGGGTTCCCGGGCGAGGTGCTGTCCGGCGGCGTCCGGAACTCGGCGGTGAGCGTGGTGCGGCCGTACGGCCTGACCCTGGAGGAGGTCGGCTATCCGGCCGACCGGGATCTGGCGGCGCGCAGCCGGGAGGCGCGGAACCTGCGGGTGCTGACGCCCCGCTAGCAGGCCGCCGTCCCGGTCGGAGCCGGATCTCCCGCACCGTCAGTTCTTCGCCGTCGCCTCGCCCCTGGCCCGGGCGAGCAGGTTCTCGAAGACCATCCGGCCCATGTCCGTGCCGGCGGCCAGGGCCGAGGTGTCCGCGGCCGGGACCGGCTTCCCGGTGGTGTAGCCGGCCACGGTGAAGTAGGCGTAGCGGCCGTAGGCGTTGACGCTCAGTCGGCAGGCCACGGCGTGGCAGAAGGCCGGGAGGGCGCCGCCGGACAGGGGTTCCAGGTTCCCCGCGGTGGCCTGGGCCTTGACCGCGGCCGCCTGGGCCGCGCTGTCGAAGACGCCGACGCCGACCGTCACCGCGGTCGTCCCGGTCGCGTAGCTGGCCCGGAACACCTTGCGGCAGCCGTACTTGGTGAGCACCGCGGCGAGGTTGGGGGTGACCGCGGGGACGCAGGCCGAGGCCGTTGTCAGTGCCTGCGTGTAGGAATGGTTGTCGACGGTGACGCTCTTGCCGGGGAAGAGCGTCACCGCACTCAGCGGTGCGGTGTCGGTGGCTGCGGCACCCAGCAGCGTGGCCGGGTCGACGGCCGTCGTCGGCGCCAGGGCGGACGGTACGGCCGTGGGTGAGGGTGTGTCAGTCGGGGTCTGCTGCACCGGGATCGCGGGTGCGGTGTCCGCCGGGGCGGAGGCGGTCGGCGCGGCGGCGGACGGCGAGGCGGCGGCCGACTGCTTGGCCGGCCGGGTGGTGAGCAGGGTGGCCCCGGTGCCGACCAGGACCAGCACGGCCACCAGTGCCGTGCCCAGCCAGAGCTGGCGGCGCCTGCGCGCCGAGGCGGCCTCCTGCCGGTCCAGCATGGCCTGGAACTCCTCGTGCACGGACGCGTCGGGGGTGCCCGGCCGTACCGCGAAGGACATCGGCGACGGTTCGCCGTCGGGTTCCGCGGCTCGCTGCGGTTCGGGGATCGGCAGGTTGGGCGCCCCCGGACGGACCCGGTACTGGCTCTCGGTCAGGGTCTCGGCGACGGGGTTTCCCGGTCCGTACTGGGTCGGGATGCGCCCAGGGGTGTCCGCGCCCCGGCGCGGGAGCGGCTTGGCGGCATTGTCCGGTGCGGGCCCGTTGCTCATGGGCCGCGAGCATAACGGGATTCGCTGATTCCGGGACATCCCCCAGGTCGGAGTGGTTCACCAAAGAGAGTGAACCTGGCGGCCGAGCGCCTCTGTGCACGTACTGTGCGCCGACTGAGGGTCTATTCTCGCGCGGGTCGTGGGGGCGTTGGGGGTCAGGAGAACTGATGGAGCAACACCATGTTCAGCATGCCGCGCCGTAGAGGCCTGATCGCGACCCTGCTCGGCTGCCTGCTGTGGGTGCCGGCCGCGGTGACCGGCCCGGCGGCGGCCCAGTCGCCGGTGCCCGGGTACCACTCCTACGTGGCCCTCGGGGACTCCTTCCAGGCGGACAGCGCGATCCTGCCGGGGGTGACCGCCGCTTTCGTCCCGGCCGGCTGCGCCCAGGTGTCCTACGACTATCCGCACCAGGTCGCTGCGGCGCTCGGGGTGGCCGACTTCAAGGACGCGACCTGCGGCGGAGCGGTGAGCGGCAGTATGACCGGACCCCAGCCGGTGCTCGGCGGAGTGAACCCGCCGCAGTTCTCCAGGCTGGGGCGGGACACCGAGCTGGTGACGGTCGGGATCGGCGGCAACGACCTCGACCTGATCGGCCTGATCGGGCGCTGCCTGGCCCTGCTGCCGCTGCCCACCACCACCTGCCCGCACGACCCGATGACCGACCGGATCGCCGCCGAGCAGCGGGTGGTCGAGGGCGTGCTGGCCGGGATCCACCAGCGGGCCCCGCGGGCCAGGGTGCTGCTGGTGGACTACCTGGCGGTGTTCCCGGAGCACGGCGGCTGCTGGCCCTACGTCCCGATCGAGGACCAGGACATGGCGTACCTGCACCGGGTCCTGGCGGCGGTGAACACGATGCTGGCGGGGGCCGCCGCCGCGGACCCCCGGGGGACGGAGCTGGTCGACACCTACACCCCCTCGATCGGGCACGACGTGTGCCAGAGCCCGACCGTGCGGTGGACCGAGGGGCTGCTGCCGCTGTCGGTGAACACCCTGAGCGTCGCGGTCCCGTTCCACCCCAACCGGGCCGGGGCCGACGGCCAGGCCAGGGCCGTGTTGGCGCAGGTCCGAGCCGGTGCGCCGGTGCGCTGAACGGAAACCCATTTGGGTCCGGAGTCGGCTCGGCAGAGAATTACCGACCATGGGACATGTCGAGATTTCACACCTGGAGTACTACCTGCCGGACGGGCGGGTGCTGTTCGACGACGTGTCCTTCCGGGTGGGGGAGGGCGCGGCGGTCGCCCTGGTCGGCGCCAACGGCGCTGGCAAGACCACGCTGCTCCGGATGATCGCCGGAGACCTGCAGCCGCACGGCGGTTCGGTGACCGTCAGCGGCGGCCTGGGCGTGATGCGCCAGTTCGTCGGGACCACCGGCCGCGGCGGCGAGGCCGGTTCCGACGACACCAGAGCGGCGCAGGAGGACGACGGCCATGTGCTGCCGCCGGACGCCTCGGTACGCGATCTGCTGGTGTCGGTGGCGCCGCCACGGATCCGCACCGGCGCCAGGACGGTGGACGCCGCCGAGCTGGCGATGATGGCGCAGGACGACGAGAAGACCCAGCTCGCCTACGCCCAGGCGCTCTCCGACTGGGCGGACGTCGGCGGCTACGAGTACGAGACCGTCTGGGACGTCTGCACCACCGCCGCCCTGGGCATGCCGTACGACCGGGCCCAGTGGCGCGGCCTGAACACCCTCTCCGGCGGTGAGCAGAAGCGGCTGGTGCTGGAGGCGCTGCTGCGCGGCCCCGACCAGGTGCTGCTGCTGGACGAGCCGGACAACTACCTGGACGTCCCCGGCAAGCGCTGGCTGGAGGAGCAGATCCGCAGCACCTCCAAGACGGTGCTGTTCATCTCGCACGACCGGGAGCTGCTGGCGGCCAGCGCCGAGAAGATCGTCAGCGTGGAGGCGGGAATCGACGGCAGCGAGGTGTGGGTGCACGGCGGCGGCTTCGCCACCTTCCACGCCGCCCGTGAGGAGCGCTTCGCCCGCTTCGACGAACTGCTCCGCCGCTGGGACGAGAAGCACGAGCAGCTGAAGAAGCTGGTGCTGGACATGCGCGACTACGCGGCCCGCAGCCCCAAGATGGCCTCGCGCTATGCGGCCTCGGTCACCCGGCTGAAGAAGTTCGAGGAGGCCGGCCCGCCGCCGGAGCCGCCGCGCAAGCAGAACATCGCCATGCGGCTGCGCGGCGGCCGTACCGGGGTGCGCTCGCTGACCTGCGAGAAGCTGGAGCTCACCGGGCTGATGAAACCGTTCGACCTGGAGGTCTTCTACGGCGAGCGGGTCGCCGTACTCGGCTCCAACGGCTCCGGCAAGTCGCACTTCCTGCGGATGCTGGCGGGCGAGGAGGTGGCGCACACCGGCAGTTGGAGGCTGGGCGCCAGGGTGGTCCCGGGCCACTTCGCGCAGACCCACGCCCACCCCGAGCTCTTCGGGCGGACCACCAGGGAGATCCTGGAGTCCGAGCACGCGATCGACCGCAAGGCGGCGATGAGCGTGCTGCGCCGCTATGAGTTGCATCACCAGGAGGAGATCCGGTTCCAGGACCTCTCCGGCGGCCAGCAGGCCCGGTTGATGATCCTGCGGCTGGAGCTCTCCGGCGCCACCGCGCTGCTGCTGGACGAGCCCACCGACAACCTGGACCTGGACAGCGCGGAAGCGCTCCAGGAGGGGTTGGAGAGCTTCGAGGGGACGGTGCTCTCGGTGACCCACGACCGCTGGTTCGCCCGCAGCTTCGACCGCTTCGTGGTCTTCGGCTCTGACGGCCGGGTCTACGAGGCGCCGGAGCCGGTCTGGGACGAGGGCCGGGTTACGCGGGACCGATGACCTTGATAAAGGACGTAGACTGGACGACGGCTTGCGGGGTACCGCGGTGCTCGACCGGGCGATTTTGACCCGTACGGCTCCGTCCCGGTATCCTGCGAGTTCGTTGTGCGTATTGGCTCGCTCCATCTCACGTGAGAGGTCGGTACGCCGGTCCACCGGGCCGATAAGCAGCGACGCGCCCATCCGATTGCGTCCGGGGAAGTGCGTCTCGGCTGCTTCCGATCGTCCGGGTGGTCCTGTCAGGACACACTCACTGAAAAGCGAAGGCTACGACCGTGCGTACGTACAGCCCCAAGCCCGGCGACGTCCAGCGTCAGTGGCTCGTTATCGACGCTCAAGACGTCGTTCTCGGCCGCCTGGCCTCTCAGGCCGCGAACCTCCTCCGGGGTAAGCACAAGCCGGTGTACGCGCCGCACGTTGACATGGGTGACTTCGTCATCATCATCAACGCGGACAAGGTGCACCTGTCCGGGAACAAGAAGACCCAGAAGCTGGCCTACCGCCACTCCGGTTACCCGGGCGGCCTGCGCTCCGTGCGCTACGACGACCTCCTGGAGAAGAACCCGGAGAAGGCCGTCGAGAAGGCCATCAAGGGCATGATCCCCAAGAACTCCCTGGGCCGTCAGATGCTCTCCAAGCTGAAGGTCTACTCGGGCGACCAGCACCCGCACGCTGCCCAGCGTCCGGTGCCGTTCGAGATCACCCAGGTCGCGCAGTAACACCGGCCACACCCCGAAAACAGAAACGCAGCTGAGGAGAACCGTGGCCGAGACCACTGCCGAGACCCCGCTCGAGGTCGACGAGACCTTCGAGGTTGAGGTCGAGGAGCCCACCGAGTACACCACCGAGTCCCTTGTGGGCCGCTTCGCCGAGGCCGTTCCGGCCGCCGGTCTGGGCCGCCGCAAGGAGGCGATCGCCCGCGTGCGCATCGTCCCCGGCACCGGTGTCTGGAAGATCAACGGTCGCACCCTGGAGGAGTACCTCCCCAACAAGGTGCACCAGCAGATCGTGAACGAGCCCTTCAAGCTCCTTGAGCTGGACGGCCGTTACGACATCATCGCCCGCATCAACGGCGGCGGCATCTCGGGTCAGGCCTACGCCCTGCGCCTGGGCGTCGCCCGCGCGCTGAACGAGGTCGACGTCGACGCGAACCGCCCGGCCCTGAAGAAGGCCGGCTTCCTGACCCGTGACCCGCGCGCCGTCGAGCGCAAGAAGGCCGGTCTGAAGAAGGCTCGCAAGGCGCCGCAGTACAGCAAGCGCTAAGCCTCCCCGCCTCGCGCCGCATGGTCCTCCGGAATGTCGGAGCCCGCGGCCGGAGCTGGACTGTCACGCCCCGGGAGCACACCATGTGCTCCCGGGGCGTGATGCGTTGATGGACTTCTGATCTGGGTTGACTGAGCCGCGGAGGATTGACCAAGTGGGACGACTGTTTGGCACGGACGGCGTGCGCGGGCTTGCGAACGTGGATCTCACCGCCGAGCTGGCGCTGGGCCTTTCTGTGGCCGCAGCGCATGTGCTCGGTGACGCCGGCGCCTTCGAGGGGCACCGTCCGGTGGCCGTGGTCGGCCGCGACCCGCGCGCCTCTGGGGAGTTCCTGGAGGCCGCCGTCATCGCCGGCCTGGCCAGCTGCGGGGTGGACGTGCTGAAGGTCGGCGTGCTGCCGACGCCCGCCGTCGCCTACCTGACCGACGTGCTGGACGCGGACCTCGGCGTGATGCTGTCCGCCAGCCACAACCCGATGCCGGACAACGGCATCAAGTTCCTCGCCCGCGGCGGCCAGAAGATCGACGACGCGGTCGAGGACGCCATAGAGGCCGAGTACGAGCGGTTCGAGGGGCACGCCTGGGCGCGTCCCACCGGAGAGGCCGTGGGCCGGGTGCGCAGCCACGAGGAGGGCTTCGAGCAGTACCTGCAGCATCTGCTGTCGGTGCTGCCCAACCGCCTCGACGGCCTGAAGGTGGTCATCGACGGTGCGCACGGGGCGGCGGCCAAGGTCTCCCCGGAGGTTTTCCGCCGGGCCGGGGCCGAGGTGCTGCACACCATCGGGGACGACCCGACCGGGCTCAACATCAACGACGGCATCGGCTCCACCCACCTGGCGCCGCTGCGGGCGGCCGTGCTGGAGCACGGCGCGGACCTGGGCATCGCGCACGACGGCGACGCCGACCGCTGCCTGGCGGTGGACGCCGAGGGCAACGAGATCGACGGCGACCAGATCCTCGCGGTGCTGGCCTGCGCGATGCGGGAGTCCGGGACGCTGACCAAGAACACCGTGGTGGCCACGGTGATGTCCAACCTCGGCTTCAAGCTGGCCATGGAGCGGGAGGGGATCGACCTGGTGCAGACCGCGGTCGGCGACCGCTACGTGCTGGAGTCGATGAAGGAGCACGGGTACAACCTGGGCGGCGAGCAGTCCGGCCATGTGATCTTCCTGGACCACGCGACCACCGGGGACGGGACGCTGACCGGGCTGATGCTGGCGGCTCGGGTCGCCGCGACCAAGCAGTCGCTGAAGGACCTGGCGGGAGTGATGACCTGCCTGCCGCAGGTGCTGATCAACGTCAAGGGCGTGGACAAGGCACGGGCGTCCACCGATGAGACGCTGCGCAGGGCGGTGGCCGCGGCCGAGGCGGAGTTGGGGTCTGCGGGGCGGGTGCTGCTGCGGCCCTCCGGGACCGAGCCGTTGGTGCGGGTGATGGTCGAGGCTGCGGACATCGAGCAGGTTCATGCCGTCGCCGAGCGGTTGGCCGAGGTCGTGCGGACGGCTCTGCCGCTGTAGCGGGTTGCTGTTCGCGCACGCAGGTGAAAAAGCACAGCCCCGCGCCCCTGAAAACACAAGGGGCGCGGGGAACTCGTCACAGCTTGCGCAGGCGGACGCGTTGGACCTTGTGGTCGGCGCCCTTGCGGAGGATCAGGCTGGCGCGGCCCCGCGTGGGGGCCACGTTCTCGACCAGGTTGGGGCGGTTGATGGTGCGCCAGAGCTGGCGGGCGTAGTCCATGGCCTCGTCCTCGGGGACCTCCGCGTAGCGGCGGAAGTAGGAGGTGGGGTCCTGGAACGCGGTCTCGCGGAGCTTGCGGAACCGTTCCAGGTACCAGCGCTCGATGTCGTCCGCGCGGGCGTCCACGTAGATCGAGAAGTCGAAGAAGTCGGCGACCGCCACCCGGGTCCGGCCGTCCAGGCCGGGGAGCGCCGGCTGGAGCACGTTGAGGCCCTCGACGATGAGGATGTCGGGGCGGTGCACGGTCAGCCGCTCGCCCTCGACGATGTCGTAGACCAGGTGCGAGTAAACCGGTGCGGTGACCTCCTCCTTGCCCGACTTCACGTCGGCCACGAAGCGGGTCAGCGCCCTGCGGTCGTAGGACTCGGGGAAGCCCTTGCGGGCCATCAGCCCGCGGCTGCGCAGTTCGGCGTTGGGCAGCAGGAAGCCGTCGGTGGTGACCAGCTCGACCCGGGGGTGCTCCGGCCAGCGGGCCAGCATCGCCTGCAGCAGCCGGGCCGTCGTGGACTTGCCGACGGCGACGCTGCCGGCGACGCCGATCACGAACGGGGTGCCCGGCTGGGTGTGGGTGTGCTCGTTGCTGTCCAGGAAGGCGTTGAGCGCGCCGCGCAGTCGTCCGGTCGCGGTGACGTACAGGTTGAGCAGCCGTGACAGCGGCAGGTAGACGTCCTGGACCTCCTGGAGGTCGATGACGTCGCCGAGGCCCCGGACCCGTTCCACCTCGTCGGCGGTCAGCGGGAGCGGCGTGCGCTCATGGAGCGCGCTCCACTCCGATCGGACGAGGTCGACGAAGGGGGACGCGTCAGCGCGGCGTTGGGCTTCGAGCGTGGTCGGCACCTGTCCATTGTCGGTGCGGGTGGCGTTCACGTGCGTGTCAGCGGCCTGTCAGTGGCGAGAGATTCGTCTCAGCCGGATGTCAGTGCCGGGGTGGATCGTCAGTGGCGGACACAGTGACGGCACGACGACGGGGGAGACCCGATGAGCTACGCGTTCCAGGCCGAGGGCCTGGTGAAATCCTTCAAGGAGACTCGGGCACTGGACGGGGTGGACCTCGCGGCCCGCACCGGAACGGTGCTCGGGCTGCTGGGGCCCAACGGTTCCGGCAAGACCACCACGGTGCGGGTGCTGGCGACGCTGCTGCGCCCGGACGCGGGCCGGGCGCTGGTCGGCGGCCTGGACGTGGTGCGGCAGGCGCCCGCCGTGCGCGCCCAGATCGGGCTCACCGGCCAGTACGCGGCGGTGGACGAGATGCTCACCGGGTTCGAGAACCTGTTGATGATCGGCCGGCTGCTGGGACTGTCCCGGCCGGACGCCAGGAAGCGCGCCGCCGAACTGCTGGAGCGCTTCGCGCTGACCGAGGCGGGCGGCAGGGCCGCGGGCACCTTCTCCGGCGGGATGCGGCGCCGGCTGGACCTCGCGGCCTCGCTGGTGGGCCGGCCCCAGGTGCTGTTCCTGGACGAGCCCACCACCGGGCTCGACCCGCACAGCCGCAACGAGCTCTGGGAGATCGTCCGCGGACTGGTGGGCGAGGGCGTCACCGTCCTGCTGACCACGCAGTACCTGGAGGAGGCGGACCAGCTGGCCGACGAGATCGTGGTGATCGACAAGGGCCGGGTGATCGCCGGGGGCACCCCGGACGCGCTCAAGGCCCAGGTCGGCGGTCAGGTGCTGGAGCTGCGGCCGCAGCGCGCCGAGCAGCTGGAGCTGGTCTACGGAGTGGTCGCCTCGCTGGCCGGGACCGGCACCGAGATGACCCCCAACGGGCTGGTCAGCGCTCCGGTACGGGACGTCGCGCTGATGCCGGCCGTGGTCGCCCGGCTGGAGCAGGCCGGGCTGGTGGTCAGCGAGCTGTCGCTGCGCGGATCCAGCCTGGACGAGGTCTTCCTCACCCTGACCGGCCACCGCACCGCGGTGACCGACGAGACCGAACCCGGCGTGGACGCCGGATCCGAGGCCGCCACCGTGAAGGCAGGAGTCTGACCATGGCCACCGCAACGCTCACCGCACCCACCGCTCCCGCCGGCCGGGTCGGCCTGCTCGCCGGGCTGCAGCACACCGCGACGCTGACCTGGCGCAATCTGGTGCAGATCAAGCACAACCCGATGGAACTGATGGACCTCAGCGTCCAGCCGATCATGTTCCTGCTGCTGTTCACCTATGTGTTCGGCGGCCAGATGTCCGGGTCCACCCATGCCTACCTGCAGTTCGCGCTGGCCGGGATCATGGTCCAGAACGGCCTGTTCGCGACGCTGACCACCGCGGTCGGGTTGAACAGCGACATCCAGAAGGGCGTCTTCGACCGGCTCCGCAGCCTGCCGATCGCCCGGTCCGCGCCGCTGGCCGGACGGGTGGCGGCCGACCTGGGCAAGCAGGTCTGGTCGATGCTGCTGATGCTGGGCCTCGGCCTGGCCCTCGGCTTCCGCCCGGACGGGGTGGCCGGGGTGGTCGGCGCCGTCGCGCTGATGGTGGTCTTCGCCCTGGCCATGTCCTGGATGATGGTGCTGGTCGGGATGGTCGCCGAGAACGCCGAGAAGGTCCAGATGCTGGGCTTCGTGGTGATGTTCCCGCTGACCTTCTCCTCCAGCGCCTTCGTCAGCGTTTCCTCGATGCCCGGCTGGCTGCAGGCCTGGGTGAAGGTCAACCCGGTGACCTCGCTGGTCGACGCGATGCGGGCGCTGCTGGTCGGCGGCCCGGTGCAGGGTCCGGTGGTGCACACCCTGCTGTGGGCGGCGGCCATCGCGGTGGTGTTCTTCCCGCTGGCGCTGCGCGCCTACCAGCGCCGCAGTTGACGCTACTGCCCGGCCCGGCGCCGGGGCTCGCGGTGCCCGCCGGCCAGTGAGCCTTCGACGGCCACCCCGAACGAGGAGAACAGCTCCTGGTCCGGGGTGGCCCGTCCGCGTGCGTAGGCCTGCGCGTAGGCCTGCTCGCCCAGCTCCGCCGAGGCCTGCCGGCTGATCCGGACGACGTCCGCCGAGGAGAGGTCCGGCATGCCCCGGCGGGTGTGCGCCGCGCCCAGCAACTCCGCCGCGCGGACGGCGTCGCCGCTCTGCAGCGCCAGGTCGGCCCAGCCGTGCAGGGCCAGGGCCAGCACCGGGCCGTCGTAGAAGTGCACGGCCGCCTCGGCGGCGGTGCGCAGCAGTTCCCCGGCGCGGTCGAACCGCCCGTCGGCGATCTCGATCTGGGCCTGCGCCGTGTGCAGCATCGTGGTCATCTGCGGCAGGGCCTGGTGCCGGCTGCCGATCACCGCCTCGACCTTGGCCATCGTCGTCCGGGCCTCGTCGGTCCGGCCGAGCCTGCGATAGCCCTCGGCGAGGGCCAGCTGCGCCATCATCACGACCGACCAGGAGCTGTCCCGGGTGGCGATCTCGGCCTCGGTCTCCATGGCGGCCAGCGACTCCGCGTCCAGCGGCTCGCCCACCCGCCGGGCGGTGAGCAGCCGGGTCCGGTAGTCGGCGGAGTCGGCGCTGACGCCCATCCGCTCCTCCAGACTGATGGCCAGCTCCCACAGCCGTACCGCCTCGGCGCCCTCGCCGCGCCACTGGGCGATCTCGGCGCGGCCGGCGTTGGCGAAGGACTGCCCCCACAGGTCGCCGACGGCCTCGAAGCGCTCGGTGGCCTCCCGCAGGTGCTCGTCGGCGAGTTCGGGGTTGCCCTCGTTCTGCCGGGCGTAGCCCATGAAGAGGTGGGCCGTGGCCCGGACCCAGGGGTCCGGCGCCTCGAACAGCGGCTCGGCGAGGCCGACGATGTTCCAGTCCTCCTGGCTGAACATCGCGTCCATGATGTCCATCAGGGGCAGCAGCGGATGGGCGAAGGGGTCGCCCAGCTCGGCCCGCAGCACCATGGCCGTGCGCATCATGGTGAGCGCCGGTTCCGGGTCCCAGTTGGTGTCCAGGCTGTAGAGCGCGGTGATGCCGTGGGCGACGGTGCGCGACAGCAGCGGGACGCCGTCGGCGGGCAGTTCCAGCGCGGCGTGCACCAGCGGAAGGTTCTCGCCGCGTTCGCCGCGCCGCCACAGGTACCAGCCGATCCCGGCGACCAGCCGCACCGCGGTGACGGCGTCGCCCTGCTCCACCGACCAGCGCAGTGCCGAGATCAGGTTCTCGTGCTCGGCCAGGAAGCGGGCCAGCCAGGGGATCTGCTGCGGGCCGTAGAGGTGCGGCTCGCCGGTCTCGGCGAGTTCGGCGAAGTACGCCGCGTGCGCGGCACGGGTCGCGGCGACCGCGCCGTCCTCCTCGGCCAGCCGCTCGGCCGCGTAGACCCTGATGGTCTCCAGCAGCCGGTAGCGGCCCGAGGAGGTGTGCACCACCAGCGACCTGTCGACCAGTGAGGACAGTGCGTCCATCACCTGACCAGACGTCAACTCGGGCGAGCTGCAGACCTGTTCGACCGTCTCCAGGTCGGCGCCGCCGGAGAAGACGGACATCCGGGCCAGCAGCGAGCGCTCGGGCTTCTCCAGCAGGTCCCAGCTCCAGTCCACGACCGCGCGCAGGGTGCGGTGCCGCGGCAGCGCGGTCCGGCTCCCCCCGGTGAGCAGCTGGAAGCGCTGGGCCAGCCGCTCGGAGATCTGCGCCGGGGACAGGCTGCGGATCCGGGCGGCGGCGAGCTCCAGGGCCAGCGGCTGGCCGTCCAGGGCGCGGCAGACGGCGAGCACCGGCGGCAGGTCGGCGGCGGTCAGCCGGAAGCCGGGGCGGACGGCGGCGGCGCGCTCCTGGAACAGCCGCACGGCGGGGAAGGCCAGGGCCTGGTCCACCGTCAGCCGCGGGTCCTGCTGCGGGTCGGCGGGGAAGCCCAGCGGCAGCACCGGGTACTGCTGCTCGCCGGTGATGCCCAGCGGCTCCCGGCTGGTGGCCAGGATGCGCAGCCCCGGGCAGCCGGCCAGCAGCCGGGCCGAGAGGTCGGCGGCGGCCTCGACCAGGTGCTCGCAGTTGTCCAGCACGATCAGCAGTTCGCGCACCCCCAGCGAGTCGACGATCCGGTCCACCGTCTCGCCCGGCGGATGGGTCCGGCTGCCGGCCCGCTGGGCGCCGGTGGACTCGCGGAGCTGGAGCGCGGCGAGCAGGGTGGACGGGAGGTCGCCGGGGTTGGCCACCGGGGCCAGTTCCACCAGCCGGACCGGGGTGCGGTTCCGGGCGGCGACTTCCAGGGAGAGCCTGGTCTTGCCGGCCCCGCCGGGGCCGGTGAGGGTGACCAGCCGGGTCCGCAGCAGGGCGTCGGCGACCGCGGCGAGGTCGCTGTCGCGGCCGAGGAAGCTGGTGAGCTGGGCCGGGAGGCGGGGGGCCGCCGGTGCCGGCTCCGGGGGCGTCGCCGTCGCGGCGCGGCCGGGCTGCGGGCCCGGGGCGGTGGGCGGGGTCGGGGCCGCTGGCGTGGTCGGGTCCTCGGCGGTCAGCACCGCCTGGTGGGCCGCCCTGAGCAGCGGGGAAGGGTCGGCCCCCAGCTCCTCGGCGAGCAGGGCGCGGCCCTGCTCGTAGACGGTGAGCGCGTCGGAGCTGCGGCCGGCCTGGTGCAGCGCGCGCATCAGCAGGGCCCGGGGCCGGTCCCGGATCGGGGCGGCGGCGCTGAGGGCGTCCAGCTCGGCGACGGCCTCCGCGCCGCGGCCCGCGCCGATCCGGGCCTCGAAGAGGTCCTCGCGGGCATTGGCGCGCAGCGCCTCCAACCGGGCCGCGGTGGGCTCGAACCCGGGGACGTCGGCCAGCGCGGGGCCGCGCCAGAGGTCCAGTGCGGCGGCCAGTTGTTCCTCGGACGGCTGACCACCGAGCAACTGCTCGAAGCGGAGTGCGTCGACCTGTCCGGGGTCCAGCGCCAGCCGGTAGCCCTGCGGCGCGGCGGCCACCAGATCGCGGCCGACGGCCGAGCGCAGCCGGGAGACCAGGGCCTGCAGGGCGTTGGCCGGGTTGGCCGGTACCGCGCCGTCGGGCCAGAGCGCCTCGGTCAGCGCTGCTGCGGAGACGGAACGTCCCGCCTCCAGCGCCAGCGCGGTCAGCAGGACCCGCATCCGGGCGCCGGCGAGCTCGACCGGGTCACCGGCAGGGTCGGTGACCTGGAAGGGTCCGAGCAGCTGTATCCGCACCCGCCCATTGTCCAGGCAATCGGGCGCCCCTGGTGCACGATGGGGTGACCTTGCCGCCGGGCGGGGGACGAGGGAGTTGCGAATGATCATCGGGGTCGGCATCGATGTGGCGGAGATCGCACGCTTCGAGGCGTCGCTGCTGCGCACGCCGAACCTGGCCCAGCGGCTGTTCACCGAGGCCGAGCTGGTGCTGCCGAGCGGGGAGCGGCGCGGCGCGGCCTCGCTGGCGGCCCGGTTCGCGGCCAAGGAGGCGCTGGCCAAGGCGCTCGGCGCGCCGGGCGGAATGGCCTGGACCGACGCGGAGGTGAGCACCGAGCCGTCCGGCCGACCGCTGCTGGCGGTACGCGGCACGGTGGCGGCTCGGGCGGAGCAGTTGGGCGTGCGGTCGTGGCATCTCTCACTGAGCCATGACGCGGGCGTAGCGTCGGCGGTGGTGATCGCGGAGGGTTGAGCCGTGATCCGGGTCGTCGGCGGCTGAGGAGTGGGCCATGCGGTATGCGCACACGGTGGAGCGGGTGCGGGCGGCGGAGGAGTCGCTGATGCGGCGGCTGCCCGAGGGCGCGCTGATGCAGCGGGCGGCGGCCGGCCTGGCGGCCACCTGCCTGCAATTGCTGGCCGGGGGAGCGGAGCGGGGAGCCGGCCGAAGGGGCCGCGGCAGCCGCCGGGTCTACGGCAGCCGGGTGGTGCTGCTGGTCGGCAGCGGGGACAACGGTGGTGACGCCCTGTTCGCCGGCGCGCGGCTGGCGGCGCGCGGGGTCCGGGTGACCGCGGTGCTGCTGGCGGGGGAGCGGACCCATGCCGCCGGGTCGGCGGCCCTGCTCGGCGCCGGGGGCGTGCTGACGCAGGATCAGGCCGCGGGGCTGGCCCAGCTCGGGCGGGCCGACCTGGTGGTCGACGGGATCGTGGGCATCGGCGGCCGGGGCGGCCTGCGCGATTCGGCGCTGCCGTACGTACGGGCGGCGGAGCGGGCGGGGGTGCCGGTGGTGGCGGTGGACCTGCCCAGCGGGGTGGACGCGGACACCGGCGAGGTGGCCGGCGCGGCGGTGCGCGCGACGGTGACGGTGACCTTCGGGACGCACAAGCCGGGGCTGCTGGTCGATCCGGGGGCGCAGTACGCGGGCGTGGTGCGGCTGGTGGAGATCGGGATCGAGCCGGGCCCTGCCGCGGTGGAGGCGCTGCAGCACGCGGACGTCGCCGGGCTGCTGCCGCGGCCCACGGCCGAGAGCGACAAGTACCGGCGCGGTGTGGTCGGCATCGCGGCCGGCTCCGACCGCTACCCGGGGGCGGCCGTGCTCGCGGTCTCGTCCGCGCTGCACGGCGGCGCCGGAGCGGTGCGCTACGCCGGTCCGGCGGCGGCCGAGGTGGTCCGGGCGCATCCGGAGGTGCTGGTGACCCAGGGCGGCCCGAAGGCCGCCGGACGGGTGCAGGCCTGGGTGGTCGGCCCGGGGCTGTCGGACGGCCCGGAGGCCGAACGCACCCTGGAGGAGGCGCTGGCCGCGGGCGTGCCGGTGCTGGTGGACGCGGACGGGCTGCGGCTGCTGGCCCGCCGGGGCGCGGCGCCGCGTGCCGAGCTGCTGCTGACCCCGCACGCCGGGGAGGCGGTGGCGCTGCTGGCCGGGGCCGGGGTCGAGGCCACCCGGGAGCAGGTCGAGGGGGCCCGGATCGGCTACGCGCGCCGGATCGCCGAGCTCTACGGCTGCACGGTGCTGCTCAAGGGCTCCACCACGGTGGTCGCCGGACCCGATCCGGCGGCGCCGGTCCGGGTCAACCCGACCGGAACGCCCTGGCTGGCCACCGCGGGCAGCGGCGACGTGCTCTCCGGGCTGGCCGGGTCGCTGCTCGCGGCCGGGCTGGCGCCGGTCGACGCGGGTTCGGTGGCGGCCTATCTGCACGGCCTGGCGGCGCGGACGGTCGGCGAGGGCCCGGTCACCGCCGCGGAGGTGGCGGCGGCGCTCCCTGCGGCGTGGCGCGGGGTGACCGGGGCGGCCTGATCCGTACTGTCCGAAGCACTGTCCGAAGCGGAACAGGCGTCCCGCCGGCCGAGCGTGACGGTGTGCCGGCTTCGACGGACAGCGGGAAAGGGAACGGTGAGGGCAGGTGCTGGAGGGCAGGGTGCAGGAGGGCGGGGTGCAGCCGACCAGGAGGGTCCGGCGTGCGGGGGGACGGCTCGCCGGCCTGCGGCGGGCGGTGGTGCTGCTCGCGGTGGCGGGGATGGCCGCGGCCGGGATCGTCACCGGCGGGATCGTCGCGGGCGGTGGCGCCCGGGCCCAGGCCGCCGCCGGGCCGAACGCCTCCGGCCGGTGTCCCACCACGCAGGGCCGGATCGCCTGCGTGGACCTGACCCACCAGCGGATGTGGGTGCAGGTCGGCTCCCGGGTGGTCTTCGGCCCGGTCCCGGTCCGGACCGGTCGCCGGGGCCATGTGACCCGCACCGGGCTGTGGCACGTCTACTGGCGCGACGCCCACCACCGGTCCTCGCTCTACGGCGGCGTCGCCATGCCGTACAGCCAGTTCTTCTCCGGCGGCGAGGCGTTCCACGCCGTCCAGGAGGCCATGTCCACCCCGCCGGGCTCGCACGGCTGCGTCAACCTGAGCAACCGGGACGCCCGTGCGCTGTGGGGCGTGCTCCGGCTGCACGACCCGGTCGAGGTGTTCGGCCGCAAGCCCGGTACCTGACCGGCGTCCGAGCGGAGTCCGACCGGCGTCCGAGCGCCGCCGACCCGGTCCGGCCGGATCCGGGCCCGCCGTCGACCGGACTCCCGGGAGCCGCCCGCGGTCTGGGACAATGTCCGGCAATGGACTCCAACCTCCCGGGGAGCAACCCCCCGGACTCCCAGCCGGCGGTGCGCGCCGAAGCCCTGGTCGACCTGGCGGCGCTGCGGGGGAACCTCGACGCCCTGCGCGCCCGTACCGGGTCGGCCGCGGTCATGTCCGTGGTCAAGGCCGACGCCTACGGCCACGGACTGGTGCCCTGCGCCCTGGCGGCGCTGGACGCCGGGGTGACCTGGCTGGGTACGGCGACGCCCGAGGAGGCGCTGGCGCTGCGGGCGGCCGGGATCACCGCCGACCGGGCCAGGGTGCTCTGCTGGCTGTGGACCCCCTCGGGGCCCTGGGAGCAGGCCGTGACCGCCGAGATCGACATCTCGGTCAGCGGCGAGTGGGCGCTGCGCGAGGTCCTGGCCGCGGTACGGGCCACCGGCCGTCCGGCCAGGATCCACCTCAAGGCCGACACCGGGCTGGGCCGCAACGGCGCCCAGCCGCACGACTGGCCCGCCCTGGTCGCCGCCGCCCGCGCGGCCGAGGCCGAGGGGCTGCTCACCGTCGCCGGGGTCTGGTCCCACTTCGCCTGCGCGGACGAGCCGGGCCACCCCGCCAACGAGGCCCAACTCGCGGCCTTCCGCGAGGCGCTGGCGGTCGCCGAGGCGGCCGGGCTGCGTCCCGAGGTCCGCCATCTGGCCAACTCCCCGGCCACGCTGCTGATGCCGGAGGCGCACTTCGACCTGGTCCGGGCCGGGCTGGCCCAGTACGGCCTGTCCCCGGTCCCCGAGCTGGGCGGCCCCGCCGACTTCGGGCTGCGGCCGGTGATGACCCTTCAGGCCAGGCTGGCCCAGGTCAAGTCGGTCCCGGCCGGACACGGCGTCAGCTACGGCCACACCTACACCACCGCCGGCAGGACCACGCTGGCGCTGGTCCCGGTCGGCTACGCGGACGGCATCCCCCGGCACGCCAGCAGCACCGGACCGGTCTGGCTCGGCGGCAAGTGGCGCACCGTCGCCGGACGGGTCGCGATGGACCAGTTCGTGCTGGATCTGGGCGGCGACCAGGCCGAGGTCGGCGACCTGGCGGTGCTGTTCGGTCCCGGCGACCGGGGCGAGCCCACCGCCGAGGACTGGGCCAGGGCCTGCGGGACGATCTCCTACGAGATCGTCACCCGGATCGGGGTAAGAGTCCCCCGGCGCTATGTCGGGGCCCTGGGCGGGGCCTTGGGCGGAACCCCGGTCGAGCGCCTGGAGGGCGGTGGCGGATGAGCAGCGAGGAGGGCGGCCTCGCCGGGGCGGCCGCCGGAGCCGCGGTCGAGGCGGTCCAGCAGGTCAGGGCGGCGGCCGGTTCGGTGGCGAGCGACGTCGCCGCGGGCCGCTGGCGCCGGGCCGGGCTGGTCGGGCTCTCCCTGGGCGTGGTCGCCGCGGGCGCCGCCGCCGGTGTCGCCGTCGAGCGCCTCACCATCGGACGGGACATGCGCCGCCGGGCGGGCGCCGAGGTCGAGGCCGCCGCGACCTTCGGCTCGCTGCGCGGCCGACCGCGCACCGTCGCCGCCCCCGACGGCACCGAGCTGTACGTGGAACTGGACGGCACCGGCTGGCAGGAGGGGCCGCAGACCCCGCCCGCCGCCGTTGCGGCCGAGGCCTCCGCACCGCGCAAGGGCTGGCTGGGCCGGTTCCGCCCCGGCGGCGGCACCTCCTCCGCCGGACCGCTGGGCGGGGTGCTCTCCGGCGTCGGCAGCATGCTCGGCATGGTGCCCACACCACCGCTGACCGTGGTCTTCTGCCACGGCTACTGCCTCAACCAGGACTGCTGGCACTTCCAGCGGGCCGCCTTCCGCGAGGGCCTGCGGCTGGTGTTCTGGGACCAGCGCAGCCACGGCCGCTCCGAGCGCAGCCGCAGCCACCTGGCCGGCGAGCCCGCCAGCATCGACCAGCTCGGCGGCGACCTCAAGGCGGTGATCGACGCCGTCGCCCCGACCGGGCCGCTGGTCCTGGTGGGCCACTCGATGGGCGGCATGACCGTGATGGCGCTCGCCGACCAGCACCCCGAACTGTTCCGCGAGCGGGTGGCCGCCGTCGCCCTGCTCGGCACCACCGCCGGCGGCTGGTCCGGCGTCACCCTCGGCCTGCCCGCCTACGGGGCGAAGATGCTGCACCGGGTCGCCCCCGGGGTGCTGAAGGCGCTCGGGCGGCAGCGCGATCTGGTGGAGCGCAGCCGCCGCCTGGGCAGCGACCTGACCTCGGTGGTCTACCGCAAGTTCTCCTTCGGCCGGGAGGACGTCGACCCGGCCGTGGAGCGCTTCGCCCAAAGGCTGCTGGAGGCCACCCCGATCGACGTCGTCGCGGAGTTCTTCCCGGCCTTCGACCTGCACGAGAAGACCACCGCGCTGGCCGCCTTCCGCGACATCCCCACCCTGGTCATGGGCGGGGCCAAGGACCTGCTCACCCCGCCCCGGCACAGCGAGGCCATCGCCGCCGAGCTCCCGGACGCCGAGCTGATCATCGTCCCGGACGCCGGCCACCTGCTCATGCTGGAGCTGCCCGACCTGGTGAACACCCAGCTGGCGCTGCTGCTGGAGCAGGCCGCCCGGGGCTCGGGCGCACCGCTGCCGCAGCCGGTACGGGACCTCGCGCTCGGCACCGTCCCGGCCGTGGCCGTGGACGAGTCCCTGACCTGATGCGACCCGACCTGACCTGACCCGACCGCCGAGCACCCCGTCGAAAGGACCCACCGCACCATGGCCAGCAGCCGTACCACCGTGACCGTGCCCGACGCCGCGGCCATGCAGGACCTCGGCCGCGGGCTGGCCCCGCTGCTGCGCCCGGGCGACCTGGTGCTGCTCTCCGGCGAGCTGGGCGCGGGCAAGACCACCCTCGCCCGGGGCCTCGGCGCCGGCCTGGGCGTGCGCGGCGCGGTCACCTCGCCGACCTTCGTCATCGCCCGGGTGCACCCCTCGCTGACCGGCGGCCCGGCCCTGGTCCACGTCGACGCCTACCGGCTCGGCGGCGGCCTGGACCAGATGGAGGACCTGGACCTGGACGTCTCGCTGACGGACTCGGTGGTGGTCGTGGAGTGGGGCGAGGGCAGGGTCGAGGAGCTGTCCGAGACCCGGCTGGAGGTACGGATCGAACGGGCCCTGGGCGACGAGGCCCCGGACGAGGGCGAGGGCGACGACGAGCGCCGGGTCACCCTCACCGGTCTGGGCGACCGCTGGGCAGGCACCGACTGGGGTGTGCTGCGGCCTGCCGGCGTCTGAGCCCCGACAAGATCCCGGCCCCTGGTTGTTATTCCGACGCGCTGTCGGGAAGATGGTGCATGCCAGCACTTGGAAGCCGGTCACGGGAGGCGACATGTCCGGTACGACCCCCCGCCCCGGCGGGGACGAGCAGCCCGTCGGTGTGGCCGCCCTGCTGGCCGCGACGGGCGCGGCCGCAGCCGTGAGCACGCCGCCGACGGAGCCGGAAGCGGAGCAGGAGACGGCGGGCGAGGAGCCCGGGCTGATCGTCCTGGAGTCGCGCGAAGCCGCCTGACCTGCGCGGTCAGGCGATGACGACGACCTTGCTGCCGGCCACGGTGAAGTCGAACAGGGCCTGGCCGTCGCCCAGGGTCTCCCTGATGCCGCCGGTCTTCTTGGCCGGGTCCGGAGCCGGGGTGGTGCCGTCCGTCGCCGAGCTGAAGCCGAAGACGGTCGAGCCGCGCTGGGCGAAGATCACCACGTTCTTGATCTCCACACCGTCCGAACCGGTCCTGGTGTCGGCACTGTGGGAGTACACGTTGTAGGTCCCGGCGCTGGGGCTCAGCGTGCTGGGCTGGACCGTGAAGGTACGGGTGGCGGTGCCCGCCGCGGTCACCAGCCAGACCCGCTTGGCGCCCAGCGCGTACACCACCCGCTTGCCGGTCCCCGAACGCGCCGGGACGGCGACCGGCTTGGGGGCGCTCGCCTTCGCCGATGCGCCCGCCGAGGCGGAGGCCGAGGCCCCGGGCTTGCCGGAGGCGGCCGGGGTCACGTTGGCCGAGCTCTTGGCCTGCAGCGCCAGCACGGTGACAAGCGCGAGCGCAGACGCCGTCAGGGTGGTGACGACAGCGCCCGTACCGATCCTTGCCACTCTGTCCTCCAGCGGTGGTTGCCCTCAGCGGAGTCCCAGCTTCTCATCCCGCATCCCCGGAACGTCTAACCTGGTGCCGTGCTTCTGCTTGCGTTCGACACCGCGACCCCCGCCGTCACCGCCGCGCTCCTGGACACGGACGGCGGGGTGGTCCTCGCCGCCGAGGACCAGATCGACGCCCGGCGCCACGGTGAGCTGCTGCTTCCCGCCGTCGACCGGGTGCTGCGCACCGCCGGGGTCGGCAAGGAGCAGCTCGGCGCGCTGGTGGTGGGCGTCGGTCCGGGCCCGTACACCGGGCTGCGGGTGGGGCTGGCGACGGCCGCCGCGCTGGGCCACGCCCTCGGCATCCCGGTGCACGGCGTCTGCACGCTGGACGGCATCGCCCACGCCGCCCGCCTGGCGGGCCTGCAGGGCCCCTTCACCGCCGCCACGGACGCCCGGCGCAAAGAGGTGTACTGGGCCTCCTACGACGCCGCAGGGGCCCGCGTGGACGGTCCGCACGTGGACCGTCCGGCCGAGGTCGCCGAACGGCTCGGGCAGGTGCCGGCCGTGGGCGCCGGCGCGCTGCTGTACCCGGAGGTGTTCCGCGACGTGCCGGCGGGCATGCCCGAGCACCAGTCCGCGGCGGCGCTGGCGTCCTACGCGGCCGCCGAGCTCGCCGCCGGACGCCCGCTGCTCGCGCCGACGCCGCTGTACCTGCGCCGTCCGGACGCCGAGGTGCCCAAGAACTACAAGACGGTGCTCCCGGCATGAGCCCCGGCACCCACCCCGGCCCGGACGCCGTCCCGGCCCTGCGGGAGATGCGCTGGTGGGACATCGCCCCGGTGCTGGAGCTGGAGCGCGAGCTGTTCCCGGAGGACGCCTGGTCGGCCGGGATGTTCTGGTCCGAACTCGCCGACACCCGGCACCCCCGCGCCACCCGCTGGTACACCGTCGCCGAGGACGCCGCGGGGGCGGTCGTCGGCTACGCCGGGCTGATGGCGGTGGCCGGCAGCGGGGACGTGCAGACCATCGCCTCGGCCACGCCGTACTGGGGCAGCGGCCTGGGCGGACGGCTGCTGGCCCGGCTGATCGACCAGGCCGCAGCGGTCGGCTGCGAGGAGCTGCTGCTGGAGGTCAGGGTCGACAACCCGCGCGCCCAGCGGCTCTACGAGCGCTTCGGGTTCCGGCCGATCGGGATCCGGCCCAAGTACTACCAGCCCTCCGGGGTCGACGCCCTGGTGATGCGGCTGGACGAACCCGGAACGAAGCACGCCGCCACGAAGAACCACGACAACGTAGGAGCACTGAGCCAGGATGGCTGACGAACCGCTGGTCCTCGGCATCGAGACCTCCTGCGACGAGACCGGCGTCGGCATCGTCCGGGGCACCACCCTGCTCGCCGACGCGGTCGCCACCAGCGTCGAGGAGCACGGCCGCTTCGGCGGCGTGGTCCCGGAGATCGCCAGCCGGGCGCACCTGGAGGCGATGGTCCCCACCGTCCAGCGCGCCCTGGACCAGGCCGGGATCAAGGCCAGCGACCTGGACGGCATCGCCGTCACCGCCGGCCCCGGCCTGGCCGGTGCGCTGCTGGTCGGCGTCTCGGCCGCCAAGGCCTACGCCTACGCCCTGGACAAGCCGCTGTACGGGGTGAACCACCTGGCCTCGCACATCTGCGTGGACCAGCTGGAGCACGGACGGCTGCCCGAACCGACGATGGCGCTGCTGGTCTCCGGCGGGCACTCGTCGCTGCTGCTGACCTCCGACATCACCAGCGACGTCCGCCCGCTGGGCTCGACCATCGACGACGCGGCGGGCGAGGCCTTCGACAAGGTCGCCCGGGTGCTGGGCCTGGGCTTCCCCGGCGGTCCGGTGATCGACCGCTACGCCGCCGAGGGCGACCCGGCGGCGATCAGGTTCCCGCGCGGGCTGAGCGGTCCGCGCGACCCCGCCTACGACTTCTCCTTCTCCGGGCTGAAGACCGCCGTCGCCCGCTGGATCGAGGCCCGGCGGCGGGCGGGCGAGGAGGTGCCGGT
This sequence comes from Streptacidiphilus jeojiense, assembly GCF_000719095.1. GTDB lineage: Bacteria > Actinomycetota > Actinomycetes > Streptomycetales > Streptomycetaceae > Streptacidiphilus > Streptacidiphilus jeojiensis. The sequence goes on along the minus strand of NZ_JOEH01000005.1, from coordinate 47,274 downwards.
GCGGGACGTCGCGGCGTCCTTCCAGGAGGCGGTCACCGATGTGCTGACCCGCAAGGCGGTCCGGGCCTGCCTGGACCAGGGCGTGGAGCATCTGATGATCGGCGGCGGGGTGGCCGCCAACTCCCGGCTGCGGGCCATGGCGCAGGAGCGCTGCGAGCGCGCCGGCATCGAGCTGCGGGTGCCCCGGATGAAGCTCTGCACCGACAACGGCGCGATGGTCGCCGCCCTGGGCTCGGAGATGGTGTGGCGCAACCGTCGGCCCTCCGCCTTCGACCTGTCCGCGGACTCCTCGCTGCCGGTGACCGAGACCCACGTCCCGGCCGCCCCGGTCTCCCACGACGAGCTGCACCGGATGTCGGAGTAGAGGTCGGAGTAGGTCGGAAAAGGTCGGAGCAATCCTTACCTGTTTGGTTACTGGGAACTGTCTGGGAGTCGCTAACGTCCTGTTCGTGCGTATGCGCATGCGTACGAACGGGCACGTCGGGCGGGGAGTGGACAGACGGTGGAACGGCACGGCAGGGCCCTGGGCACGGCAGCGGGGGCACTGGCCCTGACGGCGTTGGCGACGGCGTGCGGCGCGGGCGGCGGAGCGACCCCGACGGGCAGTCCCACGGCCGGAGCGGTGCCCGTGGTCGCCCCCTCGTCCGCCGCGACCCCGACCGGCTCCGTGGATCCCACGGCGATGTCCACCGATCCGGCGCTCTGGTCCAAGTGGGGCCTCAAGCCGATGCGGCCCTCGCCCGCGCCGCCCGCCGACAAGCCGATCAAGCTGACGAGGACCGGCAAGGTCCCGGTCTTCCGCTCGGTGCCGACCGACCAGAAGGTGGTCTTCATCACCCTGGACGACGGCGCCGAGAAGGACCCGCGCTTCGTCGCGATGATGCGCGACCTCAGGGTCCCGTTCACGATGTTCCTGATGAACGACACCATCAAGGACGACTACGGCTACTTCAAGCCGCTGCAGGCGCTGGGCAACAGCATCCAGAACCACACCCTGCACCACCCGGCGATGAGCACCGTCTCGGCGGCCCGGCAGCGGGAGGAGGTCTGCGGCGACCAGAAGGTCATCACCACCGAGTACGGCGTCGCGCCCTTCCTGTTCCGCCCGCCCTACGGCGACGGCGCCTACTCGTCCACCCTGAACTCCTCGGTCCAGGCCTGCGGTCCGCGCGCCATCGTCTACTGGAAGGAGACGATGCAGATAACCGGCCTGCAGTACCAGACCGGCGACCGGAAGCTGCAGGACGGCGACATCATCCTGGCCCACTTCCGCGGCCCCTCGGAGCTCAAGGGCGAGACCATGACCGCGATGTTCGTCAACCTGCTGAAGCGGATCCAGGAGCAGGGGTTCACCGTGGCCCGGCTGGACGACTACATCCGGAAGCCCTAGCCCGCCGGGGGAGTCGCCGGCTGACCCAGCAGCATGGTCGGGGCGCCGGCGACCCGGGTCAGGAAGACCGTGCAGGAGTTCGGCCCCTCCGGCTTGAGCTTGCGGCGCAGCTCCTCGGGCTCGATCGCGGAGCCGCGCTTCTTCACCACCACCGTGCCGACCCGGCGTTCGCGCAGCAGGGCCTTGAGCTTCTTCAGGCCGAAGGGGAGCACATCGGTGATCTCGTAGCCGGTGGCGAAGGGCGTGGGGCGCAGCTCATCCGCCGTCAGATAGGCGATGGTGGGGTCGATCAGGGCCGCGTCCAGCTGCTCGGCGACCTCGGCGACCAGGTGGGCCCGGATCACCGCGCCGTCCGGCTCGTAGAGGTAGCGGCGGACCGGTACGGCCTCCGGATCCGGGAGCCGACCACCCGTGAGGGTGACGCCGGCGGGAAGCAGGGTCGCCCGATGGGGTTGTCCCTGGGCGGGCCCGGTGCCGAACCAGAGCACGGCCTCCTTGACGTCCCCGCCGTCGGACACCCACTCGGCCTCGGCGCCCTCGGGGACCGCCTCGTGCGGGATGCCGGGGGCCACCTTGAGGGCGGCGAACCGGGTCTGCCGGGCGGCGCCGACGGCCCAGCTCAGGGGCGGTGAGTAAGCCTCGGGATCGAAGATCCGCCCGCCCGTCGCCCGACCACCACCCCTGCCCGAGGCGCTTCGCGCCGCACCTCTTGTTCCTCCACGTCGCGCGGGATCGACGAACACGGCGTCAAAACCGTTCAGCGGCACGTCCGCCACATCGCCGCAGTGCTGCTCGATCAGGCCGTCCAGGCCCAGTGCGGCGGCGTTGGCCTCGGCGACCGCGCAGGTCAGCGGGGAGCGGTCGACGGCGAGCACCTCGATGCCGGCCCGGGCCAGGGCGATCGCGTCGCCGCCGACGCCCGAGCAGAGGTCGGCGAGGCGGCGCACCCCCAGCGCCTTGAAACGCTCCGCGCGCCATGCGGCGACGCTGGTGCGGGTGGCCTGCTCGACCCCGTCCGGGGTGAAGTACATCCGGGCCGCGTCGGCGGCGCCGAACTTCGCCGCCGCCCGCTGCCGCAGCCGGGCCTGGCCGATCGCCGCCGACACCAGCTCGGCGTCGTGGTCGCGCCGCAGCCGGGTCGCAACCGCCAGCTCCTGCCCCGGCGAGTGGTCCGCCAGCTCGGCCAGCAGGGCCTGGCCCTCGTCGGTCAGCAGGGCACGGAACGATTCGATCTCCACCGCACCATCATCCACCGCGTCCCGGTCATCGAATAAGCGCGTCGTTGGCACTCTGGTTGACTGAGTGCTAACCGCGGCCTAGTGTCGTCGTTGGCACTCTCCCCCGGAGAGCGCTAACCGCGAGAGGGCAGGTCCGGCACCGCGACGACGGGCTTGCACCACACCTCTGGCACCCAAGACATGTATCACCCCGTGATCTCCGAAGGGGGAGGTCGGAACGTGACGACCACCAGCTCCAAGGTTGCCATCAAGCCGCTCGAGGACCGCATCGTGGTCCAGCCGCTCGAGGCCGAGCAGACCACGGCCTCTGGCCTGGTCATCCCGGACACTGCCAAGGAGAAGCCCCAGGAGGGCGTCGTCCTGGCCGTGGGCCCGGGTCGCTTCGAGGACGGCCAGCGTCTGCCGCTCGACGTCGCCGTCGGCGACATCGTGCTGTACAGCAAGTACGGCGGCACCGAGGTCAAGTACAACGGCCAGGAGTACCTGGTCCTCTCGGCCCGCGACGTGCTCGCGATCGTCGAGAAGTAGGCAGTACCGCACTACTGCAGCACCAGCTGACGCTGACCGCAGAGTCGTGACCCCGCCCGGGCCCCCAGTCTTCACTGTGTGAGACCGGGTGTCCGGGCTCGGTTGTTTGAGAGGGAAACCCTAAGCATGGCGAAGATCCTGAAGTTCGACGAGGACGCCCGCCGCTCGCTCGAGCGTGGCGTCAACAAGCTGGCCGACACCGTGAAGGTGACGCTCGGCCCCAAGGGCCGCAACGTCGTCATCGACAAGAAGTTCGGCGCCCCGACCATCACCAACGACGGTGTCACCATCGCCCGTGAGGTCGAGCTCGACGACCCGTACGAGAACCTTGGCGCGCAGCTCGTCAAGGAGGTCGCGACCAAGACCAACGACATCGCGGGTGACGGCACCACCACCGCGACCGTCCTGGCCCAGGCCCTGGTCAACGAGGGTCTGCGCAACGTCGCCGCCGGCGCGGGCCCCTCGGGCCTGAAGAAGGGCATCGACGCCGCCGTCAAGGCCGTGTCGGACCACCTGCTCTCGGTCGCCCGTGAGATCGACGGCAAGGAGGACATCGCCGCTGTCGCCGCGCTCTCCGCGCAGGACCAGCAGGTCGGTGACCTGATCGCCGAGGCCATGGACAAGGTCGGCAAGGACGGTGTGATCACCGTCGAGGAGTCGAACACCTTCGGCCTGGAGCTCGAGTTCACCGAGGGCATGCAGTTCGACAAGGGCTACCTGTCGCCCTACATGGTCACCGACCAGGAGCGGATGGAGGCCGTCCTGGAGGACCCCTACATCCTGATCCACCAGGGCAAGATCTCCTCGATCCAGGACCTGCTCCCGCTGCTGGAGAAGATCCTCCAGGGCGGCGCCAGCAAGCCGCTGCTGATCATCGCCGAGGACGTCGACGGCGAGGCGCTGTCCACCCTCGTGGTGAACAAGATCCGCGGCACCTTCAACGCCGTCGCGGTGAAGGCCCCCGGCTTCGGCGACCGCCGCAAGGCCATGCTCGGCGACCTGGCCACCCTCACCGGTGCCACCGTCATCGCCGAGGAGGTCGGCCTCAAGCTCGACCAGGCCGGTCTGGAGTCCCTGGGCTCCGCCCGCCGGGTCACCGTCTCCAAGGACAACACCACCGTCGTCGACGGCGCCGGTGACTCCTCCGAGGTGGCCGGCCGGGTCGCGCAGATCAAGGCCGAGATCGAGAACACCGACTCGGACTGGGACCGCGAGAAGCTGCAGGAGCGCTTGGCCAAGCTGGCCGGCGGGGTCTGCGTGATCAAGGTCGGCGCGGCCACCGAGGTCGAGCTCAAGGAGAAGAAGCACCGTCTCGAGGACGCCATCTCGGCGACCCGCGCGGCGGTCGAGGAGGGCATCGTCGCCGGTGGCGGCGCCTCCCTCGTGCACTCCCAGAAGGTGCTCGACGGCGGGCTCGGCCTGTCCGGCGACGAGGCCGTCGGTGTCGCGGTGGTCCGCCGCGCGCTGGTCGAGCCGCTGCGCTGGATCGCCCAGAACGCGGGCCTCGAGGGCTACGTCATCACCACCAAGGTGGCGGAGCTGGACGAGGGCCAGGGCTACAACGCCGCGACCGGCGAGTACGGCGACCTGATCAAGGCCGGCGTCATCGACCCGGTCAAGGTGACGCGCTCCGCGCTGCAGAACGCCGCGTCGATCGCCTCGCTGCTGCTCACGACCGAGACCCTGGTCGTCGAGAAGCCGGCCGAGGACGAGGGCGACGCGGGCCACAGCCACGGTGGGCACGGCCACAGCCACTAGGTCGTAGCGCGCCGATCGGGGCGCGGGGAGCTGTCTGCGGCGGGTGCACCTTTCGGGGCGGCCCGTCGCGCAGCTTCTCGCGCCCCTTGGCGTTTCATAAGCGCGTGCACAGGTTTCGGTCCGGTGTCATAGGGGCGCTTATGCTGGGGGGATGATCGAGGCCCGTCATCTTCGTGTGCTGCGCGCCGTCGCGCGCACCGGTTCGTTCTCCGCGGCCGCGCGGGAGCTGGGGTACACCCAGCCCGCGGTGAGCCAGCAGATGAAGGCGCTGGAGAAGTCGGTGGGGACCCCGCTGGTGGTCCGGGTCGGGCGCGGGGTGCAGCTCAGCGAGGCCGGCGAGGTGCTGGTGCGGCACGCCGCCGGGATCCTGGCGGGGCTCACCGCGGCCGAGGAGGAGCTGGCGGCGATCGCCGGGCTGCGGGCCGGGCGGGTGCGGCTGGTGTCCTTCCCCACCGCGAGCTCGACGCTGGTGCCGGCCGCGGTGGCCGGGGTGCGCGAGGCGCAGCCGGGCATCCGGGTCTCGCTGACCGAGGCCGAGCCGCCCGAGTCGCTGGCGATGCTGCGCGGCGGGGACTGCGAGGTGGCGCTGGCCTTCCGCTACCCGGGACGCGTTACGGAGCTGCATCTGCCGCTGGACGATGCGGGCGGGTCGCGGCGGCAGGCGCGGGCCGAGGCAGTGGTGGAGGCCTCCGTCTCGGCCGCCGCCTGTGACTGGTCCGACCTGGTGGTCCGGCCGCTGCTGGAGGACCGGCTGGTCGGCGTGGTCGCCGCCGGGCACCGGCTGGCCGGGCGCGGCGCCGACGATCCGGTGGAGCTGGCCGAGCTGGCCGACGAGCAGTGGATCGCGGGGTGCCCGCAGTGCCGGGGCCACCTGGTGGACATGTGCGCCGAGGAGGGGTTCGCGCCCCGGATCGACTTCGCCACCGACGACTACCCCGCGGTGCTGGGCCTGGTCGGCGCGGGGCTGGGCGTCGCCGTGCTGCCGGAGCTGGCGCTGGCGTCGGTGCGGTCGGCCGGGGTGGCCGTGGTGCCGCTGGCCTCGGGGGTGTTCCGCGAGGTCGTCGCGCTCACGCTGCCGGACCTGGCGCAGGTGCCCGCGGTGGAGCTGATGCTGGACCGGCTGGCCCGGGTGCCCGTCCCGTCCCGCTGACGCGTTCGGGGGCGGGGACCCGGGCGGTTGAAGAAACGATTCTTCTTTGTTTCCGCTGGTCAGCGCCGGACCGACTCGAAGACATCGGCGTCCAGGTCCACGTCCGCGTCCTCATCGGCGTCGGCCTCGGCGTCCCGGTCGGCGTTGGCGCTCGGCCGGTGCCGGGTCCGGCCCAGCAGCTCCTCGCGGTCGTCCTCGGTCAGTCCGCCCCAGACCCCGTACGGCTCGCGTACGGCCAGGGCGTGGGTGGCGCACTCGGTGCGCACCGGGCAGCGGGAGCAGACCTCCTTGGCGGACTGCTCGCGGGAGCTGCGTGCAGCCCCTCGCTCGCCCTCGGGGTGGAAGAAGAGGGAGCTGTCGACACCGCGGCAGGCGGCGGAGAGCTGCCAGTCCCAGAGATCGGCGTTGGGGCCGGGGAGGCGGGAGAAGTCTGCCATTGCTGCTCATTCCCTCAAGTTGTTGTGCGGTCCGGTCCTAGTAGCTGAAAATATGACTCACATAGATCTAATCGGACAAGAGGCCATCAGCGTTGCATATGTGTCGTATGTTCTGAAAATCTCATAAAACGGACGAAGGGAGTAGCCGCGTGTCCTGCGACTGGGGGTACTCGTTGGGGCTGGAGGTAGGCCGAATGCGGCCGCCACGCCGGGTCCGGTCGACGGCTGCGGAGCCGTGTGCGACGTGCGTGCGCTGTGCGCGCGGCGCCTGTGCGCCGGAGTGCACTGCGCGGTGGATGATCCGTAACGGGTCGACCACATAGAGTGGTGGAGGCGATCGTCGGGCCCGTAACTCATTCGGGTGACGGTCGTTGGTTGTGCGGAGGCGGTCAGCGGGTCGGACGTCGGGGAAGACGTCTGTCGCCACGGCCGTGCCGGTGACGCTTTGTACCAGCTCGTACCAGCCAGGAGGCTCAACGTGACGCGGATCAGCTGCGGAGGACGGTCATGACTTCCGTTCTCGTCTGTGACGATTCACCGCTTGCCCGGGAGGCGCTCCGCCGTGCGGTCGCGACCGTGCCCGGTGTCGACCGGGTGACCACCGCCACCAACGGTGAGGAGGTGCTCCGCCGCTGGGTGGCCGACCGGTCCGACCTGGTCCTCATGGACGTGCGGATGCCCGGCCTCGGCGGTGTCGAGACCGTGCGGCGGCTGCTGTCCGCCGACCCGGGTGCCCGCATCATCATGCTCACCGTCGCCGAGGACCTCGACGGTGTGGCACTCGCGGTGGCCGCCGGCGCGCGGGGCTACCTGCACAAGGACGCCTCACGGGCGGAGCTGCGCGCCACGGTCACCCAGGCCCTCGCCGACCCGACCTGGCGGCTCGCGCCCCGGCGGCTGCGCTGCGCCGAGATGGGGGCCGCGCCGACACTGACGGCGCGTGAGATCCAGGTGCTGGAGGGGATGAGCCACGGTCGCAGCAACGCCGAGATCGGCCGGGAGCTGTTCCTCTCCGAGGACACCGTCAAGACCCACGCCCGTCGCCTCTTCAAGAAGCTCGGCGCCTCGGACCGGGCCCACGCCGTCGCCCTCGGCTTCCGCTGGGGCCTGGTGCGCTGACGGTGGTGTGCAGCCCCCCGCCCGACGGGCGGGGGAGGGTTGCCCGGGTTCCGCCGGGTAGGCTCCGAGCGTGGCCCGTCCGCCACCCGGGGTCTGCGTGGGGGCGCGGGGGGTCGTTCCCCCGGAGACCGGAGCGCGGGGATTCCCGGCCGAGGGCGCACCATGGAGTACATGGACCGAATGCGGAGTCCGGCGGCCGGTGGGCGGGAGGGGTCAGTGGTGGCGCATAACGTTCCGATGCACAAGTCGGGGTGCGGTGCCGCGTTTTCCTCTGCGACCAGGCACCATGGACCGGTGCGTGACGACGAAGTGACGGCTGCCGCAGGCGGCGTCCAGACCACCGGTGGGGCTGCTGTTCCCATCGGTGCGCTCGTGGTCCGTGCGGTCGGCGGCGACGCCGAGGCCACCGACGAGCTGCTGGCCCGGGTCCACCCGCTGGTGCTGCGCTACTGCCGGGCCCGGCTGGTCCGGCTGCCCGGGGGCGCTCGGCACCATGTGGACGACGTGGCCCAGGAGGTCTGCCTCGCCGTGCTGTGCGCGTTGCCGCGCTACCGCGACCAGGGGCGTCCCTTCGAGGCCTTCGTGTACGGGATCGCCGCGCACAAGGTGGCCGATCTGCAGCGGGCCGCGATGAAGGGGCCCGGGCAGTCGGTGTTCCTCGCGGAGGAGCTGCCGGAGACCCCCGACGACGCGCTGGGGCCGGAGGAGCGGGCGCTGCTGAGCAGTGACGCGGCGTGGGCGCGGGAGCTTTTGGCCTGTCTGCCGGCCAGGCAGCGGGAGCTGGTGCTGCTGCGGGTGGCGGCGGGGCTGACGGCTGAGGAGACCGGGGAGGTGCTGGGGATGTCCGCGGGGGCTGTGCGGGTGGCTCAGCATCGGGCTCTTAGTCGGTTGCGGGCTTTGGCGCTGGGTGGGCCCGAAGGGCTGTCCGCGTAGCGGTGCGGCTTGTGCATGGTTGGCCGCGCAGTTCCTCGCGCCCCTGGGTGCTGCATGGCGGGGCGCCGGGAGAGTGTGGCGCTAAGCACATGAGGGGGTTGTGGCGCAAGAGGTCTTTCTGTGTACCGGTAGACTCAAGTATCGGTGCCTAAGCTGCCTTGCTGGAAGGCCCCCGGTGGCGCCGACGTCGAGTGGTTGATCGGGTCGGTACGGGAAGGTGCCCCAATGTCTTTGAATGCCGCAGGTGTCCCCGAGAAGTTCGCGATGCTCGGGCTCACCTACGACGACGTCCTGCTGCTCCCCGGAGCCTCCGAGGTGCTGCCGAACATGGTGGACACCTCGTCACGGGTGTCGCGGAACGTCCGGGTGAACATTCCTCTGCTGTCCGCCGCGATGGACAAGGTGACCGAGTCGCGGATGGCGATCGCCATGGCCCGTCAGGGCGGCGTCGGTGTGCTGCACCGCAATCTCTCCATCGAGGACCAGGTGAACCAGGTCGACCTGGTGAAGCGGTCCGAGTCCGGCATGGTCACCGACCCGATCACGGTCAGCCCCGAGGCCACGCTGGCCGAGGCGGACGCGCTCTGCGCCAAGTTCCGGATCAGCGGCGTACCGGTGACCGACCCGTCCGGGCGGCTGCTGGGCATCGTCACCAACCGTGACATGGCCTTCGAGTCGGACCGCAGCCGCCAGGTGCGCGAGGTCATGACCCCGATGCCGCTGATCACCGGAGAGGTCGGGATAAGCGGTGAGGACGCCATCGCCCGGCTGCGCCGCCACAAGATCGAGAAGCTGCCGCTGGTGGACGCGGAGGGCAGGCTCAAGGGCCTGATCACGGTCAAGGACTTCGTCAAGGCCGAGAAGTACCCGCTGGCCGCCAAGGACGCCGAGGGCCGGCTGCTGGTCGGTGCCGCGGTCGGTGCCAGCGCCGAGTCGCTGGAGCGGGCCCAGGCGCTGGCCGAGGTGGGCGTGGACTTCCTGGTGGTGGACACCTCGCACGGCCACAACAGCAACGCGCTGAGGTGGATGGCCAAGATCAAGTCCGCGGTGGACGTCGACGTGGTCGGCGGCAACGTCGCCACCCGGGACGGCGCCCAGGCGCTGATCGACGCCGGCGTGGACGGGGTCAAGGTCGGCGTGGGCCCCGGCTCGATCTGCACCACCCGGGTGGTCGCCGGCATCGGCGTCCCCCAGGTCACCGCGATCTACGAGGCGGCGCTGGCCTGTCGCGAGGCCGGCGTGCCGGTCATCGGCGACGGCGGCCTGCAGTACTCCGGCGACATCGGCAAGGCCCTGGCGGCCGGCGCCGACACGGTGATGCTGGGCAGCCTGCTCGCGGGCTGCGAGGAGTCGCCGGGCGAGCTGCTGTTCATCAACGGCAAGCAGTTCAAGTCCTACCGCGGCATGGGCTCGCTGGGCGCCATGCAGTCCCGCGGCCAGGCCAAGTCCTTCTCCAAGGACCGCTACTTCCAGGGCGACGTCAGCTCCGACGAGAAGCTGATCGCCGAGGGCATCGAGGGCCAGGTGCCCTACCGCGGCCCGCTGTCCGCGGTGCTGTACCAGCTGGTCGGCGGCCTGCGGCAGACCATGGGCTACGTCGGCGCGGGCACCGTCGCCGAGATGGAGTCCAAGGGCCGCTTCGTCCGGATCACCTCGGCGGGGCTCAAGGAGAGCCACCCGCACGACATCCAGATGACCGTCGAGGCACCGAACTACCACGGCAAGTAGCCGCGCGTTCCACCGGAAGGGCCGCCTCGGCGGCCCTTCCGTGGTTGTACGGGATACTGGGCGATGGCAGTAGCAGGTTGAGCGAAGGGCTGGACGTGACCGAGATCGAGATCGGGCGGGGCAAGCGGGGCCGGCGGGCGTACGCCTTCGACGACATCGCCGTCGTACCGAGCCGGCGGACCCGGGACCCGAAGGAGGTCTCGATCGCCTGGCAGATCGACGCCTACCGCTTCGAGCTCCCGTTCCTGGCCGCGCCGATGGACAGCGTGGTCTCGCCGGAGCAGGCCATCGTCTTCGGGCAGATGGGCGGCCTGGGGGTGCTCAACCTGGAGGGGCTGTGGACCCGCTACGAGGACCCGCAGCCGCTGCTGGACGAGATCACCGAGGTCAAGGACGAGGCCGTGGCCACCCGGCGGCTCCAGGAGATCTACCGGGAGCCGATCAAGGCCGAGCTCATCGGCCGCCGGCTCAAGGAGATCCGTGACTCCGGCGTGGTCACCGCCGCCGCGCTGTCGCCGCAGCGGACCGCCGAGTTCTCCAAGGCCGTGGTCGACGCCGGGGTGGACATCTTCGTGATCCGCGGCACCACGGTCTCCGCCGAGCACGTCTCCGGCGCGGCCGAGCCGCTCAACCTCAAGCAGTTCATCTACGAGCTGGACGTCCCGGTGATCGTCGGCGGCTGCGCCACCTACACCGCGGCGCTGCACCTGATGCGCACCGGCGCGGCCGGCGTGCTGGTGGGCTTCGGCGGCGGTGCCGCGCACACCACCAGGACCGTGCTGGGCATCCAGGTGCCGATGGCGACCGCGGTCGCCGACGTCGCGGCGGCCCGGCGGGACTACATGGACGAGTCCGGCGGCCGCTACGTCCACGTCATCGCGGACGGCGGGGTCGGCTACAGCGGGGACCTGGCCAAGGCCGTGGCCTGCGGCGCCGACGCGGTGATGATCGGCGCGGCGCTGGCCCGGGCCAACGACGCGCCCGGCAAGGGCTTCCACTGGGGCATGGAGGCGGTGCACGAGGAGCTGCCGCGCGGAAAGCGGGTGGACCTGGGCACCGTCGGCAGCACCGCCGAGATCCTGCACGGCCCCTCGCACACCCCGGACGGCACCATGAACCTGTTCGGCGCGCTGCGCCGGGCGATGGCCACCACCGGCTACTCGGAGCTCAAGGAGTTCCAGCGGGTCGAGGTCACCGTGGCGCCCACCGCGCACCACTGACCGTTGTCCTTCCATCCACGTCCCCGGCGCGTTCCCGTGCCGGGGACGTGTGCTTTTCCCTGCGATTCTGGAGCAAAGCGGCAGACTTGCCGTGAGTAGGTCCTGTCGGAGCACACGGAGGCAGCCTTGCGTAGCGCGAAACTGGGACCGGCCGAGCGGGCGGGCGCACTGGCCCGGATGGCCGAGCAGGAACTCGACGTGCTGGTGGTCGGCGGCGGGGTGGTCGGTGCGGGGACGGCGCTGGACGCCGTGACCCGCGGCCTCGCGACCGGTCTGGTCGAGGCGAGGGACTGGGCGTCGGGGACGTCCAGCCGTTCCAGCAAGCTGATCCACGGGGGGTTGCGCTATCTGGAGATGCTGGACTTCGCGCTGGTCAAGGAGGCGCTGAAGGAGCGCGGGCTGCTGCTGGAGACGCTGGCGCCGCATCTGGTCAAACCGGTGCCGTTCCTCTACCCGCTGCAGCACCGCGGCTGGGAGCGGCCCTACGTCGGCTCCGGGGTGGCCCTGTACGACGCGATGTCGGTGGCCGGCGGCCACGGCCGGGGGCTGCCGGTGCACCGTCACCTGACCCGCCGCCAGGCCCTGCGGCAGGCACCCTGTCTGCGCAAGGACGCCCTGGTCGGCGCGGTGCAGTACTACGACGCGCAGATGGACGACGCCCGCTTCGTCACCACCCTGGTGCGCACCGCGGCCTCCTACGGGGCGCTGGCCGCCAACCGGGCCCGGGTGGTCGGCTTCCTGCGCGAGGGCGAGCGGGTGGTCGGCGCCCGGGTGCACGACCTGGAGCAGGGCGGCGAGTTCGAGGTGCGCGCCCGGCAGGTGGTCAACGCGACCGGGGTGTGGACCGACGAGACCCAGGCGCTGGTGGGCGAGCGCGGGCAGTTCCACGTCCGCGCCTCCAAGGGGATCCACCTGGTGGTGCCGCGGGACCGGATCCACTCCTCGACCGGGCTGATCCTGCGCACCGAGAAGAGCGTGCTCTTCGTCATCCCCTGGGGCCGGCACTGGATCGTGGGCACCACCGACACCGAGTGGAACCTCGGCAAGGACCACCCGGCGGCCAGCAGCGCCGACATCGAGTACCTGCTCGACCATGTGAACTCGGTGCTGGCGGTGCCGCTGACCAGGGAGGACGTCGAGGGCGTCTACGCCGGGCTGCGCCCGCTGCTGGCCGGGGAGTCGGACGCCACCTCCAAGCTCAGCCGCGAGCACGTGGTGCAGCACGCGGTGCCGGGGCTGGTGGTGGTGGCCGGCGGCAAGTACACCACCTACCGGGTGATGGCCGAGGACGCCGTGGACGAGGTGGTGCACGGGCTGGATCAGCGGGTCGCGCCGTCCTGCACCGAGCGGGTGCCGCTGCTGGGCGCCGAGGGCTACCAGGCGCTGTGGAACGGCCGGGCCGAGCTGGCCCGGCGCAGCGGACTGCACATCGCCAGGATCGAGCACCTGCTGAACCGCTACGGCTCGCTGGCCGAGGAGGTGCTGGCGCTGATCGCCGAGGACCCCACGCTGGCTGACGCACTGTCGGGCTCGGACGACTACCTGCGCGCCGAGGTGGTCTACGCGGCCCGCTACGAGGGCGCCAGGCACCTGGACGACGTGCTGGCCAGGCGGACCCGGATCTCCATCGAGACCTTCGACCGCGGCACCGCCGCGATGGTGGAGACGGCCGAGCTGATGGCCGGTGAACTCGGTTGGGACAAGGGGCAGGTGGACCGCGAGGTGGAGCACTACCGGAAGCGGGTGGAGGCGGAGCGCGAGTCGCAGCAGCAGCCCGACGACCTGACCGCGGACGCGGCCCGGCTGGGGGCGCAGGACATCGTGCCGCTGGGGTAGGGGAGGATTGGTACGTACGTACCGAAGGTGGAGGGGACCTCATCCGGATGACCAACGAGCGTGCCAGTGCCCAGCAGGCCGAAGCCCGGCAGGCCGGTGCTGAGAAGTCCGGTGCCGAGAAGTCCGGGGCGAAGGCGGCAACGCCCGCGGAAGGCGGCGGCGCGGCGGCCGGTCGGCTGCTCGCCGGCCGCTACCGGCTGGCGTCCGTGCTCGGGCAGGGCGGTATGGGTACGGTCTGGCGTGCCAAGGACGAGATGCTGGGCCGCGACGTCGCGGTGAAGCAGCTGCGGCTCACCGGGGTGGACGAGGACGAGCGGCATCGGCTGATCGCCCGCGCCCTCACCGAGGCCAAGGCGATCGCCCGGATCCGGCACACCGCCGCCGTCACCGTCTACGACGTGGTCGAGGAGGACGACCGGCCGTGGATCGTGATGGAGCTGGTCGAGTCGCGCGCGCTGAGCCAGGTGATCCGCGAGGACGGGGTGCTGACGCCGCGCCGGGCCGCCGAGATCGGCCTGGACCTGCTGGGGGTGCTGACCGAGGCGCACCGCTCGGGGATCCTGCACCGGGACGTCAAGCCGTCCAATGTGCTGATCGGGCACGACGGCAGGGTGGTGCTGACCGACTTCGGCATCGCCCGGGTCGAGGGCGACCCCTCGGTGACCTCCACCGGGATGCTGGTCGGCGCCCCCTCCTACATATCGCCGGAGCGGGCCCGCGGCCGGATACCCGGCGCCCCGTCGGACCTGTGGTCGCTCGGGGCGACGCTGTACGCGATGGTCGAGGGGCACCCGCCGTACGACAAGGGCTCGGCGCTGTCGACGCTGACGGCGGTGATGACGGAGGAGCTGGCGCCGCCGAAGGGCGGCGGCGCGCTGGTCCCGGTGATCGAGGGACTGCTCCGCAAGGACCCGGACGACCGGCTGAACGAGGCCGAGGCCCGGCGGATGCTGCAGGCGGTGCTGGACCAGCCGGACGAGCCGGTGCCGGCGCCGGTCACCGGGGCGCAGCCCGAGCAGACCCGGATCCAGCCGGTCCCGCCGCTGCCGCCGTCCGGGGTGCGGCACTCCGTCCCGTACGGGCCGGCGACGCCCTACGGGACGCCGACCGTGTCGACGGCGGGGCGGCGCCGGGTGCGGCCGCTGCTGGTCCTGCTGGTGCTGCTGCTGGTGGTGGCGATCGGGGTGGTCGCGGCCGTGGCCGCCGCCCGGAACGGCAACCACCGGAACGCCTCCCGGGGCGCCTCGGTGCAGGGGAGCACGGTGGCGTCCGTCTCGGCCTCGGCCTCGGTGTCCGGGGCCGCCTCGACGGGAGCCGGTACGGGCACAGGCTCGGGCTCGGCTGCGGCCGGCTCGGCTGCCTCCTCCGCCGCCTCGGGGACCGCAGCGGCCGGGGCGTTCCACCGGGTGCAGGGCCCGGGCGGCTCCACGGTGGAGATCCCGGTCGGCTGGACCCTGGTGAGCAGCAGCGGCACCAGCTGGAAGTACCACGGACCGGCGGGGACACTGCAGTTGGACGCGACCAGCACCCCCGGCAGCAGCGCGGTCGGCGCCTGGCGCACCGAGGAGGCGGCGATCTCCGGCGGCTTCCCCGACTACCGGAGGGTCGCCCTGCGGACCGTCGGCTACCGCGACGGTTGGGACGCCGCCGACTGGGAATGGACCTACTCCCACGCGGGGACGACGCTGCACTCGCTCAACCGCGGCTTCGTCACCGACGCGCACCACGGCTACGCCATCTACTGGACCGCCCCGGACGCCACCTGGAAGGACGCCAGGAACCAGCAGCTCCTGAACCGTTTCTTCTCCAGCTTCCAGCCTGCGGGCTGACGGCTCGTCGGGACGTACGCTGAGGTCGAGCACTCGCGTGCGGACGGGCGGACGGGCTGACGAGGGAGGTGGCGGCATGAGCAGGACGGACCGGACGGCCAAGGCGGACCGGACGGCCAAGGCGGATCGGACGGCCAAGGCGGGCAGGGCCGCCAGGACGGGGCGGGGCGCCCGCGGCGCCGTTCCGGCTCCCCGGGCGGCGGCCGGCGGCCGGGTGCTCGCCGGGCGCTACCTGCTGGAGGGGCGCGGCCAGGAGAGCGGTGCCGCGGCGCTGGACCAGCGCAGCGGCGCCGAGGTGCGGCTCGACGCCGTACCGCTGCCCGAACTGGTGCTGCCCTACGACCAGGTGGCGCTCGCCGCGCAGGCCGACAGCACCGTCGGCCGGGCGCTGACCCAGGCGACCTATGTCGCCGGGATCGTCCCCGACCACCCCCGGCTGACCCAGGTCTTCCAGGTCTTCGACGAGAACGGCTACCTGTGGGTGGCGGGGGAATCGCTGCCGGGGGTCCCGCTGCGGACCCTGCTCGACCGCGGCCCGCTGTCGCCCTACCGGGCCGCCGAGATGGGGCACGACCTGCTCTCGGCGCTGCGGGCGGTGCACGCCGTCGGCCTGGTGCACGGGAACCTCACCCCGGACACGGTGACGGTGTGCGCCGACGGCACCGCGCTGGCCGGCGGACTGGTGGTGGGAGCGGCGCAGGAGGCGCTCTGCGGCGGCCCCGGGGCGGAACTGCCGGCCGCCGGTGTGCCGGACATCCCCTGGTCGCTGGCCAGGGTCCGGGCCAGGGACGCCAGGGCGGTGATCGTCGGGGCGGTCGCCGAGCGCTGGTCGCCGGAGCAGGCCGGTCCGCAGCCGATGGACGCCGAGGCGGTGGCCGCCGGCGGTGCCGCCGGTACCGGAACTGGGGTCGGCCCCGAGGCGGACGCCTGGGCGCTGGGGGTGCTGCTCTACCGCTCGGTGACCGGTGCGTCCCCGTTCCCGGAGCAGGACACCGAGGAGCTGTTCGCCGCCGCGCGCTCCGGCCGGATCCGATCGGTCGGCGGCGATCCCCACCCGGCGATCGCCGCCAGGGGATCGGCCCGGCAGCCGGGCCGGCCGCCCGCCCCGCTGCCGGAGTGCGGCCCGCTGGGCCCGCTGGTGCAGGCGCTGCTGCGGCCCGACCCCGCCGAGCGGCTGGGACTGCCCGAGGCGGCCGAGCAGATACGACGGCTGCTGGTCCGCGCCCCGGAGCCGATCGACCAGGACGAGCTGCTCACGGTGGCCGCGCTGCTGCCGGCCCGCCGCGGGCGCGGCGAGGTGCTGGAGCATCCGGACTTCCCGCACGAGTCGCACCATCGACACGCCGCACCGCATCGGCACCCTGCGTTACTGGGCGTGATGCTGATCAGTGGCATCATGCTCTTCGTCCTCATTGCCCTGATGGTGACCGTTCTGGTGGCCCGCTGACCGGTTCCGGACCATTACAGGCCGGTCACATGAGTCACCCCGGCTATCCAGCAGACCCGGGTGTTGCCTAGGCTGTGCAGCAAACCCTGGGGTTGTCGTGCAGTGCCACCGGCTGATTCTTCTCGGACAGGCCAGTCGCCGCAGGCTTGGACGCAAACGGCAGGACACTGGCGAGGGGGCACGGTGGGTAGGGAAGAGGACTCGGTACTCGGGTCCGAGCGGGGTGAGGGGCGTGACGGACAGTCGTCGCGCCGTCCTGCCACGCAGGCGGACGCCCAGGTGCCCAGGACCCTGGCCGGTCGCTATCTGCTGGGGGCACGGCTGGGCCGGGGCGGGATGGGGACCGTCTGGCGGGCCGAGGACCGGATGCTGGACCGCGAGGTCGCGGTCAAGGAGCTCTCGGTCGGGCACCTGGCCGAGGAGGACCTGCTGATCGTCCAGTCCCGGATGAAGCAGGAGGCCCGCGCCGCCGCGCGGATCAAGCACCCCGGCGTGATCACCATCCACGACGTCGTCGAGCAGGACGGCAAGCCGTGGATCGTGATGGAGCTGATCGACGGCCGTTCGCTGGCCGAGCTGGTGGAGCAGGAGGGCACGCTCAGCCCCCGCGAGGCCGCCGGGATCGGCGCCCAGGTGCTGGCCGCGCTGTACCGGGGGCACCAGGCCGGGGTGATCCACCGCGATGTGAAGCCCGCCAACGTGCTGCTGGAGCGGAGCACCGGGCGGGTGGTGCTCACCGACTTCGGCATCGCCACCTTCGAGGGCGACTCCGCGCTCACCCGTACCGGCGACCTGATCGGCTCGCCCGACTACCTGGCGCCCGAGCGGGTGCACGGCTCTCGTCCCGGCCCCGAGTCGGACCTGTGGGGCCTGGGGGCGACCCTCTACGCGGCCGTGGAGGGCCAGTCCCCGTTCCGCCGCGACTCGCCGCTGACAACGTTGGCTGCGGTGGTCACCGACCCGCTGCCGGAGCCGCGCAACGCCGGGGCGCTGGCGCCGGTGCTGCACGCCCTGATGAGCAAGGACCCGGCCGAGCGGCCGTCCGCTCCTGAGGCGATCCGGATGCTGGAGAACGTGGCGGCCGGCCACACCACCGCGCTGTCCGCCCCGCAGGGCCCCAGCCCGCTGTACAGCCCCACCGCGGGGGTCCCGCTGGCGGACCGCAGCGGCCTCTCCGAGCACACCCACGCCCCCACGGCCAAGTCCGAGCCGATCCGGCCGACCTTCGTGGAGGCCGAGTACCGGCCCACCGCCGCCCAGGGCCGGCAGCCCGCGCCGCAGCACACCGGGACGCAGCACACCGCACCGCTGCAGGACGGGCCGCCGTACGGCGGCACGCAGCACGGCGGGCCGCATCACGGCGGCACGCAGCACCAGGCGGCGGGCCACGGCCGCCGCGGGCGCCGGGTCTGGCCGACCCTGCTGGCCGCGGGCCTGGTCGCGGCGCTGATCGGCGGCGGCGCCGCCTACGAGCTCACCCGCCACAACCACACCAGCGGGTCCGCCGGCGGTCAGGTCTCGCCGCCGCCCTCGCCCACCGGGTCGGCGCCCTCCACCGGCGCGCCCAGCTCGGCCGTACCCAGCCCGTCGCTGGCGGACGGCTACAGCTGGCAGCAGGACCCGGCCGGATTCACCTTCCCGCTGCCGCCGGAGAGCGGGGGCGTGCCCTGGACCGCCTACCAACGGGACGGTCGTCTCGCGATCAAGTACAGCCCCGACAACGGGATGCACCAGGTGATCTTCGGGGTCACCCCGAACCAGGGGGTCACCCCGCTCCAGCACGCCCAGGCGATGGAGAAGGACCTCCTCACCAACGACAAGACCTACCAACGGGTCAGCATGGACCGGAACACCTTCCAGAAGCAGTACCCGGGTGCCGTCTGGGAGTACACCTTCACCAACGCCGACGGCGTCCCGCACCACGCCATCGAGCAGCTCTTCGACGAGAACGGGACCGAGTACGACATCCTCGTCGACTATCCCGTCGCCGACTGGCACACCGGGCTGCTGCGCTTCCAGGACATCACCGTGGGCTTCTCCGCCGACGGCTGAGGCCGGCGACCGGCGCCGTCCCGGACCGCGAGACACTGTCTCCGACTGCTAGTACTTTGGAACGACGCAGGCCACATCCCCCCAACTCAGGGAGCCGGTCATGGTCGCCGCCGCAGTCTCCACGCCCGACGCAGTCGTCATCGGAATGGGTCCCGGAGGGGAGGATGTGGCCGGCAGGCTCGCCGACGCGGGCTGGGACGTCGTGGGGGTCGACGAACGGCTGGTCGGCGGGGAGTGCCCGTACTGGGGCTGCATACCCTCGAAGATCATGGTGCGGGCCGGCAACCTGGTCAGGGAGGCCCACCGGGTGCCGGGTTCGGCCGGGATCAGCCGGGTGCAGAGCGACTGGCGGCCGGTGCACCGGCACGTCCAGCAGGCCACCGACGACTGGGACGACAAGGTCGCGGTGGACCGCTTCACCAGCCGCGGCGGTACCTTCCTGCGCGGCACCGCCCGGCTGACCGGGCCGGGCGAGGTCAGCGTCGTCGGCGCGGACGACTCGGAGACCGTGCTGCGCCCGCGCCGGGCGCTGGTGCTGGCCGTCGGCACCCGGCCGTCCGCGCCGCCGGTGCCGGGGCTGGCCGGGACGCCGTACTGGACCAACCACGAGCTGATCGAGGCCGAGGAGCTGCCGTCGTCGCTGCTGGTGCTGGGCGGCGGGGCGATCGGTCTGGAGCTCGGGCAGGCGGTGCAGCGCTTCGGCTGCGACGTCACGGTGCTGGAGGCGCAGCAGCGGCTGCTGGCGCGGGAGGAGCCGGAGGCGGCGGAGCTGCTGATGCGGGTGCTCGCCACCGAGGGCCTGGCCTTCCACACCGGCGCCGAACTGGTCTCCGTCGGCTACGACGGGCAGCGGTTCAACGCGGTCTGCCGGCGCGGCGAGCGGCTGAGCGCGGAGCGGCTGCTGGTGTCCGCGGGGCGGCGGGTGGACCTGGAGCGGCTGGGCGCCTCGGTGCTGGGCGTACCGGCCGACGCCAGGGCGCTGCCGGTGGACGACCGGATGCGGGTGCTGGGCGCCCCGGGGGTGTGGGCGATCGGCGACGTCACCGGCAAGGGCGCGTTCACGCACATGTCGATGTACCAGGCGGACGTGGCGGTGCGGGCCATCCTGGGCCGGGGCGGCCGCCCGGCGGAGTACCACGCGGTGCCCCGGGTGACCTTCACCGATCCGGAGATCGGCGCGGTCGGCCTGACGGAGGCTCAGGCCCGGGCCCAGGGACTGGCGGTGCGGACCTCGGTGACCGACCTCGCCGCGAGCGCCCGCGGCTTCGTGCACGGCTCGGGCAACGACGGCTTCATCAAGCTGGTGGCCGCCGGCGGCGTCCTGGTCGGCGCCACCGCGGCCGGCCCGACCGGCGGCGAGGTCCTCGGCCTGCTCACCCTCGCGGTGCAGGCCCGGCTGCCGCTGGCCGAACTGGCGGCGACGATCTGGGCCTACCCCACTTTCCACCGGGCGGTGGGGGAGGCCGTGAAGGGGCTGTGACCGGCGCCGCCGGCCGTGGAGACCGGCGCCGCCGACCGACGACTGCTCAGGGGCGGCCGAGCGCCCGGTAGGTCCAGCCGGCGGCGCGCCAGGCCCCGTCGTCCAGGGCGTTGCGTCCGTCGATGATCCGGGCGTGGGCGACCGCCTCGCGGACCGCGGCCGGGTCCAGTGCCCGGAACTCCTTCCACTCCGTCAGGTGCAGGACCAGGTCGGCGTCCTGGGCCGCGGCGAGCGCGCCGGTGGCGAAGTCCAGTGCCGGGAAGCGCTTGCGGGCGTTGTCCATGGCCTTGGGGTCGTAGACGCACACCTCGGCGCCGAGGCGCTGCAGCCGGTCGGCGATGTCCAGGGCCGGCGAGTCGCGGATGTCGTCGGAGTCGGGCTTGAAGGCCGCGCCCCAGACCGCGATCCGACGGCCGCTCAGCGTTCCCTCGCAGAGCTCGCGGGCCAGATCCACCACCCGGTCCCGGCGGCGCAGGTTGATGCTGTCGACCTCGCGCAGGAAGCCCAGCGCCTGGCCGGCGCCCAACTCGTCGGCGCGGGCCAGGAAGGCGCGGATGTCCTTGGGCAGGCAGCCGCCGCCGAAACCGACGCCGGCGTTGAGGAAGCGGCCGCCGATCCGGGTGTCGAAGCTCAGCGCCTTGGACAGCAGGGCCACGTCGGCTCCGGACGCCTCGCAGACCTCGGCCATCGCGTTGATGAAGGAGATCTTGGTGGCCAGGAAGGCGTTGGCCGAGGTCTTCACCAGCTCGGCGGTCGGGAAGTCGGTGACCACCAGCGGGGTCCCGGCCTCCAGCAGCGGGGCGTACACCGCGCGCAGGTCGGCCTCCGACTCCGGTGCCGCCTCCCCGATGCCGAAGACCAGCCGGTCCGGGCGCAGGGTGTCCTCGACGGCGAAGCCCTCGCGCAGGAACTCGGGGTTCCAGGCCAGCCGGGCCTCGGCGCCGACCGGGGCGAGCGCGGCCAGCCGCTCGGCGAGCCGGGCCGCGGTGCCGACCGGGACGGTGGACTTGCCGACCAGCAGGGCCGGCCGGGTCAGGTACGGCGCGAGGGAGTCGATCACCGCGTCCACGTAGCGGAGGTCGGCCCCGGGACCGTCCTGCCGCTGCGGGGTGCCCACGCAGGAGAAGTGCACCTCGCCGAACTCGGCGGCCTCCTGGTACGAGGTGGTGAAGCGGAGCCGTCCGCTCGCCACGTGCTTGGCGAGCAGCTCCTCGAGGCCGGGTTCGTAGAAGGGAACGCGGCCCGCCCGGAGCGCTGCGATCTTGTCCGGTTCGACGTCGACTCCCAGGACCTCGTGCCCCAGCTCCGCCATACAGGCGGCATGGGTCGCACCGAGGTAGCCGGTTCCTATGACGGTAAGACGCATTGAAGTGGGCGCTTCCTCGAGAGGTGTCCATGGTGTGAGTTCGGAGAGCTTAGCCGTTGTGCCGCGCGTTCCCCACGCCGGAGTGTCGGCTAAACCCGACATTGCCTAAAAATTCGGGTGCAATCCGTCTTGGTTGTGGTGGTTTCAGGCCAGGTCGACGGCGGTCCGGACCTCATGGCCGGAGCGGTCGGCGCGCATGTCCCACCAGGGTGAGTTGTCCGGGTGCCAGGTGATGATCTTGTGAAGGGACGGCACTCATGGGTTATCCTCCTCTTGCCAAACTCTTGTTCCCGTATCGAACAGTGATCCACTGCGACCTTTCAGGGGCCTCTTCCGTCATGCACACACTCATGCGTCTCGGAGGTCACCTGCACTGGTACGGCGTGACCGTCGGATCGCTGCTTCTGATAAAGCTGCTGCTCTCCATACGCCGACGTCAGACCGTGGATCCGACCTGGCTGCAGTCGGCGCACTCGCACTATATTCACGGGGTCATCACCGTCTACAACGAGTCGCCCGCGATGCTGCGGCGGTGTCTGGACTCGGTGCTGGCGCAGACCCTGCGGATCCAGTCGCTGACCGTCGTCGACGACTGCTCGACCGACGAGTCGGCCGCCGCCCTGGTCGAGGAGATGCGGCCGCAGTTCGAGCGGCTGGGCATCGGCCTGGGCTTCATCCGCTTCCCTGAGAACCGGGGGAAGCGCCACGGCCTCGCCGCCGGGTTCGAGCAGGAGCCGGGCGCGGACATGTACCTGTGCATCGACTCCGACACGGTCATCGACCGGAACTCCGTCGCCGAACTCGCCCAGCCCTTCGGCAAGCGCCGGGTCCAGTGCGTCACCGGCCTGGTCCTCGCCCACAACCGGGCGACGAACCTGCTGACCAGGCTCATCGACATGCGCTACGTCAACGCCTTCCTGGGTGAGCGCGTCGCCTACTCCCGCCTGGGTTCGGTGCTGTGCGCCTGCGGATCGCTGGCGATGTACCGCGGCTGGGTGGTCCGCAAGCACCTGGACGACTTCCTCGACCAGCGCTTCCTGGGGCGGCCCGCCACCTTCGGCGACGACCGGCGCCTCACGTACTACTGCCTCATCGAGGGACAGTCGCTGATCCGGCCCTCGGCCGTCGGCTACACGGACGTCCCCGAGCGCCTGGGCCACTACATGCGCCAGCAGATCCGCTGGGGCAAGTCGTTCATCCGGGAGGGGTTCCTGCTGTTCTGGGAGTTCCGGGTGACACGGATGTACTGGTGGCTGAACCTGGTCGAGCTGGTCACCTGGGTGGCCTTCACCGCCGGCCTGATCACCGCCCTGGTGGTCAGCGTCCTGCATCCGACCGGCTGGGCGGTGCTCGCGTCCTACGTGGTCTACATGTGCGTCATGTCCTGGGTCCGCTCGATCCACTACCTGCGTGGCGCCATCCAGATCAAGATGACCGAGCGTCTGTTCACCTTCTTCTGCGCGCCGCTGTACGCCCTCATGAACCTGCTGCTGCTGCTCCCGCTGCGGCTCTGGTCGCTGGCCACCCTGCGCAGCACCAACTGGGGCACCCGCGGCACCATCGAGGTCGGCGAGGAGCTCGAAGCCGGGGGCCAGGCCGTGCCCGTGGCCCCCGCCGGAACCGACGACGGGTTCGCCGACCCGAATGACGGGGCTCCGGCATGGGATGAGACGATTAGCCTCCGGCAGCTTCCGGCCCAGCGCCAGGCCGCCACCGCGGACGGCCCCTACTCCTGGTCGGACGCCTCTCGGTGAACGACGACCGGGGCGTCTGCCGCGTCCACGAGCGCCGCGGCAGGCCGGCCCCGGCGGGTTCCGCTGCCGTCCCCACCCATCAATCGCCAGGTGTACCCTCGGGCTCGCCGCTGTCCCCCTGCTAGGAGTTCCAGTGGGCTCATCCCGTGGCCGTTCTGACGACCGGAAACGTGTCAAGACGGTATTCAGGGTGCTCTTCATCGTGGGCGTGCTGATTGCCGGAGCCACCGCACTGCGGCCGGTCCTGAAGGGCGGCACCAGCGGTGGCGGCAGTTCCGGCAGCACCGGCGCCACCGCGGTGAAGTCGGTTCCGGGGCAGCTGAGCCTGCGTTACAAGTCCGGTACCGCGGCCGCGGCAACGGCCGCCCAGCCGTGGCTGCAACTCGTCAACACCTCAGCACAGCCGATACAGCTGAGCCAGGTGACGATGCGCTACTACTTCTCCGCGGACGGCGGCTCCTACTCCTTCAACTGCGTCCAGGCCGCGATCGGTTGCTCCAACATCACCGAGAGCGTCGTCGCGTTGGACAAGCCCACGGCGACGGCCGACCACTACCTGCAGGTCGGCTTCACCGCGGCGGCAGGGACCCTCGCCGTGGCCAAGAACACCGGGGACATCGAGGTGCAGCTCTACCGTCCGGGCGGTACCAAGCTGAACCAGGCGAACGACTACTCGTTCAGCGCCCCCAGCGGCGCGAAGTCGCCCTTCAAGCCGTGGAAGCAGATGACCGCCTACCTGGCGGGCGCGCTCACCTGGGGCACCGCCCCCGGCGCCGACGACTCGGCGGCGACCGCTGCCGCGGGAACGGTCGCCGCCGCCGCTCCCACAGGCGTCCTCTTCGACGACTTCCACTACAGCGGTGCGGCCGACCCCGCCCTGTACCAGCACGGCTGGCTGGTCCGGACCGGTGCCGGACGGCCCGGAATCCTGGACACCTGGTCGTCGAAGGGCGTGAGCTTCCCGTCGGACCAGGAGGCCCAGGGCGGAGAGGTCCTGGACCTCAGCGCGGCAACCGACGGGACCAAGGCCGGCACCACCCAGGCCGAGGTGCAGAGCTCGTCCAGCGACTTCTTCACCGGGACCTACGCGGCCCGGATCTACTTCAACGACAAGCCCACGACCGGGGCCAACGGCGACCACATCAACGAGTCCTTCTACATGATCTCGCCGGACAACTCGAAGTACAGCGAGCTCGACAACGAGTACCAGCCGAACGGGGGCTGGGGTGCGCCGGGACCGCGGCTCGACACCACGAGCTGGTACAGCGCGGACAACAGGGACCGGATCACCCAGAAGAACATGTTCAGCATCGCGGGCTGGCACACCATGGTGATCACCGCGGCGGACGGGGTGGCCACCTACTCCATCGACGGCAAGAAGCTGTTCAGCACCTCGGGGAAGTACTACCCGCGCGAGGGCATGTCCGTGAACTTCAACACCTGGTTCGTCGACCTTCCCTTCACCGGGCAGCGGAGCTGGGACATGAAGGTCAACTGGTTCTACTACAACTCCAAGGACGCCCTCTCCCTGGACCAGGTGCAGCAGCAGGTCGACGGCTTCTACAAGGGTGGGACGAACTATGTCGACACCCTGGCCAAGCCCTGATCCGAGGTTCGTGGTCGGAGCGGTGGCCGGCCGGGGTGCGCGCGCCCGTACAACGGTTTGAAACGGCGACGGTAAGAGCCCCGGAGCATGGCTTACTATTCCGACACATGAGCGATCGACCAGTAGCGCCAGACGATTCGGGGGACGCCGCAGGACGGCCTGTTCGTCCGACTCCGTCGGACGTTCCCCCGCAGGGGCGGCAGCCCTCCGCTGCCGCCCCGCCGGAGTCCAAGCAGCAGCCGCCATTCGCGCAGCAGCCGACCGTGACAGCCCCTCAGGGCTTCGGTCCCGCCCCGGCCGCGTTCCAGCCGCAGCGGCCGGCCCAACCGCAGCAGCCGGTCCAGCCGCAGCAGTCGGCCCAGCCGGGCTGGCCCGCCCAGCCGACCCAACCCGGCTGGCCCGCCCAGCCCGGGCGCCCGGTGCCGCCGCCCGTCCAGCAGGGTTTCGGAGCTCCCGCATGGCCGCCGCCCGGGGCGGCCTCCGGTGTCGCGGAACCGGACTGGTCGGCGCTGGCGACGCAGAACGACAAGCGGCTGAAGCGGCGCAGGAGACTGCTCATCGGTGGCGCGGTGGTGCTCGTACTGGCCCTGGGCGCCGGGACCGGTGCGGTACTGATCAGTCACGGCAAGTCGAAGAACCCCGTTGCCGGACCCACGCAGAGCTCGCAGCCGTCGAGCCCGGAGCCGGTCACCGTCGGGTCGCTGGCCGCGGCCGTCGGGACGACCCCGCTCGGCCTCGGCCGGGATGCCGCGGTCGCGCCGGTGGCGGGCAACCCGGGGAAGGCACTGACCCTGCCCAGCGGGCAGGACTCCTTCGCCGCGACGACCGCTCCGGTGGTGGACGCCAGCAAGAGCTTCACGGTCTCCGCGAGGGCGCTCGTCGACGTGTCGTCGGGCCACCGCACGATCGTCAGCCAGGGATCCGGGACCTACAGCTCGTTCTCGCTGGCCAGGGGCCTGGTGAACGGTGTCGAACGCTGGATCTTCAAGGTCCAGCTCACGGGTGACATATCGAAGTCGGTGCTGTCCCAGGTGCCGGCCGCCGCCGGAAAGTGGACGGTGCTGACCGGGTCCTACGACGCCGAGCACCACCAGATACAGCTGTATGTGAACGGGACGCTGCAGGGAACCACTGTCCTGAGCGGGATCCAGCCGTCGACGGGCGGTGGACTCCAGATCGGCCGGGTCAGGTTCAATTCGGCGTGGGCGGACCCGTGGCACGGAGACATCTCCGACGTCGCGCTGTGGGACCGCACGCTGACCGCCCCCGAGATCGCGGAGGTCGTCGCCGGAGCGTCGACCGGCAGTGCGAAGGGTGTTCCCGCCCCCACTGCGGCGTGGTTGACCGGATGAGCGGTGGGGGTACGTCGGCTCCGGGCTGACTGACCGACACCGGTGGAGAGCGGTGCGCCGGAGGAGGAAGCCCCTCCTCCGGCCCGCGATCGCCGAGGTGTCAGCCCTTGATCCACACGGTGTAGGCACCCCTGCCGTTGGTGTTGGTGTACGGCACCGTCGCGGCGAGGTGGTACTTGCCGCTGGCGGCCAGCGCGTTGTCGATGGCGGTGTCGTTCGCCGAGGGGGAGGAGTCCAGCACCACCATGTCGTACTTGCCGTCGTCGACAGCCGCCGTGTAGGCCGCAGGCCCGCTGAGGCGGACGCCCTTGCTGTCGGTGTACTTGAGGACGTAGGTGTTGTCCCACCGGCTGGCCGCGGTGACGTCCCTGAAGTAGAAGATCGGCACATCGGCGACGTCGGCGAGGTACTTGCCGCCGCTGGTGACGTGCGGGCGCAGCACACTGATCAGCTGGGACGAGTCGGGCCAGGTCGCATAGCGCCGGCCGGACTGCTCCACGCCGTTGAACAGCGCGACCGCCAGCACCGCGACCCCGAGCGCGATCCGCAGGAAGTGCGGTCCGACGATGCGGCTCAGACCGAGACCGGCCAGCGGTGCGACGAAGACGAGGCCGAAGCCGACGTGCTTGTACAGCGAGATCGACGTGGACAGGTGGATCTGGTAGGCCGGGGCCAGGAGCGCGGATCCGAACAGCAGCAGGCAGAGCAGTGCGCGCCAGTACCGCCCCGGCTCGGTCTCGCCGGTTCGCGCGGCGACGTCGGAGATCTCGCTCAGTCGCCCGCGCCGGATGTACGAGATGCTCCCCCAACAGGCCGCTGCCAGCATCACCCAGGTCCAGTCGGCGGACATATTGATCAGTGACGAGGTGCTGTTGGTTCCGTGCTGTCGTGAGGTGGTCGTGGCCTGAATACCCGTCATGACCTGACTGTGGTACAGGACCGCGACGCCGAGCACGCCGGTCCCGACGCAGAGGAGCACCGCACGCCACAGGGCGGCGGCCTGCCGGTACGGCCACGCGGTGAGGACCGCGAGCCCGATGACGGGCGGGATGAAGATCCCGGAGGCGTACTTGGTGCAGAAGGCGAGGACCAGCACGGGAACGGCGAGCAGCACCAGGGCCGCATGGGCGCGCGCGAAGCGGACCACCAGCCAGGCGGCGAGGGTGATCAGGAACAGCGCCGGAGCGTCGTAGGTCGCGAACCATCCCAGCACGATCGTGGACTGGGCGGAGGCGAACAGGCCGGTGCCGAACAGGGCGACACGTTCGTTGAACAGCCGTCGGCTCGTCGAGTAGATCAGTGCGGTGGCGCCGAGCATGAAGAGCAGGCTCACCGCCCGCACGCCGTCCACACCGAGGACGGAGTCGACGGCCCCGGCCAGGACGGGGTAGAGCGCCGGTGATCCCGAGAAGTAGCTGGCATAGCTGTAGACGAGCGGGGCGCCGTGGAAGATGTGGGCGATCTCCATGTGACCGGCGTAGATGTAGAGCGCCTCGTCCTGGAACGCGGTGTTGTGCAGCCGTACCGACAACAGTGCCTGGGCCAGCAGGATGACCAGCAGCGCGGCCCGTCCGAGCCAGGCGCGACGGCGAGCGGCCTCGGCGGACCAGGCGGCCGGGACCGGTGCGGGGCGGTCCGGACCGGGATCGGGCCGGGGCCCGACCTCCTGCGGATCCGTCGGCTCCTGCGGGTTCCACTGGAAACCGGGGTGTTCCAGCCCCTGGGGATACGTCTCGGCCCCGGCCTCCCAGTAGCCGGCCTGCTGCGCACGAAGGAGCGGTGCCTGCGGCACGTCGGTGCGCGGGCTGAAGGGATCGGTCACGAATGCTCCATATCGAATCCACAGTGGCTGCGTCTGGGCACAGCCGCCACAGCCTATAGCGCGTTCAGCTGCTCGTATGAAGAATCGGTGTGGTTGGAAACGGGACTTCCCGCGGGGCGGCGACGCCGTGGACCGCATCGTCGACGGTCGGCGACGGCCACCCCGCGGGCCCGTCAGGTCGTCAGTACTTGACGGTGAAGTACTGCCAGGCGCCGGTGGTGTTGAGGTTGGCCTGGTCGGTGCTGCTGTGGAAGTACGCGGCGTTCCACCGGAACAGGTGTCCGGTGGCGCCGCTCGGCAGCGTGTAGCTGCGCGAGGCGGTGCTGCTGCTGTTCAGGGCGTAGCAGCCGGACTGGTTGATCGTGCGCCAGGCGCCGGACAGGTACTCCTGCAGCTGGAACTTGACGCACTCCGCGGGCTTGCCCGGGTACACCGTGGTGCTGACCGCCGGCTTGGCGGTGTGGTGGTAGACCGCGTACTTCGTGCCGCCGGAGGACGTGGTGGTGTAGTAGCCGGACTGGTGCTCCGCGAGGCTCGCGTACACGTGCACACCCGTGCTCACGGTGGCGGGGGCGAACTCGAAGTCGCCGGTGAAGGCGGCCGTGAAGGTGGTCCCCTTGATCACGCGGTAGCTGGCGGTGAGCTTCCCGCTGCTGTTGACGGTGCCGGTGGCGATCGCCGTCCTGGAGCCGCCGTAGCGCTGCGCGTAGATGGTGACGGCGCGGTTGGCGTACGTGGAGCCGAGTTGGGCGGTCACCGTGGCCGTGGTGCCGTAGGTGAAGGTCGAGGCATTGGTGTGCACGCTCAGGTAGGGCGTGCTGTAGCTGACCTTGACGTTCGCGGAGCCCACCGCGGAGGAGCGGATCGGGTCACCCGCGTAGGTGACGGTGTAGGTGTTGGTCCCGCCGTAGTGCGGCGCGTCGGTGAAGCTGAACGTCCCGTCGCCGGCGACGGCGACCGTGCCCAGGCTGACGCCGGACGGGTGCGCCGGGTCGATGCGGGTGATCTTCACCGTCTCACCCGTGGGGTACGGGCCCTGGTTCAGCCCGCCCTTGACCGTGAGCTGGCCGTTGCGGACCTGCGAGGACGGGGCGCTGAGACTCACTGTCGGGGCGAGCGGCGCGACCTTGACGGTGACGTCGGTGCCGGCCGCGGTGTAGGTCGTGGCGCCCGGGTAGGACAGGTGGTACACAAAGCTGTGCGCGGCCTGCGGAGCGTCCAGGACCTGGAACGTGCCGGTGGAGGAGGTCACGTCGACCGACGGCAGTTGCACCGTCTGGCCGCTGGTCAGGTCGGTACGGCTGACGGCCACGGCCGTGCCGATCGGCGGCGCGGTCATCAGGTGCCCGGCCAGGTTGAAGGCCATGAGACTGCCGTTCAGTTTCACCAGGCTCGGGGTGGCCGAGAGCGTGCCGACCACGATGCGGCTGGTGTACGGCTGGACCGTGACGTGGACCGTGGAATTGCCGCTGCGGTGGGTCGTGTCACCCGGGTAGCTGACGGTGTAGTCGTAGGTGCCCGCGACCGACTGGTTGTCCTTGAAGGAGAAGGTGCCGTCCGCGGCCAGGTGCACGTCGGGGAGGGCCGCGCCGTCGCGGCTCACCTGCAGGGCGGTGCCGGTCGGTAGCGGCACGGTGCTCCAGGCGGAGCCCTGCACGGTGAAGTCCTGGCCGGGCAGAGCCTGGTCCTCGTCCTGGTTCCAGCCCAGAATGACGTAGACGGTGGTGACCCTGGCGTCCGGCACCAGGTGCAGACCGTAGCCGCCGCCGGAGGTGCTGGTGACCGCGTAGGCGCCGATGTTGTCGGGCATCCAGGCCAGCCCGTCGGGGGCGAGGCGGTCGGTGGTGCCGTCGTTGTGCAGGTCGACGGAGTTGAGCTGGTTTCCGGTGGCGGCGTCGGTGATGAGGTCGGTGCCGTCGGCGGCAGCGGTGCCCGTGGCGATGGTGCCGTCCGCGGCGACTGCGAGCGCGACGGACGGAGTCTGGGTGGCGCCGTAGCTCCGTGTCGCGGCGAGGCCGGCGGTGGTGAAGCCCTTGACGAGGGCCTGACCGGGCGAGGCGGCCAGCACCTCGGTGCCGTCGGGGCTCACCTGCAGCGATCCGGTGGTGTTGCCCGTGGCGACGGTGCCGTCGGCCTGCAGCACGGGGGTGCCCGAGGTCTGCCCGAAGGTGGCCATGTGCTGGGCGGAGAAGTCCTCGGCGACCAACTCGTCGGAGGCGGAGGCGGAGGCGAGTACCGGGGCGCTCGCCCAGGTGGACATGGTCGGCTGCGCGGTCGCGGCGGGGCTGTCGTCCTGCGCGTCGATCACGCCGATGCCTCCGGCGTCGGCCGCGGTGGTGTAGCTGTACCAGACCTTGCCGCCGGAGACGGCCAGCGACGCCGGCGCGCTGGAGGCACCGGTGGCGTACCGCGCCTTCTCGGTCAGGCTGGTGGTGTCGATGGCGGCCACGGCGTCGCCGTCGGACAGCGCCGCGTACAGGGTGCTGCCGTCGGCGGAGAGCGCGAGGGCGGTGGCGCCCTGCTCGTCGTCGATCGTGCCGACGTCGTGGCCGGACAGGTCGGTGACCAGGATGGTGCTGGTGCCGGAGCCCTGACTGAAGTACAGGTGCTGGTGTGCGGCGTCGACCAGCAGGTGCGAGTAGTGGCTGAGCGAGAGCGGCACTGCTGCGGGCTCGGCGGCCCCCGCGGAGCCGGCGGCCCCGATCACGCCGGCTGACACGGAGCCGGCCACGACGGCTATGGCCGTGGAGAGCGCTGAGAGTTTCACGGTGGGCGGCCCCCTGAGTTGCCTCTGCATATGAGATGTGCGTGCGCACACTAGCGCACCGGCGCTATCAGGGGCACGAGTGTTCCGCCTGCGTACCAAGTTGTGGGCTGCGGTGTCACCTTGGCGAATCGGCCGCAGTTTCTTCCGCTTGCCCGGTTGTCACCGATATGCCCACGCGGACTGGCGTCAGCGCCGGAAAACGCGCGTTCCACCCCCTCCGGCGGGGCCCATCGCCCGAATCGGTCCCCGTATGCTGCGGATCCCCCGGTGCGGACGGACCCGTCGGGGCTGGAACCCGATGGAGTCGCGACATGATCGACCAGGGGCGCCGTTACCGGTGGGCAACGGCCGCGGCCGTCGTACTGGCGCTGGGGGCGACGGCGCTCGTGGTCCGGTGGCCGTCCTCGTCCGCGGCCCCGAAGGCGGCCACCCGGGCCCGTACCTACTCCCGGAAGCAGGCCTGCATGCTCACCGGTCCGACCGGCCTCGCGGATCAGCACGCCGCCGCGGCCTGGGCCGGGATGCGCGAGGCGTCGACCGAGTCGGCGGCGCAGGTCCGGTACCTGTCGGCCACGGGACCGGACACGCCGGGCAGCGCGGGACCGTTCCTGGCCTCGCTGGCGGTGAGCGGATGCCAGGTGATCCTTGCCGTCGGAGCCGCGCCGACGCAGGCGGCCGAGAAGGTCGCCGAACAGTTCCCGAAGGTCGAGTTCCTCACCGTGGACGGCAGCGCGACCGGGAAGCGCCTTGCACCGGTTTCTTACTCGTCAACGGGCGGAGAGCGGGCCGCGGTGGCGGCTGCGGTCGAGTCCGCCCTTGCCTCCTAGCCGCGGCACCGGGGGAGCCTGCGCGTCCTTACCAGGGAACCCTGTCACTGGCCTGTGGATCCGAGAACGTGAGATCCGCATGAGTAAGGAACGCGTGTGACCGCCTTATGTGATCTTGCGTCGCACACGGTCGAACGTGGTCCACTTCGCCTTGCCCTGAAGGTGTGACAGGTTCAGGTTCAAGACACGGGTGGGGATTGTCGATGCGTACGCGTTCGGTGCGGCGGTCCAGCTGGTCGTTGACGGGACGTCGGATGCGGCCCCTGGTGCGGTTGGTGACGGTGCTGCTGGTGGCCGCCCTAGCCGTCGGCAGTGGGGTGAGCACCGCCGGAGCGGCCACCCGTGGCTTTCCCGCGCTGAGCCTGCCGTCGTTGACGGAGATCGCCGGCTGGTTCTCCAGTCCGCACTGGGGCCGGCTTCCGCAGCAGGCCGGCGGGACCGCAGCTGGGCGCAGCCATGTGGCGAGCGCGGCGTCGACGCGCTCCGGTCGCGGGACAGGTGGGGCACCGGGCACCGGACGCGGCCAACTGGCCTCGTACACAGTCCGGGCACGCAAGGTCAGCAGCGGCCTCAGCGCCGCGGCGCCGGTCGGATTCAACGCCCGCACCAGCAAGCGGGTCGCCTCCAAGTCGTCCGCCACCGTCGACTACTTCCAGAACGCCGACGGCTCCGTCACCCGCCGGGTCCGCCAGACCCCGGTGAACTACCGTGATGCCAAGGGTGACTGGCAGCCCGTCAACACCACGGTGTCGGTCGGCACGGACCAGCGGTGGCACGAGGCGGCCAACTCCCTGGCCGTCGACTTCGCGCCGAAGGCGTCCACGACCTCGCTCGCAGCCTTTGCCGTGGACGGCAGCCACAAGCTGACCTACGGCCTGCAGGGAGCAGCCGCCGTCACCGGCACCGCGCGGGGCTCGACGGTGACGTACCCGGGCGTGCTTCCCCTCACGGATCTTCTGGTGGCGCCCACGACCACGGGCCTGAAGGAGTCCGTGGTGCTGCACAGCGCTGCTGCCGGTAACCAGTGGGTCTTCCCGTTGCAGCTGCAGGGTCTGACGGCAGTGCAGGGCACCGCCGGGGCGATCGACCTGCGCAACGCGGCCGGGCGGACGGTGGAGGAGATCCCGCCGGCGTACGCGTTCGACTCCAAGGTCGATCCGCACTCGGGCGACCCGGCCACCACGCACGCGGTCAGCTACACCCTGCAGCAGAGTGCGGGCCACACCGCTCTGGTGGTCACCCTGGACAGGGCATGGCTGGACAACCCGGCGCGACGGTTCCCGGTCACGGTGGACCCCTCCATCAACGACGCCTGGACGACGACCTACGCCGAGTCCGCCAACCTGGGCGACCACTCCACTGAGCTGTCCATCAAGGCCGGGTCGTACGACTCGGGCACACACAGCGCGGTGGGCTACATCGCCCCGCAGCTGGGCACCTTCGACGGTTCCAAGGTCACCGTCACCGCGGCCAGCCTTCAGCTGTTCGACACCTGGGCGTCCACCTGCGCGTACGCCGAGGAGTTCGACGTCGCCGCCGTCAGCGCCGCCTGGACCCCGTCCGGGGTGACCGGGTGGCCCGGTCCGGCCTACGGCGCCTCGATCGGGAGTCTGACCCCGGCGACCAGCACCCTGACGGCCGCCTGCGGCAACACCGCGGCCGACCGTACGGTCGGAGACTGGCTGACCGTTCCGCTGTCGACCACGACCTTCCAGGGCTGGGCCAACGGCACCACCGCCGACCACGGGCTGGCGGTCTACGCGGCCACCACCAACGACCTGACCTGGAAGCAGTTCGGCTCGTTCTACGACCCGGGCTACGCCCCGATCCTGACGCTGACCTACACCGGCAACGTGGCTCCCCAGCTCACCCAGACCTATCCGGCCAACGACACCACCGTCAGCACGCTGACCCCGGAACTGGCGGCGGCCGCCATCGACGACGGCTCGCCGAACACCACGCTGGAGTACGACTTCCAGATCTACGACTCCACCGACACCAAGGTCGTCGACTCGGGGCTGGTCACCGGCGGCGACTGGAGCGTGACGGCCGGCAAGCTGAAGTGGGGCCAGACCTACGAGTGGACCGTCCAGGCCTACGACGGTTCCGCGTACTCGACGGCAGCGGCCTGGGCCTCGCTGACGCCACAGGTCCCGCAACCCGTGACCACGTCCAGCCTGTCCCAGAACAGCAGCGACCACGGCTACGACGCCTCGATCGGGAACTACACCACCGAGGACACCGACGCCTCGGTGTCGGTCACCGGTCCCTCGCTGGACGTGGTGCGCGACTACAACTCACGCGACCCCCGCACCACCGGTGGCTTCGGTGCCGGTTGGTCGAGCATCTTCGACGCCCGCGCCGCCGAGCAGTACGACACCGGCGGCGCGGTGGCCAGCGTCCAGGTCACCTATCCCGACGGTTCGGTGGTCGGCTTCGGGAAGAACAGCGACGGCAGCTACAGCCCGCCCTCGGGACGCTTCGCCACGTTCAAGCCGGTCACCGGCGGCTACACGCTGACCGACAAGAACGACACGGTCTACACCTTCACCCAGGCCCTGGGCAGCGGGGTGTACGGGATCACCTCGGTCACCGACGCGGACGCCCGCGCGGTCACCTTCACCTGGTCCTCCGGACAGATCACCACGATGACCTCGGTCACCTCGGGTCGTTCCCTGCACCTGGTGTGGTCGACCCCCAGCGGCGCCACCAGCGCGCACATCGCCACGGTCTCCACCGACCCGGTCACCGGCACCGACCAGAGCACCGACCTGCTGTGGACCTACTCCTACACCGGTGACGCGCTGAGCAGCCTGTGCGCCCCCGCGGACGGCACCCACTGCACCAGCTACGGCTACACCACCGGCTCGCAGTACCAGGCGGCCGGCCTCGACCTGGACCCGCACTCGCTGTGGACGCTCTCGGACGCCTCCGGCACCACCGCCACCAGCGCGGTGATCGCCAACGAGGGCAGCGACAACGCCACCTACAGCAATGTGACCCTCGGTCAGAGCGGCCCGCTGAGCGGAAGTACCGCCACCGCGGCCGGCTTCAACGGCACCAGCTCCACCGTGACGCTGCCCAACTCCCTGGCCGTGGCCGCCAATGCGCAGACCGTGTCGCTGTGGTTCAAGACCAGCAGCAGCACCGCGAGCGTCCTGTACGGGGCCTCCTCCGTGCCGGTCAGCAACGGCAGCACGCCCGGCTACTACCAGCCGATGCTGTACATCGGCAGCTCCGGCTACCTCAACGCGGAGTTCTGGTACAGCGCGGGCGTCTCGCCGATCAGCGAGACCCTGAAGAAGGTCAACGACGGCCAGTGGCACCACGCCGTACTGGCCGCAGCCGGCGCCTCGCAGACGCTGTACCTGGACGGCGTCAACGCAGGCACCGCGTCCGGCACCGTCTCGGTCGGCGGCGGAGTACCCGTCCAGACGCTCAGCTACCCCACGGTCGGGGCCGGATTCCTCGGCGGGGCGTGGCCCGACGAGCCGAACGAGGGCAAGAGCGGCAACACCGGCTACGCCAGCTACTTCAACGGCTCCATCGCCGACGTCGGCCTGTACTCCTACCCGCTGTCGCAGGCGCAGGTCACCGCCCTGCACGCGGCCGGTACCAGCAGCGCCAGCCTGCTGTCCTCGATCACCCGTCCCTCCGGCAAGGCGTACGCCGCGATCGCCTACAACGCCTCGACCGCGACGGTCACCCAGGTCACCGACGAGAACGGCGGCACCTGGAAGCTGGGCACGCCCACGGTGACCGGCTCCAGCCAGGTCTACCGCTCGGCGGTGCTGGGCGCGGCGCCCACCGAGTACTTCCGGCTGGGCGAGGGGGCCGGCGCAGCCAGCGCCCTCGACGAGACCCGCGGCGGCCTGGGTAGCTACTCCAATGTCACGCTGGGTGCGGCCGGTCCGTTCTCCGACAGCACCGCTGCGTCCTTCAACGGCACTTCCTCGCTGGTGTCGTTGCCGACCAACAACCAGGTCACCGCCGGGTCGAACTCGGTGGAGCTGTGGTTCAAGATGCCCTCGGGCAGTACCGCGGGCGGCGTGCTCTTCGACTACGCCGGGGCGTCGCTGACCGGCGGCAGCCCCGCCTCCAACAACTACGTCCCGGCCCTGTACGTCGGCGTGGACGGGTTGCTGCACGGCCGCTTCTACGGCTACGGGTACGTCACCAGCACCGGCAAGGTCAACGACGGCCAGTGGCACCACGCGCTGCTGGCCTCCGGGGGAACCACCGAGGCGCTCTACCTCGACGGCACCCAGCAGTCCAGCTCCACCGGCGCGTTCGCCACTGCCGTCTCGACCTACCTGTACGTCGGGGCGGGCGAGTCCTCGGGCTGGACCTCGGCGCCCACCAACACCCTGGGCTACTTCCCCGGCTCGATCGCCGACTTCGCGCTGTACCACAGCCAGCTCACCGCCGCGGACGCGTCCGCGCACTTCCAGGCCGCCCACAACTCCGCGGGCCTGCTGCCGCTGGAGACCGTCACCGTCACCGACCCCGCCGGGAAGACGCTGAGCAGCCAGTACGACGTCACCAACGGCAACCGCACCATCTCGGAGACCGACGCGCTGGGCAACAGGACCAGTTACGGCTACGACACCGGCGGCTTCGAACACACTGTCATCGACCCCGACGGGGCCATGACGATCACCGGCCACGATGTGCGCGGCAACACGGTGTCCAGCACCACCTGCCAGAACCAGGCTGCGAACCAGTGCTCCACCCAGTACTTCAGCTACTACCCCGATGACACCACCGCGGAGCTGACCACCGCCGATCCGCGCAACGACCTGCCGCTGACCGCCCGCAGCGGCCGTTCCACCTCCGCCACCGACAACACCTTCCTGACCTCGTACGGCTACAACACCGCAGGTGACGAGACCAGCGTCACCACTCCGGCGGTGCCGGGATCCCCCTCCGGCCGCACGACCAGCACGGTGTACTCCGACGGGACGGCCACCTATCCGGCTGCCGACACCGGCAACGTCCCCAAGGGACTCCCGGTCTCGACCACCTCACCGGGCGGTGCGGTCAACACCGTCGCCTACCTCCACAACGGCGATGTCGCCTCCACCACCGACGCGGACGGCCAGGTCACCAAGTACAGCTATGACGGCCTGGGCCGGGTGCTGACCGAGACCGTGGTCTCCGACACCTATCCCAACGGCCTGACCAGGACCTTGACCTATGACGCCAACGGACAGGTCACCAAGGAGAGCGACCCGCCGCTGACCGACCGGGTCACCGGCGCCGTGCACACCGCGGTCAGCACCACCGTGTACGACGCGGACGGGGACGTGACCTCGCAGACGGTGGCCGACGCCACCGGCGGTGATGCCCCGCGTACCGACACCACCACCTACAACGCGTACGACCAGGTGGCCAGCCACACCGACGCGAACGGCAATGCGGGCGCCGCCGACGGCAACACCACCACCAGCAGCTACGACGCCTACGGCAACCGCATCTCGGACGTCGACCAGAACGGCACCACCACGCGGTACGCCTACGACGCCGACGGCAATCTGCTCACCCAGAGCCTGGCCTCCTACACTGGCGACCCGGTCAACCCGTCCACCGCCACCACCCTGATCGAGTCCTCACGGGCCTACGACCCCGCGGGGCGGCTGGCCTCAATCACCGACTCGATGGGCAACACCACCAGCTACACCTACACCGACAACGGGCTGACCTCCACCGTCACGCGCACCGACGCCACCGGCAAGAACAGCTTCGTCCTGCAGTCCAACAGCTACGACGCGGCCGGCGACCTGGTCCAGCAGGTCACCAACAACGGCGCCACCGTCACCAACTACACCGTCGACGCGGCCTCGCGCACCACCAGCACCGTCACGGACCCCACCAGCACGGACCGCACCACCCAGGTCTCCTACACCCCAGACGACCTGGTGGCCACCTCCACCCAGCACGACTCCTCCGGCTACGACCGCACCACCAGCAAGACCTACGACCCGATGGGGAACACGCTCACCGAGACCCTGTCCGGCGACGCCTCAGGACACCCTTCCGCCTGGTACCCGCTGAACCAGACCGCCGGGACCGCCGTCACAGACGCCTCCGGCAACGGTTACACCGCCACCGCCGACAGCGGAGTGACCTGGAGCGGCAGCGGCGCCACCTTCGCCGGCAGCACCACCGGCACCGGCGGCCTGATCTCCGCCAACGCCCCGGTGCTGACCACCAACTCCTCCTACACCGTCTCGGCCTGGGTCGACCCCGCCGACGTGTCCACCTACCGCA
Organism: Streptacidiphilus jeojiense; assembly: GCF_000719095.1. GTDB lineage: Bacteria > Actinomycetota > Actinomycetes > Streptomycetales > Streptomycetaceae > Streptacidiphilus > Streptacidiphilus jeojiensis. Next base: position 9,365 of record NZ_JOEH01000005.1, on the reverse strand, counting down.
CCTTCGTCGGCCAGGCCGGCGCCAACATGGGCGCGTTCTACCTGCAGTACAGCAAGTCCTACGGCGGCTGGGCGTTCATCACCACCAGTGCGGACGCGACCACCGCCACCCAGACGATCGCGCACACCAGCAGTGCGACCGCCAACACCTGGACCCACCTGGTGGGGGTGTACAACTCCAGCACCGGGGCGATGAGCCTGTACGTCAACGGCGCCCTGGCCGCCAGCGCCACCGCTGCCACCACCTGGAACGCCTCGGGTCCGCTGACCGTGGGAGGCGTCAAGACCACCGGCGGCACGATCTCCAATGTCGTCAACGGTCAGGTCTCCGACGTACAGGCGTACCAGCGGGCCCTCTCCGCCGCCGAGGTCGCCACCCTGTACGGGAACGGGCGCTCCGGCGGCACCGTCGGGTCCAGCAACGCCCAGACCACGACCTACACCTACGACAAGCGCGGCCTGCCCACCAGCATGACCGACGCCGACGGCAACACCACCAACTACTCCTACGACGAAGCCGGGAACCTCGCGGTCACCACCGCGCCCGCCGTGTCGGTGGAGACCAACGGCGGCACCGCGGTCAGCGCACGCCCGGTGACCACCTCGGGCTTCAACACCTTCGGGGAAGCCACCGAGGAGGTCGACCCCGACGGGAACCAGACCGACACGGCCTACGACGCCAACGGGCAGAAGGTCTCGGAGACCCTGCCGTCCTACACGCCGCCGGGTTCCAGCACCCCGATCACCGCCACCAGCACCTGGACCTACGACGCCGACGGCAACGTGGTCGGCACCGCCCAACCCGACGGTGAGACCACCAGCACCAGCTACGACCAGATCGGTGACGCGGCCCAGGTCACCGCCGCCGACGGCTCGAAGACCCATGCCGTCTACGACACCAACGGCGAGCTGGTCTCGCAGACCGACGGCACCGGCGCCACCACCCAGGCCACCTACGACTGGATGGGCCGTCAACTCACCTCAACCACCCTGGAGCGGTACCCCACCGCCCAGGCACTGACCTCCACCAACTCGTACGCGGTCAGCGCCGGCAACGCGTACGGGGCGTTCCTGACCTCCACCACCACCCCGGGCGGGGTCACCACCGGCTACAAGTACAACAGCCTCGGTGAGACCACCGCGGTCACCGACGGCGCGGGGAACACCACCACCTACTCCTACGACTTCATGGGCAACCAGCAGAAGACCACCCTGCCCGACGGTACCTGGTCCGACACCGACTACAACGTGTCCGACCAACCCTTCAAGACCACGCAGTACGACGCCGCCAGCACGGTCCTGTCGCAGACCGGGGAGACCTACGACGGCGTCGGCAATCTGATCTCCTCGACCGACGCGAACGGCCACACCAGCCACTTCACCTACGACGCGGCCGGAACCGTGACCCAGGAGACCCAGCCGGTCTCGGCAACCTCCTCGATCACCACCAGCTTCGGCTACGACGCGGCCGGGCAGCGCACCCGCTACACCGACGGGCGCGGCAACTCCTGGATCTACACCTACACCCCCTGGGGCCAGCCCCAGAGTGTGGTCGCCCCCGCCACCAGCAGCTACACCAGTGCCGCTGACTCCACCACCACCGACACCTACAACGGCGACGGCCAACTGGTCTCCGCGGTGCAGCCCGGTGGCATCACCACCACCCTGGGGTACGACAAGGTCGGCAACCTCACCAGTGAATCGGGCACCGGAGCCGACGCGGCCACCGCCAGCCGCTCCTTCACCTACGACTCGGCCGGTCAGGTACTGACCGCCGGCACCAGTACGGCCGGCACCAGCGGCACGACCGGATACCAGAGCGCCACCAGCGAATCGTTCACCTACAACGACCGCGGCTCCCTGCTGACCGCCTCCGGTTCCGCGGGCTCCAGTTCCTTCGGCTACAACAGCGACGGCAGTCTCACCTCGCGCACCGACGCCGCCGGAACCACCAGCTACGGCTACGACACCGCCGGGCGGCTGTCCACCCTCGACGACGCGTCGACGGGCACCCAACTCGGCTACAGCTACAACACCCTGGACCAGCTCGCCGCGATCAAGTACGGCAGCACCGGACAGACCCGCACCTACAGCTACAACACGGCCCACGAGCTGACCGGCGACACCCTCACCCAGGGCAGCACCACGCTGGCGTCGATGAGCTACGGCTACGACGCCGACGGCAACCTGACCACCAAGACCACCACCGGCGTCACCGGGGCCTCCAGCAACACCTACACCTACGACTGGGCCAACCGCCTCACCTCCTGGAACAACGGCAGCACCACCACCGCCTACGCCTACGACGCCTCCAGCAACCGGGTCCAGGTCGGCTCCAACGTCTACACCTACGACGCCCGGGACGAACTCACCTCCGACGGCGTCAACTCCTACCGCTACTCCGCCGCAGGCACCCTGCAGATGGAGACCACCCCCAGCGGCAGCACCACCTACACCACCGACGCCTACGGCCAGCAGATCACCGACGGCACCCAGGGCTACACCCTGGACGCCTCCGGCCGGAACATCACCGACACCGACAACCCCCTGGGCACCAGCCGCACCTTCCAGTACTCCGGGGGCGGCGACACCATCGCCGGCGACGGCGACTACACCTACACCTACGACCCCAGCGGTGGCCTGATCGGCCTCAACACCGCGGGCGCCGGCTCCACCAGCACCGGCACCCTGGCGCTGACCGACCAGCACAGCGATGTCGTCGCCGGCTTCACCTCCGGTGCCACCACCCTGACCGGCTCGGCCACCTACGACCCGCTCGGCAACGTCACCGCCAGCAGCGGCACGGCGGGAGGCCACCTCGGGTTCCAGTCCGGCTGGACCGAGAACTCCACCGCCCAGGTCGGCACCGCGTCCCGCTGGTACAACCCGGCCACCGGCACCTTCCTCAACAAGGACAGCGTCTCCCCGAACCCCGTCCCCAACTCCGCCAGCGCCAATCCCTTCGCCTACATCGGCGGCAACCCGCTCAGCGCGACCGACCCCAGCGGGCACTGCTGGTTCGGCTGCAGCATCTTCAACGCCGTCAGCAACGCGGTCTCCAGCGCGGTGGACGACGTCTCCAGTGGCTGGGACGACTTCTCCTCCACGTTCTCCAGCGGCTGGGACGACTTCGCCCACTACACGTACCACGCGGTCGCCGCCGTCGTTCACACCGTCAAGCACGCGGTGTCCAAGGCCGTCCACCGCATCGCCGACGTCTACCGCTCCACCGTGCGACGGGTCCGCCGCTACTACCACTACGCCGCGCGCCGCATCCGACGCGCGTACCACGCCGCGGTACACGCCGTCAGCAGCGCCTACCATGCCGTCAGACGGGCGGCCAAACGCGTGGTCCATGCGATCAAGAAGGCGGCGCATGCCGTCGCGCATGCCGCCAGGAGCGCCTACCACGCCACCGTCAAGGCGGTGAAGACCGCCGCCATCTATGCCAAGCACCATGCTGCCGCCATCACCTCCTTCGTGGTCTCGGCGGCGGTCGGTATGGGCTGTGAGGCCGTCACCGCAGGCATCGGCACCATCGGCTGCGCGGCCATCGCCGGCGCCGTGGGCTCCTTGGTCACCCAGGGATTCGCCTGCGCCGACAAGGGAGGATCGTCCTGCAGCGCGGGTGCCTTCGCTTCGAGCGCGGTCGACGGCGCGGTAGCCGGCGCGGTGGGCGGGGCGCTGGGCGCGCTGGGCGGCAAGCTCCTCTCCAAGGTGGCCCCCAAGGCCCTGGACGCGGTCGGAGGCCTCTTCGGCAAGGGCGCCACCGAGGCCGGCGACAGCGCGGCTGCGGACGCCACCGACCAGGTCGCCAACGACAGCGTTGCCGACGAGGCAGGATCCGCCTCGCAGTCGCCGACCTGCCATAGCTTCACGGCGGGCACTCAAGTCCTGATGGCGAACGGCTCCACCAAGGCCATCAGCACCATCAAGGTCGGCGACACCATCGCCAACGCCGTTCCCGGCCTCAGCGGCACCCAGAGCCACCAGGTCACCGCCGTCATAGTCACCCACACCGACCACGACTTCGCTGACGTCACCATCGCCCCGACCAGGACTGCAGCAGGCAAGGCGGCAACGACCTCCCTCAAGTCCAGGGTCCTGCGCAAGGCCGCCCTCGGACTCGCAGCCTCCGCCGCCGGCATCGCCGCCCTAATGGCCACCCACCACCAGTCCGCCACGCCGGCCCAACCCGTCGCCTACACCGCCCCGGCCGCAACCTCCACGGCGACACCCGCTACCACTGCGGACCAGGGCGGAGTCCTCCACACCACCTTCCACCATCCGTTCTACGACGAGACCCAAACCGCCTTCGTCGAAGCCGAAAACCTCCACATCGGCGACCGCCTCCAAACCCCCACCGGCACTGCCGAGGTCACCAACCTCCATCTCTTCCACGCCAACACCACCACTTACGACCTCACTATCGGCACCCTCCACACGTACTATGTGGAGGCCGGATCCATACCGGTGCTGGTCCACAACTGCGACGGCGACCGCTATAGCCACGGTGGGAGTGTCCGGTACGAAGGTCTAGACGAACTCGGGCGGCCGCAGGGCGTGCATGCTTCGATCGACAAGTCGATGCTGGACACCGGTAGCGAGGCTGGAGGCACGAGGCCGCCAGGATGGCGTGGTAACGGCACCGACTACAACGAGGCAAGGGGGCATCTTCTGGCCAATCGTTTGGGAGGTGCAGGCAAGGGCCCGCTTGCGCGCTACAACTTGGTGACCTTGACGCAGAATCCTGTCAATTCGCCGTTGATGCGAGACCTCGTCGAGCAGCACATCTACGATGCGGTGGATGTGGATGAGATCGTGCAGTATTCGGTGAAACCGATCTATGAAGGGGCGAATAGAATCCCGACTAGCCTAGAGTTTTCCGCCGTGGGCAATAAGGGATTCAGTCTCTCGGGTTTCTTGGAGAATCCGGCAGCTGGAGTAATTTCGGGTAAATTCAGCTACTGACTGTGCTGAGGACCGCACGTGAACGTTGACCTCAGCGCAGTTGGATATACTTAAAACCCGTATTCTCGGAGGTCAATTTGCCCCGGACGACACCACCGCGCCCTATTGACATCGAGGGTGTTTTCCCAGAGCTTCACGAACATGCCGCGGTTGCGACGCGACTCCACCCGCGACCAGGCAGTCCTGCGCCGGCGGAGAGTTCGGTGGGGGGAATGCTGCTCTGGCCTGCAGACGAGCCTTGGCCAGTCTGCACGGAAGCTCATCAGAAGTCCCGAGGTGAGCTGCTGCGTAACGTGAGAGAGAGGCGACGTATACTCGACGCCGCCTGGAGTCGGATTGACGCGAGGGGTCGACCTACCGGGCCGACAGACGAAGAGCGTGAACTGCTGTCTTCTCTGAACAAGCGCGGCAGATACGCTCCAGAGCTGACCGAGGACACGCCTGTTCCCATGCTGCCGGTGCTGCAAGTCTTCCGGAAGGATGTCCCGGCGCTAGGCTTTCCGGAAGGGGCGGACCTGCTGCAGGTTCTCTGGTGTCCGTTTGATGCACACGGTGAGGGTCTGGCAATTGACCTCCGGCTGGTGTGGAGAGATTCGGCGATGATTTCTGCGCCGATGGTGGAGGCTCCGGAGCTGAAGGTAGTAGGGCGAGCCGGATATGTCCCTGACGTTTGCGTTCTGCATCCAGAAGAAGTTGTCGAGCATCAGAGCTTCGAACTACTTCCCAATGCGATCCAGAATGCCCTGGAGGAATGGGAAGACTGGGAGAGCGAAGAGGCCCCGCACTATCAGTACGACCTGTCGGTGGCACCCGGATGGAAGGTGGGCGGCTTCGCCTCATGGCACTTGACGGGACCTCAGGAGATGGTCTGCGGCTGTGGTGCTCCGATGCGATTGTTGCTGACGGTTGACACCAAAGAGTGGGACAACGGGAGCCTGAGTTGGATGCCCTTTGAGGATGCAGAGCTTTCCACCTACGGGCTCAGCACCCCGACGCGTGTTGTCGTGGGGCGAGCTGGCTCGCTGCGTGTTTTCGTCTGCAGCAAGGACGTTAAACACCCTCACAAGATTAATGAACAGTAGTCAACCTCTGTCCCTTTGTCCGCAATCACATCTTTGCAGGCCAGTAGCACCCCTCTCTAACTCGGCATCAGATCACCATGCCCGGTTGAACACCCGAGGCTGGTGCGGATCCGTCGTGGTGAGGGGTCGCGGGTCGGGTGGCGAGCCCCTCGCCACCCGACCCCCGGAGAACCCTGGAATGGCGAAGTTGCCCGACCGACGAGGGAGCCGCCCCACTCAGGCCGGCAGCATGCCGAAGGCATCCGCGGTCGGCTGGGTCCGTGCAGGGATGGTCAGGACGCCAGTAGTTCGGTGACCTCAGGAACGTCCCGGAAGGCCCGTAGCCGGTCCAGGACGATCCGGGTGCGTTCCGCTGTGCGCTCGCTGCCGCTCTGTCCCAGAGCGAGCATGCGGCTCGCCGTCCCGGCCGCGGCCTCGGGTTCATTGGCGTCGGCGTAGGCCACGGCCAGCCAGGACAGGTACAGCGCCAACTCGCGTGCGTGGCTGGCGTCGTAGCGGCCGAGCACGTCAGTCAGCAGAGGTACGGCGCGCAGGGGCCGCCGCAGCTCGGTGTAGACGCGGGCCTCCATGACCTGGAGTTCTCCGGCGTCCATCCAGTACAGGTAGGAGGGCGATTCGGTTCCGGCCGAGTCCTCGGCCAGGGCGTCGCCTGCCTCCCCGAGGGCGGCCATCGCCGGGCGGTCCTGCCCGGCCCGGGTGTGCGCCCAGGCCACCCTGTCCAGGTAGAGTGCACGGGCCTTCGGCGGGGCGTCACTTCCGGCGCTGTCCAGGGCGGCGCGGGCCAGGTCCACGGCATCGCCCGCGCGGCCGGTGTTGCTCCACTGGTAGGCCAGCGAGCCCGCCACGTTCCCTGACAGCACCTCGTCGCCCGCCGCATGTGCCGCGCTCATCCCGAGCCGGTAGATGCGCTCCGCCTCGGCGTGCTCGCCTGCGTCGGAGGCGACCCAACCAGCGATCTGTGCCAACTCGCCGATGGCCCGCAGCAGTTCGTGCCCTACCGCGTCGGTGTGTGTCCCTTCGCGGTAGAGCTTCACGGCCGCACGCAGTTCGCGCAGGGCCGGTCCGATCAGGTCCTTGCCGTACACCACGTCGTCGGCTAGCCGCAGGCCATGGACCCGCTGGCCCAGGTCTGCCACCTGCCCAGCCCCGATCCGCCGGCCGGTGCGGGAATGCAGCGGGGCCAGCAGGTCGCCGTCGGGCAGGAAGTCGGCCACGGTCAGCACGTGCGGCGCGGGCTCGGGGGACTTGACGGCCTTCGCGGCTTCCAGCAACTCGCGCGGGACCTCCAGTACCTGGGCGAGGAAGGGAAGCCATTCACGCGGTGACCGGGTGCCGATCTCCCAGCGGGACACGTCGTTTCGCGTCGGCGGGATACGTTCGGGGGCAGCCTGGGCCAGCGCCTCGGCGAGCCGCTGCTGACTCCAGCCGCGCGCCAGACGTAAGCGCCGCACCAGTTCGCCGACCGTCTCCCGCACCAGGCCAGCTTGGCAGACACCGGGGCAGACACGCTGGCTCCTCCGCAAGGTTCAGGCCAACGAGACCCTGATCAAGAGAGCCGAGCGGGAGCAAAGGAGCGGGAGATGGGTGAAGCGTTGGTGCAGTGGCAGGAGTATCCCGGTCCGGTGTGTGAGGAGTGCGCCAGGCTGCGCGAGCAGGCCCGTGCTGCCGTGCTCTGCGGGGACAAGTCCCGGCTCAGCGACGTACGCGTGATGCAGGGCCGCCATCGCCGGGCCGAGCACGGCCAGGCGGCATGAGCGTGCGCAAGCGGATGCGGTTCCGCGAGTACCACGTACGCACTGACGAGACCGCCACACCCATCCGCGAGGCCGCCTGCGTCACGGACGAGGAGCTGTGCCAGTGGAGCAGCGGCGAGCGTACCCGTGCCGACGACGTGACCGCTCTGATCGCCAAGCACGCAGCTGAGACCGGCCACCAGTGCTACCGGCGCACCGCCACCGACTATGCCACCGCAGAACCCGGCGCGTTCCTCTGACATGACTTCGAGTGGTCTATATCTCTGACGGCAATGGCGACGGCAACAACCACGCACGCCAGCGCACAACCACGGACCCCGACGGACCGTCATATCGCCGCTTACCTGCGAAGAAGCAGGTAGAGCAGCGCACCGTGCCACACGTACTATGTTGTGGCGGGCGGCGTCCCGATCTTGGTCCACAACACCAATTGCCCCACTATTTCAAAGGGCGATATCCAAGGGCTCCACGACCGGGCTAGGTCGCTATATGACGGACTCGGTCAAGGTAAGGCCACCGTTTCGGTTGCGAGAGTCTGGAATAGTGCAACTCGGCAGACGGAGGAGCAGGTGGCCACACACATGGCGGACCTCCCGGCTTCGGTCGTAAAGAACCTGAATGGCGCAATTTACAAATTCGGCGATGGTGATGCGGAAGTCACAATTGTTTGCGCCCTGGGTGATGAGCACATATTTCTCTGGATCGCGTCTAGCACTCGAATATGTCCCAGCTGTTTCGCTACGATCAGGGGCATTCCTGGGATGATTCAAACCACGATTGGCAGAGGCGCCGAGGATCTGCCGGACTATACTGAGTGGCGAACTGCAATTAACCGAAATTTCTGGGATGGGACCTGAGCCTCGCCTGGTAAAGGTTCACAGGTATGGAGCGATGTGCATAGATCGTTGGCAGCTTCGCTCGAATATTGAGGATAGAGGTGACAGCTTTGCTGTGCGAGATTTGCGGAAGCCGGACGCGGCCGCTGTCGGTATCGAATTATGAACGCGTCTCCGAATGGCGATCGGTCTGTTCTTGGTGCTTTGGATTGAACAGCACTTGGAGTGATGGCCGGGAGGTGAAGCCCGTGTATCTCTCGCCGGATACGCGATGGGAAGTCGCACGTTCCGATGGATTGCCAGAGGACGTCTCGCATGCTTACGGATTCTTTGGCTCGACACTCTGTGGGATTCATATCGAAGATATGACTTCCTCGCCATACCCCTGGATCATGGGGTGGTTTAATGCGTGCAGCGAATGCAAATCTGCTGCACTCGTCATTGACGATCGCTGGCCGATCGAGAAGCGGGCGGGGGGTCTAGCGATTAATGCATCTGCGGCAGATGATGATACCCCTCTCTTCTAATGATATTGGCCCGGTTTGGCTACAGGACCCGATGATCTGAGCTGAAGCGAAGAGGCGGGTGCGACAGTCTCTCGCTTTCAGCTCTTGGCAACGGCATCTAGTGCTGTGACCGCTATGGTTCGCCGGGTTGAGAGGGAGGACCGGGGTGTTCGTCGAGATCGTCTTTGTTGAGCTGTCGATCGATCGTGACGAGGTC
>NZ_JOEH01000004.1 GCF_000719095.1 Streptacidiphilus jeojiense | reverse complement strand
ATGGAAGAGCTCTACCCCGCCGAACTCCCCAACAGCGCCCCCGCGCTACCCAACACCACCGATGAATGATCGGCTACACCACACCAAGGGACACGATCCTTCTTCGCGTCCGTCCTGCTTGATGCAGGGGAGAACATCAAGGCGCTGAGTACCTACCTGGGGCACAGCGACCCTGGCTTCACTCTCCGCGTCTACACACACCTGATGCCGAGCAGCGACGACCGGGCGCGTAAGGCGATGGACCGCGTGTTCCGCAGCCCCGATCTAGGGCTTGACGGCCCACAGACGGCCCCGGAGCCGTAAAGCGACCGGAGGCCGGCGGTTCGCGCCCGCCGGCCTCCGGTCGTTCGTATCGCTGGATCCCTGCTCTGACCTGTGGCTACAGGACCGGGAGGTTCTTGCGGAGTTCGAAGGCGGTGACCTCGGAGCGGTACTCCTCCCATTCCTGGCGCTTGTTGCGCAGGAAGAAGTCGAAGACGTGTTCGCCGAGGGTTTCGCGGACGAGTTCGCTGCGCTGCATCAGGTCGATGGCCTCGCCGAGGTTCTGCGGGAGGGGCTCGATGCCCATGGCGCGGCGCTCCATGCTGCTGAGCGCCCACACGTCGTCGTCGGCGCCGGGGGGCAGTTCGTAGCCCTCCTGGATGCCCTTGAGGCCGGCCGCGAGGATCACCGAGTAGGCCAGGTAGGGGTTGCAGCCGGTGTCCAGCGAGCGGACCTCGACCCGGGTCGAGCCCTGCTTGCTGGGCTTGTACATCGGCACCCGGACCAGGGCGGAGCGGTTGTTGTGGCCCCAGCAGATGTACGAGGGGGCCTCGCCGCCGGCGCCCGCGGCGCGCTGGGAGCCGCCCCAGATCCGCTTGTAGGAGTTGACCCACTGGTTGGTGATCGCGGCGGACTCGGCCGAGTGCTTCAGCAGTCCGGCGATGAAGGAGCGGCCCACCTTGGAGAGCTGGAACTCGGCTCCGGCCTCGTGGAAGGCGTTGCGGTCGCCCTCGAACAGGGAGAGGTGGGTGTGCATGCCCGAACCCGGGTACTGCGAGAAGGGCTTGGGCATGAAGCTGGCGTGCACGCCCTGCTCCAGCGCGACCTCCTTCATGACCGAGCGGAAGGTCATGATGTTGTCGGCGGTGGACAGCGCGTCCGCGTAGCGCAGGTCGATCTCCTGCTGGCCCGGGGCGCCCTCGTGGTGGCTGAACTCCACCGAGATGCCCATCGACTCCAGCATGGTGATGGCCTGGCGGCGGAAGTCGTGGCCGACGCCGCGCGGGGTGTGGTCGAAGTAGCCGGAGTGGTCCGCCGGGGTGGGCACCGAGCCGTCGCCGGGGAGGTCCTTCAGCAGGAAGAACTCGATCTCCGGGTGGGTGTAGAAGGTGAAGCCCTGCGCGGCCGCCTTCTCCAGGGTGCGCTTGAGGACGTAGCGCGGGTCCGCGTAGGAGGGGGAGCCGTCGGGCATCAGGATGTCGCAGAACATCCTGGCCGTGCCGGGCGCCTCGGAGCGCCAGGGCAGTATCTGGAAGGTCCCCGGGTCCGGCTTGGCCAGCATGTCGGACTCGTAGACCCGGGCGAAGCCCTCGATCGCGGAGCCGTCGAACCCGATGCCCTCCTCGAAGGCCTGGTCCAGCTCCGCGGGGGCGACGGCCACGGACTTCAGGAAGCCCAGGACGTCGGTGAACCACAACCGGACGAACCGGATGTCGCGCTCTTCGAGTGTGCGGAGAACGAACTCCTGCTGCTTGCCCATGGCGACAGTCTCACCTCTGCTCTTTACGAATACGTTACGTGGGGGCGGCCACCAGGGGGCAGCGCTCCGCGCGCTGACTCGTCCGCTTGTCGCATCATTGCAGATTCAGCGCCGGGAAGAACTCCGTGCACGCAGCGAACCACGTCCGCACGGGCGCTCAGCGGGCGACACGGCCGAAGAACGTCGGGTAGTAGCCGGTGGACAGGATGGAGATCCGGACGTGCACGCCCGGGCGCGGTGCCTCGATGTAGCGGCCGCCGCCCAGGTACACCGCGACATGGTGGATGCCGGTGACCCGGCTGCTGGACGACCAGAACAGCAGGTCGCCGGGGCGGAGGTCGGCCGCGGTGATCGGACGGGCGGCCCGGAACTGGTCCACCGCCACCCTCGGCAGATGCAGTCCGGCCCGCAGGAAGGCCTGCTGGACCAGGCCCGAGCAGTCGTAGCCATTGGGACCGTTGCCGCCCCAGACGTACGGCTTGCCCAGCTGCGCCTCGGCGAAGGCCAGGGCGACGTCGAGGGAGGACGGAGCGGCCTTCGGCGGGACGGGGTGGCCGCTGCCCGAGGTGTAGCGGAGGTAGATGTCGTAGTGGCTGGTCCAACGCCATTGGCCGTTGCGCTGGAACCAGTAGCGGTGGCCGTCCCAGCCCTGGTGCAGACCGCCGGAGGACACGGTCTTGGCCGCCGACGAACCGGAAGCAGCACCGGACGCGCCGCCGGTACGGGAGGTGTTCTGCAGGTAGACGGCGTAGTGGCTGGTCCAGCGCCATTCGCCGTTGCGCTGGAACCAGTAGCGGTGGCCGTCCCAGCCGGCGTGGGAGGGGGCGGCCTCGGCGCCGGCCGGTGAGGTGCCGGCCAGGGCGAGGGCGGTGCCGCCGACGGCGACGAGGGCGCCGGTCGCGGCGAGGCGCAGCCGCGGGCGGTGCCGCGCCGGGAGCGTGGCCAGGGGCGCGCGGGGGGCGGCGGGGGCGGTGCAGCGGGAGCATCGGCAGATGCCGGGGTCGAGGGTGCTCGCGTCGAAGTCTATGAATCCGGTCATGCGGGGGTGGCTCCGTTCACGGAGGTGGCGTTACGGGGGGTGACCACGGTCGACGACGGCGCGTCAGCAGCTGCGACAGAGGCGGCAGAAGCAGCAGAAGCAGAGGCGGCGGGCAGGGCCGGGGACGTCGCCGCCGGGGCGAGGAATCCCGCCACCAGGTCGCGGAGCAGGGCCGCGCGGGCCTCCGGGGGCAGCGACAGGCCCTGGGTGTGCTCCAGCTGGGACACCGTCAGGGCGGCGGTCTCCAGGGCGTCGCCGACGATGACCTCGCGGGTGCCCGCGTCCAGCTCGGCGAGCCGGCGGCGGCGCATCGCCGCGGCGAACTCCGCGGTGTAGTCGAGGGTGAGGGCCTGGGCCGAGAAGACGGTGACGCCCACCGGTGCGGCCTCGGCCGCCAGCAGCCGGGTGAGCTCGCCGCCCAGCCACTGCCCGTCGCGCAGGCTGGGGCCGGGGCTGGCGAAGCTGTCGCAGGGCAGCGTCGCGGCGACCCGGCAGAGCGCGGCCTCGGCCGCCGCGGCGAGGTAGGCCTGGTGGTCCGGGACCGAGAGGCGGGCCCTGGCGGTGTCCCGCACCGCCCAGACCAGCAGCAGCTCGGCCCGCAGCGGGGACCCCTCGCGGTCGGTGGCGGCGATCGGCTCGCTGCGCCAGTGGCGCACCCTGACGTCCACCGTGCGCCGCTTGAGCAGCGGGTTCACCCAGACCAGGCCGGTGCGGCGGACGGTGCCGCGGTAACCGCCCCAGCGGGTGAGCACCCTGGCCCGGCCGACCGGGTTGGCCATCAGCCCGAACACGGCGAGCACGGCCACCAGCGCGCAGCCCGTCAGCAGGCCGCCGGCCAGCTCGCGGCTGAGCGGCGCTCCGGCCAGTGCGACGTCGAGACGGGCCGCGCCGGGCAGGCGGGCCGGCAGCGACCGCTGCCGCGCCTGCACCAGGACGGCGGCGACCGCCGCCGCGAGCAGGGCCACCAGGGCGACCCAGCCGGGGAGCACGCCCCGGGCCGGACGCTCCCTCAGCTCGCTGTCCACACGGGGCGGGCGCCGCACGGCGGAGCTGCCCACGACCGCTGACGGGGCTTCGGCAGGGCTGTTGTGCTGATCCACGTGGACGGTCTCCCTCTACGGGCGCGGGCCCGGTTCAGATACGGCAACGCTGGAATCGGCTCTGCTGGCGATGGGGCGAACGTACCTTTATTTCGGACAAATCGTCAATACGGCTATATCTCACCCCAGATAGGGTGTCCCCGCCCGGAATGGTGGTGGAAACCACCCCCTGACGCCCCGTCCGGCCCTGTTCGGAACCCCATAGCGTCGATTAGACGATTAGACTCATCGGGTGCCTTCTCTTCGCCTCGCGCTGAATCAGATCGACACCACCGTCGGTGACATCGCCGGCAACAGCGAGCTGGTCGTCCGGTGGACCCGGCACGCCGCCGAGCAGGGCGCCCACCTGGTGGCCTTCCCGGAGATGGCGCTCACCGGCTACCCGGTGGAGGACCTGGCGCTGCGCCCCTCCTTCGTGGACGCCTCGCGCGCCGCGCTGGTGGCCCTGGCCGAGCGGCTGGAGGCGGAGGGCCTCGGCGGCACCGCCGTGGTCGTCGGCTACCTGGGCAGGTCGACCACCGCCTCGGACCGGCTCGGCCTGCCGGTCGGCTCGCCGCAGAACTGCGCGGCACTGCTGCACGGCGGCAGGGTGGTCACCCGGCTGGCCAAGCACCACCTGCCGAACTACGGCGTCTTCGACGAGTTCCGCTACTTCGTGCCCGGCGACACCCTGCCGGTGTTCCGGCTGCACGGCGTGGACGTCGCCCTGGCCGTCTGCGAGGACATCTGGCAGGACGGCGGCCGGGTCCAGGCCGCACGGCAGGCGGACGCCGGGCTGCTGCTGGTGGTCAACGCCTCCCCGTACGAGGCCGACAAGGACGACGCCCGGCTGGAGCTGGTGCGGCGGCGGGCCGCCGAGGCGGGCTGCACCCTGGCCTACGTCAACCAGGTGGGCGGCCAGGACGAGCTGGTGTTCGACGGCGACTCGCTGGTGGTCGACGCCTCCGGCGAGGTGCTGGCCAGGGCGCCGCAGTTCGAGGAGGGCTGTCTGCTGCTCGACCTGGAGCTGCCGCAGGCCACGGCGGCGACCGACCCCGGCGAGCACAGCAGCCGCTTCGTCGCCGACGGGCTGGAGGTGGTCCGTACCGTGCTCTCCGAGGACGTGCTGCCGGTACCCGCCGAACCGGTGACCGCGGGTCAGGGCCCGCGCCTCGGCCAGCTGGAGGAGGTCTACGGCGCGCTGGTGGTCGGGCTGCGCGCCTATGTGCAGAAGAACGGCTTCAAGTCGGTGCTGGTCGGACTGTCCGGCGGCATCGACTCGGCCCTGGTCGCCACGATCGCGGTGGACGCGATCGGCGCCGGCAACGTCCACTGCGTGTCCATGCCCAGCGCCTACTCCTCCCAGCACTCCCGCGACGACGCCGCCGAGCTGGCCCGCCGCACCGGGCTGCACTTCCGCACCGTCTCCATCGAGCCCATGTTCGACGCCTACATGGACGCGCTGGGGCTGACCGGCCTGGCCGAGGAGAACCTGCAGTCCCGGCTGCGCGGCACGCTGCTGATGGCGATCTCCAACCAGGAGAACCACCTGGTGCTGGCCCCGGGCAACAAGAGCGAGCTGGCCGTCGGCTACTCCACCCTCTACGGCGACTCGGTCGGCGGCTACGGCCCGATCAAGGACGTCTACAAGTCGCTGATCTTCCGGCTGGCCAGGTGGCGCAACCAGGCCGCGGCCGAGCGCGGGGAGACCCCGCCGATCCCGGAGCACACCATCAGCAAGCCGCCCAGCGCCGAGCTGCGCCCCGACCAGGTGGACACCGACTCGCTGCCCGACTACGACCTGCTGGACGCGGTGCTCACCGCCTACGTCGAGCAGGACAAGGGCCGCGCCGAGATCCTCGCCGAGGGCTTCGATCCGGCCGTGGTGGACCGGGTGGTGCGGCTGGTCGACACCGCCGAGTACAAGCGGCGGCAGTACCCGCCGGGCACCAAGATCTCGTCCAAGAACTTCGGCAGGGACCGCCGGCAGCCGATCACCAACCGCTGGCGCGAAGGGTCCTGACCGGAGGTCAGTGTCGATTGGTCCTGACAGCCAGCGGTGCCGCTAGAGCTCGATGTGGGCGGCGATGGGGAGGTGGTCGCTGCCGGTCTGCGGCAGGGTCCAGGCGTCGGTCGGGGTGACTCCCCTGGTCATGATCTGGTCGATCCGGGCCATCGGGAACGCGGCCGGCCAGCTGAAGCCGAAGCCCGCGCCGGCCGAGCCCTGCGCCGAGCGCATCTGCGCGGTGATGGGGGCCAGGCTGCGGTCGTTCATGGTCCCGTTGAGGTCGCCGAGCAGCACCACCTTGGACAGCTTCTCGGCGGCCAGCGCCTCCCCCAGCGCCTCGGCGCTGTTGTCCCGCTGGTTGGCGGTGAAGCCGCCGTCGAACTTCACCCGGACGGAAGGCATGTGGGCGACGTAGACGGCGACGTCGCCGTGCGGCGTGGCGACCGTGGTGCGCAGCGCCCGGACCCAGCCGATCTTGATGTCCACCGGCCCGCTGTCGGACAGCGGGTACTTGGACCACAGTCCGACCGTGCCCTCGATCACGTGGTACGGGTAGGCCGCGGCCAGGTCCTTCCGGAAGGTGCCGACCTGGTTGACGGACAGCTCCTCCAGCGCGATGACGTCCGGCTTCGCCGCCTCCAGGGTGGCCACCGTCCCGGGGATGTCGCTGTTGGTGGCGTTGACGTTGTGCTGGACCACGGTGAAGTCGTAGGAGCCGCCGCCCTTGTCGGTGAGCAGCGCCCCGAACAGGTTGAACCAGACCAGCACCGGCACCAGCAGCACCACCAGCGCCGTCGCCGAGCGGCGCAGCAGCCCGAGCACCAGCAGCACCGGGACCGCCAGGCCGGCCCAGGGCAGGAAGGTCTCCACCAGGCTGCCCAGGTTGCCGACGCGGTTGGGGATGTCGGAGTGGAAGATCAGCAGCAGCCCCAGGGCCAGCGCCAGCGCGGCCAGGACCCACCCCCGCCGCCAGGTGCTGCGGCCCCTGCCGTCCCGCCCCCAGCCGCCGACGCCGGGAATCCGCGACCCCTTCGGGGCGGTGCGCGGCTGTGCTGTGTCTGCCTGTGCCATCGATGAACCCCAACGCCGTTCGCGTACCCATCCGCAACCCTAGGGGGTGCGGGTAAGCCGGACTCCTATGCGAATCAGGACGCGCCGGGCGGCGGCAAAGGTTCCGTTCTGTGGCAAATGCCGCTATAGGGGTGGTGCTCCGGACCCGGTCACGGGCGGTGCGATGCCCTGCAGCACGGTGTCCACGATGGTGGCGCTGAGGGCGGGGTCGTCCAGTTCGGCGCCCGGCCGCAGCAGCGTCCTGGACAGCATCGGGCCGATGACCAGGTCGCCGAGCAGGTCGAGGTCCAGGTCGCCGCGGATCTCGCCGCTCTCGACGCCGCGGGCCAGCAGCTCCCGCATCCGGGCCCGGCGCGGTTCGATCACCTTCTCGTGGTACCGGCGGTAGAGCTCGGGCATGGAGCGCAGCTCGGTCGACAGCACCGCCAGCGAGGCGTGCGCCCGCCTGGCCAGTGCCGCCTGGCGGAGGAACTCCAGGACCGCGACCAGCGCGTCCCGCACGCTGCCGTCGTGCCGCGGCGGCTCGGGTTCGTCGATCCGCTGCAGCACGTCCAGCAGCAGTTCCTCCTTGTTGGGCCAACGCCGGTAGATGGTGGCCTTGCCGACCCCCGCCTCGGCGGCGATCCCCTCGACGGAGAGCAGCGCCAGCGGGTAGCCCCGCTCGATCAGCCGCAGCACCGCCGCCACGATGGCCTGTTCGGCCGCCTCGCTGCGGGGGCGGCCGCGGCGCGGGGCGGCGGCGGCCGCCGTCTCTTCACTGGTCCCGGTCCTGGTCACGGGCCTATCCTGCCGGGTTCTCCGGGGCGCCGGTCCCGGCCCCCTCCTGCGCCGCGGCCGGCGGCCTGCCGGGCAGGAAGGAGAACGCCACCACGGCTCCGATCGCGGCCACCCCGCCGGCGGTCAGCGCGGTCACGTGCATTGCGTGGATGAAGGCCTCCTTGGCCGGGTCGACCAGGGCCGCGGCGCGCGGGCCGATCTTCTCCACCACGCCCAGGGTGCCCTCGATGGACTCCCCCGCCGTGCCGCGGTACGGCGCCGGCAGCGCGCCCAGCCTGTCCTGGATGCCGCTGCGGTAGGTGGTGGACAGCAGCGCGCCCAGCACCGCGACCCCGAGCGAGCCGCCGACCTGCCGGAAGGTGTTGTTGACGGCCGATCCGGAGCCGGCCTTCTCACGGGGCAGGGTGCCCATGATGGTGACCGTGGCCGGCGGCATCACCAGGGCCATCCCGGTGCCCTGGAAGAAGGAGAGCACCTCCAGCACCCAGATCCCGGTGTGCTGGCCGAGCAGCAGGAACCCGGCGAAGGTGGCGGCGATCAGCAGCATCCCGGTCGCGCAGGTGGCCCGTACCCCGAAGCGGGCGACCACGAAGCGGGCCCGCGGCGACACCAGCAGCTGGGCGGCGGCCAGCGGGAGCAGCAGCAGGCCGGCCTGCAGCGGCGAGTAGCCGCGCACGCTCTGCAGGTAGAAGACGCCGAAGAAGGTGACGCCCATCAGCGCGAAGAAGGTCAGTCCGACCGAGACCACGGCGGCGGAGAAGTGCCGGTTGCGGAACCAGCCCATGTCCAGCATCGGGGTCCGGCTGCGCAGTTGGTGCAGCACGAAGCCGGCCAGCACCAGGATGCCGACCAGGATCGGCAGCCAGGCCTGGGTCACCGTGAAGTCGGCGACCTGGCCGCCCTTGATGATCCCGTAGACCAGCGCGACCAGGCCGACCACCGACAGCAGCACGCCCAGCGGGTCGGGTCGGCCGGGGTTGGGGTCCCGGGAGTCCGGGACCAGCCAGACCATCCCGATCAGCGCCAGCACCACGATCGGGACGTTGACCAGGAAGACCGAGCCCCACCAGAAGTGCGCCAGCAGCAGCCCGCCCGCGATCGGCCCGATGGCGATGGCCAGGCCGACCGCTCCGGACCAGATGCCGATGGCCTTGGGCTGCTCCTCGCGCTCGAAGACGTTCATGATGATGGCGAGGGTGGCCGGCATCACGAAGGCGCCGCCGAAGCCCATCGCCGCGCGGTAGCCGATCAGTTCGGCCGGCGAGGTGGCCATGGAGCAGAGCAGCGATCCGGCGCCGAAGACCACCATGCCGAACAGCAGGGTCTTCTTGCGGCCCAGCCGGTCGCCGAGCATGCCCGCGGTGAACAGCAGCCCGGCGAAGACCAGGGTGTAGGAGTTGATGGCCCATTCCAGCTGGCTCTGGGTGGCGCCGATGCCGGTGGGGGCGGGGCTGGCGATGGTCTTCATCGCCACGTTGAGGATCGAGCTGTCGAGTACGACGACCAGCAGGCTGAAGATCAGTACGGTCAGGATCCCCCAGCGGCGGCGGTGCACGGCCTCGGGTATCCGGCGTTCGACGCCGGCGGGGGTACGGGATGTGGTGGCCATGAGGACCACGCTACCGCCCTTTACGATACGACTCCGTCTCGTATCGTAAAGATTGGGCAATGCCCCGGCTCGTCCCGCTGCCCCGATGGTCCCCACCCACCTCTTTGCGGGCAGACCGCGACGTGTCAGCATGGAGGGGAATCCGGGGACGCCCTCCGCGGCGCCACGAGACGACCAACAGGAGAACAGCCATGCAGCACGGTTCGCTCCCGCCTGCCCAGAATTCCGGCCACGCCGAAAAGCCCGCCGCCGAGAAGGCGCCGCAGTCCCTCTACGGTGGTGTCACCTCCCGCCGCGTCACCGTCCGCGACCTCGCCTCCGCCAAGCAGCGCGGCGAGCGCTGGCCGATGCTCACCGCCTACGACGCCCCCACGGCCGCCGTCTTCGACGAGGCGGGGATCCCGGTGCTGCTGGTCGGGGACTCGGCGGGCAACTGCCACCTCGGCTACGAGAACACCGTGCCGGTCACCATGGACGAGATGGTGATGATGTCCGCCGCCGTGGTGCGCGGCACCAAGCGCGCCCTGATCGTCGCCGACCTGCCGTTCGGCTCCTACCAGGAGTCCCCGGCCCAGGCGCTGCACAACGCGGTCCGGCTGATGAAGGAGGCCGGGGTAGGCGCGGTGAAGCTGGAGGGTGGCGAGCGCTCCGCCGCCGCGACCGAGCTGCTGGTGCAGGCCGGCGTCCCGGTGATGGCGCACCTCGGGCTCACCCCGCAGTCGGTGCACGCCTTCGGCGGCTACCCGGTGCAGGGCCGCGGCGACGAGGCGGCGCACCAGCTGCTCGCCGACGCCAAGACCGCCCAGTCCGCCGGCGCCTTCGCCGTCGTGCTGGAGGCGGTCCCGGCCGAGCTGGCGGTCCAGGTCACCGCCTCGCTGCACATCCCCACCGTGGGCATCGGCGCCGGCGTCGGCTGCGACGCGCAGGTGCTGGTCTGGACCGACATGGCCGGGATGACCGGCGGCCGGGTGCCCAAGTTCGTCAAGCAGTACGCCGACCTCCGGGCCACCCTCGGCGACGCCGCCCGGGCCTTCTCGGCCGACGTCATCGGCGGCAGCTTCCCGGCGGCGGAGCACACCTTCCACTGACGGGCCGTCACCCGGGTCCCCGCGGGGACCCGGGTGAAACCCCGGCGACGCCCGGGCCGGCGGGATGAGAAGGTACGCGGCATGAATCGACAGAGGATCTCCGCCATCGCGCACCAGTACCACTCGATAGCCGCCCCGCTCGACTCCGACTCGGCCGACCTGCTGCTGCGCTGGGGGCTGCCGGTCGGGGACGAACGGGTGCTCGACCTCGGCTGCGGGCGCGGGGCCTGGCTGGAGCTGGCCCTGGACGGGCGCCCCGAGCTGCAGGTGGTCGGGGTGGACCTGGACCCCGCGGCGTTCGAGAACGTCCCCGAGGTGCTGACCGGGAAGAACGTGGAACTACGGGTCGGGGACGCCGCCGAGTACAGCTCCGAGGAGCCGTTCCACCTGGTGCTCTGCATGGGCGCCACCCATGCCTTCGGCGGCCTGCTGCCGACCCTGGAGGCCGCCCGCCGGCACCTCGCCCCCGGCGGGTCGGTACTGGTCGGCGACGGCTACTGGGAGCGCGAGCCCGGTCCGGCCGCCCTGGAGATCTTCGGCGACGGCAGCGGCGCCGACCCCTTCTCCGACCTGGCCGGCACCGTCGACCGGGTGGTGCGGGCGGGCTGGACCCCGGTGTTCGCCCACACCAGCACCACCGCGGAGCTGGACGAGTACGAGTGGTCCTGGACGGGGACGCTGTCGGAGTGGGCCCTGGACCACCCGGACGACCCCGACAGTGCGGCGGCCCTGGAGGCGGCCCGGGTGCACCGCGAGGAGTGGCTGCGCGACTACCGGCGCACGTTCGGGTTCGTCTCGCTGGTGCTGCGCAGGACGGACGGCGGGGCCTGACACCCGGTACGGCCGCCTCGACGGAGGTCTGACGGGGCCTGACGGAGGCGTGACGGGGGCCTGACGGCCGGGGGCGCGAGAGTCCTGCCATGACCAAGAGCGCAGGAAGCCCCTCGGCCGTCACGGTACGGGGGATGGCGAAGTACTACGGGGAGACCAGGGCGCTGGACGGCGTCGACCTGGAGGTGCGGGAGGGGACCGTCCGCGGTGTGCTCGGCCCGAACGGGGCCGGGAAGACCACGCTGGTCCGCATTCTGTCCACGCTGATCAGGCCGGACGCCGGCAGCGCCACGGTGGCCGGCTGGGACGTGCTGCAGCAGCCCCGGCAGCTGCGCCGGGCGATCGGGCTGACCGGGCAGTACGCCTCGGTGGACGAGCTGCTGTCCGGCTACGAGAACCTCTACCTGATCGGCCGGCTGCTGGACCTCAGCGCCAAGGGCGCCAAGGCCAGGGCGCTGGAGCTGCTGGAGCGCTTCTCGCTGACCGAGGCGGCCAGGCGGCCGGTGAAGACCTACTCGGGCGGGATGCGGCGCCGGCTGGACCTGGCCGCCTCCATGATCGGCCAGCCGCGGGTGCTGTTCCTGGACGAGCCGACCACCGGCCTGGACCCGAGGACCCGCAACGAGGTCTGGCAGGAGGTCCAGCGGATGGTCTCCGAGGGCTCCACCGTGCTGCTGACGACCCAGTACATGGACGAGGCCGAGCAGTTGGCCGACGACGTGACGGTCGTCGACCGGGGCCGGGTGATTGCCGAGGGCAGCGTCGAGGCGCTGAAGCGGCAGGTCGGCGGGCAGACGCTGACGGTCCGTCCGGCCCGTCCCGAGCAGCTCGACGAGATGGTGCGCTGCCTGGCCGGGCACGGTGCCGTGGCGGCCCGCGGCGAGCTGGTGCTGCCGGTGGGCGACGAGGAGCAGCTGACCGCGTTGATCGGGGAGCTGGGACGCCGGGGGTTCGGCGTCGCCGGGATCGAGACCAGGCTGCCGAGCCTGGAGGACGTCTTCCTGGCCGTCACCGGCGCCACCGCGAAGGACGCTCCGGCGCAGCCCGCAGAACGGAATCAGCAGGCAGAGCAGGACCAGAGCCGGATGGAGCGTGTCTGATGAGTGCCGCCGTACTTCCCCTGCCGCCGCTGGACGACCAGCGGATCAGCCCGCGCGCTTACCTGGCCCACATCGGTGCGCTGACCCGCCGCAATCTGATGCGGATCAAGGCCGACCCCGAGTCGATGTTCGACGCCATCCTGATGCCGATCATCTTCACCGTGCTCTTCGTGTACGTGTTCGGCGGTGCGGTGGCGGGCAGCCAGGGGCACTACATCCAGTACATGGTCCCGGGGATGCTGGGGCAGATCGGCATCAGCCTGGCCATGGCCGTGGGCACCGGGCTCAACTCCGACTTCCAGACCGGCGTGATGGACCGGTTCCGAACCCTGCCCATCGGCCGGGCCTCGGTGCTGATCTCCAAGCTGATCTCGGAGAGCTGCCGCTCGCTGCTGTCGCTGGTGATCCTGATCTCCTTCGCGATGCTGCTGGGCCTGCGGATCCACACCGGGCCGCTGCAACTGCTGCTGGCGCTCGCGCTGGCGATGGCGTTCGGGGCCGGGATGGTCTGGGTGTCGATGCTGCTCGGCATGGCGCTGAAGAGCCCTCAGGCGGTGCAGGGGATCGGGTTCCTGATCATCATGCCGCTGCAGTTCGGCAGCTCCACCTTCGCACCGACCAGCACCATGCCGGGTTGGCTGCAGGCGTTCACCAAGGTCAACCCGCTGTCCGCACTGGCCGACTCCAGCCGGGCGCTGATCAACGGCGGCCCGGTGCTGCACCCGGCGCTGCAGGTGCTGGCCTGGTCGGTGGGGCTGACGGCGGTGTTCGCACCGCTGGCGGTGATGAAGTTCAAGAAGCGGACCTGACGGTCCGACGGGGGTGCGAAGACAGGCGCTCAGTCCCGCAGCAGCGCGACGATGCCGTCCGTGTCGAGGGCCGCTCCCTCGGCGCGGGCGGCTTCGTAGGCCTCGTCGCCGACGATCCGGCGCAGCTCGTCCGCCGTCTCGGCCAGCATCGGTCGCGCCAGGTGGTGGACGGCGGTGAGCGGGATCCTGCTGTCGTGGGCGCCGAGCAGCCGGATCGCCCGCAGTTCCGGGTGCTCGGCCCGGCCGAGGCTGGCCCGGTGGCAGGCGAGCAGGATGTAGGCCGAGGTGGGCGCCATCAGCAGCGCGAAGGTCTCGTCGACGAACGAGGCCATCGGGTGGTCCAGGATGGACGCGAGGCCGCGCCGCAACCGCTGCCGACCCTCCTCGGGCCGCCCCTCCATGGCGTCGATCCAGCCCAGGAAGCAGTCCAGCATTCCGCCCAGCATGGAGGCCAGACTGTTGTCGCTGAACGGCGGGAGCAGCGGTTCCAGGAAACCGCGTGCCTCCGCGAACCGGCCCTGCTGGGCCCGCAGCGCAGCCAGCACCACCGCTCCGTAGAAGCCCGCGCCCTGCCCGAACGGGCCGTGGCTGTGGGACGACTCCACCCCGAGCCGCAGCCAGTGCTCGCCCTCCTCCGGGCTGCCCGCACCCAGCAGTGCGTCGCCGAGCCGTACCTGGAGGATGGGGATGCTCTGGTCGGCGCCGACGCTCTCGGCGAGTTCGATGGCCTCGCGGGCGCAGCGGGCGGCGGTCCCGTAGTCGCCGATCATCCCCGCCGTCTCCGACTGCCCCGCCAGCGCCTCGGCCATGCCCCAGCGGTCGCCGAGCCGGGTGAACAGGCCCAGGCTCTCGGCGGCGTCGGCCTCGGCTGGCACCCGCTGCCCCGACTGGTCGTTGCGCAGCTTGCAGCGCAACTGCAGGGCGTAGGCGAGTTCCCAGGGGCGGTCGTGCAGCCGGCAGGACTCGACCAGGTCGTCGATGCCCGGGTGCAGCTCGTTCATCAGCCCCGACTGCATCGCCAGTTGCACCCGGTAGAGCACCGGAAGCCGGGCCGACTGCGGGAGTTCGGGGCGGTAGCCGGTCAGCATCGCGGCGACGGCCTGCTGTTGCGGCTGTGTCGGCATCCGGCCGAACTCGCTGCCCAGGCTCACCAGTTGCAGTACTCGCAGACCGCGTACGGCCTCGTCCTGCAGCTCGGCGGACCAGGGCGGCGGCAGGTCCAGCGGTCCCTGCGGCAGTGGTTCCTGCGGCAGCGGTCCCTGCGGCAGCGGTTCCTGCGACGGCGGTCCCTGCGACGACGGCCCGGACAGCTCCGCCGCCGGCTCGTCCGGGTAGATCGCGGCCACCGCCGCGACCCAGTTGCGGGCCTCCTCCTGGAAGTCGCGCAGCGTCCAGAACCAGGCCAGCGACAGCACCAGGCAGAGCGCCTCCTGCTGCTCCCCGCCGGCGACGGCCCGACGCAGCGCGGCCCGGAGGTTGTCGTGCTCGGCCTCCAGCAGGGCGAGGGCTCCGAGCTGCTCACCGCCGCGCAGCAGCGGGTCGGTGGTGCGTGCCAGCTCCCGGGCCCAGACCAGATGACGGCGCGTCATCTCCGCTTCCTCGTCGGCAGGTTGTTCGGCCAGCCGCTCGCGGGCGTACTCGTGGATGGTCTCCAGCATCCGGTAGCGCGGACCGCGGCCGTCCGCGGTCCGCAGCGAGACCTGGACCAGCGACTTGTCGACCAGGGAGGCCAGCAGGGCGACCGCCTCCTCGCGGGGCAGCGAGTCGTCCGCGCAGATCTCCTCGACCGCCTCCAGGGTCCAGCCGCCGGCGAACACCGAGAGCCGGGCCAGCAGGGTGCGTTCCGGCTTGTCCAGCAGGTCCCAGCTCCAGTCGACCACGGCGCGCAGGGTCTGCTGGCGCGGCAGCAGGGTGCGGCTGCCGGTGCCGCCGCCGAGCAGCTGGAACCGTCCGTCCAGCCGGTCCGCGAGTTGACGTGGCGTCAGGGCCCTTAGCCGGGCCGCGGCCAGCTCGATGGCGAGCGGCAGCCCGTCCAGGCGGCGGCAGATCTCGGCGCAGGCCTCCGGGTCCTGGGCTGGATCGGCCGGGTCGAAGCCGGGGCGGGCGGCGGCGCCGCGCTCGGCCAGCAGCCGCAGGGCGGCCGGATCGGGCAGCGGGTCGACCGGGACGACGGCCTCGCCCGGCACGCCCAGCGGCTCCCGGCTGGTGGCCAGGACGGTGACCCCGGGGCAGCCGGTGATCAGCCGCTCGGCCAGCTCGGCGGCGGGCTGCACCAGGTGCTCGCAGTTGTCCAGGACCAGCAGCAGCCGGCGCTGGGCGCAGTGGTCCAGCAGTTGCCGCAGCGGCGTCTCGGCCTCGGGCGCGCTGCCCAGCGGACCGGAGAGCAACTCGGCCGCCAGCGGATCGGTCTTGCTGCCGACGTGCAACTGGGTGGCGCGCAGCCCGAGGGCGCTGAGGACGGCGCCGGTGACCGCCTGCGGATCGTCCAGCGGCGCCAGCTCGACCATCCACACCCCGTCCGGGAAGTCGCCGGCCCGCGCCTCGGCGGCCTGCTGGGCCAGCCGGGTCTTGCCGCTGCCGCCGGGACCGATCAGGGTCAGCAGCCGCCGGGACGCGAGCGCGGACCGCAGCGCGGCCAGGTCGGTGTCGCGGCCGACGAAGCTGGTCATCCGGGGGCGGAGATTGGTCCGGGCGGCCTGCGGCGCGGGAGCGCGCTCGGGCGGCGGGGTGGGCGCCGGGGTGGGTACCGGTCCGGGCGCCGGCGCGAGCAGTTCGAGGTGCAGGGCGCGCAGCTCGGGTCCCGGGTCGGTGCCCAGCTCCTCGGCGAGGCGGCGGCGGAAGTCCTGGTAGCCCAGCAGCGCCTCGGGGGTGCGCCCGGCCCGGTGCAGGGCGCGCAGCTGGAGCGCCCGCAACGGCTCGTCCAGCGGCTGCCGCTCGATCAGCTCCGCCAGCTCGGCCAGCACCCCGGCCGGGTTCCCGAGCGCCAGCTCCTCGGCCAGCAGCCGCAGCCGCACCGCGTCCCGCTGCGCCTCGCAGCGGGCGGCCGCGTCGGTCCGGGTCGGCAGGTCGGCCAGGGCGGGTCCGCGCCACAGCGCCAGCGCGGCGCGCAGCGAGTCGGTGTCCGCGGCCGCCGCCAGCTCCTCGAAGCGCCGCAGGTCGCTGCGGTGGCCCGTCAGCCGGTAGCCGTCCGCCGCCGAGACCAGTTGGTCGGCGCCCAGGGCCCGGCGCAGCCGGGCGACCAGCGTCTGCAGCGCGTCCTGCGGGTCGGCCGGGGGCTGCTCGCCCCAGATCTCCTCGATCAGCGCCCAGGCCGGCACCGCCCGCCCGCCGCGCAGCACCAGCGCGGCCAGCAGGGCGCGCAGCCGCTGCCCCCCGAGCGGCACCTCGGTGCCGTCGTCGCGGAGCGCCTGCGTGGTGCCGAGGACGCCGTACTGCATCGGATCATTCTCCCGTATGGACGCCATCGGTTGGAACGCACTGCCGAACACGGTCGTTCCAGTGGTTGACACCTGGGTGTCGCTTGTCGCGGGGAGAGGCGAGGCGGCATGATCGGCACTCCCCCGCCCTTCGGAGCCACGCACTGATGACGTACACCGACGCCCGTCCCTCACCCTCGGCCGACCGGAAGATCAGCGTGATCTTCTGGGTGCTGCTCGCCGTCCTGGTCGCCTCCGGTGTGGGTCTCTGGACCGGCTGGGGGAACGCCGACCACACGTTCACTGCACCGAGCAACAAGATCGGCGTGTTCCTGTTCGTTGTGGCCGGCTGGCTGATCTCGCTCTGCCTGCACGAGTACGCACATGCTCGGATGGCACTGCACGGCGGCGACATCTCGGTGGGCACCAAGGGCTACCTGACCCTGAACCCGCTGAAGTACACCCACCCGATCTACAGCTTCGTGATGCCGCTGATCTTCATCATCCTGGGCGGCATCGCGCTGCCCGGCGGCGCGGTCTTCATCGAGCGCGGCCGGATCCAGGGCAAGTGGAAGCACAGCCTGATCTCGGCCGCCGGCCCGGCCGTCAACCTGGTCCTCGCGCTGGCGCTGCTGATCCCGCTCAGCCAGGTGAAGGGGATCGTGCCTGAATCGCACTACGCGTTCTACAGCGCGGTCGGTTATCTGGCGATGCTGCAACTCATGGCCGGCATCCTCAACCTGGTGCCGATGCCCGGGCTGGACGGCTACGGGATCATCGAGCCCTGGCTCTCGTACGACAACCGGCGCGCGTTCAACAACCTGGCCCCGTACGGGATGATGATCGTCTTCCTGCTGCTGTGGAACCCGACGGTCAACAACTGGTTCTTCAACGACGTGATCTACCGGGTGCTGGGCTGGTTCGGCGGCAGCGCGCAACTCGCCAACGATGGTTCCGGGCTGTTCCACTTCTTCAGCTTCCACCTCGGCAGCGTCTTCGGAAGCTGACCGGCGAAAGCCCAGGCTCACATCCGGGCGCGCCGCAGCTGCACCCAGCCGACGTTGCTGGCGATCCCCGCCAGCAGCACCCAGACCAGGCCGATCCAGAAACCCGCCAGCACCGAGACCACGGCGGCGACCAGGGCCAGGGCGGCGAGGACGAAGGCAAGCAGGGCGAAGCGGGGCATCGGGGACTCCGGGGAGCGGGACGACGGAACGGGCCGGACGAGGACCATTGTGTCCGACGTCCGGCCCGTTCCGGTCCGAGGGGTCCCCAGGGATCCGTCCCCAGGGTCCGTCCCGGGGGTTTCAGATGTCCGTGACCCGCAGGCCCGCGTGGGCCTTGTAGCGGCGGTTCACCGAGATCAGGTTGGCGACCAGCGACTCCACCTGGTGCGCGTTGCGCAGCCGCCCCGCGAACACCCCGCGCATCCCCGGCACCCGGTTGGCCAGCGCCTGGACGGCGTCGGTCGCGGCCCGCTCCTCGCCCAGCACCAGCACGTCGATGTCGACCTCGTCCACCGCCTGGTCCAGCAGCAGCACCGCCGAGAGGTGGTGGAAGGCGGCGGTCACCCGCGAGTCCGGGAGCAGCGCGGCGGCCTGCTGGGCGGCGCTGCCCTCCTCCGGCTTGAGCGCGTAGGCGCCCTGCTTGTCGAAGCCCAGCGGGTTGACGCAGTCGACGACGATCTTCCCGGCCAGCTCGGTGCGCAGCGAGGCCAGCAGCTCCGCGTGGCCCTCCCAGGGCACCGCGACGATCACGATGTCGCTCTCGGCGGCCGTGGTCGCGTTGTCCGCGCCACGCACGCCATGGCCCAGCTCGTCGGCCTTTTCCTGGGCGCGCTCGGCGCTGCGGGAGCCGATCACCACCTGCTGGCCGGCCTTGGCGAGCCGGTAGGCCAGGCCACGGCCCTGCGGCCCGGTGCCGCCGAGGACGCCGACGACCAGGCCGGAGACGTCCGGCAGGTCGAAGGGGCTGCGCGCGGGGGCCGGAGCGGCGCCGGCTGTGGTCTCTTGAGGTGCAGTCATTCCCGAATACTCCCATCAGCGGCGCCGACTACGGCAGCATGAGGGGCATGGATGCGGCCAGGGTCACAGTGCTGCGGGAACTGCTCGCCGGATCGGGCTGGCCGGAGCGGACCCAGGGCTTCGCCGGCGCCCTGCGCGGCGCGGTCACCCGCCGCTCGGCCGCGCCCGGCGGGCTGCTGCTGGTCGGCGCCGACTCCGAGGAGCCCTGGCACCTCGCCGCGCACCTGGACGACGAGGCGTCCTGGAGCGGTCTCCCCGAGCTCTCCCCGACCCTGCTGCGGCGCACGATTCCCCCCGGCGCGCCCCCGCACCTCGCGGTCCCGCTGCACCGTCTGGAGCAGGCCGGACGCGGCGAGACCGTGCTGGTCGTCGCCCCCGGCGGCTCCGACGGCGGGCTGCTGGAGCGGGTGCACGGGGCGCGGCGCTCCGGCGCCACCATCCTGGCCCTGGAGGCGGACCTGGGCGCCGCCGACGGCGAGCTGCGCGGGCTGGCCCACGAGGCGCTGACCGTCCCCGACGGCGCCGGGGCGCCGGACTTCGACATCGTCCAACACCTCGTCAGCGCGGCCGCCGGCGAACCGTCAACTCCCGCACCGCGCAGCGGCGCACTGCGCGGCGCACTGGCCCGCGCGATCGAACGGCTGACCGCCGCGCCGCCGCCGATGCGCTGGTGAGCAGCCGCGACGACGGCTCCGCCCGCGGATAACGGTTTGCCTCCGCCCGGCTGCCCGGGTCAGGATCGACCGCTGTGACCTCGAACGACATCCCGCCCGCCGCCCCCGGTGCACTGCGCCGCCTCGCCGCCGCGTTCACCGTGGACCTCTCCCCCTGGCGCGGCTCACGGGACTTCAGGCTGCTGTGGAGCGCCGGGGCGATCACCGTCTTCGGCAGCTACCTCACCCTGGTCGCGGTCCCGCTCCAGCTGAAGCAGCTGACCGGCTCCTCCCTGGCGGTCGGGCTGATCGGCGCGGTCGAGCTGGTCCCGCTGATCGTCTGCGGTCTGTGGGGCGGGGCGCTCGCGGACGCGATGGACCGGCGCAGGCTGGTGCTGCGCAGCGAGGTCGCCCAGGGCCTGTGCGCCGCGGCGCTGCTGGGGAACGCGCTGCTGCCGCATCCGGCTGTCTGGCCGCTGTACCTGGTCGCCGCACTGAGCTCGGCCTTCGGCGCGATCCAGCGTCCGGCCCTGGACGCCCTCACCCCGCAGATCGTCGCGCACGACCAGCTCACCGCCGCCGCCTCGCTGAACTCGCTGCGCTGGAACGCCGGCGCCATCGCCGCCCCGGCCCTGGCCGGTGTCATCGCCACCTCGGCCGGTGTCTCCGTCGCCTACGCGATCGACCTGGCGACCTTCGTCGCCTCGGTGCTGCTGATGTACCGGCTGAAGCCGGTCCCCGCCCTGGCCTCCGCCGAGAAGCCCTCGCTGCGGGCGATCGCCGACGGCCTGCGCTACGCCCGCAGCCGTCCGGAACTGCTCGGCACCTACGCGGTCGACATCGCCGCGATGCTCTTCGCGATGCCGACCGCGGTCTTCCCCTTCCTCGCGGACCGGCTGCACGCCGACTGGTCCCTGGGGCTGATGTACGCGGCCTTCGCGGTCGGCGCGCTGCTGACCACCCTCACCAGCCGCTGGGCCTCCTCGGTGCACCGGCACGGCCGGATGGTGGTGTGGGCGGCGATCGGCTGGGGTGCCGCCGTCGCCGGCGCCGGGCTGTTCAGCGACGTCTGGCTGGTACTGCTCTGCCTGGTCGCGGCGGGCGCGGCGGACATGGTCAGCGGGCTGTTCCGGGCCACCCTGTGGAACGGCACCATCCCGGACGAGCTGCGCGGACGGCTCGCCGGTGTGGAACTGCTCAGCTACTCGGTCGGCCCGCAGCTCGGCCAGGTCCGGGCCGGCGGGATGGCCGCCCTGGTCGGCGTGCGGGCCTCGATCTGGGTCGGCGGCCTGGCTTGCGTCCTCGCGGTCGGCGCCCTGGCCGCCGCGCTGCCCTCGCTGATGCGCTACGACGCCCGCACCGATCCGCACGCGGTCGCGATGCGGGAACGGCGCGCGGCGGAGGCGGCGCGGCAGCGGGAGGCCGACCCGGCCGACCCCGCCGTCCTGGCCGGCTGACCCCGCCGCCCGGCCGCTATCCCCGCCGGCCCCTGATCCCCAACGCGACCGCCACCGCGGCCCCGGCGCCGGTCAGGGCCAGGGCGGCGATCAGGCGGGACGACGGGCCGAGCGAGGTGGTCGGGAGCAGGGCGGCCGCCAGCACGGCTGCGGTGCCGCCGTAGGCGGCGAGCAGGGTGAGCGGGCGGCGGAGCAGGCGCAGGCCGGGCGGGCCCGCGGCCACCGCGTCGACCGCGAGCAGGTAGGTGAGCAGCAGGGCCGCGTCGACGGCGGCGAGCCAGGCCGGGGGCGGGTCGGTCGCGGCGAGGACGATGCACAGCACCGCGAAGGCGGTGTTGCGGTGCCGGGCCAGTCGGGCGTACCAGCGGTAGCCGTCGGCGACCGGACGCGCCGTCAGCGGGGCCGCCGCGAACAGGGCCGCGGCCAGGGCGAAGAGCGGCACGACGTAGTCGACGGCGGGCCGGCCGGCCCAGGCGGTGGGGTCGGTGACCAGCAGCGCCAGCGCGCAGCCGAGGAGTTGCACCGGGCGGTCGAGGCCGGGCGCGGGCGCGGGCCCCGGTGTTTCGGTGGTCGAGGTCGAGGTCGAGGCCGTGGTCGTGGTCGTGGTCAACCGACCCTCCCGGAGAGACGGCTGCGCAGCAGCGGGGCGAGGGACAGGTCGAGGGTCTCGCCCAGCCAGGGGACGACCGGGATGCCCTTCTCGACCAGGCTGAAGCGGACCGCCTCGCGGTCCAGCCGCCAGAGCCGCAGGGCCAGTTGTTCGACCGGGTCGTCCGCGGCGATCCTGGGGTCGCCGATCGGGATCTCGACCACCGCGATCGGGTTGCCGTGCTCGGCGAGGCCGCCCAGCACGTCCATGATCCGGTTGTCGGCCAGCGGCGTGACCGCGTAGACCAGCGCGCCGTGCGGCAGCGCGGGCGGCGGGAGCCGGTTGAGGTCGGGTGTGTGGAAGGTGAGGTCCCGGCGGACGTCCAGGACGGTCTGCACGATGCGGTAGAAGTAGGCGTCGCCGGTGCCGGGCTGCAGCCAGTGCAGTTTGCCGCCGACCGAGACGATGCCGACCCGGTCGTGGCTGCGCAGATAGGTGCGGACCAGGCCGGCGGCGACCCGCAGCGACTCGTCCAGGCTGGAGCTGCCGGTGACCGGGTCCGCGACGTCGCTGAAGGCGTCCAGCAGGACCACGGCGTCGGCGGTGCGCTCGGCGGCGAACTGGTTGATCTGGATGGAGCCGCGCCGGGTCGTGGACGGCCAGTGGATGCGGCGCTGGCGCTCGCCCCAGACGTGCGGACGCACCCCGATGACCTCGATGCCCTCGCCGGACTGGCGGGCGGTGTGCTCGCCCAGCCGGTCCGGCAGCCGGACCGGGATGGGGGTGAGCCTGCCGTCCGCCGGCACCGGGAAGACCTCGATCTCGCCGAGGTCGACCCGGACCGTGGAGCGGGCCAGCCCGCCCGCGTCGTAGAGGTCGAGGTCGACCACGCCGAGCGACCAGCGGCCCCAACGGGTGGCGGTGAAGCCCAGGGTGACGACGGATCCGGTGACGTCCACGGAGAGCAGTTCGGTGCCGGGGCCGGGGGCGACGCCGGGGTCGATCCAGCCGACGGCGCCGTCGAAGTGGACGGTGATCCGCACGGTGACCGTCTCGTCCTCGAAGTAGCGCCGGGAGCCGACCTCGGCGGTGGCCCCGGCCCGGTCGGGTCGGCCGCCGACGCCGGCCAGGACCAGCAGCACCGCCGGGCCGACGGCCAGCGCCAGCAGCCAGGGCTGCCCGGTCAGCACCGCGGCCGCCGTCGCCACCGCGGCCACCGTGGCCAGCCGCAGCGCCCGCTCGGACGGGCGGGCGCCGTCCGGGCCGGGGGCGGGCGGCTCGGATTCCGGGCGGTGGGTGCCGTCGCCGCCGAGCGCGCGGCGCACCTCCGGCGGGAGCAGCGGCGCGGGCTCGACCGGGGCCGCCGCGGCACCGGTGGCGCGTCCCGCGACGGCCCGGGCCGATCTGCGCCGGGGCGTCCGACCCACCGTCATGCCTGGGGCGGAGTGGTCTGCGGGGCGATCTGCGCACCGGTCCGCGGGGCGCTGCGCGGCGTGGTCCGCGGTGTGGGCACGGTCTCCACCACCCCCGCGATCACGTCGTCGGCGCTGATCCGGCGCACCCAGAGCTCCGGCTTGAGGCTGATCCGGTGCGCCAGCGCGGGGACCGCCACCGACTTGACGTCCTCGGGGGTGACGAAGTCGCGTCCGGCCATGACCGCCCGGGCCCGGGCCAGCTGAACCAGCGCCAGGCCGCCCCGGGGCGAGGCGCCGACCTGGATCTGGGCGTGCTTACGGGTCGCGTCGATCAGCGCCACGATGTAGTCGACCAGGTCGTCGTCGATCTCGACCCGCTCCAGGCTGTCCCGCATCGCCAGCACCTCGGCCGGGTCGGTCAGCGGCTTGAGGACGGCCTCCGGCGCGGACCGGTCCAGGCGGGCCCGGAGCATCGCGGCCTCGTCGGCGACCGGCAGGTAGCCCATCCTGACCCGGAGCAGGAAGCGGTCCAGCTGGGCCTCGGGCAGGGTGTAGGTGCCCTCGTACTCGATCGGGTTGTCGGTGGCGATGACCACGAAGGGCGAGGGCAGCCGACGGGTGGTGCCGTCCACCGAGACCTGGGCCTCGGCCATCGCCTCCAGCAGCGCCGCCTGGGTCTTCGGCGGGGTGCGGTTGATCTCGTCCGCGAGCAGCAGGTGGGTGAAGACCGGCCCGGGACGGAACACCATCTCTCCGCTGCGCTGGTCGTAGAACGGGGCGCCGGAGACGTCGGAGGGCAGCAGGTCGGGGGTGAACTGGATCCGGCTGAAGTCCAGGCCGAGCACGGTGGCGAAGGACCGGGCCAGCAGGGTCTTGCCCAGGCCGGGCAGGTCCTCGATCAGGACGTGTCCGCCGGCCAGCACGCCGAGCATGACCAGTTCCAGCGCCTGGCGCTTGCCGACGACGGCGCGCTCGATCTCGGTCAGCACCTCGTGCGCGCGGCTGCCCGCCTGCTGGGGCGTCAGGACCGGGGCGTCCTGCGGGCTCACGGTTGTCACTGCGCTCCTCATGTCCGGTTCGGACGGTTCGGACGGTTCGGGAAGGGGCGGTATCGGCGGGGTCGACGGATCCGGCGTCACGTCACATCTTTTCCAGGCGTTCGACGAGGGCGGTCAGGACGGGCCCGCTGATGGGATCGGGGGCCAGCCGGGGGTCGACCCGGCGGGTGGTGCTGCGCCGCTGCCGGCCCGCGGCCCCGTTGCCGGCCGCAGGCGCCAGCGGGCCGACGTCCAGCGGATGGCGTCCGGTGCGGGGCCGGGTGGGGTCGATCCAGGGCCACAGCTCGGGGCCGATGATCGCGGCGGCCTGCCGGGGCTGGGTGTCCAGGGAGACCCCGTGCCGCTCGGCCAGGCGCACCGCGTAGAGGCGCTGCAGCAGCGGCCGCAGGTGCAGTTCGTAGCCGCTCATGGAGTCGAGGGCGTCCTCGATCGCGGCGTCCCAGTAGCGCAGGGTCGGCTCGCGGCTGCCGACCAGGTGGACCTTGCGGCGGTAGTCGCTGTCCATAGCCTGGGCGCCGTGCACGTAGCGCACCGCCAGGATCCCGGCGACGGCCAGGACGGCGGCCCCGGTGGCCGCCCCCGGCAGCCCGCCGACCAGCGCCAGCGCCACCTCGGAGCAGAGCGCGGCGGCGCCGAGCCAGAGGAGTGCCTCCGGCAGGACGGCCAGGCGTGGTACCGCTCGCGGACTCATCGGGCCTCCGCCCCCTTCG
The DNA here is from genome assembly GCF_000719095.1 of Streptacidiphilus jeojiense. Taxonomy (GTDB): domain Bacteria; phylum Actinomycetota; class Actinomycetes; order Streptomycetales; family Streptomycetaceae; genus Streptacidiphilus; species Streptacidiphilus jeojiensis. The sequence goes on along the minus strand of NZ_JOEH01000004.1, from coordinate 609,942 downwards.
ACACCGGCACTGCCGCCGCCTCGGCCGCGGCCGCCTGCTCGGCCAGCGCCGCCGCCGCTGCGGCCTCGGCCTCCAGCCGGGCGGCGCGCTCCGCGAGCAGGGCACTGATCTCGTCGAGCGCGGCCCGCGCCTGCTGCAGGTCGGACTCGGTCATCGGATGGGTGGAGTAGCGCGCCTCGCGGAACAGGCCGGCCAGCTGATGCGGCGCCAGACCGGCCAGCAGACCCGCCTCGGAGGCCCGGCGCAGCAGGTCGGCCGGGCTGTCGGCGGCGTGGCGGCGCACCCCGCCGGCGACCAGGGACTCCTCCATCGCGGCGTAGCAGGCGATCACCGCGGCCCTGACGTCCTCGCCCTGCAGCGCCAGCCGCCCGGCCCGGACGGCGTCGCCGAGCGCGGCGCCGTCGTCGTCCTCGGGGGCGAGGGTGGACCGGAGCACCGGCGGGGGCGTCCTGCGGGCCTGGAGCCAGCGGCTCACGAAGACCGCCAGGACCACCACGGCCGCCACGGCCAGCAGGCTGATCAGGACCAGCAGCACCTCGCCGACCGGAAAGGGGTGCGAGCCGCTCTTCCTGGCCGGTGCCAGGCTGGGCAGGGCCAGGGGGCTGGGCTGCTGGTTCGGCGGCGGTGTGACCGGGGTCAGGTCCGGTGGCGGCAGGTCCGGCGGGCCGGTGTGGGTCAGTCCGAGCATGGCCACCCCGACGGTGGTCGCCAGCCCGATGATGCCGAGCGCGGCGACGGTCAGGGTCTGCAGCCGCTCCTCGCGCGGCGTCCCCAGCGGCCGCTCGCCCTGCCGGGCCTGGTACTGGGCCACGCCGTACCAGCCGCCGGCGAAGACCACCAGGGCGACCAACAGCCACAGGCCGTGCAGCACGCCGACACCGCCCAGCGGGGCGGAACCCCCGGCCCGCAGGCAGACCGCGGCCACGGCGGTTCCGACCACGACGGCGAGCAGCAGGAGCGGTCCGCGGGCGCCGGGGCGGTGGGCGCTGCGGTCGGCGCCGGAGCGGGATTCGGCAGGGGCTGACCCGGGATCACCGCTCCGCCGCTGTGCCGCCGCTGCCCTGTCCGCCACCCGCGTGCGCCCCCGCCGTGCCCGTACCGTCACCGGTGCGGGAAGTGCGTACCCATGCCGGTCTCGACGGCAACCCTGGCACGATCAGCGCCGCCACGCCAAGAGCTGTCCGGAATATCCGGAATGCCAGCCCCTTACCGTGTCGTTGCCAGTCGCCCGCCGTCCGTGCGGGGTTGGTGCGGGGTCCGCTCACTGCCAGCGGGGGTCGTTGTCCCACTCCTCGTTGCGCTCCTTGGTCTTCTCCAGCGCCCTTGCGGCCTCCGCCTCGGTCGCATACGGCCCGAGCCGGTTGCGCGCGGGGCAGACCATGCCCTGCTCCACGGTCTTGTGCTTGAGGCAGTAGAACCAGCCCTCGGCCTTGTCGGCACCGTCGGCCATCACGCTTCTCCCTACGTTTCCCGGTGTTGCGCCGCGCTCGCGTCCGCCATCAGCATCCTGCCCAGGGCTTCGCGTCGCACTCCGGGGCCCGCCGGACACCCCCTAGAATCGCCCGCATGTCTCCACTCGTTCCCGGCACCCTGTCACCGACCCGCAGCGTCCCGGCGCACATCCCACGCCCCGAGTACGTGGGCCGCAAGGGGCCTGCCCCCTACACCGGCCCGGAGGTGCAGTCCGCGGAGACCATCGAGAAGATGCGGATCGCCGGACGGATCGCGGCCAGGGCCATGGACGCCGCGGCCGCGGCCATCGCGCCCGGCGTGACCACGGACGAGCTGGACCGGATCGCCCACGAGTACATGTGCGACCACGACGCCTACCCCTCGGACCTGGGCTACCGGGGCTTCCCCAAGTCCATCTGCACCTCGGTCAACGAGGTGATCTGCCACGGCATCCCGGACTCGACCGTGCTCCAGGACGGCGACATCGTCAATCTGGACGTCACCGCGTTCATCCACGGGGTGCACGGCGACCTCAACGCCACCTACCTGGTCGGCAATGTGGACGAGGAGTCCAAGCTGCTGGTGGAGCGGACCAGGGAGGCCACCCGGCGCGGGATCGCCGCGGTCAAGCCCGGGCGACAGATCAATGTCATCGGGCGGGTCATCGAGTCCTACGCCAAACGCTTCAACTACGGCGTCGTACGGGACTTCACCGGGCACGGCATCAACACGTCGTTCCACTCCGGCCTGATCGTGCCGCACTACGACAGCCCGTACGCGACCACGGTGATGCAGCCGGGGATGACCTTCACCATCGAGCCCATGCTGACCCTGGGCACCTACCAGCACGACATCTGGCCGGACGGGTGGACGGTGGTGACCAAGGACCGCAGGCGCACTGCGCAGTTCGAGCACACGCTGGTGGTGACCGAGAGCGGGTCCGAGGTGCTGACTCTGCCGTGACCTGTGGTTCGGTGGCTGGTCGCGCAGTTCCTCGCGCCCCTAGGGGGCTGCAAGTGAGCCAGTTGCAATTGGCAGGGGCGCGGGGAACTGCGCGGCCGACCAGCTACGGTCCGCAGCTAACCGATCAGCCAGTGTTCTCCGACAGCGACGGCGCCAACCGCGGTGCAGGCGTCCGTGAGGACGTCCAGGACGCGTAGCGGGTCGGGGAGGGGGCGGTCCGGGTCGCGTACCCAGCTGACCGTGGAGCCGTCGGCGAGACGGGACGGGGGCAGCAGCACGTAGCTGCCGCGCGTGTGCCACCGCAGGCCCGGGTGTTCGGAGACGTCCTCGGGGCTGGTGTCCAGTTCCGAGGTCCACCACTCGTCCTCGTCCAGCGCGTAGCGGCTGGTGGTGAAGAAGAGGTAGCGGTCCTCGCCGACCGCGGCGACCGGACCGACCGCCACGCCCAGGCTGTCCATCCGCTCCAGCGCCAACCGCCCGGCCTCCGCCGGTACGTCCAGCACGTCGTGGTTGCGGCCGGTCGCGGTGACCGCGTTGGCCTCGGGGTCCCGGGTCAGCCAGCGGGTGACCTGCTCGGCGTCGGCGGACGCCTGCGACTGCCAGGCGAAGGAGAGCGGGTGCTGCGCGGGGGCGGGACAGCCCACCCGGCCGCAGGAACACCGGTAGTCGACGGCGTGCGCGGCCGGGGCGACCGGGAAGCCCGCGCGGACCGCGCGCAGCAGCTGTTCCAGCCGGGACTCCAGGCGGGCGGCAGCCTCCGCGGCGCCCAGCGGACCGGTTTCGCGCGCGCCCAGGCCCGAGCGCCTGCGCCACCAGTTGGATCGCCTGCCCGCGGATTGCATCGAGCCCCTCTCGCCACCGTACGCACCCCAGGGTTACCGGAATGTGTACAGAGCAGGATACGGGTGCGACAGGGGTGGTGTGTGCCAGGGGCCGGAAGTGAGAGGCTGGGGTCCATGCGCCGAGCCCGGGTCCAGTTCGTGGGAGGGCCGCTGGACGGCAGGATCGCGGCGGTCCCGGTCAACCTTGCCGAACGCGTGCCCCCGGAGCAGCGGACCACGGTGCCCGCCGCGTCGGACCGGCCGGCCCAGACGCTGGTCTACGTCCGGGAGCAGTTCCACGCGGCGGACGGCCGCAGGCAGTGGCGCTACGTCTTCGCGCGGGCCGAGGCCGGCGCGGCCGGGGCCGAAGGGGTCAGCTCGACACCATCTGGGTGAGCTGGCCGGCCGAGGGCACCTGGTCGGTGACGTTGAGGCCGTTCTGCGAGGCGGCCTTCTTCACCCCGTCGACGACGCTCTGGACCTGGTTGAAGTCCGCGTCGGTGGCGTTGCCGCCCCTGATCTTGCTCGGCAGGTTCTTGATGCTCTCGATACCGGACGACAGCGCGTCGGTGGCCTTGGACAGGGTGGGGTCGCCCTTGGCGTCGTTGAGCGCGGCCTTCAGCCGGTTGTAGGTGAAGGCGCCGGCCAGGCCGCCCTTCACCAGGGCGAAGGTCCTGCCCTTGGCGCCGCTCTTGAACGTGCCCGCCTTGAACGGCTTGTAGAGCCACTGGTACGCGGCCCCGGCGGCCAGGCTCGCGTTGGCCACGAACTTGGTCTTGGCGAACTTGACCCGGTCGGCGCTGCTGGTCGGCGTCGCAGCCACGGCGGCACCGACCGCGCTGACGGAGCTCTTGCTGCTGCCGCTGGAGCAGGCCGGCAGCACCAGCAGCGACGCGGCCAGCGCCACCGCCGCGAGCGAGGTACGAAGGCGGGTGTTCGTCAGCACGACGGGTCCTCCGGAAATCTGGCTGTCTCGGACGCCCTCACGCTCACACGCGCTCGCCCGCCCGGCGACCCGCTGCGGGCCGAACGGGTGAGCGACGACGAGGTCTGGCCGAGGACCCGTCCGGCTGGTAGGACTTCCGAATGAGCGATTCCTCTTCCGTCTACGTGTCCCCGCTGCAGCGCCACTACGACGTGGTGGTGGTCGGGGGCGGCCACAACGGGCTGGTCGCCGCCGCCTACCTGGCCCGGGCCGGGCGCAGCGTGCTGCTGCTGGAGCGGCTGGGGCACACCGGCGGCGCGGCGGTGTCGGAGCGGGCCTTCGCCGGGGTGGACGCCCGGCTGTCGCGCTACTCCTACCTGGTGAGCCTGCTGCCCGAGCGGATCAGGACGGATCTGGGCCTGCAGGTGGAGCTGCGCCGGCGCAGGGTGTCCTCCTACACGCCGGTGCAGCGGGCGGACCGGTCGACAGGGCTGCTTGTCGACAACGGCGACGAGCCGGCCACGGCCGAGGGGTTCCGCCGGCTCACCGGTTCGGGGCGGGAGTTCCAGGCCTGGCGCGAGTTCTACGGGCGGACCGGGCAGGTGGCCAGGGCGGTCTTCCCGACGCTGACCGGACCGCTGCCGACCCGGACGGAGCTGCGCAAGCGGATCGGCGACGACGCCGCCTGGGAGGCGCTGTTCGAGCGCCCGCTCGGGGAGGCGGTGGAGGCGTCCTTCGCCGACGACCTGGTCCGCGGGGTGGTCCTGACCGACGCCCTGATCGGCACGTTCACCCATGCCCACGACCCCTCGCTGCGGCAGAACCGCTGCTTCCTCTACCACGTGATCGGCAACGGCACCGGCGACTGGGACGTCCCGGTCGGCGGGATGGGCGCGGTCACCGACGCGCTGGCCTCGGCCGCCCGGAAGGCCGGGGCCGAGCTGCTGACGGGCTGTGAGGTGACGGCGGTGCGGACCGACGGCAGCGAGGCCGAGGTGGTGTTCCGCTGCGGCGGGGAGGAGCTGCGGGTCGACGCGGCGCAGGTGCTGTGCAACGCCGCCCCGCGCGAGCTGGAGCGGCTGCTGGGCGAGGCGCCCGCCGGGCCCGACCCGGAGGGCTCGCAGCTGAAGGTGAACATGCTGCTGCGCCGGCTGCCCCGGCTGCGCGACCGGGACGTGGACCCGCGGGCCGCCTTCGCCGGGACCTTCCATGTGGCGGAGGACTACCGGCAGTTGGAGGACGCCTACCGGGACGCCGAGGCGGGCGCGGTGCCGTCCGTGGCACCGTCCGAGCTCTACTGCCACTCGCTGACCGACCCGTCCATCCTCGGCCCGGAACTGCGTGAGCAGGGCTACCAGACGCTGACCCTGTTCGGGCTGCACCTGCCGGCCCGGCTGTTCGCCGGGGCGGACCACGACAGCGTGCGTGAGGCCGCGCTCGCCGCGGTGCTGGCCCAGCTGGACGCGGTGCTGGACGAGCCGCTGGCCGACTGCCTGGCGGTGGACGCCGAGGGCAGGCCCTGCCTGGAGGCACGCAGCCCGCTGGACCTGGAGCGCGACCTCGGCCTGCCCGGCGGCAACATCTTCCACCGCGACCTGGCCTTCCCCTTCGCGGAGGACGACACCGAAGCCGGTGCGCCGCCGGACCGCTGGGGCGTCGCCACCGCCCACCCCAACGTGCTGCTCTGCGGCGCCGGCGCGGTCCGCGGCGGCGGCGTCAGCGGCATCCCCGGCCACAACGCCGCGATGGCCGCGCTGGGTTGGTGAGCGCCCGTCAGACCGCGGTCGTCACCAGGCCGCAGCCGTCACCGAGCCGCCGTCGCCGAGCCGCGGTCACCGAGCCGCCGTCACCGAGTCGCCGTCACTCCGACGGCTTGCGGTAGCGGGCGCCGTGCAGGCGGGGTTCCAGGCCGATCCAGATCACCGACATCAGCCGGCGGGCGGTCTCCTCGGGCGGCTCGGGGCCGGTGTCGAGGACCCAGCCGGCCAGGGCGTCCGCGGCGCCGACGATGGCCTGGGCGACCGCGGCGGCCTCGCCGCGGTCGGGGCGCTCGCCGGGGCGCGGCGGCGGGACGGAGTCCAGCGCCGCCCGGCGGACCAGCGCGGTGACCGCGGCGGTGACCTGGCGGCGGGCCGCGGCGACCTCCTCGACCACCGGCTCGCCCTGGGCCCGGGCCTGCTGGTAGAGCACGATCCAGCTCTCCCGGTGCTCGGCGACGAAGCCGAAGAAGGCGGTGAGTCCGCGCCGCAGCTGCTCCCCCGCCTCCAGCCCCGGCTCGGCCGCCTGGCCCACGGCCACGATCAGCCGGTCCGCCTCGCGCCGGATGCAGGCGGCGAAGAGCTCCTCCTTGGACCCCAGGTAGAGGTAGAGCATCGGCTTGGAGACCGCGCACTCCTCGGCGATCTCGTCCATGGAGGCCGCGTGGTAGCCGGAACGGGAGAAGACGCGCACGGCGGCGTCCAGCATCTGCTGTTCGCGCTGGGCCCGCGGCACCCGCTTCGCCCTGGGCGCGGGCGCGGTGGCGCGCGCGCCGGTGGCACTCTTGGCCGCGGGGTGTGCATCCGATCGCATTGCCTGAGTCTATGGGTTCGCGGGGGCACGGAATCGCTCACCGCAGGCATCGGATTTCGCCAAGGTGCTGACCTGATCTACCGTTCCGCCCTAGATTTGCGGCATCCGCGGCATTCGGAAGCCGCCGGCAGCAGGAGGCCTGATGGCCACCGTCCAGCAGCCCGTGCCCGTCGGCGCCGTGCGGCCCAATGACCACCTCTGCTTCGTCTTCGGGGACGAGCGCGAACGCGCCGCGGTGACCGCCGCCTTCGTCCGCGACGGGGTGCAGTGGCACGACAAGGTCATCTACATCGCCGAGGACGACGGCCCGGCCCTGGTCCGGGTGCGGGAGACGCTGACCGGCGCCGGCATCGACGTGGACGGCCTGGCGGCGAGCGGGCAGCTGCTGATCGTCCCGGCCGACCTGGTCTACATGATCGACGGGTACTTCGACATCGACCGCACCGTCGCCATGATGGACTCGCTGATCGAGCAGACCGCCGCCGAGGGCTACCGGCTGCTGCGGGTCACCGGGGAGACCGGCTGGGTGCCCAGGCACGGCATCACCATGCAGCAGATCGTCGCCTACGAGCAGGCGGTCTCCCCGCTGGCGGTCGGCGGCAAGGTGCTGGCGCTGTGCCAGTACGACCACCGGGCCTTCGCCTCGGCCGACATGGCCGTGGTGGACGCGGCGCACAACGGCAGGGCGGCCGAGAACGCCCAGTTCGAGGACGGTGAGCTGGTCATCCGCCGGCACCGCGGGGCGACCCCGGGGCTGGGGCTGAGCGGGGCGGTCGGCGACGGCGGGCACACCCCGCTGGCCCAGGCGCTGAAGGCGGCCCTGGCCGACGGGGCCGACCTGGACGAGGATCTCCATGTCGACATGTCGGGTCTGGACTTCATCGACCTGGAGGGCCTGCGGCTGCTGATGGCCACCAAGCAGGACCTCAGCGACGGCCGCTCGCTGCACCTGGAGCGTCCGGCCGCCCACGTCCGACGGGTCATCAGGATGGCCGGCTGGGACACCGCCGACAGCTTCCGCTCCACCGATCCGGACTTCCGGCACCAGGTCTGCGTCTACGGCTCCGACGAGGAGTTCCTGGCCATGGCGCTGCCCTTCGTGGAGGAGGGCTTCCGGCGCGGCGAACCGGTGCTGGCCGCCACCACCTCCGCCAATCTGGAGCTGCTCAGCGAGGCCCTGGGCGACCGGGCCGACCGACTGGACTTCGCCGAGACGGCGTACTTCGGCCGCCGCCCGCCCCAGCGCGTGGCCGCGTTCGAGCGCTACTGGCGGCACACCGCGGCGACCGGCGGCAGCACCGCGAACGGGGACGGCCCGCGCCACGTCCGGATCATCGCCGAGCCGGTCTGGGCCGGCCGCTCCCGGGCCGAGGCCGCCGCCTGGAAGCAGATGGAGTCGCAGCTCAACGCACTGCTCACGGACACCAACATCTGGATGATCTGCCCCTACGACTCCCGGATCGCCGGCCCCGACGTGCTGGCCGACGCGCTGCGCACCCATCCGCAGCGGATCGACGGCACCAGGACCACCGTCTCCGACGCCTACCTGGAACCGGTCCACTTCCGTGCGCAGAGCCCGGCGGCCGCACCGCTGGAACCGCCGCCGGCCGGCGCCGCCCGGCTCAGCTGGAGCACCCCCGCACCCGGCAGCGCCCATCTGCGCGGCTTCGTCGCCGACCACGCCATGCACCTGGGCCTGGACCGGGAGCGGGCCGAACTGCTGGTGCTGGCCGTCGCCGAGGTCTCCCGGCTGCTGGCCCACGCCGCGGCGGAGGCCGAGGCCCCGGACCCGGCCGTACCCCTCACGGACGGATCCGTGGCGATCTGGTCCAAGGCCAGGACCGTCTCGGTGGAGCTGACCCAGCCCGGCCCCCGCCCCGCCGACAGCGCCCTGGACGACCCCACCCTCGGCTACCGGCTCCCCCGCCCGGACGGCCCGCAGCCCGGCGAAGGGCTCTGGCTGGCCCGTCAGATCTGCGAGAGCGTCGAGGTCAGGACCTCGGACGCGGGCTGCACCGTGCGGATGGAGCTGGCCGGCGCGCGGGCCGAGGAACTGCGCCAGCGCGAGGCGCCGTTCCCGTCCTGACCTCGCCCGATACCACCGGAGCCGACCTGGCGCCGGGTGCCGGACGCACCGTGACGTGCGGCACGCGGCACGGCACTTGCGTCGGAGCTGCCCGGAGCGATTAATTAGCATTGCTAGTTAACGTCGGCCGACCAACAGCCGGCCCGGCAGCGCAGCCGCGACGGAAGGACCACCTGGTGCAGCAGCATGGAGATCAGTACATCGGCGGCGAGTGGGTCCCGTCCCTCGGGACGGACACCATCCCGGTACTGAACCCGGCGACCGAGGAGGTCATCGCGTCCGTCCCGGCCGGCACCGCCGAGGACGTGGACGCCGCCGTGCGCGCCGCCCGGGCGGCGGCCCGCGGCTGGGGCGCGACCACCCCGGCCGAGCGTCTGCTGCCGCTGACCCGGCTGCGCGACGGCCTCGCCGCCCGCCAGCAGGAGATCGCCGCCACCGTCGTCGCCGAGCTCGGCTCCCCGATCGGCTTCGCCACCAACGTCCAGGCCGCCCTCCCGCTCGGCGTCGCCGGCTCCTACCTGGACATCCTGGCCGGGTACGAGTTCACCGAGCAGGTCGGCAACTCGACCGTCTACGCCGAGCCGGCCGGGGTCGTCGCCGCCATCACGCCGTGGAACTACCCGCTGCACCAGGTGGTCGCCAAGGTCGTCCCGGCCCTGGCCGCGGGCTGCACCGTGGTGCTCAAGCCGGCCGAGGACACCCCGCTGGTGGCCCGGCTGTTCGCGCAGATCATGCACGAGGCCGGCTTCCCGGCCGGGGTGTTCAACCTGGTCACCGGGGTCGGCACGGTCGCCGGCGCGGCCCTGGCCGGACACCCGGGGATCGACCTGGTCTCCTTCACCGGCTCCACCGCGGTCGGCGCGAAGATCGCCGAGATCGCCGGCGGCGGCATCAAGCGGGTCGCCCTGGAACTCGGCGGCAAGTCCGCCAACGTCGTCCTGCCCGGCGCCGACCTGGCCCGAGCGGTCAACGTCAACGTCGGCAACGTCTTCGCCAACTCCGGCCAGACCTGCACCGCCTGGACCCGGCTGCTGGTGCACCAGGACCAGTACGAGGAGGCCGTCGCGATCGCCGCCAAGGCCGCCGCCAAGTACGTCCCCGGCGACCCCACCTCCCCGGAGACCCGCCTCGGCCCGGTGGTCAACGCCAAGCAGCGGGACCGGGTCCGCGGCTACATCGAGACCGCGGTCGCCGAGGGCGCCAGGGTCGTCGCGGGCGGCCCGGAGGCCCCCGAGGGCCTGGAGACCGGCTTCTACATCCGCCCGACCGTCCTCGCCGACGTCACCCCGGACGCCACCGTCGCCCAGGAGGAGATCTTCGGCCCGGTGCTGTCGATCCTGTCCTACCGCGACGAGGCGCACGCCCTGGAGATCGCCAACGGCACCTCCTACGGCCTGGCGGGCGGCGTCTGGGCCGCCGACAACGAGACCGCGGCCGCCTTCGCCCGCGGGATGGACACCGGCCAGATCGACATCAACGGCGGCCGCTTCAACCCGCTCGCCCCCTTCGGCGGCTACAAGCAGTCCGGCGTCGGCCGCGAACTGGGACGCCACGGCCTGGAGGAGTTCCTCCAGCCGAAGTCGCTGCAGTTCTGATCCGCACCGCCCACCCCCTCCCGCCGAGAAAGGCCCGTGCCATGGTCCGCGCCGCCCTGCTCCCCGCTGTGGGAGCCCCGCTCGAACTCACCGAGATCGAGCTCCCCGAGCCCGGCCCCGGCCGGGTCCGGGTCAAGCTGGCCGCCGCCGGCGTCTGCCACTCCGACCTCTCACTGGCCAACGGCGTGCTCAGGGCCAAGACCCCGGTGGTCCTCGGCCACGAGGGCGCGGGCACAGTGGTCTCCGTCGGCGAGGGCGTGGACTCGGTCCGTCCCGGCGACCCGGTCGTGCTCAACTGGGCCCCCGCCTGCGGCAGCTGCCACCTCTGCACCATCGGCGAGCCCTGGCTCTGCGAGAACCAGTACGCCGCCTCGGTCGAGACCTACGCCGCCCTGCCCGACGGCACCGGCCTCTACCCCGGCCTGGGCGTCGCCGCCTTCGCCGAGGAGACGATCGTCAACGAGAACGCGATCATCCCGCTGCCCGAGGGCGTCCCGCTGACCTCGGCCGCGCTGCTCGGCTGCGCCGTGCTCACCGGCTACGGCGCGATCCACAACGCGGCGCGGGTGCGCGACGGCGAGTCCGTGGTCGTGTTCGGCCTCGGCGGGGTCGGCCTGGCCGTGCTCCAGGCGGCCCGGATCGCGGGCGCGTCGCCGATCATCGCGGTGGACGTCAGCCCGGAGAAGGAGGAACTGGCCCGGCTGCACGGCGCCACCGAGTTCCTGCTCGCCGACGAGCAGACCCCCAAGGCCGTACGGAGGCTCACCGGCGGCAACGGCGCGGACCACGCCTTCGAGTGCGTGGGCCGCAGCACGACCATCCGCGCGGCCTGGTCCTCCACCCGCAAGGGCGGACGGGTGACGGTCGTCGGCATCGGCGGCAAGGACGACCTGGTCTCCTTCTCGGCCCTGGAGGTCTTCCACTTCGCCCGCACGCTCACCGCGTGCGTCTACGGCAACAGCGACCCGGTCAAGGACATCCCGGTCCTCGCCGAACACGTCCGAGCCGGACGGCTCGACCTGGACGCCCTGATCACCGACCGGATCACCCTGGACGAGATCCCGGCCGCGTTCGAACGGATGGCCGCGGGGCGCGGCGGGCGCTCGCTGGTGGTCTTCTAGTCTTTTAGGGGCGCGGGGCTCTGCTTGATGAAAAGCATGCGCTGCCAACCCTCTACGGAGGTGCATGGTCGGCAGCGCATGCTTTTCATCAAGCAGAGCCCTGCGCCACTGTTGTGGTTCGACTCGGTGGGCACTTCCTCGTTAAGGTGGTTTGTTCCCCCGCATGCTTCAGGACCGAGGAAATCACCGTGAGCTCCGACCAGCCCGCCAGCGCGACCCAGGTCCTCCAGGAAGCCTCGCGGCGGCGAACCTTCGCCGTGATCAGCCACCCCGACGCCGGTAAGTCCACCCTCACCGAGGCCCTTGCCCTGCACGCGCAGGCGATCACCTCGGCCGGTGCCGTCCACGGCAAGAGCGGGCGCAAGGGCGTCACCTCGGACTGGATGGAGCTGGAGAAGGAGCGCGGGATCTCGGTCACCTCCGCCGCGCTCCAGTTCGGGCACCGCGACCATGTGATGAACCTGGTCGACACCCCCGGCCACGCCGACTTCTCCGAGGACACCTACCGCGTCCTCTCCGCCGTCGACTGCGCGATCATGCTGGTGGACGCGGCCAAGGGCCTGGAGGAGCAGACCCGCAAGCTGTTCTCGGTCTGCCGCCACCGCGGCGTCCCGGTGATCACCTTCATCAACAAGTGGGACCGCCGCGGCCGCGAGTCGCTGGAACTGCTGGACGACATCCAGAACGTCCTGGAGATCACCCCGGTGCCGGTGGTCTGGCCGGTCGGCAACGCCGGCAACCTGCGCGGGCTGGTCGAGGCGAGCAACCCGGAGCAGATGCGCCGCTTCACCCGCGTCCCCGGCGGCACCCACAAGGCCGAGGAGGAGAAGCTGACGGCCGATCAGGCCGCTGAGCAGGAGGGCGAGGTCTGGCAGACCGCCCTGGAGGAGATGGAGCTCGTCCTCTCCTCCGGCCCCGGCTGGGACGAGGAGGAGTTCCGGGCCGGAAGGATCACCCCGGTGTTCTTCGGCGCCGCGCTCACCAACATCGGCGTCGGCCTGCTGCTGGACGCCGTGGTCGACCTGGCCCCGGCCCCCGGCCCGCGCCCGCTGGCGACCACCGGCTCCCGCCCGGTGGAGTCCGACTTCTCCGGCCTGGTCTTCAAGATCCAGGCGAACATGGACCCGGCCCACCGCGACCGCATCGCCTTCGTCCGGGTCTGCTCCGGGGTCTTCGAGCGCGGCATGTCGGTCACCCGCGCCGCGAGCGGCCGATCCTTCGCCACCAAGTACGCCCACACCGTCTTCGGCGCGGAGCGCACCGTCGTCGACACCTCCTACCCCGGCGACGTGGTCGGCCTGATCAACGCCACGGCGCTGCGCGTCGGCGACACCCTCTACGCGGGCAAGAAGGCCGAGTTCCCGCCGCTGCCGGCGTTCGCCCCGGAGCACTTCGCGGTGGCCCGCCCCAAGGACATCAGCCGCTCCAAGCAGTTCCGCAAGGGCATCTCGCAGCTGGACGAGGAGGGCGTGGTGCAGGTCCTGGTCTCCGACCGCCGCGGTGACCAGGCGCCGGTACTGGCCGCTGTCGGCCCGATGCAGTTCGACGTCGTGCTGCACCGGATGGAGCACGAGTTCTCGTCCCCCATCGCGCTGGACTACCTGCCCTACAACATCGCCCGGGTCACCGACGCGGAGGGCGCCGCCGTCCTCGGCCGCAGCCGCCTGGTCACCGGCGAGGCACTGACCCGCCGCTCCGACGACGTGCTGCTGGCCCTGTTCGGCGACAAGTGGCAGATGAACAGCTTCGTCCGCAGCAACCCGGACGTGAAACTGGAGACCCTGATCGCCACCGCGGACTAGGTTCCCCTTTCGACTGCGGCGTCTGCCTGGTTGGTCGCGCAGTTCCCCGCGCCCCTGATGGTTCCGCACAGTGGGCAACTTGCAGCCCCATAGGGGCGCGGGGCTCTGCTTGCTGAAAAGCGTGCGCGACCAACCTCTCGCGGCCCGCAGCCGAAGAACGCCGGAACCCCGACCTCACCGACGCCAGCGGCTCCCGCCTCCCCGTTCCCCCGGCTCCGCCCGGGCCACCTGCTCCACCGCCTGCTTCGCCTCCAGCAGCCCCACGTGGGTGATCTCCCGGTACGCCTTGATGGCCTGGATCAGCTTGTCCTGCCGGAGGAATGCCATCACCTCGGGCATCCCGCGCGGATCGGTGGCGTCGTACGCAACCGGCGCCGCGTCCACCGGTGCCGCCGGTCCCGTCGGCGTCGCCTGCGCCGCCGCCGCGCCGATCCCCAGATGGGCGATGATCGAGTCGAGCTTGGCCTCGATGTCCGCCAGCCGCTGGTCCGTGGTCCGAATGTCGATCTTGCCGAACATATCCATGGCCAGAAACTAGGGCATCGACGCCCGCCTGCGTGAGCCCCTCGGCTTGTAGACCGAGAGCGCCGTCGCCGTGGTGTAGAGCGCCCCGGCCACGATCGGCGCCGCGACCAGGCTGTTCCCGGCCCCACCGGGCCCACCACCGGCCAGGCAGTTCGCCACGGCCCGGTCCATCAGCGGCAGCAGCGCGAACACCGTAGCGACCAGGGCCACCAGTGTCAGCACCAGCTTGATCACCACCCAGCGGTACCGCAGCAGCCCCCAGTACGTCCCCAGCGACAGCACCACCCCGGACACGCCCGCGACCAGCGCGACCGGCAGCACCACCGCGTAGCCGAGCAGGTCGATCGCCCGGTACACCCCCAACTCCCCGTCCCCGGGCGTGAACCAACGCCCCGTCACCCCCAGGGCCAGCACCCCCAGGTCCAGCCCCAGCCACCCGACGGACGTCACCACGTGCAGCAGCACCCACAGCCGCCGCCCGCGCCGCGACAACCGGAACAGCGGCGGCGCGGCAACGGCGGCCCGGGTCGGTGCGGGAGGCGTCGCTGCGGAAGGGATGCTCGACGCGGTGTGGTCGGAGGTCTCGGCGGACATGTGCCCACCCTGCCGCTCCGGCCGCACCCGCGCGTCGTAGCCGGAGCGGCACTTCGACTACTCCGGCGGGAGTAGGGCTACGCCGACCCGCGGATCACCAGCGTCGGCTGGAACACCACCGACTGCAGCGACTCCTCCGGTTCCGCGATCTGCTGCAGCAGCAACTGCGCCATCCGGGACGCCATCTCCTCCAGCGGCTGCCGGACCGTGGTGAGCTGCGGGTCGCAGGCCAGCGCCGCGCTGCTGTCGTCGAAGCCGACCAGCGCGACGTCCTCGGGGATCCTGCGGCCGGCCCGGTTGAGGACCGGAACCGCGCCCAGGGCCATCAGGTCGGAGGCGATGAAGACCGCGTCCAGGTCGGGGGCCTGTTCCAGCAGCAGCCGCATCGCCGCGGCGCCGCCGGCCTGGGTGAAGTCGCCCTCGACCACCCCGGCCTCCGCCAGGCCGTGCGCGGCCATCGCCTGCCGGAAGCCGGCCAGCCGCTCCTGGGCGGACGGCATGTCCAGCGGGCCGGTGAGCGTGGCGATCCTGCGGCGGCCGGTGGCGACCAGGTGCTCGACCCCGAGCACCGTACCGGCGCGCTGGTCGGCCTCGACGAAGCTGATCGGAGTGGGCTGCCCCGGTCGGCCGGACAGCACCGCCGGAACGGCGGCGTCGGCGAGCAGCCCGGGCAGCGGGTCCGCCGCATGACCCGAGATCAGCACCACACCGTCCACGTGCCCCTGGCGCAGATAGCTGACCAGGTGGGTACGGGAGTCGGCGTCGTCCACCAGCATCAGCACCAGTTGCACGCCGCGCGGCCGGATGACCTCCATGACGCCGGTGACCATCCGGCCGAAGAAGGGGTCGGTGAACATCCGGCCGAGGAACGGGTCGGCGACGTTGCGCTGCTCGGCCTCGGAGACGACCAGGGCGATCGAGTCGGTGCGCCGGGTGACCAGGGAGCGGGCTGCCCGGTTGGGGACGTAGTCGGTGGCGGCCACGGCGTCCTCGACCAGCCGGCGCATGGCGGGGTCCACGGTGGTGCTGCCGTTGATGACACGCGAAACCGTGGCCCGGGACACGCCTGCGACCCGGGCCACGTCCTCGAGCGTGACCGAACCATTGGACGGCGGCTTCCTGTTCATGCCGTAGTTATACCTGCTGTCAGGACGTGGGGAACCGCCGACCGCCGGGTCAATCGATCACGGACGGCCGATCAGCTCACCGCCGCCGGCACGAACCTTCCGCAAGCGCCCCGGTTCCGCCCTGCAACCGCTAGGGAACCGCTCCGGATCCGCCCCGGATCCGCCCCGGAACCGCTCCGGAAGCCCCGCGGCTCAGTCCCGCCCGAGCAGCCCACGCTCGTACGCCGCGGCCACCGCCGCTGCGCGGTCCCGCACCCCGAGCTTGGTGTAGAGGTGCATCAGATGGGTCTTGATGGTGGCCTCGCTGACGTGCAGTTCACGGGCGACCGCCTGGTTGGTGGCACCCGCCGCGACCCTGCGGAGCACCTCCAGTTCGCGCGGGCTGAGACTGCCCGCCTCGCGCACCCCGAGCCGACCCATCAGGGCCCCCGCGATGGCCGGAGCGAGCACCGACTGGCCCGCGTTGGCCGCCCGCACCGCGCGGATCAGCTCCTCCCGCGGTGCGTCCTTGAGCAGGTAGCCGGTGGCCCCGGCCTCGATCGCGGGCAGCACGTCACGGTCGGTGTCGAAGGTGGTCAGCACCAGCACCCGGGCGGGATGCCGCAGTTCGCGCAGCCGGGTGATGGCCTCGACGCCGCCGGTGCCGGGCATCCGCAGGTCCATCAGGATGACGTCGACGCCGATGTCGGTCCGCTGCGCCTGCCGCACCGCCTCCGCCCCGTCCCCCGCCTCGCCGACGACCTCGAACCCGTCGTCGCCGGCGAAGACCCCGCGCAGGCCGTCGCGCATGACCGGGTGGTCGTCCACGATCAGCAACCGGATCGGGCTCATCGGACCGCCCCCAGCGCCGGGTCGCGGACCGGGACGGCGGCGTTGACGGTGGTGCCGTAGCCGGGGGTGGACTCCACGTTGAGGTTGCCCGAGAGGCGTTCCAGCCGGCGCCGCATCCCGGGCAGACCGTAGCCGCCGGAGCGGTGGGAGTCGCCGGAGGAGCCGGCTTCGGCGCCGGAGGGACCGCCTTCGTCGGCGGAGCGACCGGCTTCGCCGGCGGGGGCGGTTTCGTCGGCGGGTGTGAATCCCACCCCGTCGTCGGCGACGTCGAGCAGCAGCATGTCGTCAAGATAACTGAGGGTCAGATGCACCTGGGTGGCCCGGGCGTGCTTGCCGACGTTCGCCAGTGCCTCCTGCGCGACCCGGAACAGCGCCGCCTCCACGTCCGTGCCCATCGGAGCCGGGATCCCGGTGGTCTCCACCTCGGCGGCGATGGCCGACTGCTCGGACCAGCTCCGGGCGAGGGCCTCGATGGCCTCCGGCAGCGTGGCCCGCTCCAACTGCTCCGGACGCAGCGCCCGTACCGACCGGCGGGCCTCGGTGAGATTGGCCCGGGCCAGCGAGTCCGCCAGGTCCAGGTGGCGGTTCCACTCCGGCTCGTCGTGGCGCGCCCGCCGGGCGGCCTCCAGTTGGGTGATGATGCCGGTCAGTCCCTGCGCCAGGGTGTCGTGGATCTCGCCCGCCAGCCGCTGCCGTTCCTCGACGATGCCCGCTTCGCGCGCCTGGACCAGGAGTTGGGCGTGCAGACCGGCGTTCTCGGCCATCGACTCCTGCAACCGGCGGTTGGCCTCGCCCAGGTCGTCGATCATCCGGCCCCGCTCGGTGTTCTGCTCCAGCACCCGGTTGAGCAGGCCGACCATGAACAGGACCGCTGTGACGTTGAAGGCCACCATCACCAGGTAGATCACGGTGTGCAGGTCCCAGGCCACCGGATAGCCGTTGGTCTGCGAGGCCGAGAGCACCGCGGCGACCAGGACGAACGCGGCCTTGCGACGATCCGGCTCCAGCTCGTCGGCGAAGAAGTAGCAGCTGAAGGCGAACACCCCGAACCAGGGGTTCGCCCAGACCAGGACTCCGCTCAGCAGGATGTGCACGCAGAAGACCACGGCCCGTACGTTGCCCGGCACCCCGGTGACCGGGTAGCGGATCAGCGCCGCCGACCAGCAGGCGGCCACGGCGACGGCGACCGTACCGGTCAGACCGTGGGCCGAGGTGAGCGACGGACCGCCCCCGTCCGAGGGGCCCAGCACGGCCAGCGTCGTGGCCACGCCCAGGATCGGCAGGAGCAGCAGCCGGGCCAGGCGATCGGAGCGGGCCTGCCAGGCATCCGGAACGGGGACAGCAGTCATGGTCTCGATGGTGTCACTCCCAGCGGAACATCCGCGACGCCGCGAAGCCGCAGACGATCGCGTACCCGGCCAGCACCAGCAGCGCCGCGGTGGGCGGCCAGTGCCCGGCGATGGACGCCTGCAGGGCGCGCACACCGGCGCCCAGCGGGCTGTAGTCGCTGATCGTGCGCAGCGGCACGTTCATCTTGTCCCTGGGGATCCACAGCCCGGCGAAGAACATCAGCGGGAAGAAGGTGACCAGCCCCAGCGCGTTGGCGATCCGCTCGGTCTTGGCGATGGCGGTGATCAGCATCCCGATCCCCAGCGTGGCCGCGGCGACCAGCAGCAGCGACACCACGAAGCCGCCGAACTGTCGCGGCGCCGGCGCCCCGCAGACCGTCGCGACCACCAGGATCACCACGTCGATGACGACGCCCAGCCCCAGGTAGATCAGCCCCTGGGCGCCGAGCAGACGGCCGGGCGGCACCGGCGTCGTGGAGAGCCGGCGCAGCACACCCTTCTCCCGGTAGCTGCTGAGCACCGCCGGAAGCATGTTCACGGCCGCCATCAGGAACACGTACATCATCAGGATCGGCACGTATACCTGCAGCGGGCTGAGCCCGCCGAAGGACCGGCTGGCGTGACGGGTGCCGGGGACGATGCCCAGCACCACCACGGCGACGATCGGCAGCAGGGCGGTCCACACGACCGACCCGGCGTTGCGGAAGAACAGCAGCGCCTCGGTCCGGGCCAGCAGCCAGAACGCCCTACGGCGGACGGCCATCGCGCCGGCCGGAGCGGGCGCGGGCGTGGGTGCAGGGTATGCGACGGTGGTCATGGCAAACTCCTCGAAGTCAACGGTCGTGTCTCGTAGGTCGTGTCTCTATGTCTCGATGTCTCGTGTCAGCGGTCGTGACGCAGCGGTCGGACACGTGGGCCCGGGTCCGCCACCTCGTCCCGCCCGGTGATGGCGAGGAAGGCGTCGTCCAGGCTCGGCTGCTCGACCCGCAGCCGGTGCGCCAGCACCCCCTGCCGGGCCAGCCGCGCGGCCACCGCGGCCAGCGCGTCGGCACCGCCGACCACGAGCACCTCGTCCCCGCGCCGGCTCACCGACTCGACCTCGGGCAGCTCGCTGAGCAGGGAGTCCTCGATCGGGACGGACGGCACGAAGCGGATCCGCTGCTGCACGTCCAGGCGCGCGGTCAGCTCAGCGGGCGTGTCCAGGGCGACCACCCGTCCGGTGTCGATCACCGCCACCCGGTCGCAGAGCCGCTCCGCCTCCGCCATGAAGTGGGTGACCAGCAGGATGGTCACGCCCCGGTCCCGCACCGACTCGATCAGTTCCCAGGTGTCGCGTCGCGCGGCCGGGTCCAGACCGGTGGTCAGCTCGTCGAGGATCGCCACCCGGGGGTTGCCGACTAGCGCCAGCGCGATCGACAGCCGCTGCTGCTGTCCTCCGGACAGCTTCCCGTACCGGGTCCCGGCCTGCGGACCGAGGCCCAGCACCTCCAGCAACTCCCGCCAGTCGGCCGGGCGTTCGTAGAAGGAGCTGTACAGCCGCAGCGCCTCGCCCACCTTGAGGTTGGGCGGCAGCTCACTGTGTTGCAGCTGCACCCCGAGCTCGGCGACGACCCGCGACCGGTCCCCGACCGGATCCAACCCGAGCACCCGCAGCCTGCCGCCGTCCGCGCGCCGCAGCCCGCCGATGCACTCCACCGTGGTGGTCTTCCCGGCCCCGTTGGGCCCCAGGATCCCGAAGATCTCACCCTCGTTCACCGAGAACGACACATCGGCCACAGCCGTCCGCTCCCCGTACTGCTTCCGCAGCCGCTCCACCTCGATCACCGGCACCGACATCACCCACGACTCCCGCCCGCTCACCCGAGCCCACCCGCCGACGCCCTTCGCCGACAACAGCCAGTCTCGGCGCGGTGCCCGGGTCGCCGAATCGCCTGACCGGCCAGAAGCCGATGACCGTCCGGTGGAGCCGCACCATCAACCGATCGGCTGATGGTCTGTGGTCGGCAGGGGCGGATCAGCCGGTCAGTGGGGCAGGAAGACGCTCAATCCACCCATCTGGTGCGAGGAGTTGGGTGGCGAGGATGCGCTCGTAGCGGCCCATCCAGCACTCCTGCCGCGTGCGGTCGATGAATCCCGACCGTGCTTGACGATGCCTCAGGAAGTAGCGGGCCCAGGACGTTGGGCCATTCAAAATCTGTATCCCCGGCAGCTTACGGATCTGCGCTGTTAGCACGAGGGGGCCAGTTTGGCCAAGAGCACCATGCGTCGTGGCATCACCACAGCCTTCGTCACCACAGCCCTGGCAGCCGGCCCAACATTCTCTGACGACCTGATCTACCAGCAGGACTGGATCAACGAAACCGGACACAGAATCGGCATAACGTTCCTAGTAGCCTTGAATCATCTCTGCTCAGAAAGTTCCTGTGCCGGCAAGGAGCGCGCACTCAAGCAGGGTGTCGGCGTCAGTTCGCCGCTGTCGCTGGTTGAGTGCGTGGAGGATGTGGAGTACGTCCCGTTCGGGACGGCGGCCGGCGTAACTGATGATTGCGTCCGCTGCTCCGAGGAGGCCGGCGTCACGGCAAGACACCACGGCGTCGGCAGTCTCGCTGGGCTGGACTTCGGTGCCGACGTGGCGGATGAGACCGTTGGCGCGTTCGAGGTTGCCGGCGGTGAGGTACAGGGCGAGGTCCTCGGTAGGCGCCCAGATGAAGTCCGGGAGAGTTGTGTTGTGCCGGTCCCCCTCCGGCCGGGGGACCGGCACAACACTCCGCGCGGGGGTGGAGGCAGTGATATCAGCCGGCCTGACTCTCTCAGAGAGTGCCTGTTCCAGCGAAGCGGCTGCCCCGCACAACGGGCAGGCGACCGGTTTCCCCGGCTCCTCTTCCGCGGGCAGAGACGGGGACAGGGCTTCCCGGAGACGGTTCAGCGTCTCCCAGGAGCACACCATGCCCTGGGTTCTCTCGCTGTTCGCAGCCAGCGAGTGGAGCGCCCGAAGCGGTGCCTCCCTGGGGGCGCGCTTGCGCCTGCCGTTGGCCAGGTCGGACAACACCGGCCTGCTCAGGAACCCCTCTGTCCCTGCTTCCTTCAGCAGTCTTTCTCCCGTGTGCTGGCAAGAGAGCCCGATCCGAAGCAGCAGACCGCGTACGGCCTCGGCAAGCTCTCGCTGTTCGACGGGAAGTGCGGGGTCGAGCGTGGCGAAGTCACCAAGCCTCGGCAAGTCATGTCTCCTTCATGGGAGTTGCCGGTTGAAGATCAGGCCATTGTGTCGCCTGACAGGCGAGTTGCGTGCGAGATTCCTGTCTCGGCTTAAGGGCTAACTGGCTCTGCAGGTGGGACACGATCACCCTTCCGATCCGGGAGCCGCTGCTGTTGAGTTAGGTGCTGTAACCGGCCAGCAGCTGTCGGGCCTCCGGCGTCCGCAGTCCTGCCCGGTGATGTCTCGCTCTTCAACCTGAGAGGTGGACTTCTCCCATGGCCATGCCGTCCTGGAACGACCCGAAGCTCGGCACGATGAAGGGCGTAGCGCTTTGGCTGGTGCAGGAGGTCGGCGTCGGTGAGCTGTTCACCAAGACTCAACTGCGCGACGCCTTTCCGCAGACCTCGCAGATCGACCGCCGGATGCGGGACCTGCGTGACTTCGAATGGCGCATCGACACCAACCGGGAGGACCCGGCCCTAGGCTCGCACGAGCACCGCTTTGTGAGGCAGGGCGCTGCGGTGTGGGAGCCGGGGAAGGCGACCAAAAAGGCCGGCGTTACCGTCACGGCCGCCGAGCGTCAGGCGCTGATGATGCGGGACGGTCACAAGTGCCGCTCCTGCGGCATCGGCCCGGGCGAGCAGTACGCCGGCACCTACATCGCCTCGCAGCTCGACATCGCCCGCCGCCCGGTCCGGCTGCCCAGTGGGGAGACCAGAGTGCAGCTGGTGATCGAGTGCAACCGCTGCCGAGTCGGCGGTCGCGAGCTGACAGCTGACCTGGGCGAGGTCCTGTCGCGCATCGGCCGCTTGCCGGCCTACGAGCAGAAGATGCTGGCGGCCTGGGTCGAGCAGGATGCGCGCGGCTTCAGCGAGACCGAGGGCCTGTGGGCGGCGTACCGCACGCTGCCGGCGGAGGCCCGCGACGAGGTCCGGGCTGCCCTTCAGCAGCACTGATCCTGTCGTCCCCGGGCGGGGCGTTCTCGGAAAGGCGCCCTGCCCGCCCGCTCTCGGCAGCAACTGCCTTCCTGCATCCTCAAGGAGAGTCCCAGAGATGTTCACGAACTTCGGTGTCCCCCCGGTCGCCACGGCCACCCGCACGCTGGTCGAACAGCGGCTGAAGGAGCTGCGCGATGACAGCGGGGTCGCCGAGACCCTGACCGTGGAGTGGCGTGGCGGCTCCCAACTGCACGTCGAGGTCATCGACATGCCGCTGGATGCGCTGTACTACAACCCCGGGACGCACCGCATCCGTGCTCAGCGCAGCCTCGACCCGGGCCGTGACGCCGTCCTCTCAGCCGACCCCTGGAGTGCGGAGAGCCAGGACTATTTGCAGCACCTACTGACGATCCGTCCCTCGGAGCCCGACCGGCGGGACCCCGATTTCGAGGTCCTGCAGAGGAGCCTCAGTACCCACGGCCAGAACGAGCCTGGCCTGATCACCCGTGACGGCATCCTGGTCAACGGAAACACCCGCTGCGCGGCCCTGCGTGAGACCAAAAAGGTGAGCAGCATCCGGGTGGGCGTGCTGCCGGCGGCCTGTGACTGGCAGGACGTCAATAATGTTGAGCTCTCCCTGCAGCTGCGCCCCGACCAGCGGCGAGATTACTCGTACATCAACCGGCTGCTCGCGATCGAGGAGCAGCACGTCCAGCTCAATCGCGATCTGTCGGTCATCGCCGCGGCGTTCCACACCGACGCGAAGTCCTGCATACGTGACCTGTGGGTACTGGCCCAGCTGCGGGACCTGATCGAGCGCAGCACCACTGCCGACGGGGTGTCGCTGCGCCTGATGGATCTTGAGCGGTCGCAGGAGAAACTCGCCGAACTCTACCGTGCCTACGAGAAGGAGAAAGCTAAGAGCAGGGAACGGGCTGATCTACTGAAGGAAGCTCGGCTTGCCGCGATCGTGCTGGATTTCGCCAAGACCGATGTCCGGTTCATTGACGCAGACTTCCAGAGCCGCTATCTCGACAAGACCATGCCCGCTAACCTCAGGCCCGCTGAGCCCGCCGCGGCAGCGGCAGTGGCGATCCCCGGCCTGAACCGCAGCATCAGGGCTGGCGGGGCCGACGTCGCCACAGCTCGTGCAGTTACTGACACCCTGCTGCGCGCTGAAGCCGTCAAGGCGGCCGGCGAATCCGCGGCACCCGCAGAACAGTTCGCGGCCGCCGCCGCGGTCGTCGCCTCATATCGGGACGCGTTCAACGAGGCCATCGATACGGCGGGCCGCGATTTTCGGCTACGCAAGAAGCGCCTAGCCGCCCCCGACCGAGTCGGCGACGCCTGCAAGGACCTGGAGCAGTCCGTCACCGACCTGGTGATGTCCCGGGGCAATGGCAGCCTAGATGAGGGAGCGTTTGACGACGCCCTTGCCCAGTTGCGCACCGTCATGCGCAAGCTCGCAGTCGAGGCACAGCGCAGCATCGACCTGCCCGGGAACGGCCTGGCGTGGCTGATCGCTGCTGCGGACGTGAAGCAGCCGCAGCCTTGAGCGGCCCCGGAAACAGCACAATTACCTCACTGCGGCTGGGCTTCGATGTGACGCGCACCCGCGTGGAGCTGCGCACCCTGCCAGCGTTTCAGGCCGACTTCGCCAAGCTGACTGCCCGGATCGCGGTCGGCGGCCAGCGCGGGCCTCTGGCCGCCGAGATCGATCTCGACGACTTTCTGGTGGGTCTTGGCGAGCTCAGCACCTGGACCCACCCTGGTGTCAACTGGGCTGCTGACCTCATGGCGCTGGTCAACGGAGTACTCGACGACGCCGAGACAGTCCAGCGCAGTCTGAACCACGGCCTGGCTGGCAGCACTGCTGGCACGGTCGGGCCTGCGGATGTCACCGGGCTCCTCGGCCCGCAATGGACAGCCGATCTGACATCCTTCCAGCAGCGGGACATCGCCCAGCTTCTGTCGCTGCGGCACAGCGCCAACTTCAGTGTCCCCGGTGCCGGCAAGACCCGTGTGGCGCTCGCCGTCTACGCCGCGATGCGCGAGCGCGGCGAGGCCCAGCGGCTGCTGGTCGTTTGCCCCAAGTCCGCCTACGAGTCGTGGGAGTACGAGAGCTCCTTCTGCTTCAACGAACCGCTGCGCACCGAGGTGCCCGGTGGCCAGGCTGACCCGTTGGTGGAGCTGCGAGTGGTCAACTACGAGCGGCTGGACCGGTCGCTGGGCGCGCTGGCCTCCTGGCTCCGGGCTAGCCCCTCAATGGTGGTACTGGACGAGGCACACCGGATGAAGCTGGGGGCAGGCGGCACCTACGGTTCCGCCTGCCTGGCGCTGGGACCGCTGGCTGACCGGCGGCTGATCCTCACCGGCACCCCGGCACCCAATGGAGCCAGGGACCTGGAGAACCTGCTGTCCTTCGTCTGGCCAGGACACGGCAAGCGCGTAGTCACCGAGGCAGTGGGCGGCGGCGACCTGGCCTATGCCAGCTCGGTGCTGCGCCCGCTTTTCACCCGCACCACCAAGAAAGAACTGGGGCTGCCCGGATTCGAGCCGAAACTCCGCTACCTGGACATGCCGCCTATCCACGCCGAGGTGTACGAGGCCCTGAAAGGCAACTTCTCCGCCCGCGCGGAAGGCGCGCGTAGCAGCATCGAAGCGCTTGGCCGGGCCATGCTGCGGCTGCTGATGGCCGCAACCAGCCCGGCCCTGCTGCTGGAGGGCGCCAGCCGCTACGAACCCCTGGAGTACCAGCTCCCGCCTCTGCATGCCTCGCCCAGCGACTCCCTCTACCAGCTACTACAGGACCTGCCGAGCTACGAGCTGTCACCGAAGTACCAAGAAACCCTGAAGATCGTCGCTGACAATGCGGCTCAGGGACGTAAGACCCTGGTCTGGACGACCTTCGTGCGCAGCCTGACCACCCTGGAGAAGCTGCTTCAGGGCTACGGCCCAGCCACCATCTACGGCGGCACGGCCGACCGCGAGGAGCAGCTGCGACGCTTCCGCCAGGATCCGGACTGCCATGTGCTGCTGTCAAACCCGGCCACCCTGGGTGAGGGCATCAGCCTGCACCAGGTCTGCCACGATGCCGTCTATGTGGACCGTGATTTCATGGCCGGGCGGTACCTGCAGAGTCTGGACCGGATCCACCGCCTCGGCCTGGCTCCCGGCACCGAGACCCGGGTCACCGTCCTGGCCACGCGCGGCACCGTCGACGAAGTGGTACGGCTGCGGCTGGAGGAGAAGCTGGAGTTCATGGGCCGCGTCCTGGACGACCCGGCCGTCCAACAGCTCGCCGATCTGCAGGAGGAGCCAGCAGCCGGAGCCGGCCTGGACACGGCAGACGTGCGGGCACTGCTGCGCCACCTCGATACGCCGTCTGCTCGCGGATAGCTCCCCAGCGCACCCACTCCCGGCTGCTTAGTCGGCCCGTACCCAAATGAAAGGCAAGGCCCCGTGACTGCTGAAAGCTCACCGCCTGTGTCCCATGCCCCAGTCGATGAGGAACTGGAACGCGTGCGGAAAGCGCTAATCCTCCTTGACCCGGATGGCTCACGCTTCGCGACCGTCCTGCGGGAGACCATCGACCAGCTGCTGAACGGCGAGGTCACCGGCCGTTATGACTGGCAGGACCTGTTCAAGACCGAGAAGACCCATGCCGGAACCCTCGTCGAGATCAACCTCCAGCGCAGGTTCCGCTTTGACGATGGCAAGGACATGGACTACGAGATCGCCGGTATCGATGTCGACTGCAAGTACTCCCAGAAATTCGGGAGCTGGATGATCCCGCCGGAGGCCCTGGGGCACCTGTGCCTGGTGGTGTCGGCGGACGACTACCGCAGCCGCTGGAGCGCCGGTCTGGTACGCATCCGACCCGGGATACTGAACGGCGGAACCAACCGCGACCTCAAGCTCACAATCAAGGCCGAGCACCGGGACCAGATTGTCTGGCTGTGGCGGGACTCGGTGCTGCCGGAGAACGTCCTGCTGCACCTTGACGAGGAGACCCGCAACCGCATCCTCATCCCCGGAAAGCGCCAGGGGCAGGCCAGAGTCGTCGAACTGTTCCGCTCGGTCCACGGCAAGCGGATCGGCCGCGGTGTGGTGCGGACCGCTGCCCAGCAGCTCGACTACATGGCCAGGGTCAGAGAAGGCAGCCCGGGCCGCGCCCGCCCGCGACTGCGCCCAGAAGGCATCCTCATCCTGGGCGACTACCCAGTCCACCAGGCCATTGCTACCAGTCTCGGCGGCCCGGTCCCGCACGAGGGTGAGTTCGTCGCCCACCGCGTCGTCCGGGCCCACCCGCGGTACGCAGACCGCCCAAGTGCCCAGATCGGCGGCGAGCTGTGGGTCGTCGCCCAGCCTGGCGACCCGGTCGAAGAAGCACCGCGGCTTCCGGACCCGCAGCGAGATCCTGCATCATGACCAGGTGACCGGTACCCCCAAAACAGCAGGTACAGCCTGGACCGCCCCGGAGGGGAGCTGGGCATCCTCCGCGGCCCGCCGCCGCAACATGCAGGCCATCCGCAGCCGTGATACCGCCCCGGAACTGGCCCTGCGCTCGCTTGTCCACGCAGCGGGGCTGCGCTACCGGGTGGCGGCCAAGCCACTGCCGGGGATGCGCCGCACCGCAGACCTGCTGTTCCGGCCCACGCGGGTCGCGGTCTTTGTCGACGGCTGCTACTGGCACGGCTGCCCAGAGCACTTCGTGCCGCCGAGGACCAACCCCGGCTACTGGCGCGAGAAGATCGGCCGCAATGTCCAGCGCGACCGGGACACCGACGCGCGACTAGCCGAGGCCGGCTGGTTGGTGCTCCGCTTCTGGGAGCACCAACCAGCCGTGCTCTGCGCTGCCGAGGTCGTCACCGCCGTCAATGAACGGCGCGGACAGCGCTGACCGGCGCCCCTGCAGGGTCATGCCTAGGCTGTTACTCCTCGGCGTTGACGACAATGGCGTCCTTGTGACGGGAGTCCTTGACCTGGAAGCGGACCAAGCGGCGCGAGGAGTCGTTGGCGAACTTCGGGGCAACCACGGTGAAGGCCATGACCAGGCGCGAGAGGTCGGCTGAGCCGTCGGACTGAACCGCAGCGTGAACCTCAGCGTCGGCGCGGGCTTCGACCACCGGATAGAGCAGGACGACGCCAGTGTGCCGCCCGAGTACAGGGTTGCCCTCCAGGGCGAGGGCGGGGTCAGCTGCGGAGTCCACCAAGTTCTGGGCGAGGCGCAGATGTTCGACGCTGGAGATGCGTCCGAAGGCGCTCTTCCCAGCTTGCCGCGTACGGCGGACAAGGGAGAAAGGGACAGGTGAACCGTTGATAGCAGCCCGGGCCTTCTCTCCGTCGACGAGCTGGGGGGCGATCACCAGCCACTCGTCCACCCGTGCGAGGGTGCCGTCCAGCTGCTCCAGGTAACGGAGGTTCGGGAGGAAGTTACCCGGATTCCCCCACTCCAGGCTGCGCAGGACACGCATGAGTCCTTCCTGGCCGACCATGGCCGTAAGCGCACTGAACGTACGCTCAGAGTTGCCCGCCGGGCTGGCCGGGGCCCGGAACTCAACCTTCTGCCTGGTAAATCCGCGCAGTACGGCGTCCCACCTCTTCGCGTTGGCCTCCAGCACCTCTCCGTCCGACGGGTAGGCGGCCGGCTCGATAGGCTTGCCGGGTGAGCGGATCTCGACAAGCTCCGCATTGAACCTCTTGTTGCGGCTGGTCGGCGGGAGCCACGGCATATGCTGAGCGATCAGCGGGGGGACCTGACCTGGCGTCACCTGTGGTTGACCCTCGATGAGTTCAGCGTACTGATCGAGCTGAGAGCGGAATGCCTCCTCGTCTCGGCAGATGGCCTCGAACGCCTCGTAAAGGTCAGCCGTCTGCGTCTTGGTGCGCTGCTCGGCGCGGCTGATGTACAGACGCACAAGGTCTCGGTAACCAGGGCGGAAACCGAACCAGCGGCCCATCTGCATAAGCGTGTCGGCGGCGAGGGTCGTGCGGCGGTAGTAGGACACCGTCAGGCCCTCGATGGTGAAGCCGCGGGATAGCTTGGCTCCACCGATAAGGATCTTCCACACGTTCGGAGTTCGGTCGAAGTCCAGGTCGAGCTGCTCGAAATACTTGTCGGAATCACCGTTGACGACCGTGACCGGGCTGCCGCCCTTCCGGATGAGTTGGCAGGCCCGGCTCACGTATTCACGCAGTTCCTCGTAAGTGTTCGGATTCGGCAGGTCAGCCGCGCGAGCGAGAGAGACCTTTCGGATATCGTCCTCCCACAGCTTGGCGAGGCGCGCATGACCCCGGGCGGAGCTGTAGCCGGAGTTGTTCCACAGGGCGCTCACCCGGAACTGCAGTTCAGCGTGGTCATCCTTCTTCACGGACTCGTGAACGAGCATGGTGTGGTGCCGGTACGAACGCTGGTCCACGTCCCGGTCGGCGCGATAGAGCTTGACGGCGCCGGTGAGGACGAAGGCGTCGACGGCCTCCTGCAGCCGGTCATCGTCACCGTCGCAGATGCTGCGGACGTGAGCCGCCTGCTGGGAGTTGGCGGGAGTACGCTCGGACTCGGGCAACGCCGAATCCAGGTCGTGGAAATCCTGGACGCCCATGTAGCCCTCGGGGCGCGGGAGGGAGATCAGGAAATCGCTGGGAAATAGGTCCTCCACGTCGCCTGGGTCGATGAATACGTTGGCGAATGGCGTGGCCGTGTATCCAACGTACTGGGCTCGCGGCAGCAGCCCGAGCAGTTGCGAGATCAGGCCGTTGATGGCGGTGCGCTCGATCGCCTCCTTCGAGGCGGATTTGCGTGGGTCCTTCGTGTTGACGGACGCCTGATCCGACTCGTCGTCGATGATCAGTGTAGGCAGCTCGCCCAGGACGCTCCGCACCTGCTTGAGGTCCTTGACCAGTTTGGATAGGACAGCCTTGTTCTTCTTCACCACCATGACGCGGGCGGCTGCGCGGTGCAGGTTCTCCGGGTCGTACAGGGGCAGGCTGCGTTTGAGCTTCTGGATCTCCAGCGTCCCAATGCCCTTATCCAAGCTCTTGTAGTCGTTGTCACGTCCCGTCAATCGTTCGATGTCGAACGCGCCCAACTGTGAGGGTCTGCCTCCATGTCGGACGAACTCGGACCATTCCCCGTCCTCGCCGACGTAGTCGATGCCGACCAGCGTGTCGAGGTCCTGCGGATCAGCGTCGCGCAGGATGTTCTCCTGGCCGACCAGCTCCATGTCGATGCGGCGCTGGGTTTGCGAGCGCAACATGTTGAGGGTTCCGCCGAGAACGATGACCAACCGGTAACCAGCGTCGATCGCCTTTGCAGCGACGCCGGTGAAGTTAGCCGTCTTGCCGGACTGCACATAGCCCACGACGAGGCCCTTGGCCTGGCGCGGCTCGGGATGTTCTGGGTCGGCGAGGCGCTCGACGACCGCACGGCTGGCCTCATCTAGGCTGGCGATGGCACTGTCGGACCAGCCCTTGGCACGCAACTTCGCTTCGTATGCCTTCCAATAGAAGCTACGGGCGGCGGCACGCCCGGGGGTGTACCAGGGCACGTATCCGCGACTGTCGTCCGTGATCACCGTAGCGCCAGGCAGTGGGGACACCGGGACGGCATCGTCGAGCGCGGCACGCAGCGCCTCATCGAAGCCGAGCACGTCGTACGCGCAGGCGCGGCGGGCGGCGGAGCGCGCGGGCGTGCCCTGCGCCCAGGCAGCGGCTTCGGCGAAGTCCCAGGCAGTCAACGTCCGCGACCACAAGGCAACCAGCGGGTCGCCCTCGGTCCCACTCCGCCCGATGCGGTCGACAAACATCGCCTCACTCAGGTCGATATTCGGGTGATCCTCCTCGGCGACCCCGGACGCCCACTTGGCGAAGGGGCGCGGGGACTGCTTCATGACAGCAAGTGTGGTGGTGTGGACATCCAGCAGCGGGTCGCTCATAAGAAAGTTCCTCCTCGGAGACGGAAACTTCGGGACCATAGCCGCCGGACGGTTTCCCGAGTACAGCCGACGTGGTAGGGCCGGGTCCAGCTGAGTCAGTGTCAGGACGTGCTGCGTTCCAGCCGTTCACGCTGGGCCAGCACCGCCGACAGCAGGATGGCGTTCCAGTAGTCGATGCGATCCGCACGCTTCTTCTCCCAGCGCCCGAGGCCGAAGCAGTCCTGCAGCAACAGGTAGAGCAGTGTCTTGGTGACAGGCGCATCGTTGGCGCCTCCGCGGCGGCCACCATTGAAGTCCTCGCGGAACGCCTTGTTGAGATGGATGGCATTGTGCTCGCGGTCCAGTTCGAAGAATCTGTCCTCTGGCAAGGCCGTCCACTCGATGCGAATCGGGTCCTCGGCCGCCTTGACGGCGAGCTGCTCCCGAACAGAACGCTTCACCTTCGGATCGAAGCCCTTGCCGGGAGCCACAATGGCTGGGCGCTCGACGACCTGGCGCGAGTTGCCGTCGCGGTACGCGGCCTCGGCGTCCGCAAGGTAGTGACGGAAGGTTCTGCCTTCGGCGTCGCAGGCGCTCTCGACGCCGAAGGTGAACGCCGGCATAACTTGGACACCCTCCTTCTTCACATCGAGGCTGAAAACCCGGTTCGCCTGGGCAGGCAGATCCACTTCTATGCGGGCCAGGTTCAGGTGGCTCTCCGGGGTGCGAAGGTTGTTCCACCCGCCTGCCTGGACGAGGCGATCGTTGCGGTAGAAGTAGAAGCCCTGGCGCTGGATGGGCGAGCCGATCTGGGCGTACCCAGCCAGCCGGGACTTGGCCACCCATATGTGAGCCTCTAGGGCGACCTGCCCCACTCCCTCGACTTCAGCAGTAAGCTCCCGCGGGTAGCCCTTGCGGCCGGGGATCTTGTAGCCGAAGGGGTCCAGCGACTCCACGCCGTCGTGTTGGGTCTCCTCACCGGTGTCCACATCCGTGACAACGATGTCCAGCTTCAGCCCGCGGGCGAGAAACCGGTGCAAATGAAGTCCCAGATGCCGCTCCAAGCTCTGGGTCGCCTTGGCGAGGAAGGCGTCGGTCTCCCCGGGGGCGACTGTCTCGAAGGCGTTGACGCGGTCCCACCGCACGATCGTCCCCTGGAAACCGATCACCCCGTCATAGACGTCAATCTGCTCCTGCGCAAAATCCTTATCTACGGTGTCACAGCGGAAGTTGTCCTCGATACCCTCGCTTGTGAGCTTACGTCCGGCCGGACGGCTGCTCTTGGTCCTGCTGATGACTGTCAGCGCCCCCGCGTGTGACAGCGAAGCAGCTTTGAGGCCAGTGCCATACATCCCGAGCGCACTGCTTCCGTAATCGCGGCGTCGGCCAACGGTCATGGCCAGGTCGAGGTCCCGCTCGTTCATGCCCTGCCCGTTGTCGAGCACGAGCAGCGTGTGCAATCTGTCCGCCGAACGGAGGAAGTGGACCGCCACCAAGTCGGCCCCTGCGTCGATCGAGTTGTCCACCAGGTCCGCAACCGCCACGTCGAAGCTGTACCCCTGGTTGGTCAGCGCCTTCGCATAGCCGACGTCTGGAGGTAGGTGACTACTCCCCGCCACCGGGACATCTTCACGCCAGTGCGAGGCAAGAGCATTGGAGTCGACCATGCGAAGGCGTCCTTCGGAGTGTCAAGGCAGCACAGCACCACGGCAAGCAGCCATTTTGAAGATTCAGTGAAGACGATACAGATGACAAGTACACCTGGGCGAGGAATCCGCGAGATCCACCGAGGGTGTCTATGCAGATCAGATGGGATATCTACCTGCTCATCCTGATGCAAGAAGGGAGCCAGCTGTGGGCGGGACAGGGTGACTACGCCATCACAAGGGCCGCAGTCCGACCACCGAAGCAACTGCGGAAGCGCTCGAGTCAGTCATACAGCTCGGCGCGGGCCGTGGGCGACAGGGGGAAGCGCGGCAGTCTGGTGCAGCGGCTGCTGACAGCCTTCTTGCGCAGCGACGCAGCCTACTCGATCACCAGCAGGACGGTGGCAACCTCGTCGACGCGCCTGCGACGGGTGCGGAGGAAGGAACGCAGGCATAGCCGGGAAACGATTCACTCCGCAGCCTAAGCAATCGCTGTCCACGGTCAGGGGGGACGTCAATGAGACACGACCGGACGTCGACTCGGAACACCCCACGAGGACATCCTCACAGACGTTCCTTGAGTCGAAAGGGCGGATCCTCGTCCCGGCGGGCCGGCAACTGCCACACTGGGACCGATTCGAACGACAGTCTGGCTCGGGGCGGCGTACGTTGGATCTCTGGGTTTTCGCGTTATTGGGTGCAACCGGTGGCTTACTCGATGGTGTGCTTGAGCTGCACCGCACCATTCAGGCTTGGCAGATCGCCCGCCGTGATGCTGCGGCGGCCGTTCCTCCTATCAGCCCGCCGAGGTTACTTGCGGTCTACGATGCGCCGGCGCGTCTGGCAGGCGCGTCGACCCAAGTGGTACTGGGCTGCCTCGCCGGGCTGCTGTTCGGAAGTACCGGTCAGATTGAGGGTCCCTACGCCGCGCTTGTGGTTGGGGCCTCGGCGCCCACCTTGCTGTCCCAACTCGGTAGTGCCCGACTGACTTCGGGGCAACGAGTCACCTTGGAGGCGGAGCCGAGTCGAGTGCCAGACCCTTCGGAGGCATCGCCACCATCCGCAGTCCCGGC
This sequence comes from Streptacidiphilus jeojiense, assembly GCF_000719095.1. Lineage (GTDB taxonomy): Bacteria > Actinomycetota > Actinomycetes > Streptomycetales > Streptomycetaceae > Streptacidiphilus > Streptacidiphilus jeojiensis. The sequence continues at coordinate 577,411 of NZ_JOEH01000004.1, read as the reverse complement.
TTCGGAGTCTGTTGGAGAACTGTCGACGCAGCAGGGGGCTATTCGTGGCAACTGACCTCTTCGACCGCTTCCGCCAGGCGCTGACAGCCCAGTCTTCCAGGCAGCCATTCCACCAGAGGTACCTGGCGGTGCTGCTCAAGTCAGGGCAGTCGCTGCCCGATAACGGTAACTTGCCATCGAGCTCGCCAGCAGAGAATCCGAAAAGCGAACCGACGGTGACTCAGCAGCTGGCATCCGTCGCATTTCGCGAACTCCCCATGGGATACCTTCCGGATGCATTCGAACTGTCAGGCGGCCAGAAGCGCGTCGGGCTGCTTCGGCCGAGTCTGGGTGAAGCTTATGCGCGCGCGGTGGTGGAGCACACCCTGGGTCACCGTGCCGGAATCTTTATCCAGTCGTTCGGCATGTCCCCGCGAACGGTTGTCGAGCACTGCCTGGAATCCCTCGAACTGCGACGGCGACGCGACCTGTTGCTGGTGCTCGTCTCGCTGGCCTTCGGCTGGTCATTCTTCCCCGGCGTGATGCTCTGGCTTGCGGCATTGTGGATTCGCTCGCTAATTCGGCCTGGTGCTGCAGCACTGCGATCGCTGCCCGTGGCGGCAATAGTAGCCATGGCAGTGTGGCTGGCCGTCCGCGGACTGCCAGGTGGCAGTTGGCTAAGCTGGTACAGCAGATTTGTACTGCTTGCGCCAGTTGTCGGCTGGTCCATTGCCAAGGATCTCGTCCTCCGGAGTGCAGTGAACCTGCGCGCGCGCTTGCTAGCGGTTCTGGACGGCACCCCGGTCGCCGACAGACCGTCGCCGGTTTACCGCCGGAGAAGTACGTCTCGCATCGTTGCGCTGGAAGAACTCGACGCCGAGCAGGACAGCAACGTCCTCTTGTCCTCCGATGGAGTAGGAATCCTCGGGCTCGGCCGACGCTGGGGACGTTGGCGGTTAGAAGAGGATCTCACAGCGCGTGACGGGATCGGTATCCAATCGTTCAAGGCCGGAGAAATAATTGACTCGGTGATTACGAATCTACTCGACCAGCATCAGCTAAGTGTCGACGGAGACGGTGACATTGGTCCCTCAATCCGCAACTGGGTAGTCATCGATACCAGCGGGCGCACGGGAAGGATTCAACGGCCGACCGGGGTCGAGGTCGAAGGGTTCAATCTCAGCGCCGCAGAGGTCCTGAGGGCTAAGGACTCGATGCTGCTCGGCAAGGATCGCCAGCATCGGCTCGGTGCCCAGTACTCGTTGCACGGAGGGCGCTTGGTGGTCACGTTCTTGGTCAGCGCCACCGTTGTGGACGCCGTGCTGGAAGTGGAGGTATCTGCCTACGCCCTGGGGCCGCCCTCCGCGCAACTGATCAGCCAACCTGGTTGCAACTGGAGCCAAGTCCTCTCAGTCACCCGCTTTCGAAAGAGCGAGTTTCCCGTGGACTCCGGGGAGGTCGCCCGGCTGCTGACGCGCGCCTACTTTTCCTGGACCCCGGCTCTCCTTGGTCGGCTCGGCGGCACTCTCTCCGTCCCGGAGCCCTTCGGGCTACGTCACGGATGGGCCATCAGGCCCTGGACTGACCGCTTCATGGCAGATGACGCCCTGCGTATTGCGACCCCTGTCCTTCGCACGATCCACACCGCGATCATGGAAGTCATGGACTCTGGTGGCGTGGATACAGAGCGCTTCAACGCCCGCGCCTGGGGTGCTGACGACGGGAGTGACACAGCAATGACACAGAACGCTGAAGGCCAATATCCATTCCGCTAGTATCCCGCGCGAACTTGGTCGCTTCCGGCATCATGACGCCGGAAGCGACCGCCCTCCCAAACCGGGGGCGTTCAGCTGATCTTCGCCTGGTTCTTCGCGAACAGATCGTGCCTGGCATGGCCCTGCTGTCCAACGAATGCTTTGAACTCGCCAAGGCGATACGTCAGCTCCCCTGTCTTCAGCTCGGCCTCCACAATGTCGAAGTCCTGGCCGATGTGGGCAATGCGCCGCTCAACCTCTGGCAGACTGAGGGCAGTCATCGGATTTGTTCCAGCCCTCGTTTTCGCCGCTTCAGCCTTCTCCAGGAGTGCGACGATCTGCTTCGCGCTGAGCGCGCGCGTGCCGCTGCCGCGGAGTAGCGCGTACACCGGGTCCAGCACCGGGCTCACCGACTCCACGACATCGGTGCGCTTCTGCTCCTTGCGCAACGCCCGGGCGATCGACGCGCCGACAGCCTCGGCGACCGGTGGCGGAAAGGCATTGCCGATCTGACGGTAGACCGAAGTCTTACGGCCCAGGAATTCCCAGCGGAACCGATCGTCGTCCCAGCCCTGGATACGCGCCACCATCGCCGTGGTCAGCTTGGGGCCGGGCACCCCTTCGGGCCTGACCCACTTCTTGTCGGGACTCTCATTGGCCACGCCCATGGCGTCGACTCCCAAGAGCGCCCAGGCGACCTTGGCCCGGGTCGGCCCCAAATCGGCGCCGCCGTGCTTCTTCGACCCGCCCACAATGGTGGGCGCGATGCTCCTGCCCTCAGCCCCGTTGGCCGCTTTTACCCACTTCTCAAGACCCTTCCAACCCTGCTGCCCCATCAGATCGCGGAGCAGGTCGCCTACCGGCCTGGCAAGATCGGGGTCAGGATCGGGCCAGGAGAAGTACTCGGCGTACTCCTGCTGTAGGGCGACCAACACGAACCGAGGGCGCAGCTGCGAGACGCCATAGTCGGAGGCGTTGAGCAGTCGCCACTCGCCGGTGTAGCCGTGCTTGTGCAGTCGCTCCAGCACATGCTGGCGGTAGGCGGAGAAGCGGTTGCCGCTCAGGCCCTTGACGTTCTCCAGCAGTAGCGCCTTCGGTCGTACCCGCCCGCACAGCTCAACTGCCCAGGCGAACAAGTCGCGTTCATCGGTGGCCCCGAGTTGCTTGCCAGCGATGCTGAACGGCGGGCAAGGCACGCCGCCCGCCAGCAGATCGACGTCCTGATAGTCATCGGGGGCCCAGGTATGCGGGCTGGCCACGTCGCCCACCTTTACCACGGCCTCCACGGCCTCGTCGGCCGCCTCCCGCGTAAGAGTGTCGTCCTCCTCCATGAGCAGCCGTGCCAAGTTGTGCCGCAGCGTGGCCGCCGCATTGACGTCAAGCTCCACAGCGAGCCGATGCTGGAAGCCAGCCCGGTGCAGCCCCAAGGACTGCCCGCCGGCGCCGGCACAGATCTCGACAACCTCGAACCGCTCAGATGCCATGAGTCGGTCTCCTTTCGGCGGCGCGTTGCACACGTGCTCTGTAGTCCATCGGCTGTCAGGGGCCGCTGGATTGGGTTGAAGAAAAGCAGGACCGGCCCCAAGACACAACCGTGCCCGGACGTTACCGGGTGCTCCGGCAACCCCGCGGCGACTCCGCCACCGGCGAACCTGTCGGAGCGCTGAAGTCTATGGGGCCCCACTGACATCCCCAGCCCCCGCAGCGCCGGACGACCCCGAATACAGCCGGCCGAGGGCGCTCTCAGTCGAACGAAACTCGGCCGACTAGCCCCCACCCACCCCGGCCGCGCATCCGCCCTACCCCAGCGCCGCCTATGCGGGTCCTCCAGACCACCCGCCACCGCCACCCCGGGGCTCATGAATCGGTCCACATACGGTTCTCAGTTAGGCAGGAGCTCCCACATCAGCGCGGGTTGTGCTCTTGCGTGAACGCCCTCACCGCTTGAGCATGTTGCAATTCACAGGCTTAACAGCGGACGAGCACGGCCTGTACGCCGGGTTTTGTCGCCGGCCGACCTTGCGGTCGACCGGGAGGCGGTCATCCATCTACGACTGCCGTTGCCGACAGCCTCCAGCGGTCTACCCGCAGGCTCGGGCGGGCAGCCCTCGAACGCCTGCGCGGAGCGCCTTCCGGCGTTCCATCTTGACCTTGCTCCAGGTGGGGTTTACCTAGCTGCCCAGGTCACCCTGGGCACTGGTGGTCTCTTACACCACCGTTTCACCCTTACCGGCTGCCGAAGCGGCCGGCGGTCTGTTTTCTGTGGCACTTTCCCGCGGGTCACCCCGGGTGGGCGTTACCCACCACCCTGCCGTGTGGAGCCCGGACGTTCCTCGGCACACCCCGTGAGGGGTGTAACGCGACCGCCCGGCCGGCTCGTCCGCCGTGTGGACCATGGTAGCCGCTCACAGCGAGGCTCCTGACCCCGGTGACTTCGGCGAAGGCGTCTCGTTGGGCGATAAAGTCGGTTGTGGACCGCAACGCGCTCGGGAACCGGCAGCGCCGGGGAGGAGTAGGCACATGATGGTTGCGCACGAGGTGTTCACTTACCAGGAACTGCTCGACATTCTTGAGAAGCTCGAGGCTCCCCCCGGTTTCAAGTCCGAACTGGTACGTGGGGAGATCGTCTTGTCACCTCAGGGGCGTGCGCACAGCGAGATCATCCTGGCGGGGCAGGAAGCGGCTCGGGCCGCCGGGCTGCCGCGCTGGCGGGTCCTGTCGGACGTGCTGAGTCCGTTTCCCCACACCAGGAGTGGTTTCTGCCCCGATGTGTCGATCCTGCGGAGCACTGCCTCCAGGACGGCCAAGCCGTTGCCCCGAAGCGACATCGCCGGGGCCATCGAGGTCATCTCCAGCGACCTCGGGGAGAAGGACTACGGCATCAAGGTCCAGGAGTACGCGGTCGCCGGGATTGATTCCTACCTCATCGCCGACCCGTACAAGGGCCTGTGCACGCTGTTCACCAGGCTGGAGAACGGGGTGTCCCCGGAGCCCCAGACCTACCCCTTCGGGGAGACGGTGACCTTCACCGCCGACGGCACCGACTTCGTTCTCGACACCTCCGACTGGCCCCGGATCGGCTAGTCGGCTAGCCGATCCTCACGCCGGGGCGAAGCGCACCGTCCCGCTGCCGGGCTCGACGATGGTGAGGCGGACCCGGAGGTGGGTGCCCAGCGGGAGGGCCAGGGCGCCCGGGCGGTCGTCGGTGAGGCGGGCGCGGACGGCCGGGTCACGGAGTTGGACGGTGCCGGTGAGCTGCTTGCGCTCGTCCACGTCGACGACCACGCCGTCGAAGACCTCGCCCTCGCGGCCGCGCAGCAGTTCCGCCTCGACCAGGTCGACGCTGGCGCGTTCCACCTCGTGGGCGCGGCGGTCGCCGGTCTCCATCAGCTTGGGGATCTCCGGCAGCGCGGCCCGTACCCAGTCCGGCACCGGCTCGCCCGCCGCCAGCGCCGCGCAGACCTCGCCGGCGAAGCGGTCGGCCAGGCGGCGCAGCGGGGCGGTGCAGTGCGCGTACGGGGCGGCGACGGCCGCATGGCCGGGCTCCGGCGGGACGCTGCCGTCGAAGGCGGTGTAGCCGGCGCCCCGCAGCAGGCCGGTGCACTCGTTCAGGAAGGCGGCGTGCGCCGGGAGCTCGGGGTTGAGCGAGCGGATCAGCTGCGGGTACGGGAGGCCGGCCGGCCAGTCCACGCCGAGCGCGGCAGCGGTGCGGCGCAGCCGGTCCTGCGCGCTCCGCGGGGCAGCCGACAAGGTGCGCAGCAGGCCGACGGCGCCGTCGAGCATCATCTCCGCCGCCGCCATGCCGGTGAGCAGGGAGATCTGCGCGTTCCAGCCGTCGGCGGGACGCGGTGCGCGGTAGCTGAGGGCGTAGCCGCCGTCGACCGGCTCGATCTCCTGCTCGGGGATAGGCAGGCTGATGCCGCCGCGGTCCTGTTCGCGTTCCTCGCGCAGCGGTCCGATGACGCCGAGCAGTGCCAGGGCCTCGTCGGCGGTGCCGCTGTCGATGGCGTGCTGTACGCCCGCGTAGTCGAGCTTGCGACGGCTGCGGACCAGGGCGCGGCGCAGGTCGGTGCAGAGCAGCACCCCGTCGGCGTCCAGGTCGAGCTGCCAGAGCAGGGCGGGGACGTCCTGGCCCGGAAGTAGGCTGGCCGCTCCCTCGGAGAGCTGCGGCGGGTGCAGCGGCACCCGGACGTCGGGAAAGTACAGGGTCTCCACCCGGCGCCTGGCCTCGGCGTCGATCGCCCCGCCGGGACGGACGAATGCGCCCACGTCGGCGATGGCGTAAAAAACCCGATAGCCGCTGCCGCGTCGCTCCAGGTGCATGGCCTGGTCGAGGTCGCGTGAGTCGGGCGGGTCGACGGTGAACAGCGGCAGCGCCGTGGCGTCGTGGAGCGGTGGTCTGGGCGTCCGGGCCGCCTGCTCGACCTCGGCCAGCACCTCGGGGCTCCAGCCCTCCGGGATCTCCATCCTCTCCCGGACTGCGGCGAGTTCCCTGTCGATCAGCGCGGTGCCTGCGGTGCGCAGGTTGAGATGGCGGCGGGGCATGGGGGCCAGCGTACGAGCAAGGACAGGTGAGTGCGTGGCGACGCTCCAGTCTCCGTCCTGTTCGACGCAAACACATTCGAAGGGCGAGCAGCTCCCAACGGGTCGAACGCGGGACTTCGCCCGCCGCCACCTTTCCTGGACCTATCGCCCGGCCGGACGCAGCTGTTCAATTACTCCTAATACGGGACACTCGCATCGTCAGATCAGAACACCAGGAGAACCTGAACGACCAGGGGCCCTACGGGCACCCCACGATTGGTACTCACTGTCCACTCATGGCAAAGTTACCCACCATCTGTTTCTCTGGTTGAATCGCGCCTCAGACATGTGCGCGATTCGGCCGGTCGAGCCCATTCAGGAGCCCGCCGATGGACCTGTCCGAGACGCCGCCAAGCCGTGTGCTCACGTCATGGCTGCCTGATCTCACTCGCGTCTCGCTGGCAGAACTCACCTCACTGGACCAAACCACACTTGGCCCAGCCATTGCGTCCATGCTGAGCCGGGTCGAACGCCCGCTGGCAACCATCGCCGGCAGCAACGGGAGCTGAGGCAGTCCCGTGCAGAGTTCGCCCCTGGGGGGAGCCGCTGGTGTCCCCGCCGGCCATCGTTTATCATCCCAGGCCCTTCTGGCCCTGAGTTCGGCGTACGAGCACGAGTCCGTGGTCGCGCCACTCCTCGGAGCGGCACTCAGCAACCGTCTGCTCATGCTGCGCACGCTGCTGTTCCGCGCGCCCCAGGGGCGACTGAGTGAAGCCTGGAACCTTCTGGTACTCGCCGAAAAGTGCAACCCGGACCTGGTGCGACGCCTCCTGCTCGACCCGCAGACCGGGCTCTGGCTCACTCAGCTGCTCCGACGTCTCGGCAGCACCGACGCCGAGGACGGACCCTACCGGTTCCCACTTGCGGTCGACCTCGGCTATCTGAGTCAGCTCGCAGCAGGAGCAGCGATTGCCTCCTGTCTCGACGCCACCATCGACGTCCCCCTCCGCGACGGCAGCGTCATGTTGCCCGGCCTCGGTCGCGCCACCTTCGACCACCCGGGCGAGGGCGGCTTCGCCGAGGTCCGCGTTGTGTCCGGGGCCGCGACCGTGTCCGCATACGGCCAGACCATGGAACTCCCCGCCGACCCCGAGAACGACGCGCCCGGATGGGAGGGCCTGCGTCGGCTGCGGGCCGCGGCGGGCGAGCACCTGCTCGTCGTGGCCGTCGACGACCTGGGCCCCTACGGACTAACCGAGACTGCCGCACCTGCTGCCCGGATCGATGCCGCCTCGCACCGGCGCTGGCAGGAGTTGACCGAGGCGGCCTGGTCCCTGCTGTCGCGCGAGCACCCCACGAGCGCGCGTGCACTCTCGGCGGGACTGCTGTCGGTGATACCGCTGCCACGCGGTGAGATCCTGCGGCCGTACAGTGCCTCCACCTCGGACGCCCCGGGATGCGTCCTTCTTTCGGAACCGGAAGGAAGTGACGAGCATCAGGCCGCAGTACAGCTGGCGGTGACACTCATTCACGAATTCCGCCATTCGCTGCTCAATGGCCTTCTCTACCAAGTACCGTTGTTCAGGGAATGTTCAGATCTGTTTCACGCCCCTTGGCGCGACGACCCGCGACCGCTCGGCGGGCTTCTGCACGGCGCCTATTCCTTCTCCGGCGTGACCGCCTTCTGGCGCGATCGGCTCCACCGGGACAGCGGCCCTGAAGCCGAGCTTGCCGCATTTGAATTCTCGCTCTGGCGTCGACAGACCTGGTCGGTCCTCAGCTCCTTGGATTCCCATACCGCACTGACCGGAACCGGTGCGGACCTGGTCCGCTCGCTGCAGGCGCAGGTGGCGCCCTGGCTGAGGGAGCCGGTGGCCGAGGGGCCGCGGCAATCCGCCGCGGTCGCAGCCTGGCATCACCACCTGGGCTGGCGCGCTCACCATCTCACGCCGGCGAACGCGACGGTGCGTCGAGCCGTTGCTGCCTGGAAGGCCGGCCAGGCCGCTCCGGCGGCCTGGAGCAGGGGCGACGGTGAAAGCGAGGATCCGTTCCTCCACATCGATCCGCTGGCCTGCCGTCTCGACGTGTTGGCCGTGCTGCACCGGATGCGCATCGTCCGACCTGAGGAATTCGAACGGTTGCGGCATCACCCCACGCTTCTGCCGGCGGAGGTCCCCGGCGCGACCCGCGCCGACCTCGCGCTGGTCGCGGGAGAAACCGGGGACGCAGTGAAGCTCTACGAGGAGGAGTTGCTCTGCCCGGAACCGCGGCCGAACGCCTGGGCAGGCTTGGTACTGGCCATGTCGTCGTGCGCGAGCGGTAGTGCCGACGACGTGGAACGCAGCGCCAATGAGCCGTACGATCCCCCGTTCACTCGGACAGAACTGATCAGAGCCGTCCATCGGACGCTCAGTTCGTCCTTGTCAGCATCCTCAACGCAGCCGACGGAGCTGGTGCGTTGGTTCCTCTCCGCCGGAAGCCGGTGACCCGGGCGCTGTTCTCATAGCGGCATCGGATCTATGTCGCAGTCGGCACGGTGGTCGCCTGCCACCGCCTGGGCGACTGCCGGGTGTTCGGAACCGAGACGATCGCGAAGCCGGTTCACCGTCTCGTCGTGGAGGATCGACGCCGCGTCCTGCTGCCCCAACGCCCGAAGGTCCATGGAGAGGTTCACTGCACAAGCCAGCGTCGAAGGATGTCCGGCGTCAAAGACCCTGCTGGTACGTCGTAATGTGTCCTGATCCAGTGCCTCCGCCTGCGCGAAGTCGCCGAGGCTGAAGAAGTCGCTGGCCAGGTTCGTCCGACAGACGAGACTGGCTGGGTGATCCTCTCCGAGGCAGTCGCGGAACTTGCTCAGAACCCGGTCGTTGATGTCGCGTGCGGTTTCCGGATGGCCGAGGAGGCGGTGGGTGATCGCGAGATTCACAGCAGCCGAGAGGGTGTGCGGGTGGTCGGTCCCGTAGGTGGCGGCGTATTCGTCCAGAATCTGCTCACCCAGACTGCGGGATTCGCTCAGTTCCTCAGGGGTGCGCTGCGCGGAATCGGTCTGCTCGGGATGCCTGAGGTGAACGGTCAGTTCCAGCGTCGCGGCCATCGACTCCGGATTGTGCTCACCGTACCGTCGAATGAGGCTTCCCCTGGCCAGTTCGGCCACCTCTCGGGCTTCGTTGTGCTCTCCAGCCTTGCGTAGCGCCACCGCCAGGTGGCGGACTGCCGACAGCGTCAACGGGTTCTCGGGGCCCAACAGGCTGCGCGCCTGTTCGACGATCTCCCGGTGATAGGTCAGCGCCGCGCCGTAGTCCCCCAGTTCACGGATGTCCAGGATGAGTCCGAGCCAGGTCCGAAGACTGTCCACGTGGTCCTGCCCGTATATCTGGGTCCAGCTGTGCCAGGTCTCCCGGTCCAGGTTCTGGGCGCCGTTGAAGTCACCGGTCAGCCGCAGACTGACGCCCAGGTTGTGCGCCGCCCGCAGCGTCTCCGGTTCATCAGGGCCGAGCAGTCGAAGATAGCGCTGGTGCACGGACCGGGACAGCTCCAGGGCGGCGCTGAACTCCCCCTGCACCCGACGGTCGATGGCGACATTCCCGGTCGCGTCGACGGTGTCCTGGTGGTCCTCGCCGAACGACCGGCGATAGGCCTCCACCACGACGGCGTTGAGCGAGGCGGCCTCCGTGTACCGTCCCATGCTGAACAGGAGGAACCCGAGCCAACGGGCCACCTCCAGGGTTCGCGGGTGATCCGCGCCGAGTTCCTGGGACCACAGGTCGTAGGCGGTCTGTGCCATGGCCCGGCCCGGCTCGTAGTCACCCCAGTACATCAGGTACCGGACTTCGTTGATGACCAGATTCCGCACCCAGGGATCGCCTGACTGAACCGCCTCGGAGACCAGCACATGCGGGTAGAGCTCCCCGTAGCGGCTCCACCGGGTCACATTGGTGGGGTCATTGGGGTCATTGGCGGCAAGCAGGAGATGAGTGCCCTGCCGCATCCTGATGCGCTCCTCCTCGGTCATCCGGGACAACAGGGCGGTCTGCACCAGGCGGTGCATCTGGATGGAGTTGGTGCGGTGGTCGAAGCGAGCCAGCGAGTACCGGCCTATCTCTCGGATCACCTGCCCCAACCGGATCGGGTCTGCCAACGCGGCATCCAGTTCCGGTGCGATGGGGCGGCCCTGCATGCGCGCGAAGAGCGATCGCGATATCGGGTCCGGAGCACAGAACGAGCAGACCTGGAGGAGTTGGAGCGCTGCAGGGTTCTTGCTCTCCAACTGGTCCAGGGAGATGTTCCAGGCTGCGATGACCGGCATCTGGTAGTCGAGGGGTGCGGAGACCGAGAGCAGGTCCACCCGCTTCTCGTCCAGCAGCCGCAGGTACTCGTCGGCGAGCATTCCGGTCTCGGCATGCCAGGCGGCCGCCTGTTCGATGGCCAGCGGGAGATCGCCCAGTGCCTCCGCCAGCCGGTCCGCGTCCGCGTCGCTGATCTCGGGGCCGCGGATGCGGAGCAACTGCTTGCTCTCCTCACGCCGGAAGACGTCCACCTCGAGCGGATGCGCGATGCTGGCCCACTGCGGATTGCGCGACGTGATCAGAATGTTCCCCGGCCCCCCGGACGGGAAGAAGGCGCGCACGGCCTCCGGACTCTCCGCATTGTCGAACACCAGCAGCCAGTTGGCGTAGGGCTCGCCACGGCGCAATGCCTCCAGAACCGCAGTCACCGTGGAGGACGAGTCGCTGCCGGGCTGCAACCCCAGCCGAGGCGCCAACTCCACCAAGGAGAGCGAGATCTGCGTGGTGCGCTCGGCCGGAATCCACCAGACCACGTCGTACTCACCCAGCCTGCGGTAGAGGTACTCGACCGCGAGCAAGGACTTGCCCACACCACCCATACCGTGCAGGGCGTGCGGAAGCACCGCCGTGGCCTTGCCCTGGAGCAACCTCGCGTGCAGGGAGTCCAGCAACGCCTCACGGCCGGTGAAGTTGGGGTTCCTGGGCGGGATGTTGCCCCACACCGTGGGCGCCGTCCTGCCCCGCTGATTCACCGTCGCTCGGGTGGTCTGCTCCGACATGGCTGTCCCCTTCTCCTGCTTGGGATGGTGCTTGGCACGCCCGGCCCCGGGGACAGTCATCGCCGTGCCCAGGTATTCGGTGATCAGGAGTTCCAGTTCGTGCGCCGGAGCCAGGCACTCATTGGACAGGGCCTGGAGCACTGCCTTCTCGACCTCGACCCAGGGCAGCGTGGCCGAGGTCACCGGCCCCCAGTCGGGACGGGCCGAGCTCTGGAGCAGGGCCGGCAGCCGCCACAGGCGCTCGCACCGGGGATCGAGGTGGTCACCCACGACCTGGACCACGCGCCGAAGAGTGTCCTTGCGCCCCTTGGCGAGCAGTTCCTCCCGGACGCCGGACGGCATCGTGAAGGCGAAGCGCTCACCGGTACCCTGCTGGTCGGCCACCGGTTCGAGCACGCCGAGCAGTACCAGTTGGGCGAGGTCAGCAGGGCCGCCGGTCGGGAGCAGCACCCGCTGGACACGCAGGACGAGTGGGAGCGTCAGCGGGGTGGCAGCGAGTACCGTGGCGAGCTCCGACACCCCCGGACCCGCCAGCCGCCGCAGTACCGCCACCCGGTCGGCAGGCGGCACCACCGGATCGGGGCCCGGATCCGCGGGCGGTGACGGATCCGAGCCGATCGGTACAACCGGCAGCGCCACTCGTTGTTGAGGGCCCGTGAGCAGGTCCACCCAGACGTCCAGCGACCTGCGGCTGAGAGCGAGTACCGGAACAGCCACCGGATTCGACGGCACCGAACCGACTGCCACCTCAGGATCGTCCGGTCCGAGACCTCGGTAGCGCCATTCGAGTTCCTCATTGGGAACCCCTGGTGCAGGGGCTCTGACCAGGGCCGGCCAGGTGGCGAAGCCAGTCGGCTGCCAAGCGGCGATCGGCAGCAGTTGGAGCACGGCAACCGGCCCCTGCCGGGCCCATCTGCGCAGCAACGGCTCGAGCGCGCCACTGCGCCAGGAGGAGGAACTGCCATCGGTCACGAACAGCACGATCCGCCGGTCGCCCTCCCGGCAGGGGGCCGCCGCCTTCCGAGTCTCCTCGGAACCGTCCGAAGGGTTCGGGTGGCTCCCCAGCACCCGCACAGCAGGGCGGCCGAAGGCCTCCGCGCCGCTGAGAATCACCACCAGTTCCTGGAGCGTGTCCTCCCAGAACGGCTGGGTGGGGCCCCGGTCCAGGACCAGCTCCAGGCCCCAGTCCGATCCTCGCTCACCAGTCGACGTACCGGGCAGGGCGGCGACGAGGCGACGGAGTGCAGCGATCAGACCCTCGCGGTCCTCCAGCCCGGACCGACCTCCGATCGGCGGCTGGGGATCCGACACCGCTGCCATGAGACACCTCCGATCGCTGGATCTTCTTTTGTCCACCGTCAGTACGGGGTGCTGGGGATGGGCTTGTGGTCCGGGTCGTCCCAGAGCACGGCCAGGTGGCGGCCGATGTGCTGGGACTGCCGTTCCGGATCGATCCCCGCTGCCTGCCGCCTGAAGGCGGCCAGTCTGGCCGGGAGGTTCTGCAGGCCCTCTGCCAGCAGATCGTCCAGGGCGGCCCTGAACTCGGACGTGAGGCCGCTGCTGCGGTGCCAGATGACCACGGGGAGCCCGCTGCGGAGGGCAGCCCGGATTTCCCGGTGCCCCTGCTCCCGGTCGGGAGTGGGAGGCTCGCTGAGGACCAGCGCGACATACTGCTCGTCGCTCAGCCTCGCCTCCAGGCTCCGCAAGGCGGCGTCCGGATGCTGGGGTCCGTTGATGCAGACACTTGCGCCGACCGCACCACCCATCAGCAACCGGTCCCAGCGGTTGCGCCAGCGCCGGTGCCAGTCGCCGTTCAGCAACCGGTCCAGGCTGCGGACGACCACGGGGTAGTCCAGCGCAAGCGGTATACCCGGCGTCTCGTCCACGTCACGGGGCCACCAGTCGACCGGCAGGTTCAGCAGTTCGAAAGGGAGTACGAACTCGAGTCCCAGGTGGGCGGCGCGGTCACCGTTCGCCCGTTCCACCTGTGACACCAGCCGGCTGACGGCGTGCTCCAACTCCGAGCGGCACACCCTGTGCATCACGTCCCCCTGTTCCCAGCCCTGATCGCGGGCATCCGTGAGGAAGGAGTGCGAGACGGTGTAGTACTCCTCCTGGAGCGGGTCCGGAGATATCTGGATGGCCAGGTACTCCTGGTGCCGGGGCGGGACGAACGGGCTGTGCTCGGGGGATATCCAACGGGCGCGGTCCAGCTCGCCGGCAATCTTCCAACGGAACGCCCACTTGCGGTTGCGGGCCCGAACCTCGAGTGCGGCAGCGTGTTCCATCCAGGACGTCGCCCGTTCGAGGTAGAGCATCCAGGGCGGCAGCCGTGCCGGTGCTGCGTTCTGCCCCATCAAGTACAACAGGTCCGTCCAGGGTGTACCGCTGTGCGCGGGAGGCGCCGACAACTGAGCGTTGGTGGCCTCCTGGACGAAGCGCGAACGGACCGCCCGCGGCAGCGGCAGCGCGGCCATGACGTGCTCCAGATAACCCCAGGAGTGGATCAGCTCTGGTACTGCCTCCAGTGCGTTCCACTCGTCGGCGAGCTGCCGGACGGCGGAGCCCTGCGGGGTGTCCCGCTCGATGGCCGACACACAACGGGCGAGGCTGGAGATGCCGTCCTCGGCGGCGGCACAGAATCGGAAGAGCTCGATGAGGTGCAACTGCTCGGTCGGCTGCTCACGAAGTGACACCCTGCGACCAGTGGCCTCGGCAACCAGGTCGACCAGGAGGGCTCGTGCTTCTCTGCTCTCCAGTGCCGGAATTTCCATCAGCGCGTCCACGATGGCGTCCCGGATGCGTTCTCTGATCCGCTCCCTGATGCGCAGCGCCATCTGCGCGGGGTCACCGGACGGATCGGCGGCGTCGAGGTGAGGTGCGTTCGCTGTGACCGCCTCCTGCCCCACGAGGACTCCGGGTTCCCCAGGAAGCCTCACGGACTTGCGAGTTGGCTGCCCGGCCGCTGACACAACGTTAGCTGGAGCGGGGGCTCCGGAGTAGACCTCGGTCGGGCGAGCCAGTCAGGCAGGGAACGCAGGGGGCAGATGCGGTTTGGAGCGACCGGTGAGCAGCGCAGCGATCTTCTCCAACAGCACTTCCCTGGCACGGTCGGGACTCAGGTCGAACAGGTCGAAGGAGACGACGCCTCCCAACAGCCCGGACTGGTCGCAGGGGGCGATGCGGATCGGTACCAGTTTGCGGGCAAGGCCGCCAGGATCCTGACGCTGCGCCGCCTGCCGCTCCTGCGAGCCGTAGGCGGAGTCGAGGTAGGCAGGGGAGAGCAGCGCGATGGTCCGCTCACAGTGCTGCACCCCGCGTTCCATGACGGCATACCAGTTGCTGCCAGGAACGATGTCCCACTCCTGGATCAGGGTCCGATAGCCGGCCTCCTCCAGCTGCCAGGCGATCCACACCGCCCAGCCGCGGTCCACGCCGGTGTAGGAGATGAAGAAGTCCCAACGGTCAGGGGCCGGGGGGACTGCCGGGGCAGCAGCCGAGGACACGGCGGGAATGCGGCCGATGGCGGTCCGGTGGGGCGGGGAGGACAACATGGGCATGGGTGGTGGCGGCCGAGTGCCGTCGGCACGACGATCACGGTCGCCGGCATCGGTGCGTTCCACCGTGAAGCGGACCGACGTCCACGCCTCCCCGGCCCGGCGCCAGGCCCCAGCCAACTCCCGCACGTCCTCCGTCGCGCGAGAACGCCCCGCGAGTGCAGACACGGCCTCGGCCAAGGCGTCCACCCCGTCCTCCTCCTTGGAGCACTGGTGGAACAGTTCCAGCAACTGGGTGCGGGCGGTGGGCTGCTCCCGCAGTGACAGCCGGCGGCCGAGCCGGCCGCCCACCGCATCGACCAGCAGGGCCCGTGCCTCTCTGCTGCTGAGTTCGGGGATGTCCTGCAGAGCCGTCACCATCGCGTCGGTCAGCCGGGCTCGCTCCGGTCCTGTGAGGGCGTTCTCGGGTTCGGTCATGCTCAGTCCCCTCTGCCGGATTCCAGGGTAGGAGCGGGCCCGGACGGACGGGAAGAAGCAGCGGGGTCGGGGACGCCCCTCAACGTCCCCGACCCGGTCATGGGCGGCTGCACCGTGTGCGCGCAGCCGACGCTGCGTCAGTTCTGGCTGAAGCCGGTGAAGTCGGCCTCGCCGCTGGTGCCGTCGCTGTGGGAGGTGGTGAACAGGCCCACGTCCCCGGTGGCGGCGATGCCGGGCAGGGTGGCGGTGCCGACCTGGGTCCAGGTGCTGCCGTCGGTGGAGTAGTAGCCGGTGACGGCGGAGCCGGAGCGGACCAGCTTGAGCCAGCTCGGGTAGCTGGCGGTGCCGCTGCCGCTGTCGCTGGGGGCGCTGTTGCTGTCGAGCTGCCCGTCGCCGTTGCTGTCCCACTGCAGGACGTAGCCCTTGCTGGGGGCCTCGGCGAGGATGGCGTAGCCGGGCGAGGAGCCGGGCTTGGTGATGTCGTTGCGGATCATGATGCCGGACTTGGCCCAGGGGTTGGTGTCGGCCTGTGCGGTGATCTTGACGATGGTGGTGGACCCGTCGTGCTCGGCGCCCTGCTGGTAGATGGTGCTGTACTGGTCGGTGCTGCCGTAGACGTCGGCGCCCGCGCCGCTGATGGCCAGGTTGGCGCCCTGCTGGCCGAAGAGCGCGGTGTTGTCGGTGTAGGTCTTCCAGGGCGCCTGCACCGGCGAGGCGAGCAGCGTCGAGGCGGTGACGGAGGCCTTCTCGGTGCCTCCGCTCCAGCCCGCCGAGGCGGTGGCGGTCAGGTCGTAGGTGGCGATGGGGGCCGGCAGCGTGGCGGGCGCGGTCACCTTGAAGGCGGCGAGGACCTCGTGGCCGACGGCCACCCGGTCCGCCTTGGTCGCGGTCAGCGCCTTGACGGTCCAGCCGGTCGGGGCCTTGAGCCCGACCTTGACGCCGGTGACCGTCTCGGCGCCGTTGTTGACGAAGATGGTGTTGACGGTGGTGGACTGGCCCGCCGCCTGCTGCGGCACCACGCTGCTCAGGGTCAGCTGCGGCGGGTACTGCTTGGGCTTGGAGGTGCCCGCGACCCGGTACATCACCGTGCCGTGGCCCGGGACGGAGGCGCTGATCACGCCCTTGGTCGTGGTCGTCGTCTTCGACCACAGGTCGTGCAGGGTGTAGGCCTTGGCGCTGCCCAGTCCCACCGCGGCGGCGTCGGTGGAGATGGTCGCCGGGGCGCTGTTCTCATTGAAGAGGGTGACCGCGACGCTGCCGTCGGCGAGCGGCTTGGCGAGGACGTCCAGGCCGCCGGCCGAGGAGACCTCGGTGGCCTGCTTGCCCAGGCTGTCCTGGTCGACCGCGATGACGTCCTTGTTGGCGTAGATCGCCAGGGTGTCGGCGCTGGCGGTGCGCAGGTCGGTGCCGGAGATCAGCGGGGCGGCCATCTCGGCCCAGAGCGAGAACTCGGAGCGGTCCTCGGTCTGGGTCATGCCGTTGCCGACCTCCAGCATGTCGGGGTCGTTCCAGGCGCCGGGCTTGGCACCGGCGGTGAGGCCGACGTTCTGGTGGAAGATCGACAGCATCGAGCTGTACGAGGCGCTGATGTCCCCGGTGGTCCGCCAGAGGTTGCCGACCGAACCGCCCCAGCTCGCCACGGAATCGTCGCCCCAGCTGCAGAGGCTGTAGACGATGGGACGGCCGGTCTTCGCCAGGGCGTCGCCCATGGCCTGGTACCGGGTCTGGTCCGGCACGCCCTGGTTGTTGCAGTTGTCGTACTTGAGGTAGTCGACGCCCCAGGCCGCGAAGGAGTCCGCGTCCTGCTGCTCGTGCCCGAGGCTGCCCGGGTACCCGGCGCAGGTGAGGGTGCCCGCGGTCTCGTAGATGCCCAGCTTGAGGCCCTTGGAGTGGACGTAGTCCGCGACGCCCTTGATGCCGTCGGGGAACTTCACCGGGTCGGGGACCAGGTTGCCGTCGGCGTCGCGGCTGTGGGTGAGCCAGCAGTCGTCGATGTTGACGTACTGGTAGCCGGCGGCCGCCAGACCGCTGCTGACGATCTTGTCGGCGGTCTGCTCGACCAGCTGCTCGCTGACGTTGCAGCCGAAGGCGTTCCAGTCGTTCCAGCCCATCGGCGGGGTGAGCGCCAGGCCGTTGTCGAGGGCGGCGGCGGGGGTGGCGCTGAGCGGGACGGCGGCGAGGGACGCCGTGGTGAGCACGGCCGCGACGAACGCGGCCCAGGTCTTGCGCATGCCTTCTCCTGTATCCGAGTGGGTGGAACGGACAGGTGTGGTTCGGCAGTGCAGGCAGTGCTCCCTGCGCAGGGCGTGATCTAGCGAACCAAAACACACAGCAACCGTCAATATCAAACACAGACTCACGTGATATAGGGCCCAGCGATGGTGGATTGGTTTGGATTCGCCCCGGCGGCATCAGGCCCTACAGTGACGCGGGGGCCGTTCTCGATCGGTCCCCGCCGTTTTCCCGATCCGCCGCGTCACCGAGGGGTACTGCTGTGCTGGTGCTGTTGCCGCCGTCCGAGGGAAAGGCCGTCACCGGATCGGGGGCTCCGCTGGCGCTGGACGGACTGGTCCTGCCGGAGCTCGGCCCGGCCCGGACCCGGGTCCTGGCCGCGCTGGTCGCGCTGTGCACCAGCGGTGACGAGGACCGGGCCGCAGCGGTGCTCGGACTCAGCCCGGGGCTGCGCGGGGAGATCGCCCGCAACGCGGTGCTGCGCACGGCCCCGACGCTGCCGGCCGGCGAGCTCTACACCGGCGTCCTGTACGACGCGCTGGAGCTGTCCACGCTCAGCCCCGAGGCCTACGCCCGGGCCGAGCGCTCGCTGCTGGTGTTCTCGGGACTGTGGGGTCCGGTCCGGATCAGTGACCGGATCCCGCCGTACCGCTGCTCGGGCGGGGTGAAGCTGCCGCCGCTGGGACCGCTGGGCAGCTACTGGCGCAAGGAGACGGCGGAGGCGATGCCGCGCGCTGCCGGCGGCGGGCTGGTGCTGGACCTGCGGTCGTCGGCGTACGCGGCGCTGTGGCGCCCGCAGGGGGAGGTCGCCGGACGGACCGCCATGGTGCGGGTGCTGCACGAGCGCGAGGTGCGCGGGGTGCTGACGCGGACGGTGGTGAGCCACTTCAACAAGGCGACAAAGGGACGAATCGTCAGAGAGCTGCTGGAGTCCTCGGCCGAGCCGGGCTCCCCCGCCGAACTCGTGGACGTACTGCGGGAGTTGAAGTACACCGTGGAAGCCGAGGCACCCGCGGCGGGGAAGGCCTGGACGCTCGACGTCGTCGTCAGCGAGCTGTGACAGGCTTCTGACGGATCTTGACTGCGAGCCGTAGGGGCTTCTCGCGCAGTTCCCCGCGCCCCTGACGGTGCAGCGGCCTAGCGCAGGTGTGCGGTGTCGTTCAGCAGCCGCAGCGACGCGTTGCCGTCCGCGTAGTACTGGATCGCGGAGAACGAGGCCGCCGACAGCTCCATCCGGAACAGCGACTCCGGCGGAGCCCCCAGGGCCAGCCTGACCAGGGTCTTGACCGGGGTGACATGGGAGACCACCAGGACGGTCCGACCCGGGTAGCGGGCCAGCAGCCGGTCGCGGGCGACCGAGACCCGGCGGGCGACGGCGGTGAAGCTCTCGCCGCCCGGGGGTGCGGCGTCGGCCGAGGCCAGCCAGGCGTCGAGTTCGGCCGGGAACCGCTCCTTGGCCTCGGCGAAGGTCAGCCCTTCGAAGGTGCCGAAGTCGGTCTCCCGCAGCCCCTCCTCGATCCGCACCTCCAGACCGAGCCGGTCCGCCGCGGCCTGCGCGGTCTGCCGGCAGCGGAGCAGCGGCGAGCTGACGATCGCCTGGACGGTGCCGCGCGCGGCAAGGGCCTCGGCGACCAGCTCGGCCTGGGCGCGACCGCGTTCGGACAGCTCGGGGTCGGCGCCGCCGCTGCCGGAGAAGCGCTTCTCGGGGGTCAGCGCGGTCTCGCCGTGGCGCAGCAGCACCAGGGTGGTGGGGGTGCCCATGTCGGCAGCGCCCCAGCCCACGGGGGCGGCAGGAACCTGCGGGAGCGGCTTGGGAAGCGTCTCCTGGGGTTGTTGCTGCGGCAGCGTCTGCGCGTGCGGCAGCGGCTTGGCGACGACCCACTGCCTGCCGGCCTTGCCCGCGTCCATCGCCTCGTTGGCGAGCCGGTCCGCGTGCTTGTTCTGCGCCCGCGGCATCCACTGGTAGCCGACCCGGCCGCGCGGGAAGATCCCCCGGGCCTCGGCGGCCAGCGGCTGCATGTCCGGGTGCTTGATCTTCCAGCGGCCCGACATCTGCTCGACGACCAGCTTGGAGTCCATCCGGACCTCGACCGTCGCCTCCGGGTCGATCGCGTGCGCCGCCCGAAGCCCCGCGATCAGCCCCCGGTACTCGGCGACGTTGTTGGTCGCCACGCCGATGAACTCGGCCGCCTCGGCCAGCAGTTCGCCGGTGTCGCCGTCGCGGACGGCCGCGCCGTAGCCGGCCGGCCCCGGGTTGCCCCGGGAGCCGCCGTCGGCCTCGATGATGAACCGTCGGGTGGACGCCATGTGGGCCGGACCGCTCTCTAGAGGCCGGAGTCGGCGGTGCGGATCAGGATGCGGCTGCAGTTCTCGCAGCGGACCACCTCGTCCGGCGCGGCGGCGCGGATGGTGCGCAGGTCAGCGGTGGCGAACTCGACCCGGCAGCCCTCGCAGCGGCGCTGGTAGAGCCGGGCCGCCCCGGTGCCGCCCTGGGTCTCGCGCAGCCGGGTGTAGAGCTTCAGCAGGTCGGCGGGGATGACCGCGGCGACCGCCGCACGCTCCCTGGTGACCTTCTCGGCCTCGGCGTCGATCTCGGTCTGGGCGGCGTCGCGGCGGGTCTCGGCCTCGGCGAGGCTGTGCTGGGCGTCGTCGCGGCGCGCGGTCATCTCGGAGATCCGGGCCTGCCCGGTCTCCACCCGCTCCATGATCTCCAGGACGACGTCCTCCAGGTCGCTCTGACGCTTCGCCAGGGCGCCGACCTCGTGCTGCAGGTTGGCGAGGTCCTTGGCGGAGCCGACCGCACCGGAGTCCATCCGCTGCTGGTTGCGGGCGGCGCGGGTGCGGACCTGGTCCACGTCCTGCTCGGCCTTGACCAGCTCGCGGCGGGTGTCGCTGAGCTGGGTCTCGGCGGCGACGGTGAGCGAGCGCAGCTCGGTCAGGTCGCTGCTGCGCTGCTGGATGTCGGCGTGCTCGGGCAGGGTGCTGGAGCGGTGGGCGAGCTGGTCCAGGCGGGAGTCGAGGGCCTGCAGGTCGAGCAGGCGGATCTGGTCGGCGGGCGCGGCGTTCAGGGGGTGCTCCTCGGGGTGGTGCGTCGGTCGGTCAGGGGGCTTGCGTGGCTGTTACGGGGCGGCGGCCAGCATCGGCGTGTGCAGCGTCCAGGCGTCGGTGACCTGCGTGGACACCCGGGTGTCGAGGGTCCAGCCGTGCTTGCCGGCGGCCGCCAGCAGCTCGCGTTCGGCACTGCGCAGCCAGGGCCACTCGGTGGCCCAGTGGGCCGCGTCCAGCAGGGCCAGCGGGCTGGCTTCGCGGGCCTCGGAGACCGGGTGGTGCCGCAGGTCGGCGGTCAGGTAGGCGTCGACACCGGCCGCGCGGACCGCGTCGAAGAAGGAGTCGCCGGAGCCGCCGCAGACGGCCACCCGGCGCACCGGCGCGTCCGGGTCGCCCGCGGTGCGGACGCCCTGCACAGTGGCCGGGAGTCCGGCGGCGACCCGGGCGGCGAAGGCGGCGAGGGGTTCCGGGGCGGGCAGCTCGCCGATCCGTCCGGTGCCCCGGCGGCCGGCCGGGTCGGTCGGGTCGGGGATCAGCGGTCCGGTCACCCGCAGGCCGACCGCTTCGGCGAGGGCGTCGGAGACGCCCGGGTCGGCGGAGTCGGCGTTGGTGTGGGCGGTGAGCAGGCCGACGCCGTGCCTGATCAGGGTGTGCACGACGCGGCCCTTGAAGCCGGTGGCGGCGACCGAGGTGACCCCGCGGAGGTACAGCGGATGGTGGGTGACCAGCAGGTCGGCGCCCCACTCCACGGCCTCGTCGACCACTGCGGCGACCGGGTCCACGGCGAACATCACCCGGCCCACCTCGGCGTCCGGATCCCCGCAGACCAGCCCGACCGCGTCCCAGGACTCCGCCCTGGCGGGCGGGTAGAGCTCGTCGAACACGCTGAGGACGTCGGAAAGGATCGGCACCCGTCGAGATTACACGCAGGCCCGGCGCCCGCCGCCCTCCTGCCGGGTGGTCCCCCGCCGCCCGGACACCGGTGGCCCCGGTCATCCACGGGCTCACCCTTATGAGTGAAGGGGCATCGATCCGTTCGGGTGCGGGGGGTGGCGTAAGTAGCGTCTGTGGTGCGGCGGGGGCGGCAACGCTCGGTTGGTCCCGGCTGCGGACCCGCGGCGGGGAGCCGTTCGGGTCCGACCCCCATGACACCTGGTTGGTGACCTCCCATGACTGCGACACCTCTCACTCTCGTCGGCTCCTTCCCGCACACCAGGGCGGCGCCCGCGCTGCGCCGGGTCGGCTTCACGTTCTCGGCCGGCGGCGGCTACGCGGCCTGTATGGCGTCCTCGGGCGAGGGCGGCTGGTACGTGGAGAGCTGGCGGCTGGACACGGCCGCGAACGAGGAGTCCGCGGAGCAGGTCGTCGGCGGTCTGATCGTGGGCGGTCTCGGCAGCCTCGGCGGCCCGGTCGCCGCCGGGGGGACGGACCCCGGTGGCGCCGAGCGTGGCGGGGCCATACCGGTCGCGCTGCCGCAGGCACCGGGCGCGGCTCCGGAGAGCCTGCGCTCGCAGCTGGTCTCGCTGCCCGACGGCCGGGTACTGGTCTGCCGGTTCCAGGGCGACCGGTACGACCTGGTGGTGCGCACCCCCGCCTCGGTGCGGGAGACCTTCGTGGGCATGCTGCGGCTGCCCGGGCTGCGGCTGATGGCGATGCCCTCGCCCGAACCCGGCGCGCCGGTCGCGGTGGCGCTGGGCAGCGACGGCCGCGCGGTGACCTCGGTCTGGCTGGTGAGCGCCGACGGCGGGGTGCAGCCGCAGCAGGTCGCGGAGTTCGCCGGGATGTCCGGCGGCGGGGTCTGGCTGGACCGGGGCGGCCGGATGCTGGCCCTGGACCATCTGGTGCCCGGCGCCACCGGGGGACCCACCGTGCCCTCGGTGCGGACGGTGGTGCTGGACCTGGCCACCGGGTCGGTCAGCCCCTTCCTGGAGCTGGCCCCCGGCAGCAACGACCGCCTGGTCGCCGCGGACCCGGCGAGCGGGCTGATCCTGGTGCGCAGCGACGCCCCGGGACAGGACCGCCTGGGCTGGGGCGTCCTCGGCGGCGACGAACCGCTGCGCTTCCCCGACTGCCTGCACCGGACCAGGGAGTTCCTGCGGCCGGTGGCGATCGAACCGGGCCGGGCCGGGCTTCCGGCGGCCGAGCAGCGGGTGGCCCTGCAGGGCGACTGGGGGGCCGGCTCCACACTGGCGACCTGGCGGCCCTCGTCCGGGCAGCTGGAGACGCTGCCGGTGCCGGCGGGGCGGCTGGGCGGCGTGGGCCACTGGTCGGCGGCCGGGCTGCGGCTGCCCTACTCCTCCCCGGACCATCCGGCGGGCATCGCCACCGTGCAGGTGGACCGGCTGCTGGAGGGTCCGCCGGAGGCCGAGGAGCCGGTGCCGACGATGCCGCTGCGACTTGCCCCGCTGCAGGGCGGCGCCGCCGGGATGGGCAGCGTCATCCGGATACTCCCGTCGCCCCGGGCGCTCCGCGAGAGCCGGGCCGGCACGGCGTCCGGCTGGCGGCTGGACGGCAGTGCTGCGCCGGGCGACGGCGGCCGCTGGCACGGCGCCCGCACCGTGGAACTGGCCGGAGCGGTCGGTCCGATGGAGGCCGTGGTCTACGGCGGGGACACCTGGCTGACGGCGCAGCACCTGGTGGTCGCGCTGCACGGGGGTCCGGCGGACGCCTGGCGGCTGGAGTTCGATCCGGCGCTGCAGCGGATGGCCGGCGAGGGCCTGGCCGTGGTCGCGGTCAACCAGCGCGGCAGCACCGGCTACGGCGTCGAGTACGCGCAGGCGCTGCAGAACGCCTGGGGCGGTCCCGACCTGGACGACGTGCTGGCGCTGCTGTCGTCGGTGAGCGGCCAGCGGGCGGCGCTGGGACTTGAGCCGGCGTCACTGTTCGGGGTCAGCTACGGGGCGTTCCTGGCCCTGCTGGCCGCCTGTTCGGCGCCGGAGCAGATCGCCCGCTGCGCGGTGGTCGCACCGTTCCTGTCCGGTCCGCGGCTGCTGGCCGAGGCCGGCCCCGCCGTCCGGGCGCTGACGCAGCGTCTCGGCGGGGCGCACGAACCGGAGGACGGCAGCGGCGCCCGGGACGTCCTGCGGGTGTGCCACCGGCTGGCCGCGCCACTGCTGGTGGTGCACGGCGACCGGGACGAGGTGGTGCCGGTGACGCAGTCGCGCACGCTGCGTCAGGAACTGCTGCGGATGGGCCACACCGAGGGTGCCGACTTCCGCTATGTGGAGGCCGCGGGGGCGGGCCACGAGGTGCTGGCGGAGGACGGCGCTCCGGTGCTGCACGAACTGCTGGCAGGCTTCCTGCGGACCGGGCGCCCGACCTGACCGCACCCGTGATGCAGATGCGGATCCGCACCCGGATCCGTGCCCGAGGGAACGTACCGGCGAGTACCGATCGTGGACGCTTTGTTACAGACCCGACAGGACCCGAGCAGGGTGCATTGCATAGGGTGATCACGACAGATGACGCAACAAAGGCATTGAAGCTCACACAACGGAGAGACGACTTCTCATGTCAGATGCCCTCACAGACATCACTGAGAACCGCCTGGACGCTGCTCCGGGGGACACGCACGACCGGTTCGACACCGCGGGCAAGCACCGCGGCTCGGTGGCCGACGACGACGTGGAGGGCCGGCGTGAACCGGCCGGCCACGGCCGGCACCGCCGGGTGCTGCACAACGGGACGGTGGCCGACTGACCTGCCGCCGTTCCGCAGGACACGACCCCTGCGGAACGGCGGCCGCCAGTACCCGACCTCCCGGTAGTACCCGACGGTCCGTCAACTCCCGTGCCGCAGGCCCAGGACGGCGAGGTTGGCGTAGCCGTCGCCCGGGGTGCGCCCCTGGTAGAAGGGGCTGAGCAGATCGTCCAGCTCGGCCGGGGTGAACTGGTCCTTGGCGGTGTCGAACTTCGCCAGCACCGGCGGCTGTCCCAGGATCGCGACCATCCCGCCGTGCACCACGAACAGCTGGCCGTTGACCCGCTCGGCGGCGGGCGAGGCCAGATAGCCGACCAGCGGTGACACATGCTCCGGCGCCAGCGGGTCCAACCCCTGCTCGGGAGCGCCCATCGATCCCACGAACACGTCGTCGGTCATCCGGGTGCGCGCCCTCGGGCAGATCACATTGGACGTCACCCCGTAGCGGGCCAGCGCCGAGGCGCAGCTCATCGTCAGCCCGACGATGCCGCCCTTGGCGGCGGCGTAGTTGGGCTGCCCGGCCGAGCCGGCCACGAACGCCTCCGAGGAGGTGTTGACGATCCGTCCGTACACCGGCCCGCCCGCGGCCTTGGAGCGCTCGCGCCAGTGCGCGGCGGCGAAGCGGGTCGTCGCGAAGTGGCCCTTGAGGTGGACGTGGACGACCGAGTCCCACTCCTCCTCGGTCATCGAGAAGACCATCCGGTCGCGCAGGATGCCGGCGTTGTTGACCAGGATGTCGAGCTGCCCGTAGGTGTCCACGGCCAGGTCGACCAGGGCGCGGGCGGCGTCCAGGTCGGCGACGTCGCCGTAGTGGGCCACCGCCCGGCCGCCTTCGGCGACGATCTCCGCGACGGTCTGGTCCGCCGGGGCGGCCGAGGCCCCGCCGCTGCCGTCCCGGCCGGGCGCGCCGAAGTCGTTGACGACCACATTGGCGCCGAGCCTGGCCAGTTCCAGCGCCTCGGCGCGGCCGAGGCCGCGGCCCGCACCGGTGACGATCGCGGTCCTGCCGGAGAGAGAGGTGCTCATACCGGGGTGACTCCTTCGCCGGGGTCTGGGGGTATCAAGGTCTGGGGTCTCAGAGGTCGATGACGGTGCGGAGGGCCTCGCCGCTGCGCATCTGCTGCACCGCGTCGTTGATCCCCTCCAGCCGGACGTGGTGGGTCACCATGCCCTCCAGGTCCAGCCGTCCAGCCCGCCACAGGTCGATGACGGTGCGGTAGCCGCGGAGCACGTCGGTGCCGCCGTAGAGCGAGGGCAGGATGCGCTTCTCGTTGAAGAACAGCTCGAACATGTTGAACTGCACCATGTCGTCCATGGCCCCCGCGCCGACCACCACCAGCGCGCCGCCGCGCCGTACCGCGTCGTACGCCGCCCTGACCGTGGACGAGCGGCCGACGACCTCGAAGGCGTAGTCGAAGCCCTCGCCGCCGGTCAGCCGCTGCTGCACCTCGGCCAGTCCCTCGGGTGCCACCGCCTCGGTCGCGCCGAAGCGCAGCGCCCACTCCCGGCGGCCGGCGACCGGGTCCACCGCGACGATCTGCGCGGCGCCGGCCACTCTGGCGCCCTGGATGGCGGCGATGCCCACCCCGCCGCAGCCGATCACCACCACCGAGGAGCCCGGTTCGACCTTCGCGGTGTGGATCGCCGCGCCCACGCCGGTGGTCACCCCGCAGCCGATCAGCGCGCCGACCTCGAACGGCACGTCGTCCGGCAGCTTCACCGCGCAGCCGGCCGCCACCACGCTCTCCTCGGCGAAGGTCCCGGTGCCGGAGAAGCCGAAGATGTCGGTGCCGTCGTGGTGGTAGTTGGGGCTGCCCATGTTGGCGAAGCCGGCCAGGCACAGGTTGCCCTCGCCCCGGACGCAGCTGGGACACCTGCCGCAGGGCGGCATCCAGCAGACGACGACATGGTCGCCGACGGCCAGCCCCTCGACGCCCTCGCCGACCTCGGTCACCTCGCCGGCGCCCTCGTGGCCCGGCACGAAGGGGGCGGGCTGCGGCAGCACGCCGCTCATCGCGGACAGGTCGGAGTGGCACAGGCTGGCCGCCCGCAGCCGGACCTTGACCTTGCCGGGGCCCACCTCGGGAAGGGTGACCCCCTCGTGGACCTCGAGCTTCTCCTGACCTGTCTCGTGCAGGACTGCTGCGCGCATGGCTGCTCCCCTGTGGCTGGTGCGGATCGGGTGGGTCGGTGGGTCGGTTCTCGGTGCTGGGCGCTCGGTGCCGGCGCTCAGTGGTAGGTGATGACGGTGTCGGCGAGGACCGGCGCGTCGGCGCGGTCCACCGAGGTCGCGGAGACCAGGAGCCTGCTGCCGCCCTCGTCCCAGACCCGGATCCGGAGCGTCTCGCCGGGGAAGAAGATCCCGGCGAAGCGGGTGCTGTAGCTGAGGACGCGGCTCGCGTCGCCGCCGAGGACGGTGTCCACGACGGCCTTCAGGGTGGTCCCGTACGAGCAGAGCCCGTGCAGGATGGGGCGGTCGAAGCCGGCCAGCTTGGCGAAGTCGGGGTCGGCGTGCAGCGGGTTCCAGTCGCCGGAGAGCCGGTAGAGCAGTGCCTGGTCGTGGCGGACCGGGACCTCGCGCTCCCACTCGGGCGCCCGCTCGGGCAGCGCGATCCGGTTGCTCTCGCCGCGCTCCCCGCCGAAGCCGCCCTCGCCGCGGACGAAGATCTCGGTGTCGGTGGTCCACAGCGGACCCGCCTCGTCGGCGGCCTCGCCGCGCATCACCAGCACCGCCGCCTTGCCCTTGTCGTACGCCGCGGCGAGGCTGCTGGTGAGGACGGCCCGGCCCTCGGCCGGGACCGGCCGGTGCAGCTCGATCCGCTGGCCGCCGTGCAGCACCTGGGCGAGGTTGATGTCCAGCCCCGGCAGGGTGAAGGCACCCGCCTTGGCCAGTCCGCCGCCGGCCACGGTGACGAAGCTGGGCAGCACCTGGAGGTCCTTCTCGTAGGTGTAGCGCAGCTCGTCCGGGTCGGTGGCCGGGCGCTGGGCCCCGGCGCCGACGCCCAGGTGGTAGAGCAGGACGTCCTTGGCCTCCCAGGCCAGGTCGGTGGTGCGCGGCGGGGCCGCGAGTGCCGTGGCGGCGTCGATGGGCATCGGTCCTGCTCTCCTCGTGTCGTGCCGTCTGGTGGACCCCGACGCGTCCGTCCGCACCGTCGTACGCGTCGGGGCCGCTCTGCGCGGGCCACGGCTCCGTGGGACGGCCGCACCCGCGGGTCTGGTGGTGGGGCTCCCGCTGGAACCCCTGCTGGCACCTTAGTAGAACGTGTTTCATCTGACTCACCGTCAGGTATAACGCATCGCGGGGCCCTTGAGAACTCCCCCGAGCCACCTGACCGGCCGTCGGCCCGCCCTCGGCAGGCCGTCGGCAGGTCAGCGCCGCAGCATGGTCACCACGGCGGCGCCGCCCAGCCCGATGTTGTGGGCCAGGCCCACCCTGGCGCCCGCGACCTGGCGTTCCCCCGCCTCGCCGCGCAGCTGCCAGACCAGTTCGGCGCACTGCGCCAGCCCGGTGGCGCCCAGCGGATGCCCCTTGGAGATCAGGCCCCCGGACGGATTCACCACCCACCGTCCGCCGTAGGTCGTCGCGCCCTCGGCGACCAGCTTGCCGCTCTCGCCGTCCGCGCACATGCCCAGCGCCTCGTAGGTCAGCAGCTCGTTGACGGAGAAGCAGTCGTGCAGCTCGACCACGTCCACGTCCTCGATGCCGAGCCCCGACTGCCGGTACACCGCCAGTGCGGCGGCCCGGCTCATCGGCTTGCCGACCACGTCGATGGACGATCCCGAGCCGAAACTGGCCTCGGTGTCGGTGGTCATCGCCTGGCCCAGGATCTCCACGGCGCGGTCCTGCAGACCGTGCTGCTCCACGAAGCGCTCCGAGACCACGACCGCCGCCGCGGCGCCGTCCGAGGTGGGCGAGCACTGGAGCTTGGTCAGCGGGTCGTGGATGGTCCTGGACGCCAGCACCTGCTCCAGGGTGTAGCTGTCGCGGAACTGGGCCCGGGGGTTGGCGGCCGAGTGGCGGTGGTTCTTCACCCCGACCAGGGCCAGCTGCTCCGCGGTGGTGCCGTAGCGCTCCATGTGCTCCCGGGCGGCGTTGCCGAAGATCTGCGCGGTCGGCGGCGTCGCGGCGAAGCCATGCTTGGCCGCCATCACCCCGTAGTGCCGGGCCACCGGACTGGTCGCGAAATCACCGGCCCCCGCGCCCGCGCCGAGCGCGCCCCGGCTCATCTTCTCGAAGCCCAGCGCCAGGACGCAGTCGCTGATCCCGCCGGCGACGAACTGGCGGGCCATCATCAGCGCCGTGGAGCCGGTCGCGCAGTTGTTGTTGACGTTGTAGACCGGGATGCCGGTCAGGCCCAGCTCGTAGACGGCGCGCTGGCCCGCCGTCGACTGCTGCTGGCAGTAGCCCACCGGGGCCTGTTCGACCAGCGCGTAGTCGATCCCGGCGTCGGCCAGCGCGGCCTGCCCCGCCTCGCGGGCCATGTCCCAATACTGCCAGTCCCGGCTCTCCGGCTTCTCGAAGTTCGTCATGCCGACGCCGACGAGGTAGCTCTTTCCAGGCATTGCCCCACTCCAGTCCATGGTCGTGACTTTCCCGTCCGCCCGGCGGCGGCTCAGTCCCTCGGCAGGCCGAGGATCCGCTCCGCGACGACATTCAGCTGCACCTGCGTGGTACCGCCCGCGATGGTCAGGCAGCGCGCCATCAGAAAGGCCCGGGCCGCCTGACCGCCCACCCCCTCCGCCACCGCGCCCGCCGGACCGCACAGCTCCAGCGCCAGCTCGGCCACGTTCTGGGCGTGCGGAGCGGACAGCAGCTTGCGGACGCTGGCACCGGGGCCGGGGTCGAGACCGTCCAGGCTGCTCAGCGCCGTCCTGAGGTCGATGCAGGCCAGCGCGTGCTCGACGGCGACCAGCCGGCCCAGGCGGGTGCTCCGCTCGCTGTCCGCGCCCGGCAGGGTCAGCAGCCGCCGTACCGCGTCGGCGGTCGGACTGGAGTCCGCCATGTGCACCCGCTCATGGCCCAGGGTGTGCCTGGCCACCCGCCAACCGCCGTCGACCTCGCCCACCACCGCGTCAGCCGGAAGCACCACACCGTCGAGGAACACCTCGTTGAAGACCGCGTCGCCGGTGAGCTCGCGCAGCGGCCGGATGTCGATACCTGGAGTCGTCCGCATGTCGACAAGGAAGTAGGTCAACCCCTGGTGCTTGGGCCGGTCCGGCGAGGTCCGCGCCAGCAGGATCCCGAAGTCCGCGGTGCGCGCACTCGACGTCCACACCTTCTGCCCGTCCACCTGCCAGCACCCGTCCGGCAGCCGGACGGCCCGAGTGCGCAGCGAGGCGAGATCGGAGCCGGCCTCGGGCTCGGAGAACAGCTGACACCACGTCAGTTCACCCTTGAGCGTCGGCATCACGAACCGCTCGCGCTGCTCCGGCGTGCCATGGGCGACGATGGAGGGGATCACCCAGGTGCCGATGGTGAGGTCCGGAAGCACCACCCCCGCCGCCCGCAGCTCCTGCTCGACCACCAACTGCCGCAGCGCATCCGCCCCCAGCCCGTAGGGCGGCGGCAGATGCGGAGCCGTCCAGCCGCCCGGGGCCAGCCTGCGGCGCTGCTCGGCCGGCGCCAGCCCCTGCACGGCCGCCGCCGCGGCCCGCGGCGCGGTACGGAACTCCTCGGCCTCGGGCGGCAGTTCCAGCGCCGGGCGGTGCAGGCCCCGCTCCCCGGCGATCCGAGCCACCCGCCCGTTCAGCGCGGCCCCGATGCCCAGGAACTGACGCACCGCCAGTGCCCGGCGCAACCGCAGATGCGCCGGATGCTCCCAGGTGAAACCGATTCCGCCGAGCACCTGGATACAGTCCTTGGCGTTCTCGAACGCCGCCTCCAGCGCCAGCGCCGCAGCGATCGCCGCGGCCAGGGGCTCCGGTTCACGCGCCGCCTGCCAGGTCGCCGCGCGTGCCGCCTCGGCACGGACCAGCATCCAGGCGCAGAGGTGCTTGACCGCCTGGAACTTCCCGATCGGCCGCCCGAACTGCTCGCGGACCCTGGC
Organism: Streptacidiphilus jeojiense; assembly: GCF_000719095.1. Lineage (GTDB taxonomy): Bacteria > Actinomycetota > Actinomycetes > Streptomycetales > Streptomycetaceae > Streptacidiphilus > Streptacidiphilus jeojiensis. The sequence continues at coordinate 547,089 of NZ_JOEH01000004.1, read as the reverse complement.
ATGGCCGGCAGCCGTGTCCAGCGCCCACCCCGCGATCCCGCAGGCCTCCGCCGCAAGCACCACCGACGCCAGCGCGGCCACCTGCTCGGCGTCGACGGCGAGCCGCTGCTCCTCCCCCACCCGCAGCCCGTCGGCCTCGACGGACGCCACGCCCCGGGTCAGGTCCAGCGCCGGCAGCGGCCGGACGGCCGGTTCGGCGGCCTCCACGGCGAACCAGGCGGACTCCCCGCCCTCAAGCGCCGCGGCGAGCAGCAGCAGATCCGCCTGGTCACCCCCGAGCACCGGGCCGGCGTCCCCACTCAGCCGCCACCCACCGGTGACCGGCTCGGCACGCAGACCCCCCGGTTCCAACGCCAGCGCCCCGGTGCAGCTCCCCTCGGCCAGCGCGGCCAGCCGCCGCTTGGCCTCCGCCCCGCCGGCGGCGGCAAGCACGGTGGACGCCAGCACCGTCGGCAGATAGGCGCCCGGCAGCACCGCACGGCCCGTCTCCTCCAGGACCACGGCCAGGTCCAGCAGGTCTCCCCCACCTCCGCCGAACTCGCCGGGCAGGTGCAACCCCAACAGCCCCTGCCCGGCCAGCCCGTCCCACCACTCCGCCCGACCATGGCGCACCGGCGCACGCCCGTGCTCCCCGAACCCGTCACGCACGACCTCCGGCGGAACCTCCCGCTCCAACCGGCCCCGCACGGCCGCCTGCAGCTGGCGATGGTCCTCGCTGATCCCTATGGCCATGCGCTCCCCTTCAGCTCAGGTCGCCCCGGTGGCGTACGCCGCCCACAATCTGACGCACCGTCAGATTAGAACCCGTTCCAGCTTTCGGAAACCCCCCGCCCGTTAATTCGACCGACCGACACTTCGGGGCAATCACCCGCAGAACCGGAACGTCTGCAGCCGTCGAACCGGTAACCGTCCCCCGCGGACCGTCCAGTAGTGTCCACTCCGGAACGCGGAACGCAGGAAGTCACAGGCAGGAGCGGCGAGCATGACGGACACCGACACGGCGGCCAGTAGCGGCGCGACCTCAGCCGATGCGCCCTCTGCCGGAGTGCTCGCGGCGTTCGAGGCGGCGACCGGGTTCATGCCGGTGGACGAGGGGCTGGCCCTCTACGGCGTGGCGGCCGAGGCCGCTGCCCGGACCGGGTTGCCGTTGCTGGAGGTGGGGACGTACTGCGGGCGCTCCACCATCCTGCTCGCCGATGCCGCTCGACGGGCGGGCGTGGTCGCGCTGACCGTCGACCATCACCGCGGCTCCGAGGAGCAGCAGCCCGGCTGGGAGTACCACGACACCTCGCTGGTCGACCCCGAGGTCGGGCGGATGGACACTCTGCCCCGGTTCCGCCGGACCCTGCACGCGGCCGGTCTCGAGGACCATGTGATCGCCCTGGTGGGCCGGTCGCCGCAGGTGGCGGCCGTGTGGGGGACGCCGCTGGGGCTGGTGTTCATCGACGGCGGTCACACCGACGAGCACGCCACCGGCGACTACGAGGGCTGGACGCCGCATCTGGCCCCGGGCGGGCTGCTGGTGGTCCACGACGTGTTCCCCGATCCGGCCGACGGCGGCCAGGCCCCGTACCGGGTGTACCTGCGTGCGCTCGCCGAGGGCTTCGTCGAGGTCTCGGTGACGGGCTCGCTGCGGGTGCTGCGGCGGGGGTAGCGGTACCGGCGCACGGCGCGGGCCAGGGTACCCGCCCGTCCCGCACCGGCACTGATCACGGACAAGCTCCGCACCTCGGAGGCCGCCTTCGGTACGGTTGCGGGAACAGTCACGCATGCGGGAGGCGGGGAGGGACCGGCAATGGCCGAACCGGAGGAGACCGCGCCCGCGGTATGGGACCCCACAGCCAGGAACGGCGCGGGGGGCTGGGTACGCCGCCGCGACCCGAAGACAGCCGCGATGTGGCAGAGGCAGGAGCCCCCGGAGGGCCCGGAGAATCCGGCAACGCCGGAGACGCCGGAGTCTCCGGCGAGCCCGGAGTCCGCGCAGGGCCCGGAGGGCCGGCCGCAGGGCGCCGGGTCCGCGGACGACCCGCGGGCGGCCTCCGACCTGTCGCCTCCGCCTGTTCCGCCGGTCCCTTCGGCCCCACCGACCCTTCCGCTCCAGTCGACCCTTCCGACCCGGCCGACAGTCGCCGGCGGCTCCGGCTCGGGCGGCCCCACCAGCCCCGCCCCCGCCGTCCCGGCCCCGGCCTCCGACGATGCGCCGACCTCGGTCATTCCCCCGGTCCCGCCCGCGCAGCCGAATGTGCCGTCGCCGCAGTCGCCGCCGACGCAGTCCGACCCGGCGGCGGGCCGCCCCTACGTCCCCACGGCCAAGGACCTCCCGAAGGTCACCGAGCCTCAGGCGCAGCAGGCGTCCCGGCCTCCCCAGCTGCCCCAGGCGCCCCGGACGCCGCCGCCCGCCCCCCAAGCGCCCCCGACCGCGCCCGGGGCCCGATACGGCTACCCGCAGCCGGGACAGGGCTCGCCGAGCTACGGCGCTCCCGGCTACGGCGCACCGGGCTACCGCGCGCCGGGAGCCCCGGCCGGCCCGTCCTACGGCCCGCCGCCCGGCAGCCCCCCGGCCTCCTACCAGGGCCAGGGCCAAGGTGCGACGATGCCCGGCCAGGGGTACGGACCGGGCTACGGCCAAGGTCCGGGCCCCGGCCCGCGCCAGCAGCCCGGTCAGCCTCCGCTCTACCCGCTCCAACCGCAGCACCAGCAGTTCGGTCAGCCGCCCGCCTATCCCGGTGGCCCCAGTGGCCCCAACGGCCCCGAGGACCCCGGCGGCGGTGACGGCGGCCGCAGAAACCTTCCGCTGCTGATCGCCCTGGTCGTCGTGGTCGCCGCGCTGCTGGGCGTCGGCGTGGTCTGGGGCCTCGGCCTGACCAAGGACAACAAGCAGGCCTCGGGCCACACCTCCACGCCACCGGTGGCGACCACCGGCGCCACCCCGTCCGGGTCGTCCGCCGGTTCGCCCTCGGACAGCGCCAATCCCTCGGACTCGGCCTCCGCCTCGGCGAGCGCGTCCGCGAGCCCATCGGCGAGCGACACGGCGCAGGCACGGTCCCAGGCCGCTGCCGTCGACCAGTTGCTCTCCACCTCGGCGAGCTCCCGCTCGCAGGTCGCCAACGCCGTCCAGGCGGTCGACAACTGCACCGACTCCGGTGCGGTCTCCAATGCGCAGAGCGTGCTGAACCAGGCCGCGCAGGCCAGGCAGTCGCTCTCCCAGCAGGCGGCCTCGCTCGACGTGTCGCAGCTCCCGGCCGGAGCCGCGGCCGCGTTGCAGACACTGAGCCGCGCCTGGTCCGAGTCGGCTGCGGCCGACACCGACTTCGCCAACTGGGCGGGAGCGATGGCCAACGGCGGCTGCACCCCCGGCAACTCCCCGCACAATGCCGATTGGAACAACGGTTTGAGTCAGAGCACCTCCGCCACCACCGACAAGAAGAGCTTCGTCGCGGCCTGGAATCCGATCGCGACGCAGTACGGCCTGGCGACAAGGACAGACGGTGAGATCTGAACACCCGCTGGACCGTTACGACGTCCCAGAGCAGCGCCGCCGCCGAGGCCGGGCAGCGACCACCGCCGTGGTGCTGGCCGCCCTGGTGCCGCTGGGGTTCGCCGGCTGGCTGGGCTGGAAGGCCGTAGCCGGACCGCAGGACAGCGGGCACAGCGTGGCGGTGGGCGGCGGCCCCGGCCCCGGCCTCGCCACCGTCGACGCGGGAGCGCAGCCCGGGGGTTCGTCCTCCCCGGCGGCCGGCTCCGGGAACGCCGGGGTGTCCTCCTCGCATCCGACCGCCACCCGCTCCCCCGCCTCGAAGTCGACCTCGGCAGCGAGCTCGGCCTCGGCGTCGAGTTCCGCCGCGGGCAAGGCCCCGGCGGTATCCGCCGGGCACCCCCTGGCGGGGAAGACCGTGGTGATCGACCCGGGCCACAACCCCGACAACGGCAGGTACGCGACCGAGATCAACAAGCTGGTCCAGATCGGCAACGGCACGACCAACTGCGACACCACCGGGACCGAGACCAACGCCGGCTACCTGGAGGCGGACTTCACCCTGGACGTGGCCCGGCGGGCCCGCACCCTGCTGGAGGCCGAGGGCGCCAAGGTGGTGTTCACCCAGGACGGCGACCGCGCCTGGGGACCGTGCGTCACCGAGCGCGCCGCCATCGGCAACGCCGCCCACGCCGATGCGGCGATCTCCATCCACGGCGACGGCGCCGGGGCGAGCGACCACGGCTTCCACGTGATCCTCCCGGCCGCAGTGGACGAGGGCGCCGCAGACAACCGCGCCATCGTCGCCCCCTCCCGCTCGCTGGGCCTCGACGTGCGCTCGGCGTTCCACAGCGTGACCGGCGAGCCCTTCGCCAACTACATCAGCGACGGGTCCGGCCTGGACGTGCGCAGCGACCTGGGCGGCCTGAACCTGTCGACCGTGCCCAAGGTCTTCATCGAGTGCGGCAACATGCGCAACGCCACCGACGCGAAGGAGATGACCAGCGCGTCCTGGCGGCAGCTGGCCGCACAGGGGGTCGTCAACGGGATCACCACCTTCCTGAAGAGCGGCAACTGACGGACCGTCCGCCGCGTGCCGCAGCCCGTCGGCGGCGTCGGCAGCGCCGTCACCGGCAGCGACTTTGACGCGCACACGAAACCGGAATGATCCAGACGTCTCCGTTCAAAGCCCGAGCACCGTACGCTATGGGCGGTCCAAGCTTCCGCCCCACCAATCACGAGAGGGCTCTCACGGTGAACCCCAGAACCGTCACCAGGGGAGACGCGGCGCTCGCGGCTGCGGCGCTCCTGTTGCTGATCTCCTCGTTCCTGCCCTACTACAGCGCAGACTGCGGTTCCACCGGCAGCTGCACCGCCAACGCCTGGCACGGCAGCTTCTTCCCGCTGCTGCCCGCAGTGTTCTTCCTCGGCGTGATCGGCGCAGCGCTGGTACTGGTCGGCCGGCTGGCGCCGCAGGCTCCCAAGGTCGCAGGAATCGAACTGGCGCACTGGGGCACGGTCCTGACCGTCGCATCGCTGTGGTCCTCGCTGTGGTCGCTGTTCTCCACCCCGTCCCCGCTGCTCAGTCACTCGTTCGGGGCCTATCTCGGCTTCCTGTTCGCCCTGCTGACGGCGGGCGCCGCGATCGCGACGCCGCTGCTGCCCGCACTGGCCGCCCCGCTGACCGCCGCGTCGCCGACGGGTCCGCAGCAGATGACCGGCCCCGGCGGCTACCCGACGTACGGTCAGCCTGGTCAGCCCGGGCAGGTCGGACATCCCGGTCAGCCCGGTCAGCAGCCCTACCAGCCGCAGCCCGCGCAGCAGTTCCACCACGGCCAGCCGGTGCAGCAGGCCCAGCCGGGACAGCCCTTCAGCGGACCGGTCGCCCCCGCGCCCGGCCCCAACCCGGCCCAGGCGTACCAGCCGCAGCCCAGCGGCTACGGCTACCCGCAGCCCGCCGCGGCAGCAGCCCCGGCGCCCGCGCCGTCCCCCGCACCCGCTCCCGCACCGGCTCCCGCCGCGACCCCGCAGGACGCCCCGCCCCGCGAGCGCGAGGACAGTGCGACGGCGCTGCTCACCCCGGTGGTGAAGCCGCAGTCCTCCGCCGCCGCGGAGGAGCAGGCCGCAGCGGAGACGCCCGCCGCAGCTGCTGCGGCAGGAGCAGCGGCCCAGCCGCACAGTCTGGAGAAGGGCGCGGAGCAGCCGGAGCCCGCACCGGCGGCGGAGAACCCGGCCGCCCCGGCGTTCGCGCCGTTCTGGTTCGCCGTGCCGGCGCCCCGCTCGCTGGCTCCGGAGGGCGACTCCGGTGGTCCCTCGGTCGGGGAACTCGTCCCCGGCACCTGGTACCTGGCCATCGCGCAGCGCGGTGACGCCCTGCTGACCCAGACCCAGGAGGGCAAGCGCGGGCTGCTCTCGGACACCTCGGGCATCCAGCGCGGCTGACCACGCGCCGCGCACAGCGCGGCGGCAGCCGTAGCCGCAACCGACACGGGCGCGGGCCGGGACAGTACCCACTGTCCCGGCCCGCGCCCGTTGTGGCCTCACGTCCCGCGCCCTACGCTCACCCCCAAGCAGAACTGACGGTCCATCAGATAACGGATACCTTGGGGGTCCCCACCATGCGCCTCGGGCTCGCACTCGGCTACTGGGGCGCCGCCCCCTCCCCCGGCTTCGTCGACCTCGCCGTCGAGGCCGAGAGCCTCGGCTACCACAGCGTCTGGACGGCGGAGGCCTGGGGCTCCGACGCCTTCACCCCGCTCACCTGGATCGCCGCCCGCACCAGCCGGATCCTGCTGGGCACCGGGATCGCGCAGATGGCGGCCCGCACCCCGACCGCGACCGCGATGCACGCGATGACTCTGGACCACCTCTCCGGCGGCCGGCTGCTGCTCGGCCTCGGGCTGTCCGGACCGCAGGTCGTCGAGGGCTGGTACGGGCGGCCGTTCCCCCGCTCCCCGCTGACCGCCGTCCGCGAGTACGTGGACGTGGTCCGCCAGGTGCTGCGCCGCGAGAAGCCGGTCACCCTGGACGGCGCCTACCATCCACTCCCCTATCCGGGCCCCGACGGGACCGGCCTCGGCAAGCCGCTGAAGCCGATCCTGCACCCGCTCCGCGCCGACCTGCCGATCCTGCTGGGTGCGGAGGGCCCGAAGAACGTCGCCCAGACGGTCCGCATCGCCGACGGCTGGCTGCCGCTCTACTTCTCCCCCACCCCCGGACGCGCCGACCTCTACGCAGAAGCGCTCGCCCCGGCCCGGCCCGGCTTCACCGTCGCACCCCTGGTCCATGCCCGGGTCTGCGAGGACGTCGCCGAGGGCCTGGCCCCGATCCAGGCCATGCTGGGCTTCTACGTCGGCGGGATGGGGGCACGCGGCCGCAACTTCCACGCCGACCTGATGGCCAGGATGGGCTACGAGGCCGAGGCCCACCGGATCCAGGAACTCTTCCTGGCCGGCCGGCAGGCCGAAGCCGTGGCCACCGTCCCGGCCGCCTTCGCCGACGAGATCTCCCTGGTCGGACCCCGGGCCCGGATCGCCGACCGGCTCCAGGCCTGGGAGGCGAGCCCGGTCACCGACCTGCTGGTCACCACCCGCGACCCGCTGACCCTGCGCACCCTCGCCGAACTGGTGCTCTGACGAAGCGTCAGTCCAGGGTCAGCCCTTCGAGCCAGAGCGCCACCGCATGGTGGTCGCCGATCACCTGGAGGTCGTTCCTGCCGTCCGGCAGCCGCTTGTTGAGCAGCAGCATCAGCTCCTCGGCGGATCCGCGCACGGCGGCATCGCCCTTGGCGTGCCCCTCCTCGTAGGCGAAGCCCTCCGGCAGCTGGGCGCGCCGCAGCAGCCACTCCCCTCGCACATCGGTGCAGTGCAGGTGCAGGGTGCCGCCATCGCCCCGCAGCCGGCCCCGATTGGGGAACGCCCTGGAGGCAGGGGCCGCGGCGTTGTGCAGCAGCTCGTCGATGTTGTCGGCGGCCAGCTCGGCATCGATCCGCCCCGGCCGTCCGTCGACCGCGAGTTCGGCGTCGATCCGGTGGACCAGCGTCTCGTGGGCCATCCGCCGGCCCCACCAGCCGGTGCTGAACTCCCCGGCCCAGCCCCACACCTCCAGCCCGGTCCCGACCTCGCGCAGCACCGCGGCCACCGCCGACGCTCCGCGCAGCAGCCATTCGGCCTGCCCCGCGGGGTCGGTGGGGATCGCCGCGTCGGGAAGCGCGTCCCAGCCGACCCTCTCCTGGGAGCGGGTGGTGACGATCTGGTTCACCCAGCGGTGCACACGGCCCAGGTGGGCGCAGAGGTCCGCCAGTTGCCAATCCGGGCAGCTCGGCACCTCGGCCTCGGGGTCGCCGGCGGCCACCATCTCGGCGAAACGCCTCGCGTCCGCCTTCACCCGATCCAGGTACTGCTCGTGTCCGAGCCAGGCCATCGCAGGTCACGCCCCCTTCTGGAAACTTCTTCCGACTGCGTGGAAGTTAGCATCCTGCGGGGCGGGGCAGGCGACAGCACATGAGTGGACTCATTCGCCTGATCGGACTCGCCCTTTATATAGGGGCGTTGATCCTCGTCATCTGGTTCCTGCTGTACCTCTTCGACGCGAACACCGGCAACACGGTGGTCAACTGGTTCCGTGAGGCAGCAGACTGGCTCGCCACCTGGTCCCGCAACATCTTCAACAACAACGGCATCCACAACAGCAAGCTGCGCGCCCTGCTGATCTTCGGCCTCCCGGCCCTGGTCTACGGAGCCGTCGGCAACGCTCTCGGCCGCACCGGCTCCCGCGAGTAGGCGGAATCCGAACAGCATTGACGTAGCGTCAGCAGTCCTGCGGCGCGCAGCACTCGTCGGCCAGTCCGGTCGGCAGCCGCGCGCCGCCGAACACGGTCGCGGTGGCCTCGTCCCCGCCGAGGGCCGCCACGGCCAGCAGCAGCGCGCCCGCGGTCCAGGTGGTGCGCTCCTCGGGCCAGACCGCGTCGTCCTCGAAGACGTAGCCGGTCCAGTAGCCGCCGTCGCGGTGGCGCAGGTGCTGGATCGAGCGGAGTATCTCGACGGCGCGGTCCGACTCGCCGATCGCCCAGAGCGCCAGGGCCAGTTCGGCGCTCTCGCCGCCGGTGACCCAGGGCCGGTCCGAGACGCAGCGGACGCCCAGCCCCGGCACCACGAAGCGGTTCCAGTCGCGTTCGATCCGCTCCTGCGCGGCCGCTCCGCGCAGCGCCGTCCCCAGCACCGGGTAGTACCAGTCCATCGAGTAGCGGTCCTTGTCCAGGAACGCCTCCGGGTGGCCGGTGACCGCGTGGCCGAGCCGGCCCGCGGCCAACTCCCAGTCGGGCTGCGGCTCCTCCAGGCAGTCGGCGATGGCCAGCGCACAGCGCAGCGCGTGGTGGACGCTGGAGCAGCCGGTGAGCAGCGCCTCGTCGGGCGCGCTGCCGTCCTCGTCCCGGCGCCAGGCGACGGTGCCGTCGGGCCGCTGCAGGTCGAGCACGAACTCGACGGCGCGGACGACGGTGGGCCAGACCTCCTCCAGGAAGGTGTCGTCGCCGGTGGCCAGGTGGTGGTGCCAGACGCCGACGGCGATGTAGGCGCAGAAGTTGGACTCCCGGTTGCGGTCCGTCACCGCTCCGTCCGTGTAGGCGGAGTACCAGGAGCCGTCCGGGTTCTGATGCTTCATCAGCCAGCGGTAGGCGGCCTCGGCGGCGGCGTGCTCGCCGGCCACGTCCAGGGCCATGGCGGCCTCGGTGTGGTCCCAGGGGTCGAGGTGGCCCCCGGCGAACCAGGGGATGCCGCCGTCGGCGCGCTGGTCGGCGAGGATGCTGCCGACCGTGGCGGCGGCCTGCTCGGCGTCCAGCACGCCCGGCAGGACCAGGACGTCCGGAACTGCGACGGGCCCGGACCCCGCCGTCATCCGAGCTGCTCCGCGAGCGAGGCGGTGTCGCGGGGCTTGGTGGCGTAGGCGACGAAGCTCTTGCCGATCAGCGGGTTGAGGGCGCTCTCGGCGGCCCGGGTGAGCTTGCTGATCACCGGGGTGCCGACGATATCCCACACCAGCAGCTGGTGGTAGGCGCGGACCGGCAGCGCCTTGTCGTTGTCGACGCCGACCGCGCACTTGATCCACCAGTACGGCGAGTGCAGCGCATGGGCGTGGTGCTGCCCGTAGGGCTCCAGGCCGGCCTCGCGCATCTTGCCGACCAGCTCGTCGCCGCGGTAGATCCGGATGTGACCGCCCTCGACCTCGTGGTACGCGTCCGAGAGCGCCCAGCAGACCTGCTCGGGGAGCCAGCGCGGCACGGTGATCGCGATGGAGCCGCCGGGCTTGAGCACCCGGACCATCTCGGCGAGCACCCCCTTGTCGTCCGGGATGTGCTCCATCACCTCGGAGATGATGACCTTGTCGAAGCTGTCGTCGGGGAACGGCAGCGCCAGCGCGTCGCCCTCCATCGCCACGGCCGAGGCACCCGCCGGAGCCTCACCCTCCTGCTCCATGGCCGAGAACCAGCGCTTGACCTCGCGGATCTCCTCCGCGTTGCGGTCCAGGGCGACGACGCGGCCGCCGCGCCGGTAGACCTCGAAGGCGTGCCGGCCGCCACCGCAGCCGAGGTCGAGCACCCGGTCGCCGGGGGCGATCGGGAAGCGGGAGAAGTCGACGGTCAGCACGGTCGCAGGGCTCCATTCGCGTCGTCGACGCCGGCCGCTTCGGGCAGCGGGCGTCAGTCACGTGGAAAGACGAGGGGAAGGTCAGGGCGGAAGGTCGGAGCGGAGGTTCGGAGCGGGGGTCAGGGGCGTCGGACCAGCCGCCGACTACACGTACCTCCAGCCGTCGCCGGCCCGGGCGCGTTGCCCGGCCCCGGTGGCGATGGCCTCGCGGTAGCGCTCCGCGGTGAGCTCGGCGGCGCGCTCCCAGGTGAACCTGGCCAGCACCCGCTCGCGTCCGGCGGCCCCGATCCTGGCCCGCAGGTCGGGATCGTCCAGCAGCCGGCCCAGCGCCACCGCGAGCGCTCCGGCGTCGCCCGGGGGCACCGCCAGGCAGGTCTCGCCGTCGGCGCCGGCCACCTCGGGGATCGCGCCGCCGGTGGTGGCGACCAGCGGGGTCCCGGTGGCCATGGCCTCGGCGGCGGGCAGCGAGAAGCCCTCGTAGAGGGAGGGGACGCAGGCGACCTCGGCGCTGCGCACCAGGTCGACGAAGTCACGGTCGTCGATGCCGCCGCGGAACTCCACGGCGCCCTCCAGGCCGAGCCTGCGGATCGCGTCGGCCACCGGGCCGTCCTCGCGCCGCCGGCCGACCACGACCAGATGCGCCTCGCGCTCGGTGCGGACCTTGGCCAGCGCCTCGACCAGATGTATCAGGCCCTTGAGCGGGACGTCCGCGCTGGAGGTGGTGACGATGCGCCCGGGCACCACGGGCACGGACGCGTCCGGCGACCACAGCCGGACGTCGGCGCCGATGGGCACCACATGGACCCGTTCGGGGCGCACGCCCAGGTGCTCGCTGATCTCCCGGGCCGAGCTCTGCGACACCGTCAGCACCGACTCCAGCCGCTGGGCCACCCGCCGCTGCATCCGGGTGAAGCCGTACCAGCGGCGCACCGAGAGCTGCTTGACCAGGCCCTCGGCGGCGGCCAGGTCCAGCTCGCGGTCGACGGTGACCGGGTGGTGGACCGTGGTGACCAGCGGGAAGCCGATGCGCTCCAGGCCGAGCAGCCCGTAGCCGAGGGTCTGGTTGTCGTGCACGACGTCGTAGCGGCCGCGGTGCCGGGCCAGGTGCCGGCGGGCCCGCATGCTGAAGGTCAGCGGCTCGGGGAAGCCTCCGGTGCGCATGGTCGCGTACTCGACCACGTCGGCCACGCTGCGGTACTCGCCGAGGCGGGGGTTGCGGAAGGGGTCGGGCTGCCGGTACAGGTCCAGGCTGGCGATCTCGGTGAAGGAGAGCCGCCCCACGTGGCCGTCCCCGACCTCGTCAAGCACCGGGTACGGCTGGCCGCCGAGCACCTCGACGTCATGGCCGAGGCGGGCCAGCTCCCGGGAGAGGTGGCGGACGTAGACACCCTGCCCACCACAGAAGGGGTTGCCCTTGTAGGAGAGCAACGCGATCCGCAGCGGCCGGTCAGCGGGCGCGAGGCCTCGCACGGCACTGGTCACCTTGGATTCTTCTCCTCTGTCAACGGCTGCCTCGGTCAGGGTAATCTAGAACACGTTCCAATGATGCAGCGTATGGAGTCCCTGAGATTACCGGCCCGTAGCTTTGCGCTCCGGGGCAGGGCTGGTGATTCGCGCCACCCGTGGTGTCTGCGCCATCATTCGGAGCGCTGACGGAACGCTGACGGAACGCCACGAGACGGAACCACACCAGACGGGGTGAGCGACCTGACCACCAATCCCAGGCCGCCGGCCGCGCCGCCGCTCACCGAGCGGCAGGAGGCCCGCCGCCGCCGGATCCTGCACACGGCCGCGCAGCTCGCCTCCCGCGGGGGGTTCGACGCCGTGCAGATGCGCGAGGTCGCCGAGAGCTCCGGCGTCGCCCTGGGCACGCTGTACCGCTACTTCCCCTCCAAGGTGCACCTGCTGGTCGCGACCATGCAGGACCAGCTCCAGCTGATGCAGTCGCAGCTGCGCAAGCACCCGCCCTCGGCCACCGACCCGGGCGCCCGGGTGACCGAGACCCTGATGGGCACCTTCCGCGGGCTGCAGCGCGAGCCGCAGTTGGCCGAGGCCATGGTGCGGGCGCTGACCTTCGCCGACCGCTCGGTGAGCGCGGAGGTGGACCAGGTCAGCCGGCTCACCGCGGTGCTGATCACCGAGGCCATGGCGCTGGACCACCCGCTGAGCCGGGACCAGCTGGCCGCGGTGCGGGTGATCGAGCACACGTGGCACTCGGCGCTGGTCACCTGGCTCAGCGGGCGCGCGTCCATCGCGCAGGTGCGAATCGATCTGGAGACGGCCTGCAAGCTCCTTGCAGAGTAGGTGCAGCACTTGCAGGGCTGGTCGCGCAGTTCCCCGCGCCCCTGGGGGCTGCAACTTCCCCACAGCGGTTCAGTTGCAGCCCCATAGGGGCGCGGGGAACTGCGCGCCCAACCCCCTACGGTCCGCACCCGAAGAACAGACCGTCAATCCGGCGGAAAAACGGGTTCACTACTCCCGGCCAGCCGCAGGCGAATGGCCTCGACGGGACAGCTCTCCGCCGCCGCCAGCAAGGACTCGGCGGCGTCCGCCTCGTCCTCGACCGGATGCGACTGCCGCGCCCCGTCCAGCCGGAAGCCGTCCGGCGCGGAGGCGACGCAGAGCCCGGAGCCGATGCACACCGCCCGGTCCACCTCCACCTGCCAGCGGTCCCCCATCAACCCTCCCCGCCCTGCGCAGCCCCGTCCGCAGCCGCCGGCGCCACCGCGCTGTACCCCTGCGGCAGGTGGATCGTCTTGGCCTCCAGGTACGAGTCCAGCCCCTCCGGGCCGAACTCACGCCCGATCCCGGACTGCTTGTAGCCGCCGAAGGGGCCCTTGAAGTCCAGGCTAAAGGTGTTCACCGAGAACGTCCCGGTACGGATCTGCCGCCCCACCTCGATGCCGTGCTCGACGTCCCCGCACCACACCGAGCCGGACAGTCCGTAGTCGGAGTCGTTGGCGATGCGCAGCGCGTCCGCCTCGTCCTCGTACGGGATCAGGCAGACCACCGGGCCGAAGATCTCCTCGCGGGCGACCCGCATCCGGTTGTCCACGCCGCCCAGCAGGGTGGGCTCGACATACCAGCCCTTCGGCTGGGCCGCGGGCACCCCGCCACCGGTGAGCACCTTGGCGCCCTCCTCCTGGCCGATCCGGATGTAGTCCAGGTTGCGCTGCTGCTGACGGCGGGTCACCAGCGGCCCGAGCTGGGTGGCCTCGGCCAGCGGGTCGCCGACGACCAGCGCGTCCACCGCGGCGACCAGTTGCTCGGCGATCTCGTCGTGGCGGGCCCTGGGGGCGAGGATGCGGGTCTGCGCCACGCAGGCCTGGCCGTTGTTCATGTAGGCCGAGCCCATCAGGCTGGCGACGGCGGCCGGTATGTCGGCGTCCGGCAGCAGGATCGCCGCCGACTTCCCGCCCAGCTCCAGGGTGACCCGGGTGAGGTTGCGCGAGGCCACCTCCATGATCCGCTTGCCGGCCGCCACCGAGCCGGTGAAGGAGACCTTGTCCACGCCCTGGTGGTCCACCAGGTACTCGCTGACCTCGCGGTCCGCGGGCAGGATGCTGAGCACCCCCTCCGGCAGCCCGGCCTCGCGGACGATCTCGGCCAGGATGTAGGAGTCCAGCGGGGTCTCCGGCGAGGGCTTGAGGATCACCGGGCAGCCCGCGATCAGCGCCGGGGCCAGCTTGGCGGCGGCGACGAACTGCGGGACGTTCCAGGGCACCACGGCGGCCACCACTCCGACCGGCTCGCGCCGCACCAGGATCGGCCCGAGCACACCGGAGCGGTGCTCCTCGAAGGAGAAGTCCCTGGCGGTGGCGATGGCGGCGTCCCAGATCATCATCGGGCCGTAGGCCTGGGCCAGGATGCTCCACGAGTACGGCGAGCCGTTCTCCGAGCTGATCACCCGGGCGATCTCGTCCGCCCGCGCCGCGATGCCGTCCTTGATCCGCTCGGCGACCGCGAGCCGCTCGGCCAGCGTCATCCTGGGCCAGGGCCCCTCGTCGAAGGCCTTCCGGGCGACGGCGACGGCCCGGTCGACGTCCTCGCGGGAGGCGTGCGGCACCCGGCCGATGACCTCCTCGGTGTGCGGGGAGACCACCTCGATGACGTCACGCCCGGCGGGGGCGACCAGTTCGCCGCCGATGAAGAGTTCGCCGTACTCCACTACCTCGGCCATGCCGTCCTCCGGATCGACGATCAGCGATCAACGCAACGCCCGATGTCCTGACGCCCCGTCACTTATGGCGGTTGATAGAACTGATATCAGTTCTACTTATTGAGGGCAACGGTCGTGCAGTAGGCTGCCCAACTAGTTGCCCTATACATAGAACACGTTCTATACCGTTGGCCCGGAGAGGACGGCAGCATGCCCGCCACCGAGAAGTCCCCGCCCCCGCCGACCCAGGACCTCGGCGGCGGGGTGTGGAGCATCACCGTCCCGATCCCTGACAATCCGCTCCGCTACACCCTGGTCTACCTGCTGGAGAGCGACCGCGGCCCGGTCCTGGTGGACACCGGCTGGGACGACCCCAGCGGACGCGAGGCCCTCGCCGCGGGCATCGCCGCGGCCGGGCACAGCCTCTCCGACGTGCACGGCGTGCTGGTCACCCACCACCACCCGGACCACCACGGCCTCTCCGGCCACGTCCGCGAGCAGTCCGGCGCCTGGATCGGCATGCACGGCGCCGAGGCCGCGATCGTCCGGGCCCTGCACAGCAACAGCTCCGGCCGCTGGATGAGCCGGATGGCCGAGCTGATGCGCGGCTCGGGCGTCCCGCAGGAGCACCTCGACGGCCTCAGCCACTTCGGCAGCGCCGGCGCACCGCTGGCCGACACCCTGCCCGACCGGGAGCTGGTGCACGGCGAGTCGGCCGGAGTGCCCGGACGTGAGCTGCGCGTCATGTGGACCCCCGGGCACACCCCGGGCCATGTCTGCCTCTACCTGGACGAACCGGACCGCCCGACCCGGCTGCTCTCCGGCGACCACCTGCTGCCCACCATCAGCCCGGTGGTCAGCCTCTACCCCGAGACCTCGTATCCCGGGAACGAGGGCGGCGACGACCCCGCCGACCCGCTCGGCGACTTCCTCGACTCCCTGGAACGGATCGCCGCGCTGGCCCCCCGAGAGGTCCTGCCGGCGCACCAGTACCGCTTCGACGACGCACCCGGACGCGTCCGTGAGCTGCTGGACCACCACGCCGTCCGGCTGGCCGACCTGCACGTGCAACTCAAGCACGAGCCACTGACAGTCTGGGAGTGCGCCCAGCGGATGCACTGGAACCGCCCCTGGGCGGAGCTCACCTTCGTCGCCCGCCACCTGGCCCTCTCCGAGGCGGCGGCGCACGTCCGCCGGCTGGTGAAGACCGGGCTGGCGGAGGAGAACGGCTCCGGGGAGCCGCAGCGGTTCGTCGCCACCGGCTGACGGGGTGACGGGGTGACGGCCGGACCGGTCTCACGGTGCGGATACAGTGGCCGCACAACCTGAGTCCGCTCGATCCGCCATGTCTCCATTTGCTTGACCCGCCCCCTGACGGGGGAAGCCGGTGCGATTCCGGCACTGACCCGCAGCCGTACAGTCGGATCACCCGTCAGGAGGCGAGCGGCACCGTCGAGGTCTACGGTCGCCCACCGCTCTCCGAAAGGCTCCACCCATGCCCACCGCCGCCCGCCTGGGCGCCGTCGCGCTGTCCGCCGCCGTCCTCACCGGCACGGCCGCACCCGCGTTCGCCTCCTCGGCAAGCACCGGCGCCAGTCTGAGCGCCAGCCCCAGCGCCAGTCCGGTCAGCATCCCCGTCGGCCTGTACGGCACCAGCGACCCGACCTACGACGGCGTCTGGCGGCAGGGGCTGAGCCTGCTGGCCCTGCACTCCCAGGGGGTCACCCCGGCCGCCTCGGCGGTCGACTGGCTCACCGGCCAGCAGTGCGCGGACGGCGGCTGGCCCTCCTACGACGCCGACCCCGCCAAGGGCTGCGCGGCCGCCACCGAGGACACCAACGCCACCTCCGCCGCGGTCCAGGCGCTGGCCGCCCTCGGCGGCCACGACGACGCCGTGTCCAAGGCCGTGGCCTGGTACCGGAAGGTCCAGAACGCCGACGGCGGCTGGTCCTACAACCCCGGCTCGGCCAGCGACGCCAACTCCACCGGACTGGTCGTCAGCGCGCTCGCGGCGGCCAAGGCCGACCCGGCCTCGGTGGCCAGGGGCGGCAGGACCGCGCTGGACGGTCTGCACGGCTTCCAGCTCGGCTGCTCCGCCGCCGCTGCCGAGCAGGGCGCCTTCGCCTACCAGCCGGACAAGAGCGGCAAGCTGGTGGCCAACGACGCCGCCAGCGCCCAGGCCGCGCTCGCGACCGGCAGCGGCTTCCTCCCGGTGCCGGTCGGCACCGCCGCCGCGTCGACGGCCACGGCTGCCTCCGGGACCACGGCCTGCGCGGACTCCGAGCAGGCCGCCGCCCAGTACCTGGCCCGGCGGCTCGGCTCCGGCCAGGAGCACCTGACCAGCCAGCTCGCCGGCGCCAGTGCCACCCCCGACTACGCGAGTACCGCCTGGGCCGCCCTGTCGCTGGCCGGCACCGGCCACGTGGACCAGGCCAGGAAGGCGGTGGACTGGCTCAGCGCCAACAGCGCGGGCTGGGCCCGGGGAGCGGGTGCCTCCGCCGACGCCGTACTGATCCTCAGCGCCCACGCCACCGGCGTGGACCCGACCCGCTTCGGTGCCGCGAACCTGGTCGCGCAGCTGGAAGCCGCCGGACCGGCCCCGGCCGCCACCGCCGCTGCCGGCCCGACCGCCAGCACCACCGCCGCCTCCACTGCCACCGCCGAGAAGTCCTCCAGTAGTTTCAACCCCTGGTGGCTCATCGGCGTCGGCCTGGTCGCGGGCGCCGGCATCGGCATGTACATCAGCTTCAACCGGAGTAGGCGGCGGGCATGACAGTACGTCGTACCGGCACGGTGGCCGGGCTGCTGGCCACCGTGCTGTTCCTGGTCCTGGCCGCGGTGACCCCCGCCTCCGCCAGCAGCTACCGCTACTGGTCCTTCTGGCAGGGCTCCGCCGGCAGCTGGACCTACCAGCAGTCGGGACCCAACACCTACCGTCCGGCCGACGGCTCGGTCGACGGCTGGCGCTTCGGCATCAGCGTCGACAGCTCCAGCGCGGCCAAGCCCGGCGCGACGCCGGACTTCGCCACGGCCTGCGCCGGCACCCCCGCGGTGAGCGGCAAGAAGCGGGTCGCCGTGGTGATCGACTACGGCGTCGCGGGCGACGTCCCGGCCGGTTCCACGCTGCCCCGCAGCACCCCGTTCACCACCTGCGCGGTGCTGTCCACCGACGCCACCTCGGCCCAGCTGCTGGCCCAGGTCGCGCCCCCGCTGCGGTACGACAGCAACGGCATCCTCTGCGCCATCGGCGGGTACCCGACCACCGGCTGCGGCGAGATCGTCACCGGTACGGCGGCCGGCGGCGCGACCACCGCCGCCCCGAGCGCCACCGGCAAGGCCGCGCCCGCCAAGTCGTCCAAGACCGCCGGCTGGGTCGTCGGCGCCGTACTGCTCGCCGTCCTCGCCGGAGCCGGCTACTGGCAGACCCGCCGCCGCAGGCCGGAGTAGCCCGGCGATGCCCCTGCCGCCCGTGCCACAGCGCAACCTGCACCCGGGCGCCTGGTGGCTCTGGGCGCTCGGCCTGGCCACCGCCGCCTCCCGCACCACCAACCCGCTGCTGCTCCTGCTGGTCACCGCCGTCGCCGGCTACGTGGTGGCGGCCCGCAGGACGGACGCACCCTGGGCCCGCTCCTACAGCGTGTTCCTCAGGCTCGGCCTGCTGGTGCTCGCCGTCCGGATGGTGTTCTTCACCCTGCTGGGCTCACCGATCCCCGGTACCCACATCCTCTTCACGCTCCCCCAACTTCCGCTCCCCTCCTGGGCCAAGGGCGTCCAGCTGGGCGGCCCGGTCAGCCTGGAGGGGCTGCTCTTCGCGCTCTACGACGCGATGAGACTGGCGGTGCTGCTGGCCTGCGTCGGCGCGGCCAACGCCCTGGCCAACCCGGCCCGGCTGCTCCGCAGCCTCCCCGGAGCGCTCTACGAGGCCGGCGTCGCGGTGGTGGTCGCGCTGACCTTCGCGCCCAACCTGGTCGCGGACGTGACCCGGCTCCGCGCCGCCCGCCGACTGCGCGGCCGCAGCGGGCGCGGTGCCAGGGCGCTGCTCACCGTCGGCGTCCCGGTGCTGGAGAACGCCCTGGAACGCTCCATCGGCCTGGCCGCCGCGATGGACACCCGGGGCTTCGGCCGCACCGCCGACGTGCCGCCCGCCGTGCGCCGCACCACGGCCGCGCTCACCCTCGCCGGGCTGCTGGGCGTCTGCGTCGCGGCCTACGGGCTGCTCGGCGCGGACGGCAGCGCCTGGGCCCTGCCGCTGCTGGCCACCGGAGCCGCGGCCACTGCCGGCGGACTGCTGCTCGGCGGCCGACGCGCCGTCAGAACCCGTTACCGGCCCGACCCCTGGGCCTGGCGGGAGTGGACCGTGGCGGGCTCGGGTATCGCCGTCGCAGCGGTCATGGTCAGCCTTGGCCCGGCCTTCGCCGACGCCCTCGATCCCCCCGTCGTACCGCTCGCAGCACCCACGCTGCCGCTCCTTCCCGCAGCAGCGATCCTGATCGGCCTGCTGCCCGCCTTCACCGCCCCGGTCGCACCCCGGATCGCGCCCGCCCCGGCTTCCGCCCCGACCTCCGCACCCACTGCTGCCACCTCCCCGGGAGGAGCCCGATGATCACCTTCGACCAGGTCTCGGTCACCTACCACGGAGCATCGCACCCGGCACTGACATCCCTCGACCTGACCGTCCCCGAGGGCGAGCTCTGCCTGCTGGTCGGCGCCTCGGGATCCGGCAAGTCCACCCTGCTCGGCACCGTCAGCGGCCTGGTCCCGCACTTCACCGGCGGCGTGCTGCACGGCCAGGTCACCGTCGCCGGGCGCGACACCCGCACCCACCGCCCGCGCGACCTCGCCGACGTCGTCGGCACCGTGGGCCAGGACCCGTTGGCGCACTTCGTCACCGACACCGTCGAGGACGAACTCGCCTACGGCATGGAGTCCCTGGGCCTCGCCCCCGAGGTGATGCGGCGCCGGGTCGAGGAGACGCTGGACCTGCTCGGCCTCGCCGAGCTCCGCAACCGCCCGCTGGCCACCCTCTCCGGCGGCCAGCAGCAGCGGGTCGCCATCGGCTCGGTGCTGACCGTCCACCCCAAGGTGCTGGTCCTCGACGAGCCCACCTCGGCCCTGGACCCCGGCGCCGCCGAGGAGGTCCTCGCCGTCCTCCAGCGCCTGGTGCACGACCTGGGCACCACCGTCCTGCTCGCCGAGCACCGCCTGGAACGCGTGGTCCAGTACGCGGACCGGGTCATCCTGCTGCCCGGCGGCGGGCAGCCGCCCCGCTACGGCGAGACCGCCGAGATCATGGCGGTCTCCCCGGTGCACCCGCCGGTGGTCGCCCTGGGCCGGGCGGTCGGCTGGTCCCCGCTCCCGCTGTCGGTCCGCGACGCCCGGCGCCGGGCCGCCCCGCTGCGCGCCCGGCTCGCGGAGCTGAGCCCGGCGCCGGCGCCAGCGCCCGCACCCGCGCGCCCCAGCGGATCCCCCGCTGGATCCCCCGCCGTCGCCACGGTCACCGCCCTGGCCGTCCGCCGCGGCGTCGTCGAAGCACTGCGCCGGGTGGACCTCACCCTCCGCCCCGGTGAGATCACCGCTCTCATGGGCCGCAACGGCGCGGGCAAGTCCACCCTGCTCAGCTCGCTCGTCGGCCTGCACGCCCCCACCACCGGCCGGATCGACATCGGCGGCACGGTCCCGCACAAGGCCAAGCCGGCCACGCTGCTCAGGCAGGTGGGCCTGGTCCCGCAGGAACCGCGCGACCTGCTCTACTGCGACACCGTCGGCGCCGAGTGCGGCGCCGCCGACCAGGACACCGGCTCCGCCCCGGGCAGCTGCCGCGCCCTGGTCGAACAGCTGATCCCCGGCATCCCCGACGACGCCCACCCGCGCGACCTCTCCGAGGGCCAGCGGCTCACCCTGGCCCTCGCCGTGGTGCTCACCGCCCGCCCCGGACTGATCCTGCTGGACGAGCCCACCCGCGGCCTCGACTACGCCGCCAAGGCCCGTCTGGTCGACATCCTCCGCGAGCTGGCCGCGGCCGGCCACGGCGTCCTGCTCGCCACCCACGACGTGGAACTCGCCGCCGAACTGGCCCACCGCACGGTCGTCCTGGCCGAGGGCGAGATCGTCGCGGACGGTCCGACCCGCGAGGTCGTCGTCTCCTCCCCCGCCTTCGCCCCCCAGGTCGCCAAGATCCTCAACCCGGAGCCCTGGCTGACGGTCCGCCAGGTCACCGAGGCGCTGGCGGCGGACGGCACCGCATGAGCACCGACCGGAACCCGCTCGCGCGTCCGGTCCCGCTGGGCCGCCGCGCCACCGCCATGCTGCTGCTGGTCTCGGCGATCGGCGTGGTCGGCTTCGGCTGGCCGCTGCTGGCCTCGCCCACCTCCGGCCTGGCCCACTCCGGCGACGCCCCCTGGCTGTTCGCCCTGCTGCTGCCGCTACTGCTCGCGGTGGTGGTCGCCCAGATCGCCGAGGGCCGGGCCGGCACCGGCGGCCAGGCCGGGCTGGAGACCAAGTCCATCGCCCTGCTCGGCGTCCTGGCCGCGGCCGGCGCCGCCCTGCGCCCGCTGGGCGCGGGCACAGCCGGGCTGGAGCCCACCTTCTTCCTGATGGTGCTCTCCGGACGGGTCCTCGGCCCGGGCTTCGGCTTCGTCCTCGGAAACCTCTCGCTCTTCGCCTCGGCCCTGCTCACCGGCGGCGTGGGCCCCTGGCTGCCGTTCCAGATGCTCGCCATGGGCTGGGTCTGCCTGGGCGCCGGCCTGCTCCCCGGCCCGGCCACCCTGCGCGGCCGCCGCGAACTGTGGACACTGGCGGTGTACGGGGCGGTGTCGGCCGAGCTCTACGGGCTGGTGATGGACCTTCAGGGCTGGCCCTACATCGCCGGCCTGGGCAGCTCCATCTCCTACGTCCCCGGCGACCCCCTCGGCGCCAACCTGGCCCGCTTCCTCGTCTACCACTTCACCACGGCCCTCGGCTGGGACATCCCGCGCAGCCTGCTCACCGCGGCCCTCTGCCTCACCCTCGGCCACCCGCTCCTCAACGCCCTGCGCCGAGCGGCACGACGCGCGGCCTTCGACGCCCCGGCGGCCTTCCGACCGCGCGCCGCCGACACAGCCGGCGACGCAGCTGCCGACACCGGCGTCGACGCCGATGCCGGCTCCGGGGAGTGACACCCGGGCCGGCAACGGCAGTACCGGTCCCCTCAGATCCGCTGCAGGATCGTCCCCGTCGCCAGGGCCCCGCCCGCGCACATCGTGACCAGCGCGAACTCCTTCCCGGTGCGCTCCAGTTCGTGCAGCGCCGTGGTGATCAGCCGGGCCCCGGTCGAGCCCACCGGGTGCCCGAGCGCGATGGCTCCGCCGTTGACGTTGACCTTCTCCATGTCGGCCTCCAGCACCTGGGCCCAGGAGAGCACCACCGACGCGAAGGCCTCGTTGATCTCCACCACGTCGATGTCGGAGAGCTTCATCCCCGCCTTGCCGAGCACCGCCCTGGTCGCGTCGATCGGACCGTCCAGGTGGTAGTGCGGGTCGGTGCCGACGACCGCCTGGGCGACGATACGGGCGCGCGGGGTCAGTCCCAGCGCCCGCGCCGCACGCCGGGACGCCCACATCACCGCGGCCGAACCGTCGGAGATCTGCGAGGAGGTGCCGGCCGTGTGCATCGCGGTGGGCAGCACCGGGCGCAGCCCGGCCAGCGCCTCCAGCGAGGTGTCCCGCAGCCCCTCGTCCCGGTCGAACAGCCGCCACATGCCCTGACCTGCGAGCTGCTCGGCCTCCGTGGTCGGGACCTGGACCGCGTACGTCTCCCGCTTGAACCGCTCCTCGGCCCAGGCGTTGGCGGCCCGCTGCTGCGAGGCCTCGCCGAAGCGGTCCAGGTCGCTGCGGCTGAGCCCGCGCCGCCGCGCGATCCGCTCGGCGGCCTCGAACTGGTTGGGCAGGTCGACGTTCCACTCCTCCGGGAACGGCCGTCCCGGCCCGTGCGCGGAGGCCGCGCCCAGCGGCACCCGGGTCATCGACTCGACGCCGCAGGCGATGCCGACGTCGATCACCCCGGCCGCGACCATGTTGGCGACCATGTGGTTGGCCTGCTGCGAGGACCCGCACTGGCAGTCGACCGTGGTGGCGGCGACCTCGTAGGGCAGGCCCATCGCCAGCCAGGCGGTGCGGGCGGGGTTCATCGACTGCTCGCCGGCGTGGGTGACCGTCCCGCTGACGATCTGCTCGACGACGTCCGGCTGCACACCCGTGCGGGCGAGCAGCTCCCTGAAGGTCTCCCCGAGCAGATAGCCCGGGTGGAGGTTGGCGAGGGCTCCGCCTCGCTTACCGATGGGGGTGCGCACTGCTTCGACGATGACGGGTTCAGCGGCCATGACTCGCCCTCCGGAAGCTCCGGCGTCCGCAGGACACCGAAGAGAACTGATACGCGTTCTAGTTCTGGCCCCCTTTGTATTCGCCGTGAGCACTGTCACGCAAGGCTCTTGCGCGGACTAGAACGCGTTACTACGGTCTAAGGCAGATCTGACACTCCGTCAGCTAAACAGCGGCTGACCCAGCAGCTGACCGTCGGTAGCTTTGGAGGCCCCCGATGACCTGCCCGGCCCTGCCCGACGGCTTCGACTTCACCGACCCGGACCTGAACCAGCAGCGGGTGCCGCTGCCCGAGTTCGCCCTGCTCCGCAGCACCGCCCCGGTGCACTGGATCGCCCAGGCGCACGGCACCACCGGGTTCGACGACGGGGGCTACTGGGCCGTCACCCGGCACGCCGACGTCAAGGAGGTGTCGGTGCACCCGGAGACCTTCTCCTCCAACACCAACACCGCGATCATCCGCTTCAACCCGGAGATCACCCAGGACGGCTTCGAGGGCCAGAAGCTGATCATGCTCAACATGGACCCGCCCGAGCACACCCGGCTGCGCCAGATCGTCCAGCGCGGCTTCACCCCGCGGGCCATCAACGCCATGCAGCAGGCGCTGCGCGACCGGGCCGAGCGCATCGTCGCCTCCGCGCTCAAGGAGGGCAGCGGCGACTTCGTCCGCGACATCGCCTGCGAGCTGCCGCTCCAGGCGATCGCCGAGCTGGTCGGAATACCCCAGCAGGACCGGGCCAGGATCTTCGAGTGGACCAACAAGATGGTCGCCTACGACGACCCGGAGCTCGCCGTCTCCCAGAACGTCGGCATGCAGTCCGCCTTCGAGCTGATGATGTACGCGATGGGCATCGCCGAGGAGCGCAAGGGCTGCCCGGCCCATGACATCGTCACCCAGCTGGTCAACGCCGAGGGGCAGGGCAACCTCAGCTCGGACGAGTTCGGCTTCTTCGTGCTGCTGCTGGCCGTCGCCGGCAACGAGACCACCCGCAACGCCACCAGCCACGGCATGCACGCCATGCTCACCCACCCCGAGCAGTGGGAGCTCTACAAGGAGCGCCGACCGCAGACCGCCGCCGACGAGATCGTCCGCTGGGCCACCCCGGTGATGTCCTTCCAGCGCACCGCGACCGAGCACACCGAGCTCGGCGGCGTCGCGATCTCCGCAGGTCAGCGCGTTGGAATCTTCTACAGCTCGGCCAACAACGACCCCGAGGTCTTCGACCGCCCGGAGGAGTTCGACATCCTCCGCGACCCCAATCCGCACCTGGGGTTCGGCGGCGGCGGACCGCACTTCTGCCTGGGCGCCAACCTGGCCCGGCTGGAACTGGACCTGATCTTCAACGCCATCGCCGACACCGTCCCGGCGATCCGGCTGACCGGCGAGCCCCGCCGGCTGCGCTCGGCCTGGCTCAACGGGGTCAAGAAACTCCCGGTCCAGTACGTGTAGCCGGGCCAGTTGCAGACCCCCAGGGGCGCGGGGAACTGCGCGACCAGCCAGCTACGATCCGCAGCCGAAGAACCTTGCTCTACCCCGTTCGGCTCCCACCGCAGGCACCCCCGCCGCTCTGCTGAAAACCTGATGCCCAGTCCCATCCATCAGGCAGGCGGACAGCGGAGGGTCGATGGCCCAGCAGCAGGCAACCGCGGGAGCACCGGGTACGGCACCGATCGAGGAGAGCTCCGGACGGGTCCGGCTGGTCTTCCTCGGCGTGATGCTGGGCATGTTCCTGGCCGCCCTCGACCAGACCATCGTCTCCACCGCGCTGCCCACCATCGTCGGCGACCTCGGCGGTGCCAACCACCTCTCCTGGGTGGTCACCTCCTACCTCCTCGCCGCCACCGCCACCACCCCGCTGTGGGGCAAGCTCGGCGACCTCTTCGGCCGCAAGCACGTCTTCATCATCTGCATCGTCATCTTCCTGATCGGCTCGGCCCTCTGCGGCGTCTCGCAGAACATGCTCCAGCTGATCGTCTTCCGGGCCCTGCAGGGTCTGGGCGGGGGCGGGCTGATGGTGCTGGCCATGGCCGTGATCGCGGACGTGGTCCCGCCCCGCGACCGGGGCCGCTACCAGGGCGTCATCGGCGCCGTCTTCGGGGTGTCCTCCGTGGTCGGGCCGCTGCTCGGCGGCTTCCTGGTGGACAACCTCAACTGGCGCTGGGTCTTCTACGTCAACCTGCCGGTGGGCATCGTCGCGCTGTTCGTGATCGCCACCGCGCTCAAGGCCAAGAACCCGGACGTCCGCCCGAAGATCGACTACCTCGGCACCTTCCTGCTCGCCGCCGCCTCCACCTGCCTGGTGCTGATCACCAGCCTCGGCGGCACCACCTGGTCCTGGAACTCGGTCGAGGTCTGGGGCTGCGCCTTCGGCGCGGCCCTGCTGATCTTCGCCTTCGTGCTGGTGGAGCAGCGGGTGGACGAGCCGGTGCTGCCGCTGCGGCTGTTCCGCAACCCGGTCTTCTCGGTCTGCTCGGGCATCGGCTTCGTCATCGGCCTGTGCATGTTCGGCGCCCTCTCCTACATCCCGCTGTACATGCAGGTGGTCAATGGCAACTCGCCGACGGTGTCCGGGCTGCGGCTGCTGCCGATGATGGCGGGCGTGCTGATCACCTCGATCGGCACCGGACAGCTGATCAGCAGGACCGGCAGGTACAAGATCTACCCGATCATCGGCACGGCGCTGACCGCGGTCTCGCTGGTGCTGCTGGCCCAGGTGGACGACACCACCAGCGACACCGTCATGGGCGTCTACATGCTGCTGCTCGGCCTGGGACTGGGCCTGGTGATGCAGGTGCTGATCATCGCGGTGCAGAACGCCTCGGACTTCTCCGACCTGGGCACCGCGACCTCCGGGGTCACCTACTTCCGCTCCATCGGCGGCTCCTTCGGCGCCTCCATCTTCGGCACAGTGCTCAACAACCAGCTGAACCACAAGATCAACACGGCCCAGGCCAACGGCACCCTGTCGGCGCAGTTCCCGGTGAAGGAGGTGCTGGCCAACCCGACCATCGTGCACAAGGCACCGGCCGCCGAGAAGCCGCTGCTGGAGCCGTTCCTGCACATCTACGCGATCTCACTGCAGACGGTCTACCTGGTGGCCGCCGCGATCGCGGTGATCGCCTTCCTGCTGGCGCTGTTCCTGCGCGAGGTGCCGCTGCGCACCTCGACCCGCACCTCGCAGCAGGGCGAGGCGGCCGGCCCGCCGACCTTCCGCACCTCGGCCGAGGAGATCGAGGGCATGGTCACCCGGCTCTCCAGCCGCGAGAACATCTGGGAGCGCTACGGCCGCGCCATCGAGAGGTCCGGAATCGACATCAGCGTGCCGGCCGCGTACGGGCTGTTGCGGCTGCACCATGCAGGTCCGGTGACGCTGGAGGAGATCTGCCGCCGCAACAAGTTCAAGCCGGACGAGATCCGACCCAAGCTCGCGGCGATGGAGCAGTCGGGCCGGATCCGGACGGACCCGGACGGCACGATCCGGCTGACCCCGCACGGCGAGGAGATCGTCACCAAGCTGAGCGAGGCCCGGCTGGCCCTGCTCAACGAGAAGCTGGACGGCTGGTCCCCGGAGCAGCACGCCGACCTGGTGGCGATGCTCAAGGAGTTGGCGGACAACTCGATGGACGCCCCGGGAAAGGTGATGAACTGACCGGAAGGTGATGAACTGACCGGGGCGACATATCCCCACAGCTCCACTCCCTCCCCGCGTTTTCCGCTGCTCTCCCTGGACACCGCTGCCACTGTGAACTGATGTCCTGCATAATCGTCCCCTGTTCGACTTCGCACAGGGAGCTGATGGTGGGACAGATCTGCGGCAGATGCGGCCTGGCGCTGTCGAGCGGCGGCTGCGGCTGCCGCCCGGACGACGCCGAGACGGCGGTGCTGCCGGTGATCGGCGGACCGGAACTGGTCCGTCCCTACGTCCATCCGGCCGACGCCGCCGACCCGGTGGACCCGGCCGAGGCCGCGCACCTCGCCGCCGAGGCCGCTGAAGCCGCTGAAGCCGCAGGGGCATCGGCCACGAGCGGCGAGCTGCTGCCGGCCGCCCGGTACCTCCCGGCCACCTCGCGGCTGCCGGAGCCACGCAACGACGCGCTGCCGGTGCTGCGCACCTCCCCGCTGCCGGCCGTCCGGCACCGCGCCGCGCCCCCGGCGAAGGGCCGGCGCAGGCGGCGCGGCCTGCTGATGGCGGCGGGCGCGCTGGCGGTGGCCGGACTGGGCACCGTGGCGGCGGCCCTGCCGCACATGCTCAACAGCGACACCACGGACCAGTCGCTGCCCGCGCCCGGAGTGACCGTGGCGATGGCCTCGTCGGGACCGGACGACGCGACGTCCGACGCCCCGTCCGCCACCGCCGGCAGCGCCTCGTCCTCGGCCGCCGCCTCCGCCGCGGCGACCCGGCGGGCGGCGGTGGCGCAGACCTCCGCGGCCCGGTCCACGGCCAGTTCCTCGCCGACGCCCGCAGCGACGCCCTCGCGGAGCAGCAGCCCCTCGGCGAGCACCGCTCCCAGCAGCGCGGCATCGGCCTCGGCGAGCACCACGGCCTCCGCATCGCCCGCACTGGCCTCCGCCTCGACCACGCTTCAGCTGGGCGACTCCGGGTCGGCGGTGTCCACGCTGCAGTCGCAGTTGCGCGCGCTGTGGGTCGACCCCGGCCTCAAGGTCGACGGCAACTACGGCTCCCGTACCGAGCGCGACGTGGCGACGTTCCAGATCTGGTTCGGCGTCCAGGGCGACCCGCAGGGCGTGTACGGGCCGAACTCCCAGGCCATGATGGCCCAGCAGTTGCAGGCCCAGAACCGCTGACTCAGCCGGTGATCGCGCCGAACAGGCTGACGCCCGCCATCACGATCATGATCACGGCGGCCACCTTGGTGATCACCGCCAGCGGAACGTGCTTCATCAGCTTCTGACCGCCCACGATCGCAACCCCGGCCACCGCGCACAGCCCCAGCCAGGACCCCAGGAACACGGACAGCGGATCGGAGTACTTCGCGGCCAGGTTCGCGGTGGTGATCTGGGTCAGGTCGCCGAACTCCGCGATCAGCACCATCAGGAAGCCGGTCCCGGCGACCCGCCAGAAGCCGGTGGACCGGGGTTCCTTCACCGACTCGTCGTCCTCGTCCTCCTCCTTCTGCAGGAGCAGCATCAGCGCCCCGCCGAGGAACAGCAGGCCGACGACCAGTTCCACCCAGCGGTGCGGCAGCAGGGTCAGCAGGCTGCCGGCCGCGACGGCCAGGGCGGCGTGGACCGCGAAGGCGGCGGCGATTCCGGCGAACACATAGCTGGCGCGGTAGCGGGTGCCCAGGACCAGACTGGCCAGTGCCGTCTTGTCGGGGAGTTCGGCGAGGAAGATGATGCCGAAGGTGATTCCCAGAATGATGATGTTCACGTGGTGAGTGTCCTCGGGAGGTCATGAGCACTGCCGTGGCTTCATGATCCGTTCCCGGAGTCGCTTCGGCCCGGCAGGACTCGGGGCCGAAGCACGTCGGTCTACGACGACGTACCAGCTGGAGTGACTGCGCGGCCGAAGGTCTCACCAGCACCGCGCCCGACAACGGACGTCCTGCGGTGCCCCGGGCGCCGGGCGGCCCGCCATGACGCGTGGGCTGCCGGTATGTCGACGTTCCGGTAGGGGGCTACTCCCCTTCGATCAGCCGTAAGTCTACCTGACACACCCACTTGCCTGACACCCTCGACAATCCATGCCCCCAAGGGTGAGGGTGAGGGTATGGAGTACACCTCACTCGGCCGTACCGGCCTGTCCGTGTCCCGTCTGTGCCTGGGCACGATGAACTTCGGCCCGCTCACCACCGAGGCCGACGCCCACCACATCATGGACGCCGCCCACCAGGACGGCATCAACTTCTTCGACACCGCCAACGTCTACGGATGGGGCGAGAACAAGGGCCGCACCGAGGAGATCGTCGGCACCTGGTTCGCGCAGGGCGGCGGCCGCCGCGAGCGCACCGTGCTGGCGACCAAGCTCTACGGCAGCATGAGCGCCGACGACAGCAAGAAGTGGCCCAACGAGGACAAGCTGTCCGCGCTGAACATCCGCCGGGCCGTGGACGCCAGCCTCAAGCGGCTGCAGACCGACTACATCGACCTCTACCAGATGCACCACGTCGACCGGGCGACCCCCTGGGAGGAGATCTGGCAGGCGATGGAGGTGCTGACCGCCCAGGGCAAGATCCTCTACGTGGGCAGCAGCAACTTCGCCGGCTGGCACATCGCCACCGCGCAGGCCGCCGCGGCCAAGCGCAACTTCCTCGGCCTGGTCGCCGAGCAGTCGCTGTACAACCTGCTGGCGCGCACCGTCGAGCTGGAGGTGCTGCCCTCGGCCGAGTACCACGGCCTCGGCGTCATCCCCTGGTCCCCGCTCCAGGGCGGGCTGCTCGGCGGCGTGCTGCGCAAGGCCGGCGAGGAGGGCGGCCGCAGCGCCGACCGCGCCAAGAAGCTGTCGGCCACCGAGCGCGAGCAGCTGCAGGCGTACGAGGACTTCTGCGACAAGCTCGGCCAGGAGCCCGGGACCGTGGCCCTGGCCTGGCTGCTGCACCAGCCGACCGTCACCGCTCCGATCGTCGGGCCGCGGACGGCGGGCCAGCTGGACACCGCCCTGAAGGCGCTCGACGTCAAGCTGGAGCAGGGCGACCTGGACCGGCTCGACGAGATCTTCCCGGGCCACCGCACCGCGCCCGAGGACTACGCCTGGTGACGACCGGGTCCGGCAGCGGATCAGGCGCTTCAGGAAACCGGTAAGAGCGCCCCGGGCGGTCCGAGCCTGGTGGCAGCGCTGTGCAAGAAGCCGGAGTCGCCCATTACCGGGTCGACTCCGGCGACGCCAGCCCGTGGACAGACCTCGACGCAACATTCACGTTGTACGATCCGTCACGCCCGCCTACGCACGTGAGTCGGCG
Source organism: Streptacidiphilus jeojiense (assembly GCF_000719095.1). GTDB lineage: Bacteria > Actinomycetota > Actinomycetes > Streptomycetales > Streptomycetaceae > Streptacidiphilus > Streptacidiphilus jeojiensis. Next base: position 517,536 of record NZ_JOEH01000004.1, on the reverse strand, counting down.
CACTCCGACGACCAACGAGGTGGCGCGTGCCGCAGCAAGCAAGTCTCAGCCACCCCGTGCCGACACCGACCACTGCGCGCAACGAGTCCCGTTGGGCGAGGACGGCGCTGTGGGCGGTGCCGACCCTGGTCTCCTTCCTCATCGGCGTGTTCCACTCGTCCCGTCCGGAGCTGTGGCGCGACGAGCTCGCGAGCGTCAGCGCATCCGGCCGCAGCCTCGGCCAGCTGTTCGACCTGCTGGGCAACACCGACGCGTCGACCGGCTTCTACTACCTCGTCCTGCACTTCTGGACCGCCGCCTTCGGTGATTCGCTGACCCTGCTCCGGATGCCCTCGGCGCTGGCGATGGCCGGCGCCGCCTGCTGCGTCGCCCTGACCGGCCGGCTGCTGTTCGGACGCTGGGCCGGTCTCGGCGGCGGCCTGCTGTTCGCACTCGTGCCCGGCATCAGCCGGTACGGCCAGGAGACCCGCGCCTACGCCTTCGTGGTCTGCTCGGTCGCCCTCGCCACGCTGCTGCTGGTGCGGGCCGTCGACGCCGCCGCGCGGCAGACCCCGGAGCGGGCCCCGGAGCAGGCACCCGGGCAGGTCCCCGAGGGCGTGCGTCCGGCGGTGCCGAAGGGCCGCTGGGTGGCCTACGGTGCCTCGCTCGTCCTGATCGGGCTGTGCCACATCGTCGCCCTGGCCTGTCTGGCCGGGCACGCGGTCCTGCTGCTGCTGCACTGGCGGCGGACCCGCTCGGCCCGTGCCCTGCGCTGGTGGGCGGGCAGCGTCGTGGTGGCCCTGGCGCTGCTGACGCCGCTGCTGATCCTGGGTCAGTCCCAGGTGGACGGCCAGCTGTTCTGGCTGAAGCCGCCCTCGCTGAAGCATCCGACGGCCACCCTGCTGCAGATGCTGCGGCCGATGTTCTCCTCCACCGGGTACCTGGCGCTTTTCGCGGTGCTGAGCCTGTGCGCGCTGCTGCTGTGGCGCCGTCACCGCGACGCGCTGCTGTTCCTGGTCGCCAGTGTGGTGCTGCCGATCGCCGCGATCTTCGTGATCTCCCGGGTCGGATCGACGTCCTACTGGTTCGGCCGCTACATGCTCTTCACCCTGCCGGCCTGGTCCGTGCTGACCGGTGCGGGGCTGGCCGCCGTCGCCCGGCTCGCGGCAGGCCTGTTGACAGCGGGTCAGCCGGCCCCCGGGGCGGCCCCCGCAGCCGGCGGGACCGGGCCCGCCGTCCGGCGCCGGGTGTTCGCCGCGGTGACCGCCCTGGGCGTGGCGGCCGCCGTCCTGGTCGGCTACTCGGACCAGGTGGCCGTTCGCTCCTACATCTCGCACAGTTGGACGAACTACCCCCTGGACTCGGCCGGTGACGCGTGGGGCTACCAGCCGGCGGCGCAGTTCCTGCTGCACCGGGCCAAGCCCGGGGACGGCGTCTACTACGGCGGCTCGCACCTCTACATGGTGGGCGCGGGCGTCGAGTACTACCTGCGGGGCCGCCTGCCGCTGAACCAGTTCCTGACGACCGAATCCGCAGCCGACAACGGCAGTTACGGCCCGACCCTGTGCCCGGATCTGGCATCGTGTGTCGCCGGGGCCCCGGACCGGGTGTGGCTGGTGATGGCACCGGCGCGGCCCGTCCCGGAGGACGCCAAGGTCCAGAAGGCCCTGCTGGACTCGGGCGCGTACCGGATCAGCGAGCTGTACAACGTCCCCGGAATGAGCCTGTACCTCCTGGAGCGGAAGAGCTGACGCCATGGCCGAGCCGTACATCGCCTTCCTGCGAGCCGTCAACGTCGGTGGCCGCAAGGCGCCGATGGCCACGGTCCGCGAGCTCTTCGGCGGGCTGGGGCTGGAGGACGTGCGCAGCTACATCGCCAGCGGCAACGTCTTCTTCCGGCCGCCGGGCGGGGAGCGCGGCGCGGTCGACCGCCCCGCGCTGACCTCCTCCATCGAGGCCGCGCTGGCCGAGGGGCTCGGGTTCGAGGTACCGGTGATGGTCAGGACGGCCGGCGAGCTGGAGGCGGCCCTCGCGGCCGCCCCGTTCGACGACGTGGAGGTCACCCCGGAGATCCGGCTGAGCGTGGCCTTCAGCTCCGAGCCGCTGACCGGCCTCCAGCTCCCACTGCGCTCCCCGAAGGGCGACTGGGAGGTGCTCGGGGCGACCCGGGGCGAACTGTTCGTGGTGCTGCACCTGCCGGACGGGCGGATGAACGGCAATCCGATGGCGGCGATCGAGAAGACCCTGGGCGTGAAGCTCACGGCCCGGTTCTTCCACACCTCGGCGAAGATCCTGACGGCGGCCCGGGCCTCCTGACCCGACCTGCCGCGCCGCCTACTCGCTGACGGCCTGTCGGATCACCGCGAGCAGTTCCCGCAGCCGGGTCCGGTCGGCCTCGTCCAGGCCCCGGGTGGCGTGGGCGAGGGCGTCCCGGTCCACCGCTTCGGCCTCCCGGTGCCGCACCCGTCCCAGCTCGGTCAGGGTCAGCAGGAAGGCCCTGCGGTCGACCGGGTGACGCACCCGCTCCACCAGCCCCTCCCGCTCCAGGCTGTCCACGATGGTGGTGGTGGTCCGCGCCGCCACGCCGAGCATCTCGCTGAGGTCCCGCATCCGCAGCGGCTCCGGGGAGGCGGCCAGCATGCGCATGGCCCGTACCCGGGCCACCGAGGCACCGCACTCCCGCAGCCGCGCATCCGTGAAGGCGCGCAGCCGCATGGTGGTGGCGAAGAGTTCGTCCACCAGGATGTCGCTGCTGCCGGGTGCCTTCATCCGCACGCCCTTCTTCTTCGTCCGCAATTCTTGTGAGCACGCACATAGTGAGTATGCTCAGTATGTGCGGAGGGCCCGAGCGGTCGGGACCGGTCCGCCCCGACCGCCGTTCCGTGGAGGACCGGGGGTCCAGTTCCGCCGAGTTCCTGCGCTGACACTGCCGTCACGATCATCCACCATGCGCCCACAGGACCCTTTCCCATGGCTCACCGCCACTTCAGCCAACGCGTCGTCGTCCCCGTCATGTTCGTCGCCACCGTCTTCATGGTCATCGTCGACGGTGCCATCACCACCGTCGCTCTCCCTGCCATCGCCCGGCAGTTCCAGCTGGCGCCCGCCCGGCTGGACGCCGTGGTCGTCGTCTACCCGGTCTGCGTGGGAGTGGCCGTCCCCGCCTCCGCCTGGCTCGGCGACCGCTTCGGCGGCAAGCGCCTGATGCTGGTGTCCATGGCCCTGTTCTCGGCATCGTCGGCCCTGTGCGGGGCCGCGGGCAATCTCGGCACCCTGGTCGCCTTCCGCGCCCTGCAGGGCCTGGCCGGCGGGCTGCTCATGCCGGTGGCCGGCGCGCTGCTGTACCGCACCTTCTCGGCCCGGGAACGGGTCCGTGCCTCCCGCGTGCTGATCTTCCCTCAGCAGATCGCCCCGGCCGTGGCCCCCATCCTGGGCGGGGTACTGGTCGACGGCCTCTCCTGGCGCTGGGTGTTCTACGTCAACCTGCCGCTCGGGCTGGCCGCGGTCCTCTTCGGCCTGTTCTTCCTCGATCCGCACCGCCCCGAGCAGCACGGCCGCGGCCGGCGCTTCGACCTGCCCGGGCTGCTGCTCTCGGCCGGCGGTCTGGCCGCGATGACCTACGGCATCTGCGCGGGCTCCGACCACGGCTGGACCTCGCCCGGCATCGTGCTCACCCTCGCCGCCGGGGCCGTCCTGCTCACCGCCACCGTCCTGGTCGAACTCCGCACGGCCGATCCGATCCTGCGGCTGCGACTGTTCCACGACCGGCTGTTCCGGGACTGCAGCCTGATCTCCCTGGTCGGGCTGGTCCCGATCCTGGGCGCGATGTTCCTCGGCCCGCTGTTCATCCAGGACGCGCTGGGCGGCAGCGCCATGGACTCGGGCACCAGCACCTTCACCGAGGCCTTCGGGGTGCTGCTCACCGTTCAGGTCGCCGGTGCCCTCTACGCCAGGATCGGACCGCGCGCGATCATCGGCGGCGGACTGCTCGGCGTGGCCGCCGTCCTGGTGCTGCTGTCCACCTGCGACCTGCAGACCAGCCTGTGGACCTTCCGGCTCTACATGTTCCTGCTGGGCGTCGCCATGGGCGCGGTGTTCATGCCGACCACGGTGGCCTCGATGAGCACCATCTCCAAGGCCGACATGGCACAGGCCTCCACGCTGAACACGGTGGTCCGGCAGACCGCGGGCGCGCTGGCACCCGCCGTGGTCACCACCCTGCTGGTGATGGGCGGCACCGGTACGGTCGGCTCCGGCGGCGCGGGGCCCTCGGTCGCCACCTACCAGGACGCCTACCTGGTACTGGCCGCCATCGCCGTGGTGTCGGCGCTCTATGCGTTCACCCTGCGCGACGGTGCCGCCCGGCAGGCCGCGACCAGCGGAATCCCCGAGCCGGCCGAACCCGCGCCGGTGGGCTGACCATGGTGACTGAGGGCGCTCCGCGGCGTGAGCGCCCTCAGCCCGGACCGCCCCAGTCCAGCGTCGGCGCGAGCACCCCCTCCAGGGTCAGCAGCCAGCGCTTCACCTCCATCCCGACCGCTCCCCCGCCGAACCCGCCGATGCCGTCCGCCGCGACCACCCGGTGGCAGGGCACCAGCAGGAACAGCGGGTTGGAGCCCATGATCTGGCCCACCGCCCGCGCGGCCAGCCCGCCCTGGTCCAGCACGTCGTCGAAGACGCCGCTGCGGGCGGCCAGTTGGCCGTAGGCGATGGTCTGCCCGTAGACCACCGTCCGCTGGAGCTTCTGGAGCACGGCGCGCTGCGGTCCGGCGGCCGTCGCGCGCCAGTCGATCGGCAGGTCGAAGGCCCGGCGCCGCCCCGCGAAGTACTCCCCGAAGCGCGCGGTGACCAGCGCGGCCTTCTCCTCGTCGCCGGGCCGTACCGCGTCCGGCCCGCGCTCGCCGAAACTGGTCGCGACCACACCGGCGTCGGTTATCCCGACCCGGACCGGACCGCTGGGCAAGGGCGTGGGCACAGCGAACCAGGACGTCGGGACGGACACCGCCGCGACGGAGCCGAAAGGTACCGACGGGGTGGGGACGGACGGAGTGGGAACGGACACGGGCGCGACCCCCTTCAAGCTCTCAAGCCGCTGCCCGCCACGCTATCTGCCGCCACTGACAACCGGCCGCGCCCGCACCCAGGTCCGGTCCTCGGTCAGGTAGGCGTCCACCGACAGCCCGGCCCCGGCCAGCGCCGCGGCGAAGGTCTCGTCCGTCAGCGGGCGGGACAGGAACACCTGACTCCAGGCCGCGTCCGGGAAGACGTAGTCGAACCGGACCGAGTTCACCCCGTCCCCCACCGGCTCCGAGGAGGCCAGCCGGAAGATGCCGCCCTGGGCCTCGCGCTCCCAGGGGACCCGGTCGTGCCAGCCCTCACCCTCCCGCTGGACCAGCACGCACCCGTCGTCCGCGACATGCCGCCGGCAGGCCCGCAGCAGTCCGTCGCGCACCGCCAGATCCCCGGCGTGCACCAGGAACGAACCCAGCAGCACCACGTCGAACCGCTCGCCCAGGTCCAGTTCCTCGATTGGGCTGCACACGGTCCGCGCACCGTGCACCCTGGCCAGCATCTCCGGCGACTCGTCCACCGCCGTGACGGTGAAGCCTCGCTCCAGCAGCGGGTGCGTCACCCTGCCGACGCCGCAGCCCAGCTCCAGGATCCGGGCGCCGGCCGGAACCGCCCGCTCGATCACCTCCGGCTCGTCGCCGACCTGCAGCCGCTCGTAGAGCTCCACCGCGCAGCCGTCCGGGGTGATCGGCCCCGGCCCGGTTCCCGCATAGCCCGTCCGTATCCGCTGAGTCGTCATACCGGCCATCCCAACACGGTGTCAGTGGGTCTGGCCAGTGGGCCGGACCACGACGGTGTTCAGCTCGACCCCGGCCGGCTGCCCCAGCACCCAGAGCACCGTGCCGGCGATCTGATCCGGCGTCAGCACCGGCCCGTCGGGGACCTCATGGCTCGGGTGGCTGCTCCAGAACGGGGTGTCCACCCGCCCCGGCGCGACCAGGGTGACCGCCACGCCGGCGCCGGTCACCAGCACCCGCGCGTTCTCGGCCAGCGAGGTCAGCGCGGACTTGGAGACCGAGTACATGTTGCCCGGGGTGTTCTTGATCCCGGCGGTGCTGCCGATCAGGACCACCCGTCCGCCGCTGCGGGTGAGCTCCGGAAGCGCCGCCTTGATCAGCACCGCCGGGCCGAGGACGTTGACCAGCAGCATCTCCCGCCACTGCTCCGGGTCGCCGTCCGCCAGGTTGTCATGGGTCGAGAAGCCCGCGTTGGCGATCACCGCGTCGAGCCGGCCGAACTCCTTGACGACGGCGTCCACCGCAGCGCTCATCGAGGCGTAGTCGGTGGTGTCGGCGGCGACCGGCAGCAGCACGTCCCGACCGGCCCCGATCCCGGCGGCGAAGCGCTCCAGCCGCTCCTGGTCGCGTCCGGTGACCCCGACCCGGTGCCCGGCGGCGAGCAGCCGCCCGACGGTGGCGGCGCCGATGCCGGTGGCACCGCCGGTGATCAGCGTGACGGGTGCGGTGCTGGCGTCCTGGCTCATGCTGCGACTCCCCCTGGTACTGATCTTTGAAGCAATCAATGCGCAGTGCATCGGAAATGACGAGGTAACAGTTTCAACAGAAAGTTGACGCACCACACGCCCCTGGTGGGCTGATCAACACCTTACGGAGCTCCCATGGCCGACGCACCGCCAACAGCAGACCTCGCCCCCACGACCACCGCCGAAGCCCCACCGGCCGAAGCGGCCGAGCCGCACCCCGTCGACCGACTGCTGCCCCCGGCCCGCCTCGGCCTGCTGGGCCTGCAGCACGTCCTGGTGATGTACACCGGATGCGTCACCGTGCCGCTGGTCTTCGGCGCCGCGGCCAAGCTCGGCGTCTCCACCATCGGCCTGCTGATCAACGCCGACCTGGTGGTCGCCGGAGTCATCACGCTGATCCAGGCGCTGGGCGTCGGCAAGTTGCTCGGGGTACGGCTGCCGATCGTGGCCGGCGCCACCTTCACCGCCGTCACCCCGATGATCCTGATCGCCGGCCAGTACGGGATGCCGGCGGTGTACGGGTCGATGATGCTGGCCGGGGTCTTCGGCCTGCTGGTGGCGCTGCCCTTCGCCCGCGCGGTGCGCTTCTTCCCGCCGCTGGTCAGCGGCAGCGTGATCACCGTGATCGGACTGTCGCTGATCGGCGTGGCCGTCGGACTGATCGCCGGCAACGACAGCACCGCCAAGGACTACGCCGCACCCTCCCATCTGGCGCTGGCGGCCGGGATCATCGTCTTCATCATCGGCGTCAACCGCTTCGGCCGGGGCATCCTCACCCAGCTCGCCGTACTGCTGGGCCTGGTCCTCGGCACCCTGGTGGCCATCCCGATGGGCCTGACCGACTTCTCCTCGGTCGGCCACGCCGGCTGGTTCGGGCTGCCCGGCCTGTTCCACTTCGGCGCACCGCAGTTCCCCGCCGCTGCGGTCATCTCGATGTGCGTGGTGATGCTGGTCATCTTCACCGAGTCCACCGCCGACATGCTCGCCGTCGGCGAGATGACCGGCCGCCCGCTCAGCACCGGCGACCTGGCCCGCGGCCTGGCCGCCGACGGCCTGTCCGGCATCCTCGGCGGCGCCATGAACGCCTTCATGGACACGGCGTTCGCCCAGAACGTCGGCCTGGTCGGGATGACCCGGGTGCGCAGCCGCTACGTCGCGGCCGTCGCCGGGGCGATCCTGGTGCTGCTCGGCGCGATCCCCAAGCTCGGCGCCGTCGTCGCCTCGCTCCCCGGACCGGTCATCGGCGCCGCCGGCCTGGTGATGTTCGCGACCGTCACCGCCGTCGGCATCAACACCCTGCGCACGGTCCGCTTCGAGGGCACCGACAACCTGCTGATCGTCGCCGTCTCGCTGGGCGTCGGCATGCTCCCGGTGGTCGCCCCGTCCATCTACCACGGCCTGCCGCAGTGGTTCCAGACCATCGCCGGCAGCGCCATCACCAGTGCCACCCTCACCGCCTTCGCCCTCAACCTCTTCTTCAACCACCTGAGGCTGGGCCGGCCTGGTGACGCCCCGTCAGCGGAAAGCGCTGAGCCGGCACCGGCCGCGGCGCCCTGACCCGGCGACGCCCCGGAAAACCATTCGCTTCCGACTGCCCGACCCTGCATGATGCTCGACATGTCCAGCTTCGTCATCGCCCTCAAGCCCGCAGTCGCGGGCGCGATGACCGCTGCCCTGGAACTGGACCTGGCACTGGCACTGGCACTGGCACTCGCGCCGGCAACCGCCGCCGCAGCAGCCTTCGACGGCGCGCGACGCTGACCTTCCCCGGGATGTCCCGGGACCTCGGACGGGGAAGGTCGGCCCGTCCTTGAGGTCCCCACCCCGCCAGGCCCTTCGGGCCGGTCACCACCAGGAAGCATCATGTCCAAGCAGGCCTACCTGCGCACCAAGCCGCACCTCAACATCGGCACCATGGGTCACGTCGACCACGGCAAGACCACCCTCACCGCCGCCATCACCAAGGTCCTCGCCGACCGCGGCAGCGGCAGCTACGTGCCGTTCGACCGGATCGACCGGGCCCCGGAGGAGGCCGCCCGGGGGATCACCATCAACATCTCCCACGTCGAGTACGAGACCGCCACCAGGCACTACGCCCACATCGACATGCCGGGGCACGCCGACTTCGTGAAGAACATGATCACCGGCGCCTCCCAGCTGGACGGGGCGATCCTGGTGGTCTCCGCGCAGGACGGGGTGATGCCGCAGACGGCCGAGCACGTGCTGCTGGCCCGGCAGGTCGGGGTCGAGCACATCGTCGTCGCGCTGAACAAGGCCGACGCCGGCGACCCGGAGCTGCTGGACCTGGTCGAGCTGGAGGTGCGCGAGTTGCTCACCGCCCAGGGCTACGACGGCGCCGGGCTGCCGGTGGTCCGGGTGTCCGGGCTGCGGGCCCTGGACGGGGACCCGCAGTGGACGGCCGCGATCGGCGAGCTGCTGGACGCGGTGGACACCGCCGTGCCCACGCCGGTCCGCTACACCGAGGCGCCCTTCCTGCTGCCGGTGGAGAACGTGCTGACCATCACCGGTCGGGGCACGGTCGTCACCGGGGCGGTCGAGCGCGGCCGGGTGCGGATGGGCGACCGGGTGGAGCTGCTCGGCCTCGGCGGCGAGCCGCTGACCTCGGTGGTCACCGGCGTGGAGACGTTCGGCCGGACCATGGAGTCGGCCGAGGCCGGCGACAACGTCGCGCTGCTGCTGCGCGGGGTGCAGCGCGGGCAGGTCCGGCGCGGGCAGGTGGTCGCCGCGCCGGGCAGCATCAGCACCCACACCCGCTTCACCGCGCGGGTGTACCTGCTCGGCACCGCCGAGGGCGGCCGTCGCACCCCGGTGGCCAACGGCTACCGTCCGCAGTTCTACCTGCGGACCGGGGACGTGGTCGGCGACGTCACCCTGGGCGGCGTGCACCAGGAGTCGGGCGTGGCCCGGCCCGGGGAGACGGTCGAGCTGACCGTCGAGCTGGGGCGGCCGGTCCCGCTGGAGCCCGGCCTGGGCTTCGCGGTCCGCGAGGGCGGCCGCACCGTCGGCGCGGGGAACGTGACCGCGCTGCTGGACTGAGCGCCGAACCAGAACAGAGCAGGACAAGAGAGACAACGGGCGGTACAGGAATAGATCACCTGTACCGCCCGTTATTCGGCCTGTATAGTTGAACCATCAACTACTGGAGGAGCCAGCCATGACCGCCATGCAGTTCGGGATCTTCTCGGTCGGGGACGTGACCGTCGACCCCACCAACGGGGTGAAGCCGACCGAGCACGAGCGGATCAAGGCCATGGTGGCCATCGCGCTCAAGGCCGAGGAGGTTGGCCTGGACGTCTTCGCCACCGGCGAGCACCACAACCCGCCCTTCGTGCCCTCCTCCCCCACCACCATGCTCGGCCACATCGCCGGCCGCACCGAGAACCTGATCCTCTCCACCGCGACCACGCTGATCACCACCAACGACCCGGTGAAGATCGCCGAGGACTACGCGATGCTGCAGCACCTCGCCGACGGCCGGGTCGACCTGGTGATGGGCCGCGGCAACACCGGCCCGGTCTACCCGTGGTTCGGCAAGGACATCCGCGAGGGCATCAACCTGGCCGTCGAGAACTACGCGCTGCTGCGGCAGCTGTGGGACAACGACGTGGTCGACTGGCAGGGCAAGTTCCGCACCCCGCTGCAGGGCTTCACCGCCACCCCGCGCCCGCTGGACGACGTGGCGCCGTTCGTCTGGCACGGCTCCATCCGCAGCCCCGAGATCGCCGAGCAGGCCGCCTACTACGGCGACGGTTTCTTCGCCAACAACATCTTCTGGCCCAAGGAGCACTACCAGAAGCTGATCGCCTTCTACCGCAAGCGCTTCGCCCACTACGGCCACGGCACGCCCGAGCAGGCCATCGTGGGGCTCGGCGGCCAGGCGTTCATGGCCAAGAACTCGCAGGACGCGATCCGGGAGTTCCGCCCGTACTTCGACAACGCCCCGGTCTACGGCCACGGCCCCTCGATGGAGGAGTTCATGGCGGAGACCCCGCTGGTCGTCGGCAGCCCGCAGCAGGTCATCGAGCGCACCCTGGCGTTCCGCGAGCACTTCGGCGACTACCAGCGCCAGCTGTTCCTGATGGACCACGCCGGACTGCCACTGAAGACCGTGCTGGAGCAGCTGGACCTGCTCGGCGAGGAGGTCGTCCCGGTGCTCCGCAAGGAGTTCGCGATCGGCCGCCCGGCCGGGGTCCCGGACGCGCCCACGCACGCCGCCCGGGTCGCGGCGAAGGCCGCCGAGGCGGACGCCAAGCCCGACACCGCCGCCGCCACCACGTTCTGACACCAATTCACCAGCCGTACCAGTCAACACCGTTGGAGGACACCGTGACCGCCCCCGTCCGGATAGCCGTCGTCTCGGCCGGCCTCAGCCAGCCCTCGTCCACCCGACTGCTCGCCGACCGCCTGGCCGAGGCGGTCCGGGTGGGCCTGGACGGGCGGGGACGCGAGGTGGAGATCCGGGTGGTGGAGTTGCGGGAGCTGGCACATGCGATCGCCGACAACCTGGTCACCGGCTTCCCGGGCGGCGCCCTGCGCGAGGCCGTGGACGCGGTGACCGGCGCGGACGCGGTCATCGCGGTCACACCGGTGTTCAGCGCCTCCTACAGCGGCCTGTTCAAGTCCTTCTTCGACGTGATCGACAACACCGCGCTGACCGGGAAGCCGGTGCTGATCGCCGCCACCGGCGGCAGCGCCCGGCACTCGCTGGTGCTGGACCACGCGCTGCGCCCGCTGTTCTCCTACCTGCGCGCCGTGGTGCTGCCCACCGGTGTCTACGCGGCGTCGGAGGACTGGGGCTCCGGCGACTCCGCGCTCACCGACAGCCTGCCCGGACGGATCACCCGCGCCGCGGGCGAACTCACCGCGCTGCTGGACCACGCCCGGCCGGAGGCCGCCGCCCCGCTCGACCGGGCCGACGAGGAGGAGGAGCTCGACTTCCTCCCCTTCGACCAGCAGCTCGCTGCCCTGCGCCCGCAGGGCTGAGCCCTCGTCACTTTCCCCTCAGCTGATCGGGAGTCCGAGTCCGTCGACCACCCGGGCTCCCGGAAGCCCTGCCAGCAGCGCCCCCGGGAGCCACAGCTTGGAGCCCCGGATCCCGGACCCGACCACCACCCGCGGATGCGCCGCGACCACGGCGTCCACCAGGATCGGCCAGTCGGCCGGGAGCCCGACCGGGGTGATGCCGCCGTACTCCATCCCGGTCGCCGCCAGCACGGCGTCCAGCGGCGCGAAGGAGGCCTTGCGGGCCTCCAGCAGCTGCCGCACCAGGCCGTTGACGTCCGCCCTGCTGGTGGCGGTCACCATGCAGGCCGCATAGGTGGTCACCCCGCCCCGCTTGGCGGCCACCACGACGCAGTTGGCTGAGTCGGCGAGGGTCACGCCGTAGCGCTCGCAGAAGGCGGCGGTGTCGGCCAGTTCGGGATCGATCCCGGCGACCTCCACCCGGGCGGCGAGCTCAGCCGGCCAGCCGCGCAGTGCGGCCGCCACCGGCGGGGCCAGCAGATCGGTCCGGTCCAGCGCCGGGGTCAGGGCGAGTGCGGTGTCCATCGCCCCATACCACCAGCTCCGCCGCCCGGAAGCCAACTGCGGGCGGCGGGCCGGACGCTGCGTCAACCGGCCGGACGGATGTGGACCACGTCCTGCCCCACCTCCGGCGGGTTGGTCAGCAGTCCGTACAGCAGGCCCGCCACCGTGGCCGAGCTGAGCGGCTTGGCCGCGCCGACCCTGGTCAGGTAGCCGTCGGCCTCCCAGACCGGGTGCGCACGGCGACGGTCCTCGTCGCTGAAGTTCTCGACGAAGGCGCTGTCGGCGATCGACCCCAGGATCACCAGACCGACCCTGATCCCGTCCGCGCGCAGTTCCCTCCGCATCGCGGCGGTGAAGCCGTTGAGGCCGTGCTTGCTCGCCGCGTACATCGACATCAGCGGCATGTGGTCCAGGGTGATCTCGGACGAGATGTTGAGGATGTCGCCGCCGCCCGCCGCGCGGAGCAGCGGCACCGCGGAGCGGACGGTGTGGATCGGGCCCAGTAGATTGGTGCCGACGCAGGCGTGGATGTCCTCGTCCCGGGTCTCCTCGATGGCGCGGATGCGTGCGACGCCGGCGCAGTTGAGCAGGATGTCCACCCGCCCGAACCGCTTCTCGACCTCGGCGAAGGCCGCCCGGACACTGTCGCCGCTACTCACGTCCGTCGGGATGGTCAGCACCGTCCCGGCCATCCCGAGCGCGGCCGCCTCCAGCCGGTCCGCGCGCCGGGCCAGCAGCACCACCTGGGCCCCGTTCTGCGCCAGCAGCTCCGCCGCGGCCCTGCCGACGCCCGTCGAGCCGCCGCTGACGACAGCGACCTTCCCCTGCACAGTGCCGGCCAAGGAGGCCTCCCCATCGAGAAGTTCCGGCCCAGCCGAGGGCTGGACCGGCAAGTCGATGAGAGGATACCTCTCTCATTTGGAGAGCGCGATATTCACTGCAGAGCAATCAGGCTGCGGTTCGGAGGAAGAGGCCGCGGTGGACGGTCACCGTGCCCTCGCTGACGGCGACCGCGTAGTTGAGCATCCGCATCGGACCGTCCGCCAGCAACGCCGGGAGCGTGGCCCGTGCCTCGCCGCTCGCGAGGCGTTTACCGAGGTCCTCGAACCACTGCCGGACCCACTCGGTCTCGTCGACCCACTCCACCGGTTCGAAGCCGGCGGCGCGGATCGTGTCACGCAACTCGTCCGCCGCGATCAGGAAGCTGTCGCTGCCGTCGAGCGACCAGGGCAGCGGCGGGGCCGGCCGGCCCCCGGCGCCGAGGCAGACCTCGAAGGTCGCGAACGGCGCTCCCGGCCGGAGCCGGTGTGCGATCCCGGCGAAGAAGGCCTTCTTGTCCTCGACGTTCATCTGGACGTGCATGGTGTAGCCGGCGTCGAAGCCGTCCTGGTCGTAGCCAGCGATGTCACTGCAGAAGAACCTGACCCGTTCGGCCAGCCCCGCCGCGTCGGTCAGCTCCTGCGCCGCCTCGACGTAGGCGGGCGTGATGTCGACGCCGACGACCGTCGCCCCGGTGGAGCGGGCGATCTGGCGCGCCGGACCGCCCAGCCCGGAGCCGATGTCGAGCACGGTCGACCCGGCCGCCAGGCGCAGGCCGGGCAGCAGCCGGTCGACGGCCTCCGGGCCGCCCGCGTGGAACTGGTCGAGCCAGTCCCGCTGCTGCTGCGTCAGCGCGGCCAGATCCGCTCCGGCGAGGCGTTCCATCGTGGCGACGAGGTCTGTTTCGGTGTAGGTCATGACGTGTCTCCTGACCGGGCGGGTGGACCTGCGGTGACGTGCAGAAGTTCGGTGAGCACGGACGGCGTGCCGGTGACCGTCAGGCCGAACGCCGTCGCCTGATCGGGACTCAGCAGACCGGAGAGGACGGCGCCGACGAGCTGGGGCTCCCCCGACAGCGTCACGTCGGCGCACCGGGCCGCACCGCGCCGGATCTCGAACGCGCCGTGCCGCAGCACCGCGTGGACCGCTTCGTCCCCGGCCTCGACCCCCACCACCACCTCGGCCCCCGGGGCGACCTGCGGCGCGAGCTCCAGTCCGGCGAACAGTGCGGTCCACTGCGGCTGCACCGCGTCCCCGACCTCCGGGCCGTCCAGCATCCGGCCCAGCCCCCAGCGCGCCAGCGCATGCACGACGTCCTGCAACTCGGCACCGCGCTCAGTGAGTTGGTAGAGGGTGGCGCCCACCGGCGCGGGTGCCTCGTAGCGCTCCAGCAGCCCCTCGGCCTCCATCGTCCTCAGCCGCTCGGCCAGCAGGTTGGTGGCGATGCCCGGCAGCCCCCGCTTCAGGTCGCTGTACCGGCTGGGCCCCAGCGCCAGCAGCTCCCGAGCGATGAGCAGCACCCACCGGTCCCCGACCACGTCCAGCGCGCGGGCCACGGAGCAGTACTGCTGATAGCTCTTCATACGCCCACTCTAGAACGATGTGGTTTATTTTTTCAAGCTTCTACTTGAATCTATCAAGTGCAGGACTGAGGACGATGCCCAGGGCAGCACACCCACACGTCATCCACCAGGTCGAATGCCAGCCACCGGTGCGGCTGGCCAGGGCCGCGGCGAGGGTGGGGCCGATGAAGCTGCCGGCATTGAAGAGTTGCTGGATCAGACCCATGGCGGCGGGCGCCGAGCCGCCCTTCGGGGTCAGCTCCGCGACCATGCGCAGCAGGGTGGCCGGTATCGCGCCGCCGATCAGCGAGAAGGCCGCGATGCACAGGAACTGCCCGGTAGTTCCGGTGGGCAGCGTGCGCCAGTCCGGGGCGAAGGCCAGCACGGAGGTGGCGGCCATCAGCGCGAAGGCGGGGATGAGCACGGCCCGGACCGGCAGGCCGCGTTTCAGGAGCGCCGCGGTCGCGATCGAACCGACGGCGTTCGCCGCTCCGACCACGGCGGTGAGCACACCCGGCCAGACACCCGTCATGCCACCGTCCCGGTAGATGGTGGGCAGGAACCCGACCACGGCCATCCACTGGAGCGTGTAGCAGGCGAAGACCAGACCGGCCGTCCAGGGGCCGGGGGAACGGACGGTGCGTCCGATCCGGGCGACCGCCGCCACCGCGCCGCGTACGCCCGCGGCCCGGTCCCGGGGAACCCGGGCCAGCACCCAGGGCAGCGGCGCCGGTGCGAGTACGGCCATGGCCCACCACCACACCCGCCACGACACCACCTGCAGCACCAGCGCACCGGCGATCAGCCCGACGAAGGTGGAGATGCCCTGGTAGGCGCCCCAGAAGCCGATGGCCGTGGCCAGTCGCCCCGGCGGCGCGCTACGACGGACCAGCCCCGGACCGGTCACCGCCACCAGGATGAAGCCGGCCCCCTCGACCGCCCGGGAGACCAGCAGCGGCGCCGCCGACCAGGCGAAGCCACCGGCCACCGACCCCAGGCACAGCAGCACCAGCCCCCCGCTCAAGCAGCGCCGCTCGCCGATCAGTTCGGCCAACAGCGACACGGCGAGTCCACCGAGCATCCCGGCCAACTGCACCACCCCCAGCAGCGTCCCGGCCTGAACCAGCGACAGCGACAGATCGTGCCGCAGGGCCGGGAGGGCAGGCGGCAGCTTCCACACCTGCAGCCCGGCGACCACCCCTGCGGCAACGACGACGATCCAGGCGTTGCCGCTCCCGGCGGGCTGCGTCTTCAAGGCCATGGCGGCGGTCCTTCTTCGGGGCAGGAGGGCGACAGGTCCCACCACCTTGGACACACGCCGGTGCATCAGCGCAACACAGTCCATCACCACTACGACAGATGCTCAACAAATCATGCCTCGGATGCCAGAATGCCCAACATGACTCTGATGGACCCCTTGGACGCCCGCATCGTCCTGGCCCTGGACGACGACCCCGACGCCACGATCCTTGCCCTGGCGCAGACCCTCGGCGTGGCCCGGAACACCGTCCATGCCCGACTGCGCCGGATGGCCGCCGACGACATGCTCAAGCCCTTCAGCCGGCGGGTCGATCCCGCCGCCCTCGGCTACGGCCTGGTGGCGTTCATGTCCCTGGCGGTGAGCCAGGCCGAGCCCGAGGGCGTCCACCAGGGGCTCCTCGCCGTCCCCGAGGTCATCGAGGTCCACTACACCACCGGGGACGCGGACCTCCTCGCCCACGTCGTGGCCAAGGACACCGCCGACCTGCACCGGATCACCAAGGCGATCCTCGCCATCGACGGCGTCGACCGGACCAGCACCGCCGTCTCCCTGGCCGAGGTCGTCCCCTACCGACCCCGCTCCCTGCTGCACCGCCTGGCCAACAGCTGACCCGCGGCCGCCCCGATCGCCGCCGAGACGTTCGCCCGTCATGTGTTCCATCAATTCCGGTGACATGAACAAGCCCCACGTAGGAAGCCGGTGGGGATCTCCGTCGTGATCCAGATGAACCATGCCTTGTGTCGTGCGGCACCGGGCAGGATGCTGGGCGACGTCGGTCGTCGGCCGGATCGTCCGGCCGGACGACTCTGCGGCCGGCTGCACGTCAGGGGGAATGCATGAGTGATCAGACTGACCTCGGCAAGGGAGGATACGAAATCCGCCCGTTCTCCGAGGACTGGCCCGACGAGATCAAACGACTGCGGGACGAAGTGGTCGCCGTTCTCCATAAGATCAGCCCGTTCTACATGGCTCCGCCCGACCCCGACGATGTCGCACTGGAGGGCAAGGTAACCGCCCTGGTAGCTCCCTACAGGCTGAAAGAGAACGAACGGCACAGGACAATCACGGACGCCGTTGCGACCGTGGGCGAGCAGATCCAGAACTTCGCAGCCTCGCGAAACGACATGGGCCACAAGTACATATGGTCGGCCCCCGCGATCACCATGAAGCTGGACGGCGTCTTGCTGACCGGGACCCTGGAAGCCATGGGCGATTTCCGCAACTACCTGCGGGCCACCGCGAACAGGTTTGCCGATATGACCGGCGGTGAGACCCGCAAGCAACTGCAGGACCTTGTGCAGTCCCAGCCGATCGACTCGACGACGCGAGTGCTCGTCGAGCAGTATGCGCTCGTCTGCGGTCTCGCCGGCAGGATGATCGATGCAGGAAACGCATTCCTGAACCTCGACGCCCAACTGCGCGTGGCTCTCGAGTTCTACGCCGAAGGGAGGGCACCGCAGGGATGGTGGGACAAGCTTCCTGCGCCCCTGCGGAGTGTTTTCGACGAGGGAACCTGGGTAATCATCGACGAATCCCTGCGGATCGCTGCCGAGCACGGTCTCGGCGGCGCACTCGGCCCCTTCAGCTCAATACCGGTGGCGGTAACACGCACCGTCCTCACGATCAGAAAAGAACGTGAGCACGAGAAGCGTAAGTACCGGAGGGATGACGTCGATGAACTGCTGGACCTGGCCGACCAACTGACCAAGGCCAATGATGTGGCGAACGAGCTTGGGCGTTCGATCGACGCCATCGTGCTGGCCTCCCGATTCGCCTGACGAGCACGGGACGGCGATCCGACTCGGGGCGATGGCCGACTCTCGCCCTGCGACTCGGCCAGACCTCTGACCTGCAGGTTTTCAATCAATTGTGGGCGCAGACGGTTTCGAACCGCCGACATCCGCCTTGTAAGGGCGGCGCTCTACCGCTGAGCTATGCGCCCGTGCGCGAGGTAAGGATACCTGCTCCGGAGGGTGCCTGTTGTCGGGCCGGGGGCGGGCTGCGGCCGGGCCGGTGATCGGAACCGGTGTCCGCTGCATGTCAGGTTGAGTGCGGCGGCGCGGGCGGGGGTGCGAGGATGGGGGCGGCGGGCCGACGCGGCCTGGTGGCAGGGCATGTGGAGCGGGAGAAGACGTGGCGTCGGGATCAGCGCGATGGGGGCGTGGCGATGCTGGGCGCGCGGCCGCGCAGGCCGCCAAGGATGCGGCCGCACAGGCGTTCCTGGACCTGGACACGGTGCAGCGGGACGTGCGGATCTCGGTGGAGGCGGTGGCCGCCTCCGACAACTCCCCCAACGCCCGCCGCGCGATCGCGGACTTCGCCGCACTCGGCACCAGGATCGACCAGGCCAGCCAGGAGTACATCACCGCCCTCGACGCCCATGACCTGGACGCCGAGGACCTCGACCACGGCTCGGCCAACCAGGCCCGGCAGCAGCTGGAACGGGCCAAGCAGCAGCTGGTCGCGGTGAAGACGGAGCTGGAGCGCTTCGCCGGCTTCCTGCAGCCGCTGGTCGCCGCGGCCGAGACCCAGCTGGCACAGGTCGGCCCGGCGGTGGAGCGGGCCAAGCGGGCCTGGCTGGCGGCCAGCAACGCGCTGGACGCGGTCAAGGCGGCCAGGATCGGCTCCGAGGACCTGTCCCGGCAGCTGGCCGCGCTCGGTCCGCAGCTGCAGCTGATCGGCGAGGGGGCGGGCAAGCACGGCGTGCAGACCGTGCTGCGCACCGCGGCGGACGTGCAGCGCAGCGCCGAGAAGATCCGCGCCGAGGCCGATCGGCTGCCGGAGCAGGCCCGCGAGATCGACCAGCGGCTGGCGTCGCTGCGGACCCGCACCCAGGCGCTGGAGACCAGGGCCGGCAACATCGGCCCCACCCTGAGCGAGCTGCGCCGCCGGTTCAGCTCGGCCTGCTGGGTGGACCTGCAGAACGTCCCCGAGCAGACCGAGGCCGCGGTCCGCAACGCGCAGCAGCGGCTGGCCGAGGCGGCCAAGGCCAGGGACGAGCAGCACTGGCCGGACGCGATCAGCATCCTGGCGACCACCCGCACCCTGCTCAACACCGCGGACGGGGCCGTCGCCACCGTCAACGAGCGGCTGCACTCGCTGAACGAGGCCCAGCGCGCGCCGCAGGCCGAGATCGAGCGCACCCGCTTCGCGCTGCGCGACGCGCAGCGGCTGGCGATGGCCGGGCGCAGCTCGCCCGACCCGCGGCACGCCGGCCCGCTGGATGCCGCGGTGGAGCGTCTGGACCGGGCCGAACAGGGGTTGACGGGGCGTCACCCCGACTACTGGCACTTCCTGACCGAGCTGGCGGCGGTCCGGGAGACCGCGGCGCAGGTGGTCCAGGCGATCCGCGAGGAGCGGGGCGCGGGACACCGGTAACGGGCGGCGGTGAGGCCGTAGAGTTGGCGGCATGCCTCGCTATGACTACCGCTGCCGCACCTGCGGTGCCACGTTCGAACTCCGCCGCCCGATGTCCCAGTCGGACGCCCCGGCGATGTGCCCGGCCGGCCACGGCGACGCCGTCAAGCTGATGTCGATGGTCGCCGTGACCGGTACCGCCTCCGGCGGCGCTGCCGCCCCCGCCGAGGGCGGCGGAGGCGGTTGCTGCGGCGGCGGGTGCTGCGGCTGACCACCGCGCACGCGGCGCCGTCGGCGCGGCCCCGTCATCGCAGTCCCGCCGGCGCAGTCCCGTCAGCGCACGGTTGTGCGCACCCGGACCCGGGCGAGGAGTCGCCGGACGATCTCCTCGCCCGCCGCCACGCCCACCTGCTCCAGCGCGGTCACGCCCGGCGCGGTCCAGCCGGTGTCGGCCAGCTCGCCGTGCCCGGGCCGGTAGCCGGCGTCCGCGGCCAGCAGCAGCTCGGCGTCCAGCAGCGAGTCCCCGGCGGTGAGCACCGTGGAGGCCCCGGTGCGCCGCTCCACCTCGGCCAGCGCCGCCGACTTGGTCAGCGGCTGCGGCACCAGGTAGATCTTCCGGCCCTGCAGCGAGACGGTGTAGCCGCGCTCGTCGGCCCAGCCGGTCAGCTCGGCCACCCAGCCCTCGGGCAGCAGCTCCCGCTCGACCACCAGGTAGGCGAAGAGCTCCTCGGCGACCCGCCGCTTCAGGGTCCACTCCGGGTCGGCCTCCAGCGCCAGGTGGCGCACGATCTCGTCCAGCGGCGCGCAGCTCGTCGCCAGGGTGGACGAGATGTGCGCGGTCCAGTCCTCGTCGGTGACCCCGTCCACCAGCAGCCGTCCGCCGTTGGCGCAGATCGCGTAGCGGGGGGCCCAGCCCGGGACGGGTCCCGGCAGGTGCACCCGCTGGTACTGGGCCCGGGTGCGGGTGGTCACCGGGACGAACTCGGCCGCCGTGATCAGCTCGACCAGCAGTTCGGCGCAGTGCTCGGTCATGAAGGACAGCGGCTTGCCGTTGTGCACCTCGACCGCCAGCAGCCGGGGCGCGGTCTCGTCGGACATGTCCAGGGCCAGCGCCCGCGGCGAGTAGATCAGGGTGCGGTCCAGGTCGCTGCCGACCAGGAAGCGCCGCTCGGTGTGCTCGGAGTCGCTCATACCGCGGTGCCCCCGTCCCCGGTCGCACCGCGGGTGTACTGCGGGTGGATCAGTCCGACGCAGCTGTAGGGCAGGTCGTCGACCACCTCCACCGGTACGCCGCGCTGCTCGGCCAGCAGCCGGACGTGGCGCAGCTCGGCCTCCGCGCCGCGCCGTACCAGCACCTTCCAGGGGACGCGCCGCAGCAGGACCCGGGTGGTCTCGCCCACTCCCGGCTTGACCAGATTCACGCTGTTGATGCCGTACTCCTCGCTGATGCGCTCCACGGCGGCCCAGCCGGACCAGTCGGGTTCGCGTTCGGGGCTGTCGGCGGCGGCACTGGCGCTGACATCGGGGCTGACGCGTGGGAAGTGCGCGGTGATCGCGTCCAGGAACTGCTCGGAGACGTCGCCGTCGGCGAGCTCGCGGTAGAACTTGGCGCCGTGGAAGTCGTCCGGCCCGATCAGGTCCGAGCGCAGCACGGTGCGGGAGACCAGCCCGGACACGGTGGAGTTGAGGCAGGCCGAGGGGATCAGGAAGTCCTCCCTGGTCCCGAAGGTCCGCACGCAGTGGCCCGGGTCGGCCAGCACGGCCATCTCCGGGTTGAAGCCGGTGCCCGCCAGCGCCTCGGCCAGCTCGCGGGTGATCGCGCCCTTGCCGGTCCAGCCGTCGACGAACACCACGTCGGCGGCGTTGTGACGGTCCGCCAGATAGCGCAGGGCGACGGTGTCGATGCCCCGGCCGCGGACGATGGACACCGCGTAGTGCGGCAGGTCGATCCCGTGCGCGTACTGCGCCCAGCGGCGCATCAGCACGCCGACCGGGGTCCCGGCGCGGGCCAGCGAGGCCAGCACCACGCCGCGGCCGCGCTCGGCCAGTACGGTCTCGGTGACCACGGCCACGGCCTCGGCCATCCGTCCCGCCGACTCCCGCAGGGCCTGCTGGAACAGCTCCTGGTAGGCGGCGGTGGGCTGGTACTCCACCGGCAGCGACTCGGCGTAGTGGGCGCCGCCCTGCTGGATCGCCTCCTCACGCTCCTCGGTCGGTGCCTCCAGGGTGACCTCGGAGAGGTCCTTGAGCAGCCAGGAGACCTCCTCGGCGCGGTAGGAGGAGAAGGCGGGGCCGTACAGCGGCTCGGGGAGCGTGCCGGAGGCGGCGGGCGCGCCGGCCGCCGGCCGCTCCCGGCCCGGACGGTGCGCGGGCACCACGGCCAGCAGCACCCGGTCGGTGACGCCGCGCAGCCGGTCCAGCAGCCCGCGGCCCGGGGTGTGCAGCGGCGCCCGGTCGCCGTGGTCGTCGACGACCAGCACGATGGCGTCGAAGCGGCGGGAGGGGTCGCTGCCGGGGGCGACGTTGTAGGCGTAGCGGCGCCCCTCGCCGTCGGCGGGGGCGTCGTGCGAGGGGAAGGCGAGGCGGGTCCGCAGGGCGTAGCCGGGGTGGTCGACGGTCAGCGCCGGGGAGCGGGTGGTGGTGGAGAAGCGCACCTCGCTGCCGTCGCCCAGGCGCTCGGCGAGCGCGCCCGCGAGCCGCAGCGGCGCGTACATCAGCTCCTCGTGGCCCAGCACCAGGACCCGGCGCGGCGCGGTCCCGCCCTGCGACTGCACGCCGTCCGGCTGGCCGCCGGGCAGCTGTTCCGCGAGCCGCTCCGCCATCGCCGGCAGCGCCTGCTCCAGCCGGGCCCGGTCGGCGGCGCTGAAACCGTGCCGGCCGCCGTCCGGCAGCCCGGCCGGCCAGCCGAGCTCCACCCGGGTCAGCGGGGCGAGCGGCCCGGCCGAGGGCACCTTGCAGCCCTGCCGGGTCTCCTCGGCGGCCACCAGTGCGGCACCGCGCTCCAGCACGCCCTCCGGCAGCCGCACCGCGCCGGTGGCGGTGGCCACCACGTCGATGCGGACGCCCAGCTCGGCGGCGGTCTTGGCGAAGACCTCGCGGTCCTCGGGGCTGCGGGTGTCGACCAGCGCGGCGACCACGTAGTGCCCGCGCGGGTACCGCCCGTGCAGGGCGGCCACGGTGTTCAGCACGGTACGGCCGGTGGACAGCTCGTCGTCGACCAGGACCATCGGTCCGTCGCCGCCGAGGAAGTCCGGGTCGGCCGGGAGCAGCAGGTGGGAGGTGGCGTGCGAGTGCTCCTCCTCGAACTCCACCGCCTCGATGCCGGCGACCGGGCGACGGGTCGAGTGCAGATAGCGGGCGGCCGTTCCGGGGCCGCCGCCGAGGCCGTCCGCCACGCAGTGGCCCAGGCCGGTCGCCGTCTCCGCGTAGCCGAGCACCACCGGAGCGGCCTGCGGGCCGAGCAGTTCCCGCACCGCCTCGCCTAGCCGGTGGCCGGCCCCGTAGACCACCTCGGGCAGCTGCGGCACGTGCTTGCCCAGCACCTGCGACACCAGCAGATGCGCCCGGCGCGGATTCTGCCGCAGCGCCAGGCCCAGCAGCTCCCGCACGGACGGCTCCGGCAACCGGACGTCGAGCCGCTGCTCGACCCACTCCCCCGGCCACACGGTCCCGCTGTCCCGCCCCTGGATCTGCTGCTCAGCCGTCATCGTCCTGCTTTCGTCGTTCGTTCGTGCGTGTACATGCGCATGTCCGTCCACTCCCCTCAGTCCATCACAGGGGAGTGACCGTCAGATGTCCCGCAGCCCTCGTCAGGGGCACAGGCAGGCAGCCAGGAGTTCGGCGAAGGTGACGCCCTCGCGCGCCACACCGAAGACCGAGGCCCGCAGCATCACCCGCTGCGCCCAGGCGCGGTGCGGCTTCACCTCGTTCATCTTGTTGGTGTAGGCCGACCGCATCACCCCGCCGCCGGAGCGGTCCTCGTGCAGGATGTCCATCGCGTCCGACCACTCCTCGTGGCTGGCGACGGACAGCGCGTGCACCGCGGGGACGTGGCTGGGGTGGATGCAGGTCTTGCCGAGCAGGCCGTTGGCCCGGTCCAGTTCGATCTCCCGGATCAGCCCGTCCAGGTCGTGCGCGATCAGCTTGCGGCGCACCTCCTCGGTCGGCGGCTCCGTCCCGGCGAACGGGGTGCTGCGCAGCTGCGGCTTGAACTTCCGCTCCTGGACCGGGAAGTACTCCCACACCGGGCCGGTGACGGTGTATCCGGTGCCGTCGGCCCGGCCCAGCACATTGACCACGTCGCCGATGACCGAGGCGACCAGCTGGACGTCGTAGGCGGTGAGGTCCGGGGGCCGGCGCAGCCCGTACGCGGAGCTGAGGTCGGTGACGCCGAGCCGGACCGCGAGCACCTGCTCGCGGTGCTTCTCCAGCACCAGCGCGATCCCGGCCAGGGTCTCCCTGCGGGTCTCCAGATGGGCGAGCTCCGGGGACTCCAGCACCGGCATCGCGAAGAGCCGCTGACCGGTGCTGCCGCGCACCTGGTCCAGCGCCTCCAGGAACGGCAGCCCGCTCTCCTCGGTGAACTTGGGCATCACGAAGCCCGACAGCACCGCCAGCGCGGGGCCGAGCCGGGCCGCGAGGTCCACGATCTGCTCGGGCCGGCGCACCCGGACGAACAGCAGCGGCAGCTGCTCACCGGCCTCGACACGCTCCAGCAGCGGCGGCAGCTGCCGGACCAGGTTGGCCTCGGCGGCGTCCACCTCGCTGTCGTCTATCGCGTCCTCCAGGCAGAGCACCATCGACACCACGCCGTGGGCGGCCTGCTTGCGGATGTCGTCGTACAGCCGGGGCCGGGTGGCCGGCGAGTACAGGGTGGCGCCCAGCGCGGTGGACAGCACCGCGGGATCGCTGGACCGATCAAATTCAGCCGGTTCACGGAGGAAGAGGCGCTCACGGGTCTCGGCGTCGAGCTGACTGAAATGGCGCATGGCCCCTCCTCGGGATTCCTGGGCGTGACAGCATGGTTGTTCTCTGCTGCGGAGAGTGGGACGTCCGGGACCACGGGGGCCGTTAACGATAATCGTACGGATCCAGCGGTAAGAATCCAGTCAAGAAACCTGCTGTTCTCGGAACAGTGGCATCCGCTTAACATGCCCACTGGGCTCATCCACTGATCGACTCCGGCACCGGTGGTACACGTCGGTTCTCAGCCATGCTGCTCGCTGTCCAGGTGAGCGGCAACCCGACCGCGACGCGTCGGCGTGCGACGCGCCCGGCCCGGTTCCACCGGCGCCGCCCCGCCGCCTACCCTGGTGCCCGGCACATGTTTCCCGCCGGTGGCGTCCGCAGCAGCGCTGAAACAGAGGGAGAGCGTCAACCCGTTATGACCAAGGTCATGCCCAAGGGCTCCAACACACCGCTCACCAAGGTGGACGCGGTGCGCGCGGTGCTGCGCTGGCGTGTCGTCCCCGGTGCTCCCGACGTGGACGTGTCAGCCCTGCTGCTCGGCCTGGACGGCAGGGTCGGCTCGGACGACGACTTCGTCTTCTACAACCAGCCGCGGCACCCGTCCGGGCTGGTCCGGCACCGGTCCAAGGCCAGGATCGGCGACGACGTCACCGAGACCATCGACATCGACCTGGCGCTGCTGCCCACCGAGATCGACCGGGTGGTGGTGGGCGGCTCGGTCGAGCACGGCGACTTCGACGAGATCCCCGAGCTGCGGATCCTGCTGTTCGACATCGCCGGAGGTCCCGGCGCGGAGGCCATCGCCCGCTTCGACATCGCCGACACCACTGGGGTCACCGCGCTGCTCTGCGGCGAGCTGTACCGGCGCGGCGGGGGTTGGAAGTTCCGGGCCATCGGCCAGGGGTACTCCTCCGGGCTGGTGGGTCTGGCCACCGACTTCGGCATCACCATCGACGAGGAGGAGCCGGCCGCGACCGCGGCTGTCGCAGAAGCGGCACCGGTCACGGAGCCCGCGTCCGCGCCCGAGCCGGAGCTGGTCATCCCCCCGCCGCCGAGCCACCCACCGACGCCCCCGGCCCCCCAGCCGGCCGTCGAACCCGCAGCGGCGGCAGCGGCCCAGCCGGCGGCCTCGCACGGCTACGGGTACCCGCCGCCGTACCAGCAGCCGGTCCTGCTGCCCGAACCCGAGGGCTTCGTACTGCCGCTCCAGGGGCCGCAGTTCCAGGGCGGCCAGCGGTAGGTCGGTTTTCGGGGTGCTGCAACTGACCCACCGTGGGCAAGTTGCACCATCAGGGGCGCGGGGAACTGCGCGACAAACCAGGCACACGCCGCACCCGAAAAACGAACCGACCCGCCGTAGGCGCTATGCGCTGGGCGACTTGACCCCCCGCTGCCACTGCAGCCCCCACCCGTACAGCCGGTCGAGCTCCGCCTGGAAGCCGTAGACGTACTTGGCCTCCCGTCGGACCGTCAGGTTCCCGCCCTTGTTCTCGATCAGGGCCACCGCACACGACCTGGCCTGCGTCGCCCGCTGTTCCAGCCGGACCTCGATCGGCCTGCCGCCGGGCGGGGCCAACGTGACCACCGCGTGGGTGCGGTCGAAGGCCGGGGTCTCGTCGTAGATGTAGACGAAGATCAGGATGCGCTTGAAGTTGTCCTTCTTCTCCAGGTCGATGTAGAGCATCTCCCCGGACGGCGCCCCGGACCGGTCGTCCCGGCTGAGCCGGATGAACGGCGAGTGCTGCAGGTCGCCGTAGAAGTTGCCCAGTGGCTGCACCACCCCCTTGGTGCCGTCGGCCAGTTCGTACAGCGCGCCGAGGTCGAGGTCCACCGCCAGGATCTGGTTGACCGACTGCGGCATCGTCATCGGCCGGAACAGGGTCGGGTGCAGCAGCCCCCGCAGCCGCTCCCCCGCGGGCCGCGCGGCCGGCTCCGCCTCCCGCGCGGTCCAGTGCAGGTTGACCTGCATGGTCCCGTGCACCGTGCCCAGATCGCTCAGTGACACCAAGGGCGAGCCCTTGGTCAGTGTCAGCCGGTCCACCCCTGGACCGAAGGTCTGGTCCGTCCTGCGCATGAAGTCCCGAATACCCGCCATGTCCCCACCCCTCCGTACTTCTCCCTGGCACCCACCAGCGGAGTACCCATTCGCTGGGCTTCCCGCACCCCTGACTGGAGGTCACAACTGGCTCAGGCGTACGATGCGTTCTCTGCTGACGCGATATCGTCATGCACGCACGCGTGTCGAGGCGTCAACTCCGCCGCCTCCGGGGGACACCGTCGCCGCACCATCGCCCGACCCTGTCCCCCCAGTCCATGGCCCCCCGTGCCGACCGACCCGAAGCCGAGGCTATCCGCTTTATGAACCTTTCCTCCATACAGCTGGTGTGGCTGGCCGTTGGATGTGCGATCGCCCTGGTCATCGCGGTCGTCATGGGCCTGCTGCGCACCAAGAAGCCCAAGCACGCCGCCGAACCCAGCGACTCCTGGGAACGCAGCGAAGCACGCCGCCGCCGCAAGGAGACCATCTACGGCAGCGCGTCCTACGTCCTGCTGTTCGCCTGTGCCTCGGTCGCCGCGGCGCTCTCCTTCCACGGACTGGTCGGCTTCGGCCAGCAGAACCTGAACCTCTCCGGCGGCTGGGAGTACCTGGTCCCCTTCGGCCTCGACGGCGCCGCGATGTTCTGCTCGGTGCTCGCGGTCCGCGAGGCCAGCCACGGCGACGCCGCCCTCGGCTCCCGCATGCTGGTCTGGCTCTTCGCCGGCGCCTCCGCCTGGTTCAACTGGGTGCACGCCCCGCGTGGCGGCGACCACAACGGCGCCCCGCAGTTCTTCGCCGGCATGTCGCTGTCGGCCGCGGTGCTGTTCGACCGGGCGCTGAAGCAGACCCGCCGTGCCGCGCTGCGCGAGCAGGGCCTGGTGCCCCGCCCGCTGCCGCAGATCCGGATGGTCCGCTGGCTGCGTGCGCCCGTCGAGACCTACCAGGCCTGGTCGTTGATGCTGCTGGAGAACGTCCGCACGCTGGACGACGCGGTCGAGGAGGTCCGCGAGGACAAGCGCGAGCGCGAGGCCGCCGCCGCCCGGCAGCGCAGCGAGAACCGGCGTGAGCGCGCCGAGTTGAAGGCCATCTCGCGTTCCGCACCGCTGCGCGAGCTGACCACGCTGGAGGCGTCCGGCAGTGCCGAGACCGCCGCCGCGCTGGAGCCCGCCTCGCCCCGCGGCGTGCTGCCGCGGCGCCGTCGCCACGACGCGCTGGAGAGCACCGCCCCGGCAGCGTCCACGACCGGCTCCGACGACGGTGACTCCCCGCTGCCGCGGCTGGACTCGCTGGAGAAGAAGCTCAAGGACCTGGAGCAGCAGTTCGGCTGAGCCGCCGACCGGGAGGGACGCGGGTCCAGGGCACTAAAGTGTGGGCATGATTGCCAGGCCCGCGACCTCCTCCACGCTCAAGGAGATCAACCTCCGGACCGTCCTGGACGTGATCCGCGCCGAGGCCCCGGTCTCCCGCGCGGAGATCGCCAGGCGGACCGGCATCTCCAAGCCGACCGTCTCCGCACTGCTCCAGGACCTCCTGGAGATGGGCCTGGTGTCGGAGACGGTCAGGGCCGAACTCGGGCCCACCTACGGCGCGCTGTTCTTCGCCCCGCGCCCGGAGGCCGCCTACGTGCTGGCGCTGGACGTCGGCGCCCGGCGGCTCCGCGGCGCGGTCGCGGACCTGGACGGCACCATCAGGATCCGCCGCGACGTCCTGGTCGAGGGCCTGGACGCGCCCCGGATCGTGCAGACCGGCGCCGAGCTCGCCGAGGAGCTCTGCGCCGAGGCCAGCATCCACCGCGGCGCGCTGCAGCACGCGGCCGTGGGCGTGCCCGGCGTGGTCGACCGCAGGGACGGGCGGATCTGGCAGGGCGCCAACATCCCCTCCCTGGACGGGTTCGCGGTGCAGGAGGCGTTCGAGCAGGCGCTGGGCATGCCGGCCACCGTGGAGAACGACATCCACCTGGCCGCCCTGGGCGAGCAGCGCCGCGGCAACGGCACCGCCGCCGAGAGCTTCACCTTCCTCTCGGTCGGCACCGGTGTCGGCGCCGGCCTGGTCCTGCACGGAGAGCTGCACCGCGGCTTCGCCGGCGCGGCCGGCGAACTGGACTGCGCGGTCGAGCCCGCCGAGTTCGACGCCCAGGACCCCTGCGCCGCCTCGCTGTTGCGCTACGCCGTGACCCGGCTCCCGGAGGAGGCCGCCCTGGGCGCGCTGACCACCGAGCGGGTCTTCGCACTGGCCCGCGAGGGCCACCCGGGCGCCTGCTCGGTGGTGGACGAGGAGGCCAGGCGGATCACCGGCTACCTGGCCCCGGTCGCGGCCGTCGTGGACGTGGAGCTGGTGGTCCTGGGCGGCGGCATCGGACTCAACGGCGACCTGCTGCTGGACCGGATCCGGGAGCGGCTGGCCGCCCGGGTCCCCTACCCGCCCCGGATCGAGGTCTCCGCCCTGGGCGACGCCGCCGTGCTGACCGGCGCCGTCTCGGTAGCCACCCGCGCCGCCCTGGAACAGATCCTCACCCTCCGCTTCGCCGCCCCGGGACACCGCAGACCGTAGGGCTCGAACGGCCCCACGGTCTGCGGTATCGGTATCGGTGTCCTGCTGGTACTGCGGTCGCTACAGCTCCGGGACGTCCCCTGCAGCTGCCAGTCGCTTGTTGCGCAGCACCGAGGAGAGCAGGGCGAGGCCGATGAAGGCCACGCCGATCAGGCCGGTGACGATCTCCGGGATCGTGTACTTGATGGAGACCATCAGGATGATGGCCAGCGCGCCGATGGCGTAGTGCGCGCCGTGCTCCAGGTAGACGTAGTCGTCCAGGGTGCCCTGGCGGACCAGATAGACCGTCAGCGAGCGGATGTACATGGCCCCGATGCCCAGGCCCAGGGTGATCTGGAAGATGTCCTGGCTGATGGCGAACGCGCCGACGACGCCGTCGAAGGAGAACGAGGCGTCCAGCACCTCCAGGTAGAGGAAGAGGAAGAACGCGGCCTTGCCGGCGACCAGGATGGCGGGCTTGCCGTTCTTCGCGGCCGGGGCGGCCGCGGCCTCCTCGGCGCCCTCCTCGTCCTCGTCCTCGTCCTCCTCGCCGGCCTCCTCGAACAGGTTGGACAGACCGCCCACGGCCAGGTAGGTGGTGAGCCCGGCGACGCCGGCCAGCAGAACCGTCTCTGCGCCGCCTTCGGCGAAGAAGCGGGCCGAGAGCATCAGCACGATCAGCGAGACGACCACCGACAGCTGGTCCAACTTGCCGATCTTCTCCAGCGGCTTCTCCAGCCACTCGAGCCACTGGATCTCCTTCTCACCGAGGATGAAGTCCAGGAAGATCATCAGCAGGAACATCCCGCCGAACGCGGCGATGGCGGGGTGGGCGGCGTCCAGGTGCTGGGCGTAGGTCAGCCCGGCCTCGGTCTTGGTGGAGTCCAGCGCCAGCTGCACCACGGTGACCGGGCTGATGTGCGCGGTGAGCGCCACCACCAGCAGCGGGAAGACCAGGCGCATGCCGAACACGGCGATCAGCACGCCGACGGTGAGGAAGATCTTCTGCCAGAACGGCGTCATCCGCTTCAGGATGGTGGCGTTGATGACGGCATTGTCGAAGGACAGTGAGATCTCGAGTACAGAGAGGATCAGGACGACGCCGAAGCCGTCCGCCCCCCAGAAATACGCGGCAGCCGCGAGGCCGATCAGGGTGATCCCGAAGGACCACCCGAAGGTACGGAGGAGCACGGAGGGGCCTGAACCTTTCTGTAGCGCGCGCAGCCACAGTCGCGGGGACCGCCCATCACGCCGTGTCCGTCACGCCGTGGGAGCGATCCCCGACAATCCCCGCCCTGCCCGCAAGATTCTCTTACTGAACGTTAACTCCGAAGTCTAGGGCGATCCCCCTGAGCCCGGACGCGTACCCCTGCCCCACCGCGCGGAACTTCCACTCGTTGTTGTAGCGGTACAGCTCACCGAAGATCATGGCGGTCTCGTTGGAGGCGTCCTCGGAGAGGTCGTAACGGGCCAACTCGGCGCCGTCGGCCTGGTTCAGTACCCGGATGTAGGCGTTGCGGACCTGGCCGAAGTTCTGCAGCCGGGCCTCGGCGTCGTAGATGGAGACCGGGAAGACGATCTTGTCGACCTGCGGCGGGACCTGGGTCAGATTGACCTTGACGACCTCGTCGTCCTCCGCGCCGGTGCCGCCGACGAGCTCGTCGCCCATGTGCTCGACCGAGCCCTCGGGGCTCTTGAGGTTGTTGTAGAAGATGAAGTACTCATCCCCCAGCACCCGGCCGTTGGAGCAGAGCAGAGCGCTGGCGTCCAGGTCGAAGTCGGCACCGGTGGTCGCCCTCGCCTCCCAGCCCAACCCGATCTGCACGGCGGTGAGGTTGGGGGCGGCCTTGGACAACGAGACGTTGCCGCCCTTGGCGAGCGTGACACCCATCTGTTCTTCCCTCCCTGGGAATCCTGCTGCTGCGGTACTGCTTGCCCCGCGGCTGCCCGCGGCCGTGCACGACGGCCGCGGGCAGCCTACGAGAAAGGCGTCCTGGACGTCAGACGTTGACGCCGAAGTCCTGGGCGATGCCGCGCAGGCCGGAGGCGTAGCCCTGGCCGATGGCCCGGAACTTCCACTCGGTGCCGTTGCGGTACAGCTCGCCGAAGACCATGGCGGTCTCGGTGGACGCGTCCTCGGTGAGGTCGTAGCGCGCGATCTCCTGGCCGCCGGCCTGGTTGACGACCCGGATGTAGGCGCTGCGGACCTGGCCGAAGCTCTGCTGCCGGTTCTCGGCGTCGTAGATGGAGACCGGGAAGACGATCTTGGCGACATTGGCGGGGACGGCCGCCAGGTTCACCTTGATGACCTCGTCGTCGCCCTCGCCCTCACCGGTGGTGTTGTCACCGGTGTGCTCGACCGAGCCGTCCGAGGACTTGAGGTTGTTGTAGAAGACGAAGTCCTTGTCCGAGACGACCTTGCCGGTTTCGGACGTGAGGATGGCGCTGGCGTCCAGGTCGAAGTCTGCGCCGGTGGTGGTACGAGCGTCCCAGCCCAGGCCGACGAGGACCGCGGTCAGGCCGGGCGCCTCCTTGCTGAGCGAGACGTTGCCACCCTTGCTGAGGCTGACACCCACGAGTCCTCCAGATGCAGGGGGAGCACTTCGCCGTGCCCCCGTTGGTGCGGTTGCGGTTTCTGTCCAGCCAACGGATCGATCGTAGTGGCCAGTTCCCTAAAATGTCGGGATCACGCATACCGCAAGCCGCACCACCGAGGGGTCTTACCGGAGATTTCCGGGCGACGCCGCTCAGATCGCGGCGAGCGCCTTCAGGTACTCCTGCTGGTCGCGCGCGTCCGGCAGGCCGTTGACGACGGTCCAGCGGACCACGCCGGCCTTGTCGATGACGAAGGTGCCGCGCACCGCGCAGCCCTTCTCCTCGTCGAACACGCCGTAGGCGCGGGAAGCTGCGCCGTGCGGCCAGAAGTCCGACAGCAGCGGGTACTCCAGGCCCTCCTTCTCGGCGAACACGCGGAGCGTGAACGGCGAGTCGTTGGAGACGGCCAGGATCTGCACGTCGTCGTTCTGGAACTGCGGCAGCTCCTTCTCCAGGCTGCAGAGCTCGCCGGTGCAGACGCCGGTGAACGCGAAGGGGTAGAAGACCAGAACGACGTTCTTCTCACCGCGGAAGTCGGAGAGCTTGACCAGCTCACCGTGCTGGTTCTTGAGCTCGAAGTCCGGAGCCTCGGTGCCGACCTCGATAGCCATGCTTACCTCTCAGGGATGCTTGCGGGCCCTCGGCTCAGCGCCGACGGAACCCTTGCGGACGTCGTGCCCGCGCTCATCCTGCCACCCGGGTCCGGCCCCTCCCGCATCCAGGTCACCCGCTGCGGTGCGGCGCCGGCGCGGCGGTCCGGGTCAGCGCAGACCGGGCAGCCGCCCGAGCAGTCCCACCACACCCACCGCGCGCCGCAGCAGCGCGCCACCGGGCAGCCCGGGCACCTGCTCCACCAGCGGGGCCAGCGCCATCAGCCCGCCGATCCGGTGCAGCCGGATCTCCCCCTTGGCCAGCAGCGAGGGCAGCGCAGCCCGCCCGATCGGGACGCCGAGCACGGTCGCCGCGGCCCCTTCGATCCCCGGGGTGTCGGCTCCGGGACCGCCACCGGTGCCGGACTCGGTCCGCCATCCCTGCGCGTCGGCACGGAACACCCAACCGCTGGTCCCCTCGCCCCACACCCCGGCCTCGGCGCGCAGCCCCTGCCGGTGGGCCAGTGCCCCGACCACGTCCACCATCGCGGCGACGGCGGCGTCGGTGACCGCCGGGGAGAGTCCGGCGCGCGCGGCGGCGCGGTCCGGGAAACAGTCCAGGGCCGCCAGGGCGACCTCGTGGGCGGAGGCGTGGATCTGGGTGAGCAGCGGCAGCGGGCCCAGCGCCGAGTCCAGCTCCACCAGGGCCAGCCCGGGCTCCCGCTCGACCTCGGCCAGCGCCTCGGCGATCCTGCGCCGCGCCTCGTCCAAGGCTGCCAGGACCCGGGCCGGGGGCTCGTCGGAGTGGTCCTGCCGCGGTGCCTCGGACAGCGGCGTCTCGGACAGCGGCGTCTCGGACAGCGGCGCCTGGGACGGCGGTGCCTGCGGCGGCGTCGGGGCGGGACCGCCGGCGGAGTCGCGGGCCTGGGCCATCAGCCGGGCCAGCACCGGGCGCTCGGGCCAGGAACCCAGTTCCGCCAGCCGGCCCAGGCCCTCGGACGGCAGCGTCCGGGCCAGCTCCAGCAGCCCGTCCCAGGCCCCCAGGGTCCGCTCGGCGAGTTCTCCGGGCGGCCCGGTGGCGACGCCGCGATGATGGTCCATCCCAGCATTCTGCCTGTTGCAGAACGCAACGGCCCGCCGTATCGGCCGAACCCGTGGTGCCGGGCGGCCGGTACGGCGAGCCGTCGCAGTGTTGAGCTGTCGGTCCCTCTGTTACGCCGTCAGCCGATCAGCGCTGGCCTGCCTTGGCGGCCTTGGGGGTGGCCAGCCGAACCGCCTGCCAGTCCTTGCTGACGGCGACGGTGCTGGTCTGGGAGAGGCCGGCGGTCTGCGCCGCTTCGGCGATGTCGCTGGCCTCGACGTGCCCGGTACGCCCGGTCTTGGGGGTGAGCAGCCAGACCAGGCCGCCCTCCACCAGGTACTCCTGGGCGTCGACGAGGGCGTCGGTGAGATCGCCGTCCTCGCTGTCCTCGCGGAACCACATCAGCACGGCGTCCGCGACGTCGTCGTAGTCCTCGTCGACGAGTTCGCTGCCGGTGAGGTCCTCGACGGCCTCACGCAGATCCTGGTCGACGTCGTCGTCGTAGCCGAGCTCCTGGACCACCTGTCCGGGCTGGAATCCCAACCGGTTTGCCGGGTTGGTCCTGTCCTCCGCGGGGTCCGCGGTCGCGCTCACGGGAATTGCCTCCTATATCCGACCCTGCCTCCTGAAGGCAGGGCTGTGGCCGTAGTCCACACGGGCGGGGCGTTCAGCGCAAGTACCCGCTCCCCGATCCCGTACCGACGACGATGCGCCGCAACGCGACACGCCGCCGAGCGTGACACACATCACGCCCATTTGCCCCAGTATCAAGCGGTGCGGCGGATCCGCGCAGCGGATTGCCGACTCACTTACCCCTCGCGCCGCCCCCTCACTCCCCGTACAGCAGTTCCGGAGCACTGCTCAGCCGGGCGTAGAGTTCCTGATTGGCCCTCCCCAGCCTCCCACCACCACAACGTCGTGGTTTCGGTCGGGCCGCTACGTCGCAGCCAGGACCCCCACCCAGGGTTCCGTCTGCACAGCTGGGCCGGTTTCACCCTAATGGGGAGCTTTTGGATGGAGACATCCCAGGGCACGAACCGGTTACCCACTGGTAGAGATGACGTTTCTCGACCTGCGGTCCACGATGGAGGCGGCGCGACACCACCTCAGTTCGACCGACAGTGAAGGAACAGCGTGGCTTCCGGATCCGATCGCAACCCGATCATCATTGGCGGCCTGCCCAGCCAGGTCCCGGACTTCGATCCCGAGGAGACCAGCGAGTGGCTGGAATCGCTCGATGCCGCCATCGACGAGCGGGGCCGTGAACGCGCCCGCTACCTGATGCTGCGGCTCATCGAGCGCGCCCGCGAGAAGCGTGTCGCCGTGCCCGAGATGCGCAGCACGGACTACATCAACACCATCGCGACCAAGAACGAGCCGTTCTTCCCCGGCAACGAGGAGATCGAGCGCAAGGTCCTCAACGCGACCCGCTGGAACGCGGCCGTGATGGTCTCCCGCGCGCAGCGCCCCGGTATCGGCGTGGGCGGCCACATCGCCACCTTCGCCTCCTCCGCGTCGCTGTACGACGTGGGCTTCAACTACTTCTTCCGGGGCAAGGACGCCGACGGCGAGTCCGGCGACCAGATCTTCTTCCAGGGCCACGCCTCCCCCGGCATCTACGCCCGCGCCTTCCTGCTGGACCGACTGAGCGAGCAGCAGCTCGACGCCTTCCGCCAGGAGAAGTCGAAGGCCCCCTACGGCCTGTCGAGCTACCCGCACCCGCGGCTGATGCCGGACTTCTGGGAGTTCCCCACCGTCTCCATGGGCCTCGGCCCGCTGGGCGCGATCTACCAGGCCCGGATGAACCGCTACCTCAGCGACCGCGGCATCAAGGACACCTCCAACTCGCACGTCTACGCCTTCCTCGGCGACGGCGAGATGGACGAGCCGGAGTCGCTGGGCCAGCTGTCGCTCGCGGCCCGCGAGAACCTGGACAACCTGACCTTCGTGGTCAACTGCAACCTGCAGCGCCTGGACGGCCCGGTCCGCGGCAACGGCAAGATCATCCAGGAGCTGGAGTCGCAGTTCCGCGGGGCCGGCTGGAACGTCATCAAGCTCATCTGGGACCGCAGCTGGGACCCGCTGCTGGCGCAGGACCGCGACGGCGTCCTGGTCAACAAGCTGAACACCACCCCGGACGGCCAGTTCCAGACCTACGCCACCGAGTCCGGCGCGTACATCCGGGAGAACTTCTTCGGCGGCGACCTGCGGCTGCGGAAGATGGTCGAGGACCTGACCGACCAGCAGATCCAGCACCTGGGCCGCGGCGGCCACGACCACGCCAAGGTCTACGCCGCGTTCAAGGCCGCCCGCGAGCACGTCGGCCAGCCGACCGTGATCCTGGCGCAGACCGTCAAGGGCTGGACCCTCGGTCCCAACTTCGAGGGCCGCAACGCGACCCACCAGATGAAGAAGCTGACCACCGAGGACCTCAAGCGCTTCCGCGACCGGCTGCACCTGCCGATCACCGACAAGCAGCTGGACGAGGGCTACCCGCCCTACTACCACCCGGGCCGCGACTCGGAGGAGATCCAGTACATGCACGACCGGCGCAGCGAGCTGGGCGGCTACATGCCGACCCGCAAGGTGCGCCCGGTCAAGCTGGAGCTCCCCGGCGACGACACCTACAAGCTGCTCAAGAAGGGCTCGGGCAAGCAGGAGATGGCCAGCACCATGGCCTTCGTCCGGCTGCTCAAGGACCTGATGCGGGACAAGGAGATCGGCAAGCGCTTCGTGCCGATCGCCCCGGACGAGTACCGCACCTTCGGCATGGACTCGCTGTTCCCCTCGGCGAAGATCTACAACCCGCAGGGCCAGCTGTACGAGTCGGTGGACCGCGAACTGCTGCTCGCCTACAAGGAGTCGCCGAACGGGCAGATGCTGCACGACGGCATCTCCGAGGCCGGCTGCACCGCCTCGCTGATCGCCGCCGGTTCCTCCTACGCGACCCACGGCGAGCCGCTGATCCCGGTCTACGTCTTCTACTCGATGTTCGGGTTCCAGCGCACCGGCGACCAGTTCTGGCAGATGGCCGACCAGCTGGCCCGCGGCTTCGTGCTGGGCGCCACCGCCGGCCGCACCACCCTGACCGGCGAGGGCCTGCAGCACGCCGACGGCCACAGCCAGCTGCTGGCCTCGACCAATCCGGCCGTGGTCGCCTACGACCCGGCCTTCGGGTTCGAGATCGCCCACATCGTCCAGGACGGCCTGCGCCGGATGTACGGCAGCAGCGCCGAGTTCCCGCACGGCGAGGACGTCTTCTACTACATGACGGTCTACAACGAGCCGATGCGGATGCCCGCGGAGCCCGAGAACGTCGACGTGGACGGCATCCTCAAGGGCCTGCACCGGTACGCCCCGGCGACCGGCGGCCAGATCCCGGCGCAGATCCTCGCCTCCGGCGTGGGCGTGCCGTGGGCCCTGGAGGCCCAGCGGATCCTCGCCGAGGAGTGGAACGTCAAGGCCGACGTCTGGTCCGCGACCTCCTGGAACGAGCTGCGCCGTGACGCCGTCGCGGTGGAGGAGTTCAACCTGCTCCACCCGGAGGAGGAGCAGCGCGTCCCGTACGTCACCAAGAAGCTGAGCGGCTCCGAGGGTCCCTTCGTGGCCGTCTCGGACTGGATGCGCGCGGTGCCGGACCAGATCGCGCGCTGGGTCCCGGGCCAGTGGCAGTCGCTGGGCGCGGACGGCTTCGGCTTCGCCGACACCCGTGGCGCGGCCCGTCGCTTCTTCCACATCGACGCCCAGTCGGTGGTCCTGGCGGTGCTCACCGAGCTCGCCAAGCAGGGCAAGGTCGACCGCTCGGCGCTGAAGGTGGCCATCGACCGCTACCAGCTGCTGGACGTGGCGGCGGCCCACCCGGGCGCGGCCGGCGGAGACGCCTGACCTGCAGTCAGTTCCCTCAGCACCCGCGGTATCCGGCCTCGGCCCGGCGACGTCACCGTCGCCGGGCCGAGGTTTTTCAGTGTGGATTTCTGTTAAACCACTGTGCGGGGTGGCAGCAGCCGCTACCTTGACGGTACTCCGACAACATCGGGATCCCCACCGCGAGAAGGAGCACCATGTCGACGACCCGTCGCATCACTGCCCTGTCCGCCGGCCTGCTGGCCGTCCTCGGCTCCGCCGCCCCCGGGCTGGCCGTGGCGGCCCCCGCGTTCAGCAACGCGCCGCTGCAGCTGTCCTCCCCGGCCGGCCACCACATGGTCGCGCAGGTAGGCGGAATACGGAACAGCACGTCCTCGAACTGGTCCGGCTACGCCGCGACCGGCGCCAAGTTCACCAGCGTCAGCGCCAGCTGGGTCCAGCCCACCGGCAAGTGCACCAGCGCCACCACCTACTCCAGCTTCTGGATCGGACTGGACGGCGACGGCAGCAACTCGGTCGAGCAGACCGGCAGCGAGGTGGACTGCTCCGGCGGCTCCCCGCAGTACTACGCGTGGTACGAGATGTACCCGGCCTACCCGGTGAACTTCTCCAACACGGTCCGGCCCGGCGACCACTTCACCTCCTCGGTCACCGAGAGCGGCAGCGGCTCCTTCAAGCTGGTGCTCTCGGACACCACCCAGGGCTGGAGCAGGACCGTCACCAAGACCCTGGCCAGCGCCGCGCTGGCGTCCGCCGAGGTCATCGCCGAGGCCCCGTCCAGCAGCTCCGGTGTGCTGCCGCTGACCAACTTCGGCACCGCGTCCTTCACCAGCGCCACCGCCAACGGCCAGCCGATCGGGAACTTCTCCCCCGACCAGATCAACATGGCCTCCGGCTCCACCACCAAGGCCACCACCTCCGCCCTCTCCGGCGGCAACGCCTTCACGGTGACCTGGAAGCACAGCTGACCCCAGCCCCGCAGTCCTCGGGCCCACACCCCTGCTACCGGGGTGCGGGCCCGAGGTGCGCTCCGCGCCAGGGGTGCGGCGGGTGAGATAGGTCGCTGGTAAGAAAAGCCTTGAGGCCGCCGACACGAGCGAAGCCGTTCATCACACCGGTTCCCTCGTTCCGGGGACGGTCCGCGTGGCCGCCGGCCCGGGTCCACCTGGGTCCCCGCAGGCTTCGCGAGGGCTTTCCGTGTGTGAAGCAGCCGTGAATCTGTGGGCCGATTGGCGCTCCTTGTGACGGTTGTCGCAGTTTGGTTGTACCGGGTACAGCGTACGCAGACCGGTATTGCGCTTACGCTGACGCAGAGCATCTCAGCAAGACCTCCGGGCACGGCCCGTATGACGGTCGCCCCACGCCCAAGGAGAGTCACGCGTATGCGGTTCAGGCGCACGCTGATAGCTGCGATGGTGTCCTTCACTGTTCTCGCCGGCACCGGTGCCGCGGCCGCGGGCGCCGCGGTCTCCGACGAGCAGATCGCGATCACCACTCCGCCGGCCGGCAGCAAGGCCTGGACCCAGGACCACTCGCTGGGCCGCGACCTCCCGAACCCGGCCAAGGCCACCGCGGCCGAGGTCGCCGCGTTCTTCGCCTCCCTCACCACTGCCCAGCAGCAGCGGTTGGTACACGCCTACCCGCTGGTGGTCGGGAACTTCGACGGTGCCCCGCTGGCCCTGCGCTACCAGGCCAACGCGATCGCCATGGAGCAGGAGCTCGCCACCCAGAAGGCCCGCGCCGCCGACACCTCGCTGACCGCCTCCGACCGTGCCTCCGCCGCCGGACGGGTCGGGATGCTGAACACCCTGCTCACCCCCGGCCGCCAGATCCTGGCCTTCGACCCGCGCGGACGCGGCCTGGTGGCCGAGGTGTACGGCAACCTGTCCACCGCCCAGCGGGTGTCGGTGCTGGTCCCCGGCTCCGACATGGACCTGGCCCACTTCGAGCGCACCGACCAGCCGCTCAAGGGCGCCGCCGGGATGGCGCAGGCGCTGCGCGCCGAGGAGGAGGCGGTCTCACCGGGCACCAGCACCGCGGTCATAGCCTGGTCCGGCTACGTCACCCCGGTCGGACTGGGCGCGGACGCGGCCACGGCCCGCCTCGCCGAGGCCGCCGCGCCGCGGCTGGAGAGCCTGCTCGACGGGCTCAAGATCACCTCGCACCCGGAGACGGCGCCGTCGCTGTACTGCCACTCCTACGGCTCGGTGGTGTGCGGGATCGCCGCCCCGAAGATCGACGCCCCGCAGGGCGTCACCGACATGGTGGTCTTCGGCAGCCCCGGGATGGACGTCTCCGACGCCGCGGACCTCGGCACCGGGGTGCGGCTGTGGGCCACCGCGCGCAACCCCGGCGACTGGATCGGCAACGTGCCCTACCTGGAGGTCGCCGGGCTCGGCCACGGGGCCGACCCGACCAGCACCGACTTCGGCTCCCGCGTGATCGCTTCCACCGGGGCCAACGGGCACAACGGGTACCTGTCACCCGGAACCGCGAGCCTGCGGAACTTCGCGGACATCGCGCTGGACCGGTACCAGGACGTGGTGTGCAGCAACAACAACGGCGGGTGCATCTCGGGGCTCTGAGCCCGGGTGCGGCTGAGTGGTCGGCTTGTCGCGCAGTTCCCCGCGCCCCTGACGTGTTGCAACTGAGCCAGTTGCAGACCCATAGGGGCGCGGGGAACTGCGCGACAAGCCACAGGCCTACTCGCGCGCGGCCGACGTCCCGGTCATGTCCGCGTACCGGTCGCCCACCACCGCGGCGGCGATCGGCTCCAGTGCCGCCAACTCCTCGGAGCTCAGGTGCAGCGCCGTCGCCCCGGCGTTCTCCTCCAGGCGGCTGCGCCGACGCGTCCCGGGGATCGGCACCACCGCGAGCCCGTGCACCTCGGCCTGCTGCTGGACCCAGGCCAGGGCGACCTGCCCGGCCGTGGCCCCGTGCGCTGCCGCGATCTTGTGCACCGGGGCGAGCAGCGCAGCGTTGTGCGCGGCGTTGTCGCCGGTGAAGCGGGGCTGGTGGTTGCGGAAGTCGGCCGCCCCCAGCTCGCCCGCATGGGCGAAGGCACCGGTCAGGAAGCCCCGGCCGAGCGGCGAGTAGGGCACGAAGGCCACCCCCAGCTCGGCCGCCGTCGGCACCGCGGTCCGCTCCACGTCCCGGGAGAACAGCGACCACTCCGACTGCAGCGCCGTGATCGGGTGCACCGCGTGCGCCTCCCGCAGTTCGGCGCCGGTGACCTCGGACAGGCCCAGGTACTTGACCTTCCCCGCCGTCACCAGCTCCCCCATCGCGCCGACCGACTCGGCCAGCGGCACCTCGGGGTTGCGGCGGTGCATGTAGTACAGGTCGATGACGTCCACGCCGAGGCGGCTCAGGCTGGCGTCGACGGCCTGCCGGATGTACGCCGGGTCGTTGCGCACGGCCCGGTAGGTGGGGTCGTCGATCCGGCGTTCGATGGAGTACTTGGTGGCGACCACCACCCGGTCCCGGTTGGCCCGCACGAACGGGCCGATGAGCTTCTCGTTCTCGCCGAAGCCGTACATGTCGGCGGTGTCGAAGAAGGTGACCCCGAGCTCCAGGGCCCGGTCCAGGGTGGCCAGGGCCTCGGCGGTGTCGGTCTCCCCGTAGAAGTCGCTCATGCCCATGCAGCCGAGGCCCTGGACGCCGACCACCGGGCCGCCGGTGCCGAGCGTGGTGGTCGCGATGGCGTTGTTGCTGCTCATGTCTGCGTCTGCCTCTCCGCGTACAAGTCGATCTTGTGGTCGATGATCATCAGCGTGGCCTGGAGGTCCGCGATCCGCCGGCGCACCTCGTCGCGGTGCTGGATCAGCAGTTCCTGGCGGGCGGCGGCGGTGTGCTCGCCCTCGCGCCGCAGTTCGGCGTAGCGGACCATGTCCGCCACCGACATCTGGGTCAGCCGGAGCTTGTTGAGGAACTCCAGCCAGACCAGGTCGCGGTCGCTGAACCGCCGCTGGCCCGAGTGCGAGCGGGCCGGGGGCTCCAGCAGGCCGATCCGCTCGTACCAGCGCAGAGTGTGCGCGGTGAGTCCGATCCTGGCGACCACCTCGCCGATGGTGTGGCGCGGCGTGTCGTCGGCCTCCGCCGGTGCTGCCGCCGAGTCCGATGTCTGCAGTGCCGCGATCGCCGGTGCCATGTTTCGAACCTACCGACTATGAGTGCGCTCTAAGCAAGCGCACCGGGCGGTCACAACCGACGCCCCGGTCCGCGACCCGGTGGCCCGCCCCCAATAGGATCAGCCGATTTACAGTCGACCGGAACACAAGGGGCGGGACATGGGCAGACGAGCACGCGGCGTCGATCGCAGTCGGAAGCGACTCAGGACGCGGGCGCTGGTGACCGCCGGTGTCCTGCTGGTCGGCAGTGCCGGTGTGGTCGCGGTCCTGGACTCCGGATCGGGCAGCGCCTCGGGTACCTCGGCCGGCGCAACCGCCCAGCCCATCGTCCCCTCGGTGAGCGCGCTCGCCCTGACCGCGGACTCGGACCGGAGCGCCACCCTGGCGGCTCGCTCCACCAAGGCGTTCAGCTCCGTCGGCGTCACCTGGACCGGCGCCGCCGCCAAGCTCTCCGGCACGGTCGAGGTGCGGACCCGGTCCAGCGCCGACGGCCGCTGGAGCGGGTGGACCGCACTGGGCGCTGAGGACTCCCTCCCGGACCCGGACGAGCTGGGCCGCAGCGGGGTCCGCGGCGGCACCGAGCCGCACTGGGTCGGCCCCTCCGACGGGGTGCAGGTCCGGGTCGCCGCCGCCAAGGGCGTGACCGCCCTCCCGGCCGGGCTCACCGTCGACCTGGTCGACCCCGGCGTCGCGAGCGGCACCGGCGGATCCACGACGGACATGGCCGCAGCGGGCTACGCGATGGACGACACCTCCGCCTCGCCGAGCGACAGCGCGAGCGACTCCCCCGCGGCCACGGACAGCATCGGCGCGACCGACAGCGCCAGCGCGACCGCGACGGACTCCGCCACCGACACGGCGACCGACACCGGCAGTGCGGCCGCCACGGACAGCGCCTCCGCCTCGGCGAGCGCCGAGGACACCACCACCGCCACTGCGTCAGCCTCCGCCTCGGCGTCCGCGAGCGCGTCCGGCTCCGCCGGCACGTCGGCCTCGGCGAGCGCCTCGGCGTCCGCGAGCGCCAGTGCCACGCCGGTCGCCTCCCAGCTGCCGACCCTGGCCCAGGCCTACCCCAGCTGCACCGGCGCCGCGACCACCACCAAGACCTCGCCCTCCCCGCTGCCGGCCGTGACCAGCAGCAGCATCGCCGCCCCGACCGTCGTCAGTCGGGCCTCCTGGGGCGCCGACGAGTGCCTGCGCGAGACCGGCTACCCGGCCTACGGCACCGCGGTGAAGGTGGTGTTCGTGCACCACACCGACGACAGCAACAGCTACAGCTGCTCCAGCTCGGCGGCGATGGTCCGCAGCATCTACGCCTACCACGTCAAGGTCCAGGGCTGGCGCGACATCGGCTACAACTACCTGGTCGACAAGTGCGGCACCATCTTCGAGGGCCGCTTCGGCGGCCAGGCGCTGCCGGTGGTGGGCGCGCAGACCTACGGTCTGAACACCAACAGCATGGGCATCGCCGCGATCGGCACCTACACCGACCTCACGGGCGGCGACTCGGCCGACGGCAAGGGCGCGACGCCCACCAAGGCCATGCTGGGCTCGATCGCCCGGATCACCGCCTGGAAGCTGGGGATGTCGAAGACCAGCCCGCTGACCGGCAAGGGCACCCTGGTCGAGGCCGGCACCTACGCCGGCAGCGGCAACAAGTTCAAGACCAACCAGCAGGTCACCCTGAACGCGGTGTCCGGGCACCGGGACGGCTTCGCCACCGACTGCCCCGGCAACCAGCTCTACAACGACCTCGGCCTGATCCGCTCCTACGCGGCCGGGCCGGTGACCGGCCTGTCGGTGACCGGGGTCGCCGGCGCCGCCAAGTCCGGGAGCAGCTGGTACACCAAGGGCAGTGTCACGGTCAGCTGGTCCACCGCCACCCCCGGCGCGGTGATCTCGGGCTTCGCCGTCCTGGTGGACGGCAATGTGGTCGCCCGTACCGGTGGCAGCGCCACCTCGGCCGCGGTCACCGTGGGCGCCGGCAGCCACAGCGTCAAGGTGGTGGCCACCCACGTCAGCGGCGCCGCCACCACGTCGGCCGCGTTCACCCTGGTCCGTGACAACACCGCACCGACCTTCAGCACCGCCCCCTCGGTGGGGCTGCGCACCGGCACCGTCTACGCGAGCAGCGTCCCGGTGCTGCTGAGCTGGCGGGCCGCGGACAACCTGGCGCTGGCCTCGGTCAACGCCACCTCGCCCAGTTCCGCGACGCTGGGTGCCTCGGCCACCGGCTGGTGGACCTGGCAGGCCGTGGGCAAGAGCAGCCTGTTCACGCTGCGGGCGGCCGACGCCGCCGGCAACACCGCCACCGCCTCGGTCAGCGCCACCCCGAAGCTGGTGCCGGAGACCTCGTCCAGCCGGACCGGCAGCTGGACCACCAGCTCCAGCAGCAACTTCCTCGGCGGACGCGCCTACACCTCCAAGGCGAAGAACGCGACCATCAGCTGGACCTTCAGCGGCCGCTCGGTCGCCTGGGTCGCCAACCGCTCCACCACCTCGGGGCAGGCATACGTCTACGTCGACGGCGTCAAGGTCGGCACGGTGGACCTCAAGGCCACCAGCACCGCCTACCACCAGGCGGTGTGGACGAAAACTTGGTCCGGTAGCGGCAAGCACACCGTGAAGATCGTGGTCGTCGGCACCTCGGGCCGGCCCACGGTCACCACGGACGGCATCGCGGTCATCGGCTGACGCCCGGCAGGTGACGGTCGGCGGCTGACAGCTGTCGTCATCTGTCAGCCGTCATCGGTCAGCTGCGGCACGGCCGCCCCGGTCCGGTCACTCGGCATCGATAGTCTGTCCGTCATGGACAGCCTGCTGATGATCGACAAGTGGCCGGTACCGACGGCGGCCGCCGCCGTGGTGCTCCGGGACGGCACCCTGGCCGGGGCGCGCGGACCGCAGCAGCACGCCTTCCCGCTGGCCTCCGTCACCAAGCCGCTGAGCGCGTTCGCGGTACTGGTCGCGGTGGAGGAGGGGGCGGTCGAGCTGGACCAGCCGGCCGGCCCCGAGGGCTCGACGGTCCGTCACCTGCTGGCCCACACCTCGGGGCTGGCCTTCGACGAGCACCGGCAGATGGCCGCCCCCGGCACCCGCAGGCTCTACTCCAACGCCGGCTTCGACGTGCTGGCCGACACCGTG
Source organism: Streptacidiphilus jeojiense (assembly GCF_000719095.1). Taxonomy (GTDB): domain Bacteria; phylum Actinomycetota; class Actinomycetes; order Streptomycetales; family Streptomycetaceae; genus Streptacidiphilus; species Streptacidiphilus jeojiensis. The sequence goes on along the minus strand of NZ_JOEH01000004.1, from coordinate 473,519 downwards.
GAGAAGGCCACCGGCATCCCCTTCCCGCAGTACGCCGCCGAGGCCGTGTTCCAGCCGCTGGGCATGGCCGACACCCGGATCGACCCGGCGTCCAAGAGCCCGGCCGGTGCGGGCGGTGTGTCCACCGCCGCCGACCTGGCCCGCTTCGCCGCCGAACTGCAGGCCCCCCGGGTGCTGCACGCCTCCACCCTGGCCGAGGCCACCACCGTGGCTTTCCCCGGCCTGGACGGCGTACTGCCGGGCTTCGGGCACCAGCGGCCCAACGACTGGGGGCTCGGCTTCGACCTGCGCGACCACAAGACGCCGCACTGGATGGGCCGGAACAGCGCCCCCACCGCCTTCGGCCACTTCGGCCAGGCCGGGACCTTCCTGTGGGTGGACCCGGTCGCCGGGGCTGCCTGCGTGGCCCTGACCGACCGTGACTTCGGCACCTGGGCCGCGGAGCTGTGGCCCCCGTTCACCGACGCGGTGCTGCGGGAACTGGCCGGCTGAACGGGGCTGGATCCTGGGTGCGGCTTGTGCATGGCTGGTCGCGCAGTTCCCCGCGCCCCTATGGGCAGCCCCCTAGGGGCGCGGGGAACTGCGCGACCAACCCCCTACGGTCCGCACCAGAAATCCCCCGGCTCAGCCGTAGCGCACCGCTGAGTGCATCTCCCACAGCAGCGCCTCCACACCCTCCGGCCCCGCCACCGGGTCGACCGGCACGGCTGCTGCCCCGCTCATCCTCAGGCTGTCACCGGGGCCCAGCTCCCGGCCCACCCCGCGCGGGCCGCCCGCGGTGCGGAAGCCCAGGCCGCCGCGGACCACATGCAGGTAGCGGTAGTCGGCCGCCGGCAGCGCGGGCAGCGCCGCGCCGGGGCCGACCCGCAGCAGGTGCAGGGCCGCGTCGGCGCGCCGCAGCTCGCCCAGGCCGGCCAGGGTGAGCAGCCCGGAACCGGTCGGCGCGGGCCGCAGCGCATAGCGGGGCTCCGCCCCGAACTCGTCCGGCTGCAGCCAGAACTGCACGAAGCGCACCGGACCCGTCGCGGCGCCGACGTTGCCCTCGCTGTGCACGGCCCCGCTGCCCGCGCCCAGGTACTGCACCTGTCCGGGCCGGACCACCGCCGCGTGGCCGTGGTCGTCCCGGTGCGCCAGCGCGCCGTCCAGCACCCAGGTCAGGATCTCGGTGTCGCGGTGCTTGTGCGGGGCGAAGCCCGCACCGGCCGCCAGGGTCTCCTCGTTGCAGGCCAGCAGCGCCCCGAAATGCGTGTTCGCCGGGTCGTAGTGGCCCGCGAAGGAGAAGGCGTGCCGGGTCAGCACCCCCGGCTCGGGCGCTGAGGCGTAGCGCTCGAACGCGAGGTGGACCGTGAGGGCGGGGGCGGGCTGTTCGGACACGCGCCCGACGCTACCGTGCCCGGGTTGTGACCGTTGCCACGCATCGGGAAGCTCCTGCTCGGCGCGCATCCCTCCGTACGTAGGGCAGTCTTGTGCCTGTGCCAGCCGTCCCAGTCGATAAGCCAGCGAAGAAGACCGCCAAGAAGGCCGCAGCCAGGGCGACGCCGCCCGCCGCGCCGCCGGACGGGCCCGGGCCGGAGCCCGAGCGCCGGGGATCGCCCCGGGGGACGGCGATAGAGCGCCGGACCGCCGCCGAGCGGGCCGAGCGGCATGCCGCCACGCTCAAACGGCTGGAGAAGGCGGCCGGGAAGCTGTCCACCGCGGCCATCGCCCGGATGGACGAGCAGCTGTCCTGGTACCGCAACATGCCGCCGGAGCACCGCTCCTGGATCGGTCTGGTCGCCCAGGCCGGTATCGCCGCCTTCACCGAGTGGTTCCGCCACCCGGAGGCGCCCCAGGCGATCAGCACCGACGTGTTCGGCACCGCCCCGCGCGAGCTGACGCGGGCGGTGACGCTGCGCCAGACCGTGGAGATGATCCGCACCACCATCGAGGTGGTCGAGGAGGCCATCGACGAGGTCGCGGCACCGGGCGGCGAGGACGGGCTGCGCGAGGCGGTGCTGGTCTACGCCCGGGAGATCGCCTTCGCGACGGCCCAGGTGTACGCGCAGGCCGCCGAGGCGCGCGGGGCCTGGGACGCCCGGCTGGAGGCGCTGGTGGTCAACTCGCTGCTGTCCGGCGACGCCGACGAGGGCGTGCTGTCCCGAGCTGCGGCGCTGGGCTGGGGATCGCCCGACCGGGTGATGGTGGTGATGGGCAGCGCGCCCGCCGGGGACAGCGAGCTGGTGGTCGAGGCCATCCGCCGGGCCGCCCGGCACGCCAAGCTGCATGTGCTGACCGGGGTGCTGGGCGCCCGGCTGGTGGTCGTGGTCGGTGACGGCGGCCGGAACCCGGACCGGGTCTGGGACCCGGTCCCGGCCGCCCGGGCGCTGATCGGGCAGTTCGCGGCGGGTCCGGTGGTGATCGGCCCGACCGTCGGCGACCTGCTGTCGGCGACCCGCTCGGCCCAGGCCGCCGCGGCCGGACTGCGGGCCTGCGCCGCCTGGCCGGACGCGCCGCGGCCGGTGCTGGCCGACGACCTGCTGCCGGAACGGGCGCTGGCCGGGGACCAGGCGGCCCGCACCCAGCTGGTCGAGGAGATCTACACCCCGCTGGACGAGGCCGGGTCCGCGCTGCTGGACACCCTGTCGGTCTACCTGGAGCAGGCGTCCTCGTTGGAGGGTGCGGCGCGGATGCTGTTCGTTCACCCCAACACCGTTCGCTACCGACTGCGGCGTGTGACCGATGTCACCGGGTATGCGCCCAGCGACGTCCGCTCCGCCTTCACCCTGCGCATCGCCCTGGCGCTGGGGCGGCTGCAACCGTCATGACCTGCGGCTGCGACCTCCCGGGGGGCCGTCGACCACGCCCCCGGGCACACCCCCGGCCGACCGGCATGGGGGCAGGGACACCCCGAGTGACCTGCTGAAGTAGCGAACTGTAGAGAATCCACAACGGTGGCTGCGGTTATTGGTCGCCGTCCCCACCCGCGTCCGGTACGTCCGGCGAGAGAAGGTTGGTTCTGTGCTCGTAATCGTTTCTCCCGGACAGGGCGCCCAGACGCCAGGATTCCTCGCCCCTTGGCTCGAGGTCGACGGTGTGGCCGACAGGCTGCACTGGTGGTCCGCCGTGGCCGGGCTCGACCTGGTGCAGTACGGCACCGAGGCCGACGCGGAGACGATCAAGGACACCGCCGTCGCCCAGCCGCTGCTGGTCGCCGCCGGGATGGCCGCGGGTTCCGTGCTGTTCCCCGGCTCCGAGACGCCGTCGGCCCGGCTGGGCGCGGTCGCCGGGCACAGCGTCGGTGAGATCACCGCCGCCGCGTTCGCCGGGGTGCTGTCGCCCGAGCAGGCCGTCGCCTTCGTCCGGCAGCGCGGACTGGCCATGGCCGGGGCCGCCGCGCAGACCGCGACCGGGATGTGCGCGGTGCTGGGCGGGGAGCCCGACGAGGTGGCCGCCAAGATCGCCGAGCACGGCCTGACCGCCGCGAACAACAACGGCGGCGGCCAGATCGTCGCCGCCGGCACGGTCGAGCAGTTGGAGGCCTTCAAGGCCGACCCGCCGGCCAAGGCCCGGATCATCGCCCTCTCGGTCGCCGGCGCCTTCCACACCGAGCACATGGCCGCCGGGGTGGAGCGGCTGGCGCGGCTCGCACCGGGCCTGACCGTGCAGGACCCGCAGACCGCCTATGTCTCCAACGCCGACGGCAAGACCGTGGACGGCGGCGCCGAGGTGCTGAGCAGGCTGGTCTCGCAGGTCGCCAACCCGGTCCGCTGGGACCTGTGCATGGAGGCGCTGGAGCGGTTGGGCGCGACCTGTGTGATCGAGGTCCCACCTGCTGGGACGCTGACCAACCTGGTTAAGCGCAACCTGAAGGGGGTGGCTACCCTCGCTCTGAAGACTCCGGACGACCTCGACAAGGCCCGCGAGTTGATCGCTGAGCACGCCGCACCCGAGGGGACCGCTTCATGACTGCCACTCCTGCCATCACCCCCAGCACCGGGGCCGCGTTCGCACGCATCCTGGGCGTCGGCGGCTACCGCCCGGTCCGGGTGATCCCCAACTCCGAGGTGCTGAACTGGATCGACTCCTCGGACGAGTGGATCCGCACCCGCAGCGGGATCACCGAGCGCCGCTGGGCCGGCCCGGACGAGACCGTCGCCGAGATGTCGGTGCAGGCCGCGGCCAAGGCCATCGCCCAGTCCGGGATCGCCCCCGAGCAGATCGGCGGCGTGATCGTCGCCACCGTCTCGCACCTCAAGCAGACCCCCGCCATCGCCACCGAGATCGCCCAGCGGCTCGGCTGCGGCACCGCCCCGGCCTTCGACATCTCCGCCGCCTGCGCCGGCTTCGGCTACGGCCTGAGCCTGGCCGACGGCATGGTCCGCAGCGGCAGCGCCGAGTACGTCGTGGTCATCGGCGTGGAGCGGCTGTCCGACCTCACCGATGTGACGGACCGTTCGACGGCTTTCATCTTCGGCGACGGCGCCGGCGCGGTCGTGGTCGGCCCGTCCGAGACCCCCGGCATCGGCAAGGTGATCTGGGGCTCCGACGGGGCGCAGAAGGAGGTCATCAGCCAGACGCAGGCCTGGGACACCGCCTTCGCCAAGCCGGACGCCGTCAACGGCACCGGCGACGAGGTGAAGTGGCCGGCCCTGCGCATGGAGGGCCAGGCGGTCTTCCGCTGGGCCGTCTACGAGATGGCCAAGGCCGCCCAGCGCGCCCTGGACGCCGCCGGGATCACCGCCGACCAGCTCGGCGCGTTCATCCCGCACCAGGCCAACATGCGCATCATCGATGCCATGATCAAGACGCTGAAGCTGCCCGAGAGCGTTCCGGTCGCCCGCGACATCGCGGAGACCGGCAACACCTCGGCCGCCTCCATCCCGCTGGCGATGGAGCGCATGCTGCAGAGCGGCGAGGCCAAGAGCGGCGACCTCGCCCTGATCATCGGGTTCGGGGCGGGTCTGGTCTACGCGGCCGCTGTGGTTACCCTGCCGTAAGTCACGAATCCACAATGACGACCGTGCTCCGCATTCCGGCGGGCACGGACAGTGCACAACACGAAGGAGTGCCGACATGGCCACCAAGGACGAGGTCCTTTCCGGTCTCGCGGAGATCGTCAACGAGATCGCCGGGATCCCGGCCGAGGACGTCGAGCTGGACAAGTCGTTCACCGACGACCTGGACGTCGACTCGCTGTCCATGGTCGAGGTCGTCGTCGCCGCCGAGGAGCGCTTCGGCGTGAAGATCCCGGACGACGAGGTCAAGAACCTGAAGACCGTCGGCGACGCCGTGGACTTCATCCTCGCCAACAGCTGACTCGCAGCAGCTGAGCCTCAGCGGCTCGACCCGGGTCGTCCCCCGGCCCGCTACCGGGCCGGGGGCGCCCCGCCCCCTCCTCAGCCCAATCCAGCAGACGTACACGTGGGAGATTTGCAGTGACCAACGACAGCCGCACCGTGGTCGTCACAGGGATCGGCGCTTTCACGCCGCTCGGCGGCGACGCCGCCTCCACCTGGGAGGGCCTGGTCAACGGGCGTTCCGGGGTACGGCTCCTGGAAGAGGAATGGGCCACCGACATCCCGGTGCGCATCGCCGCCCGCACGGCGGTGGAGCCCGGTGACGTCATCCCCAAGCACCAGACCCGCCGGCTGGACCGCTCGGCGCAGTTCGCGCTGATCGCGGCCCGCGAGGCCTGGGCCGACGCCGGCTTCGAGACCGCGGCCACCGCCCCCGGCTCCACCGTGGACCCGGACCGCCTCGGCGCGGTCGTCGCCTCCGGCATCGGCGGCGTGACCACCCTGCTCGACCAGTACGACGTGCTGAAGGAGAAGGGCGTCCGCAGCGTCTCCCCGCACACCGTGCCGATGCTGATGCCCAACAGCCCGGCGGCCAACGTCGGTCTGGAGATCGGCGCGCGGGCCGGCGTGCACACCCCGGTCAGCGCCTGCGCCTCCGGCGCCGAGGCCATCGGCTACGCCATCGAGATGATCCGCACCGGCCGCGCCGACGTGGTGGTCGCCGGCGGCACCGAGGCGGCCATCCACCCGCTGCCCATCGTCGCCTTCTCCAACATGATGGCGATGTCCAAGAACAACGAGCACCCGCAGGCCGCCTCGCGCCCCTACGACAAGGCCCGTGACGGCTTCGTCCTGGGCGAGGGCGCCGGCGTGATCGTGCTGGAGTCCGCCGCGCACGCCGCCGCGCGCGGCGCCAAGGTGTACTGCGAGGCCGTGGGCCAGGGCCTGTCCTCGGACGCCCATCACATCGCGCAGCCCGAGCCCACCGGCGCCGGCATCGCCCGCGCGCTGACCCACCTGTTCGAGTCGACCGACCTGGACAAGGCCGAGGTGGTGCACCTCAACGCGCACGCCACCTCGACCCCGCAGGGCGACGTCGCCGAGATCAAGGCGCTGCGCAAGGAGCTCGGCGACCACGTCGACCACATCGCCATCTCCGCGACCAAGTCGATGACCGGCCACCTGCTCGGCGGCGCCGGCGGCATCGAGACCGTCGCCACCGTGCTGGCCCTGCACCACCGCCAGGCCCCGCCCACCCTCAACGTGGACGACCTGGACCCGGAGGTCGACGCCGACATCGTCACCGGCGAGGCCCGCAAGCTCCCTGAGGGCCGGATCGCCGCCCTCAACAACTCCTTCGGCTTCGGCGGCCACAACGTGGTCCTGGCCTTCCGCACCACCGACTGACCCGTCGGCAGCAACCGGAACCGGGCAGCGCCCGGCACAACGCCCCCACGTGGGCGGCTGTGCCGGGCGCTGCCCGGTTCTGACGTCCGATCAGCCGGTCTGGCCTACCTGGTCCACCACGGAGCGTGAGAGCACGGCGGAGATGCCGAGCACGGTGTCGGGCTTGACCCCGGGTTCCAGTGATACGGATCACAGCGGTGCCGATCGAACTGACATCTTGTCACCCCGCCGCACCGGTCCCTACTCTTTGAGCAGTCGCTCAATTTGAGCGACTGCTCAAAAGAACAGCGCCGCCGGAGGCCGGAGTTGGGGAAGTCCGAGGAGACCAGGGCGGCGCTGGTGGCAGCCGCCACGGCGGCCCTGCGCGAGAACGGCTTCGCCGGGGCCAGTGCCCGCGAGATCGCCCAACGGGCGGGCTGCAACCAGGCGCTGATCTTCTATCACTTCGGCTCCGTGGCCAGGCTGCAGCTGGCCGCCCTGGACGCCGTCAGCGAGGCGCGGGACGCCCGCTACCGGGCCATGGTGACGCAGGCCGAGGGCCTGTCCGGGCTGGTGCGGGCGGCCAGGTCGGTCTTCGACGAGGACCTGGACCAGGGGCACGTCACCGTCCTGGTGGAGATGATCGCCGCGGCGCAGTTCAACCCCGAGCTGCGACCCGAGGTCGCCGCCCGGATCCGGCCCTGGCGCGAGTTCGCGGCCACCACGGTGCGGGACGCCCTGGCCGGCTCCCCCGCCGCGCGGCTGCTGCCGCCCGACGAACTGGCCCACGGCATCGTGGCGATGTACCTGGGGCTGGAGCTGCTGGCCAACCTGGAGGGCGAACGCGAGCCCGCGCTGGCCCTGTTCGACCGAGCCGGGAAGATCGCTTCCCTGCTGGACATCTTCAAGCGGAAGCGCAGGTGAGCAGGGTGGGAGCGCAGCTGAGCAGGGTGATGCCCGACCGTTCCTGGCTCTGGTTCGGCGCCTGGGCGCTGATCGGCGGCGGCTACGCGCTGGCGCTGGCGACGCTGCTGAGCATCGGGGTGTTCGTCCTGGCGCTGACCGCAGGGGCGACCGCATGGCTGGCGTCCCGCCGGGGCTCGCCGGTGGGACTGCCCGGGGCGCTCTCCGGGCCGGCGCTGCCGCTGCTGTGGATCGCCTACCTCAACCGGGGCGGCCCCGGCACGGTGTGCACCGGCACTCCGGAGGGCAGCAGCTGCACCGACGAGTGGAGCCCCTGGCCGTTCCTGGGCGCGGGAGTGCTGCTGCTGGCCGCCGGCCTGGTGCTGTTCCTGGTGGTCCGCCGCAGGCTCGCCCGTCGCAGGCTCCAGGCCGGCGTCGGCGCGAACGGCGGAACCGGGGCCGGGCGAAACGTTCCGCCCGGCCCCGGTTCCTGGGGTACCGCTGAGATGTGAGGTTCTACCAGCCGTAGCGGAACGAGTTCAGGTAGGCCTCGGTGGGCGAGCCGACGCCGGTGGCGTCGTCGTAGCCCTTGGTGGCGGCCAGACCGTAGTCACGGCCGAAGGCGACCAGACGGACCCGCAGCGATCCGCTGATGATGCCGGCGTCGTAGATCGCGTTCAGCGGCTCCTGGCCCGGCTTCGTCGTCTTGTTGATGACGTCGGTGAAGGCCCTGCTGCCGGCCTTCAGGTAGATCTCCGGGTTGGCGAAGCCGATCGGACGGCCGTGCTGGGCCTGGATGGCGTCGGCCTGGACCGCGGAGAACTCCGGCGCCGAGACGCTGGTGCCGCCGTAGCCGCCCTCGCTGTACGGGGCGCCGTCGGACATGCCGACCAGCACCGAGGTGTACAGGTCACCGTTCATGGCGACGTCCGGGGTGACCCGCTGCGCGGTCTTGCTCTTGGCACCCGTCATCAGGGTGTGCGACAGCGAGTTCGGGACGGTCCAGCTCTGGTACCACGGCTGGGCGAAGTCCTCGCTGGTGCCGCCACCGCCGCCGAAGTAGAAGGCGCCGGGCAGCGGCGACCAGGCCGTGCCGTCCGTCGAGAGCACCGAGCGCAGGGTGCCCATGTCGGTCTCGAAGCCGTAGGTGCCCTTCTTGCTGGACACCGCCAGCGCCGTGCCGCCGACGTCGGTGGCCCACGGGTCCGAGGCGGGGTAGGCGGCCTGGGCGCGGGTGGTGGTCGAGTCGCAGTTGACACCGGTCGCCGCCGCGGCGGGCGAGTTGTCGCCGCAGTCACCCGAGCTGAAGTCGAAGCCCATGCCCTCGGTCGCGCCCTGCTCGAAGATCTGCTCGTAGGCGGCGATCTGCGCGGCGGACTCGTCGCCCGACGTGCTGTGCATCAGGCCGTCCCAGGAGTTGGAGACGACGTCCGCCAGACGGTTGTCGACGATGTTGGCCAGTGCGGCCGACAGGTCGCTGTCCTGGCAGGAGTTGGCACCCACGTAGACGACGTTGGCGTCGGGCGCGAGCCCGTGCACCATCTCGACGTCCAGGGCCTCCTCGCCCGCCCAGCCGTCGGGACCGCCGCAGAGGTCCTCGCTGTTCCACTGGTCGGGGGTGACCACCTCGGAGTACTGGCCGGACTTGAAGGCCTTGTCACCGTGGTTGGTGGAGAACTGGTTGGCGTCCGCCAGCATGGTGGAGGAGCCGTAGGCGTCCACGATGGCCACGGTGGCACCCTTGCCGGTCAGGCCGGAGGCGGTGATGCCGTAGGCCTGGCGCAGCTGCGAGGGCTGGAAGGAGCACTCGTCGTAGGTGGTCTTCTTGGTGTAGCCGAGCGGTCCGCCGGTGGCGGCCTTCTGGCCCCAGTAGTCGGAGCAGGTCGCCGTCGTCGCCAGGCCGTCGCTCGACTTGGCGCCGGACGCGATGGTGTTCTTCACCGAGACCGACTGCGGCTGGACCGTGGGCGTGCTGCCGGAGAGCCCGACGACCCCGCTGATCAGGGCGGAGACCGAGGCCGGCACGACCGCGTCCTTGGTCGGCGCGTTGACCTTCTTGCCGTCCACCTTGTACTGGTGCAGCTGGGTGCCGAAGGCCTTCTGGATCGCCGAGGTCTTGCCGCTCACGCTGACCGCGTGGTCGGTGGCGCTGGTGACCGTGAGGCCCGCGCTGGTCAGCCAGCTCTTGACGGCCTGGATCTGGGCCGGGGTGGCCAGGTACTTGGCCTTGGCCTGGGCCGCGGTCAGGAACTTCCCATAGGCGGCGTTGCCGGGCGTCGAGACCGCCTTCGCGTAAGCGGCGAGCCCGGCCGGGTCCTGCCCGGCGAGGTACACGGTCGCGGCGGTGACGGTTTCCGCGGACACGGCTCCCTGGTCCGCCTTGGCCGTGGCCCAGGAGGGGTGGCTGCCGGTGAGGACCTTGGCAGAGGGGGTGACCGATGCTGCCTGGGAGGGCGCGGCGAGCGCGAGCGTGCCTCCGGCCAGAGCCATGGAGGCGAACGCTGCGGTGGCTATGCGAGTACGCCGTCCGCGTGAGGACTGGTTATCGGTAATGACGACTCCAGGAGTGAGGGTCCGTCAGGACTGGGGGTACCGAGCGACCCGCGTGAACGCCCGTTCGGAATGCCCCTGTGATGTGTACACGGGTCAAGAATTGCGGCGCAAGGGGTTAGCGGGAACAGATTCCAGACCTGCCACCACGCCGAGTGGATGCAACAAGGGATTTACGCAGGTGACATCTGACGGTCCGCCATGAGTACGGAGCACGTCTATAATCGGACAACTGCGGGTCAGGGGCGGTGCGCCTGACTCCCGAGGGGGTCGCTTCGAGGTTCCGTGACAGGGATATACCCGGACATGACGCCCATCCGACCGGTCCGCGACCATGAGTTGGATCACGGTGTCAGCGCCCGGCGCAGAAGAATACGGATGCGCCCCCTCCGCAAAATTTCCCGGCACCACCGAACGCGCTGGCGGGGGCACTCCGGAAGGGGGTCCAGGAGGGGCTCCGGAAGGGCGTCTCGCGTAGCCCGCAAGAGCCCTTCGGCGGCAGCGGGAAGGGGTTCAGACCACCTGGTGCAGCCAGCGCACCGGAGCGCCCTCGCCGGCGTGCCGGAACGGCTCCAACTCGTCGTCCCAGGGCTTGCCGAGCAGCCGGGAGATCTCGGACTCCAGGTCCCCCTCGCCCATCCTGGCCCGCAGCAGGGCGGAGCGCAGCCGGTCCTCGGGGATCAGGATGTCCCCGTGCACGCCGGTGACCGCGTGGAAGATGCCCAGATCGGGCGTGCTGCAGTAGCGTTCGCCCTCCAGACCGGCCGAGGGCTCCGCGGTCACCTCGAACCGCAGCAGCTGCCAGCCGCGCAGCGCGGAGGCAAGCCGGGAGGCGGTGTCGGGCTCGCCCTGCCAGGAGAACTCGGCACGCCAGGTACCGGGAGCGACCGGCTGGCGGATCCAGTCGAGACTGACGCGCACGCCGAGCACGCCGGCTGCGGCCCACTCGACATGCGGGCAGAGCGCACGCGGCGCGGAGTGCAGATAGAGAACTCCACGAGTCGTCACCGGGACCTCCAGTGTGGTGCGAGGGGCGCCTTCCCCAGCGGCCTCGTTGCCACGTCCGAGAACTCCAGATGTCGACACGATGTCAACACGTCACGTTGGAGATGGCTACCCGAAGTGACGTTCCGTAAACACTACTCAGTCAATTATCTCAACAAATCGGACAGGGGCTCACTCGTCGTGGCCAGAATCGGCCCGATTCGGTCGTTCCATCGAGAAGTTGAGCGCTCATCGGAATGCTGAGGAAACGGTACCGCGCCACGGCCCGCCATGGGTGACGGTCCCTCGGAACCACCCGAAAGCACGCGCATCCCACCCCCGGAAGGGTGGAATGCGCGTGCTTGTCAGACGATCGCATTCATCGTCTTGGATGATTGACCTAATTCACCGTCAGAATGGTCAGCGAGTAGGCGGCGAAGGTCTTGGTGAAGGTCGCCCCGAGCCCGTGGACCGGGCTGGTGACCGGGACGACGTGGGCCGGGTCGCTGATGGTGTTGGTGTCCGTCGGGTGGGCCGAGCTGAGCACCGTCTGGCTGCCGGTCTCCGCGACCGTACCGGCGCCGGCCAGGTCGACGGTGACCGGCTGGGCGGTCCCGCCCGGGTTGACCACCGCGATGTAGATCCGGCCGGTTCTGGAGTCCTTGGTGACCACGGTGTTCAGGCCGCCGATCCCGGCGTAGGTTGCGCTGAGCACCTGGTCGCCGTGGTGCTGGGCCAGCATCGACTGCGCGTAGTAGCTGGGCGAGCCGTAGCTGGTCAGCGCGTCGAAGCCGATCAGGTTGGTGTTCCACTGCACGCTGTTGACATTGGCGAGCAGCGGCGCGTAGGCCTCCTGGGTGACGATGTCGGAGTTGCGCTCCAGGCCGGTGAGCCAGGAGGCGTCGCCGAGCGCGGCGTTGAGGTCCGGGGTCGGCTTGCCCTCCTGCGAGGCCCACTCCCCCACCATGATCTTCGGGCCGCTGCGGGAGGTGGAGTCGTACAGGTTGGCGTGGCTGTTCATCCAGGCCGGGGTCTCGTAGTAGTGCTCGTCCACCACGTCCGGGGTGCGGGACTTGACCGGGGTGGTGGCGATGATCTTGATGGACGGGTAGGCCTTCTTGATGGCGTCGTAGAACTGCGCGAAGCGGCCGTTGTCGCCGTCGTAGCTGCCGGAGCCGTCGAACCAGTCCTCGTTGCCGACCTCGACGTAGCCGATGTCGAAGGGCTTGGGGTGGCCGTCGGCGGCGCGCTTGGCGCCCCAGACCGTCTTGGTGGAGCCGGTGGCGTACTGGATCTCGTCCAGGGCGTCCTGGACGTACGGGCCGAGCTGGCTCACGTCCACATGGCTGCCGTTGAGGTTGTAGCCGGCGTAGACGGCGAGCAGCGGCTGGGCGCCGAGGCTCTCGGCCCACTCCAGGTACTCCAGCAGGCCCATGCCGTCGGTGGACCAGTAGCCCCAGGCGTCGTCCTGGTGCCCGGGCCGGGTCCAGACCGGGCCGATGGTGTTCTTCCAGTCGAAGCGGGTGGCGAGGGTGTTGCCCTCCAGGTAGTTGCCGCCCGGCTCGCGGATGAACGAGGGCTCCAGCCCGGCGATCTTGGTCATCAGATCGGTGCGCAGCCCGTTCTTGACGTTGCCGTAGGTCGGCGGGAAGAGCGAGACGTTGTCCAGCCACAGGGTCGCACCGCTGCCGGTCTGCGCGGAGAGCACGAAGCGGGCGGCCGCGGTGGACGGTGCGTCGTCGCCGGTCCTGATGGTAGTGGTGAACTGCTTCCAGCCGGTGCCGACCCCGTTCACCCTGCCCTTGGCGTACACGGTGCCGTCGGCGCCCTCGACGTCGACCGTGAGCGGGCCCTTGAAGCCGGCGCTGGCCTTGGCGAAGAAGGAGACCGTGTAGCTGCGGCCGGGAGCCACCGGGATGCCCCAGAAGCCCGAGTTGGCGACCCCGGCCCGGCTGTCCCTGGTGGCGGTGGTCAGCGAGACCTTGAGCGACTGGGTCAGCGCGCTGTTGAGCGGGTTGCCGGTGTCCAGCGCGATGGTCGAGTCGCCGACCGCGGACCAGTCGACCGGGCTGGTGCTGCTGGCCATCATCGAGCGGTTCTGGATCAGCTCGGCGTACAGGCCGCCCTCGCCGGAGTGGTTGATGTCCTCGGTCATCACCCCGAAGAAGGTGGAGGGCAGGGCGTGGGCCGGGTTGGCCGCGTCCACACTGAGGGTGCCGCCCGCGGTGCCGACCACGGTCTGCACCTCGTCGGCGGTCAGCGCGTGGTCGAAGACCTGGACGTCGTCCACGCCGCCGCCGAAGAAGTCGGCCGGCGCACCGTTGTAGCGGCCGCGGCCGATCACGGTGTCACCGGTGGCCTGCCAGTTCCCGGTGTAGGCGGTGCTGCCCTGGAGCACGCCGTTGACGTAGAACGAGAGCTTGCCCGCCGCCACGTCGTCCACCCCGACCAGGTGGTACCACTGGCCCGCGGTGGGCGCGGCGGTGGCCGGGACGGTGGCGACGGCTGCCGAGTCCGCGTCGGAGGCCAGCCTGGTGAAGGCGAACTTCCCGGTGTCCCCGCGCAGTTGCAGATAGAAGCCGCTGACGTTGGCGCCGTCGATGCTGACCGCGGTCTGGAAGCCGCTGACGGCGGTGGGCTTGACCCAGGCGGAGACCGAGAAGGACTGCCGGGTGTCCACCACCGCGCCGCTCGCGGTGGCGTTGCCGTTGGCGGTGCCGTCCAGGGTCAGCGCGTGCGCGCCGGCCCGGCCCGGGGTGGCCCAGCCGGCGCCGCTGCCGAGGGTGGCGGTGTGGCCGTTGCCGGAGGAGTCCGCGGCGCTGCTGCCGCTGCCCTCGTCCAGGTTCCAGTGCGCCGAGGTGTTGATCGCGGCGACCTGATCCGCCGTCAGTGCGCCCTGGTAGAACTGGACGTCGTCGACCGAGCCGTTGACGAAGTCCACCGGACTGCCACCGAACAGGCCGCGCCCGATCAGGGTGTGCCCGGCGGCCTTCCAGCCGCCGCCGGTGTAGGCGGCGTCGGTCTGCGCCGCGCCGTCGACGTAGAGGTGCAGCTTGCCGGCGCTCTCGTCGTCGACGCCGACCAGGTGGTACCAGGTACCGGTGCTGGGGGCGGTGCCGTCGGTGGCGATCGCCGAGGTGGTGGCGCTGGTGCTGTCGGAGGAGAGCCGGGTGAACGCGAAGTCGCCGGTGTCGCCCCGTAGTTGCAGGTAGAAGCCGCTGACGTTGGTGCCGTCGATGCTGACCGCGGTCTGGTAGCCGGAGGTGTTGTTCAGCTTGACCCAGGCGGAGACGGTGAAGCTCTGGGAGGTGTCGACGACCGGGGTGGGGATGTCGATGTTCCCGTTGGTGGTGCCGTTGAGGCTGACCGCGTGGGCACCGACCTGGCCGGCGCTCCAAATGACGCCGCTGCCGAGGGTGCCGGTGTGGCCGTTGCCGGAGGAGTCGGCGGCGGTGGTGCCACTGCCCTCGTCCAGTGCCAGATGGGCGGCGAGACTGGGCGCGGTGGTGGCCGCTCCCGCCGTGCCGCTGCCCATCGCGGTGGTGAGGCCGCCGAGGAGCAGGGCCGTGGTGGCGGCGAGAGCGACGGCGCGACCGCGCCCCCGTCTCATTCTTGATATGAACATGACACCTCTCAGCTGACGATGGATCCCGATCCGTACGGTGCTGTGACGATGTGTGTGACGAGTCGAGCCGGGGGCGGCCAGGGCATGCCGAGCCGAGGGCTCGCGCGGGTCGGCGACCGGCCTCCCGGTCACCGACCCGCGTCAGCTCTCTGCTGTCGGTCGGTCAGTTGTTACCCACTGCTTGTTGGTTGTGCTGCTGCTCAGCGCCGCTTGGCCAGCCTCCGGGCCCGCAGCCGGTCCGCGGTGATGGCGATGCCCAGCACCGCGCCCAGCACGATCTGGGTGTAGTTGGAGTTGATCTGCAGCGTGGTCAGCCCGTTGTTGATCAGCTCCAGCAGCACCGCGCCGGCGACGATGCCCATGATCCGGCCCTGACCGCCCATCAGGCTCACCCCGCCGATGACCGCGGCGGCGATGGCCGAGAGCTCCCAGCCCACGCCGACCCCGCTGGCGGAGCCCACGCCCATCCGGCCCAGCACCAGCATGCCGCCGAGCCCGGAGAGCAGCGAGCTGGTGACGTACATGGACACCACCCGCCGGTCGCCGCGGATGCCGGCCAGCCGGGCCGCCTCGGCGTTGCCGCCGACCGCGTACACCTGGCGGCCCTGGTAGGTGCGCTCCAGGAAGAACCAGGCCGCCACCGCGACGATGACGAACAGCACCAGCGGCACCGGGATCTGCGCCAGGTAGCTCTGGCCCAGGTCGCTGAAGAAGCCGGAGATGCCGGGGATCGAGGTGCCGGAGGTGATGGCCAGGGTCACGCCCTGGGCGACGGTGTAGGTCACCAGGGTGGTCACGAACGGCGGCATCTTCAGCCGGGTCACCGCCAGCCCGTGGATCAGGCCCACCGTGCCGCAGATCGCCAGCGTGAACAGGATCGCCACCCCGGCCGGCAGCCCGGCCCTGACGTTGAACCAGGAGGCCAGGATGACGCTGGTGCCCAGGAGCGCTCCCACCGACAGGTCGATGCCGCCGGTCAGGATCACCAGCGACTCGCCGATCGCGATCAGTCCGTACTGGGCCAGGTCGAAGCCCATGCCCTGCAGGTTGACCGCGCTGGCGAAGGTCGACTTGTCGATCGCCAGCGCGGTGAACACCACCACGCAGGCCACGACCACGCCCACCTCGGGCGTCTCCACCAGCCGCCGGAGCAGGCCGGCGCCGGGCTTCGGCGGGGCGGCCGCCGCCGGGGCGGGCGCGGTGTCCGTACTGCTGCTCATGCCATCGCCTCTTTCGCCGCGGCCTGCGGGTCCGGGGACGGCGCGCTCTGCGTCCCCGCTGCGGCCGTCATGATCAGTTCCTTGCTGAACCGCTCCCTGGGGATGTCGGCGACCACCCGGCCGTGCGCCATCACCACGATCCGGTGGCAGATCCACAGCAGCTCCTCCAGCTCGGAGGAGGCCGCGACCACCGCCAGACCCTCCTTGGCGGCCTCGTCGATCAGGCCGTAGATCTCCGCCTTGGCACCCACGTCCACGCCGCGGGTCGGCTCGTCCAGCAGCAGCAGCCGCGGTTCGGCGGCCAGCCAGCGGCCGAAGACCACCTTCTGCTGGTTGCCGCCGGACAGGTCGCCGACCGGCTGCTCGGCCGAGTGCAGCCGCACGCCCAGCTCCTGCACCAGCCGGCCCGCGTGCTCGCGGTCGGCGCGCGGGGTGAGCACCCCGCGGCGGCTGATCCGGCGCAGCGTGGCCAGGGTGATGTTCCAGCGCACCGAGGCGCCCAGCACCAGGGACTGCTCCTTGCGGTCCTCCGGCACCAGGCCGATCCCGGCCGCCACCGAGTCGGCCGGATGGCGCGGGTGGAACGCCCGGCCCTGGAACTCGACGGTGCCACCGGTCCTGGGCTGGGCGCCCATCACGGTGTGCAGCAGCCGGCTGCGGCCCGACCCCATCAGCCCGGCCACGCCGAGGATCTCCCCGGCCCGCACCTCCAGGTCGACCGGGCCCAGCCCGTCGGCGGTCAGCCCCTCGGTGCGCAGCACCACCTCGCGCTCGACCGAGGGCGGCGGGCTGACGTCGGCCTTGGCCAGCTCGCTGCCGACCATCTCCCGGATCAGCCGCTCCTCGGAGGCCTGCTCCGGCGTCAGGTCGGCGACCAGCCGGCCGCCGCGCAGCACGATCACCCGGTCGGCCAGCGCCCGCACCTCGTCCAGCCGGTGCCCGATGAACAGCACCGCTCCGCCCGCCTCGGCGTGCCGCCGGGCCAGCGCGAGCACCTTGTCCGCCTCCACCGGCCCCAGCGAGGAGGTCGGCTCGTCCAGGATCAGCACCAGCGGGTGGTGGCCCCAGGCCTTGGCGATCTCGATCATCTGCCGGACCGGGACGGGCAGCCGCTCGACCGGGCGGTCGACGTCCACCCCCTCGACCCCGACGTCCGCCAGCAGCGCCCGGGCCTCGGCCCTGGTGCCGGCCCGGTCGTAGCGCCAGCTGCCGAAGCGGCGGCCCTCGCTGCTCGCCGGGCGCCGGCCCAGCAGCAGGTTCTCGGCCACGCTCAACTTCCCCACCAGGGGGAACTCCTGGGCCACCAGGCTGACACCGAGGCTCTGCGCGTGGTCCGGGCGACCGCTGTGCAGCTCCTGCCCGTCGATCACGATACTGCCGGTGCTCGCGGCCACGGTGCCGGACAGCACCCCCATCAGCGTGGACTTGCCGGCGCCGTTCTCGCCGACCACGCCCACGATCTGACCGCTGGTCAGTTCCAGCTCCGGGATGTCCAGCACCTTGACCGGCCCGTAGCTCTTGCTCACTCCCCGAAGGGACACGGCGACCCGAGCCGCCGTGTCCCCCTCGGTCCGTGCTTGCACGGCTGCCATCTCGTCGACCTCAGCCTATGCCGAGCTTGGTCAGCATGGCCTGGTAGTCGGCGATGTTGGACTGGGTCACCACGCCCGCGCCGGTGCTCAGGGTGGTCCCGTCGCTCTCCAGGTAGGGCTTGACCAGCGCCAGGGTGGCGTCCTTGCCGAGCACCTTGAACGCCGCCAGCAGGAAGGCGCCGGTGTAGCCCTGCTGGTAGGGCTGCTGCAGCACGGTGGCCTGGATGACGCCGCTCTGGATGAACTTGAGCGTCTGCGCGTCGCTGTCGGAGGAGATGACCTTGATCGCACCGGTCTTGCCGGCCGACTGCACGGCCTGCCCGGCAGCGGGTCCGTCGTAGGAGTAGACCCCGTACAGGCCCTTGACGTTGGGGTCGGTCTGGAACGAGGTGGAGGCGTTGGACAGGGCCTTGGAGGCGTCCGTGCCGTCGTTCAGGGTCTGCGTGATCTTGATGTTGGAGCCTTCCAGGGCCTTCTTGAACCCGGCGATGCGCTCCAGCGAGTTGGAGGCGGTCAGCGACCCGGTGAGGATCACCACCTCGCCCTGGTTGTTGAGCACCTGCTTCATCGCCTCGCCGGCCTTCTCGCCCAACTCCTCGTTGAGGCTGCCCAGGTAGAGCGCGGAGCCGTCCTCGGCGGGCAGCGGGGAGTCGATGGCCACCACCGGGATGCCGGCCGAGTTGGCGGAGGCGATCGGGGCCTTGATGGCGGTCGGGTCGATCGCGGAGACGGTGAAGCCGGTGATGCCCTGGCCGCGCAGGGTCTGGATGATGGACAGCTGCTGGTCCAGCCGGCCGTTGGCCGGGGCCTGGAAGGTGCCCTTGATGCCGAGGTCGGACAGGCCCTTGTTGAAGCCGACCTTGCCCGCGTTCCAGTAGTCCACCGCGACGTTGACCACCATGGCCTCGTCCAGCTTGGACAGGTCCTTGCCCGCGAGTGCGGTCTTGATCGCGGCGTCGAGCTTGGTGAGGTTGGCGTCGTTGAACGAGATGTCACCCGACAGGGTGACGGCCGGGGCGGAGCTGCTGCCGCCGGCGGATGCGGCGGCCGAGGTGCTGCCACTGCCCGCGGCACCGGTCTTGCTGCAGGCGGAGGCGCCGAGGGCGAGCAGCAGCGCGGTGGCCACGACGGCGAGCTTCTTGGATCTCGTGCTACTGGAGTTGAGTGCGGACGGCATGGTGGTGGTCCTCTCGATCGGTTTCCAGGCACGGCGGAGCGAACACCCCGCCAGAATTGTTTGCGCTAACAATTGAGCAGACGACAGCTATCAATTGAGCAGGTGCGACGAACATTCGAGCGTGTGCGGATGTGCTTCCGTGGTTCTGTGCAGCTGTACTTCCGTGCGGCCCTCGGGCCCTCAGGTGCTCGGACCCTCAGCTTGTCGAGCAGCCCTCAGCCACCGGCGGGGGCGGGTGGTGCCGCCGCCGTACTCCCCCGAATCACCAGCTCAGGGGCGACCAGCACCCTCTCCTTGGTGCCGGCCTCACCCTCGACCTGCGCCACCAGCAGTTCCAGGCCGCGGCGGCCCAACTCGCCGAAGTCCTGGCGCACGGTGGTGAGCGGCGGAGTGAAGTAGGAGGCCTCGGGGATGTCGTCGAAGCCCACCACGCTGATGTCGCCCGGGATGCCGCGCCCGGCCTCGTTCAGCGCCCGCAGCACCCCGAGCGCCATGTGGTCGTTGGCGCAGAAGACGGCCGTGACCTCCGGGTTCTCCAGAAGGTGCAGCCCGGCCTCGTAGCCGGACCTGGCACTCCAGTCCCCGCTGACGACCTCGGGCACCGGAGCACCCGCGTCCGCCAGCACCGAACGCCAGCCGGCGCGCCGGGCCTGGGCGTCCAGCCAGTTCGAGGGCCCCGCCACATGGTGCACGGTGCGGTGCCCCAGATGGAGCAGGTACTGCGTGGCCGCCCTGGCCCCGGCCTCGTTGTCGACCGCCGCCCCGGGCACCCTGGCCTGGGAGCCCGAACCGACGGCGACCACCGGGACCGCACTGCGGACCTGCGCCAGCGCCCCGACGGCCGAGGTCTGCGGCGCGATCACCAGCACACCCTCCACCGCCTGGTCCCTGAGCCGGTCCACGGCCTCCTGCACCGAGCGCCCGTCCAGCGAGCGCAGGCTCGCGATGCTGACGAAGTAGCCCGCGCTGCGGGCGGCCTGCTCGATCCCGTAGAGCATCGAGGCCGGACCGTAGAGGGTGGTGTCGAAACTGACCACCCCCAGGGTCTGCGACCTGCGCGTGACCAGGGTGCGTGCGGCCGAGTTCGGACGGTAGTCCAGCTCCCGGATCGCGAGCAGTACCCGCTCCCTGGTCTCCTCCTTGACGTGCGGATTGTCGTTGAGCACCCGGGAGACCGTCTGGTGCGAGACACCCGCCAGCCGCGCGACGTCGGCCATGACCGGCTGACGCCCGTTGACGGTGTTCGCTGCTCCCATGGATTCCTCACTCCGACCTGCGCCGATATGGCGTTCCTGAGCATTCGGGACTGTTCGACAAGGTACGGCATCTGTTTCCCCGCCGTTTCCGACACTGCATTGTTAACGCTCACATGACAACGCGTCAACGGGTTGTGCAGGTCACGTTTCGGCTACCTGACAGCCGGCCGACAACAAGCCGGGAGCGCGCCGGCCGGCCGGGGCGCGGCGGGACGGCGATCCGGCGAAAACCGGTGGCACCACCGGCCGCTGGCCTGCTTGAGTGCTCGGCACGGCCACGCGACACCACTGTCCCGCCCTGCCCCGTCCCGTCCCGTCCCGTCCCCGAAAGGCACGCATGCCGGTCCAGAAGATGCACGCCGACGAGGCGGACATCGACGCCGCACTGGTCGGACGGTTGATCAGGGCCCAGTTCCCGCAGTGGTCCGACCTGCCCCTCTCCCGGGTCCCGTCCGCCGGCACCGACAACGCCCTGTTCCGACTGGGCCCGGACCTCGCCGTACGGCTACCCCGCCTCCCGCACTCGGCCGGCCAGGCCGAGAAGGAGGCGCACTGGCTGCCCCGGCTCGCCCCGCACCTGCCCCTGGCCGTCCCCACGCCGGTGGCGGTGGGCGAACCCGGCGCCGGCTATCCGTGGTCCTGGTCGATCTGCCGCTGGCTCGACGGAGAGACCCTCACCGACTCGGCCTTCGCGGACCCCACCGCAGCGGCCGTCGCCCTGGCCGAATTCATCACCGCGCTACGCCGCATCGACCCCACCGACGGCCCCGCCGCCGGCCGAGGGACACCCCTCGCCCCACGCGACACCCCCGCCCGCGAGGCCCTCACCGCCCTGCGGGGCCGACTGCCCGAGGACGACCTGAAGACCCTCGGGCAGGTATGGGAAGAGTCGCTGCAGGCCCCCTCCTGGCAGAAACCACCCGTCTGGCTCCACGGGGACCTGCTGCCCGGAAACCTCCTGGTCCAGCAGGGCCGCCTCAGCGCCGTCATCGACTTCGGCACCCTGGGCACCGGCGACCCGGCCGTCGACCTGCTCCCGGCCTGGGCCCTCTTCTCCGGCGAGTCCCGAACCGCCTTCCGAGACGCCGTCGACACGGACGAGGCCACCTGGAGCCGGGGACGCGGCTGGGCCCTCTCCATCGCGCTGATCATCATGCCGTACTACTGGAACACCAACCCGGTCCTGATGGCGGTGGCCAGACGCATCGTCGGCGAAGTACTCGCGGAGTAACGTCCGATTGTGTGCTTGTCCGGTTGTCCGGTCCCGGTGGGCACCGCGATGGTGACCCCGGACGGACACGGGGAGGGCATCGTGAGGTACTGGCTTGAAATAGCACCTGCGGTTCGGAGCTGGCTACGCGAGCTCGGCACCGCCGACCCGCCGGCCGCCCGCCTCGTCGGAGAGGCGGTGACGGCCCTTCTCACCGCCGGAACGCTACCCGGCGAGCCGTTGGTCGTCAGGCTGACCTCGGTGCTCCTGGAGCCGGACCCCGCCCTGGTACTCGACCACGCCTACCAGACCCAGCTCGACCTGATGCAGCAGGT
This sequence comes from Streptacidiphilus jeojiense, assembly GCF_000719095.1. GTDB lineage: Bacteria > Actinomycetota > Actinomycetes > Streptomycetales > Streptomycetaceae > Streptacidiphilus > Streptacidiphilus jeojiensis. The sequence continues at coordinate 452,005 of NZ_JOEH01000004.1, read as the reverse complement.
CCGTCGGGGCATCGCCAACCTCTCCACGGGCCGCGCCGCTCCACCGCAGGAGATGGAGCGCCTCACGGAACTGAGCCATCGGCTCCAGCGGGAGGTGGACCGGTTCCGGACCTACAAGGAGGTCGTCAAGGCGGTGTACAACACCGAGGTGGTCACGGCAGAACTCAACGCCGTCCTTGCGGGCCACGACGAGACCGATCCGGAAACCCGGACCGGCCCGGACGCCGGCGCCAGACTCGCGGCGGCGCAGGCGAAAATTGACGGACTGTTGGCAACGACCAAGGCCCTGGAGCAAGAGGTCCGCAACGATCCGTTCCTGGCCCCACGACTGTCCCCTCCACCGCCCCCACCGGCTCCGGCTCCGCCAAGGGACAAGAACCTCTACGAACTGCATCCGGGAGGCACGGCCAACGGCGAGATCCGGATCGTCTTCGCCACCACACCCACCCCCGACCACACCGTGGTCCTGCTCGCGGCCCGACAGACAACGGACGACCCGTGGCCGTGGCACCAACAGGCCATCCCCGCCGCCGAACACGCCATGGCAGAACGCCCCGAAGCCAGGCACTCGCGAACGGGACGAAGAATCCGCCCCGGCTACAGCCGCCGATGGTTCCTCAGGGAGTACTTCCCCGGCCACACCCGCGAGATCAGAGCCGGCGCGGCTCGTTGGCCCACCCAGACGTGATGAATCGTCGTTCGTTGCAGTACAGCGCCGGGAGGCGCGCTCCACGCCTGCAACGGCAACGTGTGGTGGGGCGAGTCGACCGCCGTCTCCCGGGCTCACGCCCGGAAAGAAGGCGCTTCGCGCCGGCAACAAGGGCGGGGGGTGCCCGGGCCCGGCGCGGAGCGTGCGGCGACGGCGCGGGGCTGGGCTGGGCTGGGGCGCGTGCGCCGCTCTGACCCCGGGGGATCGGGCAAACCGGGGTCACTTTCGGGACAAGGTGTCACTTGATCTTGCCGATATGCCCGATTAACCCGCATATGCCCGTACCAAGAATGACCCGGTGTACCAAAAGTGACCCCAGTTCAGCGGAAGACGCCACGCAGGAACGTTTCTCCAGACCCCCGCCCGGAAGGGCACCGACCCGCCGCCCGGCAACGCACGCCCCACCACCCTCCCCCCTCCGCGCAGTTGGCCGCGAGCGACAGCGAGCCACCCCAGCCCGGGACCAACCGTCGTGCCCCACGGAGGCGACGAACAGTCAGCGGGAGCGAACACGCACGTCGGACACGGCCTCAGGACGGGGGCTCGGCCGCACTACGCACCCCGCCACACCACCCACGCCGCACTGCACGACGGCTGCGGCTGCGGTTGCGGCTGCGTGCCGGCGGCGTGAAGAGCTGTCCGTCCGCACTGCCTCACGCCAGCCGGATCATGTTCCACGACAGCGGCGGGAGCACCGCGTTCAGCGTCGTGCCCGGTACGCCGTCCGCCGCCGAGCCGCCCAGGGCGGTCCCCTCCACCGCCCTCGGCACGACCCGTTCCGGCTGCTCCAGGGTGTTGCGGGCGTCCGGGTCGGCATCGGTCAGGACCGAGTGCTCGACGACCCGGATCAGGTTCAGCCCGCGCAGGTCGACGGTCAACGGAAGCGCCTCGGTCTGGCTGCGGTTGACGGCGAAGACGGTGACCGCGCCGGTCTCGTCGTCGATGGTGGCGGTGGCGTGCAGCAGCGGTACCTCGCCGTACTTGGCGGTGGGGTAGGTCGGGCTGTCGACGTTGACGGTCAGCACACGGCCGCGACCGTGGGCCGAGGCCTGGGCGAAGGGGTAGAAGGTGGTCTGCCGCCAGGCCGGGCCGCCGGGCTCGGTCATGATCGGGGCGATCACGTTCACCAGTTGGGCCAGGCAGGCGACGGTGACCCGGTCGGCGTGGCGGAGCAGGGCGATCAGCAGCGAGCCGAAGACGACGGCGTCGGTGACCGAGTAGACGTCCTCCAGCAGCCGCGGCGCCTCCTCCCAGTTGAGCGGCTCGGCGGCCTGGGCCTTCGTCAGGTACCAGACGTTCCACTCGTCGAAGGAGATGTTGATCTTCTTGGACGACTTGAGCTTCGCGCCCACGTGGTCGCAGGTGGCCACCACGTTCTCGATGAAGGACTCCATGTCGACCGCCGAGGCCAGGAAGGAGTCGCGGTCGCCCTCCAGCTCCTCGTAGTAGGCGTGCATGGAGATGTAGTCCACGACGTCGTAGGTGTGCTGGAGGACGGTGGCCTCCCAGGCGGCGAAGGTGGGCATGGACTGCGACGAGCTGCCGCAGGCGACCAGCTCCAGATCGGGGTCGATCATGCGCATCGCGCGCGCGGTCTGGGCGGCCAGCCGGCCGTACTCGTCGGCGTCCTTGGCACCGATCTGCCAGGGGCCGTCCATCTCGTTGCCCAGGCACCACAGCCGGACGTCGAAGGGGTCCTTGTCGCCGTGGCCGATCCTGCGCTCGGCAAGGTCGGTGCCGGACGGGTGGTTGGCGTACTCCTGGAGCTCCAGGGCCTCCTGGACGCCGCGGGTGCCGAGGTTGACCGCGAGCATCGGCGAGGTGCCCTCGACTTTGCGGAGGAAGTCCATGAACTCGGAGAGCCCGAACCGGTTGGTCTCGGTGGAGCGCCAGGCCAGGTCCAGCCGGCGGGGCCGGTCCTCCGCTGGGCCGACGCCGTCCTCCCACTTGAACCCGGAGACGAAGTTGCCGCCGGGGTAACGGATCGCGGTCACGCCCAACTCGCGTACCAGCTCCAGCACATCGGTGCGCAGTCCCGCACCGTCCGCCGTCGGATGGCCCGGCTCGTAGATGCCGGTGTAGACGCAGCGGCCCAGGTGCTCGACGAAGGAGCCGAAGAGGCGCGGGTCCACCGTGCCGACGGAGAACGCGGGGTCGAGGACGATGCGCGCCTTGCTGGACATGGCTGCCTTTCGGGGATCGCGGGAGGTACAGCGGGTGCGGGGCCCAGCGGATCGGTCAAAACCCCGCACCCGGTCTTGCTGCCCGGCGATGCCGCAGTGGTTCCGCTCCACGCACGTGCATCGCCGGACAAGTAGGTGAGGCCTGCATGACAGCGCCTCCGTATGACAGCGCCTCAGAACCCCTGCGCCAGGCGGTAGTAGGCCTGGTTCCAGCGCAGTTCCCGGGTCAGCCGGCGGGTGGTGGTGTCCGCGTCGACCAGGGCGAGTTCGGTTCCGGTCATCTCGGCCAGGTCGGCGAGCTCCTCCGCGCCCACGGCGCTGGAGTAGACCGTGTGGTGCGGGCCGCCGGCGGTGAGCCAGGACTCGGTGGAGGTCCGCAGGTCGGGACGGGGGCGCCAGACCGCGCGGGCGACCGGGAGCTCGGGCAGCGGCTCCGGCGGGGCGACCGTGTCGATCTCGTTGGCCACCAGCCGGAAGCGGTCGCCCAGGTCGGCGAGGCCGACCACGATCGCCGGGCCCGGTGCGGCGTCGAACACCATCCGGACCGGGTCCTCCCGGCCGCCGATGCCCAGCGGGTGGATCTCCACGCTGGGGGTGTCCACCGCGATGGTGGGGCACACCTCCAGCATGTGGGCGCCCAGGATCAGCTCCTGACCAGGGGTCAGGTCGTAGGTGTAGTCCTCCATGAACGAGGTACCGCCGGGCAGGCCCACCGTCATGGACTTGAGGGTGCGCAGCAGCGCGGAGGTCTTCCAGTCGCCCTCGCCGCCGAAGCCGTAGCCGTCGGCCATCAGCCGCTGCACGGCCAGGCCGGGGAGCTGCCGCAGGCCGCCCAGGTCCTCGAAGTTGGTGGTGAAGGCGCCGAAGCCGCCCTCGCCGAGGAAGCTCCGCAGCCCGAGCTCGATCCGGGCGGCGTAGCGCAGCGACTCGTGCCGCTCGCCGCCCTGGCGCAGCTCGGCGGCGACCCGGTAGCGGTCCTCGTACTCCTTGACCAGCTCGGAGACGGCGGAGTCGGAGGCCGCGTCCACCACCTCGACCAGGTCGTTGACGCCGTAAGTGTTGACCGAGACGCCGAAGCGCAGCTGCGCCTCGACCTTGTCGCCCTCGGTGACCGCGACGTCGCGCATGTTGTCGCCGAAGCGGGCCAGCTTGAGGGTCCGCAGCTCGGCCCGGCCGACGGCGGAGCGGACCCAACCCGCCACCCGCGCGATCGTCACCGGGTCGCTGACATGGCCGGCCACCGTCTTGCGGGCGACCCCGAGCCGGGACTGGATGTAGCCGAACTCGCGGTCGCCGTGGGCGGCCTGGTTCAGGTTCATGAAGTCCATGTCGATGGTGGCCCACGGCAGCCGGACGTTGGACTGGGTGTGCAGGTGCAGCAGCGGCTTGCGCAGCGCGTCCAGTCCGGCGATCCACATCTTGGCCGGGGAGAAGGTGTGCATCCAGGCGATCACGCCGATGCAGGAGTCGTCGGCGTTGGCCTCCAGCATCACCCGGTGGATCGCCGAGGCGTCGGTGAGCACCGGCTTGACCACCAGCTCGACCGGCAGCCCGGCGGCCAGGGTCGCGGCTATCTGCCCGGACTGGTCCGCGACCTGACGCAGCGTCTCCGCTCCGTACAGGCCCTGGCTGCCGGTGAGGTACCAGACCTGGCGGGTGGGGAACTGGGAGGAGGAGGCGGTCATGCGGGTTCTCCTTCGGAGCCGACGGTCACGGGGGCCTGGGCCGGGGCGGGGGCGGCCGAGGCCTGGGCGGGGGCGGCCGGGGCCTGGCCGTAGACGTTCTGGTAGCGGTCGTAGAGCCGGTCGATGTCCTGCTGCGGCAGCCGGCTCACCGGACCCAGCTGCCGGGCCAGGTGGACGGTGCGGGCCACGTCCTCGCACATCACCGCGGCCTTCACGGCGGCCTTGGCGTTCTTGCCGATGGTGAACACCCCGTGCTGGCGCATCAGCACGGCGGGCGAGCGGTGCCCGTCCAGGGTCGCGACGATGCCCTGGCCGATGGAGTCGTCGCCGATCAGGGCGAACGGGCCGACCGGGATGTCGTCGCCGAACTCGTCTCCCATGGCGGTGATGGCGCACGGGATCGGCTCGCCCACCGCCGACCAGGCGGTGGCGTACGGGGAGTGGGTGTGCACCACACCGCCGACGTCGGGCCGGTTGCGGTAGACGTAGGCGTGGGCGGCGGTGTCGCTGGAGGGGGACAGCTCGCCCTCGACCACCTTGCCGTCCAGATCGCAGACGATCATCTGCTCGGGCGTGAGCTCGTCGTAGGACAGCCCGCTCGGCTTGATCACCATCAGCTCGCTGCCGGGGAGCCGGCCGCTGACGTTGCCGCTGGTCCAGGCGACCAGCCCCCACCGCAGCAGTTCCGCGTGCAGGGCGCAGACCTCCGCCTTCAGCCGGTCGAGAGGGGTGGTCATCGGGCTTCCTCCAGCTCCAGGGTGGGGTCCGCCGGGACGGTGCCCGCGGTGCGTGCCGCGTCGCGCAGGGCGCGCAGCCGGTGCAGGGCGTCGCTGCCGCCCCGGCCGAAGTGGTCGTGCAGTTCGCGGTACTCGGCGAAGAGCAGGTCGTAGGCGTCGGCGCGCGCCTCGTCCGGGGTGTGCACGGCGAGGTTGATCCGGCCCATGGCCGCCGAGGCGGTGCGGATGTCCGGGTACGCCCCGGCCGCGACCGCGGCGTGGATCGCCGAGCCCAGGGCCCCGCCCTGCTCGGAGCCGATGACGTTGACCGGGCGGCGCAGCACGTCGCTGTAGATCTGCATCAGGAAGTGGTTCTTGGGCAGCCCGCCAGCCACGGTGAACTCGGTCACCGGTACCCCGGCCTCCTCGAAGGCCTCGACGATGACCCTGGTGCCGAAGGCGGTGGCCTCCAGCAGCGCCCGGTAGATCTCCTCGGGGCGGGTGTCCAGGGTGAGCCCCAGGACCAGCCCGGAGAGGTGGTGGTCCACCAGCACCGAGCGGTTGCCGCTGTGCCAGTCCAGCGCCACCAGGCCGTGCGCGCCGACCGGTTGGGCTGCGGCCTTCTCGGTGAGCAGCTCGTGCAGGCTCAGCCCGCGCTCGCGGGCCTCGACGGCGTAGGACTCGGGCGCCGCGGTGCGGACGGCCCAGGCGAAGATGTCGCCGACGCCGCTCTGCCCGGCCTCGTACCCCCACAGCCCGGGGACCACGCCGTCGCGCACAACCCCGCACATGCCGGGGACCTCGGCGAGGACGTCGGAGTTGAGGATGTGGCAGGTGCTGGTGCCCATGATGGCGAGCATGTGCCCGGGGTCGAGAGCCCGGGCGGCGGCGTTGGTGACATGGGCGTCGACATTGCCCACGCTGACCGGGGTCCCCTCATTGAGCCCGGTCAGAGCCGCCGCCCGGGCGGTCAGTGTTCCCGCTGCGTCGCCGAGGGCGGCGAGCGGGTGGTCCAGTTTGGCGGTGAAGCCGGTGAAGCCCGGGTTCAGCCGGCCCAGGTAGTCCGCGCCGGGTCGGGCGCCGTCCTCGGCGGGCAGCAGGTCGGGCTGGTGGATGCCCTTGTAGCCGGCGGTGCAGAGGTTGCGGTTCTCGGCGCCGGTGAGCTCCCAGACGATCCAGTCCGCGGCCTCGATCCAGCGGTCGGCGGCGGCGTAGAGCTCGGGGTCCTCCTCCAGCAGCTGCAGCGCCTTGGCGTACTCCCACTCGCTGGAGATCTTCCCGCCGTAGCGGGCCAGCCAGGGCTCCCCCAGCTCTGCGGCGAGCGCGTTGATCCGGTCGGCCTGCGGCTGGGCGGCGTGGTGGCGCCAGAGCTTGGGGTAGGCGTGCGGACGTCCGGCCAGACCGGGGAGTTCGCACAGCGGAGTGCCGTCGGTGGTGGTCGGCAGCACGGTGCAGGCGGTGAAGTCGGTCCCGATGCCGACGACCTGGTCAGCGGTGACCCCGGCGAGCTCCAGCGCCCTGGGGACGGCGTTGCTCAGCACGTCCCGCCAGTCCTGCGGCAGCTGCAGCGCCCAGTCCGGCGGCAGGGTGGTCGTGCCGTCCGGCAGGACGGTGTCGATCACCCCGTACCGGTACTCGTGGACGGCGTCGGCGAGCTGGGTGCCGTCCGCGACGGAGACGACGACGGCTCGGCCGGAGAGGGTCCCGAAGTCGATCCCCACGGTGACGGGGGTGGGAATGTTAACGCTCACAATTGGCTCTCCGAGGAAGCGGCGATCCCAGCGGGACAGCTGACAGGCGGCAAACGAGGGCCGTCGCAGCGGTGATCGCGGCGGATCCGAGGGTCCGTCGACCCCTCCGTGCTGGCGGCGTGGTCAATTGTTAACGCTCACATGTGGGGATCGTCAATAGATTGCGCAGAAGTAAACGGGCCGCCGAAACCCTTTCGCCCCTCCCCGCGCCGTTCCCGCACGGCTCCCGCGCCGCTCCCGCATCCTGCCCACGCACATCCGGGCGCACCCCGGCCGTCGCCCTCCACTGCGAAGGGCGACGGCCGGGGCAGGAGCCCGGGCGGGGCCTGGGCAGGAGCCGGGGCAGGAGCCCGGGCGGGGCCTGGGCAAACGACGGCCGGGCGGCCGCCGCAGCCGAGGGGGCGTCAGCCCTCCACGCGCACCAGCATCTTGCCGGTGTTGGCCCCGCGCAGCATCCCGATGAAGGCGTCCACGCTGTGCTCGAAGCCGTCCACCACGGTCTCCTCCACGTGCAGCCTGCCCTCCCGCAGCCAGCCGCCGACCTCGGCGGCGAAGGCCGGCTGCAGCGCGTAGTGGTCGCCGACCAGCATCCCCTCCAGGCGCAGCCGCTTGCCGATCGCCAGCGCCAGGTTGCGCGGTCCGACCGGGGCGCCGGCCTCGTTGTACTGGGCGATCGCCCCGCACAGCACCGCGCGGCCCCGCAGCGTCAGGGCGCCGATGGCAGCCTCCAGGTGCTCACCGCCGACATTGTCGAAGTAGACGTCGATGCCCTCGGGAGCGGCCTTGGCGAGCTGCTCGGCGACCGGTCCGGCCTTGTAGTCGAAGGCGGCGTCGAAGCCGAACTCGTCGACCAGCTTGCGGACCTTCTCCGGCGAGCCCGCGCTGCCGACGACCAGCGAGGCGCCGCGGAGCTTGGCGATCTGGCCGACCATGCTGCCCACGGCACCGGCGGCGCCGGAGACGAAGACCGCCTCGCCCTCCTTGAACGAGCCGACCTCCAGCAGCCCCGCGTAGGCGGTGAGTCCGGTCATGCCGAGCACGCCCAGGTAGGCCTGCAGCGGCAGCGAGTCGTCCACCTTGACCGCCTTGGCGGCGTCCAGGGTGGCGTACTCGCGCCAGCCCAGACCGTGCAGCACGGCGTCGCCCACCGCGAAGCCCTCGGCCTCGGAGGCGACCACCCGGCCGACCGCGCCGCCGTCCATCACCGCGCCGAGCCGGAACGGCGGGACGTAGGACTTCACGTCGTTCATCCGGCCCCGCATATAGGGGTCGACCGACAGGAACTCGTTGCGGACCACGATCTGCCCGGCCCCGGGCGCCGACACCGGCGCCTCGACCAGCGCGAAGTCCTCGGGGGTCGGCCAGCCGCTGGGCCGGGCCGCCAGATGCCACTCACGGCCGGTCGCGGGAAGGGTCTGCTGCGCCATGACGGGTTCCTTTACTTTCTCGTTCATTGACTACATCTTTAGTTGACTACCGAAAGCAACCTTGCTGCAGAAAGGTTCACCATGTCAAATATTCAGCTACCCTGAGCGTATGTCGCAGCAGCTGGATCCGCTCTCCCTCGAAGTCGTCGACCTGATGGCCAACCTGGTCGCGCTCTTCCACAAGGAGTACGAGGAGGCCGCCTCGGCCCGCTCGCTCACCGGCGCCCAGGCCAAGGTGCTGGCCCTGCTGCGGCGCGGACCGATGCCGATGCGGCAGATCGCCCAGACGCTGAGCTGCGAACCCTCCAACATCACCGGCATCGTCGACCGGCTGGAGCTGCGCGGCCTGGTGGCGCGTCAGGCCGACCCCGACGACCGGCGGATCAAGCGCGTCGCCGCGACCGAGGCCGGCCGCACCGCCTCCGAGGAGCTCCGCGAGTCGCTGAACTTCGCCCGCGCGCCGCTGGCGGCCCTGGAGCCGACCGAGCGCGAGCAGCTGCGCGACCTGCTGCAGCGCATCGTCGAGGGCGCGCAGCAGCACTGAGCCCGCCTGCGTCGGTGTACGAAAAGGCGCAGATCAGAGCCATTTGTGATCCCAAAGGATGACTCCTTCCCCTCCTGCCGGGGGGACGTTCCGGTCCGAGCCAGCCGCTAGACTCCCGCGGATGACGAGTCGACAGGGGACTCGTCGGACGCGGGATTCCAACGGGGGACATGGCGGGGGATGTGGCAGTCAACGCAGTGGACGGCAGTCAGCACGGCACGGTCACACGGAGCGTCGAAGGCCTGGACGGCGGTCCTCGGCTCGGCCGTACGGGGGAATCCCCGGACCGTATTCGGCCCGACCCGCGCCGCTCGACGCGGTGGGTCGTCGGCGGCACCCTGATCTCCCTGCTCGGCTACGCGGTGGTGCGCCACTTCACCCGGGTCGACATGGTGGACATGGTGGTCTACCGCGCCGAGGGCGACACCGTGCGCCACGGCCAGGACCTCTACGCCATGGTCGTGCCGCAGTTCAACCTCTCCGCGACCTATCCGCCGTTCGCGGCGCTGCTGTTCGTCCCCACCTCCTTCGTCCCGGTCGGCGTGCTGCGGGTGCTGGTCACGGTCGGCAACTTCGCCCTGCTGGGCACGCTGGCCCAGCTCGCCTTCCGGCTCGTCGGCTGGCCCCGGCGCCCGCTGCGGCCCCAGGCGGTGGTCCTCGCCGTGGGGCTGGGCGTCTGGCTGGAACCGGTCTGGACGACGCTCAAGTACGGGCAGATCAACCTGCTGCTCGCCTGCCTGGTCCTGGCCGACCTCAACCGGCCGGACGGCTCGCGCCGCAAGGGGCTGCTGATCGGCGTCGCCGCCGGGATCAAGCTCACCCCCGGCCTCTTCGGCGTCTACCTGCTGCTCACCGGCCGCCCCCGGGCGGCGCTCACCTCCTTCGCCGCCTTCCTCGGCACGGTGCTGCTCGGCGGGATCGCGCTGCCGAACGACTCCTGGCACTTCTGGACCCACTACCTCTACGACTCGCACCGGGTCGGGCGGACCCAGATCTCCGACAACCAGTCGGTACGCGGCACCCTGGCCCGGCTGCTGCACGAACCCGACCCCACTCTGTCCTGGGCGGTCCTCGCCGCACTGACCGCACTGGCCGGCCTCGGCACCGCCGCCGCCATCGTGCGCAACCGGCAGCACCTCCCCCGCGCCGAGGCCTGGGGCGTGGTCTGCGCGGCCGTCACCGCGCTGCTGATCTCGCCGATCAGCTGGACCCACCACTGGGTCTGGTGCGTCCCCATCCTGGTCCTGCTGGCCGCCGAGGCCGCGGCGGAGCAGGCCCGGCCGCAGGCCTTGCGCCACCTGCGCTGGCGACCGGTCCTCGGCGGTGCCCTGGTCTGCTTCCTGGGCTTCAGCATGTGGCTAACGCCGCACAGCCCGGACGCCAGCCTCCGGCTGCACTCCTGGGAGCAGCCGCTCTCCTCGGTCTACTCGGTCTTCGGCCTCCTCCTGCTCGGGGTCGCCGTCACCCGGTTGCTGCGCTGCCGTCACGCGGCCGAGCTACGGCTCACGACAGCCCTGCCGGCGCAGCGCGAATGCCCTGTGGGCCCCCTGGAAAGATCCACCCAATAGGAACCCCCCGCGCGAACAGCGCGTCCCACCAGCTATGCTGCGGCGAGCGGTGCTCACCAGAGCCGCTCGTCCTGATGTACGACGATCAGTCAGTATGTTCGCTACTGGTCCGCGTGCATGGGATCCCCGGACGGTCCGCCGACCGGGTTGCCAGGGGGCGGTAGCTCAGCCGGTTAGAGCAGGGGACTCATAATCCCTTGGTCGTGGGTTCGAGTCCCACCCGCCCCACCGCAGGCAGTAGGGCTTGATCAGATCAGCCACTACGTTAGATGAAGGGCCCCGCGATGCATGCATCGCGGGGCCCTTTTCCACTCGAACGGGTCTGGCCCGCGCCGCACCTCTCGACGGTCCGCGAGCCGGCCGGGCGTCTCCCGGGGTCAGCGGGCGGCGTCCAGGCGGGTGCGCTGGTCCTCCGTCAGTTCCAGGTCGACGGCGGCCAGGCTCTCCTCCAGCTGGGCCACCGAGGAGGCGCCGACCAGCGGGAGGATCGGGACCTCACCGCCGATCAGCCAGGACAGCACCACCTGGTTGAGGGTGGCCCCGGTCTCGCCGGCGACCTGGCGCAGCGCCGCCAGCCTGACCTCGGTGCCGGGGTGGTCGAAGGCGGCGTTCAGCGGCTTGTCGCTGCGGGTGTAGCCGCCGTCGGCCAGCGGGGAGTAGGCGACCATGGTCAGCCGGGGGTCCTCCCGCAGGTAGCTGAGCAGGTCGGCGCCGACCAGTCCGTGGTCGCCGTCCCGGGAGAGCTGGCCCGGCAGGTCGGCGCGCGGGCGCAGGTAGGTGTGGCGGTACTGCAGCACCTCGTAGCCCGGCAGTCCGGCCGCCGCCGCGATGTTCCTGGCCCGCTCCACCCGCCAGGCCCAGTGGTTGCTGACGCCCAGCAGCCCGACGGTGCCCTCGGCGACCAGCTCGGCGAAGCCCTCCACGGTCTCCCGCAGCTCCACCCGCGGGTCCTCGATGTGGGCGTAGAGCAGCGGCAGCCGGTCCAGGCCCAGCCGCTCCCGGCTGCGCTCGGCGGACTCGCGGATCACCTTGGCCGACAGCCCCTCGGGGTTGTCGATGTAGCCGGTGCCGGGAGCCAGCGGACGGGCGCCGAGCTTGGTCGCGATGGTGATCTCGTCCCCGATCCCGCGGCTGCGGCGCCAGCGTCCGAGCAGTTCCTCGCTCTGGCCGCCCTGGCTTCCGTCGTCCCAGAAGGCGTAGTTGTCGGAGGTGTCGATGAAGTTGCCACCGGCCTCGACGTAGCGGTCCAGGATGGCGAAGGAGGTCGCCTCGTCGGTGCTGCTGCCCATCCGCATGGCGCCGAGGCTGAGCACGCTCACGTCACGGCGGGTGGCGGGGTCGGTGCCGATCGTACGGTTGCGCACGGGTACTCCTCCGGTCACGGCCCGTCACTTGCGGGCCCTGACAGGGAGTCTGGCTGCTGGAGCGCGCTCCAGGTCAAGCACGTTCGGGCGACGGCTTCCGGACGCGACGACGGAGGCCCCGACCGTGGTCGGGGCCTCCGGGTGGAGCTCCTCCAATTGGACTCGAACCAATAACCTGCCGATTAACAGTCGGCTGCTCTGCCAATTGAGCTATGGAGGATCGTTCATCTCGCCGGTCTGGCTTCCGGCAGCTCCCCCAATTGGACTCGAACCAATAACCTGCCGATTAACAGTCGGCTGCTCTGCCAATTGAGCTATGGGGGAAAGTACGGCTGCGACGACCCGACCCGACTCCGTCGGACTGCTGGGCGGCGCTTGCTGCGGGTCATACATTAGCGCACGTAGGGGGGTGCTCCGCCAATCGTTACCCCCGCCCCACCCGTACCTGCCTGGTTCGGCCCTCGTCGTGGCGGGTAGGCGAGCCCGGACGAGCCCCGTAGGCTCCGAAGCAGGATGCGGCGCGGACCCGGACGGAGCCGGCGGGCCCCCGCACGGAGAGAGGTGGAGGCGACATGCGCAAGCTCACTTTCATCATGGGGCTGGCCCTCGGCTACGTACTCGGCACCCGAGCCGGACGCGAACGCTACGAGCAGCTCCGCAAGACCGCCCGTGATCTCTCGCAGACGCCGGCCGTGCAGAGCGCCACCCGCAGCGCCAAGGACGCGGCGGGCGGCGCGGCGGGCCGGGCCGCCGACGCGGTGGCCGGCCGGGTCGGCGACAAGTTGCCCACCTCGGTCACCGACCGGGTTCCCTACCTGCGGGAACGCACCGCGGCCGCGAAGAACGACGCCTGGGGGAGCACCGGGCAGTAGCCGTCGAGACAGCCGCCCGCGACGGGCCCGGGCGCGTACCCACGCGCCGGGGTGGTGCTGTCGGCCGCCTGGGTGCGGCATGATCTCGTGCTATGGCGATTTCGGCTGGCATCGACTGCTCCACCCAGAACACCAGGATCGTGGTCTGCGACACCGACACGGGCGCCGTCCTGCGCGAGAGCCGTGCCCCGCACCCCGGTGCGGCCGCGGCGGGGAGCTCGGTGGCCGAGATCGACCCGCAGTCCTGGCTCCGCTCGCTGGGCACCGCCGCCGACGGCGGGATGCTCGAAGGGGTGCGGGCCATCGGCGTCAGCGCCCAGCAGCAGGGCGTACTGGTCCAGGACGCCGGCGGGGTACTGGTGCGCCCGGCGCTGCTGCGCGCCGACCCGCGCGCCGCGAGCGCGGCGGCCCAGCTGGTGTCCGCCCTCGGCGGTCCCAGCGCCTGGACCGAGGCGGTCGGCGGGGTGCCCACCACCGGCTCGACCATCGCCAAGCTCCGCTGGCTGGCCGAGCACGAACCGCAGTCGGCCCACCGCGTCGCCGAGGTCCTGCTCCCGCACGACTGGCTGGTCTGGCAGCTGCTGGGCCACCCGGCCCGGCGCACCACCGACCGTGGCGACGCCTCCGGCACCGGCTACTGGTCCTCCGCGACCGGCCGCTACCGGGGCGAACTGCTGGCGCTGGCCCTCGGCCACGAGGCCGCCGTGCCCGATGTGCTCGGTCCCGCCGAAGCCGCCGGGCACAGCCCCGAGGGCCTGCTGATCTCGGCCGGCACCGGCAGCACCATGGCGACCCTGCTCGGCCTCGGCCTGGAGCCCGGCGACGCGATGGTCTCCCTCGGCAGCAACGGCACCATCCACGCCGTCCACGACAAGCCCGTCATCGACCCGGCCGGCATCGTCACCAGCTTCGCCGACGCCACCGGACGCCATCTGCCGCAGGTCACCACGCTGAACGCGGCCCGGGTGCTGCAGGCCACCGCCGAACTGCTGCGCACCGACGCGTCCGGGCTCAGCGACCTGGCGCTGCGCTCCACCCCCGGCTCGTACGGGCTGGTGCTGCTCCCCTACCTGGACGGCGAGCGCACCCCGAGGCTGCCGCACGCGGCCGGCACCCTGGCCGGGCTGCGGATCGAGTCGATGCGTCCGGAGCACCTGGCCAGGGCGGCGGTCGAGGGCATGCTGTGCGGGCTCGCGGACGCGCTGGACGTGCTCCGGAGCCACGGGGTGACGATCCGTCGGGTGTTCCTGACCGGTTCCGCCGGGCGGCTGGCCGCCGTGCAGAGCATCGCGCCGCTGGTCCTGGGCGTGCCGGTGGTGGTCCCCGCGCCCGGCGACTACGCCGCGATCGGGGCCGCCCGCCAGGCCGCCTGGGCGCTGGCGGGCACGGCCCTGCCGCCCGCGTGGCCGCTGCGCGACGCGGTGACCATCGACCCGGGCGAGGACGTCAGCGTCGGCCGCGCGGTGCGCCAGCAGTTCGCCGCGGTACGGTCGCAGGCCCACCCCGAGCTGGGCTAGCGCCGGGCACCCCTAGTCGAGGTAGCCGCGGAGCTGGTCGGCGAAGGCGTGGTCGCGCAGCTTGTTGAGGGTCTTGGACTCGATCTGGCGGATCCGTTCGCGGGTCACCCCGAACATCCGCCCGATCTCCTCCAGGGTGCGCGGGCGCCCGTCGATCAGCCCGTAGCGGAGCTGGACCACCCGGCGCTCGCGTTCGCCGAGGGTGGAGAGCACCGCCTCCAGGTGCTGGCGCAGCAGGATGAACGCGGCCGACTCCACCGGGGAGGTCGCGTCGCCGTCCTCGATCAGGTCACCGAGCGCGACGTCGTCCTCCTCGCCGACCGGGGCGTGCAGCGAGACCGGCTCCTGGGCCAGCCGCAGCACCTCGACCACCCGCTCGGCCGGCAGTTCCAGCACCGCGGCCACCTCGGCCGGGGTGGGCTCGCTGCCGCGCTCCTGGAGCAGCCGCCGCTGCACCCGCACCACCCGGTTGATCAGCTCCACCACGTGCACCGGCACCCGGATGGTCCGGGCCTGGTCGGCCAGCGCCCGGCTCATCGCCTGCCGGATCCACCAGGTGGCGTAGGTGGAGAACTTGTAGCCGCGGGCGTAGTCGAACTTCTCGACCGCGCGGATCAGACCGAGGTTGCCCTCCTGCACCAGGTCGAGCATGGTCAGGCCGCGTCCGACGTAGCGTTTCGCCACCGAGACGACCAGGCGCAGATTGGCCTCGATGAGCCGGCGCTTGGCGATCCGGCCCAGCACGATCAGCCGGTCCAGATCGCCGACCAGGCGGTCGTCGTCCAGGCCGGGGCGGGCGTTGAGGTACTCCTCGGCGAAGAGCCCGGCCTCGACCTGGCGGGCCAGCTCCACCTCGTCGACCGCGGTGAGCAGCGGAATGCGGCCGATCTCGCGGAGGTACTGGCGGAACAGGTCGGCGGAGGGCCCGGCGGTGTCGTCGAGGGACGGGACCGGGGCGTCCGAGCGGTCGTCGGCGCGGTCGCCGGTCCGGTCCGCGGGCCCGACCGCCCCGTCGACGGCGGGCCCGTCGATGAGGTCGACCTCCTCGTCGACGAGGAGGAGTTCGGGCGGCGGCTCGTCGGGCGCGGCGGGCTGCGCCTGCGCGGACTGCTCGGGACTGTCCTGCGGGGCTGGGCGGATGGCCGTGGCGAGGTCCACGTCCTTCCCTTCCGGCGCCGGATGTCGCACTGCGGACGAGGGGGCCGACGCCTGCTGGCCGGGGCTGGGACCGTTCGAGGAACTGCGGAGCCTGGAGGAGGGCGGCAGAGCACGCTGCATCGGGACGGCGGGGGCCTCGCCGCCCTCCGTCCGTGACACGGTAGGCGAGGTTCCGCCGGGCTCGACGGTCTCGCGCTCTGATGAGTCGGGCACCGCAACCCAGTGTGCTCCTGTGCTGACGCTCAGGCAGAGACGTGTGCGCGGACTTTCTCGGTACGCACCGTGACTGGCATGTGCCGCTGAACGCCTGCGGCGACGCCGGGACGGACCGCGCGCAGGCCCGCTAGAGCGCGGCGGCGCCGCGTTCGCGCAGCGACTGGCCGTACTGCTGGAGCGCCCAGAGCTCGCCCTGGACGGCCGAGAGCTGCTCCGGCGTGGCCCGGGGGCCGAGCCGCTGGAGGTGGGCGCGGCAGTCGGCGACCCTGCGGTCCACCGCCTGCAGCCGCAGCTTGACCAGGAACTCCCCGGCGTAGACCGCGTCGGCGGCGCGACGGGTGCGGACCGGTTCCACGGTCAGCTCGGTGATCAGCCCGCGCACGCCGTCGTCCGGCGCGGCCGCGCGGACCAGGCCGGACCAGGCGTCGGGGGCGGCCGCCCCGGCCTCGACACCGCCGGCCGCCGCGATGGCGGCCCGCACCGCGGCGTAGGGCGGGGTGGGGAACTCGTCCTGGGCGTAGAAGTCGAAGGTGGGGGCGACCAGCACCGGGTGCTGCAGCGCGAGCTTCAGCAGCTCCCGCTCCACGAACTGGGCCGGGTCGCGCGGGTTGAGCCGGTACGCCGGGCGCATCGGCGCCGCCGCGGCGGGGGCCTGGCCCTGCTGCTGCCCCTGGCGGCGGACGCCCGAGCGCGCCGCCTGCTGGTCCCGCTCGCGCTGCCAGCGGGCCAGCTGGTTGACCCGGCGGACCACGAACTGCTCGTCCAGGATGCCGACCATGCCGGCGAGTTGGACCGCGTAGTCGTGCTGGATCGAGCCGTCCTTGATCCGGGCGACGATCGGCGCGGCCTGCTCCAGCGCGGCCGAACGGCCTTCCGCGGTCTCCAGGTTGTGACTGGCGACGGCGGCGCGGATGGCGAACAGGAACAGCGGGACCGGGTGCTCGATCAGCGTGCGCACCGCCTCGTCGCCCTGGGCCAGCCGCAGTTCGCAGGGGTCCATCCCGCCGGGGCTGATGGCGATGGAGGTCCTGGCGGCGAACTTCTGGTCGTCCTCGAAGGCCCGCAGCGCGGCCTTCTGCCCGGCCGCGTCGCCGTCGAAGGTGAACACCACCTCGCCGCGGTAGGCCGAGGTGTCCATCAGCAGCCGGCGCAGGATCTTGATGTGGTCCTCGGCGAAGGCGGTGCCGCAGGTGGCCACCGCCGTGGTGACGCCCGCGAGGTGACAGGCCATCACATCGGTGTAGCCCTCGACCACCACCGCCCGGCCGGTCTTGGCGATGTCCTTCTTGGCCAGGTCGATCCCGTACAGGACGTTGGACTTCTTGTAGAGCGGGGTCTCCGGGGTGTTCAGGTACTTGGGGCCGTTGTCGTCCTCGCGCAGCTTGCGTGCGCCGAAGCCGACGACCTCGCCGGTGATGTCACGGATCGGCCAGACCAGCCGGCCGCGGAAGCGGTCCATCGGGCCGCGCTGCCCCTCCGAGCAGATGCCGGAGAGCAGCAGTTCGCGGTCGGAGAAGCCGCGGCCGCGCAGGAAGCGGGTGAGGTGCTCGAAGCCGCCGGGGGCGTAGCCCAGGCTGAAGTGCGCGGCGGCCTCGGCCTCGAAGCCCCGCTCCTTGAGGAAGCGCCGACCGATTTCGGCCTCGGGACTGCTCAGCTGCTCGGTGAACCAGGCGGCGGCGATCTTGTTGATCTCCAGCAGCCTGGTCCGCTCGCCCTTCTGCTGGCCCGGCTGGTAGCCGCCGCCCTCGTAGCGCAGGGTGATGCCGACGGTGGGCGCCAGCCGTTCGACCGTCTCCACGAACGACAGGTGCTCGATCTTCATCACGAAGCCGAGGGTGTCCCCGCTCTCCTGGCAGCCGAAGCAGCTGTAGACGCCCTTGCTCGGGTTCACGTAGAACGACGCCGACTTCTCGTCGTGGAACGGGCAGAGACCCTTGAGCTGGCCGCCGCCGCCATTGGTGAGCTGGACGTACTCCCCCACGACAGCATCGATCCGGACGGCGGCCCGAACCGCGTCCACGTCCTCGTCCCTGATCCGACCTGCCACGTCGTGCAGTGTATGCCCGGGGGCCGACAGTGCCGGACGGTGCGCGGGAGCTCAGCTGTCCGCCCGGCGGTCGGCTCAGAGCTCGCCGAGCGGGATCGCCGGGTCGGCCAGCCGGTCCGGGTCGATCGGGCGCCCGGAGCGGACCAGCTGCTGGATGCCGCCGGCCACGTCCCAGACGTTGACGTTCATCCCGGCCAGCACCCGGCCGGCCGGGTCCTGCCAGAAGGCGATGAACTCCCGCTTGCCCGCGTCCCCCCGCACCACCACGTGGTCGTAGGAGCCGGGGGCGGCGTAGCCGGAGTACTCCAGGCCGAGGTCGTACTGGTCCGAGAAGAAGTAGGGGACCCGGTCGTAGACCACCGGCTGCCCCAGCATCGACCGGGCCGCCGCCGGGCCGCCGTTGAGCGCGTTGGCCCAGTGCTCGACCCGCAGCCGCCGGCCGAACAGCGGGTGCTCGGCCGCCGCGACGTCGCCGGCCGCGAAGACGTCCGGGTCGGAGCTGCGCAGCGCGGAGTCCACGGCGATGCCGCCGCCCTCCTCGCGCGGGGCCAGGGCCAGCCCGGCGGCCTCGGCGAGGGCGGTCTGCGGGGCGGCGCCGATGCCGATCAGCACCGCGTGCGCCGGGTGCTCGTCGCCGTCGTCGGTGTGCGCGGCCAGCACCATGCCGTCCTCGCCCTCGATCTCGGTGACCCCGGCGCCGAAGTGGAAGTGCACGCCGCGGTCCTCGTGCAGCCGGGCGAAGAACTCGCCGAGCTCGGGGCCGAGCACCCCGTGCAGCGGGGTCGGCTGCGGCTCGACGACGGTCACCTCGGCCCCGTAGCCGCGCGCCGCCGCGGCGACCTCCAGACCGATCCAGCCCGCGCCGACCAGCAGCAGCCGGCCGTTCTCCCGGCCCAGGGTCTGCAGCGAGGCCCGCAGCCGCTCGGCGTCGGGCAGCTTGCGCAGGTAGTGGACCCCGCCGAGGTCGATCCCGGGGACGTCCAGGGTGCGCGGCGCCGAGCCGGTCGCGATCAGCAGCTTGTCGTAGGTGAGCACGGTGCCGTCGGCGAGCTGGAGGGTCCGGGACTGCCGGTCCAGCCGGGTCGCCGGGTCGCCGATCCGCAGCTCGATGTCGTGCTCGGTGTACCAGTGCGAGTCGTGGACGAAGAGGTCGTCCCGGGACGCGGCGCCGGTGAGGAAGCCCTTGGACAGACCGGGGCGCTCGTACGGTGCCTCACGCTCCTCGCCGACCAGGATGACCCGTCCGGTGAAGCCCTCGGCGCGCAGGGTCTCGGCGGCCTTCGCCCCCGCCAGCCCGGCCCCGACGATGACATGGGTCTCGTGTGCTTCCACCATCGTGGTCTCCTTCGTCCGTTCGGCCCGCAACCTTCATAGCGCCTGGTGTGCCCCGCGGAAAAGGCCGCGGCAAAGCCCAGGCAAACAACCGCACGCGTGCTCGGCTACCCGGCGGCGAACTCCCGGTGCCGGGCGGCCGCCGAGGCGTCGGTCAGGGTGGCGATCTGGTCCACCACCGCGCGCAGCCGGCCCGCGTCGTCCGCGGCCTCCTCGTAGAGCGCCCGGAACACCGGGTCCAGGCCGACCGGTGCGGCGGCGACCAGCGCCTCGGCCAGCTCCCCGATCACCGCCCGCTGCCAGGTGCGCAGCTGTCCCTGGTCGTCACGCTGCATCACATAGCGGACGGCGACGGCCTTGAGCACCGCGCACTCCAGCCGGACCCCGCGCGGGACGATCAGGTCGGCCCGGTAGCGGCTGAGCGGGCCGGGGCCGTAGCGGGCCCGGGTGGCCTGCTCGGCGGCGGTGCAGAAGCGTCCGATCAGCTGGCTGGTGGCGTCCTTGAGGGCGGCCCGGCCCCGGGCCGAGCCGTCGTAGCTGTCCGGCCACCAGTCCTCGGCCTGCAACCGGTCCAGCGCCTCGGCCAGTTCGTCCTCCGTCGCGCCGGGGGCGTACTGGGCGGCTACCTCGAACAGTTCGGCCCGCTCGGTGGCCGAGCGCAGCGCGGCCGGCTCGACATGGCCGGCCTGCAGACCGTCCTCGACGTCGTGGACGGAGTAGGCGACGTCGTCGGACCAGTCCATCACCTGGGCCTCGAAGCAGCGGTGGAGCTCCGGCGCGCCCTGGCGCAGCCAGTCGAAGACGGCCAGGTCGTCGGTGTAGACGCCGTACTTCTGCGGGAGTTCGGGGTGGCTGCCCCTGGTCCAGGGGTACTTGGTGGCCGCGTCCAGCGCGGCCCGGGTGAGGTTCAGCCCGACGCTGCGGCCGTCGCCGCCGGGGAGGTCGTCGAACCGCTTGGGTTCCAGCCGGGTCAGGATGCGCAGGCTCTGGGCGTTGCCCTCGAAGCCCCCGCAGCCGGCGGCGGCCCGGTCCAGGGCCTGCTCGCCGGTGTGGCCGAACGGCGGGTGGCCGATGTCGTGAGACAGGCAGGCGGTTTCCATCAGGTCCGGGTCGCAGCCCAGCGCGGCGCCCAGCTCCCGGCCGATCTGGGCGCACTCCAGCGAGTGGGTCAGCCGGGTCCGCGGGAAGTCGCTGGCCAGCGGGGCGACGACCTGGGTCGTTCCGGCCAGCCGGCGCAGCGCGGCGGAGTGCAGCACCCGGGCCCGGTCCCGCTGGAAGGCGGTCCGGCCCGGTCGCTTGTCCGGCTCCTCCACCCAGCGGGCCTGCGCCGCCGTGGTGTAGCCGGCGCTGGCCTGTTCCTTGTCGTCCATATCCGGAAACCGTATCCGGCCGGTACGACAGAAACCGCGGGACACGCCTCCGGAGTGATCGTCAGACCGCTTGCGCGGCAGCCAGGACGCGGTGTCCGGCTGCGGCCCGGTCGTAGCGCTCCAGCACCAGCGCGGCCATCGCCTCCTGGGCCCCGAGCGGTGCCGCGACCAGCCAGGGCGCGGCGGCGGCGGCCAGCCGGGCGAAGTCCCCCGGGGCGGCGAAGTAGGAGGCCACGGCGATCCGCCGGTAGCCGCGGGCGCAGAGCGCGGCCACCGCCTGGGGCACCGTCGGCGCGGCCGCCGAGACGAACGCGGGCACCACCGGGACGTGCAGCCTGGCGGCCAGCAGCAGCGCCTGGGTCTGCGCGTCCTTGGCCGAGGCCGGGTCCTTGGACCCGGAGGCGGCCAGCACGACGGCGTCCCTGGCCTCGCGCCGGCGCAGCCTGACGTTCTCCGGGTCGTCCCAGCCCGCCTCGGCCAGCCGCAGCTGCAGCGCCTCGGCGAGCAGCGGGTGCGGGCCGAGCGGCGCGGCGACGGCGGCGTCCAGGTGCGGGTGGCGCGCCAACTGCTCGGGGATGTCGATGCGCACGTGGTAGCCGCGCCCCAGCAGCAGCGGGACCAGCACCACCTCGCTGCGGCCGGACCGGGGCAGGCCGCCGAGGACGTCGTCGAGCCGGGGCTCGTTCAGGTCCAGATGGGCCAGCCGGACGTCGAGCCCCGGGCGCGTGGCGCGGACCTGGTCCAGCAGCCGCAGCGCGGTCGCCAGCGCGGCGGGGTCGCGGGAGCCGTGCGCCACGGCCACCAGCACCGGCCGCGGGGCGGTCCGCGGGGACCGCGGTCCGACGGCGTGCAGGCGCCGGGGCGGGTCCGCGGGGCGGGGCGTGAAGCGGTGGGCGATCTCCGCGATCAGCTCGGCATGGCTGCTGCCGAGCGGGCCCTGGTCGGGTGTGGAGTCGGTCGGCGTCATGGCGCCCAGCCTGCCGGACGGGTGTTTCCAGCCAGTTGCACCCCCGTCACACCGCGTTTCCCGGCTCTCACGGGGATGCGGGGTCGGGGGTGAGTAACCATCGCGGGGTGCGCGGGGCATCGGCGGGCATCAGCCCAGGACGGTGGCTTGTTCGTAGAGGGCCTTGACGGCGTCGCCGAAGGAGCTGGCGTAGGAGACGGAGTCGGTGTAGCCGCCCTGCTCGTAGCCCCCTATGACGCCGACCAGCGTGCCCCGCCCGGTCCGTGCGTCGATCCCGGTCAGCATCGGGCCGCCGCTGCTGCCGTCGGCGTAGCCGGGGCAGTCGAACTCGGACTGGGTGGGCGAGTACGGCTTCAGCGTGTTGTGGCAGGCCACCGGCTGCTCCGCGGCCGAGGGGTAGCCGATCACCCCGACCGGCTGCGGCAGCTGGGTCCCGAACGCTATCCCCTGGGCGCCGACGAGGTCCGACAGCCGGGCCGAGGGATCACCGGCACGCTCGACGACCAGGAAGGCCACGTCGTAGTCGGGGTCCCCGTCCGCGGCCCAGCGGGGGTCGACCAGGATCCGGGCGGAGGTCCACTCCCCGTAGGGCTCCTGCTTGTCGTGGTAGCCCGGGACGAAGACCACCTGAGCGGGCGCGTCGGTCTTGCCGCCCGGCGTCACCACGCAGTGCGCCGCCGTCGCCACCACATTGCCGCCCGGGCTGTCGACGACACTGGCCGAGCAGAAGTGGTGGCTGTCCGCCGCCTTCGCCCCGTCGGCGCCGAAGAGGGCACCGACACTCGGCAGCCCGGTGAAGCTCGCGCTGGTCCCCGCCGTGGCGGCCACCCGTGGCCCGGCCAGCACCGCGGGCACCGCGACCAGGGCGTCGGCGGCCGGCGCCGACCGCGGCGACGGCCTGGCGGGGGCGGCCGAGCCCGTCCTGCCCTGGCTGTACTCCAGCGCCAGGGCGAAGCAGACCGTGAACGCGACCACACCGGCGACGCGCGTGAGCACACGCCACTGCGAACGGGTCACGTCGACGCGCTCCTTTCCGGACAAACTAACGGGTCGGATGATATGCACCGATCAGGCGACCCGTACACCTCTGCAGGTCGACACGGCCGTTTCCTTGACCCTGGTAAGGCGACAGGCCGTCACCAAGCGTCTCCGTGCCCCTGTTTTCGGCAGTATGCCGCACTCGTCCGCCGCCTCCGCGGAGCCACGGCTGCGTGCTCTTACCTTCCTGGACAATTGACCCACTTCTGTCGGTTAAGGTGCCAATACGACGGGACGGCTCAGCCCCCGCACAGATTGCAGTGTCGAGAACGCAGGGGGCCTGACCCATGAGTCTGACCGGGACGGCTTTCTTCTACGTCCTCATCGCGGCCACGGCACTGGCCATGGTGGCCACGCTGTTCGCCTGGGGCGCGGTCCGCGGGCCCCGTCCGGTGCGCTGGCTGACCAGGATCGTCATGATCGCCATCTGCCAGGTCACCGCCATCGCCGTGGTGGCGGTGTGGATCAACAACAGCTACGGCCTCTACACCGACTGGAACGACCTGCTGGGACGCGACAACGGCACCCAGACCGCCGCCATGCCGGGTCCGCCGCCGGACCGGGCGATGTTCACCCGCTCCGCCAACGGCCTGCTGGAGACCTACGTCCACGGCACCCACTCCAAGCTCTCCGGCCAGGTCCTGGTCTGGACCCCGCCGCAGTACGACGAGCGGCAGTACCGCAACAAGAGCTTTCCGGTGATCATGATGCTGCACGGCGTCCCCGGCTCGCCGCTGTCCTGGGTCGAGGGCATGGGCATGCCCGGCACCATCGCCAAGATGATGGCGGACGGCGAGGTCAAACCGGCCATCGTGGTGATGCCGGTGATCGACCCGGGCGGCATCGACACCGACTGCAGCGACACCCCCACCAGGAAGAACGCCACCTGGCTGGCCAAGGACGTGCCCGAGCTGATCCACAGCCAGTTCCGGGTCCTGCCGGAGGCCAAGGCCTGGGGGCTGATCGGCTTCTCCACCGGCGGCCTGTGCTCGGTCAAGCTCGCCATGCAGTACCCGAACCTGTTCGCCACCGCGGCGGCGATGAGCCCCGACCCCTTCGCCGGCGACCCCTCCGTACTGACCGACCCCACCCTGCGCAAGCAGAACAGTCCGCTGGAACTGGCGGCCAAGTGGCCGCGCGTCTCGCTGTTCCTGGCCACATCGGCGAAGGACCGTTCCAGCCCGCCGTCCAATCTGACCGCGCTGCAGCGGGTGGCCATCCCGCCGACCCTGGTCGCCGAGCCCCTGGTGCTGGCCACCGGCGGCCACAGCCCCAACACCTGGCTGCGGATGCTCCCGACCGCGTTGCACTGGATGAGCAACGAGCTCGACCCGGCCCACGTGGTCGTCCCGCCCAAGAAGAAGGCGCCGGCTCCGAAGAAGGAGCCGACGCCCAAGCACGCCTCGCCGAGCGCCGCCCACCACTGAGCAGGCGGGCCGGCCGGCGGGCCGGCGGGCCGGAGGAGCTACTGGACGTCCCCCGAGGCCCCCGGGGTGTCGCCCTGCTCCGCCAGGAACGCCTCGAAGGCGCGGCCGAGCTCGTCGGCCGAGGGCAGGTCGGCCGGCTCCGCCAGCAGGTTCTCCCGGTCGGCCGCGCCGGCGACGGCGTCGTACTGCTGCT
This sequence comes from Streptacidiphilus jeojiense, assembly GCF_000719095.1. Classification (GTDB taxonomy): domain Bacteria; phylum Actinomycetota; class Actinomycetes; order Streptomycetales; family Streptomycetaceae; genus Streptacidiphilus; species Streptacidiphilus jeojiensis. The sequence continues at coordinate 427,921 of NZ_JOEH01000004.1, read as the reverse complement.
CCAGGCCGATGACGGCGCCGCGCAGCTCGTCGTCGCCCTCGGCGATCTGCTGGTCGATGTCGGCGCGGACCTCGTCCAGCTTGGCCCGCAGCGACAGCCCCGGCAGCACCAGCCCGGTGGCCGCCTGGACGGCCTCCAGCACCGCCACGGCGGCCTGCGGGTAGGGGGTGCGCGCCAGGTAGTGCGGGACGTGCGCGGCGAAGCCCAGCACGTCGTGGCCGTGCTCGGCCAGGCGGTACTCCAGCATCGCCGCGACGCTGGCCGGCACCTGCACCTTCTCGAACCAGCGCGGGTAGAGCCCGAGCAGGTCCTCCCGGTTGCCGTGCGGGGTCAGCCCGACCGGGCGGGTGTGCGGGACGCCCATGGGGATGCCGTGGAAGTTCACCGCGAGCCGCACGCCCAGCTGCTCCACCACCTGGCGCACGGCCGTGGCGAAGCGCTCCCACTCCACGTCCGGCTCCGGGCCGCTCAGCAGCAGGAACGGCGCGCCGACCGAGTCGTGCAGCAGGTAGAGGTCGAGGGCGGGGGCGTCGTAGCTGGTCCAGCGGTCCCGGTCGAAGACCATCGCGGGCCGCCTGGCCCGGTAGTCGACCAGCCGGTCGGCGTCGAAGCGGACCAGTCGCTTGCGCTCGGGGTCCTCCAGGAGGTGGTCGACGACCTGCTCGCCGACCTCGCCGGCGTCCATGAAGCCCTCGAAGAAGTGCAGCAGGACCGGACCGGTGCCAGAGCTCTCCCCCGCGCCCGCGTGCGCGCCTGCGCCGAAAGCCGTCTCGACGGCCTCCAGAGCCTGCGGCTCGAATGCGTACAGCGCCTTCGGATCAAGCACGGTGAACCCAATCTCCCGAGGTCCGCACCTCGCTGCGGGCGAACTCCACTACACAGCCACCAGCATCCCCGACCAGCGCAGTATTCCCGAATCCACCCCCACCCGGAGCCGTTCCTGCCTGTTCGGCCGAGCCGCGCGAAGCAGCCGTGCAAACCCCGCCGCGAGCCGGAGTGACTTGGGCGTCGACTGCGGGTATGGTCCTCTCGCTGCACTGCATCGCTGCCGTCCGCAGACCTTGCCACAGCTGTACCCCCGCACGACCCCGCAGCACCCTCGTATCGCACCTTGCCTTCACCTGGCCGCCCGCTGTCCTTCGCGCTCTCGTTCCTTCCTCGGCCATCTCCCGGACAGAAACTGTCCCCTCGCTCCCCGCGCCGCCACGGCTGACGCGCTCCGTCGCCGTACCCGGAACCGCTGGGCGCACCCCCATGTCCCGCCGCCTGAAGGACACAAGGCCCGTGCCCGTACCTGTCTCCCTCGTCGGCCGCTCGGTGCGGCTGGAGCCACTCGACGTACGTCACATCGAACCCCTCGCCGCCGCGGCGGCGGAGGACCGCAGCAGTTACGCCTTCACCCCCGTCCCGCACGGCATCGAGGCGACCGCCCGCTACGTGGCGGAAGCGCTGGCCGCCCAGGAGGCCGGCCGCGCCGTGCCCTTCGCCACCGTCCGGGTCAGTGACGGCACGGTGGTCGGCTCGACCCGGTTCTGCGAGCTGGACTACTGGCAGGGCCCGGTGATCTGGCCGCCGGCCCCACGCGGCCCGGTCGGCGATCCGCTGGCGGCGATCCCGGACGCCGCCGAGATCGGCGCCACCTGGCTGTCCGCGAGGGCGCAGGGCACCGGCATCAACACCGAGGCCAAGCTGCTGATGCTGCGTCACGCCTTCGACGTCTGGGGCGTGCGCCGGATCTCCATGCGCGCCGACGCCCGTAACGCGCGGTCCCGCGCGGCGATCGAGCGGCTGGGCGCGGTGCTGGAAGGAGTGCACCGGGCCCACACCCGCGGGCTCGACGGCCTGGTCCGGGGCACGGCCTTCTACTCGATCCTGGACGAGGAGTGGCCGGTGGCCCGGGTCCAGCTGGAGCTGCGGGTCGCCACTCCGCGGATCGCGGTGGAGCCGTCCAGACCGCTCATCTCGGCGTAGCCCGGCGCGCAAAAGAGACTGGCACGCAAAAGAGGCCGGGGCGGTGGGACGGACGCCATTGTCCGTCCCACCGCCCCGGCCGTACGGCGGGTACTCTGCGCCGAGCGCCGCCGTGCTTGGGCGGGCAGCCCCCTCCCGGCCCTCATCCTTGGTCGGGGACGGGGGTGTTGGGAGGGGTTGCCTCGCGCTGACAACCGGAGTGAGGGGCTCCGGTGAGGGTTTGTCAGCGCGAGTCGCTGCCCGCGGTCTCGATGGCGGCGCGGCCTGCCTCCAGGCGCGCCACCGGGATCCGGAAGGGCGAGCAGGACACGTAGTCCAGCCCGGCCTGGTGGAAGAAGTGGACCGAGTCCGGGTCGCCGCCGTGCTCGCCGCAGACGCCGAGCTTGAGGTCGGGGCGGGTCGCCCGGCCCTCCTTCACGGCGTGCTTGACCAGGGCGCCGACTCCGTCGCGGTCGATGGTCTCGAACGGGGAGACCCCGAAGATGCCCTTCTCCAGGTAGGCCGTGAAGAAGGAGGCCTCCACGTCGTCCCGGGAGAAGCCCCACACCGTCTGGGTCAGGTCGTTGGTGCCGAAGGAGAAGAACTCCGCCGCCTCGGCGATCTGACCGGCGGTCAGCGCGGCGCGCGGCAGCTCGATCATCGTGCCGAGCTTGATGTCGAGCTTGACCCCGGTCGCGGCCTGGACCTCGCGCAGCACCTGCTCGCACTCGTCCCGCACTATCTCCAGCTCCTGCACCGTCCCGACCAGCGGGATCATCACCTCGGGGCGGGGGTCCCCGCCGCCGCGGCGGCGCTCTGCGGCGGCCTCGGCGATGGCCCGCACCTGCATCCCGAACAGGCCGGGGATGACCAGGCCGAGGCGTACCCCGCGCAGGCCGAGCATCGGGTTGGCCTCGTGCAGCTTGTGCACGGCCTGGAGCAGCCGCAGGTCGTTCTCGTTGGGGTCCTTGCGGGCCTCGGCGAGGGCGACCCGCACCGAGAGCTCGGTGATGTCGGGCAGGAACTCGTGCAGCGGCGGGTCGAGCAGCCGCACCGTCACCGGCAGTCCGTCCATGGCCTGGAACAGCTCGACGAAGTCGCCCTTCTGCAGCGGCATCAGCGTCGCCAGGGCCGACTCGCGGTCCTTGTCGTTGTCGGCCAGGATCAGGTGCTCGACCTCCTTGCGCCGCTCCTCGCCGAGGAACATGTGCTCGGTGCGGCACAGCCCGATGCCCTGGGCGCCGAAGCGGCGGGCGCGGTTGGCGTCGTCCGCGTTGTCGGCGTTGGCCCGTACTCGCAGCTTGCGGCGGACGTCGGCGTGGGCCATCAGCCGGTGCACCGCCTGGACCAGGCCGCCCTCCTCGTCGGCGCCGGCGTGCAGGGTGCCCTCGAAGTACTCCACCACCGGGGAGGGGACCACCGGGACCTCGCCCAGGTAGACCTTGCCGGTGGAGCCGTCGATGGAGATCAGGTCGCCCTCCTCCACCACCTTGCCGTCGGCGGTCATGAAGCGGCGCTTCTTGGTGTCGACCTCCAGCTCCTCGGCGCCGCAGACACAGGTCTTGCCCATGCCGCGGGCGACCACGGCCGCGTGCGAGGTCTTGCCGCCGCGGGAGGTGAGGATGCCCTCGGCGGCGATCATGCCGTCCAGGTCGTCCGGGTTGGTCTCCCGGCGGACCAGGATCACCTGCTCGCCGGAGCGGGACCACTTGACCGCGGTGTAGGAGTCGAAGACGGCCTTGCCGACGGCCGCGCCGGGCGAGGCGGCGATGCCCCAGGCGACCCGCTCGGCCTTGGTCTTCTCGTCGAAGCGGGGGAACATCAGCTGGGCCAGCTGGCCGCCGGTGACCCGGTGCAGGGCCTCGTCCAGGTCGATCAGGCCCTGGTCGACCAGCTGGACGGCGATCCGGAAGGCGGCCGCGGCGGTGCGCTTGCCGACCCGGGTCTGCAGCATCCACAGCTTGCCGCGCTCGATGGTGAACTCGATGTCGCAGAGGTCCCGGTAGTGGTTCTCCAGGGTCTCCATGATGGACATCAGCTGGTCGTAGGAGGCCTTGTCCAGCCCCTCCAGCTCGGCCAGCTGCATGGTGTTGCGGATGCCGGCGACCACGTCCTCGCCCTGCGCGTTCTGCAGGTAGTCGCCGTAGACGCCCTGGTGGCCGCTGGCCGGGTCGCGGGTGAAGGCGACGCCGGTGCCGGAGTCGGAGCCCAGGTTGCCGAAGACCATGGAGCAGATGTTGACGGCGGTGGCCAGGTCGCCGGGGATGCGCTCCTGGCGGCGGTAGAGCTTGGCCCGGTCGCTGTTCCAGCTGTCGAAGACGGCGTGGACGGCGAGGTCCATCTGCTCGCGCGGGTCCTGCGGGAAGTCGCGGCCGGTGTGGTCGCGGACGATGGCCTTGAAGTCCTCGACGATCGCCTTGAGGTCGGCGGCGTCCAGGTCCAGGTCGTCGCTGGTGCCCTTGGCCTGCTTGGCCCGCTCCAGCGCCTCCTCGAACAGGTCGCCCTCCACGCCCAGCACGGTCTTGCCGAACATCTGGATCAGGCGGCGGTAGGAGTCCCAGGCGAAGCGGTCGTTGCCGGACTGGGCGGCCAGGCCGCTCACCGAGGCGTCGGACAGTCCGATGTTGAGGACGGTGTCCATCATCCCGGGCATGGAGAACTTGGCACCCGAGCGGACCGAGACCAGCAGCGGGTCGGCCGAGTCGCCGAGCTGCTTGCCCATCTGCTGCTGCAGCGCGTCGAGGTGCGCACTCACCTCGTCGCGGAGCGAGGCCGGCTCGTCGCCGGTCTCCAGGTAGACCTTGCAGGCCTCGGTGGTGATGGTGAACCCGGGAGGGACCGGGAGACCGAGGTTGGTCATCTCGGCGAGGTTCGCACCCTTCCCGCCGAGCAGGTCCTTGAGATCCTTGTTGCCCTCGGTGAAGTCGTAAACGAATTTCTGCTCTGCCGACACGGGTCTGTTCTCCTGCCGCACGGTTGCCCTGACGACCGGAAACATACCCAGATCAAAGGCGTTTCAGCGCCCCCGTTGGGCCGTCAGTGGTTTGTACCCGCCGGTAACCCAGTAGATCGAATGCACCGGATCGGCCTTCGCCTAGGAAACTGAAATCGTCGCCCTGACGTTAGCCCGCCTTCAAAGGTTGAACGGACCGAAACCGCAAGATCACACCAGCGCTACTCAGCGTTCATGATCGGTGTCGCTTCCGTTGCCTTGGCTTGATTGCCTGGACGTTTGCGCCACCCGGTGACGCGAGCACGTTCGGAAGCCGTTCCGCCCCCCGGCCCACCTGCGCTTTTGCGTCCTTCTGACGCAAAGTGAGCACCAATGTGGCCAGAGTCACGTGCCCCCGCACGCCTCCGGCCACCTGTCGGACGTAGATTCCGTAAGCCTCAGCCGCCGCTGGTGTCCAGTTCGGCGTCCGCGCTGGGTACGGCGCAGTCGTAGGGGTCGTCCAGCCAGCCCTCCGGGAGCACCACCCGGTTGGCCCCGGAGGTCCGGCCGCGCGGGCCGTCGGCGCTCTCGGGCCAGTGCTGGTCCTGGTCGACGGCGGCGAGGTGCTCGGCCAGCTCGTCCAGCGAGGAGGCCAGGGCCAACGCGCGGCGCAGCTCGGAGCCGACCGAGAAGCCCTTGGTGTACCAGGCCACGTGCTTGCGGAAGTCCACGACGCCGTGCTTCTCGTCGCCGATCCACTCGCCCAGCAGCTGGGCGTGCCGGTACATCACACCGGCCACGTAGGAGAAGTCCGGCCGCGCGTACTCGGTCTCGCCCTCGAAGACCGAGACCAGCTCCTTGAACAGCCAGGGGCGGCCCAGGCAGCCGCGGCCGACCACCACACCGTCGCAGCCGGTCTCGCGCACCATCCGCACCGCGTCGTCGGCCGACCAGATGTCGCCGTTGCCCAGCACCGGGACGTGGTCCGGGACGGACTCGCGCAGCCGGGCGATGGCGGACCAGTCGGCCACCCCGCTGTAGTGCTGGATCGCGGTGCGCCCGTGCAGGGCGATCGCGGACACGCCCTCCTCGGCGCCGATCCGCCCGGCGTCCAGGTAGGTCATGTGGTCGTCGTCGATGCCCTTGCGCATCTTCATGGTGACCGGCAGCCCGCCGGCGTTGCCGACCGCCTGGCGCAGGATGTCCCGCAGCAGGTTCCGCTTGTACGGCAGCGCGGAGCCGCCGCCCTTGCGGGTCACCTTGGGCACCGGGCAGCCGAAGTTGAGGTCGATGTGGTCGGCCAGGTCCTCGTCCGCGATCATGCGGACGGCGCGGCCGACGGTGACCGGGTCCACCCCGTACAGCTGGATGGAGCGGGGCGTCTCGGAGGCGTCGAAGCCGATCAGCCGCATGGTCTTGCGGTCCCGCTCGACCAGCGCCCTGGTGGTGATCATCTCGGAGACGAACAGCCCCTTGCCGCCGGACTGCTCCCGGCACAGGGTGCGGAACGGGGCGTTGGTGATGCCCGCCATCGGCGCCAGCACGACCGGCGGCCACACCTGGATGCCGCCCAGCTTCAGCGGGGCGGTGGTGGGGGCTGCGACGGTCCTGGTCATCTCTCGCTCTTCCTGATCACTGGGCGGACCCCCCATTGTCCCACCCCGATCCGGCGGCCCGGGCCGCCAGGCCCAGCGGTCGGCTCTCCGTGGTCAGCTTGAGGTGGCCAGCTTGTGCAGCCGCTCGATCCGCTCCCGGGTCTCCTCGTCGGCGGGGGTGTAGCTGACGATCCGGGTGCTGGGCCGCGGGCCCAGCCACAGCGTGGTGAACTCGAAGTGCAGCAGCCCGACGTGCGGGTTGAGGAAGCGCTTCTCACCGTTGCCGGTCATGCCGACCTCGTGCTGCTGCCACAGCGCGTCGAACTTGGGCGAGGCCAGCCGCAGCCGCTTGAGCAGCGCCTTCCAGGCCGGCTCGGCGACATGGTCGGCCATGGCGCTGCGGAACTTGGCCACCATCAGCGCCGTCGCCTGCTCGTAGTCCACCAGGTTGCGCTTCCAGTCCGGGTGGGTGAAGGCCAGCAGCATCAGGTTGCGGTCCTCGGGCGCGACCTCGTCCAGGTCGGTGACCAGCAGCCGGTAGGTGCTGTTGTAGGCCAGGACGTCGTAGCGGCTGTTCATCGCCGCGCAGGGGTAGGGCTCCAGCTGCTTCATCAGCGCCTGGACCGACGGGGTGACCGTCGGGCAGGTCGCCGGGGGCGCCGGGTCCACGGTGCCGGCCAGGATGAACAGGTGCTGGCGCTCGTTGGCGTCCAGCAGCAGGGCCCGCGAGATGGCGTCCAGTACCTGCGGGGAGACCTGGATGTCCCGGGCCTGCTCCAGCCAGGTGTACCAGGTGACCCCGACGGCGGCGAGCAGCGCCACCTCCTCGCGGCGCAGCCCCGGCGTCCGGCGCCGGCCGACCGCGGGCAGGCCGACCTGCTCGGGCGAGATCCGCTCGCGCCGGCTGCGGAGGAAGCCGGCCAGCTCACGGCGGCGGACGTCCTCGGGGGCGGCGGAGGGGACCAGTTCGAGCGGGGCGGCGGCGGGAGCTGATGCGGTGGCCATGTCTACCAGGATGCACCCCTGGGCATCCCTGTGCCAGGTAGTACCGCTACCAGGATAACCAGACACTGGTACCAGGCTAAGCAGAGGCGGAAAGTAGTGGCCATGGCTACTCCACTGACCGCACCCGCAACCCGGGCGAACGTCCTGCCAACCGTCACCAAGCTCGGCGGCACCGGCCCCAAGCCGGCGCCGGCCGCCCCCCGGCTCAGCACCCTGGGCCTGTTCACCGTCCTGCTCGGCGCCTTCCTGCCGATGCTGGACTTCTTCATCGTCAATGTCGCCCTGCCCACCATCGACAAGGACCTGGTCGCCGGCCCGGCGACGCTGGAACTCTTCGTGGCCGGCTACGGCATCGCCTACGCCGTGCTGCTGGTCCTCGGCGGACGGCTCGGTGACCTCTTCGGCCGCCGCCGGCTGTTCATCGCCGGCTCCCTGGCCTTCGGCCTGACCTCGCTGGCCTGCGGCCTGGCCCCGACCGCGCTGGCGCTGGTCGGCGCCCGGGTGCTGCAGGGCGCGGCGGCGGCGCTGATGCTGCCGCAGGCGCTGGCCACCATCCAGTCCGCCACCCAGGGCGAGCGCAAGGCCCGCGCCATGGGCATCTACGGCGCGGTCGGCGGGATCTCGGTCGTCATCGGCCAGGTCCTCGGCGGGGTGCTGCTCTCGGCGAACCTGTTCGGCACCGGCTGGCGCTTCATCTTCCTGGTGAACGTCCCGGTCGCCCTGGTCGCCGCGGTGCTGGCACTGCGCTCCGTCCCGGAGACCCGCTCGGCCAACCCGGCCAAGGTCGACCTGCCCGGCACCGGCCTGCTGGCCGCGACGCTGCTGGCACTGCTGATCCCGCTGATGGAGGGCCGCGCGGTCGGCTGGGCCTGGTGGACCTGGACCCTGCTGGCCGCCGTCCCCTTCCTCGGCTACGCCTTCGTCCGCACCGAGCGCCGCTCGGAGCAGGCCGGCAACATCCCGCTGATCCCGCTGTCGCTGCTGCGCATCCACGGTCTGCGCACCGGTCTCACCATGGCCGTCCCCTTCTTCACCGGCTTCGGCGGCTTCATGGTGGTGATGGCGGTGGCCCTGCAGGTCGGCCTGAACGAGGGCCCGATCGCCTCCGGCGTGGCCATGGTCCCGATGGCCGTCGGCTTCTTCGTCGCCTCGCTGGCCGGACCGCGGCTGCTGACCCGCTACGGCAGCAAGGTGATCCGCACCGGCGCCGTGATCCAGGCCCTGGGCCTGGTGGTGCTCACGGTCACCGTGGCCACCGACTGGTCCGGCCTCAGCCCGCTGGTGCTGCTGCCCGGCATGGTCGTCGCCGGTACCGGACAGGGCCTGGTGATGCCCCCGCTGATCCGGCTGATCCTCTCCGAGATCCCGGCCGAGCGGGCCGGCGTCGGCGGCGGCATCCTCGCCACCACCCAGCAGTCCAGCCTCGCCCTCGGCGTGGCCACCCTGGGCACGCTCTTCCTCACCCTCTCCCCCACCCACGGCATGCACGACGCCCTGACCCTGGTGCTGGCCCTGCAGTTCGTGCTCACCCTGGCCGTCATCGCCCTCTCCACCCGCCTCCCCCGCCGCATCGGCTGACCCGCCGCGCGGTCCGTAGCCTCCAGGCCCCCTGCCGACACCCTCGGCCGGGGGCCTGCTGCATGCCGGAAACTGCTTGGCCTGGTGTCGGTGGCGGATGGAAGGATCACCGGTATGACGACGAGTGAGAAACAGCACCCGGCGCGGACGCGCAGCCGGGAGGGGCTGGCCGCGCTGGTGGCGGCCGGGGCGCGGCCCAAGTGGCTGATGTTCTGGGGGCATCGGGCGCAGAGGGACGGTTCGGTGGGGGCCGGGGCGCTGAGTCAGTGGTGGCCTTCGGTGTTCGCGGTCGACGGGGTGGAGTACGCCTCGGCGGAGCACTGGATGATGGCGGGCAAGGCGCGGCTGTTCGGTGACGAGGAGTCGGTGCCGGGGATCCTCGCCGCGCGGACCCCCGCCGAGGCCAAGCAGCGGGGCCGGCTGGTGCGCGGCTTCGACGACGCGGCGTGGACGGCGGCCCGGTTCGAGCTGGTGGTGCAGGGCAATGTCGCCAAGTTCGGGCAGGATCCGGCGCTGCGCGACTATCTGCTGGGGACCCAGGACCGGGTGCTGGTGGAGGCCAGCCCGGTGGACCGGGTGTGGGGGATCGGGCTGGCGGCCGACGACGAGCGGGCCGACGACCCGGCCCGCTGGCCCGGGCTGAACCTGCTGGGATTCGCACTGATGGAGGCACGGGAGAGGCTGGCGCAGTGATCCGCTGGGTGTACGCGTTCATCGACCGGCCGCTCGACCGCTTCGAGCAGAGCAGCGCCTTCTGGACGGCTGTCACCGGCACCGGCCGGTCCGCCCCGCGTGGCGAGCAGGGCGAGTTCCTGACACTGCTGCCGCAGCGGGCGGGCGCGGACGCCCACCTCAAGCTGCAGGGCGTCGACGGGGACGGCGGCGCGCATCTGGACCTGGCCGTCGACGACTACGAGGTGTTCCGGTCCGAGGCGGTCGCCTCGGGCGCCGTCGTCGTGGCCGACCACGGGAGTTGGGTGGTGCTGCGCTCCCCCGGCGGTCAGCTGTTCTGCGTGATGCCCTGGGACGGCGCGGCCGAACGCCCCGAGCCCGAGGGCGGCGTCCGCCTCGACCAGGTGGCCATCGACCTCGCGCCGAGCGTCTTCGACGCGGAGACGGACTTCTGGGCTGGTCTCACCGGCTGGGGCTCCGAGCGTGGCTCCCGGCCGGAGTTCCGCATGGTGCGGCCCCCGGCCGGTGCCGGGATCCCGGTGCAGATCCTGCTGCACCGGCTGGAGGAGGAGCGGCCGACCTCGGCCCACCTGGACCTGGCCTGCGCCGATGTCGCCGAGACCACGGCGCTGCACCTGCGGCTCGGGGCCGAGGTGGTGCGTCGTGAGCAGCGGTGGACGGTGATGCGGGACCCGGCCGGCGGGACCTACTGCCTGACCTCGCGCGATCCCGACACCGGCCGGCTGCCCACGACGTCATGAGCCGTAGGAGATGTCCACCGGGCCCGAACGGCTGGTCACCTTGACGGTGCCGGTGCTGCTCGGGTCGTCCAGCCCTTCGTCCACCGAGGCCGGTCCGCTCCTGGAACTGGCCGTCGCCTGGTAGTGGGTGTTCCTGGGAAGGGCGACGTCGATCGGGCCCGAGTCCGAGTCGGCGGTGACCGACTGCGGTGCGCTCGCGAAGTTCAGCGACTGCGGCCCCGAAGAGCTGTGGACGGCCACCGTGGCGGACCGCAGACCGTCGCCCTCGACGGGACCGGAGTCCGACGACAGCGTCAACGGTCCGCTGACATCGCTGACGGTCAGCGGACCCGAGCGCGAGCGGAGGTTTACCGCCCCCGACACCCGGTTGACCACCACCGGGCCCGAGTCGGTCACCGAGTCGACAGCCGTGCCGGCCGGAACCTGCAGCCGCACGTCGGCCTGGCAGTTGAGCGAACCGAGCAACGCGCCGCCGGAGCAGGACACCGACACCACCAGGGTGTCCTTGTCCCAGGTGTAGTTGACGACCGGCCTGGAGGTGAGCCAGCCGACGTCCTGCCGCGCCGTCACCGTGCCGCCGGTCGGGCCGCCGTCGACCTCGACCGTGCCCCCGGCCGCGTTGATCCGCACCTTGGAGATCGCATGGCTGCTGGTCCAGGTCGAGGTGGCGTCCCGCCGGGCAAGCTTCCCTACCAGCAGCAGCCCCGTGGTCGAGGCCACCGCCAGCGCGGTGACCAGCGCCACGACCCACCACAGGGTCCGTTTCACGGAGTCGGGCCCGTTGAACGTGATCACGCCTCGGTTCATGTCTCCCCCATCAGAAAGGTCAGGTCCGCTGGTCCAGGAAGCGCAGGACCGCCATCACCCTGCGGTGCTCCCCCTCGGTCGGGGAGAGCGCCAGCTTCATGAAGATGTTGTTGATGTGCTTGGCCACCGCGCTCTCGCTGACCACCAGGGCCTGCGCGATGGCCGCGTTCGACCTGCCCTCCGCCATCAGCGACAGCACCTCGCGTTCGCGCGGGGTCAGCGAGTCCAGCGGACCGCTCTGCCGGCGCAGCAGCAGCTGCGAGACGACCTCGGGGTCCAGCGCGGTGCCGCCGGCGGCGACCCGCTCCAGCGCGTCCAGGAAGTCGTCCACATTGGCCACCCGCTCCTTCAGCAGATAGCCGACGCCACGGACGTTGCCGACCAGCAGGTCGGCGGCGTAGCGCTCCTCCACGTACTGCGACAGCAGCAGAACGGCCACTGCCGGCCACTGCTGACGGATCATCAGGGCCGCGCGCACGCCCTCGTCGGTGAATCCGGGCGGCATCCGGACGTCGGTCACCACCACGTCGGGGCTGTGCTCCGCCACCGCCGCCAGCAGCGCCTCGGCCTCGCCGACCGCGGCCACGACCTCGTAGCCGACCGCCTCCAGCACCTTGACCAGTCCGACTCGCAGCAGGACCGAGTCCTCGGCGATCACAGCACGCACGGCAACTCCACGGTGAGAGTGGTGGGGCCCCCTGGGGGGCTGCTGACGGCGAGGGTCCCGTCCACCGAGGCGGCGCGCTGCCGCAGCCCGGAGAGCCCGGTGCCCTTCGCCGGGTCCGCACCGCCGATCCCGTCGTCCAGCACGGTGATCACGATGCGCGAGCCACTCTGCCGTACCGACACCTCGGCCCGCGAGGCGCGCGCGTGCTTGGCGGTGTTCGCCAGCGCCTCGGAGACCACGAAGTAGGCCACCGCCTCCACCGCGGGGGAGGCCCGCTGCTGCAGTCCGACCGTCAGCCGGACCGGGAGCGGGGCGCGGGCGGCGATGCCGGACAGCGCCGCGTCCAGGCCCCGGTCCTCCAGCACCACCGGGTGCAGGCCGCGGACCAGGTCCCGGAGTTCCACGATCGCCGCCTGGGCCTCGCGGTGCGCCTCCTCGATCACCTCCATGGCGCGCGGCGCCTGTACGTCCGCCGGGAGTCCCTTGAGCATCCGCCGGGCCAGTCCCAGGTTCATCGCCATGGAGACCAGCCGCTGCTGGGCGCCGTCGTGCAGGTCGCGCTCGATCCTGCGGCGTTCGGCGTCCGCCGCGTCGACGACCTCGCTGCGGCTCTCCGCCAGCGACTCGACCCGGCGCTGGAGCTCCCTGGCCCGGTTCGGGCCGAGCAGCGCGGCTGCCGCCCTGGTGTCCAACTGGCGTACCAGCAGCGCCGCCCAGGGCATCGCCCAGAGGAACAGCGCCCCCGTCACCGTCATCCAGAGGTTGCCCTTGTCCGACTGGGTGGCGATCAGGCTGTCCGACGGCACCAGCATCCACCAGGCGTAGACGGTGGACAGCACCAGCCCCACCGTCCAGCCGGCCAGCACCAGCACCGCCAGCGCGGCCACCAGCGGCCCGGCCAGCAGGTGGTAGGCCAACTGCCGCCAGGTGCTCTCGGCCCGGAGCACCCGCAGCCGGCGCCAACCGTGCAGCGGCCGGTCCGGGCCGGGGATCTCCGGGATGTCCAGGCCCAGCAGCGACCGGAACCGGCTCCGCTGCAGCCGGGTGAGCAGCGGCCGCAGGCCCAGCAGGAACAGCACCAGCAGCACTGCGACCGCCGGCAGCTTCGGCAGCAGCGCGACCACGCCCCCGGTCAGCAGGGCCAGCGGCACCCCGGCAGCGACGAACCCGGTCTCCCGCCAGCCCCAGAGCAGCACCGGTCCGCCCAGCACCCGCAGCAGCGTTCGCCGGGTCGGGAGCGGAATCATCCGGGACGCTCCGGGGGTTGTCGTTGCCATGAGCCAGAGCCTAGGAGAGACGATCGGCCCCCGGCCATGAACCCTGAGTCCCTGTCAGGGTGTACCTGGCACCACCCCCGGGTCGGATCCATGCGCTACCGACGCCGGCCCCCGTTTCCGGGAGGCTGATCACTGTGACCGGGAGCCATCGGCCGCACGGCGTCCTTTCAGGTGGCTCACAGCTTGGGGAGGGACCCTGATGACCATGCCGCAGCCCTATCCGACGCTCGACCTCGACCTCGACGACCTGCCGCTGCTCGACTCGCCGTGGTCGGTACGGTTCGCGCTGGGGACGCGGGGGCGGACCGCCCTGGAGGTCTACAACGCGGGTCTGCTGCTGGACATCCTGGTGGCCCGGCCGCTGGCCGCGGACCTGCTCCGCGGCGCCCGCCGGGCCTCGTCCAACGGGCGTCCCTCGGTGCTCGCCTGGGGCCATCTGCCACCCGACGGAATACCACCGGCGGTGCTGTGCACCCAGCGGAACCACACCCGGCAGCCGGCCGAGGCGATCACCGCGGCCGGATCGTTCTGGCTGGCCACCCTGGAGGGCTGCTTCGACCGGGTGACCGTGACCCGCCGCGACGGTACGAGCGAGCGGCTGCGGGTGCGCGCGGGGTGGTCGCGGTGAGCATGCTCCTCGTCGCCGCGCCCTTCCCGCCCGCGTACACCGCCACCCCGCTCCCCCGGCCGGCGCTCCCGCGCCCGGTACTCCCCCGGCCCGCGCTCCCCCGGCCCGAGCTGGTCGCCCGCGCCCTGGTCGGGCTCGGCCTGGTGCTGGTCCCCTGGCTCGGCGTCCTCGCCGCCTCCGGCGCGTGGAACTGGGTCGGGCTGGACTCCCTGGAGGCGGCGGGTCTGGTGCTGACCGGACTGCTGCTGCGCCGGGCCGATCCGCGGCTCTGCCTCACCGCCGCGGGCACCGCGGTCCTGCTGCTGACCGACGCCTGGTTCGACGTGACCACCGCCGCCCCGGGCCAGGCCCTGGCCACCGCACTGGCCATGGCGGTCCTCGCCGAACTGCCGCTGGCCTGCCTCTGCGCCCGGCTGGCGCTGCGCTCCCTGCCGCAGCCGGCCTGACCGCCCCGACCAGCGACACGGCGCCGCCCCCGAACCGGATCGTCTCCGGTTCGGGGGCGGCGCCGTGTGCGGCTGTCGGACCGTCAGCAGCCCAGCAGTCAGCAGCCGAGCAGCTTGCCGGCGAGGAAGCCCTCGACCTGGTCCAGCGAGATCCGCTGCTGCTCCATGGTGTCGCGCTCGCGCACGGTCACCGCGTTGTCGTCCAGGGTGTCGAAGTCGACGGTGATGCAGAACGGCGTGCCGATCTCGTCCTGGCGGCGGTAGCGGCGGCCGATGGCGCCGGCGTCGTCGAACTCGACGTTCCAGTGCTTGCGCAGGTCCGCGGCCAGGCCGCGGGCCTTCGGGGAGAGGGCGGCGTTGCGCGACAGCGGCAGCACGGCGACCTTGACCGGCGCGAGCCGCGGGTCCAGGCGCATCACCACGCGCTTCTCCATCACGCCCTTGGCGTTGGGGGCCTCGTCCTCGCGGTAGGCGTCCAGCATGAACGCCAGCATCGCGCGGTTGACACCGGCCGCGGGCTCGATCACGTACGGGAACCAGCGCTCGCCGGACTCCTGGTCGAAGTACTTGAGGTCCTGGCCGGAGTGCTCGCTGTGCTGGGTCAGGTCGTAGTCGGTGCGGTTGGCGATGCCCTCGAGCTCGCCGAACTCGTTGCCGCCGAAGTTGAAGCGGTACTCGATGTCGACCGTGCGCTTGGCGTAGTGGGAGAGCTTCTCCTTGGCGTGCTCGTAGAAGCGCAGGTTCTCCTCACGGATGCCGAGGTCGATGTACCAGTTCCAGCGCTCCTGCAGCCAGTACTCGTGCCACTTCTCGTCCTCGCCGGGCTTGACGAAGAACTCCATCTCCATCTGCTCGAACTCGCGGGTGCGGAAGATGAAGTTGCCGGGGGTGATCTCGTTGCGGAAGCTCTTGCCGGTCTGGCCGATGCCGAACGGGGGCTTCTTGCGCGAGGTCTGCTGCACGGCGGCGAAGTTGATGAAGATGCCCTGCGCGGTCTCCGGGCGCAGGTAGGCCAGACCGGCCGGGTCGTCCGCGTTGAACGCGCCCAGGTGGGTCTGCAGCATCCCGGACATCGGCTTGGGCGTGGTGAAGCCGCCCTTGTTGCCGCAGTTGGGGCAGTTGATGTCGGCGAGGCCGTTGGCCGGGACGTGGCCGTGCTTGGCCTCGTAGGCCTCCTCCAGGTGGTCGGCGCGGTAGCGCTTGTGACAGGAGGTGCACTCGGTCAGCGGGTCGCTGAAGGTCGCGACGTGGCCGCTGGCCTCCCAGACCTCGCGGGCGAGGATGACGGACGAGTCGAGGCCGACAACGTCCTCACGGCTGGTGACCATGTTGCGCCACCACTGCCGCTTGATGTTCTCCTTCAGCTCGACACCCAGCGGCCCGTAGTCCCAGGCGGCCTTCTGGCCACCGTAGATCTCGCTGCAGGGATAGACGAAGCCACGGCGCTTGCTCAGGCTGACGATGGTGTCGATCTTGTCGGCGGCCACAGTGCTCTCTTCAGTACGACGAATGCGGTCAGTGATGGATTTCATTGCACGCGGGACGCGTCACGGCCAGGGGAACGAGCCGGGGAACGCGACCGAATACCTCAGGTTACCGGTGCCGGCGGCAGGGGTTTCACATCCGTTGCGGCGAGCGGGCCCCGGCGGCTCGGTTTGACAATGGTTACCATTGTAGATGAACATGGTTTTCAAGAGGTGGGCGTCCGGGCCCGTGGCGCGTGCGGGCGCCGGAAAGCCGGTCCCGGCTGGCACAATGGCGACGGCACCGATTGTTCGAAAGCCCACCGTTCCAAACCCCACCGTTCGAAGCCCTGCTGTTCGAAACCCTGCTGTTCGAGAGCCCGCCCCAGAGGAGTCCCGGTGACGCCGTCGCCCGCGCAGCGAGCATCAACGCAGCCGTCGTCCCCCGCCCGGTCGACCCGGCAGCGCACCGCGGTCTCCTCGCTGCTCGCCGAGGTCGACGACTTCCGCAGTGCGCAGGAGTTGCACGACCTGCTGAAGCACCGGGGCGACTCGGTCGGGCTCACCACCGTCTACCGCACCCTGCAGTCGCTGGCGGACGCCGGCGAGATCGACGTCCTGCGGACCGACGACGGCGAAGCCGTCTACCGACGGTGCAGCAGTGGGCACCACCACCACCTGGTCTGCAGGTCCTGTGGACGGACGGTCGAGGTGGAGGGACCGGCGGTGGAACGCTGGGCCGAGGGGGTCGCCCGCGACAACGGGTTCGTGGACGTGGCCCACACACTGGAGATCTTCGGGACGTGCGCGGAGTGCGCAGCGTCCGAGGGCTAGCTGACAGGCTCTACGTCAGTGGGTGGTTTGTCGCGCAGTTCCCCGCGCCCCTGAGGTGCTGCAACTGAGCCAGTTGCACATGCTGGGGGCGCGGGGAACTGCGCGAACGGCAACCACCCGCGACGGTCACCCTCTGCGCAAAGCTCACCCCTGCTTGGGGAGGCTCACTTCGTTGGGGAGGGCACCGCCGTAGCGGCGGTCGCGCGAAGCGAACTCCTCGCAGGCGCGCCACAGGTCGCGGCGGTCGAAGTCGGGCCACAGCACGTCCTGGAAGACCATCTCCGCGTACGCCGACTGCCACAGCAGGAAGTTGGAGGTCCGCTGCTCCCCACTGGGGCGGATGAAGAGGTCCACGTCCGGCATGTCCGGGTGGTACATGTACTTGGCGAGGGTCTTCTCGTTGACCTTCTTCGGGTCAAGCCTGCCGGAGGCCACGTCCGCCGCCAGCGCCGCCGCAGCGTCGGCGATCTCCGCGCGGCCGCCGTAGTTGACGCACATGTAGAGCGTCATCGCGTCGTTGTCGCGGGTCATCTCCTCGGCGACCTGGAGCTCCTGCACCACGCTCTTCCAGAGCTTCGGCATCCGCCCGGCCCAGCGGATCCGGATCCCCATCTCGTTCATCTCGTCGCGGCGCCGGTGGATCACGTCGCGGTTGAAGTTCATCAGGAAGCGGACCTCCTCGGGCGACCGCTTCCAGTTCTCGGTGGAGAAGGCGTAGAGCGAGAGGTTCTTCACGCCCAACTCGATGCAGCCCTTGAGCACGTCCAGCACGACGCTCTCGCCGACCTTGTGGCCCTCGGTCCGCGGCAGCCCGCGCTCCTTGGCCCAGCGGCCGTTCCCGTCCATGACCACGGCCACGTGCTCGGGGACCAGCTCGCCCGGGATCTTGGGCGGCCGGGCGCCGCTGGGGTGCGGGGACGGGGGCAGGTACTCCCGCTGCCGACCGCCGCCGAAGAGTCCGCGCCGTGCTGTTGCCATGAGCTCTCTGTTCTCCAACTCAACGATCGACGTACCGGAGCGAGCGAAGCCCCCGCTCCAGGTGCCACTGGACGTACGCCGCCACCAGGCCGCTGCCCTCGCGGGCGTGCCGGGCCTCGGTGGCGTCCGCAGTCTCCCAGTCGCCGGACAGCAGCGCCCCCAGCAGAACCAGTGTCTCAGGGGAGGGTACGACACTGCCGGGCACTCGGCAGTCGGGACAGAGCGCTCCACCGGTCTGCACCGAGAAGAAGCGGTTGGGGCCCGGTATCCCGCACTTGGCGCAGTCGCCGAACGACGGGGCGTAACCGTTGACGGAGAGCGAGCGCAGCAGGAAGGCGTCCAGCACCAGCGGGGAGTCGTGCTCGCCGGTGGCCAGCGTGCGCAGGGCCCCGATCAGCAGCAGGTACTGCTGGACCGCCGGTTCGCCCTCGTTCTCGGTGAAGCGCTCGGCGGTCTCCAGCATCGCGGTGGCGGCGGTGTAGCGGCCGTAGTCGTCGACGATCCGGCTGCCGTACGGGGTGATCGTCTCCACCTGGGTGCACAGCGCCAGATGGCGTCCGACCAGTTCCTCGCCGCGGGAGAAGAACTGCACGTCGACATGGGAGAAGGGTTCCAGCCGGGCGCCGAACTTGGACTTGGTCCGGCGCACTCCGCGGGCGACCGCGCGCACCCGGCCGTGCTGGCGGGTGAGCAGGGTGATGATGCGGTCCGCCTCGCCCAGCTTCTGGGTCCGGAGCACCACCCCGTCGTCGCGGAACAGACTCATGCCCGCCATTGTCGCGCACCCGACCGACGGAGCAGGACCGGACCGCTCAGGAGTGCGGCTGCCGGGTCGCCGCCGCCAGGGTCGCGTCGATCTGCGCCGGGGTGAGCTTGAGGCAGCGCCCGGCCGCGCGCAGCACCTCGCGCTCGGTGGGGCGGTACGGGCCGTCGGCGAGCGCGACCAGGGCGCCCTGGGTGAGCAGGCGCTCCCGTCCCGGGCCGATCAGGTGCGGGGCCAGCGGCTCCAGTGCGGTGTGGAGCTCCACCGCCAGGCCGCTGCCGCAGCCGTACAGCTCGACCAGGTCCTCGTCGCCGCCGGTGAGGGCAGCGAGGGCGGCCAGCACCTGGGGCTCGTCCAGTTCGGGGTAGCCGGCGTCGTGGATCACGCCGAGGGCGGTGTCACGGGTGCTGCGGGCGGTGCCGCCGGCGGCGAGGACGGCCAGCACCACGGTGTACTGCGCGGTGCGCAGCATCGCCAGCAGATTGCCGGAGGTGGGACGCTCCAGGGCGTCCAGGCCGTAGCGGGCCCGGCAGGCGGTGCACTGCAGGGTGATTCCCGCGTCGCCCACCGGCAGCAGCGGCAGCCCGAGCAGCCGCAGCCACCTGCGACCGCCCTGGCGGCGGTAGTTGCGGTCACCGCCGCAGCCCGGGCAGAAGAACTCCCCGAGCGACTCGGTGCGCCAACGCGCCCGGAGCTCGACCAGTTTGGGGGTCACCAGCATCGTCACGGCACACTCCCCTGCCTGCAGCACCGACTCCTCTGTCGGTTGCACCGATGCTGCCATGCGCGATGACACCCTGTCAGTACCCCGTGCGGCTGCCGGATCAGAAATTTGTGGTGGAGATCACCGGCCCCCGCCAGGTTTGGCGCGGGAGCCGGTGCCCACCAGGCCGGATGCGCCAGGGGTGCGGTCCGGGCGCGATCCGGTGCGATCCGGGTGTCAGCCGCGGTGCGCCCGGTTGACGGCGCTGACGACGGCCTTGATGGAGGCCCGGACGATGCTGGTGTCGATGCCGACGCCCCACAGCACCTGTCCGTCCACGGCGCACTCCCAGTAGGAGGCGGCCTGGGCGCCGGAACCCTGGCTCAGCGTGTGCTCGACGTAGTCCAGCAGCCGGGCGTCGACGCCGATCGAGGCCAGCGCGCCGAAGAAGGCGTCCAGCGGGCCGTCGCCGGTGCCGGACAGCTCGACCGGCGAACCGTCCACCACGGCCTGGACGGTGATGGTGTCCTTGCCCTCGGCGGTGCTGCCGGTGGCGTAGGCGCCCAGCTGGATCCGGCCCCAGGGGGCGTCCGGGGTGGGCAGGTACTCGTCCTCGAAGGTGGACCAGATCTCGGCCGGGGTGACCTCGCCGCCCTCGGTGTCGGTCTTGGCCTGGATGATCTTCGAGAACTCGATCTGCATCCGGCGCGGCAGGTCCAGCTTGTGGTCGTTCTTCAGGACGTAGGCGATGCCGCCCTTGCCGGACTGGCTGTTGACCCGGATCACGGCCTCGTAGGAGCGGCCGACGTCCTTGGGGTCGATCGGCAGGTACGGCACGCCCCAGGTGTGCTCGCCGACCGGGTGGCCGGCCGCGGCGGCGTCGGCCTCCAGGGCGTCGAAACCCTTCTTGATGGCGTCCTGGTGGGAGCCGGAGAAGGACGTGTAGACCAGGTCGCCGGCGTAGGGGTGGCGCTCGGGGACGACCATCTGGTTGCAGTACTCGTAGGTGCGACGGATCTCGTCGATGTCCGAGAAGTCGATCATCGGGTCCACGCCCTGGGAGAACAGGTTCATCCCGACGTTGACCAGGTCCAGGTTGCCGGTGCGCTCGCCCTGCCCGAACAGGCAGCCCTCGACCCGGTCGGCGCCGGCCATCACGGCCAGCTCGGCGGAGGCCACGCCGGTGCCGCGGTCGTTGTGGGGGTGGGTGGACAGCGCGATGAACTCGCGGCGGGACAGGTTCCGCGACATCCACTCGATCTTGTCGGCGTAGACGTTGGGCGTGGAACGCTCCACCGTGGTGGGCAGGTTGAGGATGATCTCGCGACCCTCGGCGGGCTGCCAGACGTCCATCACCGCCTCGCAGACCTCCAGCGCGAAGTCCAGCTCGGTGTCGATGAAGATCTCCGGCGAGTACTGGTAGCCGAAGACGGTGTCCTCGGTCAGCAGCTTCTCGGCGTACTCCATCACCACCCGGGTGCCGTCCACGGCGATGTTCCTGATGTCGTCCCTGGAGCCCTTGAAGACCACCCGGCGGAACAGCGGCGAGGTCGCGTTGTAGAGGTGGACGGTCGCCCGGGGAGCGCCGACCAGCGACTCCACGGTGCGGGCGATCAGGTCCTCGCGGGCCTGGGTCAGCACGCTGATGGTGACGTCCTCGGGGATCGCGCCCTCCTCGACGATGCTGCGCACGAAGTCGAAGTCGGTGGCGCCGGAGGACGGGAAGCCGACCTCGATCTCCTTGTAGCCCATCCGCACCAGCAGGTCGAACATCGCCCGCTTGCGGGCCGGGGACATCGGGTCGATCAGCGCCTGGTTGCCGTCGCGCAGGTCGGTGGACAGCCAGCGGGGGGCCTTGGTGATGACCTTGGACGGCCAGGTGCGGTCCGGCAGGTCGACGGTGCCGAAGGGTACGTAGCGCTGGAACGGCATCCCGGACGGCTGCTGGCGCACGGTCGCGGCGGTGACAGGGGTGGGCCGCTCGTTGAAAGGCGTGTCGGACATGGGGTTCATGCTCCCTGAGAGGTTCGGGCGGAGGAAACCGACGACCGACGCTCTATACAAGCGCACAGCACAGCTCCCCGCGGCGAGGGAGTCGGCCTTGTGTGAACTACAGGCCCTCGCCGCGGCAGCTAAGAAGAAGCAGCCGGGCACGCATGATGCGTCCACCCTAGCCCAGCCTTACGGACCGCCACAGCAGAACCCAGGGATGTTCCGCCTTTTGAGACGGGACAAAGGTCCCGAAGTCCGTGCACGAGTGGTGACACAGCGTCGTTGCTGTGGCACTTTGAGTGACATGACAGTACCGGTCTTCTGCGGCATCGTCCCTCCGCACATCCTCGAACACCTGGTCGCGCACGCCGAGGACGACGCCGTCCGGGAGGCCGCGGAGCGCTCGCTGGCCCTGGACGCGCTCAACCGCGTGCACCGGGCCGAGGCACCGTCGACGCCCGAAGGGATCGTGCGGGAGCGTGTCCTGGACACCGCGGAGCGCACCGTCTGTGACGACCACCACACCCAGCGGCTACCCGGCCGGGTGGTCCGCACCGAGGGCGCGGCGCCGGTCCCCGACCAGACCGTGGACCGCGCCTACGACGGCCTCGGGGCGACCTTCGACTTCTACCTGGCCGCCTACGCCCGGCACTCCATCGACGGGCGGGGACTGCCGCTGGACGCGACCGTGCACTACGGCCAGCGGTACGACAACGCCTTCTGGAACGGCGAGCGCATGATCTTCGGCGACGGGGACGGGACGCTGTTCAACGACTTCACCGTCTCGGTGGACGTGATCGGACACGAACTCACCCACGGGGTCACGCAGTACAGCGCCGGCCTGGACTACCAGGACCAGTCCGGCGCGCTCAACGAGTCGGTCTCGGACGTCTTCGGCTCGCTGGTGAAGCAGTACAGCCTCAAGCAGACGGCGGACCAGGCCGACTGGCTCATCGGCGCGGGGTTGCTCGCGCCGGGCGTGCACGGGGTCGCCCTGCGCTCCATGAAGGCCCCGGGCACCGCCTACGACGACCCGAACCTGGGTCAGGACCCGCAGCCGGCCACCATGGCCGGATATGTCGACACCAGCGACGACAACGGCGGCGTCCACCTCAACTCGGGCATCCCCAACCACGCCTTCTACCTGGCGGCCACCGCGATCGGCGGCTTCGCCTGGGAGAAGACCGGGCAGATCTGGTACGACGTGCTGACCGGCGGGACGCTGCCCGCGTCGGCGGACTTCGCGACCTTCGCCGCGGCGACGGTGGCCGCGGCGGGGGCGCGCTACGGCGCGGCGGAGGTGGCGGCGGTGCGGGATGCGTGGGTGCAGGTCGGGGTCGTTGCACCGGCCTGACCGCCGTAGATGGTTGTTCGCGCAGTTCCCCGCGCCCCTATGGGGCGCTGCACCCCTGGTCGAACGGTCACCCTGTGCCGCACACTGGCAACCATGCGTATCCAGGTGACCCGTTCCGGCGGCTTCCTCGGCGCCCCCCGGGCCTCCGTGCTGGAGACCGAGGGGCGCCCGGACGCCCCGCACATCCACGCGCTGGCACGCGAAGCCCTCGGGGCCTGCACCCGGACGCCGACCTTCGGAGTGCCGGACGGGTTCCACTACACCATCAGCGTCGACGGCCGCAGCCCGGTGCACTGCGCCGAACCGCAGTTGACGGACAGTCAGTCCGACCTGATCGCCCTGGTGCTGGCCCAGGGCGACTAGCGCCCGCCTGCGGCAGGCAGGTCCAGGGCGACCGTCAGCCGCCGGTCGGCCACACTGCGGCCGGCCTCCACCGCATAGGTCCCGGGCCGGACCGACCAGCCCGCGTCGCCCCAGGTCTGGAAGGACCGCAGCGGCAGCGGAACCCGGGCCTCCACCGTCTCGCCCGGCTCGGCCGTCACCACGGCGAAGCCGGCCAGCCGGCGGTCCGGACGGGTGCAGTCGGAGCCGTCGGGGGCCAGGTAGACCTGGACGGTCTCGCGCCCGACGCGCGCCCCGGTGTTGCGCACCCGCACCACCGCTTCGGCGCGCGCGGCGTAGGGGTCGCCGTCACCGTCCGCGGCGTCGGCGCCCGTGCCCACGCCGAGCCGCACCTCCAACCCCTGGTACTCCCAGTCGGTGTAACCGAGCCCGTGCCCGAACCAGTACGCGGGCTGCGCGGTCCCGCGACGCTGCCAGGCCGGGTAGCCGATGAACAGGCCCTCGTCGTAGTCGAGCACGCCCTCGGTGGGCACGACCTCCCAGACCGGGCAGTCGGCCTCCTCGGCGGGCCAGGTGGTGGGCAGCCGACCGCCGGGCTCGACGGCGCCGAGCAGCACGTCGGCCAGCGCCGCGCCGGCCTGCTGGCCCGGGAACCAGGTCAGCAGCACGGCGGCGACGTCCTCGCGCCACGGCATCAGCACCGGGGCGCCCGCGTTGACCACGACCACCGTGCGCGGATTGGCCGCGGCGACCCGCGCCACCAGCTCGTCCTGGCGGCCGGGCAACGCCAGGCCGGTCCGGTCCACGCCCTCGCTCTCGACCTCCTCGGTGGTGGCCACCACGACCACCGCGACGTCCGCCGCCGCGGCCAACGCCACCGCCTCGTCGATCAGCTCGTCGGCGGTGGCCACCGGCTCGGAATGGCCGAGCGCGAAGGACACCAGGCCGAAGCCGGCGAAGCCGGAGGCCTGCGGCAGGGTGTGCGTCAGCGTCACCGCGACCGGCGCGCCGCCCGGTAGCTCCAGCTCGAACACGGCCTCCGGCGGGTTGAGGAAGGCGGCGGCGGGGTCGTCGCCCTCCAGCTGCACCACGCCGTCGAACAGCACCCGGCCCGCGGCCTCCAGAACGAACCGGCCCGCGCCCCGGATCGCCAGCCGGTGCACGCCCGTCGCCTGCAGGACCAGCGTCGCCGTGGCGCGGACGGCCCGCAGGACGTCGAAGCCGACGCCGTCCGGGAGTTCGCCGATCCAGCGGACCGAGCCGTCGGGCAGCTGAGCCGTCGTCAGCACCTCGCCTGCGGCGCCGAGCAGTTCGGCGGTCACCCCGGCCCTGAGCGGGGCCACATGGGTGCGCGGGTCCGCGCCCAGGGCGTAGCCGAGGGCCGTGCCGGCGGGCAGTGCGGCGCGCAGCCCGTCCAGCGGGCTGGTGACCCGGGTCGGGAAGACCTGGGCGCTGCCGCCTCCGCCGATCCGCGCCTCCGCGGCCGCCGCACCGATCAGCGCGACCGAGCCCAGGCCCGGCTCCAACGGCAGGATGCCGTCATTGCCGACCAGGGTGAACGAGCGCGCGGCCAGTTCGCGGGCCAGCGCCTCGCCGTCGACCGGGGCGGGCGGCTCGGCGACGACGGCGGGGGCGTCCGCCAGCAGGCCGACCCTGGCGGCCAGCCGCAGCACCCGGCGGGCCAGCTCGTCCACGGACTGCTCCGGGACGCGGCCGTCGCGGACCGCGGCGACCAGGTGCTCGCCGTAGACGGTGACCGGTCCCGGCATGGCGATGTCCAGGCCGCCGAGGGCGGCGCGGACGGTGTCGCGGGCGCCGGTCCAGTCCGAGACCAGGATCCCGTCGAAGCCCCACTCCGCGCGCAGCACACCGTTGTTGAGCTCGTCGTGCTCGCTCATGCTGCGGCCGTTGACCCGGTTGTACGCGGCCATCAGGCCCCAGGGGCGGGCCTTGCGCACGATGGCCTCGAACGGGGCCAGGTAGAGCTCGCGCAGGGTGCGCTCGTCGGCGCGGACGTCGACGGTGTAGCGCTCGGTCTCGGAGTCGTTGGCGACCCAGTGCTTGGGCGTGGTGGCGACACCGCCGTCCTGGACGCCGCCGACCAGGGCCGCGCCGATCTCGCCGGTCAGCAGCGGGTCCTCGGAGTAGCCCTCGAAGTGACGTCCGCCACGCGGGCTGCGGTGCAGGTTGACGGTGGGTGCCAGGACCACGTGCACGCCCTTGCGGCGGGCCTCCTGCGCCAGCAGGCCGCCGACGCGGTGCACCAGTTCCGGGTCCCAGGTGGCGGCCAGGGCCGTCGGCGACGGGATGGCGACCGACGGGTCGTCAGGGGTCCAGCGCTCGCCGCGGACGCCGGCCGGGCCGTCGGACATCACCAGCCGTCCCAGCCCGATGTCCTCGTTGGCGGGCAGGGACCACATGTCGGCGCCGGCGAGCAGGGCGACCTTGGCGGTCAGATCGAGTTTCCCCAGGGCGGCTTCGACGGCGGTCTCACGCATGGCGTCCTGCTCGGGGCAGTGGTTGCCCATGGTCGGCTCCCCAGGTCCACGGTTACACGTCTTCGGTTTGGTTACACGTGTCATGATGACTCGTGTAATCCCATATTTAACACCCAATCCGCCCCCGCACCAGCCCTTCGTTCTGCAAAGATGCCGATTGACATGACACAGCGATCAGCAGCCGGCACCGGCTCTCCGACCAGCGCCGACGTCGCCCGGCGGGCAGGCGTCTCCCGGGCCACCGTGTCGTACGTGCTCAACGACACCGCCGGCGGGCGGGTCAGCGAGCAGACCCGGCAGCGGGTCCGCGCCGCGGCCGACGAACTCGGCTACATCCCGCACGCCGCGGCCCGCGCGCTGCGCGCCGGACACAGCGGCATCGTGCTGCTGACCGCCGCCGACATCCCCTTCGGGCCGCTGTTCAACAAGTTCTACGCGGAACTGCGCGCCGGGCTGCACGCCCACGGCTACACCGTGGTGCTCTACGGCGACGCGGGCGACGGCAACGACCAGGGCGAGTCCGCAGCGCGGGCCTGGGCCGAGCTGCGCCCGACCGCCGTCCTGGCCGGCCCGGGCGGTTCGCTCACCCCGCGCTCGGCCGAGCTGCTGAAGCGCTCCGGAACCCGCGCGGTGATCACCCTCGGCGGCCCGCCGGTCCCGGGCGCACACGCCCTGCTCATGGACCAGCGGGAGGTCGGCGTGGTCGCCGCCGAGCACCTGCTCGGCCGGGGCCACCGCTCCATCGGCGTGATCGTGCCCACCGACCACGCCCTCGACCTCTTCAGCCTCCCCCGGCTCGCCGGGGTACGCGCCGCAGCCGATTCGGCGGGCGGCGGGGTCACCGTCGCCCGCCTGGACCTCGACTACACCGAGGCGGCCGCCGCGGAGCTGGCGGCCCGCTGGCCCGGACTGGGCCTGACGGCGCTCTTCAGCTACAACGACGAGTTCGCGATGCTGATGATGAGCGCCTTCCAGGACGCCGGCCTGCGCGTCCCCGCCGACGTGGCCGTGGTCGGCGCCGACGACGTGATGCTGTCCCGGCTGCTACGCCCCCGGCTCACCACGGTCCGGCAGACCCCGCCGGGCGGAGGCAACCTCGCCGACCTGATCGAACGGCTGATCCAGCACCCGGACGCCCCGCTGGAAGTCCACGACCTGGCCACCTCCAGGATCGTGGTCCGCGACTCGGGCTGACCGCGGGCGACCGACGTCGACGGGGCGTCAGAACCCCAGCTTGCGCAGCTGCTTGGGGTCGCGCTGCCAGTCCTTGGCGACCTTGACGTGCAGGTCCAGGAAGACCGGGGTGCCCAGCAGCGCCTCGATCTGCTGGCGCGCCACCGTGCCGACGTGCTTCAGCCTGGCGCCCTTGGAGCCGATGACGATGGCCTTCTGGCTCTGCCGCTCGATGTAGACATTGGCGTGGATGTCCAGCAGCGGCCTGCCCTCCGGACGCCCCTCGCGCGGCAGCATCTCCTCGACCACGACGGCGAGCGAGTGCGGCAGCTCGTCCCGCACGCCCTCCAGCGCGGCCTCACGGATCAGTTCGGCGACCATGATCTGCTCGGGCTCGTCGGTGAGGTCGCCCTCCGGGTAGAGCAGCGGCCCCTCGGGCAGCAGCGGCACCAGCAGGTCCGCGAGCAGCTCCACCTGGGTGTTGCCCACCGCCGAGACCGGGACGATCTCGGCCCACTCGAAGCCCAGCTCGGCGCCCAGCTGGGAGATGGCGATCAGCTGCTCGGCGAGCTGCTTGGAGTCCACCAGGTCGGTCTTGGTGACGACGGCGACCTTGGGGGTCCGCTTGATCCCGGCGAGCTCCTTGGCGATGAACTTGTCACCCGGGCCGAGCTTCTGGTCGGCGGGGAGGCAGAAGCCGATCACGTCGACCTCGGCCCAGGTCGAGCGCACCACGTCGTTGAGCCGCTCGCCCAGCAGGGTGCGCGGCTTGTGTAGCCCCGGGGTGTCCACCAGGATCAGCTGGGCGTCGGGGCGGTGCACGATGCCCCGGACGGTGTGGCGGGTGGTCTGCGGCCGGTCGGAGGTGATCGCGACCTTGGTGCCGACCAGGGCGTTGGTGAGAGTGGACTTCCCCGCGTTGGGGCGCCCGACGAAGCAGGCGAAGCCCGACCGGTGCGGGCGGGCCCCCAGAAGGGCGTCGTCGTCGGCAGCGGAGGCGGGCCTGGCGGACTGCTGGGTGGGGCGAGAGCTCATGGGAACCATTCTCCCCTATCGGGGAAGCCCATGAGGTCAGCGCAGGGACCTCACGGCCGCCGGTTCATCGCAGTCAGGTCGATGTCGATCGGAAACGGGACCTGCAGCCCGAGGTGATCACGGAAGATGCCCATCGGCACATAGGAGGCAGTCGCCCGCTCCAGCTCGAAGACGTGGACGACCGGAAGACCGTCCTCGTTCTCCACTCGCCAGAAATGACTGATCCCTGCACCCGCGTACTTGCGCGGCTTCACACCCAGATCGCGCTCCTCGGAGTCCGGGGAGACCACCTCTACGACAAGGATCACATCAGCGGGCGTGAAGCTGGTCTGCTTGGACGACGTCAACGCATCGGCCTTGATGACCAGCAGATCCGGCTCCGGGCGGTTGCGCGGGCCGATCGTGACCGTCATCTCGCGCCGCACGTCCAGGTCCTCCGGAGCGGTCCGGAACAGGCCGAGTTGGAGCAGCAGCATGGCCCGCTCGTGAAAGGCGGTCTGCGGACTCATGAAGACGAGGCTCCCGTCGAGCAGCTCCGTGTGCGGAGGCAGGTTGGGAAGCCGGTCGAGGTCGTCGGCGGTCCAGCCGCCCTCGGGCGGACGCGGCCACCCGTGCCGAGGTGCGACGGTCATCAGTGCTCCCATGAGAGGAATCCTCGCCGATGCCCTCAGCGTACCCAGTCGCCTCGGGCGATCATTCGCCCGAACGAGGGAGCGTGCACGCACTACTTGCGTTTGAACAGCGCTCCTATGCCCCCCACCACGGTGAACAGCGCCACGATGATCGAGACGGCGAGCCAGAGCGGGTTCCTGTGCTCCTGCCAGTGCCCCATCCCCATCAGCACGAACAGCACCGCTGCGACGAAACCTATGCCCCCCACGGCACCCCTTCCCTGCGTGATTCCCGGCAAGACGTCCGCCCCGCACCCTAGCGGGGTCGGGGCGGATGACAAGACGTCCGTTCGACGGAGCGTCCGGCGGAGGCGTCCGGCGGAGGCGTCCGGCGGAGGCTCAGCTCGCGGGGGTGGTGAGCCGCAGGGTGCCGTCCGGGCCGGCCAGCAGCACCGGGGTGCCGACGCCGCCGAGGTCCCGTACGGCGGCGAGGTCGTCGGCGGCCACCGCCTCGGCCGCACTGACCACGGCCGCGGCCTCCAGCCCCTTGGCCCCGCTGGCCACGGCCATCGCCACCGCCGTCTGCAGCGCGCTGAGCCTCAGCGACTCCAGGGCCACCGACCCGGCGACGTAGGTGCGCCCGGTCTCGTCCCGCACCGCTGCGCCCTCGGGCACGCCGTTGCGGGCCCGGACCGACCGCGCCAGGGTGATGATCTTCTTGTCCTCGGGATCGATGTCCACAGTGGCTGCCTCGTCGCTCATGCGTCCGAGGATAAGGCCCGGCCGGGGCGCTTCACCGCCTGGTCAGCACCACCACCGGGATCGGCCCGGGCGCCGTGGTCTGGAAGTCGTCCAACGACGGCAGCCGCTCCAGCATCACCGCCCACAGCTGCTCCCGCTCGGCGCCGGTGGCGTCCTCCGCCACGGCCTGGAAGGTCTCCGTCCCGACCTCCACCGTCACCACCGGATCGGCCGACAGGTTGTAGTACCACCCGGGCCGCGTCGGCCGCCCGCCGTTGGCCGCGAACACCGCCCACCGGCGCCCCTCGCCCCCGTCGGCCGTGATCGCCGCCAACGGCGAGACCCGCTGCTCCCCGCTCCGCGCACCACGCGTGGTGAGCAGCAGCAGGTCCGACCCCGCGAACGAGCCGCCCACCACACCCCCGTTGGCCCGGAACTCCTCGATGACCTTCTGGTTCCACTCACGCCGCTGTGCCTGGTCCACCATCCGGGCAATCCCCTTGTCGCGTCGATCGGTTCGACCTGGGACCCGGCGCGGGCCGCAGCTGCGCCGGGTCGGTGACCATCCTGCCCGCCCGCCGGGGAGCGCGCTCCCCCAACCCCGTTGATAAATGCCCGCCCCCCTGCATAGCGTGCGCGCCATGACGACTCATCGGATCGGCGTGATGTACGACCGCGACTGGGCACCGGAGGGGCTGCTGCCGTTCGCTCGGGAGGTGGAGGCGCTGGGGGTCGACGACCTGTGGGTGGTCGAGGACCTGACCTGGACCGGCTCGGTCGCGTCGGCCTCCGCCGCGCTCGCGGTGACCGAGCGGCTGCGGGTGGGGATCGGGATCGCCCCCGCGCCGTTGCGCAATCCCGCGCTGCTGGCGATGGAGCTGGGCGCGCTGGCGCGGATGTTCCCCGGGCGGCTGACGGCCGGGATCGGGCACGGGGTGGGTGAGTGGATGCAGCAGGTCGGTGCGGCCCCGCGCAGTCCGCTGGCGCTGCTGGAGGAGACGGTGCAGGCCGTGCGCGGGCTGCTGCGCGGTGAGGAGGTGACGCTCCAGGGGCGCGAGGTGAGCCTGGACGGGGTGCGGCTGGTGCACCCGCCCGCCGTGGTGCCGCAGGTGCTGGCCGGGGTGGTGCGACCGCGCTCGCTGGAGCTGGCGGGACGCGTCGCCGACGGGGCGATCATCGCCGAGGGCCACGGACCCGACGATCTGTCATCCGCGATGCAGCACATGCTCAAGGGCCGGGACGCGAAGGCGGCGCGGCCCAATCTCACCGTGTTCGCCTTCCTCTGCGTCGAGGACGACCCGCAGCGGCTCCGGACCACGGTCGGCCCCGCCCTGGACGGTCACGCCGCCTGGCTCGGCCGCTCCCCCGAGGACGTGTTCGCGGCGGCGGGCCCCGCGCCCACAGCGGCCACGCGGGTGCGCGAGCTGTGGGCGGCGGGCGCCGACACCGTGGTGCTGCGGGCGGTCGGCCCGGAGCCGTTCCGGCAGATCGAGGCGGCGGTCAGGGAGCTGCGCGGCTGACCGGCCGGAGCGCGGCCGGCCGAGCGATCCCCGCAGCCGCCGCTCAGCGACGCAGCCGGCGCAGCGCCAGCTCGGCCAGCAGCGCGGCGCCGTCGGCGAGGACCGAGTCGGCGAAGGCCGCCTCCGGCGAGTGGTTGTACGGGGCGCTCTCCGGGTCCAGGCCGTCCACGCAGGCGCCGAGGAAGAAGTAGCCGGAGGGGATCTGCTCGGCGACGTAGGAGAAGTCCTCCGCACCGGCCAGGGGCTGCTCCATCGTCGTCCAGCGGTCCTCGCCGAGCAGGGACTTGGCCGTCTGCTCGACGAACGCGGCTTCGCCGCCGTCGTTCACCGTCACCGGGTACAGGTCGGTGAAGACGGCGTCGATCTCCAGCCCGTGCGACTCGGCGACGCCCCGCACCACCCGCAGCGACTCCTCACGCACCCGCTCCCGCGCCTCCGGGGAGAAGGAGCGGACGGTGGTCTCAAAGAACGCGTCGTCCGGGATGACGTTGTTG
The DNA here is from genome assembly GCF_000719095.1 of Streptacidiphilus jeojiense. Classification (GTDB taxonomy): domain Bacteria; phylum Actinomycetota; class Actinomycetes; order Streptomycetales; family Streptomycetaceae; genus Streptacidiphilus; species Streptacidiphilus jeojiensis. The sequence continues at coordinate 397,102 of NZ_JOEH01000004.1, read as the reverse complement.
ATGGTCCCGGCGCGCAGCAGCCCGGTGGTGAGGACGACCGGGTCGAAGACGCTGAAGCGGCGGGTCACCATGGTCTGCAGCGCCAGCACCGCCTCGCAGGCCGCCGGGACCGGGTCCAGGGCGGAGGACGGCGCCGAACCGTGGCCGCCGCGGCCGCGCATGGTGACGGTGAGGGTGTCGGCCGCGGCCATGATCGTGCTGCGACGGCCGAGGACCTGCCCCTGCGGCATCGCCGAGGAGACGTGCAGTGCGTAGGCGGCGACCGGGGTGCTGCCGGAGGCGGCCAGCAGCCCCTCGTCCAGCATCACCTTGGCGCCGCCGAGGCCCTCCTCGCCCGGCTGGAACATGAAGACCACGTCACCGGCTATCTCCTCGCGCCGCTCGCAGAGCAGCCGGACCGCGCCCACCAGCCCGGCCACGTGCAGGTCGTGCCCGCAGGCGTGCATCACCCCGGGGACGGCCGAGGCGTACGGCAGTCCGCTGGTCTCCTGCACCGGCAGCGCGTCCATGTCGCCGCGCAGCAGGACGGTGGGGCCAGGCCCGGCGCCGCCGCGCAGCACCGCGGTGACCGAGCCGAGCTTCTCGCCGAGGGTGATCTCCAGCGGCAGCCCTTCGAGCGCGGCGACCACCTTGGCCTGGGTGCGCGGGAGCTCCAGGCCGATCTCGGGGTCCTGGTGCACGGCGTGCCGCAGGGCGACCAGCTCGGGCTGGAGACGGCGGGCGGATTCGAGCAGGGGCGGCAGTGGCGCGGTGGAGGTCATGGGGTCAGGAGTATCACTGGACCGCGGCCCGGGTCACTACCGCCTGGCCCCTCCCACCGCACGGCCACGGACCGTCGTCGGCCGCCGTGACGGTCGCTAACCTGGGCCGCGATGAACCAGCACCGCACGGACCCGCACCGCACGAACCCGCACCGCACGGACCCGTACCGGCCATGACCGACGAGCTCGACCTCGCCCTGGTCGACGCCCTGCGGATGGATCCCAGGGCGCCCTGGTCCCGGCTGGCCGCCCCGCTGGGGGTCGACCCGGCGACGCTGTCGCGCCGCTGGGCGCGGCTCAACGCCGCCGGTGACGCCTGGGTGACCTGCTACCCCTCCACCGACCGCCTCGGCTTCGGGCTGACGGCGCTGGTCGAGGTCGAGTGCCTGGCCGACCGGGTCGGCGCCGTCGCCGCCGTGCTGGCTCAGGATCCGCAGGCCGCCAGCGTCGAGGTGGTGACCGGCGGCGCGGACCTGGTGCTGACGGTCGGGGCGCTCGAACCCGAGGCGCTGACCCGCTACGTGCTGGACCGGATCGGCGCCGTGCCCGGCGTCCTGCGGACCCGGACGTCGCTGGTGGAGCGCACCGTCCGGGAGGGCAGCCGCTGGCACGACGGCGCCCTGGACCCCGGGCAGCGGGAGGCCATCACCGCCGCCGGCACCCAACCGGTCCGGCTCGATCGGGCCCCGGGCCGCCAGATCGTCGAGGACCGCTCGCTGCTGCTCGCCCTGGGCGAGGACGGCCGGATGCCCTACGCGGAGCTGGCCCAGCGCACCGGCCTGCCGCCGACGACGGTGCGCCGGCGGCTGACCGAACTGCGGGACTCCGGACGGCTGGTGCTGCGCTGCGACGCCTCGCCCCGGCTGACCGGGCATCCGATCGGGATGTTCCTCTGGTCGGAGCTGCCGGCCCACCGCCTGGACGCCGCCGCCGAGTGGTTCGCCGCGCTGCCGCAGGCACGGATGTGCGCGGTGACGGTGGGCGCGGCCAACCTCTCGACCTATCTGAAGGTCCGTCATCTTCCGGAACTGCGGCGGCTGGAGGAGCAGCTGGCCCGGCGCTTCCCGGAGGTCCGGGTCCGCGAGCGGCAGTTGGCGCTGCGCACCGTCAAGCTGGTGGGCCGGCTGATGGACGGTGAGGGACGCGCCGCCGGCTACGTCCCGATCGACCCGTGGGCCCCGTGCGGACCCGGCTCCCCCGCTACTCCTCCGGCCCGCTGAGCCGCCCCAGCGCCAACTCGGCCAGCAGGGCCGCTCCGTCGGCCAGCACCGCGTCGTCGAAGAGGGCCTCCGGCGAGTGGTTGTAGGCGGCGGTGAAGGGATCGCGGTCGGGCGGGCAGGCGCCGAGCATGAAGTAGGCCGAGGGGACGTGGTCGCCGATCACGGCGAAGTCCTCGGACCCGGCCACCGGCCGCGGCATCTCGATGTAGCGTTCCTGGCCCAGCAGTTGCCGGGCCGCCTCGGCGACGTAGGCGGCCTGGCCGGGATCGTTGACGGTGACCGGGTAGCCCTCCTCGACCACGGCCTGCACGCGCATGCCGTGTGCCTCGGCGACCCCGCGCACCACCGCCGGCGCCTCGGCCAGCACCCGGTTCCGCGCCTCGGGCGAGAAGGAGCGGATGGTCACCTCAAAGACCGCCTCGTCGGGGATGACATTGCCGACCGTCCCCGCGTGGAAGCTGCCCACCGTCACCACCACCGGGTCGAAGGCGTCGAAGCGGCGGGTCACCATGGTCTGCAGCGCGGTCACCGCCTCGCAGGCGGCCGGGATCGGGTCCAGGGCGAGATGCGGGCTGGAGCCGTGGCCGCCACGCCCGCGCACGGTGACGGTCATGCTGTCGGCGGCCGCCATGATCGGCCCCGGACGGGTGGCCACCCAGCCGTGCGGCAGCACCGAGGCGCCGACGTGCAGCGCGTACGCGGCGACCGGCGGCTCACCGGCCGCCGTGAGCACGCCCTCCTCGATCATGATCCGGGCGCCGCCCTGGCCCTCCTCCCCCGGCTGGAACATGAAGACCACGTTCCCGGCCAGCTGCTCACGCCGCTCGCAGAGCAGCCGGACGGCGCCCACCAGCCCGGCGGTGTGCAGGTCGTGGCCGCAGGCGTGCATCGCCCCGGGAACCGTGGAGGCGTACGGCAGGCCGCTGGTCTCCTGCACCGGCAGCGCGTCCAGGTCGGCGCGGAGCAGCACGGTCGGACCCGGCTGCGCCCCGCGCAGCACCGCGGTCACCGAGCTGAGCTGCTTGCCGAGGCTGATCTCCAGCGGCAGCCCGTCCAGTGCGGCCAGCACCTTGGCCTGGGTCAGCGGCAGGTCGAGGCCGATCTCCGGCTCCTGGTGCAGGGCCCGGCGCAGGGCCACCAGTTCGGGCTGGAGCAGGGCGGCGGACTCGCGGAGTCCGGCGTGGCGCGGATGGGCGGCTGCCTCGGTCATGGCGTCTCCTCAGGGGGTGGGACCCCCATCCTGGGCACCGGCCGGCCGTTCACGGCGCCGGTGCACGGATCCGCCTCCAGGCGGCGTGCGCCGCAGGGATCCGCCGTCAGCCCGCGACCTGCCGCAGAGATCCACGGCGCGCCTCCGGCGAGCTCAGCCACTCCAGCTTCGCCGCCGTGTCGGTGTCCGGCGCGGGATTGTGCAGGGAGACGATCAGGTCGGGCCGGTTCGGAACCTTCAACTGAGTGCTCTCGAAGACCAACTGCCCCACCGTCGGGTGCTCCACGTACTTCATCCTGGTGCCGGCCGGGCTGACGTCCCCGCGTGCCCAGAGCTCCGCGAACAGCGGGCTCGCCTCGCGCAGTTCGTCGACGATCACCCGGAACCCCTCGTCGTCGGGGAACTCGGCGGCCGCGGCCCGGTACTCGGCGACGACCTTGGCCGCGTCCTCCTCCCAGCCCTGGTGCCGACCCCGGTAGATCGGGTCGAGGAAGAAGTTGACCACGCAGTTGCGGCACTCCTGCTTGTAGCCGAAGACCAGGGAGACGGCGTCGTTGAAGGCGACGTTGTTCCAGTACCGGTCGACCAGCTGTGCCGGGAAGGGCATCCAGGACTCGATCAGCCGGGTGAGGCCCGCCGACGCCGGCTGCTGCCCCGGCGCTGCGCGCAGCAGCGGCGGGTTCAGCCCGGCCAGTACGTAGAGGTGGCGGCGTTCCGGCTCGTCCAGCTTCAGCACCCGGGCGACCGAGTCCAGCACCTGCCCGGAGACGGTGATGTCGCGGCCCTGCTCCAGCCACTGGTACCAGGACACTCCGACGCCGGCCAGCACCGCGACCTCCTCGCGGCGCAGCCCCGGGGTGCGGCGCCGCGCGCCGCCGTCCGGCAGTCCCGCGTCGGCGGGACTGACCCTGGCCCGACGGTTCATCAGAAACTCACGGAGATCCGCCCTGCGACGGGCATCGGCGCTGCTGTTGGCCGCGTTCGCCGGCGTAGCCACGCGGTTCCCCCTCCCTGGTGGTCGTACCAACAGCATAAGCACACTCTCTCCAGCCCCCGGAAGATCGCCGAAGTATGGACGGCATGGCAATCGAAACCACAGTGGCAACCACAACCACCCCGACGGGGGCGGTCGATGATCCGACAGCGGCTGATCCGGCAGCGGCGAAGCTGTCCCTCCGGGCCCGGCTGGTCCTCTTCCTCCTGTGCGCGGCCCAGTTCGCGGTGGCACTGGACTTCTCCATCCTGAACATCGCGCTGCCCAGCCTGGGCCGCGACCTGCACCTGGCGCAGGCGAACCTGCAGTGGGGCATGACCGCCTTCGCACTGCCCTCCGGGGGCTTCCTGCTGCTCTTCGGACGGATCGCCGACACCGTCGGCCGCCGGAGGGTCTTCATCACCGGGCTGAGCCTGTTCACCGCGGCCTCGGTGCTGGCCACCCTGGCCTGGTCGCCGGCCGTGTTCCTGGCCGGACGGGCACTGCAGGGCCTGGGGGCGGCGGCGATCGTCCCCGCCGGGATGGCCCTGCTGACCACCACCTTCAAGGAGGGGCCGGAGCGGGACCGGGCGCTGGGCATCATGGGCAGCCTGATGGCCCTGGGCTTCACCTTCGGCATGGTCCTCGGCGGCGTGCTGACCGAGACGCTGACCTGGCGTTCCACCATGGCGCTCAATGTCGTCATGGGTCTGCTGGTGCTGGTCGGCGCACCGCTGCTGCTGTCCGAGTCGCGCAACGAGGTGCGGCAGCGGATCGACGTCCCCGGCGCGATCACCGTCACCGGCGGCCTGCTGGCACTGATCTACGGGCTGTCCACGGCCGCGCAGTCCGGGTTCGGCGACGCGTCGGTGATCGGGTCGCTGGTCGCGGCGGTCGCCCTGCTGGGCGCCTTCTTCGTGATCGAGTCGCGGACCCGGCAGCCGCTGGTCTCACTGCGGATCCTGCGCCGCCCGAGCGTGGCCTTCGGCAACCTGGCCGGGCTGACCACCTTCTCGATGATGAGCGCGGTGATCTTCCTGGGGACGCTGTACCTCCAGCAGGTCAACGGCATGTCGCCGGTGACCACCGGACTGATCTTCGGGGTGCTGGGGATCGCCTGCGCGATCACCGGCAATGTCGCACCACGGGTGGTCGCCCGGATCGGCGCCGTCCGCACCCTGGTCGGTGGGCTGCTGCTGCAGGGGGCGCTCACCGCAGTACTGCTGACGATCGGTCAGGGCAGCTCGGGCACCTGGGTCTTCACCGTCGCGGGATCGGTGGCGGCGGTCGGACACCTGTCGTCGATCGTCGCCTACAGCGTGACGGCGACGTCGGGACTGCCCGACGAGGAGCAGGGGTTGGCGACGGGTCTGGTCACCACGACCCAGCAGGTGGGGCTGACGGTGGGGATCCCGCTGCTCAGTGCGGTGGCCTCGGCGCGGAGCGATGCGCTGCGCTCGGCGGGACGGACGGTCGCCGAGGCGACGTTGGGCGGGGTGCGGATGGGGCTCGGAGTTGACGCTCTGTTGATCGTGGTGCTGGCGGTGGTGGTCGGCGTCGGGCTGCGGGGGCGTGCGGGGCGGTGACGGGTGCCGTCCTGGGCGCGGGGAGCTGTTCGAGGGCGGGTTCTACCGCCGTCTCGCGCAGTTCCCCGCGCCCCTGATGGTGCAACCTTGCTCACGGTGGTTCAGTTGCAGCACACAGGGGCGCGGGGAACTGCGCGACCAGCCACCTGCGGTCTGCACCGTCAATCGGACTCGGGGCGTTCCTCATCGTCGAAGTCGGAGTCGCGGAGGACCGGTTCGGCGAGGAGGGTGCCGATGCGATTGCGGCGGCCGGCGGTGCTCTCGGCGGTGAGGCGGATGGCGCTGATGGGGAGTTCCTCGTCCTCGGGCACCGGGACCTCGACGCCGGAGCCCGGGATCGGGACCCGGCCCAGGGCCTTGGCCAGCAGGCCGCCGACCGTCTCGACGTCCTCGTCCTCCAGCTCGATGCCGAACAGCTCGCCCAGCTCCTCGACCGGAAGCCGTGCGGTGATCCGGAACGCGCCGTGGTCGAGCTGCTCCACCGGCGGCGACTCCCGGTCGTACTCGTCGGTGATCTCGCCGACGATCTCCTCCAGGATGTCCTCGATGGTGACCAGGCCGGCCGTGCCGCCGTACTCGTCGATGACGACGGCGACGTGGATGCGGTCGCGCTGCATCTCCCGCAGCAGGTCCGCCACCGGCTTGCTGTCCGGCACGTAGGTGGCCTGCCGCATCACCGAGCTGACCGGCTCGTTCTCGGCCTCCCGGTTCACGTGGGTGCGGCGGACCAGGTCCTTGAGGTAGACGATGCCGACGACGTCGTCCTCGTTCTCGCCGACCACCGGCATCCGGGAGAAGCCGCTGCGCAGCGCCAGGGTCAGCGCCTGACGGACCGTCTTCTCACGTTCGATCATCACCAGGTCGGTCCGCGGCACCATCACCTCGCGGACGATGGTGTCGCCGAGCTCGAAGACCGAGTGCACCATCCGGCGCTCCTCGTCCTCGATCAGCGAGTCCTTCTCGGCCAGGTCGACCAGCGCCCGCAGCTCCGCCTCCGAGGCGAAGGGGCCCTCGCGGAAGCCCTTGCCGGGGGTGAGCGCGTTGCCGAGCAGGATCAGCAGCTGCGGGATCGGGCCGAGGATCCGGTTCAGCGGCAGCAGCACCACCGAGGCGGCGGTGGAGACGTTCATCGGGTGCTGGCGGCCGATGGTGCGCGGCGAGACGCCCACGGCCACGTAGGAGACCAGCACCATCGCGCCGATGGCGACCAGCAGCGCGGCCCAGGTCTCGTGGAAGCTGCGGACGCAGACCACGGTCACCAGCACGGCCGAGGCCATCTCGCAGGTGACCCGGATCAGCGTGGCCAGGTTCAGGTAGCGGATCGGCTCCGCCGCCACCGTGAGCATCCCCTTGGCCCCGCGCCGGCCGTGCCGGACGGCCTCCTCGGCGCGGAACCGGGACACCCGGGAGATGGCCGCCTCGGCGCAGGCGGCCAGCCAGGCGAACACCACCAGCAGGACGGCCAGGACGAGGAAGCCGGTACTGTTGCCGCTCATTTCCGGCGCCCGCTCACCGGGTGGTCGGGGCCGGGGACGGCCCCGTCTCGCCGCGCTCGGCGCGCCAGTCGTCCAGGATCCGCTTCTGCAGCCCGAACATCTCGCGTTCCTCGTCCGGGTCCTCGTGGTCGTACCCGAGGACGTGCAGCACCCCGTGGACGGTGAGCAGCTGCAGCTCGGCGTCCATGGAGTGGCCGTTGGCCTTGCCCTGGGCGGTCGCCACCTCGGGGCAGAGCACGATGTCGCCGAGCAGGCCCTGCGGCAGCTCCTCGTCCTCCTTGCCGGGACGCAGCTCGTCCATGGGGAAGGACATCACATCGGTCGGGCCTGGCTCGTCCATCCACTGGATGTGCAGCGCCTCCATGGCCTCCGCGTCCACGACGATGAGGGAGAGCTCGGAGAGCGGGTGGATGCGCATCCGGTCCAGGGCGAAGCGGGCGATGTCCAGGATCGCCTGCTCGTCCACCTCCGTGCCGGACTCGTTGTTGATGTCGATCGACATGGGGAGTTCGGATCTCAGCTTTCGTTGCGTCGGGGGGGTCGGGGCTTGCGGGGGGCGGCTGCTGCGTTCTCCTGGGCAGCGTCGTACTGGCCGTAGGCGTCCACGATCTTGCCGACCAGCTTGTGGCGGACCACGTCCTGGCTGGTCAGACGGCTGAAGTGGATGTCCTCCACATCGCCCAGGATCTCCTGGACGATCTTCAGCCCGCTGGTGGTGCCACCCGGCAGGTCGATCTGGGTGACGTCACCGGTCACCACGATCTTGGAGTTGAAGCCGAGCCGGGTCAGGAACATCTTCATCTGCTCGGCGCTGGTGTTCTGCGCCTCGTCCAGGATGATGAACGCGTCGTTCAGGGTCCGGCCGCGCATGTAGGCCAGCGGGGCGACCTCGATGGTGCCCGCGGCCATCAGCCGGGGGATGGAGTCGGGGTCGATCATGTCGTGCAGGGCGTCGTAGAGCGGGCGCAGGTAGGGGTCGATCTTCTCGTAGAGGGTGCCGGGGAGGAAGCCCAGCCGCTCGCCGGCCTCGACCGCCGGGCGGGTGAGGATGATCCGGGTGACCTGCTTGGCCTGCAGCGCCTGCACGGCCTTGGCCATCGCCAGGTAGGTCTTGCCGGTACCCGCGGGGCCGATGCCGAAGACGATGGTGTGGCGGTCGATGGCGTCGACGTAGTTCTGCTGGTTGAGCGTCTTGGGGCGGATCGAGCGGCCGCGGTTGGACAGGATGTTGGCGGTGAACACCGCCGAGGGGTTCTGGCTGCCCTCGGGGCTGGTCGGGTCCTCTTCGGCCTTGCGCAGCATGGCGATGGAACGCTCCACGGAGTCCTCGGTCAGGGGCTGGCCGGTGCGGAGCACCAGCATCATCTCGTCGAACAGGTGCTGGACCAGCCGGATCCCGGTCCGGTCGCCGGTGGCGGTGATCTCATTGCCGCGGGCGTGGATGTCGAGGTCCGGGAAGGCCTTCTCGATCACCTTCAGGAACGAGTCCCCGGCGCCGAGCACACTCACCATCGGGTGCTTCTCCGGGATGATGATCTTGGCCTGGGCCTGCGCCGGCACCTGCTGGGCGCGCTGTGCTCTGGGTGTCGTAGAAGTCATGGGTCGGCGCTGAGGCCTGCCTCATCCCATCTCTCTATCGGGTCCGCCGGCCTCCGCGGCATCGCCGAGGCCTGGTGTGACAAGGGTACGACGGCCGGTAGGGCCGGAGAGAACGATGGTCCGCCCGTGGCGCGGGTGACGCCAGTAGTTTTCCGCCACCGACCCTCAGCCTTCATCCGCCGGACAGCGGGCGGGCACCGGCACCCGCATCAGGTCACGGGCCAGGACGACCTCCCCGTCGAAGTGCTGCCGGGCCTCGGCGAGGTGGCCGGCGGTGTCCGGGTAGCGCTGGGAGAAGTGGGTGAGCACCAGGGAGCGCACCCCCGCCTCGGCGGCGGCGCGGGCCGCCTGGGCGGCGGTGAGGTGGCCGTGGTCGCGGGCCAGGGCGGCCTCCGACTCCAGGAAGGTGGCCTCAATGACCAGCAGGTCGACCCCCTGGGCCAGCCGGGCCACCCCCTCGCACATCCGGGTGTCCATCACGAAGGCCGCGCTCTGGCCCCGACGCACCGCGCTGACCTGCTCCAACGTCACCGTGGAGCCGTCCTCCAGGGTGATCGCGCCGTCGCGACCCAGCCGCCCCACGGCGGGTCCGGCGATGCCGTGGGCGGCCAGCCGGTCCGGCAGCATCCGGCGGCCGTCGGGTTCGGTGAGGCGGTAGCCGAAGGACTCGACCGGGTGCGAGAGGGGTTCGGCGGTCAGGGTGAACGGTGCACCGGCGGCCTTCAGCCCACCCGCCCCGGCAATGGGCTCGGGCAGCAGTTCGACGGTCTCGTGGAAGGCGCTGGCGTGGTGCAGCCGCTCGAAGAAGCGCTGACCGGAGGCCGGGTAGTAGGCGCTCACGGAGTGCGGCGGCTTGTCCAGGTTGATCCGCTGAATGACGCCGGGCAGGCCCAGGCAGTGGTCGCCGTGGAAGTGGCTGACGCAGATCCGGGTGATCGCGTGCGAGCTGACCCCGGCGTACAGCAGCTGCCGCTGGGTGCCCTCGCCCGGGTCGAACAGCAGCCCCTCGCCGTCCCAGAGCAGCAGGTAGCCGTTGTGGTTGCGGTGCCGGGTGGGGACCTGGCTGGCCGTCCCCAGCACCACCAGCTCGCGTTGCGACATCCGGGGGTCAGACCAGCTTCTCGCGCAGCCCGTCCCCGCCGCCCAGGACGTGGACGTGGGCGTGGAACACGGTCTGGCCGGCCCCGGCGCCGGTGTTGAAGATCAGCCGGTAGCCGGCCCCGCCGGCCGACTCGGCCACCTTCTCCTCCTCGGCGACCCGGCCGGCCTCGGCCAGCAGGGTGCCGGCCAGCGCCGGATCGGCGTCGGCGAGGGCGGCGGCGTGCGGGTAGTGCGCCTTGGGGACGACCAGCACATGGGTGGGGGCCTGCGGGTTGATGTCGCGGAACGCCAGCGTGGTCTCCGTCTCCCGGACCACGGTCGCCGGGATCTCCCTGGCCACGATCCTGCAGAACAGGCAGTCCGCCTGCGGCTCTCCCGACACGTCGCGCTCCTCGTGCTCGTTGCGGTCCCCGACACGCCGCATCGTAGCCGGGTCACTCCACCCGCTGCTTCGCCTTCCGGACCAGCACCGCCGCCGTCCGCAGCGCGGTCAGCTGCAGCGCCACCGCGGCGAGGACCACCTCGCCCCAGAACGGCGCCAGGACCGGCACCAGCAGCAGCACGAAGGCGGCCAGGGTGAAGGCGGCCACGCCGAGCAGCACCAGCAGCACGTAGGCGCTGCCGCGGACCGTGCGCAGCAGCGGCATCCGCAGCTGCGGCGGGACCTGGCGGGCGGCCCAGACCGCCCACACCGCCCAGCCGACCAGCAGGGCGGCCATCAGCGCCCCGCGCACGGCCCAGCCGCCGTCCGGCACCGCGATGACGCCCGCCTCGGCCACCGCCAGGGCGCCGACCGAGATCCAGCGGGCCCTGGAGATCAGCCGGACCGCGACCACCTTGAGGTTGTGGATGCCCAGCTCGGCGCCCTTGGCCGAGGCGGCGACGGCGGCGAAGCCCTGGGCCGCCGCGTAGTTCTCGCCGCGCCGCATCTGGATCAGGGCCAGCTGGTTCCTGGCCGAGCGCTGCTCCGGGTTCAGCCGCAGCGCCTCCCGGTAGCAGGCCTCGGCCTCGGCCTCCCGTCCGGCGCGCTCGGCCACCCGGCCGGCGTAGAAATGGGTCTCCGCCTCGTGCGGGGCCAGCTCCCTGGCGCGGTGCGCGGCGTCCCGCGCCCGCCGGTCGTCACCGCCGCGGGTGGGGTCGGCCAGCAGTCCCCGGGCCATGATCATGTGTCCGGACCAGTTCTGCGGTTCGCGGCCGACCGCCTCGGCGGCGGCGCGGTGGGCCTCCTGCCAGCGCTTCAGCTCGGCCAGCGAGAGCGCGCGCCAGCGCCAGGCGGCTGCCAGCGCCGGATTGTGCGCCAGCGCCTGGTCGGCCGCGTGCAGGGCCGACTCGAAGTCGTCGGTGCGGTAGCAGCAGCGGGCCATCGAGGACCAGGCCGCGGCGTCCCCCGGCATCTCGGCCAGGGCCTCGGCGAGCAGCCCGCGGGCCTGGTCGTGGCGGCCCAGGTCCATCAGCGCACGGGCCCGGGCCACCCGGTCCGCGGTGGTCACAGGCGGCGGGTCCGCTTCAGGAAGGCCAGCAGGTCGTCGTAGGTGCCACCGTCGTTGGCGAACATGGCGACGTTGCGGGCGGCGGTGAACCAGGACTCGATGGAGGGCTTGACCTCCTTGGCCGCGGCCAGCAGGTCGGGCATCCCGATCATGCGCACCCGGCCGCTGGCGGCGGAGTCCAGCAGCGCCGCCTCCGCGGCGGTCTCGCAGAGGTGGGCGAGGTCGGCGCCGGACCAGCCGTCGGTCTTCTTCGCCAGTTTGGAGAGCTCGACGCCCTCGATCGGACGGTCCCTCAGGTGGTAGCGCAGGATGGACTCGCGGGCCTCCTGGTCCGGCGGGAGCACCAGCAGGGTGCGGTCCAGCCGGCCCGGGCGGCGCAGCGCGGTGTCCACGTCCCAGGGCGAGTTGGTGGCGGCGAGGACGAAGACGCCGTCGTTGTCGTACTGGGCCCCGTCGAGTTCCAGCAGCAGCTGGTTGACGGTGCCGCGCATGGCGTTGTGGCGCATGCTGCTGCGCTTGCCGCCGACCGCGTCGATCTCGTCCAGGAAGACCACGCAGGGCGCGTTGGCGCGGGCGGCGGCGAAGACGTCGTGCAGGTTGCGTTCGGACTGGCCGATGTACATGTCGAGGATGTCGCTGAGGCTGACGGAGAGGAACTTGGCCCCCAGCTCCCCGGCGACGGCGCGGGCGATGAAGGTCTTGCCGCAGCCGGGCGGCCCGTACAGGAGCAGGCCGCCGCGGAGCGACTTGCCGTACAGGCGCCGGAGTTCGGGGTTGCGCATGGGGGCGAGGAAGGCCGCTTCGAGGCGCTTCTTGACCTCCGTCATGCCGCCGACGTCGGCGAGGCGGACCTGGCTGCTCTCGATGTCCCAGGCCGGCTGCTCGCCGGGGTCGTCCTCGCCGTCGGCCGCGGCGGGCTCCACGAAGCGGGGCTGGACGGTGTCGCTGAGCTGCTGCTCGGCCGAGGCCCAGTCGAAGGACACGGCCGGGGCCGGCTCCGCGGGGGGCGGTTCGGCCGCGGGCGGCGCTGCGGCGGGCACGGGGGGCACGCCCATCGCACGGAGCATCAGTTTCCTTGCCTCGGCGCTGCCGGGGTCGTACTGTAGCGCCACCGCGATCTCGGCGACGGCCTGGTCGGACTCGCCGTCGTCCAGCAGCAGCGCGGCCAGATGCAGACGCAGCGGGACGTCCGCCGGGGCGGCCTCCAGGGCGGAGCGCAGACTGCGTATCAGCGGGGAGTCTTCAGCCATGCCGACGACCCTAACCGGCCGGTCAACCCCGTTGCGGGGCGGGGGGATCACCCGTGGGCGAACGACCCTTCCGGGGGCGGCGGGATCCTCGGGTGCGGGCCGTGCATGGCTTGTCGCGCACGCTGTTAATCAAGCAGAGCCCCGCGCCCCCAGCAAGTGCAACTGGTCCACTTGCAGACGTCCAGGGGCGCGGGGAACTGCGCGACAAGCCATGCACAGCCCGCAGCAGAGAACGTCCCCCCTTACAGCCCCGGAATCGGCGGCGGCACCGCGGCAGGGTTCCGCTCCAGCGCGGCCAGCGCCGTGCGGACCGCCTCGTCGAGCTGGGGGTCACGGCGGGCGGCCCAGTCCTGCGGGGTGCAGACCACCTCGATGTCCGGGTCGATGCCGTGGTTCTCCACCCCGAAGCCGTAGCCGTCCAGCCAGAAGGCGTACCGGGGCTGGGTCACCCCGGTGCCGTCCACCAGGGAGTACCGGCCGTCGATGCCGATGACCCCGCCCCAGGTGCGCACACCGACGACCGGGCCCAGCTTCAGCGCCTGGAACGCGGCGTTGACGATGTCGCCGTCCGATCCGGCGAACTCGTCGGCCACCGACACCAGCGCGCCGCGCGGGGCGTCCATCGGGTAGGGGACGGGAGGGCTGGTGCGGACCAGGTCCCAGCCGACGACCCGGCGGTTCAGCTTCTCGATGATCAGCTGCGAGGTGTGGCCGCCGCGGTTCTCCCGGACGTCCACGATCAGGCCCTCCCGGGCCATCTCGAAACGCAGGTCGCGGTGGATCTGGGCCCAGCCGTTGGCCACCATGTCGGGAACGTGAAGGTAGCCGAGCCGTCCGCCGGACAGCTCGCGGACATGGGCCCGCCGGCCCGCCACCCAGTCGTGGTAGCGCAGCGGCTCCTCGGTGGCGAGCGGGATCACCACCACGGTGCGGGTGGCCTCACCTGCGCCGTTGGCCTGACCGACGGTCAGTTCGACCGGCTTGCCGGCCGTGCCGACCAGCAGCGGACCGGGTCCGGCGGTGCTGTCCACCGGGACGCCGTCCACGGCCAGCAGCGACTCGCCGGCCCGGACGCTGACGCCGGGGGCGCCGAGCGGCGAGCGGGCCGCCGGGTCGGAGGACTCGCCGGGCAGCACCCGGGCGACCCGCCACACCCCCGCCTCGTCGCGGACCAGGTCCGCCCCGAGCAGCCCCTGCCGGCGGTTGCCGGCCACGCCCTGCCCGACGGGCTGGACGTAGGCGTGCGAGGTGCCCGGCTCGGCCTGCAGCTCCCACAGCAGGTCGACCAGCTCGCTGTAGCTGCCGACCCGCTCCACCAGCGGGCGGTAGCGGGCCTGGATGCCGGTCCAGTCGATGCCGTTCATGTCGACGCGCCAGAAGTTGTCGCGCATCAGCCGGGCGGTCTCGTCGAACATCTGCCGCCACTCGGCGGCGGGGTCGACGGTGACCCGGATCCGGGAGAGGTCCACGGTCGCGGCGTCGTCCTGCTCGTCCTTGCCGACCCGGTGGTCCGCCGGGACGATCCGCAGCTCGTTGCGGTCGACCACGGCGAGGCGGCTGCCGTCGCCGCTGACGGCGAACCGGTCCAGCTCGTCGACCAGGGTCTCGGCCCGGCGGGTGCCGAAGTCGAACCGCTCCAGGCTGCTGCGCTCGGCCTCGCCCTCCGGAGTGGCCTTGGCGTTGCCCAGCTCGCCGGTGAGCGGGTGCTCCAGCCACACCACCCCGCCCTTGACCGCGCGCAGGTCGGTGTAGCGGCCGCTGGAGACCGGGAAGGGGACGATCCGGTCGGACAGGCCCTCCAGGTCCAGCCGGGTGCGGGCGGGGGCGTCGGCGCCGTCCTCGTCGCCCTCGCCTGCGGTGCCGTCGGCGGAGTCCTTGGTGGCGTCCTCGGCCTGGTCGCCGTCCTCGGAGTCGCTGTCCTTGTCGCCCTTGCCCAGGGCCCGGCCCAGCGGCTGCGGGCCGAACGGGGAGAGGGTGTCCGCCGCCAGGGTGAGCAGGTAGGGGCGGCAGGCGAGCGGGAAGGAGAGGTCGAAGACGTGCTCGTCGTAGACCGGGTCGAAGTCGCGCATCGACAGGAAGGCGAGGTGCTTGCCGTCGGTGGTGAAGGTCGGCGCGTAGTCGTTGAAGCGGGGCGGGGTCAGCTCGGTGACGGTGCCTTCGGCGAGCTGGGCCAGCCGCAGCTGGCGCGGCACCTCCTCGGAGTCGGCGCAGTGCGACCAGACCAGCCACTGCGAGTCCGGCGCGAAGGCGAGGCCGCTGGCCTGGGCGGCGCCGCTGCGGTCCAGCTCGCGGACGGTGCCGTCGGCGACGGTGACCAGCAGGACCAGGCCGTCGCGGTTGGCCACGGCGAGGGTGGAGCCGTCCGGGGAGGCGGTGAGCTCCTCGACCCGGCCCAGGGCGCCGACGGCGATCCGGCGGCCGTCGGAGAACTCCAGCCCGTCCTCGCCCTCGGCGTCGGTGACCCACACCGACCCGCCGTCAGCGAGCACCTGGGGCAGACGGTTGCGCACGCCCGGCGTGGCCGAGAGCGCACGCGCCGGCCCGTCGCGGTGGGTGACCCGGTGGATGCTGCCGCGGACCTCGATGACGCTGGCCCGGGCCTCGGCGTCCGGGGCGATGTGCCCGAGGTGGCGGGCGGCGTTGATCGGGTACGGCTGGCGGTCGACCCGGGGGCCGCCGAGACGGATCTCCAGGCGGCGGGGGCGGGCGTCCGTCAGGTCCTCGACCAGATAGAGGTCGCCGCCGCTGTGGTAGACCACCCGGGTGCCGTCGGTGGAGGCGTTGCGGGCGTAGAACTCGTGGTCGCTGTGGCGGCGCAGGTCGGAGCCGTCGGGCAGACTGGACCACAGCTGGGCGACACCGTCCTGGTCGCTGAGGAAGGCGACCCGGTCGCCGACCCACATCGGGGAGTCGATGTTGGCCCGGCCGTCGAGGTCGGCGTGCAGCCGGCTGAAGTCGCCCTCGGTGCCGATCCAGAGCTTGCCGGCGGTGCCGCCGCGGTAGCGCTTCCAGTGCGCGGGCTCGCGGCCCATCCCGGCGCTGGACAGCAGGACGCGGTCCCCGCCGGGCTCGGCTGCGACGCCGCCGACGCGGCCGTACGGGAGTTCCCTGGCCGGGGAGCCGTCCAGCGGGACTTCATAGGCCCACGGGTGCGCCCGTGACATCCTGCCGACCGAGCTCAGGGCGAGGACCTCGCCCTCGGCGGTCCATCCCAGCACCGTGGTCTGCAGGCTGCCCCAGTAGGTCAGCCGTCGCGCGGGGCCGCCGTCGGCCGGTGCGACATGCACCTCCGGTGCGCCGTCACGGGTCGAGGCCCAGGCGATCCACCGGCCGTCCGGGGAGATCCGCGGGCGGGCCACCGGGACCTGGTCGGCGCTCACGCGCCAGGCCCGGCCGCCGGCGACGGGGGCGAGCCAGACGTCGTCCTCGGCCACGAAGGTGACCAGGTCAGCTTGGACGTGGGGGTAACGGAGGTAGCTGTCGGCGTGTGTCACGCGGTCACCTTAGCTGTCACCCCGAACAGTGGGGCAAGGTTTTGGCTGACGGCGATACGTGCGGCTGGGAGCGGGGTTCTCGCGCAGTTCCCCGCGCCCCTAAGGGGGCTGCAACTGAACGGCTGTGGGTCAGTTGCACCCACCTGGGGGCGCGGGGAACTGCGCGACAAGCCAGCTACGGTCCGCAGCCAAGCAAGGACGTCAGCCCCAGCGCCCTGTACGGGCCAACAGCACGGAGCCTGCCGCCACGCCCGCCGTGGACGTGCGGAGCACGGACGGGCCCAGGCGGTAAGGGGCCGCGCCGGCAGCCGCGAACTGGGCGAGTTCGTCCGGCGAGACGCCACCCTCCGGGCCGACGACGAGGACGATGTCGCCCTTGACGGGGAGCTCCGCAGTGGCCAGCGGCAACGATCCCTCCTCGTGGAGCACCGCGGCCAGCGCCGCCCCGGAGAGGAGTCCGGCCAACTGACGGGTGGTCATCGGGTCGCGGACCACCGGGAACCGCAGCCGGCGGGACTGCTTGCCGGCCTCCCTCGCGGTGGCGCGCCACTTGGCCAGCGCCTTGGCCCCGCGCTCGCCCTTCCACTGGGTGATGCAGCGCGAGGCCGCCCAGGGCACCACCTCGTCCACGCCGGCCTCGGTCATCAGCTCGACCGCCAGCTCCCCGCGGTCCCCCTTGGGCAGGGCCTGGACCACCACGACCCGCACCGCCGGCTCGGGCTCGGCCAGCAGCGCGTCGACCCGGACCTCCAGCACGTCCTTGCCGACCACGCCGACCACGGAGCCGGAGACGGCCGCTCCCGCGCCGTCCGCCAGCACCACCGGCTCGCCGACGGCGAGCCTGCGGACGGCGACGGCATGACGGCCCTCGGGGCCGTCCAGCCGCACCACCGCCCCGACCGGGGCGAGCTGCGCGCTGTCGACGACGAACACCGGGGCTGTCATGCCGTACCTACTCCACTGCTGTACTGACGGGCGCTCAGGAGCGACCGTTGAAGGCGTCCTTCAGACGGGAGAACAGGCCCTGCTGCCCGGGTGCGAAGGTCCCCGAGGGGCGCTCCTCGCCGCGCAGCTTGGCCAGCCGCCGCAGCAGCTCCTCCTGCTCGGGGTCGAGCTTGCTGGGCGTCTGCACCTCGACGTGCACTATCAGGTCGCCGCGCCCACCGCCGCGCAGGTGGGTGATGCCGCGTCCGTGCAGCGGGATGGACTGTCCTGACTGGGTGCCGGGGCGGACGTCGATCTCGACGGTGCCGTCCAGGGTCTCCAGCGGGACCTTGGTGCCGAGCGACGCCGCCGTCATCGGCAGGGTGACCGTGCAGTGCAGGTCGTCGCCGCGGCGCTGGAAGGTGGAGTGGGCGTTCTCGCTGATCTCCACGTAGAGGTCGCCGGCCGGGCCGCCGCCGGGGCCGACCTCGCCCTCGCCGGCCAGCTGGATCCGGGTGCCGTTGTCGACACCGGCCGGGATCTTCACGGTCAGCGTGCGCCGGGCGCGGACCCGGCCGTCACCGGCGCACTCCGGGCAGGGGGTGGGCACCACGGTGCCGAAGCCCTGGCACTGCGGGCACGGGCGGGAGGTCATGACCTGGCCCAGGAAGGACCGGGTGACCTGGGACACCTCGCCGCGGCCGCGGCACATGTCGCAGGTCTGCGCGGAGGTGCCCGGGGCGGCGCCCTCGCCGTTGCAGGTGGTGCAGACGACGGCGGTGTCGACCTGGATGTCCTTGGTGGTGCCGAACGCGGCCTCTTCGAGGTCGATGTCGATCCGGATCATCGCGTCCTGGCCGCGCCGGGTGCGCGAGCGCGGCCCGCGCTGGCCCCCGGACGCGCCGAAGAAGGCGTCCATGATGTCGCTGAAGCCGAAGCCCGCGCCCGCACCGAAGCCGCCGGGGCCCGCGCCGCCGCCGCTCGCCGAGAGCGGGTCCCCGCCCAGGTCGTAGACCTGCCGCTTGTTGGGGTCGGAGAGGACCTCGTAGGCGGCGTTGATCTCCTTGAACCGCTCCTGCGTCTTCGGGTCGGGGTTGACGTCCGGGTGGAGCTCGCGCGCCAGCCGGCGGAACGCCTTCTTGATCTCGTCCTGACCCGCGTCACGCCGGACGCCGAGTACCGCGTAGTAGTCCGTGGCCACCAAAATGCTCCGCTTGTTTCCGTTTCGAGGGGTCCAGAGGACTGCTAGGACGCAGCCAGGATCTGACCGACGTATCGTGCAACGGCCCGGACGGCGCCCATCGTGCCCGGGTAGTCCATCCGCGTCGGTCCGACCACGCCCAGTTTGGCGACGGTCTCGTCGCCCGAACCGTAGCCCACCGACACGACCGACGTGGAATTCAGCCCTTCGTAGGCGTTCTCGTGACCGATCCGAACCATCATGCCCGCGTCGCCGGTCTCGCCGAGCAGCTTCAGCAGGACCACCTGCTCCTCCAGCGCCTCCAGTACCGGGGCGATGGTGAGCGGGAAGTCGTGCGGGAAGCGGGTCAGGTTGGCCGAGCCGCCGATCACGACCCGCTCCTCGGTCTGCTCGGCCAGCGCCTCGAACAGGGTGCTGAGGACGGCCGTGACCGCGCCCCGGTCCTCCCGTTCGAAGCTCTCGGGCAGGTCCTGGAGCAGCGTCGGCACCTCGACGAAGCGCTGCCCGCCGGCCCTGGTGTTCAGCCGGGAGCGAAGATCCGCGAGGACGGTCTCGCCGACCGCAGTGGGGCAGTCGATGAGCCGCTGCTCCACCCGTCCGGTGTCGGTGATCAGCACCAGCATCAGCCGGGTCGGCGTCAGCGCGACCAGTTCGACGTGGCGGACCGTGGACCGGGACAGCGAGGGGTACTGCACCACCGCGACCTGCCGGGTCAGCTGCGCCAGCAGCCGGACCGTGCGGGCCACCACGTCGTCCAGGTCGACGGCGTGGTCCAGGAAGCTGCCGATCGCCCGGCGCTCGGCCCCGGACATCGGCTTCACCTCGGTGAGCCGGTCGACGAAGAGCCGGTAGCCCTTGTCGGTGGGCACCCGGCCCGCACTGGTGTGCGGCTGGTGGATGTAGCCCTCGTCCTCCAGCGTCGCCATGTCGTTACGCACCGTGGCCGGCGACACGCCGAGGTTGTGGCGTTCCACCAAGGCTTTGGAGCCGACCGGCTCCTCGGTGCCGACGTAGTCCTGGACGATGGCACGCAGAACCGCCAGCTTGCGGTCGTCGAGCTTGCGCTCCTCAAGCACGGGGCACGCACCTCACTCCCTACCGGTCCTGCCGGGCGCCGGGCCGAACACTCTGGCCAGAACTGGCACTCTGGATGAATGAGTGCCAAGAGCTGTGCGGCCAGTGTAAGGCGCGAGGGTACGCGACCGGAACGCCTGGGCCGTCCCGTACGTACCTGTTGGTAGGCCCGAACAGGGCAGAATTGGGTAGCACGCACATTTTCGAGGAGGGGCCATGGCCAGGACACGCTTCGCACCGGACCGCGGACTGACGAGCCGGATGCTGATGACGATGTTCTTCATCGGCCTGCTGTACGTGGTGTTCGTGGGCGCACTGATCGTGCTGCTGAAGGGCGCCTGGCCGTTCGTGGTGATCATCGCCGGCGGCCTGTTCATCGCCCAGTTCTGGTTCAGCGACAAGATCGCGGCCTTCAGCATGGGCGCCCGCGAGGTCTCCGCCCAGGAGTACCCGGAGCTGCACGGCACGGTGGACCGGCTCTGCGCCCTGGCGGACATGCAGAAGCCCAAGGTCGCGGTCGCGCAGAGTGACATCCCCAATGCCTTCGCCACCGGACGCAACGAGAAGAACGCGGTGGTGTGCGTGACCACCGGTCTGCTGCGCCGGCTGGAGCCGGAGGAGCTGGAGGGCGTGCTGGCGCACGAGATGTCGCACGTCGCGCACAAGGACGTCGCGGTGATGACCATCGCCGGCTTCCTGGGCGTGCTGGCCGGCATCATCACCCGGGTCGGACTGCAGTTCGGCATGTTCGGCGGCTTCAGCAGCCGCGACGACCGCGACGGCGACAACACGGCGGTGGCGGCCCTGATCGTCATCGGCGTCAGCGCCGTCGTCTACACCATCAGCTTCCTGCTGACCCGGCTGCTCTCCCGCTACCGCGAGCTCTCCGCCGACCGCTCGGCCGCGCTGCTGACCGGCCGGCCCTCGGCGCTGGCCTCGGCGCTCACCAAGGTCAGCGGGCAGATGGCGGCCATCCCCACCCAGGACCTGCGCCGGGCCCAGCCCTTCAACGCCTTCTACTTCGCCCCGGCGGTCTCCGCCCGCCAGGTCGCCAGCCAGGCCTTCTCCACCCACCCCTCGCTGGAGAAGCGGCTGGAGCAGCTCGGCCGGATCAGCGCCGAGCTGGGCCGTCAGTAACCCCGCCCTTCATCTGCTGTCTGAGTCACCTGCCCTCTGATCACCTGCCCTCTGAGGAGCGAACCCATGGGCTTCCTGGACGCCCTGCTCGGCCGCACCAAGCCCGTCAAGCCGGACCTCGACCAGCTGTTCGGGCTGCCCTCGGCCGCGATCACCCTGGAGGCGGCGGCCGGCTTCAAGCCCACCGGCGTCGGCTCGGTCTGCTTCGCCTCCGTGGAGGGTGGCGCCTTCGCCCAGGTCCAGCAGGACGTGCAGGCACTGCTGGACGCGGACGTGGAGCGCGGCGGCATCGCCATCGAGTCCAGCCGGGACTCCTACGGCTACTCCTGGATGACCGCCCGTCAGCCCGCCGAGGACATCGTCTCGCTGGTCAACGACGTCCATGCGATCAACTCGGCGCTGGAGAGCACCGGCTTCGGCCCGCAGCTGCTCTGCTCGCTGGTGAACTTCACCGACGCCCAGCAGCGTCCGCTGGCGCTGGTCTACATCTACAAGCGCGGCAGCTTCTACCCCTTCGCCCCGAAGCCCGGCGGCGGGGAGCGGCGGGACAACGCGCTGGAGCTGGAGATCAAGGCGATGCTCGGCAACGACCTGCGGGTCGAGCAGGACCTGACCCGCTGGTTCCCGGTCTGGGGAGCGCCCGGCCTGTGACCCGGACCTACGATCTGACCCCGCCCTGGAAGCGCTCCACCCCGGCCCCCGAGCTGCCCGCCGAGCGGGACCTGGTGGTGGAGGAGGTGGTGACCGGTTTCTGCGGCGCCGTGGTGCGCTGCGAGAAGACCGCCGAGGGCTTCACCGTGACACTCGAGGACCGGCACCGCAGGCTGCGGGTCTTCCCGATGACCCCGAGCGGCTTCCTGGTGGACGGCAAGCCGGTCACCCTGGTGCGCCCGGGATCGGTCGCCGCACCGGTGCCGGTCGCCCCGGCCCGCACCGCCTCGGGGTCGGTGGCGGTCCAGGGCGCGCGGGCCCGGGTGGCGCTGCCCAGCCGGATCTACGTCGAGGGGCGCCACGACGCCGAACTGGTCGAGCGGGTCTGGGGCGACGACCTGCGGATCGAGGGCGTGGTGGTGGAGTACCTGGAGGGCATCGACGACCTCCCGGCCATCGTCGCCGAGTTCGCGCCGGAACCGGGGCGGCGGCTGGGCGTGCTGGTGGACCACCTGGTCCCGGGCAGCAAGGAGTCCCGGATCGCGGCACAGGTCGGCGGCGCCGACGTGCTGGTGGTCGGCCACCCCTACATCGACGTCTGGGCGGCCGTGAAGCCCTCCTCGGTGGGCATCGCGGCCTGGCCCGACGTCCCCCGCGGCGAGGAGTGGAAGGAGGGCGTCTGCCGCCGCCTCGGCTGGCCGGTGGACACCCCCGCCGCCTGGAAGCGCATCCTCGCCTCGGTGGACTCCTTCAGGGACCTCGACCCGGCCCTGCTGGGCCGGGTCGAGGAGCTGATCGACTTCGTGACGGACGGTCAGAGCGTCGGGTAGCTGGGGAAGGTGCAGCTGGGGACCGAGCCTGAGCCGGCCACCGTGCTGGTGCTCACGCCGGTGCCGGTGGGGCTGAGGTTGCTGTTGTAGAGGCCGACCGCCGCGTAGGAGGCGGTGGCGGCGGTGGTGTCCAGGCTGACGTTCTCCAGGGTCAGGCCCAGCGGGTGGGAGGCGTTCAGGCCGACCAGGGTGGACTTGGCGCCGCTGACCGAGCTGGTGGACTTCAGGCCGTTGACGACGATGTCGGTGAAGTACGGGGTGTAGGAGCCGGTGCCGGAGGAGTAGTGGGTGTCAAAGACCAGCGGGGCCTTCACCGCGGTCAGGCAGTTGGAGGTGTAGGTGACCTTGGAGACGGTGCCGCCGCTGGCCGCCGAGGACTTGATCCGCAGCCCGGTGCTGCTGAAGCTGACGTTGCCCGCGCTGTCGGTGCCGGTGACGGTGTTGCCGGAGACCAGGACGTTGCTGACGCCGCTGTAGGTCTCCGAGCCGATGGAGATGCCGTGGGTGCCGTAGAAGTGGTTGCCCTTGACGGTGATGTTGCTGCTGGCCTTGGAGCCGCCCTTGATGGCGATGCCGTCGTCGCCGTCCTGGATGTAGGAGTCGGCGATGGTGACATTGGTGGCGCCGGCCGGGTCGATGCCGTCGGTGTTGCGGGCGGTGGCCGGGGTCTTGATCCGGACGCCCCAGGCGGTGAAGCCGTCGCCGCCGTTGAAGACCACGTGGAAGTTGGCGGCGTTGAGCAGGTCGATGTCGTAGAGCGTGAAGTTGTCCGAGCTGTTGATCTGGACCAGCCGGGGGTTGTTCTGGTTGGAGCCCGCCGCCTGCGCGGCCGTGGCCAGCCCCCACCAGGTGGTGCTGGTGCCGAGGATGTCGTCCTCGCCGCGGCCGTCGATCCGGCCCTGCTGACCGCTCGAGTTCTGGACTCCCTCGATACCGGCGTCGTCCCCGCTCACGGTGATCAGCGGACTGCAGCCGCCCTCGCTGCTGGACAGCGTGCCGCAGGTCGGCTTGCCGCTCACCTGGTAGTTGGCGGCGTTGAGCGAGCCGTACAGGGTCACCGTCGCGTTGATCACCAGCACCTCGCCCGCGTGGACCGTGACCGGCCCGGACAGGAACGCCTTGTGGGTGGAGTCGGTGGCCGCCAGCACCACCTTCTTGCCGGTGCCCTTGCAGGCGTCCAGCGCGGCCTGGATGCGCGCGGTGTCCGGCGGGGTGGTCTCGTTCGCGGTGCTGGAGAAGCCGTTGGCCATGGTGAGCCCGGACCTGAGGGTCTGGCAGGTGCCGCTCGGCAGGACCGGCTGGGTCACCGTACGGGTGTCGCCGGTGGCCACGGCCGGGACTGCGGTGGTGGCGGCGCCGGCGTTGGCCACCACCAGCCCGCCGCCCACCAGCGCGACGACGCCGGTGGCGACGGCGATACGGGCCTTGGTGTGCTTGCTCTTGCGGTGCATGAGGGTTCCTCGGAGAAAGTGGGATGAGAAAGGTGGAGGGGCTGCGACTACTGGATCGGGTTCCAGCCGTCGGTCCCGGCCAGGTACCTGGCCGCCGTGTAGTTGGCGGCCTGAGCCGCCGTCAGCTGCGGGCTGCCGGTGTAACTGCCGGATCCTGCACCGGTGTTGAGGTAGGACTTGAACCGGGCCGAGGTCCAGGCGAACCCGCTCATGTCGGTCCACGGCGTGGCCGCCTTGATCGCTGCGGGCAGCACCGTGTTGCGGACCACCACCTGGGCGACCGCGGTGCTGTTGGTGTGCCAGGGCCGCCCCAGGTAGTAGGTGTTGGCGGCGGCGGTGCTGTAGACCGTGCTGTTGGTGATGAGGAAGCCGTAGGTCTTCGACGAGTCGGTGTTCGCCGCGGTGAGGAAGCCGTTGAGGCCCCCGGCCGCCGCGCCGTCGTCGATGGCCTGGATGTTGGCGTGGTCGAAGACGGCGGTCGCGTTGCCGAAGATGAAGTCGACGTCGCCCTTGATGAAGACGTTGGAGAAGTACTGCCTGGTCTGCGCGGTGGCGCTGGGCGACCAGGCCAGCAGGGTGTCCTGGTGGCCCAGGAAGCGGTCGTTGCGGTAGACCTGCCGGTCGCCCTCGGCGTTGAGCGCCACCGCCTGCCCCGCGGTGATGCTGGGATTCGCGGCCTTGCTGAAGGAGTTGGTGACGGTGATGTTCTCCACCGTCACCCCGGCGGCGGCGAAGGTCGCGGTGGCGCTGCCCAGGGTGCCGTAGGTCGTCCCGTCCGACTTGGGGGTGCCGGAGGCGTTGCCGTAGGTGATCACCACGTCCTCGGGGTTGCCGGTGGCGCCCTTGACGGTCAGTCC
The DNA here is from genome assembly GCF_000719095.1 of Streptacidiphilus jeojiense. Taxonomy (GTDB): domain Bacteria; phylum Actinomycetota; class Actinomycetes; order Streptomycetales; family Streptomycetaceae; genus Streptacidiphilus; species Streptacidiphilus jeojiensis. The sequence goes on along the minus strand of NZ_JOEH01000004.1, from coordinate 372,797 downwards.
GGTCTTGGTGACCGGGACCGAGACCACCTCGTGGTAGGTGCCCTTGGCGATGCTGATGGTGTCCCCGGCGGCGGCCGCGTTCACCGCCGCCTGCACGGTGGTGTACTCGGCGCTGCCGTCGGCGGCCACCGTGAGGGTGGCGGTCGAGGCCGCGTCCGCGAACAGCGGCACCGCCGCCGCACCGCCGACGGCGGCCAGCACGGCGCCGGCGGCGACCAGCCTGCGGGTGGTCCGGGAACGGCGGTGGTGCTGCTGCGGGGTGGCACGGTCGAGGTCTGGCTCAGGCACCGGGTCGGCCCTTCGTACGGTCGGCTTCAGCGCCGCTGCAGGCAGCGCTCTTGACCTCCAGTGGTCCGACCGCGCGAAGAGGTTGCCCCGTTCACAGAACCTTCACCTGCAGCACCGTTGGGGGCGCGGGGAACTGCGCGACCGGCCAGGCAGGGCCCGCTAGTGGGTGGCGGCGAAGTTGCCGTAGACCTCGGCCCCGGAGCCGTGGCCCGTGGCGGTGGCCCGGTAGGTGTCCTGGCCGGCGTCGCGGCCGCCGGCCGCGTGGTTGTACTGCCCGGCGAAGACATAGCTGCCCGGGGCCAGCGTCGCCCCCGGCTTGAGCTTGAACTCGTAGACCAGGGTGCCGTTCCGGCTGGTGACCGTGGTGTCGAGGTCGGCGGCGGGGACGGTGGACCAGGCACCGGTGCTGCTGAGACCGGGGGTGTCCGCCAGAGTGACCGTCACGTCCAGCGCGGTGACGGTGTAGCGGTTCTTCAGGGTGATGTTGCTCTGCGACCAACTGGTGTTGCTGTGCGGGTCGATGGAGCCGTCCGACCAGAGGAACCCCTGCTGCACCCGGGTGGCGCCGGTGGCCCCCGCGGTCCCGGTGGCCGTGGACGGCGAGGAGGCGCCCGCCGACGGTGAGGCCGGAGCGGACGAGGGCGACGGCGACGGGGTCGCCTCCGCGCTGCCCACCGAGCTGGGGGTGGTCACCGCGACCACCGGCTCGGTCGGCTTGGGCGCGCTGAACTCTCCCACCGCCGCCCAGGTCCCGGCGACGCTCAGGCCGAAGCCGACCGCGCTGGCCAGGACGATCCCGGCGAGCCGCAGCCCGGCCCGGCCGGAGGTCCGCCGACGGCGGCCGCGCACCGCGCCGCTGAACTGCCCGCGTTCGACCCTGGCCAGCATCGCCTCGCGGTCCGGCCGGTGGCGCTCCGCCTCGGTGCGCAGGACGGCGGCGAGCCGCTCCTGGTCCTGGTCCTGTCGGGACTTCTGCTGCGACATCAGCCCTCCTCCCCTGCCGCGACCAGCCATTGTGCCTCAGGGCGCCCGGCCAGCAGCTCGGCGAGCTGCGCCGCGCCCCTGGAGGTCTGGCTCTTCACCGTGCCCACCGATATCCCCAGCGCCGCCGCGGTCTCCCTTTCGGACAGGTCGAAGGCGTAACGCAGCACCACGCAGGCCCGCCGCCGGTGCGGCAGCCGGCGCAGCGCGCCGCGGACGTCGACGACGGCCGGGACGTCCGTGCCGGAGACCGACTCCCGGTCCCGCCACAGCGTGCCCCAGCCGCGCAGTCCGGCCCGCTCGCGGGTGAGCTTGCGGATGCGGTTGCGGCAGAGGTTGGCGACCACTCCACGCGCGTACGCCGCGGGGCTGTCGGCGGCGCTGACCCGCTCCCAGTGCCGCCAGACCTCCAGCAGCGCGTCGGCCGCCAGGTCGTCGGCGGCGTCCGCCTCACCGGTGAGCAGGTAGGCGAGGCGGGACAGCTCGCGGTGACGCTCCTCGAAGAACGCGTGGAACGCGGCATCGGTGGTGGCGTTGCGCGGTGTCGTCGTGCCGAATGCCACCCCAGCCCCTCCCGCCTCTTGTCGCACCATAGGACAAGAAGTGAGAAACAGTAGCGGATCCGGCTGTGCTCCCGAACCACACGGTGCGCTCCCGGACCACGCGGTGTCACTCCGCTCTCAGTCCACCAGGTCCCGCACCACCGCGTCGGCCAGCAGCCGCCCGCGCAGCGTCAGCACCGCCCGCCCGGCAGCGAAGGGTTGGGCCGCGAGCAGCCCGTCGGCCAGGGCCCGGTCGGCGGCCTTGCGGCCGGCCTCGTGCAGCAGGTCGAGCGGGCAGCCCTCGGAGAGTCGCAGCTCCAGCAGGATGCGCTCGACCCGGCGGTCCTCGTCCGCCAGCCGCTCGCGCCCCTGCGCGGGGGTGCGTTCCTCGGCGAGCGCCTGCGCGTACGCCGCAGGGTGTTTGACGTTCCACCACCGCACGCCGCCGACATGGCTGTGCGCGCCCGGGCCGGCGCCCCACCAGTCCGCGCCGGTCCAGTAGAGCTCGTTGTGGCGGCAGCGGGCCTCCGGGGTCCTGGCCCAGTTGGAGACCTCGTACCAGTCCAGCCCGGCGGCGCCGAGCAGTTCCTCGGCGATCAGGTAGCGGTCGGCGTGGACGTCGTCGTCGGTCATCGGGATCTCGCCGCGGCGGATCCGGGCGGCGAGCCTGGTGCCGTCCTCGACGATCAGGGCGTAGGCCGAGACATGGTCCGGCTCCGCGCCCAGGGCCGCCTCCAGCGAGGCGCGCCAGTCGTCGTCGCTCTCCCCCGGGGTGCCGTAGATCAGGTCCAGGTTGACGTGCTCGAAGCCGGCCGCGCGGGCCTCGGCGACACAGGCCTCGGGCCGGCCCGGGGTGTGCCTGCGGTCCAGCAGTTCCAGCACATGCGGACGGGCACTCTGCATGCCGAAGCTCAGCCGGTTGAAGCCGCCCTCGCGCAGCTCCGCCAGATAGGCCGGGTCGACCGACTCCGGATTGGCCTCGGTGGTGACCTCGGCGCCGTCGGCGAGCCCGAACTCCTCCCTGATCGCGGCCAGCATCCGGACCAGGTCGGCGGCCGGCAGCAGGGTGGGCGTCCCACCGCCCAGGAACACCGTCTCGACCGGCAGCTCGGCGTCGCCGAGGATCCGGCGGGCCTGGCGGATCTCGGCGACCAGGTTGTCCGCGTAGGTGTCCTGCGAGGCCACCGCGCCGGAGGAGCGCAGCTCGGTGGCCGTGTAGGTGTTGAAGTCGCAGTACCCGCAGCGGGTGGCGCAGTACGGGACGTGGAGGTAGAAACCGAAGGGCCGCCGTCCGAGCTCGCTCAGCGCGTGCTCGGGCAGGGCCCCGTCGGCGGGGACGGCTTCGCCGTCGGGGAGTGCGGAGGGCATGGGCCCATTGTCCGGCATCCGCGGGGTTCGTCCGGACTGCGCGGCCGGTCGCGCGTTCGACCGGGCGGCCGGCTACTGGCGCACCCGCAGCGCCAGTATGGCCAGGTCGTCCCTGGACGGCTCGCGGGAGAAGGCGTGCACCGCACGGCGCAGCCGCTGCGCCGTGCCCGCCGCGGTCAGGCCGGTGCACTCGGCCAGCAGCGCGGCCAGCCCGTCCTGGTCGTCCAGCTGGGTGGCGCCGTCGCGCCGCTCGGTGACCCCGTCGGTGACGCACAGCAGCAGGTCGCCGGGGTCCAGCAGGAAGGTCTCGGTCACATAGGGGTGCCCGGACAGGACCCCGAGCATCAGCTGCGGTCCGGCCACCTCCTCGACCTTGCCGTCCGGGCGGAGCCGGAGCGGCGGCGGGCCGCCCGCGCAGACGGCCGAGCAGCGGACCCCGCCCTCCGCGCGGGGGGCCAGCTCCCCGTACACCAGGCTCAGCAGCCGGCCGCGGTCGCCCTCGTCCACGATCACCTGGTTCAGCCGGCCGAGCACGGCGGCCGGATCAGGGACCGGGTGCAGCCCGGGGAACTCCCGGGTGAGCATCCGCAGGGCGTACCGGGCGAGTCCGGTGACCGCGGCGGCCTCGGGCCCGTGGCCGCAGACGTCGCCGAGGACGAACCCCCAGCGCCCACCGCTCAGCGGGAAGACGTCGTAGAAGTCGCCGCCGACGTCGTCCCCCGACATCGCCGGCTCGTAGACCAGGGCGGTCTCGATCCCCGGGACCGGGGACAGCTGCTGCGGCACCAGGCTGCTCTGCAGCACATGGCTGGTGTGGGTCTGCCGGCGCAGGGCCCGGGCCACCGCGAGGGCGAGCGCGATCCGGCGGGCCAGCTCCTCGGTCAGTCTGGCCAGCCCGGGCGAGAGCGGGGTGGACCGTCCGACCACCAGCGTGCCCAGGCCGACCCCCTGCTGTTCCAGCGGGACGGACCGGACGAACCCAGGCACGGGCGCGTCGACGCCCGAGGCCTCCAGCAGGGCGCGCAGCGGCCCGACCCGGCGCTCGTCGCTATGCCACACCACCGCGAGCCTGGACGGCTGCCGCCGTGCCGGGTCGTCCGGGTCGGCGAGGTAGACCGCCGCCCAGTCGGCGATCCTGGGGACGACCAGCTGCGCGGCGAGGGCGGCCACCTGCTCCTCGTCCAGGACCCCGCCGAGCAGTTCGCCGGCCTCGGCGAGCAGGGCCACCCCGCCCTGCCGCTGCCGTTCGGCCAGGGCCGAGCGCAGCCGCCACAGCTCGGCGGCGACGGTGTCGGCGGCGGACCGGAGCCGGGCCAGCGCGGCCGGTCCGAGCGGCGCCCCGGCCGGTCCGGCGGCGACGACCAGGCCCAGCGACTGGCCCGCGGCCTCCAGCGGGACGCGGCCGAGGCGGGCCGGCGGGACTCCGGCCGGGGCGAGCGCCGCCGGTTTGGTCCGCAGGCCGACGACCGCCAGCGGATCGGTACTGGCCCCGATCTCCAGCAGGTCCGCAGGGCCGTCCCCGGCGCAGGGCAGCAGCAGGTGGACGGCCGCGGCCCCGCCGAGCTCCTGGAGCAGCCCGGCCGCGCGGTCCAGCAGCGTCCGCTCGTCGGGGCAGCCGCCGAGGCGGTCCCGCAGCGGACCGCGGTCGGCGGTCCGGTCAGGCCCGGTGGACGGGACGGGCGGGGCGGGCGCGGCTCCGTCGGCGAGCAGGAGGTCCTGGTTCTGACGGTCCACCAGCAGCCAGACGGTCTCCCACTCCGGCGCGTACCCCGGAGTGCGGCCGTCCGCGCACTCCAATCCCTTCGGCTGCAACCGGTTCCGCTGCGACCGGACCGCGAACAGCTCCGCCGTGCCGCCGTCCGCGCGCCGTACCGTCCGTTCGCCCTGCCATCGGCCGGCACCGGTCGGCTCGGCCCGCAGCGCACCGCACCAGAGTTCGGCCAGCCGGCGTCCCAGCAGGTCGGCGCGGCCGTGTCCGAGCAGCTCAGCGGCCTCCTCGCCGACGTCGACCACCAGCCCGGAGCGGTCCACGACGACCGCACCGATCCGCACCCGGGAGCTGTTCTGACGTTTCGTCAGCGGAATCCGGGCGATCTGGGACCGGTCGCCGCCGGCGCCGGCAGCACCCCGATCGACGGCGGAACCCCGGTCGACGGCGGCACTCCGGTCGACGACCTCGAAGAGGAACTCCGGCGGGACCGCCGCGGAGTCGATGGCGCACCTGATCTCCAACCTGGCCCCCGCCCCACGCGCTGCGACGTCCACCAGCTCGCTGGCCAACTTGCCTGCCTCATCCGCGAGTTCAGCCTCACCCCAGGCCTGCAGCGCGGCCCGGGCGAAGGCTCCGGCGCGCTCCGGGGCACCGGCGCGGGAGGTCAGTGTGATCCGCGCCCGCGGCGACATCCGCGGCGCCGCCGATCCCTGGTCCATAGCCGCCCCTGCCGTTCCGTGCTGCCGTATCACCGAGTTCTCCTCGACCCGACTGCCAGAGTGACAGAATGAGTCCAGTCACGCACAACGAGTCACAGGAAGTCGCGCCATGGTACGGGCTCCGAGGTCCAGCGCATCCGCCACCGCCCCTGTCCCCGCTCAGGCCGACGCCCAAGGCCGGCCGCTGCCCCCCGACGGCAGGGTCGAGGGCTGGCTCCGGGTCAGCGAACTACGTCCGCTCCTCGCCGCGCTCACCGGCCTGCGCGACGGCAACTTCCACACCAGGCTCGACCACTCCGCCGACGGCCTGGCCGGAGAACTGGCCGGGGTGTTCAACCAGGTGGTGGAGCGCAACGAGCACCTGGTCGGCGAACTCACCCGGGTGCGCCGGGAGGTGACCCGGCAGGGCCGGCTGGACGAGCGGCTCTCGGCCAGCCCCGGGCAGGGCTCCTGGACCACCGGCGTGCAGGCGGTCAACGCGCTGATGGACGACCTGGTGGTACCGGTCACCAACACCACCCGGGTGCTCAACGCGGTGGCCAGCGGGGACCTCTCGCTCCGGGTCGACCTGCACGAGGGCAGCCGGCCGCTGCGCGGCGACCTGCGCCGGATGGCCCGGGCGGTGAACCAGATGTGCGACCAACTGTCGCTGTTCACCAGCGAAGTGGCCCGGGTAGCGCGCGAGGTCGGCACCGAGGGCAGGCTCGGCGGCCGGGCCCGGGTGCAGGGCATGTCGGGCACCTGGCGCGGGGTGACCGAGGCCGTCAACGCCATGGCGGCCCGGCTGACCTCACAGGTCCGCGACATCGCCCTGGTGACCACCGCGGTCGCCAACGGCGACCTCAGCCGCAAGATCACCGTGGAGGCCACCGGCGAACTGCTGGAGCTGAAGCTCACCGTGAACACCATGGTGGACCAGCTCTCCGGCTTCGCCGACGAGGTCACCCGGGTGGCCCGCGAGGTCGGCACCGAGGGCAGGCTCGGCGGCCAGGCCCAGGTCCGCGGGGTCTCCGGGGTCTGGAAGGACCTCACCGACAACGTCAACCTGATGGCGTCCAACCTCACCGTCCAGGTCCGCGACATCGCCCAGGTGGCCACCGCGGTCGCCAAGGGCGACCTCAGCCGCAAGATCATCGTCGACGCCCAGGGTGAGATCCTCCAGCTCAAGTCGACCCTGAACACCATGGTGGACCAGCTCTCCGCGTTCGCCGGAGAGGTCACCAGGGTGGCCCGCGAGGTCGGCACCGAGGGCCAACTCGGCGGCCGGGCCCAGGTACGCGGGGTCTCCGGCACCTGGAAGGACCTCACCGACAACGTCAACATGATGGCGTCCAATCTGACCACCCAGGTCCGCGACATCGCCGAGGTCGCCACCGCGGTCGCCAACGGAGACCTGAGCCGCAAGACTCACCAGCCAGGTCCGCAACATCGCCCAGGTCACCACCGCCGTCGCCAACGGCGACCTCTCCAAGAAGATCACCGTCGACGCCCAGCTCACCAGCCAGGTCCGCAACATCGCCCAGGTCACCACCGCCGTCGCCAACGGCGACCTCTCCAAGAAGATCACCGTCGACGACAACGTCAACTTCATGGCCGACAACCTCACCAGCCAGGTCCGCAACATCGCCCAGGTCACCACCGCCGTCGCCAACGGCGACCTCTCCAAGAAGATCGACGTCACCGCGCGCGGCGAGATCCTGCAGCTGAAGTCCACCATCAACACCATGGTGGACCAGCTCTCGGCCTTCGCCGACGAGGTGACCCGAGTGGCCCGCGAAGTCGGCACCGAAGGCCAGCTCGGCGGCCGGGCCCAGGTCCGCGGGGTCTCCGGGGTCTGGAAGGACCTCACCGACAACGTCAACTTCATGGCCGACAACCTCACCGGGCAGGTCCGCAACATCGCCCAGGTGGCCACCGCAGTCGCCCAGGGCGACCTCTCCAAGAAGATCGACGTGGACGCCCGCGGCGAGATCCTGCAGCTGAAGTCGACCATCAACACCATGGTCGACACCCTCTCCGCGTTCGCCTCCGAGGTCACCCGGGTCGCCCGCGAGGTCGGCGGCGAGGGCCAACTCGGCGGTCAGGCGCGGGTCGAGGGGGTGTCCGGCACCTGGAAGCGGCTCACCACCTCGGTCAACGAGCTGGCCGGGAACCTGACCACCCAGGTCCGCGCGATCGGCGAGGTGGCCGGCGCGGTCGCCCAGGGCGACCTGAACCGGGCCATCACCGTGGAGGCGCAGGGCGAGGTCGCCGACCTGAAGAAGAACGTCAACCTGATGGTCGCCAACCTCCGCGAGACCACCCGGGCCAAGGACTGGCTGGAGACCAACCTGGCCCGCATCGCCGGTCTGATGCAGGGCCACCGCGACCTGGTCGAGGTGGCCGACCTGATCCTGCGTGAGCTGACCCCGCTGGTCTCGGCCCAGTACGGGGCGTTCTTCCTGGCCGAACGCGGCGACGTGCCCGAGGCGTCGCTGGCCTTCATCGCCGGCTACGGCTCCCCGCAGGCCCCCGGCCGGTCCGGGCACGGCCTGGTCGGCCAGGCCGCGCGGGAGAAGACCCGGATCCTGATCACCGAGGCGCCGCCCGACTACATCAAGGTCAACTCCGGTCTGGGCGAGGCCGCCCCGGCCTGCATCGTGGTCCTCCCGGTGCTCTTCGAGGACCAGGTGCTCGGCGTGATCGAGCTGGCCTCGTTCAGCCCCTTCAGCGATGTGCACCTGGCCTTCTTCGACCAGTTCGTCAACACCATCGGCGTCGCGATCAACACCATCATCGCCAACTCCCGCACCGAGGCCCTGCTCTCGGAGTCGCAGCGGCTCACCCAGGAGCTGCGGAACCGCTCCGACGAGCTCCAGCGGCAGCAGGCCGAGCTGCGCCGCTCCAACGCCGCGCTGGAGGAGAAGGCCGCGCTGCTGGCCACCTCCTCGCAGTACAAGTCGGAGTTCCTCGCCAACATGTCGCACGAGCTGCGCACCCCGCTCAACTCGCTGCTGATCCTGGCCCGGCTGCTCGCCGACAACATGGACGGCCACCTCTCGTCCGAGGAGGTCAAGTACGCCCAGACCATCTACCGCTCCGGCAGCGACCTGCTGCAGCTGATCAACGACATCCTGGACCTGTCCAAGATCGAGGCCGGCCGGATGGACGTACGTCCCAAGCACCTGCTGCTGGCGAAGCTGCTGGACTACGTGGACGCCATCTTCCGTCCGCTGGCCATGGACCGGGGGCTGGCCTTCGAGGTCGAGGTCGCCAGGGACGTGCCGCGCACGCTGCTCACCGACGAGCAGCGGATCCAGCAGATCCTGCGCAACCTGCTGTCCAACGCGGTGAAGTTCACCTCCGCCGGCGAGGTCCGGCTGCGCGTCTTCACCGCCGACGACGAGCAGGGCGGGACGGCCGGCGGAGTGCTCGCCTTCTCGGTGGAGGACACCGGGATCGGTATCGCCCAGGACAAGCTCCGGGTCATCTTCGAGGCCTTCCAGCAGGCCGACGGCACCACCAGCCGCAAGTACGGCGGCACCGGCCTCGGACTGTCCATCAGCCGCGAGATCGCCCGGCTGCTCGGCGGCAGGATCACCGCCCAGAGCGAGCCGGGCGCGGGGTCCGCGTTCACCCTCTACGTACCGGCCCAGTGCCCGGTCCCGCCCGGAGCGCCGGAACCGGGGAGCGCGGACCAGCACGCCCCCGCGCTCCCGTCCGGGTCCGCCGACGCGGGGGCACCCGAACTGCCCGCCGGAATGGGCCGGCCGACGTCCCCCGGCGACTGGGGCAGCGGCGACGACGACCACGACCTGTGGTCCTCCGCGGCCCGGCTGAGCGAGTGGCAGGCGGGCCGGGCCGGCACCCTGCTCGCAGGTCGGACGATACTGATCGTCGACGACGACATCCGCAATGTCTTCGCGCTCACCCATGTGCTCGGGCGGCTGGGCATGCAGGTGCTCTACGCCGAGAACGGGCGCGAGGGCATCGAGTCGCTGGAGCACGACGACGAGGCCGCCCTGGTGCTGATGGACATCATGATGCCGGAGATGGACGGCTACGAGACCATCCGCGCCATCCGGGCCATGCCGCGCTTCGCCGAGCTGCCGATCATCGCGCTGACCGCCAAGGCCATGCCCGGCGACCGGGAGAAGGCCATCGACGCCGGCGCCTCCGAGTACGTGCCCAAGCCGGTGGACCTGGACCGGCTGCTGGAGGTCATGTGCACCCTGCTGGACGACGGCAGCGCCACCGGGGACGCGACGGCGACCGCCGCGGAAGTGCCCGGTACCGCCGCCGAGGGAGTCCGATGACGATGCCGACCCGCATCCTCCTGGTGGACGACATGGAGGCGAACCTGATCGCCCTGGAGTCCGTGCTGCGCCCGCTCGGCCAGCAGCTGATCCGCGCCTGCACCGGGGAGCAGGCGCTCAAGGCGCTGCTCCGCGACGAGTACGCGGTCGTGCTGCTCGACGTGATGATGCCGGGCATGGACGGTTTCGAGACCGCCGCCCACATCAAACGGCTGGACCAGACCAAGGACGTGCCGATCGTCTTCCTGACCGGGGTGGAGACCGGCAGCGCCATGGCGCTGCGCGGCTACTCGGCCGGCGCGGTCGACTACCTCACCAAGCCCTTCGACCCCTGGGTGCTGCGGGCCAAGGTCAGCGTCTTCGTGGAACTGCACCGCAAGGGCCGGCGCCTGGACGCCCTGGCCGCCGGGCTGGACGCGGCCGAGCGTCGGCTGCGCGCCCTGGAGCAGGACGGCGCGGCCTCGGGCGACAGCCCGTCCCGGATCGCCGATCTGCTGGCCGAGCTGTCCCGGTCCATCCCGGTGGGGCGCGGCTGAATCCACCGCCCCCTGCACCACCCTGTCCACCGTCCCCGGACGCCACCCGGGAACTCCCGCTCGTTGGGGTGATGGGTGTGGTCGGTGTCGGAGGGGGCGTGGTGATGGACCGGCAGGTTGCGGACGGGGTGTCGGCGGGCGGGGCGACCGCGGGTGGGGCTTCGGCGGACCGGGAGACGGCCGGACCGCGGGAGCGGCCGCGCCGCCCGCTCTGGAAGGAGCTGCCGCTGCTGGTCGTGGTCGCGCTGGTGCTGTCGGTGCTGATCAAGACCTTCTTCGTGCAGGCCTTCTCCATCCCCTCCGACTCGATGAACAACGCCCTGGTGAAGAACGACCGGGTGCTGGTGGACAAGTTCAGCCCCTGGCTCGGGGTGACCCCGCAGCGCGGCCAGGTGATCGTCTTCCACGACCCGGGCAACTGGCTGGACCCCTCCGAGCTGCCGCAGCCCAGCAGCAGCGCGACCGTGCGGCACCTGCAGTCGGTGCTGAGCTGGATCGGGCTGATGCCCTCGGCGAACGAGGCGGACCTGATCAAGCGGGTGATCGCGGTCGGCGGCGACACTGTGGTGTGCAACGCCGGCGCCCCGGTCTCGGTCGACGGGGTGGCCCTCAGCGAGCCCTACATCTACCCCGGCGCCACGCCCTGCGACAACGACCCGGTCGGGACGGTGAAGATCCCCTCGGGCTACCTCTGGGTGATGGGCGACCACCGCAACGACTCCGAGGACTCCCGCTACCAGCGGCTGCACAACACCGGCGGCGGCCTGGTGCCGCTGAAGGACGTGGTCGGACGGGCCTTCGTGGTGGCCTGGCCGGTCGGCCACTGGGCGACCCTGCCGGTGCCGTCGACCTTCGGCCAGGACGGGCTGCCGCCGGAGAACGGCAGCGCCGCGCCCTACATCCTGACCGGGCTGGTGGTGCTGGTGGGCGCGGTGCCGGTGACCCTGTGGCTGCGCCGCCGCCGGGGCGGTTCCTCCCCGGCGGCGGACGGCTGACGCTGCCGCGTACCGCAGCGGTGCGGTACCGACGGGCCGTCAGGCCTCGTTGGCTCCCTCGTACATCCGGGCGATGGCGTCGGCGTTCTCCCGCTCCACCACCGGGCGCTTGACCTTGAGGCTGGGGGTGAGCTCGCCGTGCTCGATGTCGAGGTCCCGGGGCAGCACGGTGAACTTCTTGACGGTCTGCCAGCGCTGCAGGTCGCCGTTGAGCCGCTGCACGAAGCCGTCGATCAGCTCGTGCACCTGCGGCGAGGAGCAGACCTCGGCGTAGGACCTGCCGCCCATGCCGTGCGCCCCGGCCCACTGCATGATCACCGGCTCGTCCAGGGTGATCAGCGCGGTGCAGTAGTTGCGGCCGTTGCCGATGACCAGGATGTTGCTGACGAACGGGCAGACCGCCTTGAACTTGCCCTCGACCTCGCTGGGGGCCACGTACTTGCCGCCGGAGGTCTTGAACATGTCCTTCTTGCGGTCGGTGATCTTGACGAAGCCGTCCTTGTCGATCTCGCCGATGTCCCCGGTGTGGAACCAGCCGTCGCTCTCCAGCACCTCGGCGGTCTTCTCCGGCTGGTTGTGGTAGCCGCGCATCACGCCGGGGCCGCGCAGCAGCACCTCGCCGTCCTCGGCGATCCGCACCTCGGTGCCGGGCAGCGGGGTGCCGACGGTGCCGATCCGGTAGTCCTCACCGGGGTTGACGGTCGATCCGGCGCTGGACTCGGTGAGGCCGTAGCCCTCCAGGATGTGCACGCCGGCGCCGGAGAAGAAGTAACCGATCTCGGGGGCCAGCGCGGCGCTGCCGGAGACGCAGGCCCGCATCCGCCCGCCGAAGGCCTCCCGGATCTTGGCGTAGACCAGCTTGTCGGCGACGGCGTGCTGGACCCTGAGCCCGAACGGGACCGAGCGGGTGCCGGTCGCCGTCAGCGACTCCTGGCCGGTGCGGGCGTAGTCGCGGGCCACCTTGGCGGCCCAGAGGAAGATCTTGTACTTGGCGCCGCCCTCGGCCCTGGCCCGACCTGCGATGCCGTTGTAGACCTTCTCGAACACCCGCGGCGCGGAGGCCATGTAGGTCGGCCTGACCACCGGCAGGTTGTGGATGATCCGGTCCACCCGGCCGTCGACGGCGGTGACTGAGCCCAGCTGGATGTGGCCGGAGGTGAGCGTCTTGCCGAAGACGTGCGACAGCGGCAGCCACAGGTACTGCACGTCGTCGGCGGTGAGCAGCCCGGTACAGGACTGGGCCGCGGCCTGGTAGGACCAGCAGTCGTGGACCAGCCGCACGCCCTTGGGCCGGCCGGTGGTGCCCGAGGTGTAGATCAGGGTGGCCAGCTGCTCGCGCTGGATGGCCGCGACGGTGGCGCGCACCGCGTCCGGGTGCTCCTTGAGGTGGGCCGCGCCGCGCTCCTCCAGCTCGGCCAGGGTCAGCACCTCGACGCCCTCCGGCGCGGGCTGCGACGCCTCGGGCCTGCTGCCGTCGACGGTGACCACGTACTTGAGCTCGGGCAGCTGCCCGCTCACCCCGAGGATCTTGGCGAGCTGGACGCCGTCCTCGGCGATGACCGCCCGGCTGCCGGAGTCGGCCAGGATGTAGGCGGTCTCGTCGGCGTTGGTGCTGGGGTAGACGGCGGTGACGGCCGCGCCCGCGCACATCACGCCGAGGTCGGCGAGGATCCACTCGATCCTGGTCGAACAGGAGATCGCGACCCGCTCCTCGGGGCGGATGCCCAGCGCCATCAGGCCGCCGGCGATCGTGGTGACCTGCTCCGCGGCCTGGCCCCAGGTCATCGTGCGCCACTGCTCCGCACCCGGCGCACCGTCGGCCGCGTGCTCGTCCACCGGCACCGGGTAGCGGTAGGCGACCCGGTCCGGGGTCTCCGCCACCCGGGCCAGGAACAGCTGGGCCACCGAGTCGGGGCGGTTGTCGATCAGCGACTTCGCTTGCGGGGTCACTGCGGTGGGGGTGGGGCTCACGGCTACCTCCGAGGGCCCAGCGGCCGGGCCGAGACAGTAGTTAACTCACGAGTAACTAGCGGGCAATGATCAGAGTAGGACGTTCGGGACCAGTACGTAAGGGGGGAATCCGGGGACGGGCCGACCGGATCCCGCACCGGGGGCCAGGCAACTTGCCGGTCGGCAAGTAAGGAACCTAGGATGACGGTTCTGGAGCGATGCCCCAACCGCAGCCGAAAAAACCGGGTACGGCGTACGCAGATTGTGTCTATGCTCTGCCTGTAAGCGCTCTCCCTGTAACGCCGTCACCCCTGCGGGCGATGGCCCACCGCCACCCCTCCCGCCCTCGTCCTGAGAGACTCGCGTGCTGATCCGACTCCTGCGGGCCCATCTGGGCCCCTACACCAGGCCCATCGGCGTCCTGGTGCTGCTGCAGCTGATCCAGACCATCGCCACCCTGTACCTGCCGACCCTGAACGCCGACATCATCGACCAAGGCGTGATCAAGGGCGACACCACCTACATCCTGCAGACCGGCGGGATCATGCTGGGCGTGACGGTGGCCCAGGTCGTCTGCGCCGTCGGCGCGGTGTACTTCGGAGCCCGTACCGCCATGGCGCTCGGCCGGGACATCCGCGCCTCGGTCTTCGACCGGGTGCAGTCCTTCTCCGCCCGCGAGGTCGGCCGCTTCGGGGCGCCCTCGCTGATCACCCGCTCCACCAACGACGTCCAGCAGGTCCAGATGCTGGTGCTGATGACCTTCACGCTGATGGTCTCCGCACCCATCATGTGCATCGGCGGCATCATCCTGGCGCTCAACCAGGACGTGCCGCTGTCCTCGCTGCTGGTCGCCATCGTCCCGATCCTCGGCATCATCATCGCGATGATCGTCAAGCGGCTGCGGCCGCTGTTCCGCGCCATGCAGGTCAAGATCGACTCGGTGAACCGGATCCTGCGCGAGCAGATCACCGGGCTCCGGGTGATCCGCGCCTTCGTCAAGGACACCCATGAGCGCGAGCGCTTCGACGAGGCCAACGCCGACCTCACCGAGACCGCGGTCCAGGTCGGCAAGCTGCTGGCGCTGATGTTCCCCATGGTCATGATGGTGGTGAACATCTCCAGCGTCGCGGTGATGTGGTTCGGTGCGCACCGCATCGACAGCGGCGGGATGCAGATCGGCGCCCTCACCGCCTTCCTCAGCTATCTGATGCAGATCCTGATGTCGGTGATGATGGCGACCTTCATGTTCATGATGGTGCCGCGGGCCGAGGTCTGCGCCGAGCGCATCGAGGAGGTCCTGGACACCGAGACCACGGTGCTGCCGCCGCTCGCCCCGGTCCGCGAACTGCGCCGGGCCGGCTTCCTGGAGCTGCGGGACGTCGAGTTCCGCTACCCCGGCGCCGAGTCGGCGGTGCTGCGCCATGTCAGCATCAGCGCCCGGCCCGGCGAGACCACCGCGGTGATCGGCAGCACCGGCAGCGGCAAGACCACCCTGCTCACCCTGATCCCCCGGCTGTCCGACGCCACCGACGGCAGCGTGCTGGTCGACGGCGTGGACGTGCGCGACCTGGACCCGGCGCTGCTGGCGAAGACCGTCGGCCTGGTCCCGCAGAAGCCGTACCTGTTCACCGGCACCGTCGCCACCAACCTCCGCTACGGCAACCCCGACGCCACCGACGAGGAGCTGTGGGCCGCGCTGGAGACCGCGCAGGCCAAGGACTTCGTCCAGGCGCTGCCCGAGGGCCTGGACGCGCCGATCGCGCAGGGCGGCACCAATGTCTCCGGCGGACAGCGCCAGCGCCTGGCCATCGCCCGGGTACTGGTCCGCCGCCCGGAGATCTACCTCTTCGACGACTCCTTCTCCGCCCTGGACTACGCCACCGACGCCCGGCTGCGCGCCGCCCTCTCCCACGAGACCGCCGAGGCCACCGTCGTCATCGTCGCCCAGCGCGTCTCCACCATCCGTGACGCCGACCGCATCATCGTCCTGGACGAGGGCGAGGTCGTCGGCACCGGCACCCACCGCGAGTTGATGGACAGCAACGAGACCTACCGCGAGATCGTCCTCTCCCAGCTCACCGAGGAGGAGGCGGCATGAGCGACTCCGAACAGGCTTCCGAGGCGGCGGCAGCGGCCAAGCGCCGCGGCCCCGCTCCCATGCCGGGCCCGGGACGCTTCATGGGCGGCGCACCGGTCGAGAAGTCCATGCACTTCAAGGCCTCCGGCAAGCGGGTGCTCGCGCTGCTGCGCCCCGAACGCGCTCTGATCGCCGCCGTGCTGGCGCTGGCCGCGGTCAGCGTCACGCTGTCGGTGATCGGCCCCAAGATCCTCGGCCATGCCACCGACCTGATCCTGGCCGGGGTCTTCGGCCGGCAGATCCCGGCCGGCACCAGCCAGGCCCAGGTGGTCGCCGGACTGCGGGAAAAGGGCGAGACCAAGCAGGCCGACCTGCTGTCGGCGATGAACATCCACCCCGGCCACGGCATCGACTTCCACGCCGTCGGCACGGTGCTGCTGTGGGTGCTCGCCATCTACGTCTTCGCCGGCATCTGCGGCATCGTCCAGGCCCGGCTGGCCAACCGCGCCCTGCAGCGCGCGGTGAACCGGCTGCGCCGCGACGTCGAGGAGAAGATCGGCCGGCTGCCGCTCAGCTACTTCGACCAGCAGCCGCGCGGCGAGGTGCTGAGCCGGGTCACCAACGACATCGACAACATCGGCCAGACCCTGCAGCAGACGCTCAGCCAGATCGTCACCTCGCTGCTCACCATCGTCGGCGTGCTGACGATGATGTTCTACATCTCCTGGCTGCTCGCGCTGATCGCCCTGATCAGCGTGCCGGCCTCGGTCTTCGTCGCGGCCAGGGTCGGCAAGCGGGCCCAGCCGCAGTTCGTGGCCCAGTGGAAGACCACCGGCAGGCTCAACGCCCACATCGAGGAGATGTACAGCGGGCACGCGCTGGTCAAGGTCTTCGGCCGGCAGGAGGAGTCCGCGGAGATCTTCAAGGAGCAGAACGAGAAGCTCTACGCCTCCAGCTTCAAGGCGCAGTTCATCTCCGGCCTGATCCAGCCCTGCATGATGTTCATCGGCAACATCAACTACGTGCTGGTGGCCGTGGTCGGCGGCCTGCGGGTCGCCTCGGGGGCCCTGTCCATCGGCGACGTCCAGGCGTTCATCCAGTACTCCCGGCAGTTCAGCCAGCCGCTGACGCAGGTGGCGAGCATGTCCAACCTGGTGCAGTCGGGCGTCGCCTCCGCCGAACGCGTCTTCGAGCTGCTGGACGCCGAGGAGCAGGCCCCCGACCCGGTCGAGCCGCTGCGTCCGACCGAACTCCGCGGCGAGGTCGCCTTCGAGAACGTGGCCTTCCGCTACCAGGCGGACAAGCCGCTGATTGAGGACCTCTCGCTGACCGCCGAACCCGGCCACACCGTCGCCATCGTCGGCCCCACCGGCGCCGGCAAGACCACCCTGGTGAACCTGCTGATGCGGTTCTACGAGGTGACCGGCGGCCGGATCACCCTGGACGGGGTGGACGTGGCCCGGATGGACCGCGAGGAGCTGCGAGCCAACATCGGCATGGTGCTCCAGGACACCTGGCTGTTCGGCGGCACCATCGCCGAGAACATCGCCTACGGCCGGGCCGGAGCAACCCGCGAGGAGGTCGTCGAGGCGGCGAAGGCGGCCCATGTGGACCGCTTCGTCCGCACCCTCCCGGACGGCTACGACACCGTCATCGACGACGAGGGGACGGGCGTCAGCGCGGGCGAGAAGCAGCTGATCACCATCGCCCGGGCGTTCCTGGCGGAGCCGTCCATCCTGGTCCTGGACGAGGCCACCAGCTCGGTGGACACCCGCACCGAGGTCCTGATCCAGCGCGCCATGGCCACCCTGCGCAGCGGCCGCACGGCCTTCGTCATCGCGCACCGGCTCTCCACCATCCGCGACGCGGACACCATCCTGGTGATGGAGAACGGCGCGATCGTCGAACAGGGCAGCCACAGCGAACTGCTGGCGGCCGGCGGCGCGTACGCGCGGCTCTACGCGGCGCAGTTCTCGCAGGCGGTGGCGGAGGTGGACTGACGGCCCGTCAATCCTGCTTGGAGCCCGGTGGCGCAGAGGTGCGCTGCCGGGCCCCCGCGCGTCACCGCCCGGACACCGCGTCGCCGAGCCAGGACAGCAGGTAGGGGGCGTAGGACGAGCGCACCAGCAGCCGGACCGCCGGCGGCTCCGTCGCACGGACCGTCAGCACCACCCCGGCCTGCGCCAGCAGGGTCTGCACACAGGTGCCGACGGGGGCGGCCCTCGGATGCAGGTCGATGGCGCAGCCCCGGGCCAGGACCTCGCGGACGTCCGGGCCGGTGAGGTCGAAGGCGGTGCGCTGGGCGGAGACGTCGGTGACCGTCCCGAAGTCGGGGGCGATGGCCTGCACCAAAGCGGGCCGGAGGCCGTCCGCGTCCGGGGCGGCGAGCAGCAGCCACTCGTCGGGGCCCAGCCACAGCAGGTCCACCGGACCCGCCTGGACCCAGATGCACGGCGTGGTCGGCAGTCCGGTGCCGAGGAGCTTCGCCACCGAGGCGGCCGCGGGCCCGTCCGGGTCCAGGCGCAGCGAGAGCTGGGTGAGCCGCGGAACTTCCGCCACTGCCACGTCGGTTGCCGTCTCAGCAGTCTCAGCCGTCACGACGGGCTCCTTCCTTGTCGTAGAGCACCGGATCGGTGATCAGCACCGGGTGGACGCCGTCCTCCAGCGGGACATGGATGGTGTCGCCGATGCACTCGCGGCCGGCCTTGACCAGGGCCAGGGCGAAGGTGCGCCCGAGCGCCGCGCTGCGGTAGCTGGAGGTGACATGGCCGTGCATGGGCACGGGCGGCGCCGGCAGCGTCGCGCCACTGATCAGCTGGGCGCCCTCGGGCAGCAGCAGGTCAGGGTCCTCCGGCAGCAGGCCGACCAACTGCTTGCGGTCGGTGCGCAGGTTCTCCGCGCGGGTGAAGGAGCGCTTGCCGAGGAAGTCGGGCTTCTTCTTCGACACCGCCCAGCCCAGGCCCAGGTCCTGCGGGGTGACCGTGCCGTCGGTGTCCTGGCCGATGATGGGGTAGCCCTTCTCGGCGCGCAGCACGTGCATGGTCTCGGTGCCGTAGGGGGTGATCCCGTACGGCTCCCCGGCGGCGAGCAGCGCCTCCCAGACCCGCAGCCCCTCCCAGCCGCGGACGTTGACCTCGTAGGCCAGCTCGCCGGAGAAGCTGATCCGGCAGATCCGGGCCGGCACCCCCGCCACCGTGGCGTCGCGCCAGGTCATGAAGGGGAAGGCGGCGTTGGAGACGTCCAGGTCGGGGGCGACGGCGGCCAGCACCGCCCGCGAGGCCGGACCCACCAGCGGGACGGTCACCCAGTGGTCGGTGACCGAGGTCAGGGTGACCCTGAGGTCCGGCCACTCGGTCTGGAGCCACTCCTCCATCCAGTCCAGCACCGTAGCGGCGTTGCCGGTGGTCGTGGTGAGCAGGAACTCCTGCTCGGCCACCCGGATCACGGTGCCGTCGTCCAGCACCATGCCGTCGACGCCGCACATCACGCCGTAGCGGGCCGATCCCGGCTTCAGCGTGCTCATCAGATTGGTGTAGACGCGGTCCAGCAGTTCGCCGGCGTCAGGGCCCTGGACGTTGATCTTCCCCAGGGTGGAGCCGTCCATCAGCGCCACCGACCCCCGGGCCGCGCGGCACTCGCGCAGTACGGCCGCCTCCATGGACTCCCCCGCGAGCGGGTAGTAGCGGGGGCGCTTCCACTGTCCGACGTTCTCGAACTCGGCGCCGTGGGCGGTGTGCCAGCCGTGCAGCGGGGTCACCCGGACCGGGTCGAAGAGCGCGCCGCGGTCCCGTCCGGCCAGCGCCGCGAAGGACACCGGTGTGTAGGGCGGGCGGAAGGTGGTGGTGCCCAGCGCGGCGATGTCCACCCCGAGGGCCTCGGCGACGATGCCGGAGGCGATCACGCCCGAGGTACGGCCCTGGTCGTGGGCGGTGCCGATGGTGGTGTAGCGCTTGACGTGCTCCACCGAGCGCAGCCCGGCCCCGGTGGCCCGCAGCACGTCGGCGACGGTGGCGTCGCGCTGGAGGTCGACGAAGCGGGGACGGGGGGCGCCGCCGTCCTGCTCGGACGGGTCGGGCACCGACCAGAGCACCAGTCCCGGGGTGGGCTCCGGCACGGGTTCGGTTGCCGGTGGCGGCAGTTGACCCACCGTCCGGGCGCCGTCGGCCAGGCACTCCGCGAGGGTGACGCAGCCCCGGGCGGAGCCGGCCACCCGGATCCCCGGCAGCTCGCCGTCGGGGAGGAAGGCTCCGCGCGCCGGGTCGTAGCGCAGTGCGCCCCGCGCATGGCTGTACAGGTGCGCCACCGGGTTCCAGCCGCCGGAGACCAGCAGCAGGTCGCAGTCGATGCCCCGGCGCAGGCCGTTCAGCTGCCCGCCCGCGTACGGCACGGTGTGCGCGCGGGTGATCCGCTCCGATCCGCTGGTGCCGGTCACCACCTCCCCGGCGCGCACCTCGATGCCGCGCCGGGCGCACTCCTCCGCCCACGCCTCCGGCACCCGCGGACGGGCGTCGACCACGGCCGCGACGGTCGCCCCGGCGTCGGCGAGGTCGACCGCCGCCCGGTAGGCGCTGTCGTCGGTGGTGCACACCACCACCTGACGCCCCGCCAGCACGCCGTAGCGGTGCAGATAGGTGCGGGCCGCACCGGCCAGCATGATCCCAGGACGGTCGTTGTCCGCGAACACCAGCGGACGCTCGTGCGCCCCTGTGGCCAGCACGATGCGCCCGGCCCGCAGCCGCCAGACCCGCTGCCGGGACATCCCCGCCGGGGCAGCGGCTCCCAGGTGGTCGGTCCGCCGCTCCAGGGCCAGCACGAAGCCGTCGTCGTAGCAGCCGAAGGCCGTGGTCCGGCCGAGCACCCGCACATCGGGGTGGCCGGCCAGCTCGGCGGCAGCCCCGGCGGCCCACTCCGGGCCCGGCCGGCCGTCCACCGTCTCGGCGCTGCCGAGCAGCGATCCGCCCGGCTGCGGCTGGTCGTCGAGCAGCACCACCCGCTGTCCGTCCCGCGCTCCGGCCAGCGCGGCTGTCAGCCCGGCCGGGCCGGCGCCGACCACCAGCAGATCGCAGTGGGCGTGCACCGCGTCGTAGCGCGCCGGATCGGGGCCGGGGGCGAGCCGGCCGCGTCCGGCCAGACCGCGCGCCACCAGTCCGGAGTACAGCTCCACCGTGGTGGCCTGCAGCATCGGTTCCGGGAACGGCGCCTCGATCTGCACCAGGGCCGAGGGTTCCTCGACACCGGCCGAGACGATGCCGCGCGGACGGCCGTACTCGATGCCGGTGGCCACCCGGTGCACGCCGTTGGCGAGCAGGGCCGAGGCCAGGGTGTCGCCGGGATGGCCGGTGTACGAGCGGCCGTCGAAGCGGAACTCCAGCTCGGTGCCCCGGTCGACCAGTCCGCGGCCGGGCAGGCGGAAGGGTGCGCTCATCGGCTCGACACCTCCGGACGCGGCTCGCCGCTGCGGTACACGGCCAGCAGTCGGTGCGTGGCGGTGTCGCGGACCGCGTTGAACCAGCGGCGGCAGCCGGCGTTGTGCAGCCAGCGCTCGGCGAACGGGCCCTTAGGGTTGTCCCGGAAGAAGACGTACTGCGCCCACTGCTCGTCGGTCAGGCCCTGCGGGTCCTCGGGGTAGGCGATATGGGCCTGGCCGCCGTAGTGGTACTCGGCCTCCTCGCGCGGACCGCACCAGGGGCAGGGGATGAGCTGCATACGTTGTCTCCTGTCGCGCGGAGGGTGTTCGGATTTCGGGTGCGGGAGCTGCCTGGCTTGTCGCGCAGTTCCCCGCGCCCCTGAGGTTGCGCAACCGGGCCAGTTGCAGACCCCCAGGGGCGCGGGGAACTGCGCGCCCAGCCCGCTACGGTCCGCAGCCGAGGGACCCCGCCTAGTGGGCCACAGCAGCCGCCCCGTGCTCGTCGACCAGTGCCCCGCTGGTGAAGCGTTCCAGGGTGAACGGTGCGTTGTAGGGGTGCGGTCGGTCATGGGCGACGGTGTGTGCGAAGCACCAGCCGACCCCCGGGGTGGCCTTGAACCCGCCGGTCCCCCACCCGCAGTTGAGGTAGAGGCCGGCCACGGGCGTGAGCCCGACGATCGGCGAGGCGTCCGGCGTGGTGTCCACGATCCCGGCCCAGCTGCGCAGCAGGTGCGCCCGGGCGAAGACCGGGAACAGCTCCAGCGCCGCCGCCATCTGCCGCTCGATGATGTGGAAGGAGCCGCGCTGGCCGTAGCCGTTCTGGCTGTCGATGCCGGCGCCCATGACCAGTTCGCCCTTGTGCGCCTGGGAGACGTAGACATGCACCGCGTTGGACATCACCACGGTGGGGTGGACCGGCTCCAGCAGCTCGGAGACCAGGGCCTGGAGCGGATGGCTCTGCAGCGGCAGCCGCAGCCCCGCCATTGCGGCCAGCACCGAGGTGTGGCCCGCCGCCGCCAGCGCGACCTTCCCGGTCGCGATCCGGCCCCGGGTGGTGTCCACCCCGACGATCCGCCCGCCGCGGATGTCCAGTCCGGTGACCTCGCAGTCCTGGATCAGGTCGATCCCGTACTCGTCCGCGCGGCGGGCGAAGCCCCAGGCGACGTAGTCGTGCTTGGCGATACCGGCGCGTGGCTGGTAGGTCGCGCCGAGCACCGGATGCCGCACGTCCGGCGAGGTGTTGACGATCGGGCAGACCTCGGCGACCTGCTCCGGCTCCAGCCACTCGGCGTCGACGCCGTTGAGCTGGTTGGCGTACACCCGCCGCCGGGTCTCCCTGACGTCCTGCAGGGTGTGGGCCAGGTTGAGCACCCCGCGCTGGCTGAACAGCAGCGGATAGCCGAGGTCCTCCTCCAGCCCCTCCCAGAGCTTGAGCGCGTGCTCGTAGATCGCCGCGCTCTCGTCCCAGAGGTAGTTGGAGCGGATGATCGTGGTGTTGCGCGCCATGTTGCCGCCGGCCAGCCAGCCCTTCTCCAGCACCGCGACCCGGCGGATGCCGTGGTTGCGGGCGAGGTAGTAGGCGGTCGCCAGGCCGTGGCCGCCGCCGCCGACGACCACCACGTCGTAGCCGGGAGCGGGATCGGGGTTGCGCCAGAGGAAGTCCGGATGCTCAACGTTGACCGGCGTCATGCGACTCCTTGGAATCCCTGCATGCGACGACTGATATACCAGTTGCTGCGCTACCGTAGGTCCCCCGTCGCAGCAGCGTCAAGGAGTCGAGGGAAGGACGCCGAGCCATGCCCGTCAGCAGCGCCACGGCCGCCCCCTCACTGGCCGAGCAGGCCTACCGGACCCTCACCGACCAGCTGGTGACCCTGCAGATCCGCCCCGGATCGCCGCTCAACGACGAGCAGTTGGCGCGGGAGCTGGGCGTCGGCCGGACCCCCGTCCGGGAGGCGCTGAAGCGGCTGGAGGCGGACCGCCTGGTCGTGGCCTACCCCCGTCGCGGCACCTTCGCGACCGAGGTGCACCTCACCGATCTGGGCCATGTCTCGGAGGTACGGCGGCAGTTGGAGCCGCTGGCGGCGGCCGCCGCGGCCCGCAGGTCGACCGCCGCGGACCGGGAGCTGCTCGCCGGGCTGGCCGATCTGGTCGCCGAGCGGAGCGGCCAACCGTCCACCACCCCGCTCGAGTTGATGCGCCTGGACCTGCGGCTGCACCGAGCCGTCTACGCCGCCACCGGCAACCCGTACCTGGAGTCCACCCTCGTCGGCTACGACAATCTGGCGACCCGGATCTGGTGCCTGTTCCTGGGCCGGCTCCCCGGGCTGGCCGGGCACGTCGGCGAACACAGCGAGCTGCTGAGCGCGGTCATCGACGGCGACGCCGAGCGCGCCGCGGCGTGTGCGACCGACCACGTCACCGGTTTCGAGATCGCGATCCGCGCCGTCCTCTGAGCGGGAAACCCACTGGAAACGCCTCGGCAAAAAG
Source organism: Streptacidiphilus jeojiense (assembly GCF_000719095.1). Classification (GTDB taxonomy): domain Bacteria; phylum Actinomycetota; class Actinomycetes; order Streptomycetales; family Streptomycetaceae; genus Streptacidiphilus; species Streptacidiphilus jeojiensis. The sequence goes on along the minus strand of NZ_JOEH01000004.1, from coordinate 349,438 downwards.
TCTTGTCATCAAAAGGTCTAACCTTATACCTTAACGCACCACGAACCCGGGCCCGCCCCGTCGGTTGATCCACCGTCATGCCCCGACTCCGCCACGAGGACCAACCATGGCCACTTCCAGCCACGACTCGCTCACTCAGGACGACGACAGACAGCTCGCCGAACTCGGTTACAAGCCGGAGCTGAACCGCTCCTGGTCCGGCTTCTCGAACTTCGCCATCTCCTTCTCCGTCATCTCCATCCTCAGCGGCTGCTTCACCAGCTTCTTCGTCGGCTGGAACAGCGGCGGCCCGGTGGCCATCGCCTGGGGCTGGCCGCTGGTCTCGGCGTTCATCCTGGTCATCGGGGTGTGCATGTCCGAGCTGGTATCGGCCTACCCGACCTCGGGCGGCATGTACTTCTGGTCGGCGAAGCTCGGCAGCGTCAAGGCCAGCTACTACACCGGCTGGCTGGACTTCATCGGGCTGCTGGCGATCACCGCCTCCGTCTCCTACGGGTGCGCGACCTTCATCGACTCCACCATCGGTACCTTCAGCAGCAGTTGGGCCTCGCACTACTCGCTGGACCGGGTCTTCCTGATCTTCCTCGGTGTGCTCGCCGCGGTCGCGCTGATCAGCATCTTCTCCAGCCACCTGCTGGCGCTGCTGAACAACATCTCGGTGTGGTGGCACGTGGCCGGCGTCGCCGTGATCATCGTCATCCTGCTGGCCCTCCCGCACCACCACCAGAGCGTCGCCGCGGTGTTCACCCACACCGTCAACAACACCGGCTTCTTCGGCGGCCACACCAGCGGCCTCGGCTTCCTCTTCTACGTCCTGCCGCTGGCCGCGATCCTGCCGCAGTACACCATCACCGGCTACGATGCCTCCTGCCACCTCTCCGAGGAGACCGTCGGCGCGGCCGACTCCGCGGCCAAGGGCATCTGGAAGTCGATCCTCTACTCCGCCATCGGCGGCTGGGTGCTGATGCTCAGCTTCCTCTTCGCGGTGCAGGACCCGGCCAAGGTGACCGCGGCCGGCGGCGGCGTCGCCACCGTGCTCACCCAGGCGCTCAGCCCCAACTGGGCCGGCTTCGTGCTGCTGGTCTCCTCGGTCGGCCAGTTCTTCTGCGCCGTCGCCTGCATGACCAGCATCACCCGGATGCTGTACGCGTTCAGCCGGGACGGCGCGGTGCCCGGCGCCCGCTACTGGACCAAGCTGACCAGCAAGCAGGTGCCGGTCTACGGCATGCTGGCGGTCGCGGTGCTGGCCGTGCTGCTGACCCTGCCCGCGCTGGTCACCGTGGACATCAACGGCGCCCCGGTCCCGGTCGCCTTCAACGCCATCATCTCCATCGGCGTGGTCGGCCTCTACCTCTCCTTCGCCATCCCGATCTTCCTGCGCTGGCGGGCCGGCGACGCCTTCAAGCCGGGCGGCTGGACCCTCGGGGCCAAGTACAAGTGGCTCTGCGTACTGGCCCTCGCCGAGATCGCCGTCACCACGGTGATCGCGGTACTGCCCACCTCGCCCGGTGGGATGCCCGGCAACTCCGGCTTCAGCTGGAAGTACGTCAACTACACCCCGCTGGTCGTGGGCGGCGCGCTGATCCTGCTCTGGGCGGCCTGGCACCTGTCGGTGAAGAAGACCTTCACCGGGCCCAGGCAGACCATCGACTCCCCCACTGACCTGGACACCGTCACCGGGTGATCCACTGGTTACCATCGGAGCCTGAGCTCCACCCCTCCGGCCGGTCCGAGAGCGACCCGGCCGGAGGGGCACACCAGGGAAAGGGTGCGGTGTCCGACCTCTCGGCGTTCCTCAGGCTCCCCGGGTCGGAGACGGCGGCCCGTGCCGAGCTCGTCGTCCAGCAGCTGGAGACGGCCGTCTCCATCGGCCTGCTGGTGCATGGCCAGCGGCTGCCGCCCGAGGGCGAGCTGGCGTCCCAACTCGGCGTCTCCACCGGCAGCCTGCGCCAGGCGCTGACCATCCTGCGGCAGCGCGGGGTGATCCGGACCAGGGCCGGGCGCAACGGCGGCAGCGTCATCGACGGCTCCGCCGCCGTCTCCGCGGAGTCACTGACCGACCAGCTGCGCGCCCGGACCGGCGAGGAGCTGCGCGACCTCGGCGACCACTGCGCGGCCGTGCTGGGGGCGGCGGCCCGGCTGGCCGCCGCCCGGGCCTGCGAGCAGGACCTCGACGAGCTGCGCAGCCATGCGGCCCGGTTCCGCACCGCCGTGGTGACCGACGATCTCGGCGCCTGCCGCCGCAGCTACAGCCGCTTCCGGATCCACCTCGGCGTGGCGGCCCGCTCGCCCCGGCTGACCGTCCAGCTGGTGCAGCTCCAGGGCGAGTTCGCCCCGCTGCGGTGGGCCGCGGCGGAGACCGTCACGGCGCGCAAGCGGGTCGACGAACGGCAGGTGGCCATCCTGGACGCGGTCGAGGCCAAGGACGGCGCCGCGGCGCAGAGCCTGGCGGTGGGTCACCAGGAGGAGGAGACCCGGAGGCTGATCGACCGCCACCTCGCCCTGCTGGCAGACGGGTAGTCCCGGTCGGAACGGCCGCCTCAGCTCCGCTGGGCGTACCTCGTCGGCGGCAGGCCGACCACCGCGGTGAAGTCGCGGCTGAGGTGGGACTGGTCGGCGTACCCGAGGTCGGCGGCCAGCGCGGCCCAGTCGACGGAGCCGGACTCCGCCCGCTGCGCGGCCTCGTGCAGTCTGGCCCGGCGCAGCACCCATTTCGGGCTTGCGCCCACGTACTCGGCGAACAGCCGCTGCAGGGTGCGGACCGAGACCCCGCAGCGGTCGGCCAGCTGCTCGACCCGGACCAGGTCGCGGTCGCGGCCCGCGGTCTCGACCATGGCGGCCACCTCGGCCGTCTGCGGATCCGGTTCGGGCAGGAGCGGCAGCAGGAAGGCCTCCGCCAGGGCGGCCGTCCCGGCCGGGTCCTCCAGGGCCAGCAGCCGCCGGTTGGTCTCCTGCACGACCGGACCGAAGAGCCGGTCCGCTGGCACCACCCGGTCGGACAGCTCCTGGACCGGGCGTCCCCAGAACGGCCGGAAGCCGCCGGGCCGGAACTTCACCCCGAGCGCCTGGCCGCGCCCTTCCAGCCGCCGCACGAACAGCCCGCGGTCCACCCCGTACACCGCCGCCACCGGCTCCTCGAACACCAGGTGCACATTGGGGTGGGACAGCACCTTCTGGTCGTACGGGGGCTGCCCGCGCAGATCCCAGCGGACGTGCCAGTGGAACTCCACGAACGGTTCCAGCGCCGGCGTCGGCGGGAACGTCGTCAGGACGGAGTGGGCCGCCGCGCGCTTCGGGCGCAGCACTCCGCGGGCCCGCTCGATGGCGGACCCGGCCCCGTCGGGCGTGCCGTCCGCGTCCGTGCCGGTCATCGGGGACCAGCCTAGCTGTCGCGTTTCTTCAAGACAGCGGAACCGGGCCCGCCTAGCGTGGACCGCATGACGAATCTTCTTCCCCAGCTCACCGCCGCCGCCGACGAGGCCGCCAGGATCGCCCGCGGTGTCACCGCCGACCAGCTCGCCGACCCCACTCCGGACACTGAATGGGATGTCAGGACCCTTACCAACCATCTGGTGCTCTGGACCTCCTACAACTTCGAACTCCGCGCCCGTGGCGAGTCCGTCCCCGACGACTGGCAGCAGCGCGACTTCACCGCCGAGCCCGGTTGGGCGGACGCCTACGCCCAGCAGTTGGACCGGGCCCTGGCCGCCTGGTCGGATCCGGCCGTCTGGGAGGGCGAGGTCAAGATGGGCGACTCCTCGATGCCGGCCGCCGCCGTCGCGGGCATGATCCTGCTCGAACTGGTGCTGCACGGCTGGGAACTGGCCGTGGCCACCGGCCAGGAGTTCCGGATCCCGGGCACGGTGGACGCCGCCGTCCTCGGCCTGGTGGAGGAGTACGCCGGGATGTACCGGCAGTACGAGGGCTTCGCCGAGGCCAGGCCGACCGAGCCCGACATGACCATGTTCGACCGCGCCCTCGCGCTCTCCGGCCGCGACCCGCACTGGAGCGCGGCGTAGCGCGGACCGGACGGGGGAGGACGACGTCGGGCGGCTTCCGGAAGCATGCTTCCGGAGGGCGCCCGACGTTCGTGTTCTGCCGTTCTGTCCTGCTACTTCTTCTTCTCGGAGGGGGCGTCGGCGTCCGTCGACAGCGCCGCGATGAAGGCCTCCTGCGGGACCTCGACCCGGCCGACCATCTTCATCCGCTTCTTGCCCTCCTTCTGCTTCTCCAGCAGCTTCCGCTTCCGGGAGATGTCACCGCCGTAGCACTTGGCGAGGACGTCCTTGCGGATGGCGCGGACCGTCTCACGGGCGATCACCCGCGAGCCGATGGCGGCCTGGATCGGCACCTCGAACTGCTGACGCGGGATCAGCTTCTGCAGCTTCCCGGCCATCATCACGCCGTAGTTGTAGGCCTTGTCCTTGTGCACCACCGCGGAGAAGGCGTCCACCGCGTCGCCGTGCAGCAGGATGTCGACCTTCACCAGGTCCGCCGACTGCTCGCCGATCGGCTCGTAGTCGAAGGAGCCGTAGCCGCGGGTCTTGGACTTCAGCTGGTCGAAGAAGTCGAACACGATCTCGGCGAGGGGGAGGGTGTAGCGCAGCTCCACCCGGTCCTCGGAGAGGTAGTCCATGCCCTGCAGATTGCCGCGCCGGGCCTGGCACAGCTCCATGATCGCGCCGACGAACTCGTTGGGCGCCAGGATGGTGCCGCGCACCACCGGCTCGTTGACCTCGGTGATCTTGCCGCCGGGGAACTCGCTGGGGTTGGTGACGGTGATCTCGCTGCCGTCCTCCATCACCACCCGGTAGACCACGTTGGGCGCGGTGGAGATCAGGTCCAGGTTGAACTCGCGCTCCAGCCGCTCCCGGATGATCTCCAGGTGCAGCAGGCCGAGGAAGCCGCAGCGGTAGCCGAAGCCCAGTGCCACCGACGTCTCCGGCTCGTAGACCAGCGCGGCGTCGTTGAGCCGCAGCTTGTCCAGCGCGTCCCGGAGCAGCGGGTAGTCGGAGCCGTCCAGCGGGTAGAGGCCGGAGAACACCATCGGCCGCGGGTCCTTGTAGCCGCCCAGCGCCTCGGTCGCACCCTTGTGCATCGAGGTGATGGTGTCACCCACCTTGGACTGCCGGACGTCCTTCACCCCGGTGATGATGTAGCCGACCTCGCCGACGCCCAGGCCGTCCGCGACCTTGGGCTCCGGCGAGATGACGCCGATCTCCAGCAGCTCGTGGGTGGCGCCGGTGGACATCATCGCGATGCGCTCGCGCTTGGTGAGCTCGCCGTCGACGACCCTGACGTAGGTGACCACACCGCGGTAGGTGTCGTAGACCGAGTCGAAGATCATCGCGCGGGCCGGGGCGTCCTTGACGCCGACCGGGGCCGGGACCTTCTTGACGACCTCGTCCAGGATCGCCTCGACGCCGAGACCGGTCTTGGCGCTGGCCAGCAGCACGTCCTCGGGCTCGCAGCCGATGATCCGGGCGAGCTCCTCGGCGTACTTCTCCGGCTGGGCGGCCGGCAGGTCGATCTTGTTGAGCACCGGGATGATGGTGAGGTCGTTCTCCAGCGCCAGGTAGAGGTTGGCGAGGGTCTGCGCCTCGATGCCCTGGGCCGCGTCCACCACCAGCAGGGTGCCCTCGCAGGCCGCCAGCGACCGGGAGACCTCGTAGGTGAAGTCCACGTGGCCCGGGGTGTCGATCATGTTCAGGATGTGCGTGGTGCCCTGCTGCTCACCGCTGTGCGGGGCCCAGGGGAGGCGCACCGCCTGCGACTTGATGGTGATCCCGCGCTCGCGCTCGATGTCCATCCGGTCGAGGTACTGGGCACGCATCTGCCGCGGGTCGACGACGCCGGTGATCTGCAGCATCCGGTCGGCGAGCGTGGACTTGCCGTGGTCGATGTGGGCGATGATGCAGAAGTTGCGGATCAGCGCCGGGTCGGTGCGGCTGGGCTCCGGGACGTTGACGGGGATGGCGGGCACTCAGGATCCAATGGTGTCGGTGGCGAGAGGCTAGCGATTGCCCCCATCGTCCCATGACCGGGGACCTCGCCGCTCATGCGCTCCTGCGCGCCCCCGCCGGGGACCGGCCCGGGCCGGCGGCCGGGAGCACACCGGGGCCACCGGGGACGCCCGGTGCGCCGGGGACGCCGGGGACGCCGCTGCGGACGGCGAGGGCCCAGCCGATCAGCGGCGCCTGGAACGGCAGCCGGCCGAAGGCGACGGCCCGCTTGAGCTTCGAGGCGTTCCGCCAGTCGTAGGCCATCTGCACATTGGCCGGATAGACGGCGGCGAACAGCCCGGCGGCGGCGAGGCCGCCCACCCGGCGGGTCTGCGGGAGCGCCACCGCGGCGGCGACGGCCAGCTCGGCCGCCCCGCTGGCCCTGGTCCACAGCCGGGGGCTGCCCGGCAGCACCCTGGGGACGATCGCGTCGAACGGTCCGGGCACGGCGAAGTGCAGCGTGCCCATACCGGCGAGCACGCCGGAGAGCAGCAGGGCGGACCGGGTGCCGGTGGTGGCGTCGCGCAACCGGCCGAGGGCGGGATTCATGGCGCCCACACTGGCATACCCGGTAGTAGCTTCGGGAGGGGTGCGGCATGATCCCGGCCCATGATCCTCGAATCCGCACTGCTCGACGTCGTCCCCGGCCGGGAGGAGGCGTTCCTCGCCGACTTCCGCCGGGCCCGCCCGCTGATCGCCGCCCAGCCCGGCTTCCTGTCCCTGCGGCTGCTGCCCTGCCTGGACGAGGGGCGCAGTTCGCGCTTCCTGCTCCAGGTGGAGTGGGAGCGCCTGGAGGACCACACCGAGGGCTTCCGCCGCTCCGCCGAGTACCCCGAGTGGGGCCGGCTGCTGCACCCCTACTACGACCCCTTCCCGCTGGTCGAGCACTACGGGGAGCCGGTGCCGGGCCTGGACTGACCGGTTTGGGCCGAGCCGGGGACGGCTGATAGCCTGGGCCATCGTGTCTGCGGTACCCCATGCCCTCCGGGCGGGTGACCGACGGACATGACAGCACCACAGAAGACGCAGTACCACCAACCAATCAGACTGAGGCTATTTCGTGGCGAACATCAAGTCCCAGATCAAGCGCATCAAAACCAACGAGAAGGCTCGTCAGCGCAACAAGGCTGTCAAGTCCTCGCTGAAGACCGCGATCCGCAAGGCCCGTGAGGCCGTGGAGGCGGGCGACTTCGAGAAGGCCACCGCGCTGACCCGCGAGGCCAACAAGAAGCTCGACAAGGCCGCCAGCAAGGGCGTCATCCACAAGAACCAGGCCGCCAACAAGAAGTCGGCGCTCAGCTCCAAGGTCTCGGCTCTGCAGGGCTGACAAGCTCCTTGCTCTGATCTGTTCCGGTCGGAACGACCGCGCGGTCCCTCTCAACCGCACCGTTCCGACCCCGTCGCACGGAAACCGTCCGGCCCTCTACCCGGACTCCGTACGACCCCCTGCACCGCACGCGGCCTGCGTTCGCCACGCGGGTGCGGTGCCGTTTGAAGGCTTCAGACGACACAAGGGCCCCGCCTCGTTCTTCGAGGCGGGGCCCTTGTGCTGCGCGGAGCGGTGCGCTGTTCGGAGCGGTGCGCTGCTCAGCGTTGGGAGCGGGCGGCGTGGGAGACGGCTACGACGCACTGTTCGAGGGCGTAGGCGGGGTCGCCGGAGCCGCCCTTGACGGCGGCGTCGGCTTCGGCGATGGCGCGCAGGGCGGCGGCCACGCCGTCGCCGCTCCAGCCGCGGAGCTGCTGGCGGACCCGGTCGATCTTCCAGGGCGGCATGCCCAGCTCGCGGGCCAGGTCGCCGGGGCGCATCCCACGGTCCGCGGTGGCGACCCTGCCGATCGCGCGGACGCCCGAGGCCAGCGCGAAGACGATGCCGGTGGGCTTCTCGCCCACGGCCAGGGCCCAGCGGAGCTGGCCCAGGGCCTCGGCGGTGCGGCCGGTGACGGCCAGGTCGGCGACCTGGAAGCCGGAGGACTCGGCGCGGCCGGTGTAGTAGCGGGCGACCACGGTCTCGTCGATGGTGCCCTCGGTGTCGGCGGCCAACTGGCTGCAGGCCGAGGCCAGCTCGCGCAGGTCGCTGCCGACCGCGTCGAGCAGCGCCTTGCAGGCGTCCTCGGTGGCCGAGCGGCCGGTCACCCGGAACTCGGCGCGGACGAAGGCCAGCTTCTCGGCCGGTTTGGTCAGCTTGGGGCAGGCGACCTCGCGGGCTCCGGCCTTCTTGGCCGCGTCCAGCAGGCCCTTCCCCTTGGCCCCGCCGGCGTGCACCAGGACCAGCATCACCTCGGGCGCCGGGTCGTCCAGGTAGGCCTTGACCTCCTTGACGGTGTCGGCGGCGAGGTCCTGGGCGGCCCGGACGACGATCACCTTGCGCTCGGAGAACAGCGACGGGCTGGTGAGCTCGCTGAGCATGCCGGGTTGCAGGCCGCCCGGCTGCAGGTCCCGGACGTCCGTGTCCGGGTCGGCCCGGCGGGCGGCGCCGGTGGTCTGCGCGACGGCGCGGTCGAGCAGCAGCTCCTCCTGGCCGACCACCACCGTCAGCGGAGCGAGCAGGTCATCGGTTGGTTGCTTGGGCATCGGGGTCAGCCTAGTGGCAGGCACCGACAACGCCGCTCATGCCGGTTCGTGGCCCTCCAGCCAGCCGTCCTCGGCCGCGGCCAGCGCGTCCAGGTCCGCCGGGGTCAGGCCGGCGGGCAGCGGCGGGTGCAGTACGACCAGCCACTGGGCGTCCTCGGCGTCGTCCTCCCCGGCCAGTGCCTCGCGGTGCAGCTCGGGCTCCGGCAGTGCGGGGTGCTCCTCGGTCAGCCGCTCGGCGACGGCCTCGGCGGCGTCGCGGTCGGGGAGGACCAAGACGAGGGGATCGTGATCGTTGTGCACGCCGGAATTATCGCTCATGCGTCGCCACGGACAGTCGGCCGCCGTCGTCCAGGACCGCGAGGTCGCCCTGCAGGTCGGTGCGCAGCACGGTGGCGCCGAGCGAACGGAGCAGGGCGAGGGTGACCGGAGCCGGGTGGCCGTAGGTGTTGCCGGCGCCGCAGGAGATCAGGGCCAGACGCGGGGCCAGGGCACGGATCAGGTCGGGGTCCTGTTTGGCCGACCCGTGGTGCGCGACCTTGAGCACGTCCAGGTGGCGCAGGCCCGGGTAGGCGTCCAGGTTGAGAATGTCAGCGAGAGTTGGCACCTTTCAGTGAGAACTGTCATTTCCGCGCGTCTCGACGAGCCAGCGTGTCTCCTATCTGCGCCACGCGCAGCCAAGAAGGGGCTGGTATGGCGGATGGCTCCCAGCCTCACTTCCTTGATCGCCTGCGAAACGGCGAGAGTTGCGACATTTCGCTCCTCAGATCCCGCCGCGCATGCCATAGTTATCACAGCTGTGCTGCAGCATCACTCGACAGCACTAGGACGCGCGCCATAATTCATCCGAAAATTCAAGTCGCCTTGGAGACAATAGTGGCTGAAAAGGGTTCGCCCGAGCCACGGCGTAGTAGTACGTGCTTCCTGAAGGACGACGGTCGCGGGGCTTGCTTTCTGATCGCGTCAGTTCATCAATTGATCTCCGTGGGCGCCCCCCTGCCATGGTTGATGATCGGCAACAGGTGGGCTATATGCGCTCAACAGCACCACCCCGGTCTTCAGGTCCAGGGACTGGCGTCAATCGGTGGTGTCGTGCCGCGGTCGATGATCGGGATCAGGTAAGCGGCGTACTCGTCAAGCGCCGTGATCAGCTGATTGTCGGTGGGTCTCGTGATGCGACGCTGGATGCGTGACCAGACTGCATCGGTGCCCATTCGCCACTGTCTCTGCGTTTCTGGATCTTGCTGGTCGCCGATCGGCGTCGGGGCAAAGACGTGCTCGCCCTGGGTCACGAGGGACCAGAGTATGACGGATGCGGTGTTTCGCTTCCGATCACTGAGATCGATGGCGAACCCTCCCCCGGGGGCGTAACCGCCCGCTGGGACGGCGATGCGGCTGGCGATGACTTCCCATGGCTGCGGCCCGATGGACCACGCCGTCAGCATCCTTCTGCGCTGCTCGTAGTTGATCAACTCGTCGCGAGACTCGAGCTCAGCTGCCAGATCTCGGATTGCGGATTCGAATTCGAGAGGGTCGGGGCGCGTCCGTGCCCATCGGTGAACTCGTTTCGGGCTATCGGCAAGCCGGGCTGTCACGGCCGGGTTGCTTAGGAAGAGGCTCAGCCGGGCGGCGGCCTTCTGGATCGATCCGCCGGAAGCTGCCTGGCAGAGGCGAAGTGCGGCCGTGCGACGGAGGTGGACGGTCGCGACACCGTCCATGTGGGCGAAATACCTTCGATACCAGTCTTCCTCCAAGAACTGCGGAATGTGCTCGGGGCGAAAGCGCGTCCTGCGGACCGGATTCTTCAGGCTCCGTGCGAGGGAGGGCTTGGCAAATGTCTCAATTACTGTCGAGACCGCCTGGAGAAAGCCTTCGGAGACCTGGGGGCGAGAATCGAGGAATGCCCGGGCCCAACCGACCCTGGAGGGGCGAAGGTCCGGCTCGTTGAGCAGGATCCGCAGGTGGCCGGCGAACGCATCCGGGCCGGTCGGCCGCAGTAGTCGGTCAGCCGCCAGAAGGAGAGCCGCGTGCGGCTGTGCCGCCAGGATCGGCATGTCGTTCGAGGCGCGGGCGAACGTTGACCGCGAGAGCTCCTCCTTGTCGGCGGGGCCCGCAGACAAGAGCATCATGAGTTCCTGGCTGTCCAGGAGGTAGCGGGATCTGGGCCAGGAAGTCCGCAGAATGTGGCAGGCCGTTCTCAGATCGGTGAAGTAGTGAGCCGGTGAGGTGGAGTGCCCGAGAACTTCAACAGTTGCGGGACCGTCAGCCCGCAGCAGATCGAGGAGAAAACTCTGGAACTTCCGGTAGTCGGTCGGCAGCTTCCGGGAGGCGGTGGAGCCCCGGTCGAGACGGTGCCCGCATTCTCCGTCCATGAATGCCCTGCATTGCGCTGGGTGGAGACCCCAGTCGCGCCAGCGGGGCATGTGCCGGACGCCGCTGCGGGTCGCGGTGTGGAGGACCAGCGAGTTGCATGCGGGGCAGGAGTGTTCCAGGAAGCGGCGGTGTTCCAGACATGCGAAAACGGGCGGGAGGCGCCACGTGCTCTTCCAGGGACCGCCGAATGCTCTTTCCAGTGGATTGTTCTGACCTGCCAGGCACTGCGGGCAGTATCGGGTGGCGTGTATGAAGAGCCAGCGGTGCTGCTGATTTGCCAGGCCGTTGCGGCCGCTCGGGGACGGTTGCGCGTGCGGGTAGCGGCTTTTGAAAGTGTCCAGCAGCATGGCGTCCACCTCGTCGTCCTCGGCCTTAACCATCTGCGCGAAGGTGTGTCGCCGGTCGCGGTCGAGGCCGATCAGAAGTGACGTCGGCAGCACCGCTAGGTGCGGACGGTCGGCAAGTCCGGTGCGGACGGCCAGCTCTGCTGGCGAGGTGCCCAGACGGAAGGCCAGGCGAAGGAGGAGTCCGGGCAGGGACTCATCCGACAGCGGGGCAAGGCTCCGGGCCAGGGGACGCAGCGGGGGCATGAAGCCGGCTCACTTTCCCGAGGCGGTGATCTCGGGGACACCCTTGTCGTCGAAAACGGTGTTGCGCGGCCTGGGGCCTTGGGTCTTCCTTTTCGCCGGGGGAACATGCGGGACGTCGCCCTCTTCCCCTGCGGCCCGGTCCCGCTTGGGGTGCCGCGTGCGGATGACGATGCGGTCCAGCAGTTCCTCGGTGATCTCTTCGGTGCCAAGGTCCATGGCCAGCGAAGCCCCGTCCTCGATCAACCGCTCGATCAGGCCGACCACGCCGGCGGTGCGTCGGTAGAAGTACTCGGGCATGCCGCCGCCCGTCAGCATGCCTTCGCCAGCCTTGAACAGCCGCAACTGGCCTTCAAGGCCGGTGAGGTGGTCGACGAAGTGGGCGATGTCGGCGGGCGTGTCGTAGGTGAACGGCTTCAGGTCGACGAGGTCGAACCGCCGCGCGGTCTGGGTGGAGGCATCGTCCTTCCAGTCCCGGTGGCCTGGTTCGGGAAACTCCCACTGGCCGGTCTCCCGGTTCTGCCAGCCACCGCTGAGCAGGCCGGAACCGGGGATACCGACACCGATGAGGATCAGGGTGACGCGCATGCTCATCAGGGCTCTGATCAGGTCGAGGGTGTCCTGGTCATCCTTGCGGTGCATGCGCAACCGGGTGCAATCATCAAGGATCAGGACGCGGGTGCGGTGATCACGCAAGGACGCGCGGACCTGCTGGACAAGCTGGGTCAGGGTCATGTTGCGGCCGCTAGTGCCGAAAAAGTCGAGGATGGCCTGGCAGGTCGATTTCGGTGTCGCGGTGACAGGGGTCTGGACGTAGGCGACAGTGGACCGCAGGTCGCGGGCGCCGGGCAGTTCGGGGACGTCCACGAATTCCTCAAGTCCCAGCCACAGGTCCTCGAAGGCGGCTGCCGCCTCGACGGCCGTCTCGGTCTTGCCCTGGTTCCCACCACCGTTGATCATGATGCCGGGCCGAGTGGTCGGCTTCTGCTTCATCGCGTTGTTCAGCAGCCGGGTCTCCAGCAACTCGGACACGACCAGGCTCATCGGGGTGTCCTGCAGCGGCAGGTTTGCGTGCGTCGCCCTGCGATGGAGGTCGTGAAGGGCCCGTTCACGCTTGCCCATCGCCTGGTAGCGGGCAAAGGTGATGCGGGGAGCGGGGACGAAGGACTGCCGTGTCTTCCTCCACGTCGTCCAGCCCTCGGCGGTCTCCCGGTCGGGGACCTCGCCCGGCAGGATAAACCCGCTGGCCGAGGGCCTAGTTTCGGTGGTCACTGCCGGTCCTCTCCGTCTGCCTCGTTGTCGCCTGCCGAATCCGCGTCCGCTGCGACGATGTCGTCCACGGCCAACAGAGCGTGGGCCCTGCGGCGCGATCCGTCGCCCAGTCGACTCGGTGCGTTGGGCGGTTGCAGCACGGTGGCCTCGCGGCGGGTGCGGCGTTCGGCGTCCACGGCCTCGTCGACCAGGACCGGACGAGCCGGTCTGCTTCCGACGGCGGCGCCGACCGTGCCGGCGGCTGGTCGGTCTGCCGCCGCCGCTTTCACCTGGGCAGCCTCACGGGCCCGTTCGCTGCGTTGGGCCTTGGTCAGCTGCCCCGGCCATTGCTCTGCCTTGGCATAGGCAGCGAGCAACTCCAGCAGCAGGGGCAGCAGCTCGCTGTCCGAACGGGGCTTGAGGCCGGCCTGCTTCGCCGCGGTCAATAGCTCGCGTACCCGAGCGTCCGTGAAGGCGGGGATCTCGTCCTCCGGCGGCAGGCCCGTCCACCGCAGCTCGTGCCACTCATGGGTGCGCGGGTCCTGAAAGAACGCGAGCCGGGCGTCGCGGGGGTCACGATGCACCGTCCAGCGGTCCTTGTGCCGTCCGCCCCGCCCAGAACCCTCCTCCGCCCGATAGGCGTCCAGGGCCCTGCCGTCATACCAAAGTCCGCGGATCTTCACCCCGCGCTTGCCCTGGATGAGGACCTGGTGCCGGGGCAGCAGCTGATAGTAGAGGCTCGGTGAGGGAATCTCCAGAGCCCATCCGCCCTGAGCCATGGACGCGGCGAAAAGCGTGTTCGGGCTGTGATCGCCGACCGGATCCCAGCAAGGGGCGTGTTCGCCCAAGCGCCGCCGCTGCCACACCTTGACAATCCAGGTCGCCAGCAGCTGTTCCATCTGCTCGACCGTCAGGACCGCGTCGCCCTCGACATCGGCGCCGCGGTCGGAGGCGTCGACGCCGGTGTAGCCGGGCAGATACTCGAACAGCATCGAACGGACGGCGCCGAAGGCCCGTTCGACTGCCTGCTTGTCGGTCGGCCTCAAGACCCGGGCCGGGAGCACCCTCACTCCGAGAACGTTCTGGACCTGAACGAGGTGATGACTGCGGTAGACACTCCCGTGATCGGTGGTGACCGTCTCTGGCGAGAAGAACGGCAACGCGGCCACTGAATGCCCGGCGAACTCCGCAACCAACGCGGCCGGGACCCCGGGGTAGGGCCATTCCATGTCCTCGCCCCAGCTGGCCCGCATGGGCAACGGCATCGTCAGATCCCGCAGCAGCATCGCGACATCGGTCGAGGTGTCCGAGACCAGCGTCAGACGAAACCCGACCAGCGAGTGCGTGTAGACGTCCATGGCCAATGTGAGGTGGACCGTGACCGGATCGTCGAAGACCGCCTCCCGCAGCATCACCGGTAGCACCGTGGTGTCCAGGGCGACGACCTGCCCGGGTCTTTCCAGGATCACGTGTTCACCGGTGGTCTCCAGCAGTGCGGACCGGGCATAGCGCTGACGCGCGCGACCTGTGCCGAACCACTCCTGCCAAACCACTCGCAGGGTGCCGTAGCTCGGGATCTCCTTGAGGGCCTCCTCGCCGAACGTCTCCAGAACGTACTGGTGGATGAGTCCGACTCGGGCTCTCATGTTGATCTTCGATCGGTGCAGCGTCTCCTGCCGAACGGCGAGGATCGCCTTGCGGACCGCTTCCGTGATGCTCGGATGCCCGCGCGACGCGGGCGTCCAGCGGTCGTCGGCGCATCCCATCGTGACATCGACCCGCCGCTTGGACTCCCAGCGCGTCAGCGTCCGGTAGCTCACATGCGACAGGCCCAGCACCTTCGCGTGTTCCGGATCAAGGGCCTGCAGCTCGGCAACCTTCGCCCGGCGCCGCTGAGTGACCGTGGTGCAGTCCGGATCGTACTGGGGCCGCGGCTCACCCAGCCCCGGATGAAAGGGATCACCGTCGCGATATCCCGTCTCGACCTCCAGCAGGTGACCCCGCCTGATCCGCAGCAACTTCCTTTGGTGGACGCTGAGATCACTCTCTGTCTTCGGCTGCAGATGCTGACCCGACGCAGTCGAGACCGTCGACCGCCGGCAGCGAGGGTGGTGGGCGAGCATGCGGAACGACACCGTCTGCCGAGTCCCCGTCCGGGACGCCAAAAGCACCCGGCCGAACTGAGGTTCGACGAGGTCCACCTGCCATTCCTCGTCGTCCAGGATCAAGTTCTCGCCGACCACCAGTTCCAGGAATCCCGCTGCCTGCCCGCTCACCGGGCTGTCTCCCGCGCGACCCGGAGGGCGCTTCCATCCTTGAACGGCACCGTCAGGTCGACGGCCAAGCGCCGGTGCCAGAGCAGGTGCAAGATCACCGGTCTCGCCAGGGCCGGGAACTCGAAACCAGCCGCCAACTGCCCGAAGGTGAGCGGTTCCGCCGCGGCCCGGGCCGCCTGCAGCAGTAACGGCTTCAATCCCAGCGGATCCTGCATCGGGCGCCGCCTGGAGTAGAACAGATCGATGTTTCTCCAGGTCAACGGCCTCCAGCCGGTAACCACCGCGTAGCCCCATCCCAATGCGAGAGCGACCTCGGAGGTGGCCGCGAACTTCATGAGGTCATCGACGCTCATCCGGCCTGCAGGACGGATATCCACAAGCCACCGCTCACGGCTGGATACCAGCAGGAAATCGGGAATGTGCTCGCGCGGCCCTTCCTTGGACTCGAAATTCAGAAGGAAAGGCTGCGAGAGCATTTCGTCCGCATCACCCGCAAAGTCCGCCATCACAACGAACTGGTCCTCACGATGGGACTCGAATGCGTGCTGGCGCCCGGTCGGCAGCATCGGCTCCAGCCCAGGCCTATGAGACTGCTGCGTGCGCCAGGCGAAGCCACGCCACGGGACACAGCCCGTCAACGACACCGCGTTCAACCCCGCGACCGAGCCGGCCTGCTTCACCTTGCCGACCTTCCACGTCGCACACCATCGCTCTGACCAGCCCTGACCGAGGTTCAGCATCGCCCGGCCGACAGCCAGGTCCTCGTCATCACACAGAAGGGCCAGATCCTCCCACCCGCATACATCCGACCAGAGCGGGCTGGTCACCCTTCCCTCATGGACACGCGGGCCGACCGACCCATCCACGCTGATCTGCCTCATGGGTACAGCAAACGCAGGCATGCCGAGAGGCACGGAGCAATTTGATCAAAGAGATGCCAGAAGCGCCGAAACTCGCATAGGGTGCCACCCTCCATTGATATTCAGTGCCAACCATGACTGTCGGAAGGCGTCGGCACCGCAGGCCAGTGCACTCATAAAGTGCCAACCGCGACTGACATTCTCACAGGTGTTCCATGAGGCGGGACTGGGCCGGGGGTTCCAGGTCGCCCAGGAAGGCCATCCGCAGGCCCGGGGCGGTCACCAGCAGGGCGACGCTGGCGTTGTTGGGACCGCGGACGGCGGAGTCCAGCGGGCCGTCCGGCCACAGGACCTGCCAGTGCAGCTCGCCCAGGCCCCGACTCTCGCCGGGGGCCGCGGTGAGCAGCGGGACCCGGGCCTGGCCGGCCCAGCGGCGGATCCTGGCCCACTCGGCCGGCGGGTCCTGGCTGGGGGTGGTCTCGATCGCGCCCACCTGCCGGTCGTGCAGCACCCCGGGCAGTCCCTCGACGTGGTCCGCGTGGTCGTGCGTCAGCAGGAGCAACGGGATGCGGACCACCCCCAGGCTGCGCAGGCACCGGTCCACGGCATGCGGGTCCGGGCCGGCGTCGATGACCAGCGCCGAACCGGACCCGGCCGAGACCACCTCCGCGTCGCCCTGCCCCACGGAGCACATGACGACCCGCCAGTGGTCCGGCGGCCAGCCGGTCACCAGCCTGGTCAGCGGCGCCGGACGCAGCAGCACTGCGAGCAGCGACAGCGCCAGCAGCACGGCGACCGCAGGGTGCCGCAGCACCGGCAGGCAGGCCACCGCCGCGCAGCTGACGGCCGCCAGCAGGACGGCACCGCCCCAGCCGCCGGGCCAGGCGACCTCGGCACCGGGCAGGTCCGCGGCGAACCGAGCCAGGGCGATGATCCAGTCCGTGGGGAAGGACGCCAGCCAGGCCAGGAACTCCGCCACGGCCATCGACACCGGTGCCGCGGCCAGCGCCGCGAAGCCCAGCAGCGTGGCCGGGGCGACCGCCGCCTCGGCCAGCAGATTGCACGGGATCGCCACCAGGCTCACCCGCGCCGCCTTCACCACCAGCAGGGGCCCGCACAGCACCTGTGCGGCCGCCGCGCAGGCCAGCGCCTCGGCCGCCCAGCCGGGCCAGCCCCGACGGGTCAGCGCCTCGGCCCAGCGCGGACCCAGTGTCAGCAGCCCGGCGGTGGCCATGGCCGAGAGGGCGAACCCGTAGGACAGGGCGAGCCAGGGATCGACCAGCATCAGCAGCAGGGTCGCCCCGGCCAGGGCCGCCAGCGGGGCCGCCCGGCGGCCGGTGGCCAGCGCCAGCAGCATGATCAGGCCGGTGCCCGCGGCCCGCAGCACGCTGGGATCCGGACGGCAGAGGATCACGAACCCCACCGTCAGCGCCGCCCCGCCACCGGCCGTGACCCGCAGCGGCAGCCCCACCCGGGCCGCCAGCCCGCCGCGCTCCACCGTCCTCGCCCGCGCCGCCGCACCGACCAGCAGCACCAGGACGATGCTCAAATTCGCGCCTGAAACGGCAGTGATGTGCGCGAGATCGGTCGCCTTGAAGGCCTCGTCGAGATCCGGCGGCACCGCGCTGGTGTCCCCCACCACCAGGCCCGGCAGCAGCGCCCTGGGGTCGGGCTCCAGCGGCCGGGCGGCCGAACGCAGCCCGGCCCGCAGGGCACCGGCCGCCCGCTGCACCGTGTCCGGACCGGTCACCACCTGCGGCGGCCCGCGGACCACCAGCAGCACCGCGACGTCCCCGCCCTCGACCGGGCGCAGCCGTCCCGACACCGCCAGCCGGGTCGAGGGCAGCAGCGCCAGCCAGCGCCCGGCCTCGGCGCCCTCGGCCAGCACCGTGACCGGTGTGCGCACCGACATGCCCTCGACCTCGTCGACGGTCGCCCGGACCACGACGTAGGGCGCCGCCCCGCCGCCCGCGCCCTCCCGGGGATCCCGAGTGACCGTGAGCCGGGCCTCCACCACGGCCTGACGCCGCGCCAGCCCCGGCAGCGGTCCCCGGTGCAGGTCGGCGGTGGCCAGTGTCGCGGCCAGCGCGGCGGCGCCGACGCTCAGCAGCAGCCCGGCGAGCTGACGCCCACGGGAGCGCCGTCCGGACCAGAGCAGCAGCACGACCCCGCAGACCGCGGCGACGACCCCGGCCACCACCCGCAGCACCGCGCCGGGGCCGGCGCCCAGCACCACGGCCGTCGTCGTCCACACCACCAGTGCGGGACCGACCAGCCGCAGGTCGGGAGGCGGCTTCCCCTGCTCCTCCGCGCCCGCGCCCGGGCCGCTCATGGCTGGAGCTTGGCCCGCAGATCGGCGAGCCGACGCTCGCCGAAACCGCTGACCTTGCGCAGCTGGTCCACCGAGGTGAAGCCGCCGTGCTGGTCCCGGTACTGGATGATCCGCTGCGCCAGCACCGGACCGAGGCCGGGCAGCGCGTCCAACTGCTCGACGGTCGCCGAGTTCAGGCTGAGCGGACCGGCCGGACGTGCGGAGGAGCCGCTGGCGCCGGCCGCCCCCGGAGCGGCGCCCACGATGATCTCCTCGCCGTCGTTCAGCCGCCGCGCAAGGTTCAATCCGGTCAGATCCGTTCCCGGCGCCGCTCCCCCGGCGGCCTTCAAGGCGTCCTGGACCCGTGACCCGGCCGGCAGCGTCCGCACGCCCGGCTCCCGGACCCGCCCGGCGACATCGACGACCACCCCGCCAGCGACCCCGGCCCCGGCCCCGGCCCCGGAAGGCACCAGTACCGACGACGCCGCGGACGGCAGCGTCGACGACAGCGGCGGTGACAGTGAGGCGCCGGCGCTGACCTCGGCCGTCGGAACGGCGACCGGCTCCGGTCGTCCCGCCCAGAACTGCTGCGCCCCGTAGCCGACGCCGAGCACCAGCAGCACGGACAGGCCGACCACCGCCCGCCGGTCCAGGTCCAGCCGCTCCTGCAGGGCCAGCGGCAGCCGCCGCCGTACCGGCAGGGGCGCCGGCTCGGGCGACGGCCCCGCCCCCGGCGCAGGCGGCGCCGCGGCCGCCAACGGGGCTCGCGCTGCCGACCCGCCTCCCCGTCCGCGCCCCGCGGGCCCGGGTTCGAACAGCGCGTCCATGCGCTGTCGCACCAGCTCTGTGGTTGTGTCGCGGTCCCGCGTCAAGGTCCTCATGGCGCCGACGCTAGACCCGTGAAAGCCGCCTGCCGCACGCCTGCTGACGCCCTGTGGACAGACCCGGGGGTGTGCAGAACCCGCTCACCCGCAGGGGTGAGATTCAGCGCGGCGAGACGACGACCGCCAGCAGTCCCGGCCCGACGTGGGCCCCGATCACCGCGCCCACCTCGCCGACGTACAGCTCCCGCAGCCCGGGGACCCGCTCCCGCAGCCGCTCGGCGAGCTGCTCCGCCCCGTCCCGGGCCGCCAGGTGGTGCACCGCCAGGTCGACCTCGTCGGCGCCGGCCTGCTGGATCGCGATCTCCTCCAGCCGTGCGATGGCCCGGCTGGAGGTGCGCACCTTCTCCAGCGGTTCGATCCGGCCCCCGGACAGGTGCAGCAGCGGCTTGACCGCCAGCGCGGAGCCCAGCATCGCCCGGGCCGCGCCGATCCGTCCGCCGCGCCGCAGGTACTCCAGGGTGTCCACGTAGAAGAACCCGGTGGTGGCCCCGGCCCGCTTCTCGGCCGCGGCGGCGACCTCGTCGATCCCGCCGCCCTTCCCGGCCACCTCGGCAGCGGCCAGTACGCAGTAGCCGAGCGCCATGGCGACCATCCGGGTGTCCACCACCCGTACCGGGATCTCCGCCGCCTCGGCCGCCAGCACCGCCGCCTCGTAGGTGCCGGAGAGCTCCGCCGACAGATGCAGCGAGACCACGCCGTCGGCGCCGCGCCCGGCGGCGGCCCGATATGCCGCCGCGAAGGCCTCCGGGTTCGGCCGCGAGGTCGTGACCTGCACCTTTCGCCGCAGCGCCTCGGCCACGTCCCCCGGCGTGACCTCTATCCCCTCCTCCAGCACCTGGTCGCCCAGCACCACGCTCAGCGGCACCACGTCGATGCCGAGCCGCGCTACCGCCTCGTCCGGGAGGTAGGCGGTGGAATCGGTGACCAGAGCGACGGGCATATCGGGGAGATTACCTGCCAGGACCTACCAGGGACAGGGCCGAAACCCCTGTTGACATCAGCCGGGCAGGCGCTTCGCGGCCCTGTCCGCGACCGGCACGGCCACGTCCTCGACCGGTGCCCAGTGCCGCAGCGCCCCGGCCTCCGCCTCGCACTCCTCGCCCAACCGCAGCAGGTCCTCGTCCGCGAAGCGGTGCAGCCGGTCCTGCGCGGCCCAGCGCAGCGACGAGGCCAGGTGGACGATCCGCTCGCCGCGCTCCTTGGCCACCGCGAACCGTGCCTCGACCCTGCTGAGCTCGGGCTCCCGTTCCAGCAGTCGAAGCTCGCCGTCGAGCACCGCGGCGTGGCCCTCCAGCCGGCCGAGCAGCGCCATGGCGTCGCCCAGCTGGGCGTCCTCCACCGCGCCGGTCTCCAGCACCCGGCGGGAGGCCGCCAGCGCCCCCCTGACCTCGGCCCGCAGCGCGGAGACCCGTCCCTGCACCCCGCCCCGGGTCAGCGACCTGGCCTTGATGCCGACGTCCTCGACCGCGCGCCGGGCCTGCGGGGCGGCCTTGGCCACCGCCCGCTTCGTCTTGACCACGGCCAGCGCCGCCACCCCGACGACCGTGCCCGCCAGCACGACGAGCAGTCCGATCAGCACGACCAACAGTTCCACAGTGGGGTCCCTTCCCAGGCCTCACCCCACGGTAAGCCGCGCTCACCCCGCCGCCTACCCGATCCGGCCGCGAACGGCGAAAGCCAGGGAAAGGTCAGGGGGACCCCGAACGGGATCCCCCTGAGCATCGGCGACAGCCGCGCGGGCCGTGTCAGCCGGTGACGATGTTCACCAGCTTGGGCGCCCGGACGATCACCTTGCGCACCTCGGTGCCGCCCAGCGCCGCGACCACGGCCGGGTCGGCCAGCGCCAGCGCCTCCAGGTCCGCGTCCGAGATGGTCGGCGGGATCTCCAGCCGGGCCTTGACCTTGCCCTTGACCTGCACCACGCAGGTGACCGTCTCGTCGACCAGGTACTCCGGGTCGACTACCGGCAGCGGGTGGTGCGCCAGCGAGGTCGAGTGGCCCAGCCGGCTCCACAGCTCCTCGGCGATGTGCGGGGCCAGCGGCGCGACCAGCAGCACCACCTGCTCGGCCACCACCCGCGGCGTGGAGCCCCGCTTGACCAGGAAGTTGTTCAGCTCGGTGGCCTTGGCGACCGCCGTGTTGAACTTCAGCCCGGCCAGGTCGGTGCGGATCCCGTCGATGGCCTTGTTCAGCGCCCGCAGGGTGGCCTCGTCCGGCACCTCGTCGGTGACCACCAGCGCGCCGGACTCCTCGTCCACCACGGTGCGCCACAGCCGCTGCAGGAAGCGGAACGAGCCGACCACGGCCCGGGTGTCCCAGGGGCGGGAGACGTCCAGCGGGCCCATCGCCATCTCGTACAGCCGCAGGGTGTCGACGCTGTACTCGCCGGTGACCTCCTCCGGCGCGACCACGTTCTTCAGCGACTTGCCGATCTTGCCGATCTCCCGGCTGACCTGCTCGCCCTGGTAGAACCAGGCGCCGTCGCGCTCCTCCACCTCGGCCGCCGGTACCGGGAAGCCGCGGGAGTCGCGGTAGACCTGACCCTGGATCATGCCCTGGTTGAACAGCTTGTGGAACGGCTCCCTGGAGCTGACGTAGCCCAGGTCGAACAGCACCTTGTGCCAGAACCGCGAGTACAGCAGGTGCAGCACGGCGTGCTCGGCGCCGCCGACGTACAGGTCGACGCCGCCGGCCGGCTTGGCCGCGTCCGGGCCCATCCAGTACTGCTCGTTGACCGGGTCGACGACCTGCTCGGTGTTGTCCGGGTCGACGTAGCGCAGCTCGTACCAGCAGGAGCCGGCCCAGTTGGGCATGGTGTTGGTCTCGCGGCGGTAGGTCCGCACACCGTCGCCCAGTCCCAGGTCCAGCTCGACCGTGACCCAGTCCTCGCGGCGCGACAGCGGCGTCTCCGGGGAGGTGTCGGCGTCGTCCGGGTCGAAGGTGCGCGGCGAGTAGTCGTCGATCTCGGGCAGCTCGACCGGCAGCATGGAGTCGGGCAGCGGGTGGGCCACGCCGTCCTCGTCGTAGACGATCGGGAAGGGCTCGCCCCAGTACCGCTGACGGCTGAACAGCCAGTCGCGCAGCTTGAAGTTGACGGTGCCCTCGCCGATGCCGCGGGCGGCCAGCCACTCGGTGATGGTGCGCTTGGCGTCGACGACGCCCAGGCCGTCCAGCGACACTCCAGATCCATCCTCGGAGACCGCGGAGGTGGCGGAGTTCACGATCGCCGCGTCGTAGGAGACAAAGGCGTCGTCCCACTGCGAGGCGTCGGTGCCGCGGCCGTCGCTGGGCTGCACCACGCAGCGCACCGGCAGCTTGAAGGCACGGGCGAAGGCGAAGTCACGGACGTCGTGCGCCGGGACGGCCATGATCGCGCCGGTGCCGTAGCCCATCAGCACGTAGTCGGCGATGAAGACCGGGATCTGCTCGCCGTTGACCGGGTTGACCGCGTAGGCGCCGGTGAAGACGCCGGTCTTGGCCTTGGCGTCGGCCTGGCGCTCCACGTCGGACTTGCTGGCGGCCAGCTTGCGGTAGGCGGTGACGGCCTCGGCCGGGTTCGCGTGGCCGCCGGTCCACTCCTCGGGCAGGTCGGCGCCGGGCCAGGCGGCCGGGACGATGCTGTCGACCAGCTCGTGCTCGGGCGCCAGCACCATGTAGGTGGCGCCGAACAGGGTGTCCTGACGGGTCGTGAAGATGCTGATCGAGGCGTCCTGGTGGCCGGCGACGGCGAAGGCGACCTTGGCGCCCTCGCTGCGGCCGATCCAGTTGCGCTGCTGCAGCTTGATGGCGTCGGGCCAGTCCAGCAGGTCCAGGTCGTCGATCAGCCGGTCGCCGTAGGCGGTGATCCGCATCATCCACTGGCGCAGGTTGGACTTGAACACCGGGAAGTTGCCGCGCTCGGAGCGGCCGTCCGCGGTGACCTCCTCGTTGGACAGCACCGTGCCCAGCCCGGGGCACCAGTTGACCGGGGCCTGCTTGATGTAGGCCAGCCGGTAGTCGCTCAGCACCTCGCCGCGCTCGACCGCGCTCAGCTCGGCCCAGGGGCGGCCGTCCGGGGTGGCCTGCTCGCCGCGCTCGAAGCGGGCCACCAGCTCGGTGATCGGGCGGGCCGCGCCGGTGGGACCGGACTCGCCGACCGGGCCGGCCTGCGGGTCGTACCAGGAGTTGAAGATCTGCAGGAAGATCCACTGGGTCCAGCGGTAGTACGAGGGGTCGATGGTGGCGATCGAGCGCCGCTTGTCGTGGCCCAGGCCCAGGCTGCGCAGCTGGCGCCGGTACATCTCCATGGCGGCCTCGGTGGACACCCGGGGGTGGGTGCCGGTCGCCACGGCGTGCTGCTCGGCCGGCAGCCCGAAGGCGTCGAAGCCCATCGTGTGCAGCACGTTGTGGCCGGTCATCCGCAGGTAGCGGGCGTAGACGTCGGTGGCGATGTAGCCCAGCGGGTGGCCGACGTGCAGACCCGACCCGGAGGGGTACGGGAACATGTCCATGATGAAGGCATGCGGACGGGACTCGACGTCCGCGGCGCCGGCGTCACCGGCCAGGTCGCCGACCGGGTTGGGCGCCTCGAAAGTGCGCTCGCGCTCCCAGCGGTCCTGCCAGTCGCTCTCGATCCTCGCCGCCAGAGCGGGGGTGTAGCGGTACGCCTCGGGCGCCTCGGGTGTGGTCTCGCTCATCGTCCTCAGACTCCATCAGGGGTTGCTCGCTGCCGACTGCTCCGACTGTGCAAACAGTTCAAAAACGCAGAAAGACCCCTCTACATGAGGGGTCGCCACGCTGACTCCGGCCTGAAGCCGGTTGTCGTCAGCGCGGCCGGCTAAGAAGCAGGCGCACGGATCGCATGGGCACAGGGTACCGCAGTGCCGGATCCGTCCGCCCGCCCCTTCCTCCGCCCTTCCTCCGCCTCTTCCTGTCGCAGCCGACCGGCCCCCGCCCCCGGTCAGCGCTGCGGTGCGCCGGTGACGCCGTGCGGGCTTCCGAAGCCGGGGAAGCCGGGCAGGTAGTACGAGGCCAGGTACTGCGCCGTGGGCGTGCCGACCCCGGTGACGTCGTCGAAGCCGGTGACGGCGCTCAGCGAGGAGTCGTGGCCCATGGTCCGCAGCGTGGTGTCGATCCCGTCGGTCGCGTCGGCGCTGTTGTGGAAGTCCTTGCGGACCATCGCCAGCAGGGTGCCGGCGCCGAGCGGGGTGTCGGTGACGTCGTGGAAGGCGGGCGTGCCGTACCGGGCGTAGAGCGCCGGGTTGGCGAAGCCCAGCGGCAGACCGCCCTGGGCCTGCTGCGCCAGCGCCTGGATGGCCGCGATCACCGGGGTGGCCAGGCTGGTGCCGCCGATCCGGTACTCGCCGTAGCGGACCGTGTGGTCCGGCCAGGTCTGGGTCTGGCCGACCAGGAACCCGGTCGCCGAGTCGGCCACCGCGGCGACGTCCGGAACCACCCGGTGCCGGAGCAGTCCGCTGCCCTTGGCCGTGGCCCTGGCCAGCTTCGAGGGGACCACGCCGTACTGGTAGAAGGGCTCGTCGACCCGGCCGCTGGTACCGCCGCCGGCGCCGCCGGTGAAGGTCCCCGGCAGCTTCACCCAGCTCTTCCCGTCCTTGGCGAGCTTCGCGGTGTCGGTGCCCCAGCCGGTCTCGAAGCGGTAGTCGCCGTTCTTGTCGGTGGCCAGCGAGGTGCCGCCGACCGCGGTCACCCAGGGCAGCGAGGCCGGCATGCCGGTCTCGCGGACGCCGGTCTTGGCCTTGTAGTCGCCGTCGTCGCCGGTGGCGGCGTAGAAGCCGATGCCCTCGGCCGCGCCGCGCAGGAAGATGTCGTCGTAGACCGGGTCGGCGGCGGGGTCGCTGCCGCTCTCCGGCTCGCCCCAGGAGTTGCTGACGATGTCCGCGAGCCGGCCGTCGACGATCCGGTCCAGCGCGTCGCTGAGGTCGGGGTCCTGGCAGGAGGCCGCCCCCGCGTAGAGGATGTCGGCGCCGGGCGCGACTCCGTGCACCGCCTCCACGTCCAGCGACTGCTCGCCGTACCAGCCGGAGGCGCCGCAGCCGTTGGGGGAGGTGGCGCTCGGGTCCTCGGTGTCGGTCCAGTTCTTCGCGTCGACGTGGCTCAGCTGGCCGGGACGGTAGGCGGGGTCGCCGTGCGCGGCCGCGTAGGCGGCGGAGTCCGCCCCGATGGTCGGCGAGTCGTAGGCGTCCACGATGGCGACGGTGACGCCCGCGCCGGTCAGCCGGGTGCCGTCGACGCCGTAGGCGTGGCGCAGCTGGGTGCCGGTGTAGCCGCGCAGGGCGTAGGGCTGGACCTTGCCGTAGGCGGCCGGGGTGCCGGTGGCCGGGGTGGCGCCGAAGTAGGCGGAGAACGGGCCGGAGTTGGCGAAGGCCGCCTCGGGCGGGGGCAGCAGGTCACGCCGGCTGTGCCCGGTCCCGGTCGTGGTGACGGCCCCCGTCGGGGCGCTCGCGGTGCCGGCGCTCGCCGGGCTGGCCATGTGCGGGGCGTCGTCCAGGCCGGTCACCGCGAGCACCGCCGAGGCGACGGCGGCGGGGACGGTGGCCGCCGCGGCGGGGGCGCGGTAGGTCCGGCCGTCCTTGCGGTAGGAGTGCAGCTGGATGCCGAACGCCTGCCGGACCGCCTTGGCGTCGCCCTGGACGGACAGGAAGTGCGGGGTGGTGGCCACGATCCGGAACCCGGCCGAGGTGAGCCAGTCGTGGACGGACCGCTCCTGCGCGGGCGTCGGCGCGAACCGCTGCTGGACCTGGCTCGGCGTCAGATAGTGGCCGTAGGAGCGCGAACGGGGGTCGGAGACGGCCCGTGCCAGCGCCTGCAGGCCGCTGCGGTCCCGACCGGCGAAGTAGACCCGCACCGTGACCGGTGCCGCCTCCGCCAACTCGCCCCGGTCCGCGGAGGGCGCGGCCCAGGCGGGGAGGGTGGCTGGAAGCACCACCCGCTCCGGATGCCCCTGGGCCACCGCGGACGGCGCGGCGACACCGGCCACCATCAGCGGCAGGGACAGCAGCACCGCGGCGCGGGAACGCGATGACCTGCGGGAGCGGGGGGACGGGGACGGTTCTCTGGTGGGACGCATGGGGACCTCTCTGGCAGGGGCATGTCCTGACATGTCCTCAAGACGATGTGCAGCAGAGGTCGGATCTAACGGCTGGCTGCGTCCGATTGGTTGATCATCAGCTGAATAATCATCAGTTCGGGCCAATCTCGGCCGCATTGCGGTGAGCCGGGTGCGCGAACGGTAGGTCACGACACTCACCTCCGTATGGGTTTCGGCCGACCCCCCGGGAGGGCCCGAACATCTCGGTAGCATCACGGTCACGCAAGCGATTCGGGGGAAGCGCGATCCAGGGCCGCATGTCGGCATCCCTTGGACGAGTCGGAGGCATCACGATGACCGCCCGTAACAAGCGCAGCGCATCAGCGCGTTCCATCCCCTTCCCGCTGTTCCTGCTGGTGGTGTGTGCTGCGGTGACCCTCGGCGCCACCTCGTTGCGGGCGCTCGGCGGTGGGGCGGACGCGCCCAGCATGGGCAGCGCGCTGGCCGGAACGGCCGGCCGGCTGATGGCCTTCCTGGACTACTTCGCAGGAGTGTTCTGCCTGCTCTCCCTGACCGCCGCGGTGGTCTGCGGCCTCGCCGCCACGGACCGCCTGGTGCTGACCCCCAAGCAGCGGGTGGCGCTGCAGTCGGTGCACCGGGCGACGGCGGTGGCGGCGCTGGGCTTCCTGATCACCCACATCGCGGTCAAGGTCGCCGAGCAGGAGGCCTCGCCGCTGGTGGTGCTCCTGCCGTTCAGCGGTGGGGCCACCTTCGCGGTCAGCATCGGCACCATCGCCGCCGACCTGCTGGTGCTCGCGGCCGTGACCGGTGCGGTCCGCGGCCGCTTCGCGGGCAGCCGCCGCCCCTGGCTCTGGCGGCTGCTGCACGGCAGCGCCTACGCCTGCTGGCCGATAGCGCTGGCGCACGGCCTGACCGCGGGCCGGGCGGCGGCGACGTACGTGCTGTGGAGCTACGGGGTGTGCGCGGCGCTGGTGGGGCTGGCCCTGACGGTCCGGATGCTGGGCTCGGCCGAGCGCCGCAAGGCCCGGCAGCGCATGGACCGGACCCTGCTGGCGCACGAGCCGTCCCGGGAGAACGCGTCCGCGGCCGAGGAGGAGCTGACCCTCGCGGTCCACGCGCAGCTGCCGTCCTCGATCGAGGCCACGGTCGCCGAGCCGGTGTCCGCACCCGAGCCGGGCTACGCGTCCGAGCCGGTCACCGCCACCATGCCGGTCGCGGCGCCCGAACCGCAGTACGCGCCGGAGCCGCAGTACGTCGTGCCCGAGCCGCAGTACATGGTGCCCGAGCCGCAGTACTTCGCCGAGCCGCAGTACCAGGGCG
This sequence comes from Streptacidiphilus jeojiense, assembly GCF_000719095.1. GTDB lineage: Bacteria > Actinomycetota > Actinomycetes > Streptomycetales > Streptomycetaceae > Streptacidiphilus > Streptacidiphilus jeojiensis. The sequence continues at coordinate 321,958 of NZ_JOEH01000004.1, read as the reverse complement.
TGCCGCAGCCCCAACCGCAGCCGCAGCCCCAGTACGTCCCGTACGCCGAGCAGGTCGTGTACGCCGAGCCGGTCGCCTTCGCCGGCCAGGCCCAGTACACCGGTCAGTCCCCGTACCCGGGCCAGGTCCCGTACGCCGAGCACAGCCAGTACGCCGGGCACGTCCAGTACCCCTACCAGCCGGACTACGCCTACGCCGCGTCCGGCGGCTACGGCTACCCGGCGGCGCCCTCCCCCTGGTCCGACGACCTCAACGCCCGTCCGCACCCGGCCCTGGCGGAGACCCCGCCGCACGGCTTCGCCGTCCCCACCAATCTCTTCGCCACCCCCTACGCGCCCGGCCAGGCCCAGTCCGGTGGCGCCACCCCCGACTGGATGGACGACAGCGGCGCCTGGTCCGCCCTGACCTGGGACACCCCGCCGTACGGCATCCCGGTCCAGGTCGCACCGGGCCGCGAGCACGGGGGCGGTTGGTGACGGCCCCGGAGGTCATGCGGCTGGGGCCGGCGCGGCTCACCGCGGGCCTGGACCAGCACGTGCGGCTGGGCCTGGAGGACCACCGCACCGCGCACGGACCGCTGCCGCGCTACGACCGGGACGAACTGCTCGCCCTCGCCGACCGCCTGGACCTGCGCGGACGCGGCGGGGCCGGCTTCCCCTTCGCCCGCAAGGCGCGTGCCGTACTGGCCACCGCGGACCGCACCGGGCAGCCCCCGGTGGTGGTCGTCAACGCCACCGAGGGCGAGCCGGCCAGCGCCAAGGACCGGATGCTGCTGGCCCGCACCCCGCACCTGATCCTGGACGGCGCCTGCCTCGCGGCCGAGGCCTTCGGGGCCGAGGAGATCGTGGTCGGGGTCAGCGCCGGCGGCCCCGGCGAGGTGGCCGTACCGCGCGCCGTGGACGAACGCCGCCGGAAGGGCAACAAGTCGCTGATCCCCTGCCGGATCCGGACCGTCTGCCTGCCCGAGCGCTTCGTCGCCGGGGAGTCGGGCGCGCTGATCCGGGGCATCTCCGGGCTGCCCGCCGTCCCCCCGGCCCGCAAGGCGCGTGCCAGCGACGGCGGACCGGCCGGGGTCCGCGGCCGCCCCACCCTGCTCTCCAACGCCGAGACCTACGCCCAGCTCGCCGTCGCCGGCCGGCTTGGTCCCGACGCCTACGCGGTCGTCGGAACCCCGGCCGAACCCGGGACACTGCTGCTCACCCTGACCCGCACCGCACTCCCCCCGCTGGTGGTCGAGGTCCCCGCGGGCGCCCCGATGGGCGTGGTCCTGGACACCTGCGGCATCCCGCCCGGCCAGGGACTACTGGTCGGCGGCTACCACGGGGCCTGGCTGCGCCCCGAGGACGCGGCGCACACACCGATCTCCCGTGCCGGGCTCGCCGCCGTCGGCGGCACCCTCGGCGCCGGTGCGATCGCCTCGCTGGCCGACAGCACCTGCCCGATCGGCGAGGTGGCCCGGATCGCCGCCTGGCTGGCGGCGCAGTCCGCCGGGCAGTGCGGGCCCTGCCGGCTGGGCCTGCCGAACACCGCCGACGCCCTGGCCCAGCTCGCCACCGGCGGTGGCGGCCCCTCCGCGCTGGACGAGGCCCGCCGGACCATCGCCTCGGTCCGGGGCCGGGGCGCCTGCGCCCACCCCGACGGCTCGGCACGCTTCGTGCTGTCCGCGCTGACGGTCTTCGCCGAGGACCTGGCCGTCCACGAGTCCGGACGCGGCTGCGGCCGCCCGGTCAAGGGGCTGCTGCCGCTGCCCGGGGAGACCGCCTCGGCGCTGCCTGCCACCGACGCGGACGCCGAGGCGACGCTGGAGGTGGACTGGGCCCGCTGCGACGGCCACGGCCTGTGCGCGGCGCTGGCACCGGAACTGGTCGCCCTGGGACCGCACGGCTACCCGGTGATCGGCACCACCCCGATCGCCCCGTGGCTGGAGCACAGCGCCCGACGCGCCGTCAGCCAGTGCCCCGCGCTGGCGCTCCGACTGAAGCACCGTCAGTGACGCCGGCTCCCTGACCGCACCGAAAACCGGTTCGCTGCGGAGGGGTGGCTCGGCGACCATCGGACCCATGATGCGAAGCTTCGAAGAACTGGTGGCGGAGGCCGACTCGGTGTCCGTCGACGGCTGGGACTTCTCCTGGCTGGACGGCCGGGCCACCGAGCAGCGGCCGTCCTGGGGCTACCAGCGCGCGATGGGCGAGCGCTGGGCCCGGGCGAGCGCGGCGCTCGACATCCAGACCGGGGGCGGCGAGGTCCTGGCCGCAGCGCCGGTCGTACCGCCGGTGGCGGTGGCCACCGAGTCCTGGCCGCCGAACGTCGCCAAGGCGACCCGACTGCTGCACCCGCGCGGCATCGTCCTGGTCGCCGACCAGGACGACCCGCCGCTCCCCTTCGCCGACGCCGCCTTCGACCTGGTGACCAGCCGTCACCCGGTACGGACCTGGTGGGACGAGATCGCCCGGGTGCTGCAGCCCGGCGGCACCTACTTCTCCCAGCAGGTGGGCCCCGCGAGTGTGTTCGAGGTGGTGGAGTACTTCCTCGGCCCGCAGCCGGAGCGGTCCCGCCGCGGCAGGCATCCCGACGACGCCTGTAAAGCGGCCGAGGCCGCCGGCCTGGAGGTCGTGGACCTGCGCGCGGAGACCCTGCGTACCGAGTTCTTCGACATCGGCGCGGTGGTCTACTTCCTGCGCAAGGTCATCTGGATGGTCCCCGGCTTCACCGTCGAGCAGTACCGCGAGCGGCTGCGCGAGCTGGACCGGCAGATCCGCGGTGACGGCCCGTTCGTGGCGCACACCACGCGCTTCCTGATCGAGGCCCGCAGGGCGGGATGAGGCACAAGGCACGAAGCGCGCAGGGGGCAGCAGGTCGCTGGTGCAGCTGCCCCCTGCGCGCATATGCCATGTCAACAATGATCATCAGACTGCCTTCGAACAAGTGATTAGCCCTGCCTGAACCGGAAACTGCGGAAACCGGAACACCTCACAGGCTTCAGACATCGAACTCCCGTACGGGGTGTGGCTAGGATCGACACCGCTCTTGCGCTCTTGGGGGGATGACAGCAGATCCGATCGGGGAGAACGTCGGTGGAAACCGGTACAACGGGGCTGAGCAAGCAGGCCGAACTGCTGTACGCAGAACTGGTCCGCAACGGGGCGTCAGCGCAGGAGACCGCCCCGTCGGAGGAACTGGACGAACTCCTGCACCTGGGCCTCGTCAGCCGACACGCACAGGGCGGCCTCGTCCTGCACGACCCGGGGGCCGTGGGGCTGGAGTTGAGCCGTCAACTGGCCGCCGAGGTCAACGCACTGCTGCAGGAGGCCGCAGTGGTGCAGCAGAGCATGGCCGGCATCGCCGAAGCCTTTGACGAGGCCCAACGGGGCTCCAGCGGACCAGTGGCATATCTGCGGGGTCTGGAGGCGATCGATGCGGCGATCGCAAAAGCGGTCGAGAACGTCGAGTTCGAGATGCTGTGCGCCCAACCGCACGGTGGGCGCACCCAGGAGAACCTGGACACTGCCTTCCTCCGCGACAGGGCGGCACTGGACCGGGGAGTCTCGATCCGGACGATCTACCAGACCAATCAGCGACAGCAGCCCATGATGCGTGACCACATCCGGCGCACCACCCGTGCCGGGGAGCTCGTGCGCACCGTCCCATGGCCGTTCACCCGGGCCATCATCGTCGACCGCAAGCTCGCGTTCATGCCGACCAATGGGCTCAGCGAATTCTTCCAGGAGGTCGCGGTGCAGGCCGAGAGAGTCTTCTACACCACGGCACTGTGCATCCAGGACCCCCTACTCGTAGCGCATTTCGTCGATCACTTCGAGTTCTCCTGGGCGCTGGGACAGCAGTGGGACGGAACTGCGGCCAGGGACCAGGCCACCCCGCCTCTTGACCAGTGGGAGCGTTTGATCCTGGAGTACCTGGACCAGGACCTGTCCCTGGAGACGATCGCGCGGCGCCTGTCGGTCTCCGAACGCACCTTGGGAAAGCGGCTCACAGCGCTCAGGACCAAGATGGAGGTCAACTCGCTCTACGGTCTGGGTCGCAAGTGGCAGGGCTTGAAGCAGAAACCCTTCCCCGCAGAGCCGTCTCCCCCGCGGAGCGTGCAGCATGGTTGAACCTCTCCCGGACTCCGTCCTGAGCCCTGGCGCCGAGGAACTGTTCCGACGCATGCTGGAGCCCCTGGAGCTACCCGATCTCGATCTCCGGGACCGGGAATCGGAGGTGGCGGAACTGTCCGCCCTCGGTCTGGTGCGACAGACCCGAGAGACATCCTCCGGGCTGACCCTGCTGGACCCTGCCCTTGTCGCGGCGGAGTGGAGTGAGCGCAACACCGCGACGGCGGAGACCCTGGTACGAGAAGCGGCGCCACTGCTGACAACTCTTCAAAGGCTCGCACTGGAGTCCCGTCAGGCTGCCCGTGAGCGCGATGAGGTCCAGTTCCTCCTGGGCGAGGAATCCATCGAGGGGGCGGTCACCGAGGCGATCCAGGGTGTCGCCTACGAGATCCTCGCCTGCCTCCCGCAAAGGTCGCCGGACACTGCCGCGCACCAAGTGGCCGCGGGTGTGCGAGCCGCCCTTGAACGGGGCCTCCCAGTTCGGATGATCTACCCCAACCTGGCGCGGCAGCAGGAGCATCTGCGCTTCCATGTCGAGGCGCTGACTCGCAGCGGCGCGCAGGTCCGAACTGTTCCCTGGCTCTTCACCCAGGCACTGATCGTCGATCGACGGATCGCCTTCCTCCCCGAGGCCGTGGCTTCCCAGGTCTCCGGCAAGTCCGCGCCGGACGGACCAGGAGCACGCCATCTGCAGATCTCCAACCCCAACGTGGTCACTCACTTCGTCGACCACTTCGAGATGCTGTGGGCCTTGGCCCAGCACTGGGACGGCGCCTCGGCCTACAGGGACCCCATGCCGATCACTCTGGACGACGAGGAACTGGCCATCCTTCGCTTCCTCGACCAGGGACTGACCATGGACGCCATCGCGAACCGACTCCGGGTGTCGGAGCGAACACTCAGCAACCGCCTGGCCCAGCTGAAGGGGAAGTTCAACGTCACCAGCCTGTACGCGCTGGGCAGCCGCTGGCAGGCGCTGCAGGACAGCCAGTCGATCCCGGGGCCGCGAGCCGCAGGAGGCATCGACGCCGACGATTGAAAGCGAGGCGCCGCGACCGGGGGTGACGCGGCGCCTCGTACCTGGACCGCCGAGGAGGGTCGGCCCGGGGTGTGCACCGATCATTGCGCGTTCCGAGTTGGCGCGTCCATGCCCTGAGTACGGCTAGTATGTGCCATGCCAGCGATTGCCAGTGGTTCTGCAGAAGCCGGCCTTGAAGAGCCGGGCGCTCAGCCCGAGAGAGCCTGCGGTCGAATGTGGCTACCGCTTGCCATGCCAGCAGTGGCCGACGGGAAGACCTGGACACGCGTGCGAGGTCCGGGCGAGGATTCTGGACATCCCCCCGAAGGGCCGCCGGCGCCGGCCGCTCGATCCCAGTCCCACCGACACTCCGACCTGGTTCTTTGCAACTGGTCGGGGCTGTCGGCTGTCTCGACGGAGCTGAGCATGAGTGAGTACCTGGTCGAGGACGGCACAGCCGACAGGACCGCAGCTGTGGAAGCGCAGCTCCTGCGGGTATTTCTGGCCACTCCCTCGCTGCGCCTGACCGGTCCTGCCGACGGCGTCTTCCCCCTGGCCCTGCGGGCCCGAGTGACCGCTCTTCGTGAGGCGCTGCTGAACAGCGGCGTGCGGGTCTTCTCCTCGCATCACGACCAGTCCTGGGTTGCTCGCGGCGCTGCCGAGAGCCCCCGTGTCCCCTCCACCCACCGTGCGGTGATGGCCGCCGACGTGGTGGTCGCCTGCATTGGCTCCCCGCTGTCCTCGGGCGTCGCCCTGGAACTCGGCTGGGCCTCGGCGATGCGCAAGCCGATCATCCTGCTGGTCGACCGTGCGGTCGAGCACAACCCCCTTGTGGAATCGCTCGAAGAGGTCTGCCCGGTCTTCCCCCTGGCCTACGACAATTCGTGGTCCGCGACAGCGCTCCAGCAGATCCTGGTCACCGCGCTGGACTGGGCGGACCACACCATCTGGCCCAGCGCCGACGAGATGGGTGCGACTTCCACCGTCACCAGTTAAGGTCAGCCTGACGCGGCCTGGAACAGGCCGACAGCGACGGTTGGGGAGAGCTGGCGGTGGAGCGGCGCGATCTGACGCCCCAAGAGGAGGCCGTCTACCGCTTGGTGCTTGAACAAGGCCAGATTCCAGCGGTCGAGGTCAAGCAGCAGCCTGGCGGTGAGGACGCCCTCGCGCACCTTATGGAGTTCGGACTGCTGGCGATCGACCCTGTCTTTCCTGACATCGTCGCCGCGGTGGACCCCTCTCTCGCTGCAGCACGCCAGTCCTCACGCGTGCTGGAGGAAATTGTCCGGGATTTGGTGTGGGTGTCACGCCTTCCTCAGGCGACCTCCGCCCTCGCACAGCAGTACTGGAGGGCTCAGAAGTCGCAGAGCGGTGTGATCGAAGTGGTCACCGGGCTGCAGGTGATCGGCCAACGGTTGGGTCTGCTGCTGGAGAGCAGCAGGAGGCGAATGCTGACGATTCACCCGGAGCCCAGGCGCCCCGAGACAGCTCTCGAGTCCGTGCTGGGCCGGGATCTGGATGTTATCCAGCGTGGTGTGGACGTGCGAAGCATCTATCTCAGTCCGGTGCGTCGACAGGTCGCCGTGCGGGCCTACATGGAAGCAGTTACCGCCGCCGGCGCGGGTATCCGTACGCTGCCGAAACTACCGCTGCGTCAGTTCATCATCGACGACACCGCGATCGTGCCGCATCAGGGCGACAGCAATGCGGCAGTTTTCATCCAGGATCCGTCGACCGTGAATGCAATGGTCGAATTCTTCGAACTTCTCTGGAGTCTGGGTGAGGATTTCCCGGGTCAGATGAGCCGCGAAGAACAGATCGGCGAAACACTGCTGACCGTTATTCGCATGCTGGTCGACGGCAAGAGTACTCGACAGATCTCACGCGAACTGAAGCTCAGCGAACGAATGGTCACCCGCCTGCGGGCAGAAATCAACGACGAGTACGGGACCGACTCGGCCATCCGTCTCGGCTGGTTGCTTCGTGAACGGTTCCCGGACGGCATCAAGTAGGGCAGCACGAAATATCAACTGCCCTACTCAGCTGCTGCTCTATTGGTTCGACGCCACCGACAGGGGACTGAATCCCCAGACCGAGTCGGCTTCTGTGACATGACTCTGACTGTGAACCGTAGTGGCCCGCTGAAGACCGAGGGCCCCGGGCGAGACCGCACCCGTGCTCACGCCGACCACAGCAGCCCCAACCGCCAGCATCGATAGGACTGCTATTCGAATTCGGCTGCGCTCCACTTGATTGACTCCTCTCGGTGGGGCCGAGGGTGCCCCGTCATGCCCGCTAGAGTCTGGCAATCATGCCAGTACGCAGACAATCGTATCTCATGACTGCACGTCAACGATAGGCGCGCGGGACCGCAGCGACCTTGATCGGCCGCAGCTCCACCGGGCTCCCTCCCTGCAACATCTGGCACACCGTCACATTCACCAGCAGTGACACCCCTCCACGGGGTTAATCTTGAGACGCGCCCATAAAGGCACTTCCCCCTTGACCACCAACCAGGGAAGATGGGGACATGCCAAGCGATACCTCCGAAGCGATCCCACTGCTGGCGCAGATCCATCTGCGAGCCCGCGAACACAAGCAAGAGCTCTGGGATCTTGCGGTCCGCGCGTTCCGTGCGGGCGCGGCTCCGAGTAGCATCGCGCAGGTGATGGGGCTGCGAGAGGGCGAGGTCAGCCAACTGGAGCAGATGCTCAGTGGCGCAAGTGCAGACAGCGGGACGATGAACGACACCGTGTCTGTTTCGCACTGGGATCCGCCGGCATCACAGGCATCCTGACCACAACAAGAAGATCCGGCCGGGTCTGAGCGACCTGACCGGATCCCTTTGCTGTCCGTTGTGGAGCTACGGGGAATTGAACCCCGGACCTCTTGCATGCCATGCAAGCGCTCTACCAACTGAGCTACAGCCCCGGACCGTCGCCGAGAGGTTCCGTCTCCGGTCCCCCTCGCGACGTGTCTCACTGTACACGGTCGGGAAGGCGCCCCACCAATTACTTGTCACGCCTCCTACCTGCGAGGACCGCTCCGATGAGCATCAGCAGGGCGACCCCTGCCGTGGTGGTGGCGAGGGCGTGGCCGGAGGTCGAGGGCGGGGCCGGGTAGCTCACCTGGTTCAGGAAGAGGGTTCCCAGGGCCGCCACGCCGATGACGCTGCCCAACTGCATCATCGTGACGAGCACCCCGCTGGCGTCCGCGGCGTCGACCGGGGCGACCCGCCCCAGCGCGCGGCCCATCAGCGGGCCGTACGCGCAGCCGCCGATCAGGCCGAGCGGCAGGAACACGGCCTCGACCGCCACCCCCACCCGCTGGCCGTCCCGCAGCAGCAGACCGAGGGCCAGGTAGCCGACCGCGCTCAGGGCCAGGGCGACCACCGGGAGCTGCTGGTGCAGCCGCTTGGGGAGCCGCTGCCAGTACATGCCCGAGATCCCGAACCCCACCGACATCGGCAGGAAGACCAGCCCGGCGTCGAGCGGGCTCAGTCCGAGCCCGGCCTGGACGTGCATCGCCATCGCGAACATGATGCCGCCGACGCAGCACATGACCAGGAAGAGCGCGGAGGCCGCCGGCAGCAGTCCGGGCGAGCGCAGCACCCGGGCCCGGATCAGCGGGCTGCCGCCGCGCGCCGCGACCCGGCTCTCCACCAGCCCGAACAGGGCGAACAGCAGCACGCTCGCGCCGAGCACCACCCAGCCCCAGACCGGCCAGTGCTCCTCGTGGCCCATGACCAGCGGCACCACCAGCGAGCCGAGCGCCGCCGCGAGGGTGACCAGGCCGAGCAGGTCCAGCTTGCGCTCGCGGTTGCCGGGGATCGCCGGGAGCAGCTTCCGCCCCGCGACCAGCAGCAGCACCCCGATCGGGACGTTCACCAGGAACACCGGCCGCCATCCGGAGCCGAACAGGTCGGCGTTGACCAGTGCCCCGCCGACCACCTGGCCCACGGCCCCCGCTCCGGCGATGACCGCGGTGTAGCCGCCCAGGGCCCGCAGCCGGGTCGGCCCCTGGAAGGTGCGCTGGATCAGGCTCATCACCTGCGGCACCATCAGCGCGGCGCCGACGCCCTGCAGGATCCGGAAGCCGATCAGCGAGTCGGCGCCGGGCGCCAGACCGCAGGCCAGCGAGGCGAGCGTGAAGCCGGCGACGCCGAACCGGAAGACCCGGCTGAAGCCGTGCCGCTCACCCAGTCTCGCCCCGGTGATCAGCAGCACCGCGTAGGCGATCGTGTATCCGGCGATGACCAGTTGCAGGGCCGCCCCGGAGGCGTGCAGGTCGGTGCGGATGACCGGGGCGGCGACATTGACGATGAAGACGTCCAGCACGGCCATGAACTGGCCGACCAGGATCAGCGCCAGCAGCAGTCCCGGCCGGGCCACTACCGGTGGCGCCGGTGCCGCTGGTGCCGCCGGTGGCGCAGCACCAGGGATGATTGACCCAACTGGCTTGGTGGAAGTGGAAGTTGTGGTGTTCGGAGTGATTCGCGTATCGGCCATGCGACCATCGTGGCGGCGGCCCGGTACAGGTAGTTAGAGCCTGCCGATGCTGGTACTGGGAGTACCTGTCAGGGATCCCGCCGATCCGGCACCATGAACACATGAGCGTGATGGACGCACCCGTCAGCAACAGGTCGGCCGCCGCCCCGCGACGTACCGAGCTGGCCGCCTTCCTCAAGGCCCGCCGGGCCCGGGTCTCCCCCGAGGACGTCGGCATGGCTCCCGGTCTGCGCCGCCGCACGCCGGGGCTGCGGCGCGAGGAGGTGGCGCAGCTCGCCGGTGTCGGTGTCACCTGGTACACCTGGCTGGAGCAGGGGCGTCCGATCAATGCCAGCGAGCAGGTACTCAGGGCGATCGCACGGACGCTGAAGCTGGACAGTGCCGAGGCCGGCCACCTCTTCACGCTGGCCGGGCTGCAGCCGACGGTCCCCGCGGCCGACTCCTGCATGCTGACCCCGGAGATCCAGGTCATCCTGGACGCGCTGTCCCCGCTCCCGGCCGCGATCGCCAACTCCCGCTATGACGTCCTGCGCTGGAACGCCGCCTATGAGGCGCTGTTCCCGGGCGCCACCCTCACCGACCAGGGACGCCGCAACACCATGTGGTGCACCGCCACGGTCCCGGAGTGCTGCAACGCCTTCGTCAACCGCGCCGAGGAGCTGCCGCGGATGGTCGCGGTGCTGCGCTCCGGCTACGGCCAGCACGTCGGCGAACCGTACTGGGAGGACTTCATCCGCGACCTGATCGGGGCCAGCCCGGAGTTCGCCCGGCTCTGGGCCCAGCAGGACGTGGCCACCCACTCCATCCGGCACAAGGTGTTCCGGCACGCGGCGGTCGGCGAGGTCCGGATGTCGGCGACCAATCTGACCGCGATGGGCATGCCCGAGGGACGGCTGGTGGTCTACACCCCGGAGGACGAGGAGAGCCGGCTGCGGATCGAGTGGCTGATGGCCAACCCTGGTCTGCCGGTGGTCAACCACACGCACTGAACAGGCGCAGCACCTCCTCCGCGGAGTCGTTGGTACGGACCAATGGATGGTGCAGTGGGCTACCCGGACCTGTCAAGGGGATCTTCATCGAGCCACTGACCTGCACTTCTGGCTTGAAATAGCGGGATCGCCGCGGCAGCCGCCCCGACCTGCACCTGCGCCCGCCCTTCACATCTCCATGACTTCCTACCCACACAATCTCCATAAGTCGGCCATTGACATGACCACTTGGTCTAGTCCAATTTGGTGGGGCGGGAGTTCACCGAGTGAAGGACGCGACGGCGCTCGACCCGAGAGAGACAACCCGACTGCCGCCCCCGCCAAGTAATCCGACTCCTCAAGGTTGACCAGCGCGCAGCCGGCCTGCGCGACATCCGAGTCCCTCCGAGCCTCTGTCGGCCCCCAGCTCATTCCCCTGTGCCATTCCCATGTGCCATCCCCATGTGCTGCACCCCACGCACCACCCCCGCGCATGACCCGCCGCAGCGTCAGCCCGTCCCGGGCTGCCCGGCGCTTCGCACCCATGCCGATTCCCCGTCGAATCCTGGAGCGACCCATGCCGATGTCCGACCCCTACCTGTACCGAGCCGCCTCGGACCTGCCGTACTTCAGCTCGGACGGCGAGAAGTACCTGGCGCTCACCCCCCTGCGGGACCTGGAACGGCCCCGTCCGCTGCGGGTCCTCTCCCCCGATGACTTCGCCTTCTGGCAGGACTACGGCTACGTCGTGGTCAGGCAGGCGATCCCCGCCGCCGCTGCCGCCCGCCTGCTGGACTTCGCCTGGGACTTCCAGGGCCTGGACCCCGACCGGCCGGACTCCTGGTACCAGGACCGCCCGTACCGCACCGACCTGGACCGCGAGCTGCACATCTACGGCTTCGTCGAGGCCTACCAGCACCAGCTCATCTGGGACAGCCGGCAGAACCGCCGCGTCTACGAGGCGTTCGCGGACGTGTGGGGCTGCGAGGAGCTGTGGGTCTCGCTGGACCGGCTCAACCTGAACCCGCCCAACGTCCGGAACCGCGACCGGGCGCTGATCGCGCCCACCGAGCGCGGCTTCGACATCGAACTGCACTGGGACGTCGACACCACGCTGGGCGTGCTGCCGCAGCGGGTGCAGGGGATCATCGCGCTGAACGACACCACCCCGGAGACCGGCGGGTTCCAGTGCAACCCCGAACTGTTCCGCCAGTTCGACCGCTGGAGGACCGCGCAGCCCGCCGACCGCGACCCGATCCGGCCGCGGGTGGACCGCGAGCTGATGCCGGTGGTGCGCCCGGAGCTGCACGCCGGGGACCTGCTGATCTGGAACGGCCTGCTGGCCCACGGGGTGGCCCGGAACACCTCGGCGAGCGGGGTGCGGGCGGTGCAGTACCTGTCGATGATGCCCGCCCTGGAGTCGCACCAGCAGCTGCGCCGCTCCCGGATCGACTCCTGGCGCAACCTCACCACACCGGACTGGAACGGGACCCTGGTCGGCGACGCGGTCAGGCACGAGTCGCTGCGCTACGGGCCGGCCGAGCTGGACGAGTTGGGCCGCAAGCTGCTGGGCCTCGACTCCTGGGGCGGTTCCGCCTCCGACGGGGAGTCCGACCGGGAGTCCGACCGCGAGTCCGAACTGACGAACGGAGCGCAAGCATGCGCCGTGTCTGTCTGACCCTCCCCACCGACCGGGCCTGCGCCGGCACCATCGCCGCCGTGCACCAGGAGGCGGCCTACGCGACCGGGCGCTTCGACGTCGAGGTGCACCTGCTGATCCTGGACTCCTCCGACGACGAGACCGTCGCCGAGCACGCCGCCGCCCTCGACGCGCTGCCCCCGGTGCCCAACGTGGTGCTGCACCACCTCGACGAGGCCGCGCAGCGGGTCTTCCTGCGCAAGGTGATCGAGAAGGCCCGGCCGGCCCAGCCGGACCTGGTGCTGTCGCTGATGCTGCCGGACCGTTCGTCCTACGGGGCGTGCACCAACCGGGCCTTCCTGATCGCCCGGGCGCTGGGCTGCGAGTCCGTCCTGCGCCGCGACTCCGACATCCGCTACCAGTCGCTGGACGGCGTCCCGGTCTACCCGGTCCACCACGAGCTGGCCTCGCTGGGGCTGCCGGCGAGCGAGGCCTCGGCCCATGTCACCGGGACCGAACTGGACCCGGGGCGCGCACACCGTCCGGTGACGATGGTCGGCTCCTCCTTCATCGGCGAGCTCTCGGTGGACATCGGCGAGATCGAGCGGCTGGACCCGGAGGTCTACCACGACATGGTCAGCCTGTGGGCGCCGACGGACTGGTCGGCCGAGCAGAAGCGGGAGCTGGTCGCCGAGTCGTTCCGCGGCGCCGGTACCGAGGCGTTCAGCGGCGACCGGGCGACACTGACCGTGGTGGACCCGATGCGGGTGGACATGTCCAACATCGGCTTCCACCAGGTGCAGGAGCTGGTGCCGCTCCCGCCGGGGACCGAGACCATCGGCAGCGACTACTTCCTGATCCACCTGGTGCACGACGCCGCGCTGCCCGGGGTGCTGCACAACCGACACATCGTCAACTACTACACCCCGGAGCGCCGTACCGACGCGGGCTTCGCCGCCTACCACGTGCGGCTGGTGAAGTTCTTCCTGTCGATGCTCTACTTCAACGCCGTCTACGACCGGATGGCGGCGGCCGGCGAGTCGATGCTCGACGAGCGGGACCGGGTGCGGCCCGCGGTGATCGCCGGCTTCCTGCGGGACAGCGCCGAACTGGACCGCACCGAGAACGTCCGGCGGCTCCAGGTCCTGGACCGCTGCTACCGCAGCCTGGGCGGCCGGTACGCGGCCTTCGCCGACCTGCTGGCGGCGCGCGGTCCGCGGCTGCTGGACGAGGCCCGGCGCGACATCGAGGACTTCGCCCTGCTGACCGAGGTCTGGGGTCCGCTGATGCTGGCCGCCGACGCCGCCACCCCCCTGGAACCGCGACGACAGCTGGAGCGAAGCGGCACATGACGCACCAGAACGAACTGCCGGGCGCCACCCCGTTCGACACCCCGTCCGCCATCCCGTCCGACACCCTGTCCGCTGCCCTCGCCGCCACCGACCGGGACCGGATCCTCTTCGACCTGGACGGGATCGAGGACCGCTACGCCGACCTGCGGCGCGAACTGCCGCAGGTGGCCGTCCGCTTCGCGGTCAAGGCCTGCCCGGTGGACGAGGTGCTGGCCGCGCTGGCGGGACGGGGCGCCGGCTTCGACGCGGCCTCCCCCCAGGAGATCGCCCAGGCACTGCGGACCGGGGTGCCGGTCGGTTCGGTCCACTACGGCAACACCGTCAAGTCCGACCGCAGCATCGCCGAGGCCCACCGGCTGGGGGTGCGCGACTTCGCCACCGACAGCGTCGCGGACGTCGCCGCGATAGCGAGGCACGCCCCCGGCGCCCGGGTCTTCTGCCGGCTGGCCACCAGCGGTACGGGCGCGCTGTGGGGGCTGAGCAGGAAGTACGGCTGCTCGGTCCGGGACGCGCCGGTGGTGCTGGCGGCGGCCCGGGCGGCGGGCCTGACCCCGGCCGGACTGTCGGTGCACGTCGGCTCCCAGCAGATGACCGCCGGGGCCTGGCGGGAGGCGTTCGACTCGCTGGCCGGTGTGCTCACCGCGCTCGACCTGCGCGGCATCCATCCGGACCACGTCAACCTCGGCGGCGGCCTGCCCGCGCTCGGCTACCTGGACCGGCACGGGCAGCCGCTGGACCCGCCGCTGGACAAGATCCTGGCCGTGATCCGCGAGGGCACGGCCCGGCTGCAGGAGGCGGCGGCCCGGCCGCTGGACTTCGTCATGGAGCCGGGCCGGCACCTGGTGGCCGACCACGGTGCGGTCCGGGCCCATGTGGCCCGGCTGACCACCCGTCAGCAGCCGGGCGGGGAACGGGAGAACTGGCTCTACCTCAGCTGCGGCAAGTTCAACGGCCTCTACGAGATGGACGCGCTGCAGTACCGGCTGGTGTTCCCCACCCACCGCCCGGACGCACCGCGGGTCCCCGCCGTGATCGCCGGGCCCACCTGCGACGGCGACGACGCCTACGGCCGCGGACACGGCCTGGTCCAGGTGCCGGAGGCGCTGGCCTCGGGCGACCCGGTCTGGGCGCTCTCCGCCGGCGCCTACGCCACCAGCTACCTCACCCTGGGCTTCAACGGCTTCCCGCCGCTCGGGTACGACTGCGTCCGGAGGTCCGGTGACCGCTGACCCGACCATCCGCGGGATCCGCCCGGACGACTGGGAAGCCATCGTCGAACTTGAGGCCAACGCCTACACCGCGCTCGGCCTGTCGGAGGGGCGGACCGCGCTGCAGTCCCGGGTGCGCGCCTCACCGGCCACCTGCTTCGTCCTGGAGCACGGGGCGAACCGGCGGCGGCGCGTCGCGGGCTACCTGCTGGCGCTGCCCTACCCCCGGTTCCGCTACCCGGGGCTGGACCAGCCGGAGCGGACCGCCTTCCGCTCCCCCAACCTGCACCTGCACGACCTGGTGGTCGCCGAGGAGTTGCGCCGGTGCGGGCTGGCCGGCCGGCTGCTGCGCCGCCTGGAGACGGTGGCGCGGGCCCGGGAGCACCGGCACGTCTCGCTGGTGGCGGTCGCCGGCACCGACGCCTTCTGGTCGCGGCACGGGTTCGCGCCGCACCGCGAGGTCGCGGCACCGGAGCACTACGGCGCCCGGGCCGTCTACATGTCCAAACCGCTCGGCGTCCCGCCGCACGGATCACCCTCGCAGCACGAAGGAGACTGACGCCCATGTTCCCTGTTCAGGACGGGTTCCACCGGAGCCGGCTGGCGGTGGTGGCGCTGTTCTTCTCGCTGGGGTTCCAGTACGCCACCTGGGCCTCGCGGATACCGGCGATCAAGGCGCAGCTCGGCCTGAGCACCGCGGAGGTGGGCCTGCTGCTGATGGCCACCGGCGTGGGGGCGGTCGCGTCGTTCCCGCTGGTGGCCCTGCTGATGAAGCGGCTGGGCTCGCGCCGGCTGTCGCTGCTGTCGGCGCTCGGACTGGCACTGCTGCTGGCGGCGATGGCGGAGCTGCCCAACTATCCGACCGCGCTGGTGGTGATGTGCGCCGACGGCGTGCTGGTGGGCGCGCTGAACGTGGCGATGAACGCGCAGGGAGCCGCGTTGGAGGTGCGGTTCGAGCGCAACACCATGGCCACGCTGCACGCCACCTTCAGCGGCGGATCGCTGGTGGCCGCGCTGCTGGCCTCCGGCATGAACCTGCTGACCGCGTCGTTGCCGGTGCACTTCGCCGTCGCCATGGCCGTGCTGCTGGTCGCGGTCGGCTACGCCCGCCCGGGCCTGCTGACCCAGGACAAGCCCGCCGAGCCGGTCGAGGCCGCCGCCGCCTCCTCCGCCGAACAGGCCGACGCCGATCCGCAGGCCGGGAGGAAGCGCCGCAGGCTCGCCCTGCCCGCCCGGGTCACCCTGTGGTGCGGCCTGGCCATGGCCTTCGGCACCGTCACCGAAGGAGCCATGAACGACTGGTCCTCGCTCTACCTGAAGGACGTCGCCAAGGCGTCGGCGGAGCTGGCCCCGATGGGCATCGCGGTGGTCTCGGTGACCATGGTGCTGGCCCGGCTGCTGACCGACGGCCGGCGCAGCGCCTGGGGCGACGGGCCGATCGTACGCGTGGGCAGCGCCCTGGCGGCGCTGGGGCTGGCCCTGGCGCTGCTGGCCGGCGGCGTGCTGCCGGCGCTGATCGGATTCGCGTGCGTGGGGCTGGGCGTGGCCGCGGTCACCCCCTGCGTCTACGTCGCGGCGGCGGCCCAGGGCTCGGACGCGCTGACGCTGGTCGCCACCATGGGGACGGTCGGCCTGCTGGCCGGGCCACCGGTGATCGGCTTCATCGCCAACGCGAGCGGGCTGAGCTGGGGCATGGGCGCGGTCGCTGCCTGCGCCCTGATCGTGTCCCTGTGCGCGACCCGGATCCGGTGGGCGCCCGCCGCCAGGACCACGCACGACTCCGCTCCACTGGCCGCACAGATCGAGGCCGAGGCCCTGTAGCGACAACAGACCCACGGGACCGAATGCCCCGCACTCGAACTCCTGCGTTCAGACGGTCCTGACTGGCGATCAGTTCCCTGGTCAACGCACCGCACCGGTATCTCGGCACCGGAAGTTTGCTTGCCACCCGTGCCCCCCTGGGCTAATTTGATTTCGCCTCACGCGAATGACATGCCCACGTCCAAGAGAATTCCCGGGCGAGGGTCCCTGCCCCTTCCATCGCATGTTGAGGAGTTTGGTGTGCGCAGCACTCAGTCATCGACGGTGAGCCCCGAGCAGAGCCCGGAGGACGCCGGGCCCCGGGCCGGGCGTCGGGGATGGTCGCTCCGCCGGTCCGCGATCACGACCGCCATCGGCGCCGCGGCTCTGGTCCTGGTCGTCCCGACCACCGCGAGGGCGGACGTCCTCACGCTTCTGCCCCAGAATGCCGACGGTCTGGAACAGACCTTCTCCCCGGCCTACGACTTCGACACGGACGGCTGCTACTCCACCGCCGCGATCGGCGCCGACGGCACGATCAACCCCGGCCTGGCGCTCGGCGGCGACGTGAACGGCCACTGCCACGACATGGCCCAGCTCACGAACGACAACACGTACTCCCGCGAGAAGTGCAACAACGGCTGGTGCGCGGTCATGTACGCCAGCTACTTCGAGAAGGACCAGGCCACCCTGGGGCCCCTGGCGATCGGGCACCGCCACGACTGGGAACACGTCATCGTGTGGATCTACAACAACGCGGTCCAGTACGTCGACGTGTCGCAGCACAGCGGCTATGCGATCTCCGCCGCTTCAGGCGTGCGCTTCGACGGGACGCACCCGAAGGTCGTGTACAACAAGGACGGCGCCTCGACCCACGACTTCCGCTTCGCGAACACCAACGACGAGCCGCCGGAGAACGCCACCGGCGGCTGGTTCTACCCGCGCCTGGTCGGCTGGAACGGCTACCCGGCCGGCTACCGCGACAAGCTCCTGAGCGCCGACTTCGGTGAGGCCACGATCAAGATCGGCGACGGCGACTTCCAGTACGCCCTCACCGTGACCAAGCCCGCCGGAATCCCGTTCGACCCCAACGCCTAGCCACCACCCGGCAGCGGCACCGCACTGGACCCCGGAACGACGGGATCCCGCCCGATCGCAGTGATCGGACGGGATCCCGTCGACTGTGGAGCTACGGGGAATTGAACCCCGGACCTCTTGCATGCCATGCAAGCGCTCTACCAACTGAGCTACAGCCCCGTATTGCGTTGTTCTCCTGGTACTGCGTGGAGCTACGGGGAATTGAACCCCGGACCTCTTGCATGCCATGCAAGCGCTCTACCAACTGAGCTACAGCCCCGCTGTTCCCCCGGCCGTTTCCGGCTGTGCGAACGAAGGAAACTTTAGCGGCAGGAGGGCCGAACTGCGAAATCCGACCCCGTGCCGACGCTTCAGGTGTCGTCCCCGATCACCGGTTCGGGCAGGGTGCCGGCGTTGTGCTCCAGCAGCCGCCAGCCGCGGGCGCCCTCGCCCAGGACCGACCAGCAGCAGTTGCTGAGGCCGCCGAGCGCCTCCCAGTTGGAGGGGTCGAGTCCGAGCAGTCGGCCGATGGCCATCCTGATGGTCCCGCCATGGCTGACCACGACCACGGTGCCGCGGTCCGGAAGCAGCTTCACCGCGTCCAGGACCACCGGCACGGCGCGGTCGGCGACCTCCGTGCCGAGCTCGCCGCCGCCCCGGCGGACCGGCTCGCCGAGCTTCCAGGCGCGGTACTGCTCGCCGTACTGCTCCTGGATCTCCTCGTTGGTCAGCCCCTGCCAGCTGCCCGCGTAGGTCTCGCGCAGCCCGGAGTCGTGGACGACCTCGAGCCCGGTGACCGCCGACAGCTCGGCGGCGGTGTCCGCCGCGCGCTGGAGGTCGGAGGAGACGATGGCATCCGGACTGAGGGCCGCGAGCAGCCGGGCGGCGCGCTGCGCCTGCGACCGGCCGGCGTCCGTCAGCGGGATGTCGGTACTGCCCTGGAAGCGGCCTTCCAGGTTCCATGAGGTCTGGCCGTGCCGCCAGAAGACGACACGCCTGCCGTGACCGCGGGTGCTCCCGTTCAGCGCATGCTCCGATCGGCCTCGGCCTGCAGCACGGCCTCGACGTGGTCGAACTCGTTGGGCTCGCGGACGAACTCCTCGTCACCGGGACGGTTCCGGCTGGCCACGGCGTCCTCGGGCAGGGGGAGCTCGGGGCAGTCCTTCCACAGCCGCTCCAGGCCGTAGTAGGAGCGCTCCTCGGAGTGCTGGACGTGGACCACGATGTCCAGGAAGTCGAGCAGGATCCAGCGGCCCTCGCGCTCGCCCTCGCGGCGCACCGGCTTGGTCTGGTGCTGCTTGGCGAGCTCCTCCTCGATGGCGTCGGCGATCGCCTTGACCTGGCGGTCGTTGGGCGCGGACGCGATCACGAAGGCGTCGGTGATGGCCAGGACGTCACTGACGTCGAAGGCGATGATGTTCTGGGCCAGCTTGTCGGCTGCCGCCTGGGCGGCGGTGGTGACAAGTGCTACGGCCCGGTCTGTCGCGGTCACAGGATGCTCTCGGTTCGGGGACACAGATGCCTTCCAGGATCTCATGGACGGCAGACGGCCCGCTCCGGCGTTTCGGTCGCGCTCAGCCCTCGTAGTCCTTTCCGAGCACCACCACCAGGTCCGCCGACTGGGAGCTGGTGACCTTGGTCACCACCGTGGTCGGCAGGCCGAGGTCCTGGGCCAGCTGCTTGGCGTCCGCGGCACGGGAGTCGTCACTGTAGGTGATGCTGCTGGTGCTCTGGGTCGACGGAGCCTTGGAGCTGTCGGGGACGAGGGTGTAGCCCCCGTTGACCACGGCCGCCTCGGCCAGGTTGATCTTGTTGCCGGTCCCGGTGGCGTCGGTGATCGCCACCCGCGCCGCGGTGGCCCCGCTGCTGGTGGTGACGGTGCCGCCGAGCAGCTGCTTCACCATGTCGCCCGCGCTGCTCGCCGGCGTCCCGTTGGCGTTGACCGGGAGCGTCACGGTGGAGTACTTGCCAGCCTGGGCGTCCTTGGACAGGGCCGCCATCAGCGCTCCGAGCGTCGCGTCCGGGAGCGAGGGGTCGGCCACGGCGCCCATCTTGGTGATGTCGCTCGCGGCCGAGGTCGCGTCCTGGGGCATCGCCTGGACCAGTGCGGCCAGCACCTGTCCGTAGCGGGACAGCTGCGCCCCGGCACTCTCCCCCTTGGCCTGGTAGTCCGCGTAGGCGATGGCCGCGGCCCCGTTGACGATGGCCTTGCCGGGCTTCACCAGGGTCTTGCCGTTCTGGGTGATCGTCGTGTTGGAGTCGATGCTGACCCCGCCGAGCAGGTCGACCAGGTTCTGCAGGAACGGGGTGTAGAGGGACCAGGTGGCGGAGACGTCCGCGCCGAGCAGCGCGTGCAGCCCGTCCCTGGTGGCCGCGTTGCCCTGGGCGTTGACCGAGGAGGCCAGTGTCACCGAGGCGCCGCCGCTGTCGGTGGGAACCGCCAGGGTGCCCGGGAGCAGCAGCGTGCTGCCCTGCCCCGAGGCCGGGTTCGAGACCAGCAGCGCGGTGTAGATGTTCTTGTTGAGGTCGTGCAGGTGGACGGCGATCACGGTGCGCTTGGTCGAGGCGGCGACACTGCCCGCCGAGGAGCCGCCGCGCAGCCAGAGGTAGCCGGCCCCGCCGACGGCGATCAGGATCAGCACCACACCGAGGGCGATCAGCCGGGTGCGCAGCTGCTTGCGGCGCTCGTCCCGGCGCTCGCCGCGGGTCTCGCTGAACTTCATCCAGTCGATGACGTCGTCGGACTCCTCCGCGTCGTCGACGAAGGCGAACTCCTCCGAGGTCGGCACGGTGGGCCCGGCGGGCGCGGCCGGCCGGGACGACGGGCGCACGGACTCCACCGGAGGCGCGGGCTGCTGCTGCGGGATCGTGTACTGGCCGGTGTCGTAGGCGGTCTGGGCCTGCTGCGGCTGCTGCTGCGCCGACTGCTGCTCGTACTCCGAGGGGTACGACGGGTACCCGGGGTACTGGGGCTGCTGCTGGTAGCCGTAGGCCGGGTCCTGATAGGGGGCGCTCGGGTAGGCCGGGTCCTGGTAGGCGGGGTCCTGGTACCCGGCGTCCTGATAACCGGGGTCCGCGTAGCCCTGCTGCTGCTCGATCGGGCGGCCGTACGCGTCGTAGCCGTAGGCCGGCTGGTAGACCGGCTCCTGGGGCTGTGACGGGTAGTCCGGGTACTGACCGTAGCCGTACGCCTGCTGCTCGTAGCCGTAGGACTGCGGCTGCGGCTCGCCCTCCGGCCCCCGGCGGTCTGCGGTTCCGGTCACGGCGACCCAGCCCCTTTCAGTTCGTGCTGCTCGGGTCGAGATAGAGCCTGCGCTTGTCGATGTAGCGGACCACACCGTCCGGCACCAGGTACCAGACCGGTTCGCCGCTGGCGACCCGGACCCGGCAGTCGGTGGAGGAGATGGCCAGTGCGGGCACCTCGACCAGGGACACCCCGCCCTCGGGCAGACCCGGGTCCGACAAAGTGTGCCCTGGACGGGTCACTCCGATGAAGTGCGCGAGGTCGAAGAGCTCCTCGGCATTCCGCCAGGAGAAGATCTGGCTCAGCGCGTCGGCGCCGGTGATGAAGAAGAGGTCCGCGTCGGCGTGCTCGGCGCGCAGGTCGCGCAGGGTGTCCGTGGTGTACGTCGGACCCTTGCGGTCGACGTCGATGCGGCTGACCGAGAACTGGGGGTTGGAAGCGGTGGCGATGACCGTCATCAGATAGCGGTCCTCGGCAGGCGACACCGGCCGGCGGTCCTTCTGCCACGGCTCGCCGGTGGGCACGAAGATGACCTCGTCCAGGTGGAACTGGCTGGCCACCTCGCTGGCGGCGACCAGGTGACCGTGGTGGATCGGGTCGAAGGTGCCGCCCATGACGCCGATGCGCTTCTTCACTGGCCCGTCTCCGAGCTCAGGCTGCTCTCCCATGAGCGCTCACCCTACGTGGTCCGCGCGGCGGACGTGCGCCCCGGCCGCGGGCCGGACGGGGCCCGACGCGGCCGGGGGGCGGCCCCGGCGCTGCTGGCGGCGGTCGCTGCTAGCGGTCCTTGTTGAAGCGGGTGGTGAGGAAGAGCAGGATCAGCAGCAGGAGCAGCGCGCCGCCGCCGGTGATGAACGGGTTGAGGCTGTCGTGGTTGTCGCTGCCGTCCGCGAGAACGGAGAGGGCGGGCGCAGCGGCTGCGTGGAGGCTCATCGGTGGCGGACCTTCTGGCTCGGAGGCGTGCGGGGGGCCTGCTTGATCGTGCTCATGGTACGGGCAGCACACCAGGAACTGCTCGGCGGCTCCACACGTCTGACTCCGTGTGCGCTCATTCCCGGTAGCCGCGCAGCAGGAAGACAGCCAGGAACACGACGCCGACGACGGCGCAGATGACGATGATCCGCAGGAACATCCCCGGGCCACTGCCGTTGGAGATGGCGGCCAGCTGCTGCAGAGCGGTGGTGGTGCGCATGGGGCGGGACTCCTCGGGGGTAAGGCCGGACGACTCAGCCTAGACCCGGCCCACTGCGGAATTGTCGGCGGGATCGCCGGTCGTCGTCGGTCCCCCGGCGTAGTGTGGCGAACGGAGTTCCGGGGACGAGCGGCAGCAGGGCAGCGAGCAGCTGTGCAGCAGAGGACTTACACAGGACGGCGGGGGCCCGGCGGTGGCGCCGGGGTCCGCTGTCGATCGGGAGGAAGCAGCAGATGACCCAACCCACCGAAGGCAGCGTGCCGAGCCGGAACCGCAAGCGCTTCCCGGGCATCTCCACTCGTGCCTGGGAGCACCCCGCCGACCGCTCCGCGCTGGTCGCCCTGCGCAAGCTCAGCGGCTTCGACGACATCCTCAAGAAGCTCGGCGGCATGGTCTCCGAGCGCGCCGTGCGGCTGATGTTCCTGGCCTCGGCGGTCCGGGCCTCGGAGCGGCAGTTCGCGCACCTGCACGACATGGTGCGGGACGCCGCCTACATCCTGGACCTGGAGAAGGTCCCGCCGCTCTACGTCACCCAGGACCCGGTCCCCAACGCCATGTGCATCGGCATGGACTCCCCGGTGATCGTGGTGACCACCTCGCTGGTCGAGCTGCTCGACGAGGAGGAGATGCGGGCCGTGATCGGCCACGAGGTCGCCCACGCCATGTCCGGGCACGCCGTGTACCGGACCATGCTGATCATCCTCACCAACCTGGCCACCAGGATCGCCTGGATCCCGCTGGGCAACATCGCCATCCTGGCGATCATCACCGCGCTCAAGGAGTGGTTCCGCAAGTCGGAGATCTCCTGCGACCGGGCCGGGCTGCTGGTCGGCCAGGACCTGCAGGCGTCGATGCGCGGCCTGATGAAGCTGGCCGGCGGCCACCACCTGCACGAGATGAACACCGACGCCTTCCTGGAGCAGGCCGAGGAGTACGACCGCGCCGGTGACCTGCGCGACGGCGTCATCAAGCTGCTGCAGCTGCTGCCGCAGACCCACCCGTTCGTGGCGGTGCGGGTGCAGAAGCTGAAGAAGTGGGCCGAGAGCGAGGAGTACAGCTCGATCATGGCCGGCGCCTACCCGCGCCGGGAGCAGGACGGCGACGCCTCGGTCACCGACCAGATGAAGGCGGCGGCGGACTCCTACGCCCAGTCCTTCAAGGAGACCAAGGACCCGCTGATGGGCCTGGTCCGCGATGTCGCCAGCGGCGCCGGGGACATCGGCGGCAAGCTGCGCGACGCCTTCGTGGGAAGTCGCAGTGCGGGGAACCGCGGCACCCGGGACAGCGCGGAGGAGCCGCCGGCCGAGCCGGGGGCGGCCCCGGCCTGACGGCCGCTCAGCAACCGCTCAGCAGTTGTACCGAACGGGGCCGGCGCTCGCTCAGGGCGTCGGCCCGCCCATGACCCCGCAGACCGCCCAGGCGCTGCGGGTCTTGTCGTAGGGGTCGACGACCGCCCCGGACGGCGAGGCGGCGGCGGAGACAGTGGCCGCCGCGGAGGCCTTGCCGGAGGCGGACGCCGATGCCGAGGCCGACGCCGTCCCGGACGCCGTGGCGGGCAGGACCGGGGTGAAGTACCTGGCGGCGCTCGCGGCGTCGCAGGCCATCGGACCGGCCTCGGTCGCCGAGGAGGTCAGCTCGACCCGGTTGGCGGCCAGGTCCGCGGCGGTGAACCGGTAGACGACCTCCCGGCGCACCGTGAAGAGCACGGTCGGCTGCTGGGTGCCGTCGGTGGAGACCGGGGTCAGCGCGTAGACGAAGGTGTGGTCACCGGTCAGCTGGAGCGCGCCGTCCACCTCCACCGGCACCGTGAACGAGCCCTGCACCCGGGTCTCCTGGCCGGCCGTCGGCCCCACCTCGGTGGAGTCGAAGCGCACCAGCCAGCCGGTCGCCTCGTGCTTGCCGTCGTCGACCGGACTCTTGATGCTCTGGTCGAACTGGCTGCGCTGCCCGGACGCCAGCAGGTCGCGGACCGGGTCGGTCTTGCCGCCGAACAGCACGCCGGTGTCCAGCGAGGACACCTCCGCGTAGTTCTGAGCCAGGATCAGCGCCTGCGCCACCTGGTTCTTGCTGAAGTGGTCGGTCGCACCGGCGTTGGGCAGGGCCAGCCCGGCCGGTCCCAGCGCGTAGGTCCTGGGGTCGACCTCGGTCGAGGCGCCGGCGCTCGCGCTCGCGTCCGTGGACGGGGTGGCGCCGGCGGTCGCGGTGGAGCTCGTGGTGGCGACCGCGCTCGCCGTCGCCGCCGCGCTGCCGCTGGCCACCGGCGCCAGCGTGGGGACGCCGCCGGCGCCCGGCTGCAGCGGGACCACGGACATGCTGAGCTCGGCGGCGGAACCGGCGCCCGCCTGGGGGTAGGGGTGCTTGGTCCCCAGGTAGACGGCGGCCGAGAAGGCGATCGCGATCAGCAGCATCAGCGCCAGGGCCTGCCGCGAGAGCCCCCCGCCGCGAAGGCCGCGTCCGCGGATCGGCCGGCTGCCCGCGGAGAGCCGTTCCTGCGCCGAGAGCTCCTGGATCCGGGCAGCCCTGACGAACGACTCGTCGAAAACGACGGATCGGAACTCGTCATCACCACCGGCACCGCCCTCGGGCGTGCCCTCCGGTGGTTCTGCCCGGCCACCCATGGCACAAGGGTATGTCGGCACGGGGAGAGTGAAGGGTGCTCATGGGCCAACTTCTGCGCCGGTACTGAGAGATTCCTCACCCGGTCGGCGCCGGAACTCCGGACTGGACCTAGCGCGGTGATGCCGCCGCGGTCGCCGACACGGCCGAGGCCGACGCCGAGGCGCTGCCCCCGGTTCCGCTGGTGGGCCGTTGCACCGACTGGCCGTTCTCGCTCCCGGTGCCCCGGTAGACGGCGGCGGCGGCGACCATCACCGCGAGCATGCCGATCACCACCAGCATCATCCGGGCGACGATGCGCTGCCAGCGGCCGGGGTGCGCCTGGTGCCGCCCCCGCACAGGGCCGAACGGGGAGACCGGCCGACCGGCGGTGGCGGTCCGGCCCGCGGCGGAGCCGGCCGCGGCTCTGCCCCGGCGGCGGCCGGGGCCGCGCAGCGCCAGGCTGCGCTCGGCGGCCGAGGGCTCATGGATCAGCGCGGCGAGGACGAACGCCTCGTCGAAGACCACGCCGTCGAAGATGTCGGCCGGGTCGCTGTCGGGCTGTCCGGCGTCAGCGTCGCCGGAGCCGGTGTCGAAGCCATCGGGATTCACGGGACCCCCCAGGTACTCGGTCGCACCACTCCCAGCAGAGTAGCGCCGGGCCCCGTTCTTGTCTGTGGCTTACCGTACGGGTCACACTGCTGTCACCGCGCTGTCACCCCCGTACGTGTCCGTCACCGGTGACGATGTACTTGGTTGAGGTCAGCTCCGGCAGGCCCATCGGGCCGCGGGCGTGCAGCTTCTGGGTGGAGATGCCGATCTCCGCGCCGAAGCCGAACTGGCCGCCGTCGGTGAACCGGGTCGAGGCGTTGACGGCGACCGTGGTGGCATCGACCAGCTGGGTGAACCGGCGGGCCGCGGACTGAGAGGTCGTCACGATCGCCTCGGTGTGGCCCGAGGACCACAGCCGGATGTGCGCGACGGCGGCCTCCAACGAGTCCACGATGCCGGCCGCGATGTCGTAGGAGAGGTACTCGGTCTCCCAGTCCTCGACGGTGGCCGGGACCACCGTCGCCTTGGAGTCCGGCGCGTACGCCAGCACCCGGTCGTCGGCGTGCACGGTCACCCCGGCCTCGGCCAGCGCGTCCAGGGCCAGCGGGACGAAGGCGTCGGCGACGTCCTTGTGCACCAGCAGGGTCTCCGCCGCGTTGCAGACGCTCGGCCGGGAGGCCTTGGAGTTCACCAGGATCTCCACCGCCATGGCCAGGTCGGTCTCCGCGTCGACGTAGACATGGCAGTTCCCGGTACCGGTCTCAATCACCGGAACGGTGGAGTTCTCGACGACGTTGCGGATCAGCGCCGCCCCGCCGCGCGGGATCAGCACGTCCACCATGCCCCGGGCCCGCATCAGCTCGGTCACCGACTCCCGGCTCTCCCCCGGCACCAGCTGGATGCAGTCGGCCGGCAGGCCCGCGCCGCCGACGGCGTCCCGCAGTACCTCCACCAGCTTGCGGTTGGAGGAGTAGGCGGAGGAGGAGCCGCGCAGCAGCACCGCGTTGCCGGACTTCAGGCAGAGCGCCGCAGCGTCCACGGTGACATTGGGGCGGGCCTCGTAGATGATCCCGACCACGCCCAGCGGCACCCGCACCTGGCGCAGGTCCAGCCCGTTCGGCAGGGTCGAGCCGCGGACCACCTCGCCCACCGGGTCGGGCAGCCCGGCGACGTGCCGCACGTCGGCGGCGATGGCGGCGACCCGCTCCCGGTTCAGCGTCAGCCGGTCGATGATCGACTCGCTGGTGCCGGCCTCCCGGGCCCGCTCCACGTCCTCGGCGTTGGCCTCGACGATCTCCCGGGTGCGCACCACCAGCGCGTCGGCGATGGCGAGCAGCGCCTCGTCCTTGGGCGTGCGCGGCAGCGGCGCCAGCTCGTTGGCCGCGGCCTTGGCCCGGTAGGCGGCCCTCAGCACCGGCGACTGCGGCAGCGGGGACGGCAGGTCCGGCGAGGGGAACGCGGTCAGCGGGGTGCCGTCGAGGGGGAGGTCGGATTCGGGGCTGCTGCTCATGGCGGAAAGCGTAGCCGCCCGGGGCGGGCGGGCAGCGGGTCCTCCCGAGGAATGAGAAGATCCCGGCGACTTCCCCGGCAGCGACGGGCCCCGAGGACGGCCGCGGGGCTCACTGCGGGGCTCAGTACGGGGCTCAGTACGGGTGCACCCCGCCGAGGAAGGCCCGCGACTCCCCGTACCCCTCCGCTATCCGCTTGTGGTAG
Source organism: Streptacidiphilus jeojiense (assembly GCF_000719095.1). Lineage (GTDB taxonomy): Bacteria > Actinomycetota > Actinomycetes > Streptomycetales > Streptomycetaceae > Streptacidiphilus > Streptacidiphilus jeojiensis. Next base: position 294,980 of record NZ_JOEH01000004.1, on the reverse strand, counting down.
GTCGGCCGGTCCACCACCTCCAGGCCGACGATCTCCCAGGGCGGCAGCTGTGCGGTGGCCTTGTGCTCGCCCCACAGCCGCAGCGCCATCGCCGCCGCGTCCTGGAGGTCCTCGGCCTGCTCCCAGTAGCGGATCTCGCCGTGGTCGGCGGCGTAGCGCGCGGTCAGGAAGGGCGTGTGGTCGTGGGCCAGCTGTTCCAGGCCGCGTTTGAGCTCGGTCAGCGGGGTGGCCGGACCGGCCACGCTGAGCACGACGTGCCAGAGCCGGGACCGGCTGCTGTCCTCCTCCACGGAGGCCGACGGGCCGGGGGCGTCTTGGGTTGCGCCATCGGCGCGCGCGGTCCGCGACGCGCCCCCGTTGATACTGGTGAGCACCGGATCAGCTGTCCCCGCCGATCTCGCACCCTGGCGCCTGCGTCCCACCGGCGGCCTCCTGTCGACGATCTCGGGCGGTGCAGTTCGGGCGGTGCTGCTCGCAACGGTGCAGTTGGCAACGGTGCGGTTCGGACAACGCTGTCAGGACGGCCCCGTTCAGTGCTCCCGGGCGTCCGGGAGCACCACCAGGTCGTCGCGGTGCACCACCTCGCGCTCGTACTCGGGACCCAGCTCCCGTGCCAGGTCCCGGGTGGACCTCCCCAGCAGCCTGGGAAGCTCCCTTACATCAAAGTTGACCAGCCCTCGCGCCACGATGTGGCCGTTTTCGTCAAGAAGGTCCACCGGATCGCCCGCAGCGAACTTGCCCTCAACTCCGGTGACACCGGCGGCCAGCAGCGAGGTTCGGCGTTCCACCACGGCCCGGACCGCCCCGGCGTCCAGGCGCACGGCGCCACGCGGCGCGCTGGCGTGCTCCAGCCACAGCAGCCGGTCGGCGGAGCGCCGCCCGGTGCGGTGGAACAGCGTGCCGGTGCCCCGCCCGGCCAGCGCGTCGGCGGCGTGCCGGGCGGCGGTCAGCACCACCGGGATGCCCGCGCCGGTGGCGATCCGGGCCGCGTCGACCTTGGTGACCATGCCGCCGGTGCCCACCCCGGCCTTCCCGGCGGTGCCGATCTCCACCCCGGCCAGGTCCTCGGGACCGTGCACCTCCTCGATCCGGCTGCTGCCCGGCTTACCCGGATCGCCGTCGTAGAGGCCGTCCACGTCCGAGAGCAGCACCAGCAGGTCGGCGCGGACCAGGTGGGCCACGATCGCGGCGAGCCGGTCGTTGTCGCCGAACTTGATCTCGGCGGTGGCCACGGTGTCGTTCTCGTTGACCACCGGCACCGCGCCCATCACCAGCAGCTGCTCCAGGGTGCGGTAGGCGTTGCGGTAGTGCGCGCGCCTGCTGGCGTCCTCGGCGGTGAGCAGCACCTGCCCGGCGCGCAGCCCGTAGCGGGCGAAGGAGGCGGTGTAGCGGGCCATCAGCAGGCCCTGGCCGACGCTGGCGGCGGCCTGCTGCCGGGCCAGGTCGCTGGGCCGCTTGGCCAGCCCCAGCGGGGCCAGCCCGGCGGCGATGGCCCCGGAGGAGACCAGCACCACCTCGGCGCCCTCGCCCCGGGTCTTGGCGAGGACGTCGACCAGGGCGTCCACCCGGTCCGCGTCCAGCCCGCCGGACGCGGTGGTCAGCGAGGAGGAGCCGACCTTGACGACGATCCGGCGCGCCTTGAGCACGTCCTCCCGCAGGCTGCCTGTCACGTCGTCCGCTCCCGGGATCGTCAGTGGTGTCGTCCGCCGCGCAGCAATGTACGCGAACCGGACACCGCACTCATCTTCGTTTCAGCCGGTGGGACCGTGCGCGTCCAGCTCGGCCAGCAGTTCCGCCCTGCGGTCCTCGTCCAGGAACGACGCCTTGAAGGAGTTCCGCGCCAGCAGCCGCAGTTGATCGTCCGTCAGCCCGAGGGCGGTACGCAGCCCCCGGTAGTTGTCCTCGACGTAGCCGCCGAAGTAGGACGGGTCGTCGGAGTTGACGGTGACCAGCAGCCCGGCCGCCAGCATCGCCGGCAGCGGGTGCTCCTCCAGCCGGTCCACGCAGCGCAGCCGGACGTTGGAGAAGGGGCAGACGGTCAGCGGGATCTGCTCCGCCACCAGCCGGGCCACCAGCGCCTCGTCCTCCAGGCAGCGGATGCCGTGGTCGATCCGCTCGACGCCGAGCAGGTCCAGCGCCTCGGTGATGTAGGAGGGCGGGCCCTCCTCCCCCGCGTGCGCGACCAGGCGCAGGCCGAGCCGCTTGGCCTCGGCGTACACCTCGGTGAACTTGGCCGGCGGGTGGCCGACCTCGGCGGAGTCCAGGCCGACGGCCGAGATCCGGTCCAGGTACGGGGCGGCGTCGGCGAGGGTCCGCAGCGCGTCCTCGGCGGAGAGGTCGCGCAGGAAGCTGAGGATCAGTCCGGTGGAGACGCCGTGGCGCTCCCGGCTGGTGTCCAGCGCCGAGGTCAGCCCCCGGATCACCGTGCCGATGTCCACGCCGCGGGCGGTGTGCGCCTGCGGGTCGAAGAAGATCTCGGCGTGCCGCACGCCCTGCGCCGCGGCGCGCTCCAGGTAGGCCTCGGCCAGGTCGGCGAAGTCCTGCTCGGTCTGCAGCACCGCGGTCAGCCGGTAGTACAGGTCCAGGAACGACTGCAGGTCGCTGAAGGCGTAGGCGGAGCGCAGCTCCTCCGGCGTCGCGTACGGCAGGTCGATGCCGTTGCGCTCGGCCAGCGCGAAGGCCAGCTCGGGCTCCAGGGTGCCCTCGATGTGCAGGTGCAGCTCGGCCTTGGGCAGCGGGGTGTGCGGCGCCGCGTCGTGCGGCGCCCGGTGCGTGGTGCTCATGCTGGTCAGTTGTCCTCGAACTCTTCGGCGGCGGGCTCGATCTCGCGGCGCGGCAGCGGGTCGAACCGGGCGAACTCGGAGGCGGCGTCGTCGCGGACGGCCTCCTTCTCGCGCCGGCGGGTGACCGCGTCACGCGGCGACTCGAAGCGGTGGTCCTCGCCGCGGCGGCCGAGCATCTCCGCGCCGGCGGCCATGCTGGGCTCCCAGTCGAAGACCACGGCGTTGTCGGGGCTGCCGATGGCGACCGGGTCGCCCTCCTTGGCCCCGGCCTTGGCCAGCTCGACCTCGACGCCCAACCGGGCCAGCCGGTCCGCGAGGTAGCCGACGGCCTCGTCGTTGGAGAAGTCGGTCTGCCTGATCCAGCGCTCGGGCTTGCTGCCGCGCACCCGGTAGACCTGCTCCTGGGCGTCCCAGCTGACGGTGAAGCCGGCGTCGTCCACGGCGGTGGGCCGCAGCACCACCCGGGTGACCTCCTCGACCGGCTTGGCCGCGCGGGCCTCGGCGACGATCCTGGCCAGGGCGAAGCTGAGCTCGCGCAGGCCCTTGCGGGACACCGCGGAGACGTCGAACACCTCGTAGCCGCGCTCCTCCAGCGAGGCACGGGTGATGTCGGCGAGGTCCTGCCCGTCCGGGACGTCGGTCTTGTTCAGCGCGACCAGCCGGGGCCGGTCCTCCAGGCCGCCGTAGAGCGCCAGTTCGGCCTCGATGGTGTCCAGGTCGGAGAGCGGGTCGCGGTCGTTCTCCAGGGTGGCGCAGTCCAGCACGTGCACCAGCACCTCGCAGCGCTCGACGTGGCGCAGGAACTCCAGGCCGAGGCCCTTGCCCTGGCTGGCGCCGGGGATCAGCCCGGGCACGTCGGCGATGGTGTAGGTGATGTCGCCCGCGGTGACCACGCCCAGGTTGGGGACCAGGGTGGTGAAGGGGTAGTCCGCGATCTTCGGCTTGGCGGCCGAGAGCACCGAGATCAGCGAGGACTTGCCGGCGCTGGGGTAGCCCACCAGGGCCACGTCGGCGACGGACTTGAGCTCCAGGACGATGTCCAGGCTCTCGCCGGGCTCGCCGAGCAGCGCGAAGCCGGGGGCCTTGCGCCGGGAGGAGGCCAGCGCGGCGTTGCCGAGCCCGCCGCGGCCGCCGGCCGCGACCACGAAGCTGGTGCCGAAGCCGACCAGGTCGGCCAGCACGTTGCCCTTCTTGTCCAGCACCACGGTGCCGTCCGGCACGGACAGCACCAGGTCGTTGCCCTCGCCGCCGGTCCGGTGGTCACCGGCCCCGGGCTTGCCGTTGGTGGCGCTGCGGTGCGGGTGGTGGTGGTACTCGATCAGCGTGGTGACCTGGGGGTCGACCACGAGCAGCACATCGCCGCCCTTGCCGCCGCTGCCCCCGTCGGGGCCGCCCAGCGGCTTGAACTTCTCCCGGTGAACGGAGGCGCAGCCGTGGCCTCCGTTACCCGCGGCGACATTCAGCTCGACGCGGTCCACGAAGGTGGTCATGGTTGGAGCGCCTCTCGATAGGCAACAGGAATGTTCGAACGGGAAACCCGTGGTGCAAACACCGAGGGTGGACCGGAATGTTCCGATCCACCCTCAGTGTCACGTATTGCACTGGCAATCCGCGCGCCACCAACCCGCCTGCGCCCGCCAAGGCGGGTTCACGCGGGGGTTCGGGGGGTCGCCCCCCGAGGGATTGCAGCGCTCATCCAACGGCAGGCCTGGATCAGGCGACCGGGACGATGTTCACGACGCGACGGCCGCGGTGGGTACCGAACTCCACCGCACCGGCGTTCAGCGCGAACAGGGTGTCGTCGCCGCCACGGCCGACGCCGGAACCCGGGTGGAAGTGGGTGCCGCGCTGGCGGACCAGGATCTCGCCGGCGTTGACCTTCTGGCCGCCGAAACGCTTGACGCCGAGGCGCTGAGCGTTCGAGTCACGACCGTTACGAGTAGAGCTTGCGCCCTTCTTGTGAGCCATTGTCGCCTCCCCTTACTTCGCGGTGTTGATGCTGGTCACGCGGAGCGCGGTGTGGCGCTGACGGTGGCCCATGCGCTTGCGGTAACCGGTCTTGTTCTTGTACTTCTGGATGTTGATCTTCTCGCCCTTGTGGTGGTCCACAACCTCGGCGGAGACCTTCACGCCTGCCAGGACCCACGGGTCACTGGTGACCGAGTCACCGTCGACGACCAGGATCGTCGAAAGCTCAACGGTCTCGCCGACCTTGGCGTCGACCTTGTCGGACTCAAACACATCGCCGACAGCAACCTTGTGCTGCCGACCGCCGCTACGCACGATCGCGTACACCGCGAACCCACTCTCATCACTCGGTCGGAGCCCCTGATGCCAGCACTCCCCGCAGCGGAACGGCAGGGGGCCTCTTCCGGGCGCGAGGCTCGGAAGGTGGTTGCTCAGGAGCTGGGCGTGACGGTGCCGAAATGCAAAGCACGCCGAGGGTCAAGGCTACGGAACCACGGCCTGCGGGTCAAACCGCCCCAGGTGGGACAGGGTCCGCCGGGGAAAGCCGCAGCCCGCACCTGTCCCCGTTTCGGGGACAGGTGCGGGCTGCGGCTGTGCCTGCGGTGCTACTCGGCCGCCTCGGGGGCGGGAGCGTCAGCGCTCGCGGTCTTCTTGGCGGCGCGCTTGGTGGCGGTCTTCTTGGCCGCCGCCTTCTTCGCCGCGGTCTTCTTGGCCGGGGCCTTGTCGGCCGCGGCCTTCTTCGCCGCCTTCTTGGCCGGGGCCGGCTTCTCCTCGGCCGACTCGCCCTCGACCGCCGCCGTCTTCTTGGCCGCGGCCTTGCGGGGGGCACGCTTGCGCGGCGCGGGGGCGGCGGCCTCGGCCGGCGCCTCCTCGACGACGGCCTCGGTGACCGGCTCCACCAACGGCTCGGGCTCGGCGACCGGCTCGGCGACAGCCACCGGCTCCGGCGCCGCCGCGACCTCGGGCGCTGCCTCGACCGGCTCCGGCGTCCGCGCCGGGACGACCACCACGGCCGCCTCCTGCGCGGCCGGCGGTCCGGCCGGCGAGGTCGCCTTGCGGACCGCGCGGCGGCGGGTGCGCGCCGGGCGGGCCGAGGACTCGATCATGGCCTCGGCCAGTTCCTCGGCCTCGGCCTGCACCGCGGCGTCCACCGGAGCGGGCTCCACGACGACGGCCGGTTCCACCACCGCCTCGGCCACGACGACCGGCTCGGGCAGCACGATCTCCAGGTCCTCCGCCTCGGCGGTGTCCTCGGCCGTCAGGCCGTTGGAGACCAGGTCCTGGGCCAGCTCCTCCAGGGTCTCCTCGCGCACCGGCGTCTCCGCCTGGTGCGCCTGGTCCCCGCCCCGGCCGCGACGGCGGCGCTTGCTGCCACCGCTGCCGCTGCCGTGCTCGGACTGGGCGTCCTCGTCGGACTCCACCGGAGCGGCCTGCTCCAGGTGCATCGGTCCGGAGAAGCCCTTCGGCGGCGGCGGTGCCTGCTCCATGTGCACGATGACGCCGCGTCCGTTGCAGTGCACGCAGGTCTCGGAGAAGGACTCCAGCAGGCCCTGGCCGACCCGCTTGCGGGTCATCTGCACCAGGCCCAGCGAGGTGACCTCGGCCACCTGGTGCTTGGTCCGGTCCCGGCCCAGGCACTCCAGCAGCCGGCGCAGCACCAGGTCCCGGTTGGACTCCAGCACCATGTCGATGAAGTCGATCACGATGATGCCGCCGAGGTCGCGCAGCCGCAGCTGACGGACGATCTCCTCGGCCGCCTCGATGTTGTTGCGGGTGACCGTCTCCTCCAGGTTGCCGCCCTGGCCGGTGAACTTCCCGGTGTTGACGTCGACCACGACCATGGCCTCGGTCTTGTCGATCACCAGCGAGCCGCCGCTGGGCAGCCAGACCTTGCGGTCCAGCGCCTTCATCAGCTGCTCGTCGATGCGGTACGTCGCGAAGACGTCCACCTCGGAGGTCCACCGCTGGAGCCGGGGCACCAGGTCCGGGGCGACCCCGGCCACGTACTCGTGGATGGTCTTCCAGGCGGTGTCACCGGAGACGATGACCTTGGTGAAGTCCTCGTTGAAGATGTCACGGACCACCCGGACGGTCATGTCCGGCTCGCCGTAGAGCAGCGTCGGCGCGTTGCCGCTGCTGACCTTCTTCTGGATGTCCTCCCACTGCTGCTGCAGCCGCTGGACGTCGCGGGTCAGCTCGTCCTCGGAGGCGCCCTCGGCGGCGGTGCGCACGATCACGCCGGCGTCGTCGGGGACGATCTTCTTCAGGATGTTCTTCAGCCGGGCCCGCTCGGTGTCCGGCAGCTTGCGGCTGATCCCGGTCATCGAGCCCTCGGGCACGTACACCAGGTAGCGGCCGGGCAGCGAGATCTGGCTGGTCAGCCGGGCGCCCTTGTGGCCGATCGGGTCCTTGGAGACCTGCACCAGCACGGACTGGCCGGACTTCAGCACCGACTCGATCCGGCGCGGTCCGCCCTTGACGCCCAGGGCGCCGAAGTTGACCTCACCGGCGTAGAGCACCGCGTTGCGGCCCTTGCCGATGTCGATGAAGGCGGCCTCCATCGACGGCAGCACGTTCTGGACCTTGCCCAGGTACACGTTTCCGACGTAGGAGGTGGCCTGCTCCTTGTTGACGTAGTGCTCCACCAGCACGTCGTCCTCGAGGACGCCGATCTGGGTGCGCTCGCCGTTCTGACGGACCACCATGACCCGCTCGACCGCCTCGCGGCGGGCCAGGAACTCGGCCTCGGTGATGATCGGCACCCGGCGGCGGCCCTGCTCGCGGCCCTCGCGGCGGCGCTGCTTCTTCGCCTCCAGTCGGGTGGAGCCCTTGATGGACTGCACCTCGTCCGGGTCGAACGGGGCGTCGGCGCGGTCAGCGGCGCCCGCGGAGCCACGGCGGCGCGGCTCGCGGACCTTCACCACGGTGCGCTCGGGGTCGTCCCCGGGAGCTCCGCTCTCGACCTCGGCGGCGCTGTCACCACTGCGACGGCGGCGGCGCCGACGGCGGCGGCTGGACGCGGACAGCGCCTCGCCCAGGTCCTCGTCGTCGTCCTCGTCGTCGCCCTCGTGGTCCTCGTCCTGCGCCTGGGCGCCGGACTGGCCGCTGCCGCGCTCGGCGGCGGGGGCGTCGAAGTCGTCGCCGTCACCGCGACGGCGACGGCGGCCACCGCGACGGCGGCGGCGCGAGGGCCGGCCCTCGTCGTCGCCGGCGGCGGAGTCCTGGGAGTCCTGCTCCTCGGCCGACTCGGCGTCTTGATCGATGCCGTCCTGGTCGATGCCGTCCTGCTCGTCCTCGTCCAGCTCGTCGGCGTCGTCGAGGTCGGTGTCGTCCTCGTCCACGGAAGGCTGCGGGGCCTCGAAGGTGGCGGCCGGGGAGACCGCGCGGCGGCGGTTGCGGCGACGACCGGTCGGCGCGTCGAACTCGTCGACGGCGGTCTCGGTGGACTGCTCCTCGACCGGGGCCTGCACCGGAGCGGCCGGCGCGCGGCGCTCGTCGGCGCCCAGCGGGGCGCGGCCGGAGGACTGCTGGAACACGGCGGGCGCGCTCGGCGGCGGCGGCGCGGAAGCGCGGCGGCTGCCGCGGCGGGCCGGTGCCGCGGTCGCCTCGTCGACGGCGGGGGCCTCGGCCGGGGCGCTGTCCACGGCGGGCGCGGCGACCGGAGCGGTGGCCCGGCGGCGGTTGCGGCGGCGGCCGTCCTCGGGGGCCTCGGCCGGGCTCTCGGCGGCCGGCGCGGTGAACGCGGCCTGCGGCACGGCCGGACGGGCCGGCACCACGATCTCTGCGGGTTCCTGGAACACCGGGGCCTGGAAGACTGCGGTGGACGGACGGACCGCCCGGCGGCGCGAGCGCGGGGCCGCCGTCTCCTCGACGACGGGCTCCTCGGCGGCGGGGGCCACGGCGGCAGGGGCCTCCGCGACCGGCGCGGGCGCCTCGGCGGCGGGGGCCGGTGCCGGCTCCTCGACGACCGGCTCGGCCACCGCGACCGGCTCGGCCTCGGCCTTCTTGCGGGTCCGACGGGCCCGCTTCACCGGCTCTGCGGCCGGGGCCGCCTCCTCGGCGGGGGCGTCGACGGTCGCGGCCTCGGCCACGGTCTCCAGGACCGGCTCGGCCTCGGCCTTCTTGCGGGTGCGGCGGGCGCGCTTCACCGGCTCTGCGGCCGGAGCGGCCTCCTCCGCGGCGGGTGCGGCAGCGGCGGTACCGGCCGAGGCCTCGGCACCCTCGCCCTGCGGCGGTCCGGCCGGGCGGCTGGCCGCCCGGCGGCGGCGCGGTGCGGCCTTGGGGGCCGCAGCCTCCGTGCCCCCCGCTTCGCTTCGTTCGTTCTCTTCGTTCTGTTCGTTGATTTCAAGCATCCGGGCGGTTCTCCCGTTCATGCCCCCGGGCGCCGCGCATGGTGAGCGGGCGCCGCACAGGGGCTTGCGTATGTCGATCGGTGCTCCGCTGTGCGGTGCGCCGATAAGTCTTTGGTCGAGCCTGTGGCAATCAAGTGGGTTGTGTCCGGAGTCCCGGGTGGCTCCCAGGGGCCCTGGACGGGCTCCGACGACGCCGGACGGCCGACCGCCGCCGCCTACGCGGGCTGCGGCTCGGCCGCCTCGGATGGGAGGGCCGGTGCCGCGCCGCGGTCGGGCGCGAACGGGTCGGTCACCGTGCCGGACTCCTCGTCTAGCGGCCCCTGCGCCAGCCTGGTCACCCCAGCGGGGACCGGCAGCGCCAGGTCGGCCGTCACACGGAGACCGGACAGGACGTCATCGGGTCGCACGGCGGGTGTTGCGTGCCGAACAACCAGCCGAAGTATCGCACAGGCACGGCCTGCGGCGATATCGGTACTACTTTCAGGTAGGCCGGTCGCACCAGCGACGACCTGCGATTCGACCACCTGGAGGGCCACCACGGCGCCGCGCGCGTCGAAGCTGCGGATGCCGTTCTTGGTCTGCCGCTGCACCTCGACGCTCTCGGCGGCGAGGAACGCCGCCACAGCCGCCGCAGCCGCCTCCGGGGCCACTCCGTCCAGCCGCAGCTCCCAGACCGACGCCTCGAGGCGCTCCACGAAGTTCGGGGTGCGCACCTCGACCGCGTCGATCACGTCGAGCCCGGTCGGCAGCGACTCGTCCAGTTGCGCCCGCAGCTGCTCCGGGTCGCGCGGCGCGCTCAGCGCCAGCTCGACGTACTCGGCCTCGCTGGCGGAGCCGGTGGGCGCCGCGTTGGCGAAGCTGATCCTGGGGTGCGGCGAGAAGCCCGCCGAGTACGCCATCGGCACGGCCGAGCGGCGCAGTGCGCGCTCAAGGGCCCGCTGGAAGTCGCGGTGGCTGGTGAATCGCAGACGGCCGCGCTTGGTGTAGCGCAGTCGGATGCGCTGCACCACCGGTGCGGGCGGCGGACCGTCGGGCGTACGGCGTGCCAGTGCGCTCAGTCCTCAGGTAGTAGGGGTGTGTCCGGACCAGTCCAAGGGTACGCGGACCGGACATCAAGCTCTGACGGCCGAGGGAAGCCCACCCACTGACCTGCTGTTGATGTCCATTCAACATGTCCCGGCCCGCGGATATTCCGGGAACCGGTCGTCGCCATGCCGGTGTCTCAGACGACACCGAACAGGCACACTGTGCCCATCACGGTACCTTCACCAAAGGACGATCGACGGATGATAACGCTCACCAAGGAAGACGGCCCCGCGGACCTGGACGGGGTGACCCACCTCTCCATCGGCGCCTCCTGGGACGCCACCGCCGGGAGCAGCGGCAAGCTGGCCGGCATGGTCCGCCGCAAGGTCGGCACCGACCTGGACCTGATCGGCATCGCCATGCAGGGCGCGGACCCGGTCCGACTGGCCGGCCTGGACTCGCTGGACCCGCTGGGGAACGGCTCCTTGGTCCACAGCGGCGACAACCAGACCGGGCACGGTGACGGTGACGACGAGGTGCTGACGGTGGACTTCGCCAAGGTCCCCGGCAACATCACGGCCATCGTGTTCGTCGCGGCCGCCTTCAAGAAGGGCAGTTCCTTCCAGAAGGCGCGCAACATCAGCTTCAAGGTCTACGACGCCACCGGCGGCAGCTCCCAGCAGGTCGCCGACATCTGGCCGAGCCTGCTCAGCACGGACAACGGCTGCGCGGTGGCCAAGGCCATGCGGGTCGGCAACGGCTGGAAGCTCCAGGTGGTCAACGAGACCGGCAAGATCAAGCAGGGCGACGAGCAGTCCCTGATGCGCTTCGCCATCAGCAAGTGAGCGGGTAGCGGGCGGACCGCGGTCCTGCGGCCCGGGTGGGCCGCAGGACCGGTCGGTCAGTGGTTGTGCGCGGCGCCGCCGGCGGCCGGCTGCTTGACCGTCAGCGGGAGCAGCTTGACCCCGGTCGGGCCGATCTGGATCTGGGTGTCCATCTGCGGGCACACGCCGCAGTCGAAGCAGGGGGTCCAGCGGCAGTCGTCCACCTCGACCTCCTCCAGCGAGTCCTGCCAGTCCTCCCAGAGCCAGTCCTTGTCCAGGCCGGAGTCCAGGTGGTCCCAGGGCAGGACCTCCTCGTACTGGCGCTCGCGGGTGGTGTACCAGGCGACGTCCACGCCGGTGCCGGCGAAGCCCTTCTCGGCGGCGCGCATCCAGCGGTCGTAGGAGAAGTACTCGCGCCAGCCGTCGAAGCGGCCGCCGTCCTCGTAGACCGCGCGGATCACCGCGCCCACCCGGCGGTCGCCGCGCGAGAGCAGGCCCTCGACGATGCCAGGCTTGCCGTCGTGGTAGCGGTAGCCGATGTTGCGGCCGTACTTCCGGTCGTTGCGGATGGCGTCGCGCAGCTTCAGCAGCCGGGCGTCGGTCTCCTCGACGCCGAGCTGCGGCGCCCACTGGAACGGGGTGTGCGGCTTGGGCACGAAACCGCCGATGGAGACGGTGCAGCGGATGTCGTTCTGCCCGGTGACCTCGCGGCCCTTGGCGATGACGTTCTTCGCCATCTCGGCGATCTGCAGCACGTCCTCGTCGGTCTCGGTGGGCAGGCCGGCCATGAAGTAGAGCTTCACCTGGCGCCAGCCGTTGCCGTAGGCGGCCGCCACGGTGCGGATGAGGTCCTCCTCGGACACCATCTTGTTGATCACCTTGCGGATCCGCTCGCTGCCGCCCTCGGGGGCGAAGGTCAGCCCGGATCGGCGACCGTTCCTGGTCAGTTCGTTGGCCAGGTCGATGTTGAAGGCGTCGACCCGGGTGGACGGCAGGGACAGGCCGACCTTGTCCTCCTCGTAGCGGTCGGCGAGCCCCTTGGCGATGTCCGCGATCTCGGTGTGGTCGGCCGAGGACAGCGACAGCAGGCCCACCTCCTCGAACCCGGTCGCCTTGAGGCCGCGGTCGACCATCTCGCCGATGCCGGTGATGCTTCGCTCCCGCACGGGGCGCGTGATCATGCCGGCCTGGCAGAAACGGCAGCCGCGGGTGCAGCCGCGGAAGATCTCCACGGACATCCGCTCGTGGACCGTCTCCGCAAGCGGAACCAGAGGCTGCTTGGGGTAGGGCCACTCGTCCAAGTCCATCACAGTGTGCTTGGACACCCGCCACGGCACGCCGGAGATGGTGGGGACGACCCGGCCGATCCGGCCGTCCGGCAGGTACTCCACGTCGTAGAACCGGGGGACGTAGAAGCCGCCGGTCCTGGCCAGCCGGAACAGCACTTCGTCGCGGGGGCTGCGGCCGTCCAGGCCGGGGCGGCCCTCGGCCTTCCAGGCCCGGATGATCTCGGTCATGTCCAGCACGGCCTGCTCGCCGTCGCCGACCACGGCCGCGTCCAGGAAGTCCGCGATGGGCTCCGGGTTGAACGCGGCGTGCCCGCCGGCCAGCACGATCGGGTCGTCGACGGTCCGGTCCTTCGACTCCAGCGGGATGCCCGCCAGGTCCAGCGCGGTGAGCATGTTGGTGTAGCCGAGCTCGGTGGAGAAGCTCAGGCCGAACACGTCGAACGCCTTGACCGGGCGGTGCGCGTCCACGGTGAACTGGGGGACCTGCTGCTCGCGCATCAGCTTCTCCAGGTCCGGCCAGACGCTGTAGGTGCGCTCGGCGAGCACGCCCTCGCGCTCGTTCAGCACCTCGTAAAGGATCATGACGCCCTGGTTGGGCAGCCCGACCTCGTAGGCGTCCGGGTACATCAGGGCCCAGCGCACATCGCACGCGTCCCAGTCCTTCACGGTGGAGTTCAGCTCGCCACCGACGTACTGGATCGGCTTCTGGACGTGCGGGAGGAGTGCCTCCAGGCGCGGGAAGACCGACTCGACAGGCATAGAGGGGGACTTTCGTGACGACGGCAGGGCGGACCCTTCAGGATAACGCGGAGGTGGAGGAAGTCCGGACCGGAAGCAGCCGCCGCAGCAGCGGGGAGGGCTCCAGGCCCAGCTCGGACCAGAGCAGCCGGCGGTAGGACTGGTAGTGGCGCAGTGCCTCGGAGGCGTTGCCCTCGCTCAGGTGCACCTCGATGACGGCCCGGTGGGCGCTCTCCCGCAGGGGCTCCATGGCAACCGCGCCCATGGCCATCTCCAGCGCGCCGGCGCAGTCGCCGTGCTCCAGCAGTGCGGCGGCCAGCCGGTCCAGGGCGTGCAGGCAGTGCTGGCGCAGCTGCTCCTGCTTGGGCAGCACCCAGTCGTCGTACCAGTCCGGCAGCAGGTCGCCGCCGGTGAGGTAGGCGGGTTCGGGGCGGGGCGGGTCCGGCGGGCGCAGCAGCAGGGCGTTGAGCTCGGAGAGGTCGAGCCGGATCCGGGCCAGGTCGAGCATCACCAGGTCGTCGCGGAGCAGCAGCAGCGGGTCCAGGCAGCGTCTGATCCGCCACAGGGTGGACCGGAGGCAGGCGTGCGCCTGGGCCTCGGGCGCTTCCGGCCACAGCGCGCCGACCAGCTGGAGCCGGGTGCAGGGTCCGTGCAGTGCGGTGTAGGCGACGACCCTGCGGCCGGCCTCCGGGAGCGCGACCGGGCTTCCGTCCGAGGTCAGCCGCCAGCCGCCGAGCAGTGAGAGTTCGATCATCGCGACCTCCGTCCGCTCCGTGCCTGGGATCGTTCGGCACTGTGCACTCTTGACGCGGCTCGGGGTTGTGTCAACGCCTCCGGAGCGGGCCCGGTGCGCGAGCGGTGACGGACAGGTGACGCGACAGGCCGTAGGCAGGGGCGTGACAGCCGATTGATTCCCTCAGGAGGACCCATGTCCGTCGCCCATGACCGTGTGGCACTGATCGGCAGCGAACGGAAGATGTCGAAGGGGCAGAGCCTCATCGGGTCTGCCGACTCCCACGAGAAGCTGACGGTGACCGTGCAGGTCCGCCGCCACCCCAACGCCGCCGCCGCACCCGACCTGGCGGAGCTGGGCCGGCAGCGCCCGAGCCGGCGCGCCCCGGTGGACCGCAAGTCCGTACTGGCGGCGCTCGGCGCCGACCCCAAGGACCTCGACCAGGTCAAGCAGTTCGCGCAGCAGTTCAAGCTCAAGGCGGAGCAGGCCGACCCGGCGCAGCGGACGATCCGCCTCACCGGCACGGTGGAGCAGTTCAACCAGGCCTTCGGGGTGCAGTTGAAGCAGTACCGCGAGGGAGACCGGACCTTCCGCAGCCGTCAGGGCAGCGTCCATGTGCCCCGGCACCTGCAGGGCGTGATCGAGCGGGTGTCCGGGCTGACCAACCGTCCGCTGGCGCAGCCGCACCACAAGCTGATCCCCCGGTCGCCGTCCGGCGTCACCGCCCAGCAGGTCGCCCAGTTGTACGACTTCCCGCAGGGGGTGGACTGCTCGGGCCAGACCATCGCGCTGATCGAACTCGGCGGCGGCTACAGCCAGCAGGACCTGGACACCTACTTCAACAACGCGGGGATCCCCTCGCCGAACGTGATGTCGATCGGGGTGGACGGCGCCTCCAACTCCTACGGCGACCCCAGCGGTGCGGACGGCGAGGTGGAGCTGGACATCGAGATCGCCGCGTCGATCGCCCAGGCCGCGACCATCGCGGTCTACTTCGCGCCCAACAGCGAGCAGGGCTTCATCGACGCCGTGCTGGCCGCGGCGACCAGCACCCAGCACCCGGCCACCTGCATCTCCATCAGCTGGGGTGCGCCGGAGGACGCCGGCTGGACGGCGGCCGGGCGGAGCGGGATGGACTTCGCCTGCTTCGTCGCGGCGGCCCTGGGCATCACCGTGCTCGCCGCCTCCGGCGACAACGGCAGCAACGACGGGGTCTACGACGGGATGGCGCACTGCGACTTCCCGTCCTCCGACCCGTACGTGCTGGCCTGCGGCGGCACCTCGCTGCAGCTCGACAACAAGGGCATGCTGCGGAACGAGGTGGTCTGGAACAACGGCAACGGCTGGGCCACCGGCGGCGGGATCAGCAACGAGTTCCTGATCCTGCCCTGGCAGACCGCCGACGAGGTCCCGCTCCAGGTCGACACCGGACAGCAGGGCCGCGGGGTCCCGGACGTCGCCGGCAACGCCGACCCGATGCGCAGCCCGTACGAGGTCGTGGTGGACGGCGCCTGGATGTCGGTGGGCGGCACCAGCGCGGTGGCGCCGCTGTACGCGGGGCTGTTCGCGGTGATCGCGGCCAGCAGCGGGACCATGCCGGGCTTCATCGGCCCGTACCTGTACCAGCTGGCCTCGCAGCCGAACCTGTACTTCGACGTGGACAGCGGCAGCAACGCGGTCCAGCCGGCGCCGGGCTACTCGGCCGGCAAGGGCTGGGACGCCTGCTCCGGCATCGGCCGGATCAACGGGAACCTGTTGCTGCAGCAGATCTGACCCGGCGGGTCCGGGCCGTCCCGGCACCTGGAAGGGCTTCAGGTGCCGGGGCGGTCATGACGTTATGGTGCGGTGCATCTTCACCGACTGCAGCAGCCCGATGCCCACCCAGATGGCGAACATCGAGGAGCCGCCGTAGCTGACGAAGGGCAGCGGGATACCGGCCACCGGCATGATGCCCAGGGTCATCCCGATGTTCTCGAAGCCCTGGAAGCCGAACCAGGCGACCACCCCGGCGGCGACCACGGTGCTGTAGAGGTCGTTGGCCTGCCGGGCGATCCGGCAGGCCCGCCAGAGCACCACGCCGAGCAGCAGGATGATCAGCCCGGCGCCGAGGAAGCCGAGTTCCTCGCCGGCGACGGTGAAGACGAAGTCGGTCTGCTGCTCCGGCACGAACTGCCCGGTGGTCTGGGTGCCGTGGAACAGGCCCTTGCCGAGCAGGCCGCCGGAGCCGATGGCGATCCTGGCCTGGGCGGTGTTGTAGCCCACGCCGGAGGGGTCCAGGCCCGGGTCGGCGAAGGCCGCGAAGCGGGCGATCTGGTACTGCTTCAGCACGTGCAGCTGGACGATGGCGAAGGCGCCCGCGCCGCCGACCACGATCAGGCCGAACAGCCAGCGCTTGGGGGCCCCGGAGGCCAGCAGCACGCCCAGGATGATCACCACCATCACCATGGTGGAGCCCAGGTCGGGCATCAGCAGGATGATCCCGATCGGGACCGCCGCCAGCGCCAGCGCCTGGACGATGGAGCGGCTGTCGGGGAAGGCCCGCTCCCCCGCGTCCACCCGGGCGGACAGCAGGGTGGCCATGCCCAGGATGATCGCGATCTTGCAGAACTCGGAGGGCTGCACCGAGAAGCCGCCGCCCAGCACGATCCAGGAGTGCGCGCCGTTGACGGTGGAGCCCAGCGGGCTGAGCACGGCCAGCACGCCGAGCACGGCCAGCCCGTAGACCACCGGTGCGATGGTGCGCAGCCGCTGGTGGCCCAGCAGCACCACCCCGACGCACAGGCCCAGACCGATGGCCATGTTCATCAGATGGCGGATCAGGAAGTACTGCGGGTCGCCGTGGTTGATCTCGGTGCGGCTGCGGGTCGCCGACCACACCAGCAGGGCGCCGATGCCGGACAGCGCCAGGGCGGCGATGGCCAGGATCCAGTCCATCCGCCGCAGCGGGGACTCCCGGGACACCAGCCTGCTCAGCGTGGAGCGGCTGGGCGCGTAGCGGGGCGCGCGGTAGCCGGCGCCCGCCCCGGCGCTCCAGTTCCCCGAGGCGGTCATGCCAGCACCCTCCGCTCCGGGCTCAGCGCGAAGGCGGCCAGCGGGCCGCCGGTCCCCGGCAGCGGGGTGGTCGGCGCCAACGGGGCTCCGGCGGCGCTGAGGGTGTAGGCGGTCTGCTGGGCCTGGGTGACGCTGCCGTCCGGGTGGAAGGTCGGCAGGTTCTGCTGCGGGACCGGCAGCAGCGCCTTCTTGGGGTCGATGCTGTTGTCCTTCTGGATGCCGTACAGCGCGTTGTAGATGTTGCGCACGGCCGGACCGGCGCCGCCGGACCCGGTACCACCCTGGGAGATGGTCATGACGACGGCGTAGTCCTTGGTGTAGGTGTCGAACCAGGACGTGGTCTGCTTGCCGACGACCTCCGCGGTACCGGTCTTGGCGTGCAGGGCGATCTTGTCCTGCGGCCAGCCCTGGAACTTCCAGGCCGCGGTACCCGAGGTGATGACGTTGGCGGTGGCCTGGTCGATGTACTGGATGGTCCGCTGACTGTCCGGCAGCTTGCCCTGGACCACCGGCTTGAGGTTCTGGACCACCTTGCCGGTCGGCGAGACCACGGCCTTGGCGATCTGCGGCTGGTACAGCGTCCCGCCGTTGGCCAGCGCCGAGTAGACCCGGGCCATCTGGATCGGGGTGACCAGGGTGTCGCCCTGGCCGATCGCGTAGTTGACCTCGTCACCGGCGCGCAGGGTGGCGAAGTCGGTGCAGTCCTCCTTGGCGATCTCGGTCGCGTAGTCGTTCTTGCCGCTCTGCGCCTGCTTGCACCAGGTGTCCTTCATGGCGTCGTAGTACGCCTGGTGCCAGGCCCGGTCCGGGACCCGTCCGGACGCCTCGCTGGGGAGGTCGATGCCGGTCTTGGCGCCGAGGCCGAACTGGTGCGCCGCCTTGTAGAGCCAGTCGGCGGGGGCCTTCGGCTTGGTGCCGCCGTCCTTGAGCCACTGGCTGTAGGCGATGTTGTAGAAGACGGTGTCGCAGGACACCTCCAGGGCCTTCGACAGGTTGATGGCGCCGAAGTTCTCCCCCTCGAAGTTCTTGAACACCCGTCCGCCGATGGTCATCGAGGAGGTGCAGGGGAAGGTGTCGTCGTAGCTGTAGCCCGCGTTGATCGCGCCCGAGGTGGTGACCACCTTGAACGTCGAGCCCGGTGCGCTCTGACCCTGTATGGCCCGGTTCAGCAGCGGGAAGTCGGAGGAGGTGCTGGTCAGCGCCTTGTAGTCCTTGGCGGAGATCCCGCCGCTCCAGATGTTGGGGTCGAACGTCGGCGCGCTGGCCATGGCGACCACCCGGCCGGTGTGCACGTCCATCACCACGACCGCGCCGGAGTCGGCCTTGAAGTTCTCGTGGGTGACCGGGTCGTAGGTCTTGCGGAGCGTCACCAGCGCCTGCTGCAGCTGCTGCTCGGCGATGCTCTGGATCCGGGCGTCGATGCTGGTCACCACGGAGTCGCCGGGCTGGGCCGCGGTGCCGCCGGCGGTGCCCTGGACCCGGCCCAGGTTGTCGACCTCCAGGTCGGTGGTGCCGGGCTTGCCGCGCAGCGCGCTGTCGTAGACCGACTCCAGTCCCGAACGGCCGATCTGGTCCGAGGCGGCGTAGGCGGACTTGCCGTCGGCGCCGGTCGCGGCGGTGATCTCGTCCTGGGTGACCGGCGAGAGGTAGCCGAGGACCTGGGCCGCGTTGGCGCCGCTGGGCGCCGGGTAGGTGCGCACCGCGGTGGGGTCGGCGGTGACCCCGGGGAAGTCCTCGCGGCGCTCCATGATCTGCATGGCCTGCTGGGTGGTGGCCTTGTCGGTGACCGGGATCGGCTGGTACGGAGAACCGTTCCAGCAGGGCTGCGGGGTCTTCGCGTCGCAGAGCCTGACCTTGTCGTGGACCTCGGTGGGCGTCATGCCCAGCACCTGGGCCAGCCGGTCCAGCACCGCCTTTCCGCCGTCCTTCTGCTGCAGCAGCGAGGTCCGGCTGACCGAGACCACCAGCTGGGTCTCGTTGTCGGCCAGCGGCTTGCCGTTGGCGTCCAGGATCTCGCCGCGCACCGCCGGCACCAGCACCGTGCGGATGTGGTTGGACGAGGCCTGGTCCTGGTACTCCTGCCCGTTGCGGATCTGCAGGTACCAGAGCCGCCCGCCCAGGGTCGCCAGCAGCGACAGCACGAGGACCTGGAGGATCAGCAGGCGTCCGGTGACCCGGCCGGTGCGGCCGGTCTGCGGGATGTTGGTCATGGGTGTCGCTTCCCGCCCCTGGGGGTCGTTGCGCGGTGGCTGAATGCTGTCTGAACTACTCGCCGCTGGTCTTGATCTTGGTTCGGCCCGGCTTGGAGCCCCCGAAGCCGGAGACCGTGCCCAGGCCGGCGCTGCCGCCGCTGCGGCTGCCGCCCTGGCCGAACATCGAACCGCGCCGGCTCAGACCGCCCCTGGCGGCCTTCGGCGAACCGCCGCCGGAACCCGCGGTACCGCCGCCGCTGCTGACCGGCACCGCGATGGAGCGCCGGGCCAGCGCCATCACTCCCGGCACCACGAACGGGGCCAGCAGCACGTCGTAGATCACCGAGGTGACCAGCAGGCTGCCGACGCCCACGTGCCGCGCCGCCGAGTCGCCGACCAGCGCGCCGACGCCCGCGTAGAGCAGGGTCGCCGCGAACGCGGCCGCGGCGACCACCAGCAGCGGGGTCAGCACCGAGCGGATCTGGCCGCTCTCCGGCCGCAGCAGCCCCGCGGCGTAGCCGAGCACGCAGAGCACCAGCGCGTAGCGGCCCACCGCGTGGTCCGAGGGCGGTGCCAGGTCCGCCAGCAGCCCGGCGCCGAAGCCGACCAGGCAGCCGCCCTTCGGCCCGTACACCAGCGCGAGCCCTATCACCACCAGCAGCATCAGGTCCGGTACCGCGCCGGGCAGTCCGAGCCTGGCGAACACGCTCACCTGGACGACCAGGGCGACGACGACCAGCACGGTGGAGAGCAGGATGCGGTGCAGCCACATGGGACTAGTGGGCCTTCCCGTTGGCGGACTTGCTGGCAGGGGTACTGGCCGGCTTGGGCGGCAGCACGGCGTCCCTGGGGTCGGTGGCCGGCGGCTGGACCACCACGCCGACCAGGTCCAGGCTGGTGAAGTTGACGAAGGGTCGGACCAGCACGGTCCGGGTCAGCTGGCCGGGGTCGTTCTCCACCTTGGTCACCGTGCCGACCGGGACGCCGGGGACGAACGGGCGGTCGTTCTGCGAACCGAAGGTCACCAGCCGGTCGCCCGCCTTCACCACGGCCTGCGCGCTCAGCAGTTCCACCCGCAGCGGCCCGGTGCCCTCGCCGGTGGCCACGCCGACCTCGCCGCTGCCCTCCATCCGGGTGCCGACCGAGAAGCCTGGGTCGCTGGCCAGCAGCACCGTGGAGGTGGTGGGAGCGACCGTGGTGATCCGGCCGACCAGGCCGTCCCCGTCGATGACGGTCATGTCGCGCTTGATGCCGTCGTTGCCGCCGATGTCGATGGTGACGGTCCAGGAGAAGCCCTGCGCCGCACCGATGGCCACCACCTGGGCGGCCTTGACGGTGTACTGGCCCGCACCGGCGGCGCCCAGCATCCGGCTCAGCTCGGTGGACTGGCCGCGGGCCAGGTCGGAGCTGTTCAGCTGCTGCTTGAGCTGCAGGTTCTGCTGCTCCAGCGCGCTGATGCGGTTGTGCTGCGCACTGGCGTCGGTCACCGAGTGGACGGTGTCCGCCACCGGGTTGACCAGACCGGACACCCCGCTCTCGACCGGCCCGAGGACGGAGGCGGCGACGTTCCTCGGCCCGTTCAGCGGCGAGGTGTCACCGCCCCGGATGTCCACGGTGATCAGCGCGAACGCCACCGCGATCAGCAGGACCAGCAGCAGCCGGCTCTCTCGTGTGTCCCTCACGGTCCTCGGCGGTGCCCTTCGCTGTCGTGGTGTGCGTCTTGGGTGCCCGGCAGACCGGTTGAGCCGGCGTCAGATCCGGTGTGCGGGGTCAGCGGCGCGGCTGGGCGTCCAGTACCTGTTGGAGCACCTCGAAGTCCTCGACCACCTGTCCCGAGCCGAGGGCCACCGAGTCCAGCGGGTTCTCCGCGATGTGGACCGGCATCCCGGTCTCCCGGCGCAGCCGTTCGTCCAGGCCGCGCAGCAGTGCGCCGCCCCCGGTGAGAACGATGCCGCGGTCCATGATGTCACCGGCGAGTTCCGGCGGGCACTGGTCCAACGTGGTCTTGACGGCGTCGATGATCTGGTTGACCGGCTCCTCGATCGCCTGCCGGACCTCCGCCGCGGAGATCACGATGGTCTTGGGCAGACCGCTGACCAGGTCGCGGCCCCGGAGCTCGCTGTGCTCCTCCTTGTCCCCGTCGACGGGGTGGGCCGAGCCGATGGTCATCTTGATGTTCTCGGCGCTGCGCTCGCCGAGCAGCAGCGAGTACTCCTTCTTGATGTGCTGGATGATCGCGTTGTCCAGTTCGTCGCCGGCGACCCGGATCGACTGGGCGGTCACGATCCCGCCCAGCGAGATCACCGCGACCTCGGTGGTGCCGCCGCCGATGTCGACCACCATGTTGCCGGTCGGCTCGTGCACCGGCAGCCCGGCGCCGATCGCCGCGGCCATCGGCTCCTCGATGATGTGCACCTGGCGCGCGCCGGCCTGGGCCGCAGCCTCGATCACGGCGCGCCGCTCCACCCCGGTGATGCCGCTGGGCACGCAGACCACGACCCGCGGACGGGCCAGGTAGCGGCGCCGGTGGATCTTGAGGATGAAGTAGCGGAGCATCCGCTCGGTGATCTCGAAGTCGGCGATCACCCCGTCCTTCATCGGACGGATGGCCACCACGTTGCCGGGGGTGCGCCCGATCATCCGCTTCGCCTCGGTGCCGACCGCCAGGATGCTGCCGGTGTTGGTGTTCACCGCGACGACCGACGGCTCGTTGAGGACGATCCCCCGGCCCCTGACGTACACCAGCGTGTTGGCGGTGCCGAGGTCGACAGCCATGTCACGACCAATGAACGACATGTTGTTCGCCATGGGTATGCGGGGCCTTCCCGGGGTCGAGGGGGTTTGGGGCGGCGGGCCGTCCCCATGGTAGCCAAGTACACACTGAGGGTGACGATGGACCCCCTGCCATTGTCGGGGCAGACGATCACATTTCCTGCTATTGGGACGCCGGTGTCGGCTGCGTAGTTCCTGGACGGCCGGAACTCAGGAATAGATTATTCCGCTATCCCCATAATCCGACAGAAGCAGCGCCGTAGAAATACCGGCGTGTCAGCTCAGGCCGGGGAAGAAGATCTTGATCTCACGCTCGGCGGAGGTGTCCGAGTCCGAGGCGTGGATCAGGTTCTCCCTGGTGATGGTGGCGAAGTCACCACGGATGGTGCCGGGGCCCGCCTCCAGCGGGTTGGTCTTGCCGGCCAGCGCGCGGATCCCCTCGATCACGCTCTCGCCCTCCACGATCAGGGCCACCACCGGGCCCGAGCCCATGAACTCCATCAGCGGCTCGTAGAACGGTTTGCCGATGTGCTCGCCGTAGTGCTGCTCCAGCGTGGCGGTGTCCAGGGTGCGCAGTTCCATCGCGGCGATGGTCCAGTTCGCCTTGCGCTCGATCCGGCTGATGATCTCGCCGATGAGGCCGCGTCGGGTGGCGTCGGGCTTCAGGAGGACAAGGGTGCGCTGCGGCATGGCGGAGCTCCGAGGGGGGTCGAGCCGAACGGGTGGGAGAACAGCTTGGGAGGGTGTGGCGAGCCTACCCGAGACGGCCTGGGCATTCGAACGCCAGGTGGACGTCAGCTCGCTTGTGCACGCGCCGTTTTGATGATGTCAATCTTCCGACCGTAGTGGACCGAGGCCCACCACAGCGCCGCAAAGATGACACCGAGTCCGTACATCATCCCCACGACGGTACCGCTGGCGATCAGCGCGACCTGGAGCACCCAGCCGACCGCGACCGCGCCCGGACGGGTGATCACACCGCAGAGCAGCACGCACAGGGCCATCGCGGCGCCGCAGACCGTCCACAGCGTCGTGGAGGAGACATCGGAGAGGTGCATCGCGACCAGAGCGGCGAAGCCGACCACCATCGCCTCGGCGATGAGCGTGGACGAGCAGAGGGTGCGCACGGGAGGCCTTTCGGACAGGACGGTTCGGTGGCAGGACGGTTCGGTGGCGGGAAGGGTTCGGTGGGAGCCGTCAGCGACGGTTGCGGCTGAGCAGGATGCGGGCCTCGCCCACGGTGATGATCGAGCCGGTGACCAGCACGCCCGAGCCGCCGAGGTCGCCCTCCTCCTCCGCCAGCGTCACCGCCGCCTCGATGGCGTCGTCCAGACGGGTCTCCACCAGCACCCGGTCCGGGCCGAAGATCTCGACCGCCTGCTCGGCGAGGCGGTCGATGGAGGTGGCCCGCTGGGTCGAGTTCTGGGTGATCACGACCTCGGCGAGGACCGGCTCCAGGGCCTCCAGCAGTCCGCTGGAGTCCTTGTCGCCACTGGTGCCGATCACCCCGATCAGCCGGGTGAAGCCGAAGGACTCGCCGATGGCGTCGGCGGTGACCCGCGCCCCGGCCGGGTTGTGGGCGGCGTCCAGCACGATGGTCGGACTGCGGCGGACCACCTCCAGCCGGCCCGGGGAGCTGACCCCGGAGAAGGCGGCGCGGACCTTGTCGATGTCCAGCGGCTGCTGGTGCGCGGCGCCGACACCGAAGAAGCCCTCGACCGCGGCCAGCGCCAGCGCGGCGTTCTGCGCCTGGTGCGCGCCGTGCAGCGGGATGAAGACCTCGGTGTACTCGTGCCCGGAGATGCCGCGCAGGGTCAGCAGCTGCCCGCCGACCGCGACGTCCCGGTGCACCACACCGAACTCCATGCCCTCCCGGGCGACCACGGCGTCCTCCTCGACGGCGCGCCGCAGGATCACCTCGGCGGCGTCCAGCGGCTGCTGGGCCACCACCGCCAGGGCGCCCTTCTTGATGATCCCGGACTTCTCGGTCGCGATCTTGCCGGGCGTGTCGCCGAGCTTGTCGGTGTGGTCCAGCGAGATCGGGGCGATCACCGCGACCGGGGCGTCGATGACATTGGTGGCGTCCCAGGACCCGCCCATGCCGACCTCAACCACCGCGACGTCCACCGGCGCCTCGGCGAAGGCGGCGTAGGCCATCCCGGTGAGGATCTCGAAGAAGGACAGCCGGATCGGCTGAGCGGCGTCCACCATGCCGATGTACGGCTCGATGTCGCGGTAGGTGTGCACGAACAGCTCGGGGCTGACCGGCTCCCCGTCCAGGCTGATCCGCTCGGTCACCGACTCCACGTGCGGGCTGGTGTAGCGGCCGGTGCGCAGCTCGAAGTGGCGCAGCAGCTGCTCGACCATCCGGGCCGTGCTGGTCTTGCCGTTGGTACCGGTGATGTGGATCGAGGGGTAGGCCCGCTGGGGCTGGCCCAGGATGTCCATCAGCGCCGAGATCCGGTCCAGCGAGGGTTCCAGCTGGGTCTCCGGCCAGCGCGAGGCCAGCTCCGCCTCGACGGCACGCAGCTGCGCCGCGGGGTCGTTCGAGGTGATGTCGTCCGAGGTCGCGTCGGCGTCGTTCGGCGGGGTGGTGCGGGATGCGTCGCTCACCCCGCCAGTCTACGGAGCGTGGGGAGTCGCGGCGGACGGCGGGGCGGGTGCCCGCCGGGCTCGGGAGAGGCGGGGCCGGGTGGGGCCCGGGTTCGGCCTCTGGTACGGCGGAAGGACCGCCGCGCGGCTGCGGGGCGGTCCTTCCGGTGTGGTGGCGTGTCCTGCGTCGGCCTGTTCCTCAGCCGGCCGGCAGGGCCGCGATCTGCGCGGTGAGGCGGTTGATGTCGGCCTCGGCCTTGGCCTGCCGGGCCTGGATCTTCTCGACCGCGACCGGGGCCGCCTTGGCCAGGAAGGCCTCGTTGGCGAGCTTGGCGCCGGCCTGCGAGAGCTCCTTCTCGGCGTTGGCGAGGTCCTTGGTCAGTCGCTTGCGCTCGGCGGCGACGTCGATGGTGCCGGACAGGTCCAGCGCCACGGTGGCGTCGGCAACCGAGAGGGTCGCGGTCGCGCTGAAGTCCGCACCGGCGGGCTGGAGCTTGGCCAGGGAGCGCAGTGCGCCCTCGTGCGCCGCCAGCGTGGTGCCGGACAGGTCCAGCCGGGCCGGGACCTTCTGACCCGGGTTGAGCCCCTGGTCGGCGCGGAACCGGCGGATCTCGGTGACCACCTGCTGCAGCTGCGCGATCTCCGCCTCGGCGGCCGCGTCCGCGCGGGAGGCGTCCACCGTCGGCCACTCGGCGACCACCACGGACTCCCGCCCGGTCAGCGTCGTCCACAGGGCGTCGGTGACGAAGGGGATGACCGGGTGCAGCAGCCGCAGGGTGACCTCCAGGACCTCGCCCAGCACCCGGCGCGAGGCGTCGGCCTGCGGGCCGCCCTCGGCCAGCACCGACTTGGACAGCTCGACGTACCAGTCGAAGACCTCGTCCCAGGCGAAGTGGTAGAGGGCGTCGCTGAGCTTGGCGAACTGGTAGTCCTCGTAGAGGCCGTCCACCTCGGCGACCACCGCGTTCAGCCGGGACAGGATCCAGCGGTCGGTGGCGGTGAGCTGCTCGGCCGCCGGCAGCGGGCCCTCCAGGGTCGCGCCGTTCATCAGCGCGAAGCGGGTGGCGTTCCAGATCTTGTTGCAGAAGTTCCGGGAGGCCTTGACCCAGTCCTCGCCGATCGGCACGTCGGCGCCCGGGTTAGCGCCGCTGGCCAGGGTGAACCGGACCGCGTCGGCGCCGAACTCGTCCATCCAGTCCAGCGGGTCCACGGCGGTGCCGGAGGACTTGGACATCTTCTTGCCGAACTGGTCGCGGACCAGGCCGGTGAGGGCGATGGTGTGGAACGGCGCCTGGCCGTCCATGGCGTACAGGCCGAACATCATCATCCGGGCGACCCAGAAGAAGATGATGTCGTGGCCGGTCAGCAGGACGTCGGTCGGGTAGAACTTCTCCAGGTCACGGGTCTGCTCGGGCCAGCCCAGGGTGGAGAAGGGCCATAGCCCGCTGGAGAACCAGGTGTCCAGGACGTCGGGGTCCTGGTGCCAGCCGTCACCCGTCGGGGGCTGCTCGTCCGGTCCGACGCAGACGACCTCGCCGTCCGGGCCGTACCAGACCGGGATCCGGTGGCCCCACCACAGCTGGCGCGAGATGCACCAGTCGTACATGTTGTCGACCCAGCTGAAGTAGCGGCCCTCCAGCTCCTTGGGGTGGATCTGCACCCGGCCGTCGCGGACCGCCTCGGCGGCGGGCCCGGCCAGCGGCGCGACCTTGACCCACCACTGCAGCGACAGCCGCGGCTCGACCACGGTGTGGCAGCGCGAGCAGTGCCCGACCGCGTGCATGTAGGGGCGCTTCTCCTCGACGATGCGCCCCTGCTCGCGCAGGGTGCCGACGACGGCGTCCCGGGCCTCGAAGCGGTCCAGTCCGAGGAAGGGGCCGTGGACGGTGATGACGCCGTGCTCGTCCAGGACGTTGATGTTGGGCAGGTTGTGCCGCTGGCCGATGGCGAAGTCATTGGGGTCGTGGGCCGGGGTGACCTTGACCGCGCCGGTGCCGAACTCCGGGTCGACGTGTTCGTCGGCGACGACCGGGATCCGACGGTCCGTCAGCGGCAGCGCGATGGTGCGGCCGACCAGGTGCGCATAGCGCGGGTCGTCCGGGTGGACCGCGACCGCGGTGTCGCCCAGCAGGGTCTCGGCACGGGTGGTGGCGACGACGACGGAGTCCTCGCCGTCCCCGTAGCGGATCGAGACCAGCTCGCCGGCCCGGTCCTCGTGCTCGACCTCGATGTCGGAGAGCGCGGTGAGGCAGCGCGGACACCAGTTGATGATGCGTTCGGCGCGGTAGATCAGGCCGTCGTCGAACAGCTTCTTGAAGATGGTCTGGACGGCCTGGGACAGGCCCTCGTCCATGGTGAAGCGCTCACGGGACCAGTCGACGCCGTCGCCGAGGCGACGCATCTGGCCGAGGATCCGGCCGCCGTACTGCTCCTTCCACTCCCAGACCTTCTCGACGAAGGCCTCCCGGCCGATGTCGTGCCGGGACAGGCCCTGCTCGGCGAGCTGCTGCTCGACCTTGTTCTGGGTGGCGATGCCGGCGTGGTCCATGCCCGGCAGCCACAGCGCCTCGAAGCCGAGCATGCGCTTGCGCCTGGTCAGCGCGTCCATCAGCGTGTGCTGGAAGGCGTGGCCCAGGTGCAGGGCACCGGTGACGTTGGGCGGCGGGATGACGATGGTGTACGGCGGCTTCTCGCTCTTGGCGTCGGCCTCGAAGTAGCCCCGCTCGACCCAGCGCTCGTACAGCGGGCCTTCTACCTCCGCCGGCGAGTACTGGGTCGGCAGGGTGTTCGGCTGGGCGCTGTGGTCCCCGGCGTTCGCGTCGTGCGCGTCAGGCTCGGGGCGCTGGTTCGTGTCGGTCACGCGGCACAGTTTACGAGGAGTGGGGGCGTGGTAACGAACCGCTTTAGCCGCAGCCCGGCAGGACGTGGGGGTCCGGGGGGTCGCCCCCCGCAGCACTGCAGCACGAGGAGTGGGGGCGTGGTAACGAACCGCTTTAGCCGCAGCCCGGCAGGCTTTGCATCCCCTTCGGTCGCGCCTCCCGCGTGGTGGGGCTGTGGGTGGGTTCACTTGTGCGCTGTTGGTGCGTGCAATGGGAGGACGCGGGTGAGCAGCGGGGACGGCGGTAGTGAAGAGGTCGGCGCGGCAGCGCGCAACGCTGCTCGGCGGGCGCGGATCGAGGAGCTGCGGGCCGCCGAGAAGGCCAGGGTGAAGAAGCGCCGGACGGTGTTCGCGGTGGCCGCCGTGGTGGTGGTCGCGCTGGTCGCCGGTGGGCTGGTGTGGGCGACGACCCGGCCGGTCTTCTGCGGGGACGCGGCCTCCGGCAGCCCCAACGGCAAGCAGTGGAAGACCGCGCCGGCCATGTCCATCGACACCTCCGCGGCCTACAGCGCCACACTGAAGACCTCCTGCGGCGACATCGGCATCAAGCTGGACGCCAAGAACGCCCCGCAGACCGTCAACAGCTTCGTCTTCCTGGCCCAGCAGAACTACTTCGACCACACCAAGTGCCACCGCCTGACCACCAGCGGCATCTATGTGCTGCAGTGCGGCGACCCCACCGGCTCCGGCAGCGGCGGCCCCGGCTACACCCTCCCCGACGAGTACCTGAAGGACCCGGCGGTCCAGGGCGGCAGCTACCCGGCCGGAACGGTGGCGATGGCCAACACCGGGACCGCGCACACCGGCGGCAGCCAGTTCTTCCTGGTCTACCAGGCCAGCCAGCTCGCGGCGAACTACACCCCGTTCGGCACCATCACCTCGGGCCTGGACATCCTGCAGCACATCGCCAGGGACGGCGTCCAGGGCGGCGGCAGCGACGGAAAACCCAAGGACAACGTCGTGATCAACAGCGTTCCGGTGACCAAGGAGTGACCTCGGTTTTCTCATGACGCGTTCACGACGTTCACATTCTCTGCAAGATTTCGGCCCGCAAGGTCGAAGTCATGAGCAGCAGAGTTGAGCCGGACCAGGGTCGCCGTCGTCGTAAGCGGCAGCTGGTGTCGATCGCCGTGACCGCCGTCATGGCCGCGGGTGCCCTGGGCGGTCTCGCCTACGCCGCCGAGGGCAGCGGCAGTCCGGCCATGGTCGCCAGCGCGAGCAGCAGCACCATCACGGTCACCGGCTCCGCGTCCGCCACCGTCGCCGCCTCCACCTCTGCCTCGGCCTCCGCTGCTGCCTCCGCCAGCTCTCCCAGCCTGGACGAGCAGGCCCGTACCGCCCTGGCCACCGCCGAGTCCTCGCTGGTCAGCGGCTTCTCCGGAAACGTCTCGGTGGCGGCGCTGGACCTGGACACCGGGGCCACCGCCGACTACGGCAACACCGGGAACAGCTACGACACCGCGAGCATCGTCAAGGTCGACATCCTGGCGACCCTGCTGCTGCAGACCCAGGACAGCGGCGGCCTCAGCAGCGCCCAGAAGGCCCTGGCCACCTCGATGATCGAGCAGAGCGACAACGACGCCGCGTCCACGCTGTGGAACGAGATCGGCGGTGCGGACGGGCTGAACGCCGCCAACAGGACCTTCGGCCTGACCGGCACCACCGGTGGCAGCAACGGGAACTGGGGCCTGACCCAGACCACCGCGGCGGACCAGTTGACGCTGCTTCAGGTGGTGTTCGGCGACGACTCGCCGCTCGACAGCGCCTCGCAGAAGTACCTGCAGGGCCTGATGGGCCAGGTCGAGTCGGACCAGGCCTGGGGCGTCTCGGCCGCCGCCGACAGCGGCACCGCGACCGAGCTGAAGAACGGCTGGCTGCAGCGCAGCCAGAGCGGGCTCTGGGACGTCAACAGCATCGGGAAGGTGACCGTCGACGGCCACAGCGTGCTGATCGCGGTGGTGTCGGACGGCGGCAGCACCGAGGCGGGTTCGATCAGCCTGGTCGAGTCGGTCGCCTCGGCCGCCGCGAACGCGATCACCAGCGTCGGCTGAGCCCGCCCCGCACCGCACCACCCCGACATGCAGGAACCCCGCCCGGACCGAGATCCGAGCGGGGTTCCTGAACGTCCGGCTACGCCGACTTCTCGCGGCGCTCGCGCTGGCTGCGCAGATCGCGCGGCACCAGCGTCGGGTTGACGTGCTCCAGCACCACGTCCTCGGTGACCACCACGCGGGCGACGTCCTTGCGCGAGGGCACCTCGTACATCACGGACATCAGCACCTCCTCCATGATGGCGCGCAGGCCGCGGGCGCCGGTGGAGCGCTTGATGGCCTGGTCGGCGATGGCGTCCAGCGCGGTGTCCGAGAACTCCAACTCCACGCCGTCCAGCTCGAACAGCCGCCGGTACTGCTTGACCAGGGCGTTCTTGGGCTCGGTGAGGATCTGCAGCAGCGCGTCGCGGTCCAGGTTGTGGACGCTGGTGATGACCGGCAGACGGCCGATGAACTCCGGGATCATCCCGAACTTCACCAGGTCCTCCGGCATGACCGCGCGGAACTGGTCGCTGGACTCGATCTCGTGCTTGGACCGGATCGTCGCGCCGAAGCCGATGCCCTTCTTGCCGGCCCGGGACTCGATGATGCGCTCGAGGCCCGAGAAGGCACCGCCCACGATGAACAGCACGTTCGTCGTGTCGATCTGGATGAACTCCTGGTGCGGATGCTTGCGGCCGCCCTGCGGGGGCACCGAGGCGGTGGTCCCCTCCAGGATCTTCAGCAGCGCCTGCTGCACGCCCTCGCCGGAGACGTCGCGGGTGATCGACGGGTTCTCGCTCTTGCGGGCGACCTTGT
The DNA here is from genome assembly GCF_000719095.1 of Streptacidiphilus jeojiense. Classification (GTDB taxonomy): domain Bacteria; phylum Actinomycetota; class Actinomycetes; order Streptomycetales; family Streptomycetaceae; genus Streptacidiphilus; species Streptacidiphilus jeojiensis. Next base: position 264,933 of record NZ_JOEH01000004.1, on the reverse strand, counting down.
CGATCTCGTCGATGTAGATGATGCCGGTCTCGGCCTTCTTGACGTCGTAGTCAGCGGCCTGGATCAGCTTCAGCAGGATGTTCTCGACGTCCTCGCCGACATAGCCGGCCTCGGTCAGCGCCGTGGCGTCCGCGATGGCGAACGGCACGTTCAGCATCCGGGCCAGGGTCTGCGCCAGCAGGGTCTTGCCGGAGCCGGTCGGGCCCAGCAGCAGGATGTTGGACTTGGCCAGCTCGATGCCGTCGTCGCGGCCGTGCTTGCCGTTCTCGCCCGCCTGGACCCGCTTGTAGTGGTTGTAGACGGCCACGGAGAGTGACTTCTTCGCCGCCTCCTGGCCCACCACGTACCCGTCGAGGAACTCGTAGATCTCGCGGGGCTTGGGCAGCTCCTCGAACCTCACCTCCGAGGTCTCCGCGAGCTCCTCTTCGATGATCTCGTTGCACAGGTCGATGCACTCGTCGCAGATGTACACGCCGGGCCCGGCAATGAGCTTCTTCACCTGCTTCTGGCTCTTTCCGCAGAACGAGCACTTGAGCAGGTCGCCACCGTCACCGATGCGTGCCACGAGGTGAATCCCCTTCGCCAAAGGCTCCGTGGGGCAGGAGCCTGGTGCTTGGTTTCCGACGGTACTCCGTCAGGAGCCCCGATCCGCCGACTTCGGCGGTCTTCCCTCTTCCGCCCTGGGCGAAGTGCCGTCAGGGTGGGCGATGCAGGGCGCGGCAATTTTGAGAGTGCCTGTCACCGATGGTGCCAGGCCGGGGCCCCCGCTCCAATAGCCGGGGGCCGACGGACTGCGTGGTACTCGTCTCAGTGACTGGACCGGGGACGGTCTCAGTCGTTGAGCGAGCTCTTGCGGGTCGAGGTGATCTGGTCGATCAGCCCGTACTCCAGCGCCTCGGCCGCGGTGAGGATCTTGTCGCGCTCGATGTCCTCGCTGATCTGCTGCGGGGTCTGGTGGGAGTGCTTGGACAGCATCTCCTCCAGCTGCTCGCGCATCCGCTGGATCTCGGCGGCCTGGATCTCCAGGTCGGAGACCTGGCCGCGGCCGGTCTCGGTGTAGGGCTGGTGGATCAGGATCCGGGCGTTCGGCAGCGCCAGGCGCTTGCCGGGGGCGCCGGCCGCCAGCAGCACCGCGGCGGCGGAGGCCGCCTGGCCCATGCAGACGGTCGCCACGTCGGGCTTCACGAACTGCATGGTGTCGTAGATCGCGGTCAGCGCGGTGAAGGAGCCGCCGGGCGAGTTGATGTACATGGAGATGTCCCGGTCCGGGTCCATCGACTCCAGGCAGATCAGCTGCGCCATGATGTCGTTCGCGGAGACGTCGTCGACCTGGGAGCCCAGGAAGATGATGCGCTCCTCGAAGAGCTTGGCGTAGGGGTCGTACTCACGCACACCCTGCGAGGTGCGCTCGACGAAGCGCGGGACGATGTAGCGGCCCTCGGCGCGCATGTCCTCCAGGCGCCGCTCGGCGCTGGACAGGCTGGGGATGTTCATAGCTGGTGTGGCCTCTCCGGAAGCGTACGGACTTGGTTCGTGGGCGGGGCGGTGCTGAGCGGCTCGAAGGGCCGGTCAGGCGCCGGTGCCGCCGCCGCCGGGGACGTCCGCGGCGCTGTGCATGATGCCGTCGATCAGGCCGTACTCCATGGCCTCCTGCGGCTGGAACCAGCGGTCGCGGTCGGAGTCCTTGGTGACCTGGTCGACGGTCTGGCCACTGTGCTCGGCGATCAGCTCGGCCATCCGGTGCTTCAGCCGCACCAGCTGCTGGGCCTGGATGCGGATGTCGGTGGCGGAGCCGCCGAGGCCGGCCGAGGGCTGGTGCATCAGGATCTCGGCGTTGGGGAGCGCGAAGCGCTTGCCCTTGGCGCCGGCCGTGAGCAGGAACTGGCCCATCGAGGCGGCCATGCCCATGGCGATGGTGACCACGTCGTTCTTGATGTACTGCATGGTGTCGTAGATCGCCATGCCGGCGGTGACCGAGCCGCCGGGCGAGTTGATGTACAGGAAGATGTCCCGGTCCGGGTCGGACGCGAGCAGCAGCAGCTGAGCGGTGATCTTGTTGGCGATCTCGTCGTCGACCTGCTGGCCGAGGAAGATGATGCGCTCGTTGAGCAGACGGTTGAAGACCTGGTCGCCGAGACCGCCGCCGCCGATGTCACCGGCTGCGGTGGGGGCCATCAGGCCGGGCATCTGGAACTGGGGAGTCATCACGTAATCCACCCGCTCATTGTGTTCGGACGGCTGATCGTCCACCGTCACTGCGTCTCTTACGAAGGCCGGTACGGAGGCCGGTTGCATCGGGAAGCCTGACGGACAGTCCTGATGGACCGACAGTCACCCTGCCCCTCGTACCAAGGACCCTAACGCGCAGGCAGGGCCTGGCCATCCCCTACACAGAACTGTTCGCTGTGAGCGCAGGGTGACCGGGGACGCCGGAAGGGCCCGGACGCATGTCGCGTCCGGGCCCTTCCTGGGAGGTGCTGCAGTGCCGGGGAGGATCAGGCCTCGGTCGCCTCGACGACGGCCTCAGCCGCGGCCTCGACGGTCTCGTCCTCTTCGTCGTCGTCCTCGAAGTCGACGACCTCACCGTTGGTGTCGACCACCTTGGCGGACTCCACCACCACCGCGAGGGCCTTTCCACGGACGACCTCGCCGACCAGCAGCGGGACCTGGCCGCCCTCGACGACCTGCTGGGCGAACTGGTCGGGCGTCATGCCCGAGCCGGCCGCGCGGCGCAGCAGGTGCTCGGTGAGCTCCTCCTGGTTGACCGCGAGCTCCTCCTTGGACGCGATGGCGTCCAGGACGAACTGGGTCTTGATGCCCTTCTGGGCCTGCTCGAGCAGCTCGGCCTCGAACTCCTCGGCGGTCTTGCCCTGGAGCTTGAGGTAGCCGTCCAGGTCGATGCCCATCTGCGGCAGCTGGTGGTGCTCCAGGTTGTGCTTGCGGGTCTCCAGCTCGTCCGCGAGCAGCTTCTCCGGGTACGGCATCTCGATGAGCTCCATGAGCTTGTCGAGCACGCGCTCCTGGGCCTGGGTGGCCTGGTCGAACTCCTTCATCCGGACCAGCCGCTTGCGGGAGTCCTCCTTGAGCTCCTCCAGGGTGTCGAACTCGCTGGCGAGCTGGGCGAACTCGTCGTCCAGGGCCGGGAGTTCCTTCTCCTGGACGGTGGTCAGGCTGACCGTGACCTCGGAGTCCTTGCCCTCGGCGCTGCCGCCCTTGAGCTCGGTGGTGAAGGTCGCGGTGCCGCCGGCCTCCAGGCCGGTGAGGGCCTCGTCGATGCCGTCGAGCAGGCGGCCAGAGCCGATCTCGTAGCTGACGCCGGTGGCGGTGCCGTCCTCGGGGACCTCACCGTCGACCTTGGCCTCCAGGTCGACGACCACGACGTCGCCCTCGGCGGCGGCGCGCTCGACGGTCTTCAGCGAGGCGAAGCGGTCGCGGAGCTGGTTCAGGCTCTCCTCGACGTCCTCGTCGGACACGGCGATCGGGTCGACCTCGACCTCGATGGCGGTGTAGTCGGGGAGGGTGATCTCGGGGCGGATGTCCACCTCGGCGGTGAACTTCAGGTCGCCGCCGTCCGCGATCTTCTCGACGCCCTCGAGGCCGTCGATGTCGGGCTGGCCGAGGACGTCGAGCTTGGACTCGTCGACGGCCTGGGTGTAGAAGCGCGGCAGGGCGTCGTTGACAGCCTCTTCCAGCACCGCGGCACGGCCGAAGCGCTGGTCGATGACGCGAGCCGGGATCTTGCCCTTACGGAAGCCCGGCACCGTGACCTGCTGGTTGATCTTCTTGTACGCCGCGTCGAGGCTGGGCTTGAGCTCCTCGAAGGGCACCTCGACGGTGAGTCGAACCCGGGTCGGGTTCAGAGTCTCCACGGCGCTCTTCACGGTTGGGTCTCCTTGGGGGCTTGCGGTCGGGGTGTCCGCCGCGCACCCGCTTGGTGGGGAGCACGGCGAGACGGGTGATGAGTCAGAGGCGACTTCGCCCGCCGGGGTGGGTGGACGGTGAGCTCGCTCCTCGCCCTCGGGCGAGTGTCCCGCACCGCTTCTCCCTGCGGAGACGCGCACGTGGACAGCCGCCAGCGGTCCATCCTACCGGTACCACAATCTGCATTGGTCCCGCCGGGAGGGGTCAGCTGTCCAGGCTCTGGACCGGGACCTTCCCAGAACCCGCCGCGGAGCCCTCGCCCGGACCCTCGACCGGGGTCTCCCGCGCCATGGTCGGGGCGGCGTCCCGGTCGGAGACGAACAGCGACAGCACGGCCGCGGCCAGGGCCAGGCCGGCGGCGACCCGGAACGCCGCGTGGTAGGCCGCCAGGTTCGCGCTCGGCGTACCGTCCGGACCGGTGGTCACCGTCCCGATGGCGCCCAGGACCGTGCTGAGCAGGGCCACCCCCAGCGCCGGGCCGAGCCGGCTCTGGGTGTTGAACAGGGTGGAGGCCCGGCCGGTCGCGGCCGGGGAGACGGTCGCGAAGGCGGCCGTCTGGGTCGGCATGAAGAGGTGGGCCATGGAGAACCCGGTCGCGAACATCAGCCCGCGGGCCGCCCAGACGCTGCTCTCCGGCGTGAGCAGCGACATCAGCCCGATGGCGATGGAGACGGCGACGCCACCCGCGGTCATCAGCCGGCGCGGCCCGATCCGCGGATAGATCCGGCCGACCAGTTGCGAGGCCAGCATCACCCCGAGGGCCTCGGGGAAGGTGTTGAGGCCGGTCCGGAAGGCGGTCGCCCCGGCGGCGTTCTGGTAGAAGAGGGGGAAGACGAAGAGCATGCCCAGGAAGGCGGCGCCGGCGACCACGCCGACCAGGTTGGTGGCGCGGAACAGCCGGTCCTTGAAGAGCCGCAGGTCCAGCATCGGGTCGTCGATCCGCAGTTCCACCACGACCAGCGCGACCAGCGCGGCGATCCCGACCGTCGCCGGGACCACGATCCCCGCGGTCCCCCAGCCCTTGTCCGCCCCTTCGGCGAGGGCGTAGGTCGCCGCCCCGAAGCCGACGGCGGCCAGCAGGAACCCCGCGGTGTCGAAGCGGCCGGCCCGCTCGGCGCCGAAGTCCGGCAGGAACAGCAGGCCGAAGGTCATCGCGACGGCGCCGAGCGGGACGTTGACGATGAACACCCAGTGCCAGGAGGCGGCGTCCACCAGCCAGCCGCCCAGCACCGGACCCAGCGCCGGGGCGACGGCGGTCGGCACCATCAGCACCCGGCTCGCCCGCATCCGCTCCTGCTGCGGGAAGGCCCGGTACAGCATGGTCATCCCGACCGGGTTGAGCATCCCGCCGCCGACGCCCTGGAGGACCCGGTAGAGGCTCAGCTGGTTGAGGCCGGTGGCCGTCGCGCACAGCAGCGAGGCCAGGGTGAAGAGGGCCAGCGCCGCCAGGAAGACCCTGCGGGTGCCGAAGCGGTCGCCGAGCCAGCCGGAGAGCGGCACGAAGACCGCGAGGCTGACCAGGTAGCCGACGTTGACCACACCGACGGAGGCCGCGTCCACGTGGAACTGGTCGCCGATGGACGGCAGCGCCACATTGACGATCGTGGTGTCCATGATCGACATGAACAGCGCGGCGACGAAGACGACCGCGACCGCGGTCTTGGCGGATATCCGCGGACGGTGCGGCTGCGCTGCTGCGGACATGGCTCGGCACGCCTTCCCGGAGAACGAAAAAGGACCTGCCGCCATGGCGGACAGGATCCCGTGCATATGGTCGGGGTGACCGGATTCGAACCGACGACCTTCCGCTCCCAAAGCGGACGCGCTACCAAACTGCGCCACACCCCGTACCGTCCGACGTGCCGAACGACACGTAGCGTACAGGCAGATCCCCGGCCCTTCGCCCGCTTTTCGCCGCGCCGCACCCATCCGGCCGCCACGCCGGAGAACCGGTGTGCATCCGCCCGACCAGGTCCGCTAGGCTGTCCCCCGAACGCGCCGCACCGGTGCGCTCTGCGGGCGTAGCTCAATGGTAGAGCCCTAGTCTTCCAAACTAGCTACGCGGGTTCGATTCCCGTCGCCCGCTCCGAAGTGGCTCGGCCCCGACTCGGCGATCATCATGCCGGGTCGGGGCCGATGTGTTTTGCACGCGTCAGAACGGGTGCGGGGGGCGGACGGGGGCGGGTACGCTCCCGGAGGCGGGATGTTCACTCGGTTTCCCCCCACAATCTCCACAGGGCCTGCTCCGCCCGGGGGTTGTGCGGGCGAACGGGAGTCGCTCCCCGGAACGTCGGAGTACATCCCTCACACACACGGAGAGACCCTGTGCGCAGGCTCCAGGTCATACAGCGCAGCGTGGTGCGCGAGATGGCCTGCCTCGGGCGGGAGTTCCAGGCCGAGGGCGACGTCGTCCGCGGTCCGGGGACGACCGCCGTGGCGGTGCGCGAGCACCTGGGGCAGGGCGGCGGCCACGTCGACCTGGGGTACGTGCTGCGGATCGGCGAGGGCGGCGGGCCGGTGGTCTGGGACTGCGCGGCCGGGCTCGGGCGGACCGAGGAGGAGCAGCTCCAGAACGCGGTGCGGATGTGGCGGACCACCACCGCCTCCGCGGTGGTGGAGATGCTGGAGCGGCGCGGCGTCCACGGCGACCACGTGGCGCCCGGTGCGGCCGGGGGCGTCGCCGGATGGCACGCGGTCCAGGGCCCTGCCTGCGTGTTCGGGTTCCGCAGCGGACCGCTGGGCGACTGGGTGGCGGAGCATCAACTGCTGCCCGCGGTCGCGGAGGTGGTGCTCCCGCACCTGAGCGACCCGGTGCTGAACGGGGTGAAGTTCTTCTTCGGCGGGCGCTCCGGCGACGAGGTCGCCGAGGTGCGGGTGAACGGCGAACCGGTCGCCGCGGCCTCGGCCGCGCTGCGGCGACTGTCCTGGCCGCGCGGGGAGCGGCTGGCCTGGGCCCGCTGCTTCGTGCTGCTGGCGGCCGACCCGCTGAGCCTGCGCGGAGCGGAGGGTGGCGCGGAGCCCGCCGACGCCGCCGTGGGCGGGCGGCGCGCCGCTGCAGGGGCGCTGCTGCGGCGGTGGCGGGAGCGCTGAGGCTGTTGCTCCGGCAGCTGTCGGGTCGGTAGCTGTTACTTCGTCAGATTGTTGATGGTGGTGGCGATCTGGTCCAGGAAGGTCTGGATGGGTGCCGCTGCCGAGGTCTTGGCCAGGAAGAATCCGAAGAGCATAGCGAGGATGGCGTAGCCGATCTTCATGCTCCCGTTCCTGATGAACACGATCAACAGGATGCCCAGCAGGACAACAGCGGAGAAGGAGAAGGTTGTCACGCGGTTCCACTTCCTCGTTCATGACATGCTCGGGGCCCGGGCCACCCGGCAGGCCGGTCCGCCGCGCCGTGCATCGACACTGCCTCCCCCCTCCCATGGCCGACATTCAGTGTCTCCGGACTGGCAGGTTCCGTAAAGCATTTCCGGGACACAGCTCTACAAGTGATCACTATTCGGCCGAGATTGGCCGAACAGCACGTCGGAGAACGTGTGGCTGATGTTACAGGTGCGGTGAACTGAGCACCGGGGGACGGTTATTCGCGCCAGATCAGCAGCAGCGCGCGGTCGTCGTTGAGGTCCTTGGCGACGGTCTCGATGAGCCGCCAGGCCGTCCCGACGAAGGGCGAGCCGATCAGTCGGTCCGCCTCCCCCATCAGCCGGTCCATGCCCTCGGAGAGGTCCCGGCCCGGGGCCTCGACCATGCCGTCGGTGCAGAGCATCAGCACGTCGCCGCGCTCCAGCCGGCCGCGCAGGCCGGTGAACTTGGCGCCCTCGAAGATGCCCAGCAGCGGGCCCTCGGCCTCCTTGGTCTCCCAGTGGCCCTTGCCCATGCAGCGCTGCATCCCGGGGAGGTGGCCGGCCGACAGCAGTTCGTACTCCCCGGTGTCCAGGTCCAGCACCAGGTGGACGGCGCTGGCGAAGCCCTCGTCCCACTCCTGGCGCAGCAGGTAGCCGTTGGCGGCCGGGAGGAAGTCGTGCGGCGGCAGCGAGCCGAGCAGGCCGCCGAAGGCGCCGGAGAGCAGCAGCGCCCGGGAGCCCGCGTCCATGCCCTTGCCGGAGACGTCGGCCAGCACCGCCTCCAGCATCCGGCTGCCGTCGCCGGTGCGGGCGGCGACCAGGAAGTCGCCGGAGAAGGACTGGCCGCCGGCCGGGCGCAGCGCCATCTCGGCGTGCCAGCCCGGCGGCAGCGCCGGGATCTGCGACTGCACCTTGAGCCGCTCGCGCAGGTCGAACAGCATGGTGCCGCCGCCGCGCCAGGGAACGCCGACCCGGCTGCGCAGTTGGGCGACCAGCAGTCCGCCGGCCCCGACCGCGCCCATGACCAGCACACTGCCCGGGGTGACCCGGCCCGGGCCCAGGTGGTACGGGCCCAGCAGGGCCGCCTCCACAGCCAGCGCGGAGGCCGCGGCGGCGTAGAGCAGCACCAGGCTGCTGGGCCGCAGCAGCAGCGCCCCGGCGAGCAGCGGGAGCACCAGGGCGGTCGGCGGGCACCAGATCGGGACCATCAGCGTGACCACGGTGATCAGCGGCACCAGCAGGAACAGCGCTCCGAAGGCGAACCAGTCGGAGGCGTCGCCGCGGAAGTAGTCGACGGCGGATCGGCGCAACCGACGTCGGGCCCGGTAGAGCGCCCTGCGCCCCCGTGCCGTCATCGTCTCCCGAGGTGGCGCCTCGGCCGCTCCGTCAGCCATCCGGGTCGACCCTACCGAGGGTGTGCGGTCCGCGTCGACGCTCCCAGGAACTACGGCCGGTACTGGAGGGAGCCGATCGGTGTGGCGGGCTGGCAGGCGGGGCACCAGAACAGGTTGCGGCCGGCGTGGGTGCCGGCGCTGACCGGAGTGGCACAGACCAGGCAGGGCAGGCCGGCCCGGCGGTAGACGTAGACCTCGCCGCCGTGGGCGTCCTCGCGGGCCGGGCGGCCCATGGCCTGCGGGGTGTGCTCGGGGCGGACCGTGTCGATCCAGCCGTCGCGGACGCCGTCGGCCATCAGCAGGGTGAGGTCCTTCCAGACCGCGTCCCACTGCTCCCGGGTGAGCGCCCGGCCGGGCAGCCGCGGGTCGATGCCCTGCCGGAACAGCACCTCGGCGCGGTAGATGTTGCCGACGCCGGAGAGCACCTTCTGGTCCATCAGCAGTGCCGCGACGGTGGTGCCGCTGCGGCTCACCCGCTGCCAGGCCTGCTCCGGGACCGAGTCGTCCCGCAGCGGGTCCGGGCCGAGCCGACGGTGCACCTCCTGCTTCTCCGGATCGCTGATCAGGGCACAGGTCGTGGGGCCGCGGAGGTCGGCGTGGGCGGTGTCGTCGGCGGTGCTGATCCGGAGCCGGATCTGCCCGACCGGCTCCGGCGCCGGGCCCTCGCCGAAGCGGACCTTGCCGTAGAGGCCGAGGTGGATGTGGACCCAGTCGGTGGACGCGGGGTCCGCGGTGCCGCCGAAGCCGAGGAAGAGGTGCTTGCCGTGGGCCTCGGTGCCGGTGAGCGGGCGCCCGTCGAGGCGCAGCGCGGCCTGGGCGAAGGGCCCCTGCGGGCTGGAGACGCGCACGGACTCGCCGCCGAACACCTGGCGGTACGCGGCGGCGAGTCGATGGAGGGTGTGGCCTTCTGGCATCGGAGCTGCGGTCAGCCCTGCGGGTGGTGGGCGGGGACCGGCGGGAGCTCGCCGGTGGTCTCGTACTCGCTGATCATGTCGATCCGGCGGATGTGCCGCGGGTCCTCGGAGAACGGCGTCGCCAGGAAGACCTCGACGAACTTGGTGGCCTCGTCGAGGGAGTGCATCCGGGCGCCGACGCTGACCACGTTGGCGTTGTTGTGCTGACGTCCGAGGGTGGCCGTCTCGGTGCTCCACGCCAGTGCCGCGCGGACGCCCTTGACCTTGTTCGCGGCGATGGCCTCGCCGTTGCCGGAGCCGCCGATCACGATGCCCAGCGCCTGCGGGTCGGCCGCGGTCCGCTCGGCGGCTCGGAGGATGAACGGGGGGTAGTCGTCCACCGCGTCGTAGATTTGCGGGCCGCAGTCGACCGGTTCGTGACCGGCGCTGGTCAGCCACTCGACGAGGTGCTGCTTGAGTTCGTATCCGGCATGGTCGGATCCCAGGTACACGCGCATGGCGTCAGTGTGGCACGAGCCGGTGACGGTGCGCCGGTCAGCCTCCGGCTAGGACCGGACGCCGAGCAGCTTCCAGGCGGCCGGGAGCAGGCCCATGGCCAGGGCGACCTTCAGGGCGTCGCCCAGCAGGTAGGGGTACAGGCCCAGCGAGGCGGCCCGGCCCAGGCCGACGTGCAGCGAGACGGCCAAGTAGGGGACGCCGACGGCGTAGATGGCCAGGCTGCCCAGCACCATCGCCGCGGCGGTGCGCAGCGGGCTGCGGTCGGCGCCGCGCCGGGCCAGCTCGCCGACCACGACCCCGGCCAGCATGAAGCCGATGATGTAGCCGAGGGTGACGCCGCTGCCGGAGCTGCCGGCCGCGAACCAGGGCACCCCGGCCAGACCGGCCACCAGGTAGAGGCCCATGGCGGCGACCCCGCGGCGGGTGCCCAGCGCGGTCCCGACCAGCAGCGCGGCCAGGGTCTGGCCGGTCACCGGGACCGGCGAGCCGGGGACGGGCACCGAGATCTGTGCGGCTATGCCGGTGAGGGCCGCACCGCCGACGACCAGGGCGAGATCACGGGCCGTGGCGCGGGCACGGGTGGCGGCGGGGAGCAGGTCGGCGAGGACGGTACCGGGGCGGGGGGCAGCGGTGGCGGCGAGGGCCATTCGGGTCTCCGGGCAGGGGCGAGGGACGGAGTCTGGGTTAACGACTGTGAACCTACCTGCCTGGTGACCTGTGGTGTAGCGCGCTCCCCACAAAAGGGCTGGTCAGTGCGTTGGTGACTCCGGGCAGTGGGGGCGCGGGAAACAGTGCGCCTTGGTGCGTGGCCGGGCGCGCAGTTCCCCGCGCCCCTGTCGGGGCGCTACTCGAAGCTCTACTCGAAGCTGGGGCCGGCGGTGCGGGTGCGCTTGATCTCGTAGAAGCCGGGGGTGGAGGCGACCAGCAGGGTGCCGTCCCAGAGGCGGGCGGCGGCCTCGCCGCGCGGGGTGGGGGTGACCACCGGGCCGAAGAAGGCGACCCGCTCGCCGTCGGCGCCGGGGACCGCGATCACCGGGGTGCCGACGTCCTCGCCGACCAGGTCGATGCCCTCCTTGTGGGAGGCGCGCAGAGCCTCGTCGTACTCGGTCGAGTCGGCGGCCTCGGCCAGTTCGACCGGCAGCCCGGCGTCGGCGAGGGCCGCCGCGATGGTCTCCTTGGTGCGGGGCTCGGCCTGGTTGTGGAACCGGGTGCCGAGGGCGGTGTAGAGGTCGCCGAGGACCTTGTCGCCGTGCGCCTGCGCGGCCGCGATGCAGACCCGGACCGGGCCCCAGGCCTCGGTGAGGAAGGCGCGGTACTGCTCGGGGACGTCCTTGTCGGCGTTGAGCACGGCGAGGCTCATCACGTGCCAGTGCACCTGGACGGGGCGCTGCTGCTCGACCTCCAGCATCCAGCGCGAGGTCATCCAGGCCCACGGGCAGAGCGGGTCGAACCAGAAGTCTGCGGTCACGGGGGTGGCGGTTGTTGCGGACATGAGTCCTCCGGTGCCAGGAACGTGCGGTCAACGTGGCGAACAGAGGGCGGCGCACGGGCATTCCCGCCCTGCGGGAGTGCGCCAACGTTGTCGGCGTGCCGTGAAAGGATGCCCGCAACAGGTGACAGTCCGGGGCCCACACCCGGCCGGCACCGGACGGGCGGCCACAAGCTCGCGCGCCACCGCATGCACCAGTAGGGAGTACCGCAGTGCCCGGGACCAATCTCACCCGCGACGAGGCCCGCGAGCGGGCCCGCATCCTCAGCGTGGACGGCTACGAGGTCGAACTGGACCTCCGCTCCGCCGTGCTGCCCGTGGCTGAAGGGGAGGGCGCGGGCAGGTTCCGCTCGCGGACGCTGCTGCGCTTCCGCTGCTCCGAACCCGGGGCGGACAGCTTCGCCGACCTGCTGGCGCCCGAGGTGCACAGCGTCGTCCTGAACGGCACCGCGCTCGACCCCGCGCTGGTGTTCGACGGCACCCGGATCGCCCTGCCCGGTCTGGCCGAGGAGAACGAGCTGGTCGTCGAGGCGTCCTGCGCCTACAGCCGCACCGGGGAGGGTTTGCACCGCTTCACCGACCCGGTCGACGGCGAGACCTACCTCTACACCCAGTACGAACCGGCCGACGCACGGCGGGTGTTCACCACCTTCGAACAGCCCGACCTCAAGGCGCCGTTCAGCTTCACCGTCACCGCGCCCTCGCACTGGCAGGTCTTCTCCAACTCCCCCGCCGGCGGCGACCCGGTGGCCGTGGAGTCCGGTCTGACCTGGCAGTTCGCCCCGACGCCGCGAATCTCCAGCTACATCACCGCGGTGGTGGCCGGCCCGTACCACGTGGCCCGTGACCACTACACCCGGGCACTGCCGGACGGCCGCCGGCTGGAGATCCCGCTGGGCGCGCTCTGCCGGGCCTCGCTGGCGCAGTACTTCGACTCCGACGAGATCTTCACGGTCACCAAGCAGGGCCTGGACTTCTTCCACGAGGAGTTCGACTACCCCTACCCCTTCGGCAAGTACGACCAGGCGTTCGTGCCCGAGTACAACCTCGGCGCCATGGAGAACCCCGGCCTGGTCACCTTCCGCGAGGAGTACGTCTTCCGGTCCAAGGTCACCGAGGCGGCCTACGAGGGCCGGGCCAACGTCATCCTGCACGAGATGGCGCACATGTGGTTCGGCGACCTGGTCACCATGCAGTGGTGGGACGACCTGTGGCTGAAGGAGTCCTTCGCCGACTTCATGGGCGCGTTCGCCCAGGTGGAGGTGACGAAGTACCAGGCCGGCTGGATCACCTTCGCCAACCGCAGGAAGACCTGGGCGTACCGGCAGGATCAGCTGCCCACCACGCACCCGATCACCGCGGACATCCGTGACCTGGAGGACGCCAAGCTCAACTTCGACGGCATCACCTACGCCAAGGGCGCCTCGGTGCTCAAGCAGTTGGTGGCCTATGTGGGGCGCGACGCCTTCTTCGAGGGCGCGCGGCACTACTTCAAGCGCCATGCGTTCGGCAACACCACACTCGCCGACCTGCTCGCCGTGCTCGCGGAGACCTCCGGGCGGGGTGCCGACGCCATGGCCGAGTGGTCGCGGGCCTGGCTGGAGACGGCGGGGGTGAACGCCCTGACGCCGCAGCTGGTCACCGACTCCTCGGGGACCATCACCGGGTTCGCGGTGCTGCAGGAGGCCGCCGCCGAGAACCCGACGCTGCGGCCGCACCGGATCGCCGTGGGGCTGTTCGACCGGGACCCGGACAGCGGGGCGCTGGTGCGGACGCGCCGGGTCGAGCTGGACGTCGTCGCCGGGGCCCGGACCGAGGTGCCGGAGCTGGTCGGGCTCGCCCGTCCGGCGCTGGTGCTGGTCAACGACGAGGACCTGACCTACTGCAAGATCCGCTTCGACGAGGCGTCACTGGCCACGCTGCGGGAGTCGCTGGGCGAGCTGGAGGACCCGCTGGCCCGTGCGCTGAGCTGGTCCGCGCTGTGGAACCTGACCCGGGACGGGCTGATGCCGGCCCGCGACTACCTGGAGATCGTGCTGCGGTTCGCCGGCCGCGAGAGCGACATCGGCGTGCTCCAGTCGCTGCACCAGCAGGCGCGCACCGCGCTCGACCTCTATGTCGCGCCCGAGGCGCGGGAGGAGTGGGCCGGGCGGCTCGCCGAGGGCGCGCTGGGCGAGCTGCGGGCCGCGGCGCCCGGAGGCGACCACCAGTTGGCGTGGGCGCGGTTCTTCGCGCAGACGGCCCGGTCGGAGGCGGACCTGCAGCTGGTGGGCGGGCTGCTGGCCGGGACGGCGCGGGTCGACGGACTCTCCGTCGACCAGGAGCTGCGCTGGACGCTGCTGCACACGCTGGCCGCCGCCGGGGTCGCCGACGAGGCGGCGTTGGACGCGGAGCTGGCCCGGGACGACACCGCCAGCGGCAAGCGGCTGCTGACGGCGTGTCTGGCGGCGCGGCCGACGGCGGAGGCCAAGGCGGAGGTGTGGCGGCAGGTCGTGGATTCGGACCAGCTGCCGAACGCGCTGGTCGAAGCGCAGATCAGCGGCTTCCAGGCGGCGGCGGGGGGCGCGGCGCGGGAGTTGCTGGCGCCGTACGCCGAGCCGTACTTCGAGGTGCTGGAGAAGATCTGGAGCGAGCGGTCGATCGAGATCGCGCTGCGGATCGTCAGCGGGCTGTTCCCGAGGCTGGTGACGACGGAGGCCACGCTGGAGCGGACGGATCTGTGGCTGCGGGAGCACGAGGCTGCGGCGCCGGCGTTGCGGAGGCTGGTGCTGGAGGGGCGGGACGATCTGGCGCGGGCGTTGCGGGCGCAGCGGCGGGATGCGGCGCGGGGGTAGGTTGCGCGACGGGGGGTTGGGGCTGGGGCTGGGGTTGCTGGGCGAGTGGCCGTCGGGGGGCGGTTGCTCGCGCAGTTCCCCGCGCCCCTGAGGGGCTGCCTTGTTGATCGGGCAGAGTCTCGCGCCCCTGGGGGGCTGCCTGGTGACGGTGGGTTTGGTCGTACCTCGTAGCATGGCCCGCTAGTCGAGGTGTCGAGGGAAGGGCGTACGGGGGCATGGCGGACAACGGAGCAGGACCAGGGGCTGACGGTCGGAGCGGCGCGGCGGGGGGAACTGACGGGGCGTCGAACGTGCCGCCGCCGCCTGCGTACATGCCCACCCAGACCTACACGCCCGGCGTACCCCAGCAGGCTCCGCCGGCCTCGGCGGACGGGGGGATCGCCTACGCGCCGACGCAGGCGTACAACCCCGCCGCGGCGGGGCCCGGGACGCCGCCCGCGCCGCAGCCGCAGGCGCCGCAGCAGCAGCCCGGGGCGTGGCCGGCCGGTGGGGCGACCGGGGCGTACCCCTCGGTGCAGCACGGGGGGTACGGCTATCCGCAGCCGCAGACCCCGCAGGCCGCTCCGCCCGGCTACCCGCAGGGGTACCCGCCGCAGCAGCAGGGCTATCCGCCGCAGCAGGGGTATCCGGCGCCGCAGGCGTACCCGCAGCAGCAGGGGTACCCGCCCCAGCAGGGCTATCCGCAGCAGGGGTACCCCCAGCAGGGCGGCTACCCGCCGCCGCAGCCGCCGCGGCGCAGGCTGGGCGGGGGTGCCATCGCCGGGATCGTCGCCGGTGTGGTCGTGCTGGCCTGCATCGCGGTGGTCGGGGTGATGATCGCCAACAACGGCAGCAAGAAGGCCGGTTCCATGCTGTCCAAGGCGTGGTCGGTGCCGGCCCAGGGCAGCGACGACAAGCTCATCGGTTCCTGGCTGACCAGCACCGCGCTGGTGCGGAGCAGCTCGGCGACCGGTGTGACCGCCTACAGCATCGCGGACGGCAGCAAGAGCTGGACGCTCACTCCGCCGTCCTCGGCGCAGACGCCCTGCGCCATGTCACCGACCATGACCTCCGACGGCATCGGGACCATGGCCTTCGGCAGCGACGACAACTCCTGCTCGGTCTTCGCCGGGGTCGACTCCCGCACCGGGAAGATCCTCTGGACGGTCCCGCTGACCAGCGCGTCCAACTCGGTCGCGATGTCGGCCAGCACCTACATCCAGGGCTCGGTGGCCACCATCGTCAGCGGCGACCGGGTGGGCGGGTTCGACACCAGGACCGGCGCCCAGGTCTGGGGGCTGAAGCCGCGCGGGGACTACTGCAACGAGTCGTCGGTGGCGACGACCGGCATCGTCCTGGTGGACGACTTCTGCGCCGACGTCAAGCCGTCGTACACGCTGACCGCCCTCAACGCCAGTACCGGCAAGCAGATGTGGCGCAAGACCGAGAGCGACCACACCGACGTCAGCAGCCTGCTCAACGGCTCGCCCCTGGTCAGCGTGGTCTCCACCAGCGGCGACACCTCGCTGCAGATGTACGACGCCAACGGCGGCAACGGCAAGACCCTGCAGACCCCCAACCTGAAGCTGAACGAGTACCACGAGGTGACCGCTTCGCTGCCGGGGCAGTTGCTGGTGGTGCAGGGTGACGAGGACCTGAGCTCGGACAACGGGAGCACCGCCGGGAACATCGTCGCCTTCAACCTCGCCACCGGCGCCGAGGCCTGGACCTACGACGGTGAGAGCAACCACGGCGCACTGCTGGCCCAGTCCACCGGGGACGGCAAGCTCTACGCCCTGTCCACCGGGACGTACAGCGGCTCGCCGCACTTCGTCAGCCTGGACCCGACGACCGGCAAGTCCACCGTGCTCGGCGCGCTGCCGTCGGACACCGACGGCTGGACCTTCTCGGACGGGATGCTCTACGCCACCAACGACGGCGGCCTCATCGCGCTGAGCAGCTACGGCGACGAGGCTGCGGTGTCCATGTACCACAAGTGACGGTGGATCAGGGTGCTACCCGGCCGCTCGCACCTCCGGGCCCAGCGCCCACTCCGCCACCGCCCCGGTGATCCGGTCCAGCAGTTCCTCGGCGCTGACCGGGGCCGACTTGAGGACCGCGAAGGAGTGGTTGCCGTACGGGAGCGCCAGCAGCCGCTGGTGCGCCGGGAGCGGCGGGAAGTCGGATCCGGCGCCGAAGGGGTCGGTGGCGCCCTGGACCACCAGCACCGGGCGTGGGCAGGAGAGCAGTTCCTCGGCCCGGCTGCGCTCCGGCTTGCCCGGCGGGTGCAGCGGGAAGGCCAGCGCCAGCACCGCGTCGGCGCCGCCCTGCTCCGCGGTGCGGCAGGCGACCCGGGCGCCGGCGCTGCGGCCGCCGCTGATCAGCGGGATCCCGGCGGCGGGGCCGGACCGCAGCCGGGCCAGCACCGGCAGCCAGCCGGTGTCCAGGGTCTTCGGGGCCGGGGCGACCTTCCGGCCGGCCACCCGCCAGGGCTGCTCCACCAGGGCGACGGTGACGCCCAGCGGTGGCAGCGCCACGGCGAGGGCCCGCAGATCCGGTGCCTCGATGCCGCCGCCGGCCCCGTGCCCGAGCGCCAGCACGGCGAGCGGGCGGGCGGTGCCGGCCGGGTGGGTGGTGATCCTGGCGTCCCCCGCGGGGGTGCTGACCAGGGTCCGGGTCGGGGCGGGGCTGGAGGTGCTCATGGGGGGAACCCTAGGACGGCGGCGTTCGCCGTGCGCGGAGGCACGGGCCGCTGTCCGTGCGACATGGGAGGATGCCGGGCAGACACCGAGACGAAGGAGTCACGCAGCGTGCCTGGCACCAACCTGACCCGTGAGGAGGCCCGTACCCGGGCCCAGCTCCTCCATGTGGACGCCTACGAGATCGAGCTCGACCTGAGCACGGCCACCGACGGGGGCACGTTCCGGTCCACCACCGTGGTCCGTTTCAACGCCACCACTCCGGGAGCGTCCAGCTTCATCGACCTGGTCGCGCCCGGCGTGCGCGAGGTCGTCCTGAACGGCACCGCGCTGGACCCCGCCGAGGTCTTCCGGGACAGCAGGATCGCGCTGCCGTCGCTCGCCGCCGAGAACGAGCTGCGCGTCGTCGCCGACTGCGCCTACTCCAACACCGGCGAGGGCCTGCACCGCTTCGTGGACCCGGTCGACAAGGAGACCTACCTCTACACCCAGTTCGAGGTCCCGGACGCCCGGCGCGTGTTCGCGTCGTTCGAGCAGCCCGACCTCAAGGGGACCTTCCGGTTCACCGTCACCGCCCCGACCGGGTGGAAGGTGATCAGCAACGAGGTCTCCCCCGAGCCGGAGAAGGGCGCGGTCGCGGGCACCGAGGTGCACCGCTTCGCGGCCACCCCGCGGATCTCCACCTACATCACCGCCCTGGTCGCCGGCCCCTACGCCGGTGTCTTCGACAGCTACCAGGGCGCCGATGGCCAGAGCGTGCCGCTGGGCGTGTACTGCCGGCGCTCGCTGGAGCAGTACCTGGACGCCGATGCGATCTTCGAGGTGACCAAGCAGGGCTTCAGCTACTTCCAGGAGAAGTTCGACACGGTCTACCCGTTCAGCAAGTACGACCAGCTGTTCGTGCCCGAGTTCAACGCCGGCGCGATGGAGAACGCCGGCGCGGTCACCATCCGGGACCAGTACGTGTTCCGCTCCAAGGTGACCGACGCGGCCTACGAGGTCCGCGCCTCGACGATCCTGCACGAGCTGGCGCACATGTGGTTCGGCGACCTGGTCACCATGGAGTGGTGGAACGACCTGTGGCTGAACGAGTCCTTCGCGACCTTCGCCGAGGGCATCTGCCTGGCCGAGGCGCCCGGGACCAAGTGGCCCAACTCCTGGACCACCTTCGCCAACCAGATGAAGACCTGGGCGTACCGGCAGGACCAGCTGCCGTCCACGCACCCGATCATGGCGGAGATCAACGACCTGGAGGACGTCCAGGTCAACTTCGACGGCATCACCTACGCCAAGGGCGCCTCGGTGCTCAAGCAGCTGGTGGCGTACGTCGGCCAGGACGCCTTCTTCGCCGGCGTGCAGGCCTACATGAAGCGCCACGCCTGGGGCAACGCCCGGCTCAGCGACCTGCTGGGCGCGCTGGAGGAGACCTCGGGACGCGACCTGGCCTCCTGGTCCAAGGCCTGGCTGGAGACGGCCGGGATCAACATCCTGCGCCCCGAGCTGGAGGTGGACGCCGACGGCGTGCTGACCTCGTTCTCGATCCGCCAGGAGGCCCCGGCGCTGCCCGCCGGCGCCAAGGGCGAGGCGGTGCTGCGGCCGCACCGCATCGCGGTCGGCATGTACGACCTGGACGCGAAGGGCGCGCTGGTGCGCGCCGAGCGGATCGAGCTGGACGTCGACGGCGAGCTCACGTCGGTGCCGGTGCAGGCCGGGCGCAAGCGGCCGGCCGTGGTCCTGCTCAACGACGACGACCTGTCCTACGCCAAGGTGCGCCTGGACGCGGAGTCGCTGGCCAACGTCACCGCGCACATCGCCGACTTCACCGAGTCGCTGCCGCGCGCCCTGTGCTGGGCCTCCGCCTGGGACATGACCCGCGACGGCGAGCTGGCCACCCGGGACTACCTGGCCCTGGTGATCAGCGGCGTCGGCCGGGAGTCCGACATCGGTGTGGTCCAGTCGCTGCAGCGGCAGGCCAAGCTGGCCGTCGAGCTCTACGCCGACCCGGAGTGGCGGGCCGAGGGCCTGGCCCGCTTCGCCGGCACCGCGCTGGAGCTGCTGCGCTCCTCCGAGCCCGGCGGGGACCACCAGCTGTCCTGGGCCCGCACCTTCGCCGGCCTGGCCAGCACCGACGAGCAGCTGGACCTGCTGGCCGGGCTGCTCGACGGCAGCAGCACCGTCGAGGGCCTGACCGTCGACGACGAGCTGCGCTGGGCCTTCCTGGAGCGGCTGTCCGCGACCGGCCGGGTCGACGAGGACACCATCGTCGACGAGCTGGTGCGCGACAACACCGCGGCCGGGCAGCAGCACGCGGCGTCCTGCCGGGCCGCGCTCCCGACCGCGGCCGCCAAGGCTGCGGCCTGGGCCTCGGTGGTGGAGGCGGAGACGCTGACCAACACCGTCCAGGAGGCGGCGATCGCCGGCTTCGAGCAGGCCGACCAGCGGGAGCTGCTGGCCCCCTACACGGCGAAGTACTTCGCCGCGATCAAGGGGATCTTCGAGCAGCGCTCGCACGAGATGGGCCAGCAGATCATCGTCGGGCTCTACCCGTCGCTGCAGGTCGAGCAGGCGACGCTGGACGCCACCGACGCCTGGCTGGCCTCGGCCGACCCGGCGCCGGCGCTGCGCCGGATGGTCGTCGAGTGCCGGGCCGGCGTGGAGCGCGCGCTGCGCGCCCAGGCCGTCGACCGGGCGGCGGGGCAGCGCTGACCCTTCCACCGGCTGACCCGTCGTCGGGTTGACGGCTGGTCAGCTGTAGCTCGACTCCGCTCCCGGCCCCTGCTCCCCCACCGCTTCGCCGGTGCGGGGGGCGAGGGCCGGTTCGTTCATGACGGCGGTGAGCGCCTCGGTCCGGGGGGAGGCGGTGACCTGCTCCAGCGAGGCGGGCCGGCCCTGGGCGTCGGCGAGCGGAAGCCGCCAGTTGGGGTACTCGCTGGAGGTACCGGGCAGGTTCTGCGGGCGCGGGTCGCCCAGGGTGTCCGGCAGCCAGACCCCCAGCAGCCGGGCCGGGGTGCGCAGCAGGTAGCGGTGCAGGGCGGCGACCGCCGCCGGGACCACCTCTCCCTCGGCCGGCTCGGTCAGGTCTGCGGCCGGCCCGTCGCCGTACGGGGAGACCGAGAGCAGCCCCTCGCCGGCCAGCTCGCCCAGCCACTCCTCGACGTCCGACTCGGCGTCGGCCTGCTCCTCCGCCAGCGGACGGGTCAGCAGGCCCAGCCGGTGCCGCAGTTCGACGTGCTCGCCGCTGAGCCGGGAGGCGGTGCTGGGGAGGTCGTGGGTGGTGAGGGTGGCCAGGCACTGCTCGCGCCACTGCTCCGGCGGCAGCGGGGTGCCCTTGGCGTCGTCGCCGTAGTCCCGCTCGAACCAGAGCACCGAGGTGCCCAGGATGCCCCGGTCGGCGAGCTGCTCGCGGACGCCCGGCTCGACCGTGCCCAGGTCCTCGCCGATCACGGCCGCGCCCGCGCGCTCCGCCTCCAGGGCGAGCACGCCCAGCATCGCCTCGTGGTCGTAGCGGACGTAGGTGCCCTCCGTCGGCGGGCGGCCCTCCGGCACCCACCAGAGCCGGAACAGGCCCATCACGTGGTCGATCCGCAGCGCGCCGGCATGCCGCACCACGCCGCGCAGCAGCGCCGCGAAGGGTTCGTAGGCGGCGTCGGCGAGCGCGTCCGGACGCCAGGGTGGCAGGCCCCAGTCCTGGCCGCGGGCGTTGAAGGCGTCCGGGGGCGCGCCCACCGAGATGCCGGTGGCCAGGCAGTTCTGCAGGGCCCAGGCGTCGGCGCCCTCGGGGTGGCAGCCGACCGCGAGGTCGTGGATCAGGCCCACCGGCATCCCGGCGCCGCGGGCGGCGGACTGGGCGGCGGCGAGCTGATCGTCCACCAGCCAGGCCAGCCAGCGGTGGAACTCGACCCGTCCGGACAGGTCGGCGGCGGCCCGGTGGACCGCGGCCGAACCCGGGTCGCGCAGCCCGGCCGGCCAGGAGCGCCAGGCCGGACCGTGCACCTCGGCCAGCGCGCACCAGGTGGCATAGGCCTCCAGACCGGCCCCCTCGCGGCGGAGGAAGGCCTGGTAGGCGGCCTCCCGGCCGGGGCTGCGGCGGACCTGGTGAAGGAGTGTCAGTGCCTCGTGCTTGAGTGTCCAGGTGGCGTCGCGGTCCACCAGTCCGTCACTGAGCAGCACCGCGTCGCGCAGCGCCGCGCCGTGCCGGGCCAGCTCGTGGACGCGGTCGCGGGCGGGCGCGTCCAGGTAGGGGTACTCAGGGACGGCCTCCACCCGCAGATGGACCGGGTCGGCGAAGCGGCGCGAGGAGGGACGGTAGGGGGACGGGTCGGTCATCGCCCCCGGGGTCGCCGGCAGACCCGCGTGCAGCGGGTTGACCTGGACGAAGCCGGCGCCGTGGGCATGGCCGGCCCACTGCGCCAGATCGGCCAGGTCGGCCAGGTCGCCCATGCCCCAGGAGTGCTGCGAGAGCACGGAGTAGAGCTGGGCCAGGAAGCCCCAGCTGCGCTGCCGCACGCCCGGCAGCCGAGCCGGGGTGACCAGCAGCGGGGCGGCCGAGGCGCGGCCGTTGCGGCGGGCGCACAGGGTGTGCCGGCCCGGGGGGAGGTCGCCGGGGATGCGTCCGGTGGCGGGGCGGTGGTCCAGGTTGCGCGGCGGGTGGCCGTCCGAGAACTCGATCCAGACCTCGGTGTCCATCGGCACGGTGAGGTCGTGCGGCTGCCCGGCCCGGGTGACCACGACCCGCGGCAGCAGCCGGGTCGCGGTGCGGTGGTGCAGCGCGTCCAGGGCGCGGGCGGCGGCGTCCGGGGTGGAGGCGTCGACGTCCAGCGCGGCCAGGACCGCGACCAGGGTGTCGCCGGAGACGGCGGCACGCCCCTCGGGACCCTCCCGGACGGAGTCGACGCCGTGCGCGCGGGCGAGCGCGAGCAGCGCGGGGCCGGCTGCGCCGGACTCGGCGGATGCTGACGGCACGTCGGCGGGGACGGAGGCGGCAATGGCCACGGGGGCTCCTCGGCGCAGGGAGGCGGGGCAGGGCGGGCGGAGCGGTGATCGGAGCGGGCTGGACCTTCCGCAGCCTCCAGGCTCCTACCCGGGTATGGGGTACAACGACACCGGCAGCGCCGGGGTTCACTCGTGGAGTTCCGGATCGGCGGCCGTTCGCGGGAAGCACGCTCGTTGACAGTGGACACGGCTCTCTGATGGTCTTAGCCCGCCCACTCACTGACCGCAGGCACCAGGAGACCGCGTGGAGCACCGGCCTTCCCTCCCCGCCACCGTCGGCAGCGGACTCCGTCGGCAGTTGGAGCAGAGTTCCGCGCTCCAGTCGGTGGTGTACTCGGGGCCCGCGCTCAGCGCTCGGCGTACCGCGGCCAGGACCGTACGGCGGCTGGCGCCGGCCACGGCGGACCGGTTGATCTCGGAGTTCAAGGGCACCGAACCGCTGCTGGACCGGGTGCGGGTGGCCGCGGCCCGGACCCGGCGGCGCGGGGCCGCGCTGCGGGCCAGCGCGGCACTGACCGTGGCCGCCGTGGTGGGCGGGATGGTCGCGGCCGGACCGCAGACCGCCCTCGCCGCGACCCCGTCCGCGGGGGCGACGGCGGGGACCGCGAAGGCGACGACGACGGTGCAGTCCGGTGCGGTGACGACGCCGCAGATCTACCCCCGGCCGCAGTCCCAGGAGTCCTACGGCGCCGCGGTGGCCGTGCCCGAACGGGTCGCGGTCGTGGCCGCGCCGCAGGCCGACCCCGGCGCCCTGGAGCAGGTGCGGGCCGCGCTGAAGGCGGCCGGGGTGCAGCAGATCGACGAGTCGACCGCGACCCCCACCACCGACCCGGCGCCCGGCAGCCTCACCGTCTACGTCGGCGGCCTGGCCGAGGGGGCCGGCGGCGCCACCGACCGCGCCCTGCGCGGGATCGCGGCCTCCGGCGGCACCGAGGAGCCGCTGAGCCCGGCCGGGCTGCCCGCCGGCGGCTACGTACTGGCGGTGGGTCGGCAGCAGGTCGCCGGGGGCACCGCCGGCGCCGCCGTGCTGGCCGGGGTCGACGCCGACGGCACCTACAACGCGGCGCAGTCGCTGCGGCAGCTGTTCGTGCGGACCGGGACCGGCGCGGAGCTCCCCGGGGTCCGGGTCAGCGACTGGCCGACCACCCCGGTGCGCGGCACCGAGGAGGGATTCTTCGGCACCCCCTGGACCGAGCAGCAGACCCTGGACGAGGTCGACTTCCTCGGCCGCACCAAGCAGAACTACTTCCTCTACTCCCCCGGCGACGACCCGTTCCGCTCCTCGCGCTGGCGCGAGGAGTACCCCGCCGACCAGCGGCAGCAACTGCGGACGCTGGGTCAGGCGGCGTCGCTGAACCACGTGACCCTGGGCTACGGCCTGTCCCTGGGCGGTTCGGTCTGCTTCAGCTCGGCCAAGGACCAGGACGCGCTGATCGCCAAGCTGGAGTCGCTCTGGGCGCTGGGCTTCCGCTCGTTCCAGCTGCAGTTCCAGGACAGCAGCTTCAGCCACTGGCACTGCGACGCCGACGTGGCCCGGTACGGCCGGGGCGCGGCCGCGATGGCCAGGGCCCAGAGCGACCTGGCCGCAGTGGTGATCCAACGGTTCCTCTCCGGCCATCCGGACGCTGCTCCGCTGATGCTGCTGCCGACCGAGTACTACCAGGACGGCGCGACGCCGTACCGCACCGCGCTGGCCAAGGACCTGGACCCGTCGGTGCAGGTGGCCTGGACCGGTGTCGGGGTGCAGCCGACGACCATCACCGGCAGTCAGACCAGCGCCGCCGCGCAGGCGTTCGGGCATCCGCTGGTGACCCAGGACAACTACCTGGTGAACGACTCCACCCCGGACCGGCTCTACCTCGGCCCCTACGCCGGCCGGGACAGCGGGGTGGCCATCGGCTCCGCGGCACTGCTGGTCAATGCCATGCAGCAGCCGGTCATCTCGCGGATACCGCTGTTCACGGCGGCCGACTTCGCCTGGAACCCGACCGGCTACGACGCCCAGGCGTCCTGGCGGGCGGCGGAGCAGGACCTGGCGTCAGGTCAGCCCAAGGCCGCGGCGGCGCTGGCGGCACTGGCCGGGAACAGCGCCTCGCCGGCGGAGAACCTCGCGCCGCAGGCGGCCAAGACCGGGGACTTCCAGGCCGGCGGGACCCAGGCGGCCACGACGCCGACCGCGGACCAGCAGGAGTCGGCCTATCTGCGCCCGCTGATCAGCGCCTTCTGGTCCACCCTGGGCGGCAACGGCTCCGCCGCCGCGCTGCGGGCGGCCTTCACCACCATGGCGGGGGCACCGGCCGCCCTCGCCGCCGGGGAGGTCCCGGCCGAGGACGGCGACTGGCTCGCCCAGCTCGCGCTGTACGGCCGGGCCGGGCAGACCGCCGTGGACATGCTCACGGCGCAGCGCTCCGGCGCCGGCGCCTCGGCCTGGGCGGACCAGCTGAAGCTGCGTCAGCTGATGCAGCAGCTGTCCCAGTCGGACGCGACCATAGGCAGCGGCGTGCTCGACGCGTTCCTCAAGCGGGTCCTGGTGGCGTCGAACAGCTGGGCCGGCCTCGGCGCCAGCTCGACCGTTCCGACCAGCACCCTGGGCACCTCCCAGGACCACGACCCCTCGCTGATGGTCGACGGCGACCCGAGCACCTACTACTGGAGCGACGCGCCGCCGCAGGTGTCCGACACCATCGGGGTGGACCTGGGCAGCGCGCAGCAGGTCGGCACCGTCTCGGTGCTGATGGGCTCGGGCGACGACGGTCCGGCGGCCGGGGACTACCTGCACGACGCGGTGCTGGAGTACTCCACCGGGGACGGCGGCTGGCACACCGTCGGGACCTACCACGACCAGGAGACCATCAGGGCGACGCTGCCGGCCGGCACCACCGCCCGCTACGTCCGGCTGCGGGCCACGGCGACGCAGGCCAACGCGGTGGCGGTGCGCGAGTTCACGGTGACCGCGCCGAGCGACCCGCTGACCGCGAGCGGCGGCCCGGTGGGCCAGCCCGGCTTCCCGGTCTCGAACGTGACGGACGGTGACCTCAACAGCGCCTACCGGGCCGTGGCCGCGCCCCAGGCGGGCGACGCGCTGACGGTGACCCTGGGCACCGCGCGGGCGCTGAGCCGGGTGGTGGTGCTGACCGATCCCACCGTGGCGGCCAAGGGCTGGATCGAGGTGCACCAGGTGGCGCCGAAGACGGCCGCGAAGGCCGCCACGCCGGCCAAGGGCGCCAAGGCCGCGACGCCGGCGAAGGGCACGGCGAAGGGCGCCACCAGCGCCGCGCCCGCGACCGGCTGGGTGCGGCTGGGTCCGCTCAGTGCCGGCTACACCGAGCTGGCCGCCGACCCGCGCGCCGACGTCGACCAGATCCGGCTGGTCTGGGCCGCCGGCAGCCCCCCGCCGGTGGTGGACCAGGTGGTGCCCTGGTACGCGGACACCCCGGTGGCCACGCTGCAGCTGCCCGACCAGAGCGTCGACGTCGAGGCGGGCGGCGACTCGGTCGACCTGACCGGCGACCTCCAGGCGCTGGGCTTCTCCGGCGCCTCCGGCACCCTGGCCGCCGAACTGCCGAAGGGCCTCAAGGGCCTGGCGGTGACCACCTCGGGAGCGGTGGCTCTGCCGCGCGGCGGCACGGCGGCGACCGCGGTGCACATCACCGCGGCGGCCGGCACCCCGCTGGGCAGTTACGCCGTACCGGTGGTGTTCACACCGTCCGCGGGCGGTCAGAAGATCAGCCGGACGGTGCAGGTGCACGTGTATCCGCGCACCTCCGGGCCCGATCTGGCACCCACCGCTACTGCCACCGCCTCCGGCGACGCCGGCAACGGTTTCGGGGCGGGCAACGTCAACGACGGCGACGAGACCACCCGCTGGCTCTCGCCCGCCGAGGACGACGCCTGGGTCCAGCTGGAGCTCCCGCAGGCCGCGACGCTGGGCGCCGCGGTGCTGCACTGGCCGGACACCTTCGCCGCGCAGTACCGGATCGAGACCTCGACGGACGGGGTGACCTGGACCACGGTCGCCACTGTGCCGAACGGTCAGGGCGGCGACGAGACGGTCCACTTCGACGCCCCGAATGTCCGCTTCGTCAGGATGCAGGGGGTGCAGCGGGGGACCCGCTTCGGCTACTCGCTCTTCGGGATCGAGCTCTACGCGGTCGCCGGGACCCAGTCCACCGGCGGCTCCGGCGTCCCGCCGACCGGGACCCCGTCGCAGGCTCCCGGCACCGGCGCGAGTACCCAGCCGTCCGCCTCGGCCACGGCGACCCCGTCCGCCGGCGCCTCCGCGTCCGGCACCGCCTCGGCTCCGCCCAGCACCGACCCGACCGGCACCGGCGGGGCGACGACCGGGGCGAGCACGAGCGCATCGGCCACACCGGATCCGGGAGCAGGGGCTGACGGGTGATCCCGAGACAGGTGCACGTGGTGAACGAGGGCCTGGCCTTCCTGCTGGAGCTGGCCGCCTTCGCGGTGCTGGCCTGGTGGGGCTTCAGCACCGGGAGCGGGGTGGCGGTGCACCTGCTGCTCGGTCTCGGCACGCCAGCCGCGGCAATGGTGCTGTGGGGGCTGATCGCCGCGCCCAAGGCGAAGTTCCGGGTCCCCCTGCCGGGGGTGCTGCTGCTCAAGGCGGCGGTCTTCGGCGGTGCGGCCGCCTGCCTGGCGGTGCTCGGCCACGGCGGCTGGGCGATCGCCTTCGGCGTCGTCGCCCTGGTCAACACCGCGCTGGCGACGGTGGACCGCAACGCGCTGTTCCACAGCCGGCGCCCGGACAGCACCGAACCCCCCGTCACCGGCTTGAACGGGTGACGGAGGGTTCGACACGGGAGCCTCGCCGCTGCGACGGCTAGGCGGACAGTCGTTCGGTCGGTGCCTCCGGTCGAGGGACGTCGGGGGCGACGTGGGAAACCTCCTCACGGGAGCCGTAGGGCTCCAGATACGGGCGCCAACGGGGGTCCCGGTGGCCGGTGCCGATGATCCGCCAGGCGAGGCCGCTGGGCGGGGCCGGAGGCCGCTTCATCCGCCAACCGAGGTCGGCGAGGTGGCGGTCGGCCTTGACGTGGTTGCAGCGGCGGCAGGCCGCCACCACGTTGTCCCAGCGGTGCTGCCCGCCCCGGCTGCGGGGCACCACGTGGTCGACGCTGGTTGCGACGGCACCGCAGTACACGCACCGGCCCCCGTCGCGGGCGAAGAGCGCACGCCGGGTGAGCGGAACAGGACCACGAAAAGGGACCCGCACGAAGCGGGTCAGACGAACGACGGACGGCGCCGAAATGGCGCTGGTGGCGCTATGCATCAGAACCCCGGAGTCCTCAAGGCTGACAGCCTTCTTGTCGAGGACCAGAACGAGGGCGCGGCGCATCGATACGACGCCGAGTGGCTCGTACGACGCGTTGAGGACCAGGACATGCGGCACGAGGGCCTCCCTTTACGCCGACGGCGCGTGGCTCGCGCCGGGACGAGCACGCAGTCCGGACGGACTCCGTACCGGTCACACATGGTTCGCTTCACGATCTCCCCTCAGTGTCGCCGCAGGCCTCCCCGTGGCGCCACTAAACCGGAAGAACAGGGACAGTGTGTCCTGTCCCACATCCTTCATGCCCCAGATCTTCATGAGCTGCACTTCCTGGTGCTCCCCGGCGCTTCCCCCGCGCTTCCCCGCCGGGGGACGACAGCCGCCCTCGGTAGGGTGTGCTGATGGCTACGCAGACTCCCTCTCCCACACCGTCGGCCCCTTCGATCGACGACGCGACGAAGAGTGCAGGTCAGGCCGTCGGCTATCTCAGCAGCCACTGGGAGGGCTGGGTCACCGGCGGGGTGAAGATCATCTTCATTCTGGTGGTCGCGATGGTCGTGCGCGCGGTGATCCGGACCATGATCAGCAAGATGGTGACCCGGATGGCCCAGGCCCACCGGGAGAACCAGCCCGCGCTGATAACGAACCTGCTGGAGAACGCGGAGCGGCGCAAGCAGCGCTCGCAGGCGATGGGGTCGGTGCTGCGCAGCGTCGCCTCGTTCCTGATCCTCGGCACCGCCGCGCTCACCGCGCTGTCCGTGCTGGGCATCAATCTGGCCCCGCTGCTGGCCAGCGCGGGGGTGGCCGGCGTCGCGATCGGCTTCGGCGCGCGCAACCTGGTCACCGACTTCCTCTCCGGCGTGTTCATGATCCTGGAGGACCAGTACGGGGTCGGCGACCAGATCGACACCGGCGTCGCCTCCGGGACGGTGCTGGAGGTCGGCCTGCGGGTGACCAAGCTGCGCGGCGACGGCGGTGAGATCTGGTACATCCGCAACGGCGAGGTGAAGCGGATCGCCAACATGAGCCAGGGCTGGGCCACCGCGACGGTCGAGGTCCCGGTCGGCTACCACGAGGACCTCGGCCGGGTGGAGGAGCTGATCCTGGCCGCCGCGGAGGAGATGGCCAAGGACGACCCCTGGACCGAACAGCTCTGGGAGCCGGTGAAGGTGCTCGGCGTGGACTCGCTGGGTGCGGACACGGTGGTGGTCAAGGTGGCCGCGAAGACCATGCCGGGCAAGGCCATGCCGGTGGCACGAGAGCTGCGCCGCCGGATCAAGACCGTGCTGGACGAGAACGGCATCCAGGTCGGGACGGTGTCGCTGCCGGCGGCCAGGACCGAGGACGAGTCGGCCGCGGCGGCGGAGATCGCCGCGCCGTCCGTACTGGCCGACCCCACCTCGGCCCAGTCGCGCGCCGCCACCGCGATAGCGCCCGCGGCCTCGCCGACGCAGACGCCGACGCAGACGGAGTCCAACACCCGGCAGCCGGGACACGAGGACGGGCGGTAGCGGGCGGCGCGCCGGACGCACTCCGGTACACATCGGGCCCCCAGGTAACGCTTCGGTTTCCTGGGGGCCCGAGCGCGTGCGGGGCATTGACACGCTCTTGCCGGGGGCCGTACGTTCCTGCCCACAGTTAGGAAAGTTTCCTAATAGTTCAGGTGTCCCGGTGGTCCGGTGTGAGGAGTGAAGAGGCAGATGTCCGCCACAGGCCACAGCAGCAGCCACAGCGGCAACGGAGCGACCGGCGGCGGTGCCGGGCAGCCGGGGACGCCGAGCCTGCTGCGCGCCATCAACGACCGGGCCGCGCTGGAGCTGCTGCTTGAGCAGGGGCCGCTGTCGCGGAGCCAGCTCGGGGGCCTGACCGGACTGTCCAAGCCGACCGCGTCGCAGCTGCTGGCGCGGCTGGAGAGCGCCGGGCTGGTGGTGCCGGTCGGCACCACCGCCGGACGGCCGGGTCCCGGGGCGCAGCTGTACGAGATCAACCCCGAGGCCGCCTTCGTCGCGGGTCTGCACGTCAACCCGTGGCGGATCCGCGCCTCGGTGGCCGACATCACCGGTCAGGTCGTCGGCGAGTACCGGCTGGCCACCCCGGGGCGGCACGCCGCCGGAACGGTGGACCGGGTCCGCGAGGCCGTCTCGGCGGCCGCCGACGCGGCCGGGCTGGACCTGGGGGTGCTGGGGCAGGTCGTGATCGGCACGCCCGGCGCGCTGGACCCGACCACCGGCAAGCTGCGCTACGCCCCGCACCTGCCGGGCTGGCACTCGCCGCGCCTGCTGGCGGAGCTGACCGAGGGTCTGGGCGTGCCGGTCGCGCTGGAGAACGACGTCAACCTGGCCGCGGTGGCCGAGCAGCGCGTCGGCCAGGCCCGCGGCGTGGACGACTTCGTCCTGCTGTGGGTCGAGGACGGGGTCGGCGCGGCGGTCGTGCTCGGCGGCAAGCTGCACCGGGGCCACACCGGCGGCGCGGGCGAGGTCGGCTACATGCCGCTTCCGGGCGCACCGCTGGTCCGCAACGTCCGCCGGGAGAACGCCGGCGGGTTCCAGATGCTGGCCGGCGCCCCCGCCGTGCTGGCGCTGGCCAAGGAGCACGGCATCGGCGGACGCACCGCGCCGGAGGCCGTGACCGGGGCGGTCGCCGCGGCCGAGGGCGGCGACGACGCCATGCTGGCCGCGCTGGCGCGGCGGCTGGCGACCGGTCTGGCCGCGATCGTCGCGGTGGTCGACCCGGAGCTCGTCCTGCTCAGCGGCGACATCCCGCAGGCGGGCGGGGAGCGCCTGCGCTTCCTGGTCCAGGAGGAGCTGACCGGTCTGGCCGTGTCCCGGCCGCGGCTGGGGATCAGCACCGTCGAAGGCTCACCGGTGGTCGTCGGAGCGCTGCAGTCGGCGCTGACGACGGCCAGGGAACGCGTTTTCAGTACCCACTGACCAGCAGTAACCACCCCCACGATTCTCCTCGGACCGGCGCGCGGCGCCGGGGCCGTGGATCAGCACACCCAGACGCAGCATCAGCCAGGTCCACACAGCAGCACTGGAGGAAACCCGTGACGACCTCTCCCTCCGAGAGAATCCGCAGCGCAAGCTTCCGGCGCGCCACCGCCGCCCTCGCCTGTACGGCGGCGCTCACGCTGACCGCCGCCGCCTGCACCGGCAGCAGCAACGCCGGTTCGGCCGGCAACGTCGGCAGTTCGGCGGCCCCGGTCACCATCACCTTCTGGCACGGCTGGAGCGCCCCGAACGAGCTCAAGGCGATCAACACCAGCATCGCGGCGTTCGAGGCGGCCAACCCCAACATCAAGGTCAAGGCGGTCGGCAACGACACCGACGACAAGGTCAACCAGGCGCTGCGGGCCGGCGGTGCCAACGCCCCTGACGTCGTGTCGACCTTCTCCACCAACAACGTCGGCGAGTACTGCAGCAGCCACGCCTTCGCGGACCTGACGCCGTTCATGAAGGCGGACGGGTTGGACCCGGCCAAGACCTTCCCCAAGTCGATGCTGGACTACACCAACTACAAGGGCGACCAGTGCGCGCTGCCCGAGCTGGGCGACGCCTACGGCCTCTACTACAACACCGACATGTTCAAGGCGGCCGGCATAGCCTCGCCGCCGAAGACCCTGAGCGAGTTCGACGCCGACGCGGTCAAGCTCACCAAGGTCAGCGGCAGCAGCTACAGCCAGCTGGGCTTCATGCCCAACTTCCACGGCTACGAGAACCAGTCCGAGCACCTGATGGGCCAGTGGGGCCCGACCTACTTCACCGCGGACGGCAAGTCCAACGTCGCCGCCGACCCGGCCTTCACCCAGATGCTCACCTGGGAGCAGGGCCTGACCAAGTCGCTCGGCGGCTTCAGCAAGCTGGAGAAGTACCGCAACACCTTCGGCGACGAGTTCAGCGCCAAGAACCCGTTCGAGACCGGCAAGGTCGCCATGGCGATGGACGGTGAGTGGCGGGTCTCGATGCTCAAGACCGACGCCCCCGACCTGCACTACGCCACCGCGCCGTTCCCGGTCCCGGACGCGCTGGCCAGCACCTACGGCCGCGGCTACCAGACCGGCACCATCATCGGCATGAACGCCAAGAGCACCAAGCAGGCCGCTGCCTGGAAGTTCCTGAAGTTCATGACCACCGACACCAAGATGCTGGTCCAGTTCGCCAACGCGATCTCCAACGTCCCCAGCACCTTCGCCTCGCTGCAGGACCCGGGGCTGGACCACTCGGCGCAGTTCCAGACCTTCCTGAACATCGCCAACAACCCCAACACCAACACCACCCCGGCCACCGTCAACGGCGGCAAGTACCTGACCTCGATCCAGAACTTCGAGTACGACTTCGAGTCCGGCAAGGTGCCCAGCCTGCAGGCCGGGCTGAAGAACCTGGACACCACCATCGACAACGACCTGGCGCAAGCCGGTCAGTAGCAGTACGGAGCAGGACCCGGGCCGGTGTCCGCGAGGGCACCGGCCCCCTCCCCCCGCTACTCCCTCCTCCTACCCGTCCTGACCTGGTGGTGACACTCAGATGGCAACCGTCCTCGGAATCGGCAGGGGCCCACGCGGCTCCGGCAGCGCCGCGAGCCTGCCGGTTCCGCCCGCCCTGCGCCGCAAGCGCCGCAAGGAGCTGTCGACCGCGGTCGGCTTCCTCTCCCCCTGGCTGATCGGCTTCGCGGTCTTCTTCGCGTACCCGCTGATCTCCACCGTGTACTTCTCCTTCACCCACTACGACGGCTTCAACGCGCCGACCTTCGTGGGCTTCAAGAACTACACCTACATCCTCAGCAAGAACGCGGACTTCTGGCAGGCCGCCCGCAACACGGCCTGGCTGGTCGTGGTGATGGTGACGCTGCGCACCGTCTTCGGGCTGGGCATCGGGCAGTTGATCGTCAAGGTGCGCAGCGGCTCCGGCTTCTTCCGCACCGCGTTCTACCTGCCGTACCTGGCCCCGCCGGTGGCCGCGACCATCGGCTTCGCCTTCCTGTTCAACCCCGGCACCGGACCGGTGAACCACTTCCTCGGCGAGCTGGGCCTGCCGCAGCCGGGCTGGTTCACCAGCCCTACCTGGTCCAAGCCCTCGCTGGTGCTGCTCACGCTGTGGGGCATCGGCGACCTGATGGTCATCTTCATGGCCTCGCTGCTGGACGTGCCGACCGAGCAGTACGAGGCGGCCTCGCTGGACGGGGCCAACGCGTTCCAGCGCTGGCGCTACGTCACCCTGCCCAACATCACCCCGATCATCATGTTCGCGGTGGTCACCGGGGTCATCCAGACCATGCAGTTCTACACCCAGGCGATCGTCGCGGGGCAGGTCGCCTCGGGCGTGGTCGGCAACTCCGGGCAGCAGTTCCAGCCCGGCTACCCGAGCGGCTCCACCTGGACCCTGCCGCAACTGGTCTACAACATCGGCTTCCAGAACTTCGACTACGGCTCCGCCTGTGTCATCTCGATCATCCTGTTCGTGGTCGCGATGGCCTTCACCGCCCTGCTCATGCGCCGCCGGGCCGGTCTCGTGGGCGAGGACTGAGCTGTGTCCAGCGAAAGGCAGCAGTCCCCCCGCACGCCGCAGTCCCCCGAAAGGTCGGGTCCCCCAACCATGAGCGACACAGCAGTCCAGACCCCGGGCGAGGCTCCCGGGGGCGCCCCGGTCACCGTCCGGTCCCGCAGCGGGGTCCCGTCCAGCTCGGACGCGGCCTGGCGCAAGGCCAAGCGGCAGCGTCGGCTCGAGTGGATCGCGGTCCACTCGATCGCGATCACCGTGGCGCTGCTCTTCATCCTGCCGTTCGTCTTCCTGTTCCTCACCTCGGTGATGACGGACAGTCAGGCCCTCACGACGAACTTCTGGCCGCAGCACTGGGTCTGGAGCAACTACCGGACCGTCTTCAACGTCCCCGGTTTCGGCACCTGGTGGAAGAACACCATCGAGTACGCGGTGCTCGGCACCGCGCTGACGGTGCTGTCGTCGGTGCCGGTGGCCTACGCGCTGGCCAAGTTCCGCTTCCCCGGCCGCCGGCTGGCGATGCTGCTGGTCATCTCGATGATGATGCTGCCGCCGCAGGTCATCATCATCCCGATGTACCTGTTCTGGGCCAAGCAGATGCACCTGGACGGCACGCTGTGGCCGCTGATCATCCCGATGGCCTTCGGTGACGCGTACTCCATCTTCCTGCTGCGCCAGTTCCTGCTGACCATCCCCAAGGAGTACCTGGACGCGGCCAAGGTGGACGGCTGCGGCGAGGTCCGCACCCTGCTCAAGGTGGTGCTGCCGATGGCCAAGCCGGCCATCTCGGCGGTCGCCCTGTTCCAGTTCTTCTCCTGCTGGAACGACTACTTCGGCCCGCAGATCTACGCCTCCGACAACCCCGCCGCCTGGACCCTCTCCTACGGGCTCCAGTCCTTCCACGGGGCGCACCAGACCAACTGGAACATGACCATGGCAGCCACCCTGCTGGTCATGGCACCGGTGATCGTCGTCTTCTTCTTCGCACAGAAAGCCTTCATCGAAGGCGTGACACTGACAGGGGTCAAGGGCTGATGAGCCGCACGTCCACCACAGGCCCGGCCGCTCCCGGCCCGCTGAAGCTCGTCGTCGTCGGCGGCGGGTCGACCTACACCCCGGAGCTGATCGACGGGTTCGCCCGGCTCCGGGACTCCCTGCCCATCGGCGAGCTGGTGCTGGTCGACCCGGCCGCCGACCGGCTGGAGCTGGTCGGCGGGCTGGCCCGGCGGATCTTCGCCAAGCAGGGGCACCCCGGCACCATCACCACCAGCGGCGACCTGGACGCCTCGGTGCAGGGCGCCGACGCGGTGCTGCTGCAGCTGCGGGTCGGCGGCCAGGCCGCCCGCAACCAGGACGAGACCTGGCCGCTGGAGTGCGGCTGCATCGGCCAGGAGACCACCGGCGCGGGCGGGTTGGCCAAGGCGCTGCGTACCGTCCCGGTGGTGCTGGACATCGCCGAGCGGGTCCGCCGGGCCAACCCGGACGCCTGGATCGTCGACTTCACCAACCCGGTCGGCATCGTCACCCGCGCCCTGCAGACCGCCGGCCACAAGGCCGTCGGGCTGTGCAACGTGGCCATCGGCTTCCAGCGGAAGTTCGCCTCGCTGCTGGGTGTGGTGCCGGAGCGGATCCGGCTGGACCACGTCGGGCTGAACCACCTCACCTGGGAGCGCGGCGTCCATCTGCTCGACCAGCCCGGCGGCTCCACCGGCCGGGACGTGCTGCCCGAGCTGCTGCAGCGGTTCGGCCCGGAGATCGCCGACGACCTGGAGCTCCCGCTGTCGCTGGTACGGCAGTTGGGCACGGTGCCGTCCTACTACCTGCGCTACTTCTACGAGCACGACCGGGTGGTGGAGGAGCTCAGGGTCAAGGGCTCGCGCGCGTCCGAGGTGGCCGCGATCGAGCGGGAGCTGCTGGAGATGTACGGGGACCCGGACCTGGACGAGAAGCCGGCGCTGCTGGCCAAGCGCGGCGGCGCGTTCTACTCCGAGGCGGCGGTCAACCTGGTGGCCTCGCTGCTCGGGACCGGCTCGCCGGCCGGGGCGGTGCAGGTCGTCAACGTCCCCAACAACGGGACCCTGCCGTTCCTGCCGGACGACGCGGTGATCGAGGTGCCCGCGACGGTGGACGCCACCGGTGCGGCCCCGCTGCCCGTCCCCGCCGTCGAGCCGCTGTACGCCGGGCTGATCGCCCATGTGACGGCCTATGAGCAGCTGGCGCTCGACGCCGCGCTGCGCGGGGGCCGGGACCGGGTCTTCCAGGCCCTGCTGGCGCACCCGCTGGTCGGTCAGATCGACCTCGCCGACGGCCTGACCGACCGTCTGATCGCGCACAACCATGAACATCTGGCATGGGCGTGACCACGATCGACGAGCGGCCGACTACCGGTACGGAGAGCGGAATCCCAGTGGGGCAGCAGCAAGTGAGTGACGGGGAGAGCACCGTCGGCAACCCGTTGGGGGCCGGCAGCGTCGGTGCGGTGGGGCGGGAACTGGTCCCCGGGGTGCTCGCCATCGACGCGGGCAACAGCAAGACGGACGTGGCGCTGGTCAGTGCCGACGGGCAGGTGCTCGGCACCGCCCGCGGCGGCGGCTTCGTCCCGCACATCGTCGGCAGCGAGGTCGCCGTGGCCGGACTGGCGCCGCTGGTCGCGGCCGCCGCGGCCGAGGCCGGGCTCGACATCGGCGCCGGTCGCGGGCCGCTGGCCACCCATGTCTCGGCCTGCCTGGCCAATGCCGACCTGCCGGTCGAGGAGCAGCGGCTGCAGGAGCTGATCGCCGGCTACGGCTGGTCCAGGACCACGGTCGTCGCCAACGACACCTTCGCGCTGCTGCGCTCCGGCACGGACGCCCCGCGCGGGGTGGCCGTGGTCTGCGGCGCCGGCATCAACTGCGTGGGGCTGCTCCCGGACGGGCGCACCGCACGCTTCCCGGCCCTCGGCATGATCACCGGGGACTGGGGCGGCGGTGGCGGCCTGGCCAACGAGGTGATGTGGGCCGCCGCCAGGGCGGAGGACGGACGCGGGCCGCACACCGCGCTCGCGGCCGCGGCCGCCGCCCACTTCGGCCTGGAGACGACGCTGGCCGTGGCGGAGGCGGTGCACCTGGGCGGCATCGACGAGGCCCGGCTGCACGAGCTGGTGCCGGTGCTGTTCGCGACCGCGGAGGCCGGGGACCCGATCGCGCTGGAGCTGGTGGACCGTCAGGCCGACGAGGTGGTGCGGCTGGCGGTGGTCGCGCTGCGGCGGCTGGACCTGCTGGACTCCCCCGCCGACGTGGTGCTGGGCGGCGGGGTGCTGGCCTCCCGGCAGCCGCTGCTGCTGGACGGCATCAACGCCCGGCTGGCCGCGGACGCCCCCAAGGCGCTGCCGCGGATCGTGACCACCCCGCCGGTGGTGGGCGCCGCCCTGCTGGGACTGGACCACCTCGCGGCGGCCGGCCTGGGCGGCGCGCCCGGCGCGCAGGAACGGCTGCGCGCCGGCTACGCGCTGCGGCGGCCGTCCGCCTCCGAGGGGGCCGCGCGCCTGGTCTGAGGGGGCCGCGCGCGGACGGCCGGCGGCCCGGCGGGTGTCCTCCGCCGGGCCGCCGGCCGTCGTTCTGCCCCTTCACCGCCGCGTCAGTTGGCCCAGGGCGGGGTGACGGTGCTGCCGTCGGCGAGCGTGGCGGTCAGACCGACGCTGGTGACGGTCCACATGGTGGCGGGCTCGCCGCCGGGGTTGTCCACCCCGAAACGGGCTCCGGCCGGGACGATCACGGTGTCGCCGGGGACCAGGTCGGCCGCCTCTCCGTCGACGGTGAAGCGCAGGGCGCCGGTGAGGACGTGGATGACCTCCTCACGGCTGACGGTGTGCGGGACGCCGGTGGTTCCGGCCGGGATCTCCACCCGCCAGGCGCAGATCTCCTTGCTGCCGGTGCCGGTGTTGGCGTGGGCGACGAAGCGGGATCCGTGCATCTCGTGGACGGTGGCGTCGGCACTGCGGATGACAGGCATGATGGCTCCCCGAAGATGGTCAAGCGGCTTGTCCTTCTGTGGATAGTCAAGCTGCTTGCCCATCGATAGTCAAGCCACTTGTCCTTCCATGGCAGACTTGGCGCATGAACGACTCCCGCGCCGCCGACGTCCGCGCCCTGCCCGCACTGCTGCTCGCCCTCAGCGGCGAACTGGTCGCCGGCGTCCAGGCCGGCGGTACCGCACGGGGCTTCGGCGACGTACGCCCGGCACACGGCTACGCCTTCGTCCGGCTCGCCCCCGACGGCGCGACCATCGGCGAACTGGCCGAGTACCTGGGCTTCACCAAGCAGGCCGCCAGCCAGCTGGTCGACGAACTGGTCCGCAAGGGCTACGTCGAGCGCCGCCCCCACCCCACCGACGCCCGGGCCCGCCTGGTCGTCCTCACCGAGCGGGGCTGGGCCTGCACCAGGGCCGCGGACGAGGCGGCGGCGGAGACGGTGGCCCCGTGGATCGAGGAGCTGGGGCCGGAGCGGTTCCACACCCTGGTGACGGATCTGGCCCGACTGGCACCGCGGGGACCGATCCGGCCCAGCTGGTAGTCGCTCCTGTCCCGCCCGCGTCACAGCTGGGCGACGAAACCTCAAGATCGACGCAAGTCCCGTGTGGATGCCGCAGGGGTTGGCCATACTGCTCCCAAAGGACCGCAGCAGGGGAGCGACGGGGGAAGGGGGCGCGCCTGATGACGACGCCGGGTCAGGGTTACGGGCAGGGCGGAGGGGCGGTGGCCACGGCGCCGCCGTCACCGCCCGCCCTCGTGCGCCCCGCCGACGAGAGTCCCGCGCCCGGCCGTGGCGGCCGCCGTCCCGGCGGCTCCCCGCTGCGCCGGCTGTGGACCATGGGGACGCTGCTGGCCGTACTGGCCGTGGTGTTCGGCGTGCTGACGGTGACCCAGGTCGTGCAGAGCTCCAACGCCGCCACCAGCGTGGTGGACCACAGCCAGCCGCTGAGCGACGACGCCGCGCAGATCTTCCACTCGCTGGCGGACGCGGACACCACCGCGGCCACCGGCTTCCTGCAGGCCGGCAATGAGACCGCGGCGGTGCAGAAGCAGTACAACAGCGACATCGCGATGGCCTCCACGCTGCTGGCCAAGGCCGCCGGGAGCACCGCCACCGACGACCCGGGACAGGTCCAGATCCGCCAGCTCAACGCCCAGCTCCCGGTCTACACCGGCCTGGTGGAGACGGCCAGGGCCGACGACCGGCAGGGGCTGCCGCTGGGCGGCGCCTACCTGCGGTTCGCCTCGGGCCAGCTGCAGAACACGATGCTCCCCGAGGCGAAGCAGCTCTACACCACCGAGACGGCGCGGCTGCACCACGACTACGCGGACGCGCAGGCGCTGCCCTGGGCCGCGATCGGCCTCGGGGCGGTGCTGCTGGCGGCGCTGGTCTGGGCGCAGGTCCGGCTGTTCCGGGGCACCAACCGGGTGTTCAACGTCGGTCTGCTGGCGGCCAGCGCGTTCACCGCCGCCGCGCTGATCTGGCTGGGCACCGCGCAGAGCCTGGCCGCCTCCGATCTGCGGGCCAGCAACACCCGGGGCGCGGCGCCACTGCAGGTGCTGAACGAGGCGCAGATCACCGCGCTGCAGTGCCGCGGCGCTGAGAACCTCAACCTGGTGGCCCGCGGGTCCACCACCGACTACCAGACCCTCTGGCAGACCGTCAGCACCGAGCTGGCCGGCCAGGGCGGCTACCTGGACCAGGCCGTGCAGATGACCAGTGGCGACGCCGCGGCGCAGCAGCAGGTGCAGGCGGCCCTGGCGGCGTTCGGCACCTGGGACAAGCGGCACGACGCGGCCGGCACCGCCAACAACAACGGCGAGTACGCGACCGCGGTCCAGGACACCATCGGCTTGCCGGGGACCGCCTCCACACAGACCACCGATGCGGCGTTCACCAGCCTGAACTCCAGCCTGGCCGCCGCCATCAGCCATGAGCAGGCCAACTTCGCGAAGCTGGCCGCCGACGGGCGCGGGGCGACCACGCTGCTGGCCGAGGGCGCCGGCGTACTGGCGGCGCTGGCCGCCGCCGGGGCGCTGCTGGGCATCAACCGCCGGGCGGCGGAGTACCGGTGAGGGGGCGACAGATCATGAGGAAGCGACTGATGGCCATGGGCACGGGCAGCCGGACCCGCGCGGCGGTGCTGGCGGCGGGTGCGCTGCTGCTGGGCACCGTCGCCCTGCCCGGCAGTTCGGCGGCCGAACCGCGGCCGCAGGCGGTGCGGATCAGCGCCGGGGCTCCGGCGCTGGCCCCCGCCGCGGCGTCCTGCGACACCGGCACCAGCCTGACGCCCAGCACGGACGACAGCGGGCCGAACGTGCAGCGGATCAGGAAGCGCGGGAAGCTGATCGCCGGCATCGACACCAACAGCGACCTGTGGGGCTTCCGGGACCCGGCCACCGGGAACCTGCAGGGCTTCGACATCGACCTGGTGCACGCCCTGGCCAAGTCGATCCTGGGCGACGCCAACGCGGTGGAGTTCCTGGCCGTGCCGACCGCCAACCGGATCACCGCGCTGCAGAGCGGCCAGGTGGACGTGGTGGTGCGGACCATGACGATCACCTGCGACCGGCTGAAGCAGGTCTCCTTCTCGGTGCCCTACTTCGACGCCGGGCAG
Organism: Streptacidiphilus jeojiense; assembly: GCF_000719095.1. Classification (GTDB taxonomy): domain Bacteria; phylum Actinomycetota; class Actinomycetes; order Streptomycetales; family Streptomycetaceae; genus Streptacidiphilus; species Streptacidiphilus jeojiensis. Next base: position 225,463 of record NZ_JOEH01000004.1, on the reverse strand, counting down.
GAGGTGGTCGCGCCCAAGTCCTCGCCGATCACCGGTCTGGACGACACCGTCAAGGGCAGGCAGGTCTGCGCGGCGACCGGCTCCACCGGTCTCGACCTGCTGAAGGCCAACCTGCACGGCGCCAAGGTGTTCACCGTCGCCAACCAGCTGGACTGCCTGGTGCAGATGCAGCTCGGCAACGTGGACGCGACCATCACCGACAACGCCCTGGGCGCCGGCCAGGTGGCCCAGGACCCGACCATTCATCTGGTCGGCGGACTGTTGGACCACGAGGTCTACGGGGTGGCCATGAAGCTGGGCTCCACTGATCTGGTCCGCAGGGTCAACGCCGCGATGCAGGACTTCCTGGCGAACCAGTGGACCGCCGAGTACAGCAAGTGGTTGAAGCCGCTGGGAGCTTCACCGGGGGCGCCGGTTCCGCACTTCGCGGGTTGAGCCGGCCGCCCAGGTGACGAGAGTGCAGAGGACGAGTACCCGAGGGTCGACAATTCAAGGGACGACGGGGACCGAAGAACGAATGGCGGACGGATGGCGCTGACAGGACCGAACGGTCCGGTGATGACCCGGGAGGAGGTGGACCGCACCCTGACCAGGCTCGGGGCCGAGCGGGACGCCGTGGAGGCGTCGCTGCTGGCGCTCCAGGACCACCCGGGCCGCCGCCTGCTGGAGGGCGCCGAGCTGAACGGCCGCACCCGGGACCGCTGGGTGCAGGCCGAGCCGGGCCTCGGGCTGCTCTGGTCCATGTTCGACACCTACTCGGAGGCGCTGGCCGCCGCCCGGGCGGTGCGCTCCCGGCGGGCCAGGCCCGGTCAGGCCGAGCTGTACGAGCTGACCGAACTGCTGCGCGGACGGGGCGTCACCGTCTCGGCCGGGAAGCTGCCGCAGGGCGGCCACACCGTCACCGGGATCACCGGCAGCGCCCGGATGAGCGAGCAGGTGAGCCTGACCGAGCTGGTCGACCGGATGAACGGCTGGTACGGGCGGATCATCGAGATCGCCTCGGCCGCCGACGCGGTCTGGTCCGCGCTGCCGGCCCGGATAGACCTGCTCACCGCCGAGTTGGGCCGGGTGCGGGCGCTGGCCCGCTCGGTGGGCGTGCACCCCGGCGAGCACCCGGCCGGGGACGCTCTGGAGGAGATGACCAAGGAACTGGCCGCGCTGCGCGGCGAGGTGGTCACCGACCCGCTCGCCTTCTGGACCGCGCACCCGGCCGCGGGCGGCTCCGAGACCTCCCGCGGCACCGTCCCCGGCAGCGTGGACACCGGCCGCTACGACCGCGCCGCCCGCACCGTGGACGACCTCCGGCTGGAGCTGGAGGACCTGCTGCGGCTGCGGGACGACGCCGACGAGCGGCTCGAAGGCGTCGGCGAGACACTGGCCCGGGCGGACGCCACACTGGCCGAGGCCAGGCGGGCGCGCGGCGAGGTGCTGGCCAAGATCGCCTCGACCGAGGTCCCGGCCGTGCCCGGTCCCGCCAGCGCGATGCGGGAGCGGCTGGCCCAGGCCGACCAGCTGCGCCGGCACGGCCAGTGGCACCGGCTCGGCCCGCTGCTGGACACCCTGGAGGGCGCCGCCCAGCGCGAGTTGGAGCGGGCCAGGGAGTCGCTGACCGCGGTCACCGCACCGCTGGCGATCCGCGCCGAGCTGCGCGGACGGCTGGACGCGTACAAGGCGATGGCCGCGCGGCGGGGCGTCGCGGAGGATCCGGAACTGATCGAGCGTTACGACCAGGCCCGGCGGATGCTGTGGAGCGCACCCTGCGACCTGAGGGCCGCCGAGTACGCGGTCCAGCGGTACCAGCAGGCGCTGCGACCACCCGGCAACGGTTTTGACGGCGATCTTAACGGCGGCGGGGGCAGTCCGGTGGACGGGCGCCCGTACAGGGGTTGACCATGATGGCGAACAGTCGATCGATGGGGGGATGGCGGGGATGACGTCCATGACGGGCACACCGTGCACACGGCCGGAGTGCACCGGCGGCGGAGTGATCGACGCCGACGGCTACTGCACCGAGTGCGGGCTGGCGCCGGCGGCGGTCCCCGCTCAGGCCGCCGCGGCCGCGGGGTCCGGCACCGGGTCCGGCACCGGCTCGGCGGCGGCCGCTCCGGCACAGGCGGCGGGCCCCGGCTCACCCTGCACCCGGCCGGAGTGCACCGGCAACGGAGTGATCGACGCCGACGGCTACTGCACCGAGTGCGGGCTGGCGCCCGCGCCGGTGGCCGCCGCGAGCGGCGTCCCGCAGCAGGCCTCCTCCCAGTCGGTCCGCTCCGGCAGCAGCACCTCGCGCGGTTCCTCGCGCTCGCTCTCCGGCCGCTCCCGGTCGGTCCGCAGCGGTTCCACCCGCTCCTCGGTGTCGGTGCGCAGCACCCGCAGCAGCACCTCGCAGTCCAGCCGGGGCGCGCTCGGCGCCGGGCTGGTGACGGTGCCTCCGGTGCCCCGCCCCGATCCGCGCAGCATGGTCCAGGAGCACCCCGAGGTCCCCGAGCGCAAGCGCTACTGCAGCAAGTGCGAGGCCCCGGTGGGCCGTTCGCGCAACGGCAACGCGGGCCGCCCGGAGGGGTTCTGCACCAAGTGCGGCACCGAGTACTCGTTCAGTCCCAAGCTCTTCGCCGGGGACCTGGTCGGCGGCCAGTACGAGGTGGTCGGCTGCATCGCCCACGGCGGCCTGGGCTGGATCTACCTGGGCATCGACCGCCGGGTCAACGACAAGTGGGTGGTCCTCAAAGGCCTGCTGGACACCGGTGACGAGGAGGCGCTGGCGGTCGCCATCGCCGAACGCCGCTACCTGGCCGAGGTCGACCACCCCAACATCGTCCGCATCATCAACTTCGTCGAGCACCCCGACCTGGCCAAGGGCAGCACCGACGGCTACATCGTGATGGAGTACGTCGGCGGCAAGTCGCTCAAGGACATCGCCGACGAGCGGCGCGGCGCGGACGGCCGGCGGGTCCCGCTGCCGGTCGAACAGGCCATCGCCTACGCCCTGGAGGCGCTGCCGGCGCTCGGCTACCTGCACAGCCGGGGCCTGATCTACTGCGACTTCAAGCTGGACAACGTGATCCAGTCCGAGGACCAGCTGAAGATCATCGACATGGGCGCGGTGCGCCGCCAGGACGACGACGGCGCGATCTACGGCACCGTCGGCTACCAGGCCCCCGAGATCGCCACCGACGGCGTCTCGCCGGCCTCCGACCTCTACACCGTGGCCCGTTCGCTGGCCGTGCTGACCTTCGACTTCCAGGGCTTCTCCACGGTCTACCGGGACACCCTCCCGGGCCCGGAGGACGTCGAGGTCTTCGACCGCTACGAGTCCTTCTACCGGCTGCTGGTCCGGGCCACCGACCCGGACCCGGACAAGCGCTTCTCCTCGGCGCAGGAGATGGCGGAGCAACTCACCGGGGTGCTGCGGGAGATCCTGGCGCTCCAGGACAACCGGCCCCGGCCCGCCCTCTCCACCCTCTTCGGCGCGGAACTGCGGGTCGTGGACACCGAGTTGGTCGGTCCGGCCGGCTTCGACGCACCCGGCCGGGACCGGGTCGGCCGGCGCCGCGGACGCAAGGCCGCGGTCCCGGCGCCCCGCGCACCGCTGCCGGTGCAGACCGCTCCGGGCGCGGCACCGGCGCCGGCCGTCGGCGCCAACGGCGCCGGCAACGGGAGCGGCAACGGGAGCGGGGGCCATCCGGCGACGATCCCCGGGGTGGTCCCGGCGCTGCCGTTCCAGCCGGGCGGCGACGCGGCCCCGCAGGTGCTGGCGCTGGACCCGCGCCCGGCCGCGCTGGCGCTGCCGGTGCCGCGGATCGACGTGGCCGACCCCAACGCCGGCTTCCTGGCCGCGCTGATGGCGACCGCGCCCGCCGACGTCATCGCGGCGCTCCGCTCAGCGCCGCTGAGCTCGGTCGAGCTGCGGCTGCGGGAGCTGCGCGCGCTGATCGAGATCGGCGATCTCGCGGCCGTGGACGCGGCGTTGAACGCTCTGTCGGCGGACCACCCGGACGACTGGCGGGTGGTCTGGTACCGCGGCCTCGCCGCGCTGGTCGCCGCGGGCACGGCCGGAGGCCCGGAGCCGCTGGCGGCGGCGCGGGCCGCGGCCGACTCCTTCGACGCCGTCTACGACGCGTTCCCCGGCGAGGCCGCGCCCAAGCTGGCGCTGGCCATCTGCGCCGAGGTGCTGGGCTCGCGCGAGGACGCGGCCGAGTTCTACCGGCTGGTGTGGACCACCGACCGCGCCTACGTCAGCGCGGCCTTCGGGTTGGCCCGGGTGCGGCTCGCGGCCGGCGACCGGGTGGGCGCGGTGGACGCGCTGGAGTCGGTCCCGGAGACCTCCAACCACTACGTGGCGGCCCGGGTCGCGGCGGTGCGGGCGCGGCTGCGGGAGCGGTCTGCGGCCGAACCGCTCAAGGGCGACCTGGACGCCTGTTCGGTCCAGCTCACCGGGCTCGGCCTGGACGCACGGCGCCGCGAGGAGCTCTCCGTCGAGGTGCTGGGCAAGGCCCTGGGCTGGGTGCTGGCCGGGCGTCCTGACGGTCCGGCGGGTGCAGGACCGATCCTGCTGCTGGGCCATCCGGCTGAGGAGCGGGAACTGCGGTTCGCGCTGGAGCAGTCGTACCGGGTACTGGCGCGTCTCGCGGAGCAGCCCGAGAAGCGGATCGAGTGGGTGGAGCGGGCCAACCGCACCCGGCCCAGGACGTGGGTGTAAGCGCGCATGGACCAGTTGACCCTTTCCTGTCCCAACTGCGCGCAGCCGGTGGGCGAGAGCGACCGCTTCTGCGAGCAGTGCGGGCGCGACCTGACGGTCGCGGCAAGCCCGCCCTCCGGGGCGACGGCCCCTGCGGGGGCTGCTCACGCCCACGGCGTTGTGCCTGCCGGCGCGGGCCCCGACGTGCCCTCCGGTCCCGGAGCCCCCGCCGGGCAGGCCGCCTACGGCGGGGGCGCGCCTGCGGCGGGCGGGCCCGGCGGAGCCGGAACTGCGGTGGAGGCGGGAGCAGTCGGCGTGAGCCAGGGTGGGTCCCCCGGGGCGGCGGCCCCTGCGGGGCAGGCCGCTCACGGCGGGTTCACACCAGGCGCGGCCGGGGCAGCCGCTGCCGGGAGCCGCGGCGAGGCAGGTACTCCGGCTCCGGCTGGGGCTCTCGGCGAAGTCGGGGCTGTGCCGCCGCGGCCGGTAGGGCCGCCGGTGGTGGGGGTGGATCCTCGGGCCGGGCTGGGGCGGGGCGGGGCGGAGGCTCCGCAGGAGGGGCATGTGCCGGGAGCCACCGGGGACTTCCTGCTGGCCGCGCCCGCGCAGCTGCTGGTCAGCGAGGAGGAGCCGGAGTCGGAGCTGGACCACGCCCCGACCGAGCCCAACCCGGTGGTGGTGATCGCCCCCGGCGGCGGCCCGGTGTGCGTCGGGTGCGGAGCACAGCGCATCGACGCGGACGGGTACTGCGAGGCCTGCGGGCGGGCGCAGCCGCGTCCGAGGGACCATCAGGAGCGCGCGCTGGCCGGGGTCACCGGGGTCAGCGACCGCGGCCACCGGCACCACCGCAACGAGGACGCCTTCGCCGTCGCCGCCACCTCCCGTCCCGGCGGCTCCCCCGCCGTGGTCGCGGTGGTGTGCGACGGGGTCTCCTCGGCGACCCGTCCTGACGAGGCGTCACAGGCCGCCGCCGACACGGCGAGCGAGTACCTGCTGGAGGCGCTGGAGTCGGGCGCGGACCCCAAGCCGGCGATGCACGCCGCGATCATGGCCGCGGCGCAGCGGGTCGAGGAGCTGGCCAACGAGGGCCCGCTGGAGCCCAGCCGCAACTCCCCCGCCTGCACCATCGTCAGCGCCATCGCGGCCGACGGCGAGGTCACCGTGGGCTGGGTCGGCGACAGCCGGGCCTACTGGTTCCCGGACGAGCGGGCCGGCTCCGAACGGCTGACCGTGGACGACTCCTGGGCCGCCCGGATGGTCGAGGCCGGGCTGATGGAGGAGGCCGAGGCCTACGCCGACGCCCGGGCCCATGCGATCACCGGCTGGCTGGGGGCGGACGCCGTCGAGGTCGAGCCGCACACCACGGTCTTCGCGCCCCCCTCCGCCGGAGTCGTGCTGATCTGCACCGACGGCCTGTGGAACTACTGGGAGTCGGCCGCCGACCTCGGCGCCGTGGTCCCCGCCGACGCCAGGACCCGGCCGCTGGAGGCGGCGCAGGAACTCGTCAGGTTCGCCTGCGAGCGCGGCGGGCACGACAACATCACAGTCGCCGTGCTGCCCTGCCTCGCCTCCCCCCTGTCCACCCCCTACACACCCACCGAGCTCTCGCTGCCCGTCCTGGGCGCGGGAGAGAAGCGGGAGATCTGACCCCATGGCCAGGCTCGCCAAGTCCAACCTGCCGCAGTTCGCCGTCGACATCTTCCAGAACGAGTACCTGGCCGAGGGCGCCCGCGAGGTGAACGCGATCGTCACGGTCACCGCGACCGGCGGCGGGACCAGCGGCAGCGTCAGCGCCCAGCCGGTCAACTTCGCCGACGGCCCGGACGCCGCCGTGGTGATCATGGTGGACTGCTCCGGCTCCATGGACTACCCGTCCGACAAGATCCGCGCCGCCCGCGAGGCCACCGCCGCCGCGATCGACGCGGTCAGGGACGGGGTCGCCTTCGCCGTGGTGGCCGGGACCCACGAGGCCAAGGAGGTCTACCCGGGCGGCGGCCAGCTCGCCGTGGCGCACGCCGGCAGCCGGGAGGAGGCCAAGCAGTCGCTGCGCCGGCTCACCCCCAGCGGCGGGACCGCCATCGGCACCTGGCTGAGCAAGGCCGAGCAGCTGTTCCACTCCCGCCGGGACATATCGATCCGGCACGGCATCCTGCTCACCGACGGCCGCAACGAGCACGAGAACCCCAACGACCTGCAGCGCACCCTGGACCGGGTGCAGGGCCACTTCACCGCGGACTGCCGCGGCGTCGGCACCGACTGGGAGATCCAGGAGCTGCGCCGGATCTCCTCGGCGCTGCTCGGCACCGTGGACATCGTCGCCGACCCCGCGGGTCTCGCCGACGACTTCCGGGCCATGATGGAGAACGCCATGGGCAAGGAGGTGGCGGACGTGGCCCTGCGGGTGTGGACGCCGGCCAACGCCGCGGTGAAGTTCGTGAAGCAGGTCGCGCCGACCGTCGAGGACCTGTCCGGGCGGCGCAAGGAGTCCGGCCCGAGGGCCGGGGACTACCCCACCGGCTCCTGGGGCGACGAGAGCCGCGACTACCACGTCTGCATCGAGGTCCCGTCGGCGGCCGTGGGCAGCGAGATGCTGGCCGGGCGGATCAGCCTGGTGGTGCCGCAGCCGGACGGGACCACCGAGGTGCTGTCGCAGGGCCTGGTCAAGGCGGTGTGGACGGACGACATCGCCGCCTCCACCAAGATCAGCCCGCAGGTGGCGCACTACACCGGCCAGGCCGATCTGGCGAAGGCGATCCAGGAGGGCATGGAGGCCCACCGGCGCGGGGATGTGGACAACGCGACGTCCAAGCTCGGCAAGGCGGTCCAGCTGGCGCACGAATCGGGCAATGAGGACACCTTCCGCCTGTTGGCGAAGGTGGTGGACGTGGTGGACCCGAAGGAAGGTACCGTTCGATTCCGTAAGAACGTCAGCGAGGCCGACTCGATGACACTGGAGACCCGGTCCACCAAGACGGTCCGGGTCAAGAAGACGCCCTGATCAGAGCAGCACGCGTCCTGAAGAAGCAGGCCGCCCGGCCGGGCGCTGCACCCACGAGCCAGAGGGGGGCTCCCCATGCCGATCTGCCCGCAGGGCCATGACTCGCCAGCCGCCGACTACTGCGACTACTGCGGCTGGCCCATGCCCACGCAGACCGCCCAGCCGCAGCAACAGCAGCAGCCGCAGCAGTGGGGCGTCCCGGACCCGGCGCAGCAGCAGCCGCCGCAGACCGCGGGTCTGGAGATGTGCCCGATCTGCAGCACCCCGCAGACCGGCCGCTACTGCGAGGAGTGCGGCTACGACTACGACCTGGCCACTCCCTCGCGGCGGGCCCAGCAGCAGCCCCCGCAGCAGCAACAGCCGTCCCCGGTGCCGCCGCACTTCCAGCAGCAGCAGCCGTACGGCCAGCCCCAGCCGCCGCAGCCGCAGTACGGGCAGCAGCAGGGCTACGGACAGCAGCCCGGCGGCTACGCCCAGCCGGGCCGGCCCGTCCAGCCGCAACAGCAGCAGCCCCCGCAGCCCCAGCCGGGCACCTACGGCGGGGTCCAGTACTCCACCGGCGACACCAGCGGCGGTTTCGGCACCGACTACTTCCTGCCGCCGCCGCAGGAACAGCAGCAGCAGTCCCAGCCGTCCCAGCCGGTCGGCCGGGTCACCTGGGTGGCCACCGTCGCCGCCGACCGCGACTACTTCAACGACATGATGGCGCGCAGCGGCCCGGACGCCGCCGGGCTGTACTACCCGCCGTACTCGCAGGAGCGGCGGGTGCCCATGACCGGGCGCGGCCAGCTGCGGATCGGCCGGCGCAGCAACCAGCGCGGCACCGTGCCCGAGATCGACCTGTCCACCGCCCCCGAGGACCCGGGGGCCTCGCACCAGCACGCGCTGCTGCAGGAGCAGCCGGACGGCGGCTGGGTGGTCATCGACCAGGACTCCACCAACGGCACCACCCTCAACGGCGCCCCGGACTCGATCCCGGCGCACACCCCGGTCCCGTTGAAGGACGGCGACCGGATCCACGTCGGCGCCTGGACCACCATCACGGTGCACCACGCCTGACGGCCGTACGGCGCCTGAGCGATCCGAGGAGACGTTCAGGCCAGGTCGGCACTGCCCTCGCGGTAGACGGCGGCCGAGACGATCAGGCCGTCCCGGAAGCGGAAGAAGCCCGCTATCGGGACGGCGCTGGTCCGGCCCTCGTGGGTGAGCGTCTCGGTGAGCTCGCAGGCCGCGAGGCCACCCTCGACCACCAGGGTGCGCAGGGTCAGTTCCGGCAGGATGTTGGCCATCGCCCAGCCGAACAGCTCGGTGAGCGCGGCCCGCCCGGTGACCGTGTCGGTGCCGGTCCGCCAGACCGCGTCGTCGGCGAACCCGGCCATCAGGGCGTCCAGGTCCCGGGCGTTGAAGGCGTCCAGATGGGCCTGCAGCAGCTCGCGCGATGTGATCATCCGGTGAGTATGGACGATGACCGGCCCGGCCGTCCGGGACTCGAACATCTGAGACCATGGGGCCGTGGACCAGATCAAGCGAGGCACCCTCGACACCCGGACGTTCTTCGAGCAGGTCGGCGGCGAGCCGGTGTTCCGGCGCCTGGTGCACACGTTCTACCAGGGCGTCGCCGAGGACCCGCTGCTCCGGCCGATGTACCCGGAGCAGGACCTCGGCCCGGCCGAGGAGCGGCTCGCACTGTTCCTGATGCAGTACTGGGGCGGCCCGCGCACCTACAGCGACCAGCGGGGCCACCCGCGGCTGCGGATGCGGCACGCCCCGTTCACCGTCGACCGCGCCGCCCACGACGCCTGGCTGCGCCACATGCGGGCGGCGGTGGACGAGTTGGGGCTGGCCGAGGAGCACCGGCAGCAGCTCTGGGACTACCTGGAGTACGCGGCGGCGTCGATGGTGAACACCCCCTGACCCTGTGCACCCGCTGACCCCGTGCACCCGCTGACCTGTACACGCTGAGCCAACTCCCGTCCACTACCGGGTCGGTCAAGATTTACCCGCGGCCCTTCCGCCACCACTGGCCTGCGTGACAGGATCGCCCGCGAACCGGGGGTGATCGGATCGAGACACGGGGGCTCAGGTGGGTGGCTTCGTCCTGCTGCGGGTGCGGGCACACCGCCTGCTGATCGCTGCGGCGCTGCTCACCGTGCTGCTCACCACCACGGTGCTGGCCGCACTGGCCGGCTTCACCTCCTCGGTCGGCGACGCCGGCGTGCGGCGCACCCTGGCCACCACCGACGCCGCCGGCACCCCGCTGCTGCTGACCCGCACCGCGGGCCAGACGGACCGGGCGAAGAACGACGCCGCGGTCCGGCAGCTCGCCGCCGAGGCCTTCCCCGGACTGCCGACCAGCACGACGACGCTGGCGCTGTCCGACCCCTACGCCCTGCCCGGCGCGGCGAAGGGGGCCGACCCCGACACCGCCTCGCTGGGTTCGCCGGACCGCTCCCGGCTGCGCCTGGTCAGCGGCGCCTGGCCGGGGACGGCGGTGCCGGGCGCGCCGGTCCCGGTCGCGGTGCCGCAGGCCGCGGCCCAGCGCTTCGGGGCGACCGGCGGCCGCACCCCCGTGGTCACCGTCAAGGACCGGCTCAGCGGCAGGCAGGTGCAGCTGCGGATCACCGGCGTCTACGCCCCGCGCAGCAGCGCCGACCGCTACTGGCAGCTCGACCCGCTGGCCGGCAAGGGCGCCTCGCGCAGCTCCGGGAGCAGCACCAGCTCCTACGGCCCGCTGCTGGTCGACGACGCCGACTTCGGCAACGGCACCGTCCCGCAGTACCAGGAGTCCTGGCAGGTCGTCGCCGACTTCGGCGGCCTGGACAGCGGCCGCCTGCCCGCGCTGGCGCAGAGCCTGCGCACGGTGGTGAACGGCATCGGCAACCAGTCCGTCGGCAGCGGCTCCGGGCCCTTCTCCGCCACCTGCGTGCTGCCCTCGCTGCTGGACCAGCTGCAGAACTCGCTGCTGGTGGCCCGGGCCACGCTGCTGGTGGCGGTACTGCAGCTGTGCCTGCTGGCGATGATGACGCTGCTGCTGGCGGCCAGGCTGCTGGCCGAGGAGCGGGAGTCGGAGAACGCGCTGCTGCGGGCCCGTGGCGCCGCCCCGCGCCGGCTGACCCTGCTGGCCGCCGCCGAGGCGGTGCTGCTGGTGCTGCCCGCGGCCGCGTTCGCGCCGCTGCTGGCCGCCCCGCTGATCCGGCTGCTCGGCGGCTACGGCCCGCTGGCCCGCTCCGGCGTGCGGCTGGACGGTCCGTTGCCGGACAGCGCCTGGTGGGTCGCGCTGGCCGCGGCCTTCGCCAGCGCGCTGGTGGTGCTCGGACCGACCCTGGTACGGGCCAGGAGCTGGTCCGAGCACCGGCGCGGACGGGCCCGCCGGGCGGCGCTGCCCGGACTGCTGCGCGGCGGTTCCGACCTGGCCCTGGTCTGCCTGGCGGTGGGCGCCTACTGGCAGTTGAACCACTACGCCGCCCAGAGCGACGGCAGCGGGGTACTCACCGCGGACAGCGGCGGCAAGCTGGGCATCGACCCGGTGCTGGTCGCCGCGCCGACCCTGGCGCTGTGCGCCGGAACGGTGCTGACGCTGCGTCTGATACCGATGGCGGCCAAGGCCGCCGAACGGCTGATCCCGCGCGGACGCTCGCTGCCGGCCGCCATGGTGGGCTGGCAGCTGGCCCGGCGGCCGCAGCAGGGCGCCGGACCGGTGCTGGTGCTGTCGCTGGCCGCCGCCATCGGCACCCTCTCGCTGGGCCAGATCGCCACCTGGCAGCAGTCGCAGACCGACCAGGCCGCGTTCGACACCGGCGGCCAGATCCGGGTGGCCGCCAACAGCACCCCGCCGTTCGGCCAGGGCGGGCAGTACGCCGCGCTGCCCGGGGTGACCGGCGCGGTCCCGGTCGGCCGCAGCTCGGTGTCGGCGACCGCCGGCCGCAGCGCCGAGCTGATCGCCCTGGACACCCGGCAGGAGGCGGACCGGTACCCGCTGCGCGCCGACCTGGCCGACCGCAGCGCCCGGCAACTGCTGTCCTCGCTGGCGGACCCGCCGCTGTCCGCGGCCGCCGAGGGCATCCAGGTCCCGGGCCGCCCGGACAGCATCGTGCTGGACATCAGCGCCGGGCTGTCCGCGGCGGCGTCGGCCGAACCGCAGATGAGCGCCGCTACCGACCAGGTGGCGATCCAGGTCACCGACCGCTACGGCCTCCCCTACACCCTCGCCGCCGCCGCGGTCGCCGCCGACGGGGCCACCCATCCGGTCGCCTTCGACCTGGACGCCGCCACCGGCGGCGGCGCCCCCGCCTACCCGCTCTGGCTGAGCGGAATGACCGTCACCACCCCGGTCTCCCTGGGCCGGGCGGTCACCCAGACCTTCACCGTGCACGCGGTGCACGGGCAGGGGGGCGCCGCGGCGACCCTGCCGCCGGGTGCCGCCTGGAAGGCGTCCTTCGACGCCGGTGAGAACAACATGGTCTACAGCCTGTCCGGTGGTCCCACCAGCTACGTCGACGGGAAGGTGCTCGGCATGGCCTCCGGCGGCGGCGCGCTGCTGACCGCGCGCATCGACAGCGGCACCTTCCACGCCGACCCGGGCAGCGACACCCCCTCCGGGACGCTGACCCTGGGCCCGGGCACCGCCGGCACCGCGACCGGGGCCCTGCCGGCCGTCGCCGACCAGCGGTTCCTGACCGCCACCGGCACCCGGATCGGCTCGCAGCTGGCCCTCCCCTCGGGGTCCGGCACGGTGCAGGTGGTCATCACCGGCTCGGTCAAGGCGCTGCCCGGCACCGGGAGCGCGGCCGAGCAGGGGATCAACGGCTCGGCGCTGGTCCAGGGTTCGGGGTACGGCAGCACCGACCCCAGCGAGTACGGCGGGGCCCTGCTGGTGGACCTGGCCTCCTACAACCGCCGGGCGCTGGCCGACCAGGCCACTCCGCTGCCGGCGGCCGAGTGGTGGCTGTCCGTCGCCCCCGGCGCCGCCGACCGGGTCGGCACGGCGCTGCGCAACCTGCAGGGGGTGGAGGCGGTGTACGTCCGGGACCAGGTCTCCGGGGCCGCCCTGACCGACCCGCTGGGCACCGGACCGCAGGCCGCGCTGCTGGCCGCGGTCGCGCTGGCGGTCGCCCTGGCCGCGGTGGGCTTCAGCGCCGACGCCACCGGCGCGGTACGGCGGCGGACGGGCGAGGTGGCGGTGCTTCAGGCGCTGGGCGCCCGACGGTGGCAGCTGGTCCGCGGCACCGCCGCGGAGCTGGCGCTGCCGGTCCTGGTCGGCGTCGGGGTGGGCGCCGGCCTGGGCCTCGCGCTGACCCGGCTGGTGACACCGCTGCTGGTGATCACCCCGCTGGCGCACCGGCCGGTGCCCCAGGTACTGGTGCGGATACCCGGCGATCGGCTGGTGCTGCTGCTGGTGGCGGTCGCCGCGGTGCCGCTGCTGACCGCGGTGGCGGCGGGGCTGCGCGGCGGCGACCCGGCGCGGCAGCTGCGGCAGCCGGAGGAATCATGAGCGGGGATCAGGTGAGCGAGCGTCAGGAACCGCGCCGGGGAGGGCCGCTGGGTCTGCTTGGCCTGCTGGGCCTGTGTCGCCGGGGGAACCGGCCGCCGGCCGTGGCGCCGTGGACCCGTACCAGGCTGCGGTCGGCCGCGGGGGCGGCGCTGGCCCTGACCGTGCTGGTGCTGGCCACCACCTTCATCGCGGCCGGCTTCCCGCGCTGGTACGACCGCTACCAGGACGGCGCGCTGCGCAGCGAGCTGGCCAAGGCCGGGGTGTCGGGATCGGCGCTGGAAGCGGTGGCCGGCTTCAGCAACGACGGCACCCTGCCCCAACTCGGCGACGCGTCCGCGGTGTCGCCGTCGAACCTGGCGACGGTCCGCTCCAAGCTCGCGGACATCCTCACCGAGGTGCCGGCCGAGACCACCGGCGGCAGCACCGGCGTCCACACCACCGGGATCAGGGACTTCCTGATGGACCCCGGGCTGGCCCGGCCCGAGGGCATCCCGCCGCTGATGACCCTGGACTGGCAGGACGGCGACGCCTCCCGGCTGAAGCTGCTCCAGGGCCGGATGCCGCAGGCGCCCGACGCCGGTTCCGCCGCCCCCGGCGAGCTGGAGATCGCGATCAGCGCCGCGACCGCGACCACCGTCCACATCCGGCTCGGCCAGGTGCTGCACCTGGCGCCGCAGCAGGGCGCCCCGGTGCTGCTGCACGTGGTCGGCGTCTACCAGCCGGTCACCCAGCAGCTCCGGTACCAGGACCAGGACTACTGGAGCGCGGAGCCGCGGCTGGTCGCCCCCTCCTCCACCATCACGCTGCCGCCGAAGGGCGACCCCAACCCCGGCAGCACCTGGCACGCCGAGGCGCTGGTGGCGGCCGGCACCGTCCCGTACTTCCCGGCCATCGGCGGGCTGGAGGCGTACTGGTGGTTCCTGCCGCAGCAGGGCGCCCTGCACGCGCACGACATCCCGGGGCTGCAGAGCAGGCTGTCGGACCTGCTGACCGGAGGCGGGCAGGCGGCGGCCCGGGTGCCCGGTGACGGGTTCCCGCAGGGCGAGCAGTTCACCTCCGGCCTGCCCGACGCCCTCAGCCAGTTCACCACCGAGGCGAACGCGATCACCCCGGTGCTCACCGTCGGCATCGCCGGCGCGGCCGGGGTCGCCGGCGCGGTGCTGCTGATGGCGGCCGGGCTCGCGGCGGACCGGCGGGACGCCGAACTGCGGCTGCTGCGGGCACGCGGCGGCAGCATGCCGGCGCTGGGCCGACGGCTGCTGGGCGAGGCGCTGTGCTGCACCGTCCCCGGCGCCGCCGTCGGCATCGGCCTGGCGCTGCTGCTCCTGCCCACCGGCCGGACCCTGCCCGCGCTCACCGCCGGCCTAGCGGTCTGGGCGGTGGCCACCGCCGCGATCCCGCTGCGCGGGCTGCTGCGGCACCGCAGGCTCCGGGCCGCCGACCGTCCCGAGGACGTGACCACGGCCAGGCCCAGCCGCCGGCGCACCGTCGCCGAACTGGCCGTGGTGCTGGTGGCGGTGGTCGCCGTGGTCGCGGTGCGGCGCCAGGGGCTGGCGTCTGGCGGCGGCGTCGACCTGCTGCTGACCTGCGCACCGCCGCTGATGGGGCTGGCCGGGGCGTTCCTGCTGATGCGGATCTACCCGTGGCCGCTGCGGCTGGCCGCCCGCCCCTCGCAGCGGCGCGGCGGCGCCGTCGGCTTCCTCGGCCTGGCCAGGGCCGGGCGGGCCTCCTCGACCGCCTCGGTGCTGCCGCTGCTGGCCCTGCTGCTGGCGCTGACCGTGGCCGTCTTCGGCACCGAGGTGCTCAGTGGTGTCAGTGACGCCCGCGACCGGGCGGCGCTGGCCCAGGTGGGCGCGGACGCCCGGGTGACCGCCACCGGCTCGCCGATCCCGGCCGCCGTGGTCGCCGCGGTCCGCAGCGCACCCGGCGTGCGCAGCGTGCTGCCGGTGGCGCAGACCCGGGTGGCGTTCCCCACCGTGGGCGCGGAGGTCGACTTCTACGGGGTCGACCCGGACGGCTACCGGGCCGTCTCCGACCGGGTGGGCGGCTCCTTCCCGGCCGGGCTGCTGCACTGGAGCGGCAACGGGCCGATCCCGGTACTGGTCTCCGCCGACGTGGCGGGGACCATGGGCCGTGCGCCGATGACGGTGCAGGACGACTCCGGCTCCTTCCAGATCGTGGTCGCCGGGGTCCTGGACTCGGTACTGATGGGCAAGGCGCCGTTCGTGGTCGCCTCCGCCCAGGCACTGGCCGCCCGGACGCAGGTCTCGGCCCACGCCGACGACGTGCTGACGCTCTACGTCACCGGTCCGGTGGACGGCCCGGCGCTGCGGGCCGCCGTGGCGCGCAGCTCCGGTTCCACGGTGACCACCGTCGACCTGCACAGCGAGGCGCTCGCCGCGCTGCACGGCGACCGGCAGTCCGACGGGGCGGCCACGCTCTACCTGGCCACCATCGCGGCCGGCGCCCTGCTCGCGGTGCTGGCGGTGCTGTTGTCCCTGCTCCAGGCCGCCCCGGGGCGCGCAGCGCTGCTGGTACGGTTGCGGACCATGGGCATGACGCCCCGTCAGGGATATCGGCTGATCCTGGTGGAGGCGCTGCCGCAGGTGGTCGCGGCGGTGCTGGCGGGCACCGGGCTGGGGCTGGCCGCGGTGCCGCTGCTGGGCCCCTCGGTGGACCTCGCGGCCCTGGTCGGAGCGGACGTCGACGCCGGCCTGCGGGCCACCGCGCTGCCGGTGCTGGGCCCCGGTCTCGCCCTGCTGGCGCTGGCTGTCGGCGTGGTCGTGGTGGAGGCAGCTGTGATCGGCAGGCGCCAGATCGGCGTCGAGTTGAGAGTGGGGGACCAACGGTGAGCACCACCGCGCAAGGCCAGACCGGCGGCCGTCCCGGGGACGGCGGGCCGGAGACCGTACCCAGCCTGGACGAGCTGCGCGGCCGGGTCGCCGCCGCCCGGCAGCAGCCCGCCTACGGGCACGACGCGGTGATCGCCTGCGACCGGCTGGTCCGGATCTTCTCCTCGGACGGGGTCGAGGTCCAGGCCCTGCAGGGGCTGGACCTGACCGTCGCCAAGGG
This sequence comes from Streptacidiphilus jeojiense, assembly GCF_000719095.1. Lineage (GTDB taxonomy): Bacteria > Actinomycetota > Actinomycetes > Streptomycetales > Streptomycetaceae > Streptacidiphilus > Streptacidiphilus jeojiensis. The sequence continues at coordinate 209,230 of NZ_JOEH01000004.1, read as the reverse complement.
CGATCTGATGGCCCTGGTCGGCGCCTCCGGCAGCGGCAAGTCCACGCTGCTGCAGATCCTGGCCGGGCTGGACGTGCCCACCGCGGGGAAGGCCACCGTCGCCGGCCGCGACCTGATGGCGATGGGCGCCAAGGAGCGGCTGGCCTACCGCCGCGAGGTGGTCGGCTTCGTCTGGCAGCAGACCGCCCGCAATCTGATGCCCTTCCTGACGGGCCGCCAGAACGTGGCGCTGCCCATGCAGTTGAGCGGAGGGAGGGGCCGGGCGCTGAAGCGGCAGCGCGGCGAGCGGGCCGGTGAGCTGCTCGATCTGCTCGGCGTGGGGCACTGCGGCGACCGGCGTCCGCAGCAGATGTCCGGCGGCGAGCAGCAGCGGGTGGCCATCGCCGTCGCCCTGGCCAACGAGCCCTCAGTGGTGCTCGCCGACGAGCCCACCGGGGAGCTGGACTCGGAGACCGGTGCCCAGATCTTCGAGGCCTTCCGCACCGTCAACCGGGAGTTGGGGGCGACCGTGGTGATCGTCACGCACGACCTGATGGTGGCCGGCGAGGTCCGCCGCACCGTCGCCGTCCGCGACGGCCGGGCCAGCTCCGAGGTGCTGCGCCGGCTGGCCACCGACGAGCACGGCGAGGAGTCCCTGGAGGAGCGCGAGTACGCGATGCTGGACCGGGCCGGCCGGATCCAGCTGCCCCGGCAGTTCCTGGAGGCCCTGGGCATGGAGCACCGGGTCGGCGTCTCGCTGGAGCCGGACCATGTCGGGGTGTGGCCGGAGCAGCAGCAGGACCCCGCCGCCGACGGGGCGGACCTCGACGAGCGGACGGACTGAGCCGCTCAGCCCAGGTGGGCGTTGACCGCGCGGGCCTCGGCGGCGAGTTCGGGGCACTCCAGCACGGTGACCCCGGCCTGCTCCAGCAGTTCCACGCCCTGGCAGTCGGCGACGAACAGGGCCGGCTCGCGCCAGGCCAGCACCACCCGGCGGATCCCGGAGGCGAGCACCAGCTGGGCGCACGGGGTGGGACGGGAGGCCCGGACGCTGCACGGCTCCAGGGTGGTGTAGAGGGTGGCGCCGGGCAGCCGCGGGTCGTCGGCGGGGATCTTGGCCAGGGCCGCCTCCTCCGCGTGCACCTTGGGGTCGCCGCCCTCGCGGGAGTGGCCGCGGGCCAGTTCGGTGCCGTCCTCGGCGACGACCAGGGCGCCGACCGAGTAGGCGGTGTCCGAGGGCGGGCAGAGCCGGGACTCGGCGACGGCCTCGGCCAGCAGCCTGCGGTCGGCCGGGGTCAGCGGCGGCCGGGCGACCAGGTAGCGGAGCAGCGCGGTGTCGCCGAGGGCGCTGGTCCCGGCCAGGGTCATCCGGTGCGCGGCGTCCTGCGGGAACAGCCCGGGGCGGACGAACGCGGGGGCGTCGGCGTCGCCGACGAAGAAGGGGGCGACGGCCAACTGGATCTCGTCGACCAGACCCGCCGTCAGGAACAGGGTGTGCACCGCTCCCCCGCCCTCGACCATCAGCCGGCGCACGCCGCGGGCGCCCAGGTCGTCCAGCACCGCGCCCGGGTCCAGTCGGGCGCCGGTGCCCACCACCTCGGCCAGCGCCCCCAGCCGGGCCGCGAGCGCCCCGGTGGCGGCGTCCGGGGCGTAGGCGACCCTGGCGTCGCCGTGGTGCCAGAAGCGCCGGGCCGGGTCGAGGTCGCCGCTGCCGGTCAGCACCACCCGCAGCGGCTGCTCGGGCCGCCCCTCGGCCTTGCGCCGGGCCTGCCGCGCCGGCGCGTTGACCAGCAGCCGGGGGTCGTCGCTGCGCAGCGTCCCGGCGCCGATGAGGACGGCGTCGCTCTGCGCGCGCAGCTCGTCCACCCGGTCGAAGTCCTCCGGCGAGGACAGCAGCAGCCGTTCCGGCGAGGAGTCGTCGATCCGGCCGTCCACCGACATGGCGGCGCTGAGCAGGACGTACGGTCGGGGGTCGGTCATGGCGGCGCTGGTCCTCAGTCCTGGTCGTTCCGGTCGCTTCAGGCCTTCGAGTCGTTCCGGTTCTTCTGCCCGAACCAGGCCAACCCTGCCACAACCGGCTCCGACTGCCGCACCGCGACCGCGACGGCGTGGCCGTCGGGTGCGGCCAGGTCGGCCAACGCCCAGCCCTCCGGGCCCGGCTGCCCGGTGCCGACGTAGTCGAGGTCCAGGGCGCGGCCGAGGCCGGTGCCAAGGCCCTTGAGGTAGGCCTCCTTGCGGGTCCAGATCCGGGCGAAGGCCGCCACCGGGTCGTCCGCGGCGTCGATCTCCGCGCGCTCGGCCGGGTGCAGCTTGGAACCCACCTCGGCGACCGTGCCGGGCCTGGGCAGCGCCTCGACGTCCACGCCGATCGGCACCCCGGCCCCGGCCACGGCGACCGCGACCAGGGCGCCGGCGTGGGACAGCGAGAACTCCAGCGGCGGCCGCTCCCCCGCCAGCACCGGACGGCCGTGCGGGCCGCCGCAGCAGGGGCAGTCCTGACGGGCGAAGCGCACCTCGGCCGGGTCCTGGTCCAGGCAGCCGCCGAGCACCTGACGCAGCATCACATGGGCGGCGGTGTACCGCTCCCGCAGCTCCGCGCGGACGAAGGCCGCCGCCCTGGCCCGTTCCACCGGGTCCAGCACGGCGGCACCCCCGGCCGCCCCGCCCGTACCGCCGTCGGCCCACCCCAGCCACACCCGTACCGCGTCCATCGGGCCAGAGTAGGTGGTGTGCGCCCGGTCAGGCCACCCGCACCCCGGCCGCCTCCGCGATCAGCCGGGCCGTCACCTCGCCGGCCCGCAGCGCGTGGTCCGCGGTGGCGCCGCGGCAGCGGCCGAGGGCCTTGTCGTACTCGGCCATCACCACCCCGGAGTGGTCCGAGTCCGACTCGGTGAGGGTGACCGGCCACCCCCGGGAGCGCAGTGCGGCGGCGAACTCGCGGGAGCGGGCGACGTCGACGACCGCGTCGGCGGTGCCGTGGTGCAGCCGGACCGGGACCGGGGTGGCCCGGGAGAGGGCCAGGTCCTCCATCACGGTGGGGTACATCAGCTCGTCCTCGGAGCGGTAGTTGCTGCCCAGGCCGACCACGGCGCTCGGACGCCAGCCGTCGGAGCTGGCGGCGGACGGCCGCAGCGCGGTGGCCAGCGCGGCACGGCCGCCGAGGGACCAGCCGGCCAGCACCATCCGCCGGGCGTCGCCGCCGTGCCGGACCGCGCGGGTGCGGGCGTAGGCCAGGGACTCGCGCAACTGCCCCCAGCCGCCGTCCGGTGCGTCGGTGCGCCAGTCGGGCACCAGGACGACCAGGCCGTGGCCGGCCACCTCCCGGGCCAGGGTGGCCATCACCGCCCGGTTGTCGGCGGGGCGGCCGTGCCACAGCAGCACGGTCGGCACCAGCTCACCGGGCGGGGCGGCCGCCCGGTAGACGTCGAGCATCTGCCCGCTGGGGCCGTAACGGAGGCCCCGCCGCACCTCGACGCGTTCCGCGAGTCTGTTCATGCAGGTCTTTTCCGCCAGCGGGAGTCGGCTGAAACCTCGCCGGGCGCGGTATGGCACCGCCGGTGTTGGGCAGGGAAGGGGCATGAAGAGCAGTCACCTGGAGAAGGAACGCAAGTTCGACGGCCTGGCGGACGCGGCTTTTCCCGCTCTGGACGGGCTCCCCGGCGTCGCCGAGGTGTCCGATCCGGGGGTGGAGGACCTGGACGCGGTCTACTACGACACCGTCGACCTCCGGCTGCTCGAACACGGCATCACCCTGCGCCGCCGCACCGGCGGGCACGACGCCGGCTGGCACCTGAAGCTGCCGGTCGGCCCGGACCGGCGCCGCGAGGTGCAGCTTCCGCTGAGCGCCGGCGCGCCGGGACGGGTGCCCCGCGCGCTCACCCAGCGCACCCGGGCGTACGCGCGCGGTGAGAAGCTGGTCCCGATCGTGCGGCTGCGCACCCACCGGCTCCGCCGGCTGCTGCTGGACAGCGAGCACCGCTCGCTGGCCGAGGTGGCCCAGGACGCCGTCTCGGCGCAGCTGCTCGCCCCGGAGCGGCTCTCAGGACTCCCAGGGCTCCCAGAGCTCCCCGCCGAAGCGGCGCAGGCGGCGCAGCCCGTGAGGCCGGTGATACCGGCCCAGCGGAACGGCAGCGCCAACGGCCACCGCAGCGGCGGCCCCGCCGCGCCCACCGCCTGGACCGAGGTCGAGGCCGAGCTGGTCAAGGGCGGCACCGCACTGCTGGATGCGGTGGAGCAGCGGCTCGTCGGGGCCGGGCTGCGACGCTCGCTCAGCGGCTCCAAACTGGCCCGCGCGCTGGGCCTGGAGAGTGCCGGGGCGGTCGTCCCGGCTCCGCGGGAGGCCCGGAGCATCGGCGCCGCCGTCACCGCGCTGCTGCGCGGGCAGACGGAGCAGCTGATCGCCCTGGACCCGGCCGTCCGCGCGGACGAGGCCGACGCGGTGCACCGGATGCGGGTCGCGGTGCGCCGGATCCGCAGCACCCTGCGCACCCACCGGCGGCTGCTGGCCGACGAGCCCTGCCAGGCGCTGGCCGAGGAGCTGCGCTGGCTCGGCGCGGTCCTCGGCGAGGCCAGGGACCGGGAGGTGCTGGGGGCCAGGCTCGGCGCGGAGATCGGGCGGCTGCCGGCGGCGGAGTGCCCAGGGCCGGTGCGCGAACGGATCGACGGCTGGGCCTCGGCCGAGTACCGGCGCTCCTGGAAGCGCGCGGTCGCCACCCTGGACAGCCCGCGCTACTTCGTGCTGCTGGACGGCCTGGAGGCGCTGGCCGCCCGGCCGCCGCTGCGCGGCCGGGCCCACCGCGGCGCGGTCGCGGAGTTCCGCCGCACCGCGCGCCGCGAGCAGCGCCGGGTCGCCCTGCGCCTGGCCGAGGCGTCGGCCACCCCGGCAGGTCCGCAGCACGACCAGGCCCTGCACGAGGCGCGCAAGGCCGCCAAGCGGGCCCGCTACGCGGCCGAGGGCGCCCGCTCGGTGGTGGGGAAGTCCGCCGGGCGGCTGGCCCTGCGGATGAAGGACCTCCAGGAGCTGCTGGGCGAGCGTCAGGACGCGCTGCTGGCCTGCGCCGCCCTGCCGGAACTGGCCGCCGCCGCGCACCGGGCCGGCGAGCAGGGCTTCGGCTACGGCGTGCTGTACGCGGGCCAGCGGGCCGCCGTAGCCGAGGCCGACCGGCGGCTCCCGGCCGCCCGGCGCGCGGCCGGGAAGCGCGAGCTCACCCGGTTCCGCTAGCCCGGTGCCCCGCGGCCTGCCGGTATCGTCCGGGCGGATCAGGGCAGGCGGAGGGTGAGGCACCAACCGCACGGCACGACAGTCGGAGCGACGGCGTGAACATCTTCGAACGGGGTCTGCACTCGGTGGACCGGGCCCAACAGGCCCGGCGGACACCGGGGTTCGTGGTCGGCGTGGTGAAGAAGTTCGGCGACGACCGCGGCGGCCAGCTGTCCGCGCTGATCACCTACTACGCCTTCGCCGCGGTGTTCCCGCTGCTCCTGCTGCTGACCACCGGCCTGGGCTTCGTGCTGCACGGGAACCCCGGGGCGCAGCGGGCCGTGCTGCACTCCGCGCTGGCCGACTTCCCCATCATCGGCAACCAGTTGCAGGACAACGTGCACTCGCTGCAGGGCACCGGGGCCGCCGTCGCCATCGGCACACTGGGCCTGCTCTACGGCTCGCTGGGGATGACCCAGATCCTGCAGTTCGCCATGGCGCAGGTGTGGAACATCCCCGGCACCGAGCGGCCCGGCTTCTTCGACCGGATCGGCCGGGGGCTGCTGATGCTGCTGGCCCTCGGCCTCGGCCTGGCCCTCAGCACCGCCACGGCGGGCCTGGTCGGCTTCCTCGCGCACGGCGCACTGGCCTGGGTCGGCGGCCTGATCGGCTCGGTGGCCGTCAACATCGGCCTCTACCTGGCCTGCTTCCGCATCCTCACCCCCGAGGAGGTGACGCTGCGCCAGCTGCTACCGGGCTGCCTGATCGCCGGCCCCTTCTGGACCGCGCTGCAGACCTTCGGCGGCATCCTGGTGGCCCATCAACTACGGCACTCCACCCAGGTCTACGGCTTCTTCGGCACCGTCCTCGGACTCATCTCCTGGCTCTACCTCGCGGCCCGGATCACCATGTACGCGGCGGAGGTCAATGTGGTGCGGGCCCGCCGGCTGTGGCCGCGCTCGCTGACCCAGCCGCCGCTGACCCGGGCCGACCGGGAGGTGCTGGACGCCCTGGTGCGGCAGGAGGAACGCCGGCCCGAACAGCAGGTGCTGATCTCCTTCAAGGACCAGCCGGAGCAGGCGCCGGCACCCTCGAAAAGCCCGCAGAAGGGCGTCGAGGGCCACACCTGAGGGTGACCGGCTGCCGCCCCGGGCCCGACGGGCGCCGCGGAGCGGGCACAATCGAGGGATGTCCCGACGCAGCAAGGCCCGCAACAGCAAGGCGCGCAGCAGCAGCACGGCGAAGACCGGTGCGACGAAGACCGGCGCGCGCAGGGCAGCCGCCCCGGCAGCAACGATTCTGCCGCTCGGCGGGGACGCCGAGTGCCCCTGCGGCTTCGGCAAGCCGTACCAGGAGTGCTGCCGGCCGTTCCACACCGCCGTCGCGCCCGAACCGGGCCGGGCCCCCGTGCCCGCTCCCACCACCGCCGAACTGCTGATGCGCTCCCGCTACAGCGCCTTCGCCGTCGGCGACACCGCGTACCTGCTGCGCAGCTGGCACTCCAGCACCCGGCCCGCGCGGCTGGCGCTGGACCCGGGTCAGCGCTGGACCCGGCTGGAGGTGCTGGGCAGCAGCGAGGGCGGCCCCTTCCACCTCGCGGGCACGGTCGAGTTCCGGGCCCACTTCTCCGAGCACGGGGAGGAGGGCGTGCTGCACGAGAACAGCAGGTTCATCCGCGAGGGGGGCGTGTGGGTCTATCTGGACGCGCTGCCGGACCTGCCTGCGCTCGGCTAGCCCGGCCGGCGGCTACTGCCAGAGCTGCTCGGTACCGGTCTCGGGCTGGACGACCGGCGCGGGTTCCGGCGCGGGTTCCGGCGCGGGCGCCGGGCTGCAGGTGAAGCCGAGCTTCTCCATCGCCCGGGTGACGTCGGCGGCGCTGAAGTCACGGCGGTCCTGCTTGGTGATCACCGCACCGACCTGCTTGACCGGGTAGTTCCGCCGTCCGATCCGGACCGACTCGCCGGTGACCGGCTCGGCCTTGATGTCCTTCATCAGCGCGACGACCTCGCTCGCCTGCAGATAGAAGGAGCAACCGGCGATGGTGACGCGCATCGTGCCTCGCAGTCGGGGGGAGGGATTCTGGGGGGACGGGGGTGGCGTCCGTACCCGCCAGCCTTGCACAGCCTGACCCGGACGGAAAGAACGGCTAGGTCGGCGCGGCGTGTGCTAGCTTTGAAGGCGTTGCAGTTTTGGTGTTCCCATGAACGTTGTGTGCGCCTGGCGGGTTGACAGTGACCGCGGGCGCACTTTTGTTTTTCCGGCCTTCTGTGTCTTGTCGCAGCCGGAGCGGGGCGATCATCGCGGCGACTCGGACACCGCACAGTGCGGCGCCCGAACTCTGCCCCTGAAGGAGACAGATCATGGCCAGTGGAACCGTGAAGTGGTTCAACGCCGAAAAGGGCTTCGGCTTCATCGAGCAGGACGGCGGCGGCGCCGACGTCTTCGCCCACTACTCGAACATCAACGCCCAGGGCTTCCGCGAGCTCCTCGAGGGCCAGAAGGTCGAGTTCGACGTCACGCAGGGCCCCAAGGGCCCGCAGGCGGAGAACATCCGCCCGCTGTAGTCGACCCGCTCGACCAGCAGGCTCGTTGATGCTGCAGGGCCCCGCCGTCCGCACCCACGGGTGCGGACGGCGGGGCCCTCATGCTGTCGGCAGCCGGTAGGCGCGGACGGCGGTGCCGCCCAGGACCGCCCGCTGCTCGTCCTGGCCGAGCGCCGAGACCAGGTCGCGGGCGGTGTCCATGACCCGCCCGTAGTCGGCCGCCAGCGTGCACACCGGCCAGTCCGAGCCGGCCATCAGCCGGTCCGGACCGAAGGCGTCCAGCGCGGTCCCGACATAGGGACGCAGGTCGGCGGTGCTCCAGCGGTGCCATTCGGCCTCGGTGACCAGGCCGGAGAGCTTGGCGAAGGTGTTGGGGCGGAGCGCCAGCTCGCGCAGCCGGGTCGCCCACGGCTCCTGCTCCCCCGCCGCGATCGGCGGTTTGCCCAGGTGGTCCAGGACGAAGGTGAGACCGGGCAGCAGTTCGGCGGCCCTGGCCGCCGCCGGCAGCTGCTCCGGCAGCACCAGCAGGTCGTAGGCCAGACCGGCGTCGGCGACGGCGGCCAGGCCTCGCAGCACGTCGGGGCGGACCAGCCAGTCCGGGTCGGGCTCGCCCTGGACCTGGTGCCGGATGCCGACCAGGTACGCACCGCCGGGGCCCTCCCGCAGCGCGGCCAGGGTGTCGGCGACCCCGTCGGCGGTCAGGTCGGTCCAGCCGACGACACCGGCGACCAGATCGCTGCCGGCCGCCAGGGCCAGGAACTCCGGGGTCTCCTCGGCCACCGTGACCGTCTGCACCAGCACAGTGGCGCCGACCCCGGCCGCCCGCGCCCGGGGCTCCAGTTCGTCCAGGGTGAAGTCCCGCCGCAGCGGGGCGAGTTCGGGGCCGGTGATCCAGTCCTGGTCACGCACCGAGAGGTCCCAGACGTGGTGGTGGGCGTCCACGACGCCACTCGGGTCCACCGTGCTCATACCACCGGCTCCGCTCCGACGAGGACGACGACCAGGGTGCGCGGACCGTGCACGCCCTCCACCCGGTCGAGTTCGATGTCACTGGTGGCCGAGGGCCCGGAGACGAAGGTCAGCGGACGGGCCGGGTCCAGCGCGGCCAGCGCCTCGGGCACGTCGCCGACGATCTGCTCCTCGCGGACCACGCACAGGTGGTAGTCGGGCAGCAGGGTGAGCGCCCGGCGGCCCTGGCCCGGGCCGGTGTCCAGCACGATGGTGCCGGTCACCGCGATGCCGACCGCCGCGGTGGTCAACACCCCGTCCGCCGCGTCGAGTTCGGCCACGGTCAGCTGCGGGTCGTCGCCGAGGCGCTGCCAGGGGCCGTCGTCCGGGAGGAACTCCTCCGGGAAGCCGGGCGGCACCACCAGGCTGCGCACGCCCCTGCGCCGCAGCGCCTCGGCGACGGCCTGCTTCGCGTCCGCGGGTGCGGTGCGGACCACCTCGGCGCGGTAGTCGGCCACCCGGTCAGCGAACAGGCCGGTCGGGTCGGCGCCGGCGTGGTCGGCCAGGTAGTCGCGGGCCACCGGGACGTCCTGCGGGGCCTCGTCGGCGGGCACATCCGCGAGGGCGGCACGGATGCGGCCGAGGACGGTGTCGCGGGCGTTCATCTGCTCTCTCCTGACCGGGTCTCGCCCGGGTGGGTGCGCCGCCACCAGGCGTGGAAGGTCTCGGCGGGCGGCTGCGGGCTGTCCCGGCTGTCGGACCAGGCGCGCAGCGGTCCCGGCAGCCGGCCGATGCGTCCCTTCCGGGCCAGCAGATGGCTGCCCAGCCGGGCGCTGCGCTGGGCGGCGGACAGCCGGCGCGGGGTGGCCAGGGCAGCCGCTGCGGCCCGCATCACCAGCGCCTCGGGGGTCGGCGCCCGGTGGCTGCGGCGCTTGGACTCGACCACCTCGGCCCGCAGATGGGCCAGCACCTCGGGGATGTTGATCTTCACCGGGCAGGCGTCGTAGCAGGCACCGCACAGCGTGGAGGCGAACGGCAGCGAGGGCGCCTTGTCGACCCCGGCCAGCTGCGGGGTGAGCACCGCGCCGATCGGCCCGGGGTAGACCGAGCCGTAGGCATGGCCGCCGGTGCGCTCGTAGACCGGGCAGACGTTCAGGCAGGCCGAGCAGCGGATGCAGGCCAGCGCCTGGCGGCCGACGGTGTCGGCCAGGGTCGCGGTGCGGCCGTTGTCCAGCAGCACCAGGTGGAAGTCCTGCGGACCGTCGCCGGGGGTGCGCCCGGTCCAGGTGGAGGTGTAGGGGTTCATCCGCTCGCCGGTGGAGCTGCGCGGCAGCAGCTGCAGGAACACCTCCAGGTCCGACCAGGCGGGCAGCACCTTCTCGATCCCCATCACCGTGATCAGGGTCTGCGGCAGGGTCAGGCACATCCGCCCGTTGCCCTCGGACTCGACCACCCCGACCGTCCCGGTCCCGGCGATGGCGAAGTTGGCACCGGAGACCGCCACCCGGGCCCGCAGGAACTTCTCCCGCAGATGCAGCCTGGCCGCCTCCGCCAGTGCCCGCGGCTCGTCGGTGAGGCCCTCCGGGGCCGGGCGGCCCCAGGCCGCCATCTCCCGCCGGAAGATCCCCTGGATCTCACCGCGGTTGCGGTGGATCGCCGGCACCAGGATGTGTGAGGGCCGGTCCCCGCCCAACTGCACGATCAGCTCGGCCAGATCGGTCTCGTAGGCGGCGATCCCGGCCTCGGCCAGGGCCTCGTTGAGGCCGATCTCCTGGGTGGCCATCGACTTGACCTTGACCACCTCGTCCGCGCCGGCGGCCCGCACCAGCTCGGTGACGATCCGGTTGGCCTGGTCGGCGTCGGCGGCCCAGTGCACCGTGCCGCCGGCCCGGGTCACCGACTCCTCCAACTCGACCAGGTAGCAGTCGAGATGACGGAGGGTCCGGCGCTTCAGCGCGGCCCCGGCCGCGCGCAGCTGCTCCCAGTCGGCCAGCTCTCCGGTCACCGCCAGCCGCTTGTCGCGGATGGTGCCGGTGGCCCGGCGCAGGTTGCCGCGCAGCTGGGTGTCGGCGAGGGCGGTCCTGGCCGCCTCGGGGAAGGCCGGGGTGTCCAGCCAGACCAGGCCGTCCCCGGTGCCGGTCGTCATCGGGCGTCCCCTTCGGTCGCGGCGAGGATCTCGGCCAGGTGCAGGGTGCGCACGCCCGAGCGGATCCGGGAGAGCCCGCCGCCGATGTGCATCAGACAGGAGTTGTCGGCGGCGGACAGGACTTCGGCGCCGGTGCGCAGCACGCAGTCGGCCTTGTCGGCGAGCATCGCCGCCGAGGTCCCGGCGTTCTTCAGGGCGAAGGTGCCGCCGAAGCCGCAGCAGGAGTCGGCGGCGGGGAGCTCCACCAGGTCGATGCCCTTGACCGCGCGCAGCAGCCGCAGCGGCCGGTCCCCCACCCGCAGCATCCGCAGCGAGTGGCAGGTCGGGTGGTAGGTCACCCGGTGCGGGAAGTACGCGCCCACGTCGGTCACCCCCAGCACGTCCACCAGGAACTCCGAGAGCTCGTACACCTGCGGCGGCCGGCTGCCGGTCAGCAGTTCGTGGCTGTCCCGCACCATGCCGGTGCAGGAGGCCGAGGGGCTGACCACGGCGTCGTAGCCGGCGAACACCTCGGCGAAGCGGCGGGCCAGCGGGGTCGCCTCGGGGCGGTAGCCGGTGTTGAAGTGCATCTGCCCGCAGCAGGTCTGGTCCGCCGGGAACTCCACGGTGTGGCCCAGCCGCTCCAGCAGCCGCACCACCGCCTTGCCGGTCTCCGGGTAGAGGGTGTCGTTGAAACAGGTGATGAACAGGGCCACCCGCATCAGCGCACCCCCTCCGCGGCGGCGAGGTCCGCCCAGAGCTGCTCCGGGATCTCCCGCCGGTACTGCGCCAGTGCGTCCTCGACCTGGGCGGCGTCGCGCAGCCCGAGCAGCACCCCGGCGACGGCCGGGTGGCGCAGCGGGTAGCGGGCGGCGGCGGCGCGCAGCGGGACGCCGTACCGCTCGCACACCTGCTGCAGCCGCAGGGCCCGGCCCAGCAGTTCGTCCGGTGCCGCGGCGTAGTCGTAGGTGGCGCCGGGGCTGGGGTCGGCCAGCAGACCGGAGTTGAAGACTCCTCCGACGACCACGGAGACCCCGCGCCGGGCCGCCTCCGGCAGCAGTTCGTCCAGGCCGCTGCCGTCCAGCAGCGAGAGCCGCCCGGCCAGCAGCACCACGTCCAGGTCGGTCTCGCGGACGAACCTGGTGGGCAGCGCGGTCTGGTTCATGCCGATGCCGATGGCGCCGACCACCCCCTCGGCGCGCAGTTGCTCCAGGGCCGGGTAGGCCTCGGTGAGGGCCTGCTCGGCGTGGTCGTCCGGGTCGTGCAGCAGGACGGTGTCCACCCGGTCGAGGCCCAGCCGGACCAGGCTCTGCTCCAGGCTGCGGCGGACGCCGTCGGCACTGAAGTCCCAGACCCGGCGGTGCGTGGCCGGGACGGCGAAGCCCTGGTCGTCCAGGCCGGTGGCGCCGGGGGTCGGCACCAGCAGCCGGCCGACCTTGGTGGACACGGTGTACTCGGCGCGCGGACGGTCCCGCAGGGCCGCGCCGAGCCTGCGCTCGGACAGGCCGAGGCCGTAGTGCGGTGCGGTGTCGAAGGAGCGGATGCCGCCGTCCCAGGCCGCCGCCACGGCCTCCGCCGCGTCCTGCTCGCCGACCTCGGTGAACAGCCCGGCGATCGCGGCCGCGCCGAAGGACAGTTCGGTCACCTCGGTCTTGCTGCGGCCCAGCGGGTGCGTTCGCATCGTCGGTACTCTCCTGTGCCTTCTCGTGGTTCTCGCTCAGCTCTCGGCGAGCGGCCGGAGCCGCAGGCCCTGCATACCACCGTCGACCGCCAGCGCGGTACCGGTGACCGATCCGGCGGCCGGGCTCAGCAGGTAGGCGATCGCGGCGGCCACCTCCTCCGCGGTGACCAGCCGGCCCTGCGGCTGACGGGCCATCAGTGCGGCCCGCTCGGCGGCCGGGTCCTCGGCGGCGTCCAGCAGCCGGCCGACCCAGGGGGTGTCCGCCGTCCCGGGGTTGACGCAGTTCACCCGGATGCCCTCGCGGACGTGGTCGGCCGCCATGGCCAGGGTGAGCGAGAGCACCGCGCCCTTGCTGGCGCTGTAGAGCGCCCGCTGGGGCAGCCCGGCGGTGGCGGCGATGCTGCAGGTGTTGACCACCGCGGCGTGCGCCGAGGCGCGCAGGTAGGGCAGAGCGGCGCGGCTGGTGCGCACCATGCCGAGCACATTGACGTCCAGCACCCGGTGCCACTCCTGGTCGGGGTTGGACTCGACGGTGCCGGCCGCGCCGATGCCGGCGTTGTTGACCAGCAGGTCGAGCCCGCCCAGCGCCTCGGCTGCGGCCGCCACGGCGGCCCGCACCTGGGCGTCGTCGGTGACGTCGGCGCGGAAGCCCTGGAGCTCCTTGGGCAGGTCGTCGATCCCCCGGTCCAGGACGGCGACCGCCGCCCCGCGGTCGGCGAGCAGCAGCGCCGTCGCCAGGCCGATGCCGGAGGACCCGCCGGTGACCAGGGCTCGCAGTCCGGTGAGTTCGCTCATGCGGGGATCTCCTGAGGTTGGTCGCGGAGGTCGGCGGCCCAGAAGGCACCGTCCGGATAGCTGTACTGGAGGATCGACTCCGGGCGCATCTGGGCGGAGAAGCCGGGCCCGGTGGGGGCCCGGTAGTGGCCGCGCCGGATCTCGACCGGGTCCAGGAAGTGCTCGTGCAGATGGTCCACGTACTCGATGACCCGGTCCTCGGTGGTGCCGGTCAGCGCGACGAAGTCGAACATGGACAGGTGCTGGACCAGCTCGCACAGCCCGACCCCGCCGGCGTGCGGGCACACCGGGACGCCGAACCTGGCCGCGAGCAGCAGGATCGCCAGGTTCTCGTTGACCCCGCCGACCCGGGCCGCGTCCAGTTGCAGCACGTCGATCGCCCCGGCCTGGAGCAGCTGCTTGAACACCACCCGGTTCTGCACGTGCTCGCCGGTGGCCACCTTCACCGGGGCGACCGCGGCCCGGATCGCGGCGTGCCCGAGGACGTCGTCCGGGCTGGTGGGCTCCTCGATCCAGTACGGGTCGAACTCGCCCAGGGCCCGGGTCCACCGGATCGCCTCGTCGACGTTCCAGCGCTGGTTGGCGTCGACGGCCATCCTGATGTCCGGGCCGACGGCCGCCCTGGCGGTGCGGCAGCGGCGGATGTCGTCGGCCAGGTCGGCGCCGACCTTCAGCTTGATCTGGGTGAAGCCGTCCGCCAGCGCCTGCTGGGCCAGCCGGGTCAGCTTCTCGTCGGAGTAGCCGAGCCAGCCCGGCGAGGTGGTGTAGGCGGGGTAGCCCTCGGCGCGCAGCACCGCCTCGCGGGCGGCCCGGCCGGCCCGGCCGCGGGTCAGCAGCTCCAGTGCCTCGTCGGGGGTGAGCGCGTCGGCGATGTAGCGGAAGTCCACCTGACTGACCAGCCAGGCCGGGTCGGCGTCGGCGAGGAACTGCCACAGCGGCTTGCCGGCCGCCTTGGCGGCGAGGTCCCAGACGGCGTTGACGACGGCGCCGATCGCCATGTGCATCACCCCCTTCTCCGGGCCGAGCCAGCGCAGCTGGCTGTCGCCGATCAGGGCGCGGGACAGCGTCCCGGGATCGGCGCACAGCTCGCTGACGGAGCGTCCGAGCACATGCGGGCGCAGCGCGTCGATCGCGGCGACCTGGACCTCGTTGCCGCGGCCGATGGTGAAGCTGAAGCCGTGGCCCTCGAGACCGTCGCCGGCGTCGGTGCGCAGCACCAGGTAGGCGGCGGAGTAGTCGGGGTCGGGGTTCATCGCGTCCGAACCGTCCAACGACCGCGAGGTGGGGAAGCGGATGTCGTAGGTGTCGACGGCGATGACGCGCGCCGCTGCTGCGGGCATGCTGGGGCCTCTCGTGCTCGGACCGGGGCTCGGGCTCATCCGTGGGCTGTGCGGGCTCGTGCCCGGGCTCATGCCGGGACGAGGGTCTGCCGCTGGCTGCCGAGGCCGTCGATGGAGAGCTCCATGACGTCGCCGGGCCGCAGGTAGGGGTGGTCGGGCAGGCCGAGGGCGACGCCGGCCGGGGTGCCGGTGTTGATCACGTCCCCGGGCTCCAGCACCAGGTACTGGCTCAGGTAGTGGACGATGTGCGCCACCGTGAAGATCATGTTCTTGGTGCCGGACCGCTGCCGCTCGGTGCCGTTCACCGACAGCGCCAGCCCCAGGTCCTGCGGGTCGGCGACCTCGTCCGCGGTGACCAGCCAGGGGCCGAGCGGGTTGAAGCTCTCGCAGGACTTGCCGAGGTCCCACTGGCCGGAGTACTCCAGCTGGAACTCGCGCTCGGACACGTCGTTGCTGACGGCGTAGCCGGCCACGGCCTCCAGCGCCTCGGCGGGCGAGTCCAGGTAGCGGGCCCGGCGGCCGATCACCACCGCCAGCTCCACCTCCCAGTCGGTCTTCACCGACCCCCTGGGGATCAGCACCGGGTCGTACGGGCCCACCACCGTGCCGGGGTCCTTCATGAAGACCACCGGCCTGGGCGGGATCGCCGCTCCGGTCTCCTCGGCGTGGTCGCGGTAGTTGAGACCGATGCAGACCACCTTCCCGGGCCGGGCCAGCGGCGCGCCGGTGCGCAGCCCGGTGCCGTCCAGCGGCGGCAGCGATCCCGCGGCCAGCGCCGCGCGCACCCGCTCGACCCCGCCGTCGGCCAGGAACGCGCCGTCGATGTCGGGGGTGAGGCCGGAGAGGTCCCGCAGCACCCCGTCCGCGCCGAGGAGCGCCGGGCGCTCCTGACCGACCGGTCCCATGCGCATCAACTTCACGCTGTGTGCCCATTCTTGAGGTTCCATCAGGAAGCAGCGGAGGCGGGTTCTCCCGGCTCGTTCCGCAACTGCCGGGAACTCTACCCAGCCCCCGCCGTCCCCACAAGTATTCATCGGAGGACTTGCCGGAAAACGTCTCAGTGCGGTCCGGTGGCCCCGGTCGCCGTCAGCAATTTTCCGTCAGCGCCAACGGCTTTTGCGCAGCTCCGGGGAGTTTCGGACGGGCGCCCTCCAGTTTCCGGAAAATTCATCGGAGGACACCCCTTGTCGGCCCCGCTTCCACCCTCGTATTCTCCGTTGCGCCCAGCCGCTGCACACCGATCGCACAGGCAGAGAAAAGAGTGAGCAATGAAGCTCGCAGGATCCCGCACCGCAGCCGCAGCAGCCACCGTCCTCGCCGTCGCCGCACTCGCCACCGCCTGCAACCGGGGCAGCACCACCAGCTCCGCCTCGGGCGGTGCGGCCAAGTCGCCGATAGGCATCGACCTGCCGCGCTCCGACTCGGACTTCTGGAACTCCTACGCCCAGTACATCAACAAGTTCGTCGCCGCCGACGGTGACGCCACCCTGCCCATCAGCAACTCGCAGAACGACATCACCAAGCTGGTGGCCAACGTCCAGGTCTTTGAGAACACCGGGGCCAAGGCCGTGGTGATGGCGCCGCAGGACACCGGGGCCATCGCCTCCACCCTGGACGCCCTGGCCGCCAAGAACATCCCGGTGGTGAGCGTCGACACCCGGCCCGACAAGGGCAAGGTCTACATGGTGGTGCGCGCCGACAACCGCGCCTACGGCACCAACGCCTGCCAGTTCCTGGGCAAGCAGCTGGCCGGCAAGGGCAAGGTCGCCGAGTTCGAGGGCGACCTCACCTCGATCAACGGCCGGGACCGCTCCGAGGCCTTCGCCTCCTGCATGAAGCAGAACTTCCCCGGCATCACCGTCTACCCGCTGGTCACCAACTGGGACGGCTCGGTCGCCTCCAGCAAGCTGCAGACCCTGCTCGCCCAGCACCCCGACATCAACGGCCTCTACATGCAGGCCGGCGGGGTGTTCCTGCAGCCCACGCTGGCCCTGCTGCAGCAGAAGGGGCTGCTCAAGCCGGCCGGCACCGCCGGGCACATCACCATCATCTCCAACGACGGCATCCCGGCCGAGTTCGACGCCATCCGCAAGGGCCAGATCGACGCCACCATCTCCCAGCCGGCCGACCTCTACGCCAAGTACGCGCTGTACTACGCGGAGGCCGCGGTCCAGGGCAAGACCTTCAAGCCGGGCCCGACCGACCACAACTCCACCATCATCCAGCTGCCCAACGGGCTGGAGGACCAGCTGCCGGCCCCGCTGGTGACCAAGGCCAACGTCGACGACAAGACGCTGTGGGGCAACACCATCGGCAAGTGACCGGCGCCTCGTCCACGGCGCACCCAGCGCCGCAGCACCCCAGCGAAAGGACGGCAACCCCGTGCCGGACCGAGTGCCCGAACCAGCCCTGGAGCCAGAACCGGAGCTCCCGGCCCCCGTCGTGGAGGCCACCGGGATCTCCAAGCGCTACGGCGCCACCGTCGCGCTCCACCAGGCCCGGATCACGGTCCGGCCGGGCGAGTCGCACGCCCTGGTGGGGCGGAACGGGGCCGGCAAGTCGACCCTGGTCTCCGTCCTCACCGGGATGCAGCGCCCCGACAGCGGCAGCCTGCGCTTCCACGGCGAGCCCGCCCCGGCCCTCGGCGACACCGACGCCTGGCGGGCCCGGGTGGCCTGCGTCTACCAGCACTCCACCATCCTCCCGGACCTCAGCGTCGCCGAGAACCTCTTCTTGAACAGGCAGAGCGCCGCAGCGCCACGCCCGATCCGCTGGCGCGAACTGCGCCGCCGCGCCGCCGACCTGCTCACCGAGTACGGCGTCGACATCGACCCGGCCCGGCGGGCCAGGGAACTGACGGTGGAGCAGCGGCAGTTCGTGGAGATCGCCCGGGCGCTGTCCTTCGGCGCCCGGTTCATCGTGCTGGACGAGCCCACGGCCAAGCTGGACGCCCGGGGCATCGACCGGCTCTTCGGCAAGCTCCGCGAGCTCCAGCAGCGGGGCGTGGCCTTCCTGTTCATCTCGCACCACCTGGCCGAGGTGTTCGAGCTGTGCACCACGGTCACCGTTTACCGGGACGCCCGGCACATCCTCACCACCGGGGTGGCCGGGCTCAGCCCCGACGCCCTGGTGGAGGCGATGACCGGCGAGCAGCCGGCCCCGACGGCCGCCCCCGCCGGCGCGGCCGGGGCCGCGACCGGGACCGGGAAGGGCGCCGAACTGCTGCGGGTCACCGGCCTCACCCTGCCCGGTGCCTTCCAGGACGTCACCCTCTCGCTGCACGCCGGCGAGGTGCTCGGCCTGGCCGGCGGCGCGGCCAGCGGCAACGTCCGGCTCGGCGAGACCCTGGCCGGGCTGCACCGGGCCAGGTCCGGCCGGATCGAGGTGGCCGGCGAGGCGGTGCGCGGCGGCGACGTCCCGGCGGCGCTGGCCGCCGGGGTCGGCCTGGTGCCCGAGGACCGCCGGGCCCAGGGACTGGTGCTGCAGCGCAGCGTGGCGGAGAACGCCACCCTGACGGTCAGCGACCAGCTGGGCCGCTACGGCACCGTACTGCCGTCGCGGATCCGGGAGTTCGCCCAGCGGATGGTCACGGACCTGGACATCAAGACACCGAGGTCGGACACTCCGGTCTCGGCCCTGTCCGGGGGCAACCAGCAGAAGGTGGTGGTTGCCAGGGCACTGGCCACCGACCCGCAGGTGCTGGTGGCGATCCGCCCCACCAACGGCGTCGATGTGAAGTCCAAGGAGTTCCTGCTGGCCAGGATCCGCCGGGTGGCCGACCAGGGCCGTTCGGCGCTGGTGGTCTCCGACGAGCTGGACGACCTGCGCGGCTGCGACCGGGTGGTGGCCATGTTCCACGGCGGGGTGGTCGCCGAGTTCGGCCCCGGCTGGACCGACGAACAGCTGGTGGCCGCCATGGAGGGGATGGCCGCCGGTACGCACCAGAGCGGGCACCGGAACGAGACCGAGAGGGAGAACGACGATGTCCAGCAGTGAGCTCGCCCCGAAGGCGGAGGCCGCCGCCGCCGCGCCGGCCGCACCGGCAGCCGGCTCAGGGGCCGGCGCGGGGACCGGCACCGGCTCCGAACCGGCGGCCGCCCGGGACGGCTTCTCCTTCGCCCGCTACCGGGAGCTGTCGCTGATCCCGGTGCTGCTGGTGATGTGCGTGATCGGCTTCATCGTCTCGCCGGCCTTCCTGACCTCGGCCAATCTGCTCGGGGTGGCCCAGCAGGCCACCGAGCTGAGCCTGCTGGTGCTGGCCGAGGCACTGATCCTGATCTCGGGGCGGATGGACCTGTCGCTGGAGTCCACCATCGGCGTCGCCCCGGTGATCGCGGTGTGGCTGGTGCTGCCCCAGCACGGCGGCCGGTTCCAGGGGCTGGCCCTGATGCCGACCTGGACCGCGATCCCGCTCTGCCTGCTGGTGGGCGCGCTGATCGGCGGGCTGAACGGCTTCCTGATCCTGAAGCTGCGGCTGAACGGCTTCATCGTCACCCTGGGCGCCCTGACCATGCTCCGCGGGCTGCAGATCGCGGTCTCCCGGGGCCAGTCCATCGTGGAGCTGCCCAGCTCCTTCACCTACCTGGGCCGGGCCTCCTGGCTGGGGGCGCCGGCCTCGATCTGGGTCTGCGCGCTGCTGTTCCTGGTCGGCGGCCTGGCCATGGGCTGGCTCAGGCACGGCCGGGCGCTGTACGCCATCGGCGGCAACACCGAGGCGGCCCGCACCGCGGGTATCAGGGTGGACCGGGCGGTGTGGTCGGTGCTGGTCATCGGCGGGGTACTGGCTGCTTTCGCCGGTATTCTCTACACCGGCCACTACGGCTCGATCTCGGCGGACCAGGGCAGCGGCTGGATCTTCCAGGTCTTCGCGGCGACGGTGATCGGCGGGGTCAGCCTGAACGGCGGCCGCGGCACCCTGTTCGGCGCGCTGACCGGGGTGCTCACCCTGCAGCTGGTCGTCAATGTGATGACCCTGGCCGGGGTGCCCCCGCTGTGGAACCAGTTCCTGAACGGCGCGATCATCATCCTCGCGCTGATCATCTCCCGCTTCGCCGCCGGCGAGCAGCAGGAGTAGTACCGACCGACCCGAGGAGTGCCATGGCCGTCACCGACGAGGCGATCGCCCGGATCAAGGAGATGATCGTCACCGGCCTGCTGCCGGCCGGCGCCCGGCTGCCGCGCGAGGAGGACCTGGCGGTCCAGCTCGGGATCTCCCGCAACTCGCTGCGGGAGGCGGTCAGGGCACTCACCGCGATGCGGATCCTGATCAGCAGGCAGGGCGACGGCACCTATGTCTCCAGCCTGGAGCCGCAGCTGCTGCTGGAGGAGCTGTCCTTCGTCGCGGACGTCTCGCACGGCGACTCGGCGGCCCAACTCCTGGAGGTGCGGCGGCTGCTGGAGCCGCAGGCGACGGCGCTGGCGGCACACCGGATCACCGACGAGGGCCTGGCGGCGCTGCGGGTGGTGCTGGAGAGCAGCATGAAGGCCGACAGCGTGGAGACCTTCATCGCCTGGGACATCGCCTTCCACCGGGCGATCGTGGACACCGTCGGCAACCCGGTTCTGTCGCTGCTGCTGGACACCCTGTCCACGCACACCCAGCGGGTCCGCATCGTCCGCGGCGCCCACCTGGCCACTGCGCTGGAGTCGGTGCACCGGGAGCACGAGGCCATCCTCCGCGCCCTGGAGGCCCACGACGGCCAGCTCGCCGCCTCCGCCGCGATGCTGCACGTCTCGGCGGTGGAGCAGTGGCTCCAGGCGCGCACCACCGATTTGCTGTCGGGCGGTCAGTAGGCGATCCCCACCGGCTGCTTGACCGTGGCCGGGTCGTCCAGCGCGGCGAGCATGGCGTGGGCGACGTCGGCCCGGGAGATGGACCAGCCCTTGGGCACCGCGGCGCCGACGGTCCGGCGGTAGCCGCCGGTCAGCGGCGCGTCCTTGAGCTGGGGCGGCCGGAACGAGGTCCACTCCAGGTCGGAGGCGGCCAGCGTGGCCTCCATGTCCGCCAGGTCCGCGTAGACGCCCTTGAGCACCCTCCGGATCATCGGGGTGGCCAGGTAGCGCAGCAGCAGCGCGTCGTGCTCCGGGACCGGGAAGAGCGGGGCGGCGCTGATCACCACGATCCGACGGACCTCGGCGGCGCCCATGGCCTGGACGATCGCCGCGGTGGCGGCCCCGGCGATCCCGGGCGACCTGCGGCCGTGCGGCCCGAGGCCGGAGAGCACCGCGTCCCGCCCGGTCAGGTGCGGGACCAGCGACCAGCCGTCGGTGACGTCGGCGGTGACGATCCGCAGCCCGGGGTCGACCAGCGGCAGCCTGGCCTTCTCCCGCACCACGGCGGTGACCTGGTGCCCGGCGTCCAGGGCCTGCCGGACGATCTGTCCGCCGACCCCGCCGGTGGCACCGAAGACTGTGACGTTCATGACTTCTCCTTCGTGGTGGGGCACTCACCCCTCTGACGCCCGACACCCGAAGAGTGTGACCGCCGTGACTGTTGTCCTTCCGCTGAGTGTTGATCGCTGAAAATGAGAGCGCTCTCAGAAACACTTGACGACCATTCAACGGTCGTGATCCCGATCGAAGTTCACAGCACCCGGGGTGAGCTGGGCAGACGGATGTAACAACGCCCGGATTACCAACTCAAATTGGCCCAGACCATTGACGTGGCCATGTGACATGAGTTCAATCAGGCCCTGAGCACAGTTGCCGAGAGAGCGCTCACTGCGTTCATTTCCTGAACGCTCGTCGGCCTGCCCGGGGCAACACCCCCACCGTCCCCGGGCGCACCCCCACCGTCCCCAGGAGGACACCGCCATGCTCAGGTTCAGCATGCCCAGAGCCCGATCAGCCGTCACCGCCGCACTCGTCGTCCCGCTGGCCGCAGCCGGACTGGTGCTCAGTGGCAGCGGCGCCGCGCACGCGGCCGCCAACCCGGGCCCGGGCTTCCCGGCGCACTACGCCGCGCCCTACGTGGAGACCTGGAACTCCCCCTCCGCGATGGCCTCCGCCGAGTCCGCCACCGGGCTGAAGTACTTCACCCTGGCCTTCGTCATCGCCGGCAGCGGCTGCACCCCGACCTACAACGGCGACACCTCGATCTCGGACGCGAGCTGGACCAGCGCCATCAACACGCTGCGGGCCTCCGGCGGCGACGTCATCGCCTCCTTCGGCGGAGCGTCCGGGACCGAGCTGGCCCAGGCCTGCACCACCGTCGCCTCGCTGCAGGCCGCGTACAAGACGGTCATCGACACGCTCAACCTGACCCGGGTCGACCTGGACGTCGAGGGCGCGGCGCTGGACGACACCGCCGCCAACGACCGCCGCAACCAGGCGCTGGCCAACCTGCAGACCGCGTACGCCGCTTCGGGGAAGACGCTGTCGGTGGACTACACCCTGCCGGTGGACCCGTCCGGCCTGGAGTCCAACTCGCTCAGCCTGCTGAACAACGCCAAGAGCCACAACCTCAACGTCAACCTGGTCAACATCATGACCATGGACTACGGGCCCAACGAGGACATGGGCGCGGCCGCGATCAGCGCCGCCAACGGGCTGCACAGCCAGCTCGGCGCGATCTGGACCAGCAAGACCTCGGCCCAGCTCTGGGCCATGGAGGGGAACACCCCGATGCTCGGGGTCAACGACTCCACCAACGAGGTGTTCAGCACCGCCAACGCCTCCAGCCTGGAGAGCTTCGCCGCGAGCAACGGCATCCAGGAGCTGTCGTACTGGTCGCTGGGCCGTGACAAGGCCTGCGCCGCGATCGGCACCTACTCCGACACCTGCAGCGGCACCGCGCAGAGCACCTACCAGTTCGCCTCCATCTTCAACGGGCTGACCGGCGGCAGCAGCGGCGGCGGTGGCACCACCGCGCCGACCGGCGCGATCACCGGCTACGGCGGCAAGTGCGTGGACGTCGCCGGCGCCGCCACCGCCAACGGCACCGCGGTCCAGCTCTACGACTGCAACGGCACCGGCGCGCAGAGCTGGACCGTCGCCGCCAACGGCTCGCTGCAGGCGCTCGGCAAGTGCATGGACGTCACCGCGGCCGGCACCGCCAACGGCACCCAGATCCAGCTGTACGACTGCAACGGCACCGGCGCCCAGCAGTGGACGCACCAGAGCAACGGCGAACTGGTCAACACGGCCTCCGGCAAGTGCCTCGACGCCACCGGGCCCAGCTCGGCCAACGGCACCCGGCTGCAGATCTGGACCTGCGCCGACAGCGCCAACCAGCAGTGGACCATCCCGAGCTGACCCCGCCCGCGCGCAACCCGTCGTCACCCCGACGACCCCTTGGAAGGCACCCATGCGAAAAGCTCAGAAGGCGCGCGCGGCGATAGCCGCGTCGGCGCTGGTCGCCGGCGGTCTGACCGTCGCGCTCGTCCCCTCCGCCTCGGCCGCCTCGGCGACCGTCAGCTCCGGGACGACCTACACCGTCACCAACGTCAACAGCGGCAAGTGCGTCGACGCCGCCGCCGCGGCCACCGCCAACGGCACCGCGGTCCAGCAGTACACCTGCAACGGCACCACCGCCCAGCAGTGGGTCTTCACCGCCACCAGCGGCGGCTACTACCAGGTCGGCAGCGCCAACAGCGCCGCGCAGGTGTGGGACGTCACCAACGTCTCCACCGCCGACAGCGCCCTGGTCCAGCTGTGGGCCTACGGCGGCGGCAACAACCAGCAGTGGCTGCCGGTCGCCGAGGCCAGCGGCAGCTACCACTTCGTCAACCGCAACAGCGGCAAGTGCCTGGACACCCCGTCGGCCTCCACCGCCGACAGCGTCCAGCTGCAGCAGTACACCTGCAACGGCACCGCCGCCCAGTCGTTCAACCTCACCACCACCGCCGGGGGCGGGACGACGACACCGCCGGCCGGCACCCCGGACTTCGGCTCCAACGTGCTGACCTTCGACCCGTCGGAGTCCAGCGCCACCATCCAGAGCCAGATCGACGCGGTCTACAACAGCCAGCAGACCAACCAGTTCGGCACCCAGCGCTACGCCCTGCTGTTCAAGCCCGGCTCGTACAACGTCAACGTCCCGGTGGGCTTCTACACCCAGGTACTGGGCCTCGGCCAGAACCCCAACCAGGTCACCATCACCGGCGGCGGCGTCAACGCCGACGCGCAGTGGGACGGCGGCAACGCCACCCAGAACTTCTGGCGCTCCGTCGAGAACCTCACCGACAGCCCGTCCAGCGGGACGGTCAAGTGGGCCGTCTCGCAGGCCTCGCCGATGCGCCGGGTGCACGTCACCGGCAACATGGTGCTGGACGACAACGGCGGCTGGTCCAGCGGCGGTTCGCTGAGCGACTCGCAGATCAACGGGCAGATCAACTCCGGCAGCCAGCAGCAGTGGCTGTCACGCAACAGCTCCTGGGGCAGCTGGACCGGCTCCAACTGGAACATGGTCTTCGTCGGCGACACCAACGCGCCCTCGAACAGCTTCCCCAGCCCGCCCTACACCACGGTCGCGCAGACCCCGACCATCGCCGAGAAGCCGTACCTCTACGTCGACTCCTCCGGCAACTACCAGGTCTTCGTCCCCAGTGACCGGACCAACAGCAGCGGCAGCACCTGGTCCGCCACCGGCAACACGGCCGGCACCTCGCTGCCGATCAGCCAGTTCTACATCGCCAAGCCGACCGACACCGCGGCCACCATCAACGCGGCGCTGGCGGCCGGTCAGAACCTGCTGTTCACCCCGGGCGTCTACCACCTCACCGACACCATCAGGGTGACCCGGGCCGACACCGTGGTGCTCGGCCTCGGCCTGGCCACGCTGGAGGCCGACAACGGCGTCACCGCGATGTCCACCGCCGACGTCAACGGCATCCGCATCGGCGGGCTGCTGTTCGACGCCGGGACCACCAACTCCCCGGTGCTGCTGCAGGTCGGCCCGACCGGTTCGACCGCCGACCACAGCGCCGACCCGACCGTGCTGTCCGACGTCTTCGCCCGCATCGGCGGCGCGGCCGTCGGCAAGGCGACCGTCAGCGTGCAGGTCAACAGCAACAACGTGATCGGCGACGACTTCTGGCTGTGGCGCGCCGACCACGGCAGCGGGGTCGGCTGGACCTCCAACACCGCGCAGAACGGCCTGGTCGTCAACGGCGCCAACGTCACCATGTACGGGCTGGCCGCCGAGCACTACCAGCAGTACGCGGTGCTCTGGAACGGGAACGGGGGCCGCACCTACTTCCTGCAGAACGAGCTCCCGTACGACCCGCCGAACCAGGCCAGTTGGATGAACGGCAGCACCAACGGCTACGCCGCCTACAAGGTGGCCGCCGGGGTCACCAGCCACGAGGCCTGGGGGCTGGGCGTGTACTGCTACTTCAACGTCAACTCCTCGGTCGTGGCGGACCACGCCATCGAGGTCCCGCAGGTCTCCGGCGTGAAGCTGCACGACATGGTCACCGTGTCGCTCGGCGGCGTCGGCACCATCAGCCACATCGTCAACAGCACCGGAGGCCCGTCCAACTCCTCCACCAACGTGGCGGACCTGGTCAGCTACCCGTAGCCGGCCCGTCCACCGCAACGCCCCGCCCCGCCGAGGTCCGCTCCTCGGCGGGGCGGACCCGTTCCAGCCCGAACACCGGGAACAGCGACAGGTCCTGGAAGGCGTTGATCCGGGTGACCGCGCCGCCGTCCTGATCCAGCGTCAGCACCTGGATGGAGTGCGCGTGCAGGCTGCCGTCCGGATCCAGCCGGTAGGTCGCCAGCGCGGGCTGCCCGTTGGCCGCGGTCCGCACCGCCCGGATCCGCTGCGAGGTGATCAGGACCCGGGTGGACAGGAACCGCACCGCCGCGTCCCGCCCGCTGAACCAGTCCGGGTGCGGCGGCATCTCCAGCACCACGTCCCGCGCCAGCAGCCGGCTCACCGCGACCATGTCCCCGGCCTCGAACGCGGCGGCATAGCTGTCCAGCAGGGCCCGGCGGCGCGGGTCGCGCGGCTCGCGCACCCGCTCCTCGGCCAGCGCGGCCTGGTCGATCTGGGCCCTGGCCCGCTGCAGCAGGCTGTTGACGGCGAACACCGAGACCCCGAGCAGCTCGGCCACCTCGGCCGCCCGCCAGTCCAGCACCTCGCGCAGGATCAGCACCGCCCGCTGCCGCGGCGGCAGGTACTGCAGCGCCGCGACCAGCGCCAACCGCACCCCGGCCCGCGAGGCGACCACGGCCGCCGGGTCGGCGGGGTCGGTGCCACCGGGCCCGAAGCCGATCAGTGCGTCCGGGATCGGCTGCAGCCAGGGCACCTCCGGGAGCGGCCGGCGCAGCGGCCCGTCCAGCGCGCTGTTGGACGTCCCCAGCCCGGACGGCAGCGGCCGCCGGCTGCGGCCCTCCAGCGCGCGCAGACAGGCGTTGGTGGCGATCCGGTACAGCCAGGTGCGCAGCGAGGAGCGCCCCTCGAACCGCCCGAAGGAGTTCCAGGCCCGCAGCATGGTCTCCTGCAGCAGGTCCTCGGCGTCGTGCACCGACCCCAGCATCCGGTAGCAGTGCGCCAGCAGCTCCCGCCGGAACGGATCGGTGAGCCGGACGAAGTCCTCGCTGCGCTCCATGGTCTCCACCATCGCCATCGCCATCCCTAATCGGTCCCAGTGTGTGCCGTCCTCGGCCCCGACGAGTACTGATCCCGGCGGTGAGCGGAACTCATCGGTGAATCGGGGCGACCCCCCGGATCGGTACCGGGTGATTCGCCACCCGTCCCGACCGCTATCGCTCCGAGGAGCAGTGAGCATGTCCTCCGTCGTCAGCACCCCGAAACAGCGCTGGGTCCTCGCCCTGGCCTCGACCTCCTCCTTCATGATCGCCATGGACGGCACCGTGGTCGCCACGGCGCTCAGCACGATCCGCCGCGATCTCGGCGCCTCCCTGGAGACCCTCCAGTGGACCGTCAACGCCTACATCCTCAGCTTCGCCGTCCTGCTGCTGACCGGCGCCGCCCTCGGGGACCGCTACGGCCGCCGCCGGATGCTCGCCGTCGGCCTCGGCCTGTTCACCACCGCCTCCGCGGCCTGCGCGCTGGCGCCCGGCATCGGTGCGCTGATCGCCGCCCGCGCGGTCCAGGGCGCGGGCGCGGCACTGGTGCTGCCGCTGGCGATGACCCACCTCAGCGCCGCCTTCCCGCCCCGGCAGCGGGGGCGCGCCCTCGGCCTCTTCAGCGGGCTGACCGGGCTGGCCACCTGCAGCGGCCCCTTCGTCGGCGGAGCGGTCGCGCAGGGGCTGGCCTGGCAGTGGATCTTCTGGATCAACATCCCGATCGGCCTGGTCGCCGTGGTGCTGGTCCGGCTGCGCCTGGACGAGAGCACCGGGCCCACCGTGCGCTTCGACACCGCCGGCGTCGCCCTCGCCACCGGCGGAGCGCTGGGCCTGGTCTGGGGCCTGGTCCGGGGCAACGACGCTGGCTGGGGCAGCGCGGAGGTCCTCGGCGCGCTGGTCGCCGGAGCGGCCCTGAGCGTCGGCTTCGTCGGCTGGGAGCTGCGCAGCGCGGCCCCGATGCTGCCGATGCGCTTCTTCCGCAACCGCACCTTCGCGGCCGCCAACACGTCCAACTTCTGCCTGACCGCGGGCCTCTACGGCACCCTGTTCTTCCTGGCGCAGTACCTGCAGACCGCCCTCGGCCACGGGCCGCTGGCGGCGGGGCTGCGGCTGATGACCTGGACCGGGGTGCTGATGGTCTGCGGCCCGGTCGCCGGCAGCCTGGCCGACCGCCTCGGCGAACGTCCGCTGCTGGTCGCCGGGATGCTGCTGCAGGCGACGGGCGGCGCATGGCTGGCGCTGGAGGCCACCCCCTCGCTCCCCTACGACCGGCTGGTCGCACCGCTGTTGATCAGCGGCCTGGGCATCTCCATGGCAATGCCCTGCGCACAGAAGGCCGTTGTCACCGCCGTGGCCCCGGCCGAGATCGGCCAGGCCTCCGGCGCCTTCAACATGCTCCGCCAACTCGGCGGCGTCTTCGGCGTCGCCCTGTGCGCGGCCGTCTTCACCACCTCCGGCAGCTACGCCTCGGCGCGGACCTTCACCGACGGCTTCAGCGCGGCGATGTGGGTGACCGCCGGCCTGGCCCTGGTGGGTGCCCTGGCCGGCACCGCCGTACGGCACACCCGACCGCCGACCCCCACCACGGAACTGCCCACGGACCGACGGGAGGTGGAGGTCACCGGCTGAACCGGACAAACCCTCCCGAACCAGCGTCAAAATCTACGCCCGTAGCCAATGCGCGTAGACCACCTCCCACCGGGGACGATGATCGATCGAAACTTTGTGGCAGCAGTATTCCGAAGTGTCATGCGGGGTTAACCGGAACGGCCCATGATGTGACCTGAATTCGGGTCAGTACTCCCCCGGCACTGCTCCACGTGCATGCTCGGCCCCAGGTCTAGGAGGACCGTGTCCAGATCCCGCGCGCTGCTGGCTGCAACCGCTGCCGCAGCCTCCGTCTGTGCCCTCGCTCTGGTTCCCACCAGCGCCAGCGCCACCGTCTCCGGCGACGTGGTCGTCAACGAGGTCTACGGTGGCGGTGGCAACTCCGGTGCCACACTCACGAACGACTTCATCGAACTGCACAACAACGGCAGCACCGCCGTGGACCTGAGCACCTGGTCGGTCCAGTACATCTCGGCCGCGCCCGGCGCGACGACGACCTGGCAGGTCACCGCGCTGACCGGCAGCATCGCCCCCGGCGGCTCGTACCTGGTCCAGGAGGCCGCCGGCACCGCGGGCACCCAGGCCCTGCCGACCCCGGACGCGACCGGCGCGATCAACATGAGCGGCACCAACGGCACCGTGGCACTGGTCAACTCCCAGACCGCACTGACCTGCAAGACCGCGGCCGACTGCGCCGCCGACACGACCGTCCACGACCTGGTCGGCTACGGCACCGCCGTGGTCCACGAGGGCACCGCGGACGCCCCGGCCGCCAGCAACACCACCTCGGTCTCCCGCGACGCGAACAGCACCGACACCGACCAGAACGGCACCGACTTCAGTGCCGGAACGCCGAGCCCGGTCAACTCCGGTTCGGCGAGCGCCAGTCCGTCCGCCTCGGCCTCCGCGTCGGCCTCCGCCTCCGCGTCCGCGTCGGCGAGCGCCTCCCCGACGGCCACGGCGGGCACCGTCCGGATCCACGACATCCAGGGCACCACCTGGATCTCGCCGCTGAACGGACAGACCGTCAGCAACGTCCCCGGCATCGTCACCGGCGTGCGCGCCTCGGGCAGCACCAAGGGCTTCTGGATCCAGGACCCCAACCCCGACAGCAACCCCGCCACCAGCGAGGGCGTGTTCGTCTACACCGGCTCCGCCCCCACCGTCGCGGTGGGCGACTCGGTGCTGGTCTCCGCCAAGGTCTCCGACTACTACACGCTGGCCAGCGGCACCACCACCGCCAACACCTCGAACCTCTCGGTGACCGAGCTGAGCGCTCCCACCGTGATCACCCTGAGCACCGGCAACGCGCTGCCCGCCGCCATCGTGCTCGGCCCGGACACGGTGCCCAGCACCTACGCCCCCGACCTCGGCGGCGGCAACATCGAGTCCACCCCGATCACCCCCACCCGCTCCGCGCTGGACTACTACGAGTCCATCGAGGGCATGCGGGTCGAGGTCGACGACGCCCGGGTGGTCGGCCCGTCCGACTCCTACGGCGAGCAGTACGTCACCACCAAGCCCACCGAGAAGGTCACCTACCGCGGCGGCACCGAGCTGACGGCGGAGAACGCCACCCCGTCCGGCCGGCTCGAGGTGGTGGCCGACAACGGCACCAACCCCGAGGTCAGCGTGGGTGACACCTTCACCGGCGCGACCATCGGCACCATCGACTACTCCACCTACGGCGGCTACCTGATCGCGGCCACCAGCCTGGGCACCGTGAAGTCGGGCGGCATCGCCCCGGTCGCGGCCAAGGCGGGCTCCGCCAAGGACCTCTCCATCGCCACCTACAACGTGGAGAACCTGGCCCCGCAGAACGCCGACAGCAAGTTCGCGGCGCTGGCCCAGGGCGTGGTCACCAACCTGGCCAAGCCCGACATCATCGCCCTGGAGGAGATCCAGGACAACACCGGCGCCACCGACGACGGCACCGTCGCGGCCGACCAGACCATCGCCAAGCTCACCACCGCGATCGTGGCCGCCGGCGGCCCGCAGTACAGCTACCGCAGCATCGACCCGGTCAACGACCAGGACGGCGGCCAGCCCGGCGGCAACATCCGGGTGGTCTACCTCTTCAACGCCGACCGGGTGAGCTTCGTCGACACCGGCGCCGCCTCGGTGAACCGCTCCACCACCGGCACCCAGGTCTACAAGCTGCACGGCGAGCCCGCGCTGACCCTCTCCCCCGGCCGGGTGGACCCCTCCAGCTACGCCTGGACCTCCAGCCGCAAGCCGCTGGTCGGCGAGTTCTCCTTCAAGGGCAAGCCGGTCTTCGTCATCGCCAACCACTTCGACGCCAAGCTCGGCGACCAGAACGCGGACGGCCGCTACCAGTACCCGCAGCAGACCTCGGCGCTGCAGCGCACCGCCCAGGCCCAGATCCTGCACGACTTCGTCCAGCAGATCCTGGCCATCGACAAGAAGTCCGACGTCGTCGTCCTGGGTGACCTGAACGACTACCAGTTCAGCCCGTCGCTGACCCAGCTGCGCACCGGCACCGGCGACGGCACCGGCAAGTCGATCCTCACCGACCTGATCAGCACGCTGCCGGTGAACGAGCAGTACACCTACGACTACGAGGGCATCTCCGAGGTCCTCGACCACATCCTGGTGACCTCGGGCGTCTCCAAGCCCGTCTACCAGGTGGTCCACGTGAACTCCGAGTTCGCCAACCAGACCAGCGACCACGACCCGCAGGAGGTCCAGTTCAAGCCGTGACCCGGCTGAACTGACCGGACGACACGTCCGACGGTCGGGGCCCCATCCGCGCGAAGCGGGTGGGGCCCTCGGCGTTTCGCGGCCTCCGGCCGTCCGAACGGCACCGCGGGTGCGCGGGTGCGCGGGTTGCGGACCCCGTCGGGACGGCCCTACGGTCGGGGTGGCCGGCGACTGACCACCCATCATGCCGGTTCGACAGCAACGGAGATCGCCTTGACGCAGCATGGTGAGCGGACCGTCGTACGGACTGCGCGGGGAGCGGTCCGCGGCGTTCCGGCGGAGGGCGGCGGCGTCGCCTTCAAGGGCATCCCGTACGCGGCACCGCCGTTCGGGGCCAACCGCTTCCGGCCACCGCAGCCGCCGGCGCCGTGGCAGGGCGAGCGCGACGCCACCGGCTACGGGCCGACCGCACCCAAGCCGCCGTACCCGGCGCCGCTGGACAGCCTGCTCCCCGAGGTCGACATCCCCGGCGAGGACTGCCTCAACCTCAACATCTGGGCTCCGGCCGACCGGGAGCCCGGCGGGCGCCCGGTCATGGTCTGGCTGCACGGCGGCGGGTTCACCAACGGCTCGGGCTCCGTCCCCGGCTACGACGGCTCCCGCTTCGCCCGCGACGGCGTGGTCTGCGTCACCGTCAACTACCGCCTGGGGGTGGAGGGTTTCCTCTACCTCGGTGCGGACGACCCGGCCCCGGCCAACCTGGGCCTGCTGGACCAGATCGCCGCGCTGGAGTGGGTCCGGGACAACATCGCCGACTTCGGCGGGGACCCCGGGCAGGTCACCCTCTTCGGCCAGTCGGCCGGGGCGATGAGCATCGGCACGCTGCTGGCCGTACCCAGGGCGCAGGGCCTGTTCCGGCGGGCGATCCTGCAGAGCGGCGCCGCGCAGCACACCCTCTCCCCCGGCACGGCCGAGCTGGTCGGCCGTCACCTCGCCCGGCGGCTGGGCATCCCGGCCACCCGCGAGGCCTTCGCCGCCGTGCCGTTGGACCGGCTGCTCCCGGTCCAACGCGGTCTGCGCGGAGAGATCTCGGCCGATCCCGAACCGGAGCGGTGGGGGGAGGCGGCACTCAATCTGATGCCCCTGGAACCCGTCGTGGACGGGGACCTGCTCCCCGCGCCGCCGCTGGAGGCGCTGGCGGCCGGCGGAACCGACGGGGCCGCCGCCGGGGTCGACCTGCTGATCGGCTCCAACAGCGACGAGTTCCGCCTCTACCTGACTCCCTCCGGCCTGCTGGACCTGGTGCCCGAGGAGCTGGCCAGGAGGACCGCCGCCGGGTACGGCCTGGACGACCCGGACCGGGCCCTCGCCGTCTACCGCGAGCGGCGGCCCGACGCCTCGCCCGGAGAACTGCTGGCAGCCGTCGCCACCGACTGGTTCTTCCGCATCCCCGCCATCCGCCTGGCCGAGAGCCGCTGGGGGGAGGGCCGCGGCACCGTCCACCTCTACGAGTTCGGCTGGCAGCCGCCCACCTTCGACGGCCGCCTCGGCGCCTGCCACGTCAGCGAGCTGGGCTTCGTCTTCGACAACCTCCAGGACAAGTCCATGGCCGAGCTGCTCGGCACCGATCCCCCGCAGCGGCTGGCCGACACCATGCACGCCGCCTGGGTCGCCTTCGCCGCCACCGGCGACCCCGGCTGGCCGGTGTACGACCGCGACCGCCGCGCCACCATGCACTTCGACCTGGAACCCGAGCTGCGGTACGACCCCAGGCCACGCGAGCGCGAGCTCTGGGAGGGCCGCCGGTGAGGCGGGTCGGGCCGAAGGCTGTGCCGTAGCTGTCCGTTCCCTTCCCGGACCGTCGTGCGCTTGCCAGACTGCACGGACGGGACGCCACCGCACCGGGCGTCCCCACCAGCTGGACCACCAGCGAACCGCGGGAAAGGGGCCGGCCCACGATGCTGCTGCCACCGGGAATGCCGCAGAGCCTGGACTATCCGCACTGCACCGTCGGCGACATCCTCGCCGGGACCGCACCGCGCCACCCGGACCGGGTTGCGCTGCGGGACGGTGAGGAGTCACTGACCTTCGCCGAGCTGTACGACCAGGCGCTGCGCCTGGCCCAGGGGCTGCGGGAGCACGGGGTGAGCCCTGGCGACACGGTGGCCGTGCACCAGCCCAACTCGCTCCGCTTCACCCTCTGTTACTTCGGGGTGCTGCTCGCGGGAGCGGTCGTCAGCCCGCTCAGCCCGCTGCTGCCCGCCGCACCGCTGGCCGAACAGCTCGCCGAGGTCTCCGCCGTCGCGGTGATCACCCACCCGGCCGTCGCCCACGTCCTGGCCGAGGCCCGCGGCCTGGCCGGCGCCGGCGCTCCGGGCAGCGCCCTGCGGTTCGCCGTCGAGGTCCCGGCCAGCCACGCGGCCCCCGGCCGTCCGCCGGGCACCGTGCAGGGCAACATCCCACTGGCCGAACTGCTCACCGCCCAGCCGGCCCCGGCGACCCCGGTCGGCCCCGACGACCTGGCCCATCTCTCCTTCACCGGCGGCACCACAGGCCGCTCCAAGGCCGTGCGGATCCTGCACCGGCACGCGGTCGCCAACGCCCTGCAGATGGGCTGCTGGCGCGGGGCCTCGCTGCCGCGCCTGGACCGAAGCGGCGGGATGTACCTGGAGCAGGTGGCCGAGGCGGTCGGCCCCGGCACCGTACCGATCGGCCGGAGCGTGCTGCTGTCGGTCGCCCCGATGTTCCACGCGATGGGCCTGATCACCCAACTGCTGTGCACCGCCAACGCGACGACCGTGGTGGTCTCCGGCCGCTTCGACCCGGCCCGCTACCTCGCCGAGGCCGAGCGGTGGCAGGTCACCCACCTGGCCGGGTCGCCCGCGCTGTTCCACGCGCTGCTCGCGGCCCCCGGCGTCCACAAGGCCGACCTGTCGTCGGTCCGCCAGGTCAGCTCCGGCGCGGCCCCGCTGGACTCGGAGACCATGGCCCGGCTGCGCGGGCTGCTGCCGCAGGCCGAGATCAGCGAGGGCTACGGGCTCACCGAGGCCACCATGGGGCTCACCGGCCACCCGCCGGAGCAGCCGGCCGCAGCTCCGATCGGCAGCGTCGGGGTACCGGTGTTTGACACCGTGATCGAGATCAGGGACCCGGTCACCCGCGCGGTGCTGCCCACCGGCGAGGTCGGCGAGGTCTGGGCGCGCGGCCCGCAGATCGCCGACGGCTACCACAACCATCCCGAGCTGACGGCCGAGCAGTTCGTCGACGGCTGGCTGCGCACCGGCGACCTGGGCCGCAGCGACCGGGACGGCTGGCTGTACCTGGTGGGCCGAGCAAAGGACATGCTGATCCACAAGGGTTACAACGTCTATCCGGCCCCGCTGGAGGACCTGCTGCACCGGCACCCCGCTGTCGCGGTGGCAGCGGTGGTCGGCGCCCCCGACCCGGCGGCCGGGGAGATCCCGGTCGCCCATGTGATGCTGCGGACCGGCTACGCCCCCTCCCCCGAACTCGCCGACGAGCTGATGGCGCACGTCGCCGCCGCGGTCGCCCCCTACCAACGGGTCCGCGAGATCCACTTCACCGCCGCACTGCCGCTGTCCGCAGCGGGCAAGATCCTCAAGACGGAGCTCCGACGACTGCACCAGGCGCCGGGGGCGTGAAAATCCGAGCGACCACGTCAACGCGCCCTGGCGCGGGACACAGCACACCCTGAGGTGCATCCAACTCCTCTGGGGCAATAGTGTGATGAGCTGCAGCGGTCCGGTGCTGCCCGGCAGCAGCCGCGGGCTGGCGAATGGACGAACCCTGCGGCATGTTCCGCCGGGGATTGGCAGGGTGCGTGCGCCGCTCGCAAGCGCACCCGTATCGTGTGCGTTCACGCAGCACGGGACCACCGCTGCGCATGATTCTGCCCCGACGCCGCAGTCCTCCCTGCCACGAAGCGGACCTCACCATGACGACGATCGACCTGACTAACACCGACGAGACACCAACGGCCCCCGCGGCCACTCCGAACGATGAGCAGCAGTCGGACGTCCTCTCAGGCGTCCGCGACGACCTGCTCAAGTACTCCGCCCAGGGCGGATTCACCCTGACCGCCGAGACCCACGCCTGGTACGCGGCGGTCGGTACGGTGGCCACCCCCGAGGACGCCCGCGCCGCCTCGACCATCCTCGCCGAGCTGCGCGGACGCGACCTGGCGACCGTCCGCGAGGCCGCCGAACTGCTCGACTCCTCCACCCCGCTGAGCGGGCTGGACACCGTGGCGGCGGTGGCCGAGGCCGTCGCCCTGCTGCTCCGGGTGCGCGAGACGCTCGCCACGCTGACCCCCGCCGCGTACCGGTCCGCCGACCTGGACCGGCTCTCCGCCGCGACGGCGAGCGGCGCCGACCGCAAGGCGCAGGGCGTGAAGCTGTCCTGGGGCGACCGCCGCGCGCTGGCCAAGGCCGCCCGCAGGCTCGCCGTCTCCAAGCGCACCCGCAAGGCCACCCTGCACTCCGCGATCAACGCCGCGTCGGCGGAGCGCGCGGACTGGGCGGCGCTCGCCCCGGACACCCTGCCGGCGCTGCCGGAGGACGCCGCGGTGCTGGACAGCGCCCCGTCGGTGGACACCGTCCGTACCGGCCTCGCCGTGCTCGGCCAGCTGCTGCCGGACTCCTCGGACCTGGCCGCACTCCCCTTCGCCGAACTGGCCGAGCTGGTCGACCGGCTGGCCGCCGACGAGGGCACCCTCTACCGGCTGCCCACGCTGCGGGCGCTCCGCGACAGCATCGAGGAGCGGGGCCACGGTGAGCTGCTCGCCGAACTGACGGAGCAGCAGGCCGACGCCGACGCGGTCACCGCCGCCTGCGACCGGCACTTCGGGCCTGCGGCCACGGAGACGGCTGAGGCCGAGGCGGCGGAAGCGGAAGCGGCGGACGCCGAGGTCGTGACCACGACGGTGACCACCACCGCGACCGCCACCGACCTGCTGCCCGCCCCGCGGGCGACGGACGACGCAACAGAGGTCGAGACGGAGGACACGACTGAGGTCGCCGAGGTCGAAGCGGTCGAAGCTGAGGTCGAGGTCGCCGAGGTCGAGGCCGTCGTCGAGGCGGAGACTGAGGTCGAGGTCGAGGTCGAGGCTGAGCCGGTGGTCGAAGCTGAGGCCGAGCCGGTGGCCGAGGTCGAGGCTGAGCCTGTGGCCGCCGCAGTCGAGGCCGAGGACGCTCCGGTCGAAGCCGAGGTGGCCGAGCCTGCCGAGGCGCCCGCCGCCGAGGCGGAGGCTCCCGAGGCCGTGGCCGCCGAGGCCGAGACGCCCGCCGCCGAGGGCGCCGCCGTGGAGGCACCCGCGCCCGAGACCGAGACCGCGCCCGAGGTCGAGCCCGTAGCCGAGGCTGAGCCCACGGCCGTCGCAGCCGAGCCCGAAGCAGTCGAGCCCGCCGCGACTCCCGAGCCCGACGCAGTCGAGCCCGCTGTGAAGCGGCCCCGCAAGCCCTCGTTCACCCCGGGCCGTCCGGTCACTGCCTACTCCGCCGACGAGCTCGTCTCGGTCGTGCGCTGGATCGACGGCGACGGCACCGCCCGTACCGAGGACGAGCTCCTCCGCGCCGCGATGAAGGAGCTGGGCTTCTCCCGCCTCGGCCCCCGCATCAAGGAGGCGCTCGGCGCCGCCATCACCGCAGCCCGGGCCTGATCCGATCATCCGAAGCCCCTGGGACCCGGCCGTGCCGGGTCCCAGGGGCTTCGTGGTTCCGCAACAGCGTTTGCGCACAAGGACATTGACACCCGTACAACAACGGCTGTAGACATCGACCACCCCCTTCAGAGAGCGCTCTCAGGGAGGCCCAGGCTCCACAGGACCACCACCCGGTTCAAGGAGAGACCATGTCCACCAGCATCCCTGTCCACCTCCATGCCAGGCGCAGGCCGTACCTTCTCATCGCTCTGATGGTCGCCGTACTCGCCGCTCTCGTCCTGACCGTGTCCCAGTCACCCGCACGGGCAGCAGGCACGCTGCTCTCCCAGGGGAAGCCCGCCACCGCGTCCTCCACCGAGAACGCCACCTTCCCCGCCTCCGCCGCCTTCGACGGCAACACCGGAACCCGCTGGTCCAGCGCCTTCAGCGACCCCCAGACCGCCTTCCAGATCCAGACCTCCAACGACGGCACCACCTGGACCTCGATCTACTCCACCACCACCGGCACCGGCGGCACCCAGACCCTCAACGCGGCGCTGAACCAGCCGGCCACCGCGTCCTCCACCGAGAACGCCACCTTCCCCGCCTCCGCCGCCTTCGACGGCAACACCGGAACCCGCTGGTCCAGCGCCTTCAGCGACCCCCAGCGCCACCGCCTTCCAGATCCAGACCTCCAACGACGGCACCACCTGGACCTCGATCTACTCCACCACCACCGGCACCGGCGGCACCCAGACCCTCAACCCAGCACCATCCCGGCGGCCCAGAACGTCGTCGAGGTGAAGATCCTCAACCGCACCAACGGCAAGTACCCCGACAGCCAGGTGTACTGGAGCTTCAACGGCCAGACCCACTCCATCGCCGACCAGCCCTACCTCGACATGCCGGCCAACTCCGCCGGCCGGATGTACTTCTACCTCGGCTCGCCGACCAGCCTGTACTACGACTTCATCGAGTTCACAGTGGGCGCCAACGTCTTCAACGGCAACACCACCCGGGTGGACGCCTTCGGCCTGAAGCTCGCGATGCGCCTGCACGCCAAGGACGGCTACGACGTCCAGGTCGGCGAGAACCAGCAGACCTTCGCCGAGGACCGTTCGGTCACCTTCCAGCGGTTCATCAACGCGGTACCGGCCGAGTTCAAGGTGCTGGCACAGACCCAGGCCCCGTACCGGATCATCGCCCCCGGCAGCGACCCCAGCTTCCAGACCGGCGGCGTCAACGCCGGCTACTTCACCGCCTACGCCAACTCGGTCGGCGTCAACGCACCGACCTCCGACATCTTCGGCTGCGCCGGCGTCCTGGCGAGCAACCCGGACGAGTGCGCCGCCCTCAACCGCCACGTGGCCACCCTGCCCGCGGCCCAGCAGTCCGACCCCACCCAGTACTACCTCGCCGCCCCCGCCAACTACTACGCCAAGTTCTGGCACGACAACGACATCAACAACCTCGCCTACGGCTTCCCCTACGACGACGTCGCGGGCCAGTCCTCCTTCATCTCCCACTCCGACCCGCAGTGGCTGGAGGTGGCCGTCGGCTGGTAGCCCGGCCCTGACGACCGGCACGAACCGTCCGACCAGGTGCCCCGTCCCCCACCAGGGGGGCGGGGCACCGCTCATGGCGCGGCCGCGACCGCCGCCCGCACCACCTCCACCGGGATTCCGTTGAGGACAGCGGTTCCTGACAGAACGTCAAGCGGCGCCTCGTCGGTCAGCAGGTTGCTGTTGACGCCCGGCTCGCGGGCGGCGAGGGGCAGCCGGGTGGCCGGGTCGTCGTGGCCCCAGCCGTGCGGGAGGCTGACCACGCCCGGCATGACGGCGTCGGTGACCTCCGCCTCGGCGTGGAGCTCACCGACCCGTGAGCGCACCCGGACCTGCTCGCCGGTGTCGATGCCGAGGCGTTCGGCGTCCTGCGGGTGCAGCTGCAGGGTGCAGCGGTTGCTGCCGCCGGCGAGCAGCGGGACGTTGTGCATCCACGAGTTGTTGGAGCGCAGCTGCCTGCGGCCGATCAGCAGCAGGCCGTCGGCCGGTGCCGAGTCGAGCTCGGCGAGGTGGTCGGCCAGCCGGGCGGCCTCGGCGAGCAGCTGCGGCGGCGCGAGTTCGACCCGGCCGCTGGGGGTGCGCAGGACTCCGGGCAGGCGCGGGCGCAGCGGTCCCAGGTCCAGGCCGTGCGGCGCGGCGGCCAGGGCGTCCAGGCTGAGGCCCTCCGGCTCGGCACCGAAGCCGTCCCCGTACGGGCCGCCGCGCAGCATCAGGTCGAGCAGGCGCTCCTGCCGGGTGCGGTGGGCGACGGCGGCCAGCAGGTCCCCGGGGTCGCGGCCGTGGGCCGGGGAGGAGGGGTCGGCGGCGATCCGGCGGGCGGTGTCGGAGGCGGTGAGGTCGTCGAGCTGCTCCGCGGTGACGCTGCCGCCGAGCGCGGCCGCGGCCAGTCGCAGCAGCACCTCGGACTCGTCCAGCTCGCCGGGGCCGAGCGGCACGCTCGGGGGTGACCAGTGGGCGGTGTTACGGATCGAGAAGGAGGCGAACACCAGGTCGTAGTGGCTGCGCGCGAGCGGCGAGGCGGCCGGCAGCACGACGTGGGCGTGCCGGGTCGTCTCGTTGAGGTAGGCGTCCACGCTGACCATGGCGTCCAGCGAGGCCAGCGCCGCGCCGAGGCGGGCGCTGTTGGGTGTCGACAGGACCGGATTGCCCGCGACGGTGACCAGGCCGCGCAGCCGGGTGCCGTCGGCCGCCGACGGTGTGTCGATCTCCTCGGCCAGCGCCCCGGCCGGGAACTCGCCGAAGACGCTGGGGAGTCCGCGGACCCGGGTGCGGCGCGAGCCCGGCACCCGCACGCCGCGTCCCCGTCCGGGCTCGCCGGTGGTGGTGGGCGAGCCGGCCGCCGGCTCGGGCCACATCACCCCGCCGGGCCGGTCCAGGTTCCCGGTCAGGGTGTTGACGACGTCGACCAGCCAGCTGGCCGCGGTGCCGAAGGCGGTGGTGGTGGTCCCGATCCGGCCGTAGACGGCGGCGCTGGGGGCGGCGGCCAGCTCCCCGGCGATCCTGCGGATGGTCCCGGCCGGGATCCGGGTCGCGACGGCGACCGCCTCGGGGGTGAACGGCTTGAGGGCGTCGCCGAGTTCGGCCAGTCCGTTGAGGTACGGGGTCACCCGGGGGCCCGGGTCGGCCAGGCCCTCCTCCACCAGGGTCCGGGCGATCCCGGCCAGCAGCAGCGCGTCCGTCCCCGGGCGGATGGCCAGGTACTCGTCGGCGATCTCCGCGGTACGGGTGCGGCGCGGGTCGACCACGACCAGCCGTCCGCCGCGCCGGCGCAGCGCCCGCAGCCGGCCCGGCAGGTCGGGCGCGGTGAGCAGGCTGCCGTTGGACACCATCGGGTTGGCGCCGAGGACGAGCAGATAGTCGGTGCGGTCCAGGTCCGGGACGGCGATGGACAGCTCGGTCCCGAACATCAGGCCGGAGGCGACCTGCTTGGGCATCTGGTCGACGGTGCTGGCGCTGAAGCGGTAGCCGGTGCCCAGTGCCTGGATCAGGGTCCGGCTGTAGAGGCTGAGCCCGAGGTTGTGCACCACCGGATTGCCCAGGTAGACGCCGACGCTGTCGGCGCCGTGCTGCCGCAGCAGTGGCGCCAGCAGCCGTCCGGCCTCGGCGAACGCCTCGTCCCAGCCCACCTCGGTCCAGCTGCTGCCGCGCCGGACCAGCGGGGTGCGCAACCGGTCAGGGTCGGCGTGCAGCTGGCCGAGGGCGACGCCCTTGGGGCAGATGTAGCCGCGGCTGAACGGATCCTCGGCGTCCCCACGCACCCCGATCGCCTCGCCAGCGCCCTCAGGGCCGGGACCGATGGTGACGGTGAGCCCGCAGGTCGCCTCGCACAGCGGGCAGGTGCGGTGCGTGGTGGCAGTCATGCGCGCGAGCCTAGTCCCGGGGTGCGGACGGACGGAACGGTGCGGAACCGCGGGCTCGCTTGCGGTAGCCGTCCAGGATGTCCTGGCGGAGCAGGAAGCCGAAGCCCGCCGACTCCAGGCGCAGGCCCAACTGCTCCTCGGTGATCGAGAGTTCGGCTGCGGTCCGGCCAAGGTGCCAGTCGTGGGCGGCCAGCCGGTCGAGCAGGTGGCCGCGGCGGACCTGGGCCTCGGAGAGCCGGAAGGTCTTCAGGTACACCACCCGGCCGGACTCGTCGGTGATGGTCTCGCCGATGTGGCTCTCCTGCTTGGGCCGGAACTCCGGCAGGAAGCGGGAGAGCGTGAAGCGGCCCATCCGGTACACCTGCTGCGAGGTGTGGGCGGCGTCCAGCAGGCCGCCGGCCATGGCCGAGTCGTGGAAGCCGGTCCACTCCCGTTCCTGCCGCTCGGCGGCCGCGCGCAGGTCGGCGAGCGAGCGGACCTCGGTGTCGCGGATCCGGGCGCGGAAGTCCGGCAGCGGCATCATCAGCGTGGCGCCGTGGTGGACCTGCTCGCCGTAGAGGTCCTGCACCAGGGTCGGATGCAGTGCGCGGTAGTCGGCGGGGTGCGGCACCGCGAAGGCCGCGGTGAGCGAGTCGGCCACGTAGAGCAGCACCCCGCACTGGCCGGGGTGGATCTCGAACACCCGGAGCGCGTCGGCCAGCCCCCGCACCTCGGCCCCGGTGCAGGCCTCCTCGACCCGCGGCGAGAGGCCGCGGCGGACCGCCTGCTGCGACCACTGCTCCCAGACCACCGTGGGACCGCCGAAGTGCAGGGCCAGGTAGCCCTCCAGGGCGAGGTGCAGCGGCAGGAAGCGCAGCCGGTTGCGCTCCTCGCGGCGGGCCAGCTTGCGGTGGAAGCGCAGGGGCATGCCGCTCGGCCGGTCGGTCCCCAGCTGGGTGCCGTAGGCGGCGACGGGGGACCCGTCGCCGGTCCAGTCCGCGACGAAGCCGTGCGGGATGTAGGAGAGGTAGTGATCGCGAGGAGCGAGCTCGACCAAGCCGACCCCGTCGCCGTAGGCCCGCCGGTGCAGCCGCAGGTCGGTGACCGGCTCCGCGCGCAGCAGCGGGACCAGCCGGATCCCGCCCCAGACCTGCGAGGGGCCCGCGGTCAGCCCGGTCAGGTCCAGCGTGGTCAGGTCCGACGTGGTCAGGTCCGATGTGGTCATGTCGTCACCTCCGTGAACGTGGCCGTCCTGGCTGCCAGATGCTGCGTCAACTCGGCCAGCCCGGTGCGCCCTTCGGCGAACGCGGCCAGTTCGACCAGGGCCGGGAGGTCCTCCGCGTCGCGGATGCCGGCGGTCGGCACGGTCGGGGCCAGTCGGCGCACGTCGAAGCCCTCGGCGTCGTAGACCGGGTTGAGGTGCACGATGCTGGTGCTCCGGTCCGGGTCCAGCCGGGTGCGCCAGATCCGCAGCACCTCGGCGGCCAGCCCGGGCGGCGCGTTGTCCCAGCCGTCGGAGACGATCAGGATCCGGTCGGGCCGGGTGTCCAGGGCGTCGACGATCCGCCGCCCCAGCGGTGTGGCGCCGAACGGGCGGCTGAGCAGCGGGTCGTCGCTCCCGGAGGTCCACAGCGGGGTGTAGTCGGCGGCGAGCGCCTGCAGCAGGTAGTGGCAGGCCAGCGCCACCGCCAGCGGGCGGCGGCGCTTCTGCCCCGACCCGGAGGCGGAGTAGCTGTCGTCCAGGACGGCGGCGACCCGGCCCCAGCTCCCCTGCTGCGGTCCGGCCGCACGCCGGGCGGCGCTGCGCAGGGCGGCGGTCAGCTCGGCGCGGCGGGCCACCCGGTCGGCCGGCGCCAGCGCCAGCACGTACGTGGCCAGCCGGGTGAGCGGCATCCGGGACAGGTCGGCCCGGACCGCCCCGGCCCGGTGGCTGCGGCCGGACTCCTGCAGCCGCAGCTGCTCCAGCCGGGTCATCCGGGGCGCGATGCGCTCCAGGAAGTCGCCCCTGGCGATGCCGCGCCGGGCGGCGAAGCCCTCGGCCACGGTGTACGGCAGCTCGTACAGGGCGGCCTGCTCGTAGTGGGCCCGGCGCCAGGTGTCCAGGATCGGCGTGGCGAACCGGGCCGGGGTGCGGGCGGCGAAGAAGAACGTGCCCAACTCCTCAGAGGCAGGCGCCAGATGGGCGTGCCGCAGGGCCTCCTTGAGACCGCCGCGGTACTTGACGGCGTCGAACGCCGGGTCGGGCCGGGCGGCGATCCAGTCCCGGACGACGGCCCGGGTCCTGCGGTTGTTGACCTTGGCCTGCCGCAGCGCCCGGAACAGCCGGTACACCCGCTGCGGCGGCAGCAGCACGAGCCGACGGGCGATCAGACGGCCCTCGACGCGGCGCTGCTCGGCGGTGGCCTCGCGCCCGGTCGCCAGCAGCCGATGGATGATCAGGGCCGCGTTGTGGTCGTTGATGTCCAGGGCGAGGGCGGCCGCGTAGAGCTCACGGTAGTTGCCCAGCATGTAGGCGTGCAGGAAGTCGAGGGAGAGCCGCTGCTCCTCGGCGCCGGTGTGGAACTCGCGCTGGCCGGTCGCCGTGATCGCGGCGTTGACGAACAGCAGGACATCCTCGGCCGCGACCAGATCGTGCTGAGTATCCATCAGGCCCCCGTCGCCGTCCCCGCCCCGATCGCCCCGGCCGATCCGGTCACCCCGGGTGCCGGCCGGGGAATGGGGGCACGAACTGCGAATCATTGCTTCATAGGCACGTTCCGGAAGTCGCACCGTAGTCCCGCGGCCGGCCCGCCGACCGTAGCAGACCCGGCTGCCGGGC
Organism: Streptacidiphilus jeojiense; assembly: GCF_000719095.1. Taxonomy (GTDB): domain Bacteria; phylum Actinomycetota; class Actinomycetes; order Streptomycetales; family Streptomycetaceae; genus Streptacidiphilus; species Streptacidiphilus jeojiensis. Next base: position 166,437 of record NZ_JOEH01000004.1, on the reverse strand, counting down.
TTCCCGGGCTTTTCCGCGAGCCAGAAGCGCTGGTCGCGGGTGGTTCGGTTACCGTGAGGCGGCATCCGATGGCGAGGAGGGATCCGCAGTGCTCGGCCGAGAGAGCTGTACCCGGTTGCAGTCCGATCGCGGCAGGTCCGCTCCCGGAACGCGGCCGGCCGTCGTCGTGCACCGTCCGCCGTGCTGAGCGACGCCTCCTCGCCGCTGGCCCAGGAGATCCTGCGGCAGATGCTGGACGGCACCACGGCCGGCGTCGCGGTGCTGGACCGCGAGCTGCGCTACTCCTACGTCAACCCCACCCTGGCCCTGATGAACGGGGTGCCCTCGGAGCAGCACCTCGGCCGCACCATCGGCGAGGTGGTGCCGGGCATCGACGCCAGGGAGGACGTACTGCGCCAGGTGCTGGACGACGGCATCCCCAGGGAGGTCACCTCCAGCGGCCACACCAGGGCCGGATCCGACCGGGAGCGGCGCTACTGGCACGGCGCGTACCACCGCATCGAGGACGACGGCCAGGTGCTGGGCGTCATCGGCATCGTGCTGGAGGTCACCGACGCCCGGGAGCAGCAGCGCGACCTGGAGGAGGCCCGGGCCAGGCTGTCGATGCTGGACCGGGCCGCCACCGTGATCGGCACCACCCTGGACATGGACACCACCTGCGAGGAGCTGGCCTCCTTCCTGGTGCCGGATGTCGCCGACATCGCCACGGTGGAGGTGATCCCGGTGGACGGCACCACCGAGCTGCGGCCGCCGCCCCCGGGGGTGCTGCGGCTGCGCCGCGCGGCGATGGCGGTGCTGCCGCGGCTGCGCGAGCGGTCGCGGGCCTTCGAGGCCCCGGGCCAGTACGTGGACTACCAGCCCGGATCGGCCATCCCCCGCTGCCTGGCCAGCGGCCGGCCGATCGTGGAGAACCTGCCGAACGACGAGGCGCTGAGCCGCTCCGCACCCGACCCGCAGCGGGTCACCCGCTACCGGGAGGCGGGCATCCACTCGGCGATGGTGATCCCGCTCTCCGCGCGGGGGGCGCCGGTGGGCACCCTCACCATGGTCCGCTCGGGCGGCTCCCCCGCCTTCACCGACCAGGACGTCGTCACCGCCCAGGACCTGGCCGGGCGCGCCGCGATCAGTCTGGACAACGCCCGCCGCTACACCCGCGAGCACCACATCGCGCTGCAGCTGCAGCGCGCCCTGCTGTCCGGTCCCAGCCATCCGCACCCGGACCTGGAGATCGCCACCCGCTACCTGCCCTCGGGCACCAGCGCGCTGGTGGGCGGGGACTGGTTCGACAGCGTCCGGCTGTCCCAGGAGCGGACCCTGCTGGTGATCGGCGACGTCATGGGCCACGGCGTCGCGGCGGCCGTGGACATGAGCCACTACAGCGCGATGCTGCGGGTGGTCGCCGACGAGGGGCTGCCGCCGCACGAGATCCTGCGGCGCATGGACGCGCTGATGGCCCGGGTGGCCGGGGAGCGTCCGGCGACCTGCCTGCTGGCCCTGGTCGACTCCCGGCACGGCACCTGCACCTACGCCAGCGCCGGCCACCTGCCGCCCGCGGTGGTGGACCGGGGCAACCGGGTGCGGCTGGTGGACGTGCCGCCCGGTCCGCCGCTGGGCACCGGGCAGGGCGGCTACGCCTCGTTCACCCGGCCGTGCGTCGGCGGGGACACCCTGCTGATGTACACCGACGGCCTGGTGGAGCGGCGCGGCGAGGACATCGACCGCTCGCTGCAACGGCTGACGGAGCTTCAACTCCCGGACGACCCAGAACTGGACCAGCTGCTGGACGACCTCCTGGAGCGGCTGATGGGCTACGGCACCGACGCCGAGGACGACGTCGCCGTGCTCGCGGCCCGGTTCACACCGCGCTGAGGGCGCCTAGGCCGTCCCCTCCGCCACCGTCGCCCCCTGCTTCTCCTTCTTCTTCCCGCCCATCGCCTCGTTGCGGATGATGTCGAGGAAGCTCGGCGTCCCCTGCTCGGTGCGCACCTCGACCACCGCGCGCGGGTCCAGGCCGTCGACGACCTGGCGCAGCAGCGCGTTGGCCAGGTCGCTGCGCGAGGTGAACCGGCCGGGCAGCCGCGGCCCGGCGGCCATCCGGTAGCGGCTGACGGCCGGGGCGTCGAAGAGCCCGGCCGGGCGGACCACGGTCCAGTCGCAGTCGCTGCGGCTGACGACCTCCTCGCCGCGGCGCATGTCCTCGTAGACGGTGCGCCCCACGTAGCCGACGATGAACGGCTCCAGCACCTTGCGGAAGAACAGCCCCTCGCCGGGGGACTCCTCCCCCGAGACCGAGGTCGAGGTGACGCAGGCCAGCCGGGCCACGCCGTGCCCGGCCATGGCCCGGGTGATGTGGGTGAGCCCGACCGAGTACACCGTGACCGGGTTGCGCCCGAACGGCACCCCGAGCGTCGAGACCACCGCGTCCTGCCCCGCCACCGCCTCCTTGACCGCGACCGGGTCGTACACGTCCGCGCCGACCACCCGCAGCAGCGGGCCGCCGGGCGGAAAGGACTCGGGCCGTCGGGTGACGGCGGTCACCGCATGCCCCTCGTCGAGTGCCTGCTGCACCACCTGCCGGCCGGTCGGACCGTTGGCGCCGAAGACGACGATCTTCATCTGCGTTCCCTTCTCAGGACTGAACTCCCTCACCGCCCTGTCGCCCGCGGACCACCGGATGTGACCGCAACGGCGGACGGGAGTCCCGCCTACCGCAACCGTGGTATCCGGGCGCTCCTGCCGTCGGATGATGTGACCGCCGCCTGCTGCCGCCTACGGTGAAGTCGTGGAGATCCGTCGCTCACTGCGCCGGGCGGGCCCGGGAGCGGCGATCCTCGCCCTGGTCCTGGCCCAGGGCGCTTCCTCGGGGCGCCTCGGCGCGCCCCTGTTCCTGGCACCCTCGGTGCTGGTGTGCGCCGCGCTGGCCTGGCGCTGCGACCGTCCGGCCGCGGTACTGGCCGCGGTCTGCGTCGGCGTGGGGGTGTACCTGGGCGCCGGCAACCCCTACGGCCCGGTGCTGATCGCGGTGGCGGTGGCGCTGTTCTCGGTGGCCCGACTGGTGGGGCGGAAGTTCGCGGTGTACGCGGCGGTGGCGGCCACCCTGCTGATCGTGGGGACGGTGATGGCGGCGCAGGCCGACGACCCGTTCAGCTCCACCGACTTCCTCCCGGTCCCCTGGCTCGCCCTCGCGGTGGCCAGCGGCGACGCGGTGCGCAACAAGCAGGCCTACCTGGCCGAGGTGGAGGAGCGTGCGGCACGCGCCGAGCGCACCCGCGAGGAGGAGGCGCTGCGCCGGGTCGCCGAGGAGCGGCTGCGGATCGCCCGCGAGCTGCACGATGTGCTGGGCCATCACATCGCGCTGGTCAGCGTGCAGGCCGGGGTCGCCGCCCACATCATCGACGCCCAGCCGGAGCAGGCGAAGTCCGCCCTCGGCCACATCCAGCGGGCCAGCCGGGCCGCACTGGACGAACTCCGGGTCACCGTCGGACTGCTGCGCCGCCCCGAGGACGCCGTCCCCACCGATCCGCTGCCCGGCCTGGGGTCGCTCGACGAACTCACCGACGACTGCGAGAGCGCCGGGCTGCGGGTGGTCACCGTCACCGAGGGGGCGGTGCGGCAACTGCCGGCCGCGGTGGACCTGACCGCCTACCGGGTGGTCCAGGAGGCGCTGACCAACGCCAGGAAGCACGCCGGGCCGTCCGCCGTCGAGGTCCGCATCGGCTACGACCCGGAACGGCTCCGGGTCACCGTCCGGGACAACGGCCGGGGCACACCGCCGCCGGAGGCCACCGATCCCGGCAGCACCGATCCCGGGACCACCGGCCAGAGCACGATCGGCCACGGCGCCACCGATCCCAACACCACCGGCCACGGCCTGGTCGGCATGCGGGAGCGCGCCGCTGCGCTCGGCGGCACCATCGTGGCCGGTCCGCACCACGACGGCGGCTTCCAGGTGCACCTCGAACTACCGATACGACAGGGGGAGTTCGCATTGTGACCGTACGGGTGCTGATCGCCGACGACCAGGCGCTGCTCCGGGACGCCTTCCGGGTGCTGCTCGACTCCGCCCCCGACCTGGAGGTGGTCGGCGAGGCCGCCGACGGGCACGAGGCGGTGGAGCTCGCCCGGGACCGCCGCGCCGACGTGGTGCTGATGGACATCCGGATGCCGGGACTGGACGGGCTCACCGCCACCCGGCTGATCTGCGCCGACGAGGACCTGGCCGGGGTGCGGGTGCTGATCCTCACCACCTTCGAGATCGACGACTACGTGGTGGAGGCGCTCCGCGCCGGAGCCAGCGGCTTCCTCGGCAAGGGCGCCGCCGCCCATGAACTGCTGGACGCGGTACGGCTGGTGGCCGCCGGGGAGGCACTGCTGTCGCCCAACGCGGTCAAGGGTCTGATCTCCCGTTTCCTGGCCCAGCCGGAACGCGCGGTGGAGACCTCCCCGGTCCGGCTGGAGACGCTGACCGACCGGGAGCGGGAGGTGCTCGCCCTGGTCGCCACCGGACTCACCAACGACGAGATCGCCGACACCCTCCACCTCAGCCCGCTCACCGTGAAGACCCATGTCAACCGGTCGATGACCAAGCTCGGCGCCCGGGACCGGGCGCAACTGGTCGTCGTCGCCTACGAGACCGGTCTGGTCCGGGTGGGCGGCGCGCTACCGCGCCCGCGGTAGCCGCGGCGGCCCGCCGGTGGAGGACGACAGCGACTCCGCCGGCCTGTGATCGTGACATAGCGGCCGCCGCCCCCGTGGTGCTCAACCCGACGGCGGCGGCCGCGCTCTGATTGACCGTCACATCACCCTGACCGCCCCACGGATGGGACCTTCCATGTCCACCCTCGCGCGATGGTGCCACCGGCACCGCCTCGCCGTCCTGCTCATCTGGCTGGCCGCCCTGGTCGCCCTGATGGGGGCGTCGCAGGTGGTCGGCAGCGCCTACAACAACGACTACAGCCTCCCCGGCACCCAGTCCGCCCGGGCCACCGCCCTGCTCCAGCAGAACTTCCCGGCCCAGGCCGGGGACACCGACACCGTGGTCTGGCAGCGGACCGGCGGCACCGGCACCGTGCGCGACCCGGCCGTGGTGGCCCGGATGGACGCCGTACTGGACCGGATCGCCCACCTGCCCTCGGTCACCGGTGTCACCGGCCCCTACGACGCCCGGGGTGCGGCACAGATCAGCCGGGACTCCCGGATCGCCTACGCGCAGATCGGATTCGACCGGCCGGCGGCGCAGATCCCCAAGGCCGACGTGCTGGCGGTGATCCGGACCGCCCAGTCCGCACGGCAGGACGGGCTGCGGGTGGAACTGGGCGGCGGCGCCGTCCAGAACGCCCAGCAGAGCCCGCTCTCCAACGCCGCCCTGGTCGGGGTGGCCGCCGCGGCCGTGGTGCTCTTCCTGGCCTTCGGCTCGCTGCTCACCATGGTGCTGCCGATCGTGCTGGGGGTGGCCGCAGTGGGTGCCGCCCTGGCCACCGTGGCACTGCTCAGCCATGCCGTCGCCATCGGCGACTTCGGACCGACCCTGGGCGCCCTGATCGGCCTGGGCGTCGGCATCGACTACGCGCTGTTCATCGTCACCCGCCACCGCAGCGGCCTGCGGTCGGGGTTGGCACCGGAGCAGGCGCTGGTCACCGCGATGAACACCTCCGGCCGCGCGGTGCTGTTCGCCGGGGCGACGGTGACCGTGGCGCTGCTCGGCATGTTCTCACTGGGCCAGTCGTTCCTGGACGGGCTGGCGGTCGCGGCCGCCGTCACCGTGGTGTTCACCGTCCTCGCCGCGGTCACCCTGCTGCCCGCGCTGCTCAGCCTTCTCGGACGCCGGGTGCTCGGACGGCGCGGACGCCGCACCGCCGCCGGCCCGGAGACCAACCCCGGCTGGGCCCGCTGGGCCCGGGTGGTGGAGCGGCGGCCGCGGGCGCTGGCCCTGGTCGCCGTGGTGCTGATGGCCGCGCTCGCGATCCCGCTGGGCTCGATCCGGATGGGCATCACCGACCAGGGCAACGACCCGACCAGCAGCACCACCCGCCAGGCCTACGACCTGCTGTCGCAGGGCTTCGGGCCGGGCTTCAACGGCCCGGTGCAACTGGTCGTCGACGCTCCCCGCCCCGACGACCGGGCCGCCCTCGACGCCGTGGCCGCGGCCGCCCGGTCCACCCCGGGCGTCGCCTCGGCCACCGCGCTGCCGCTGCGTCCCGGATCAACCGTAGGGGTGGTCCAGGTGGTCCCCGGCACCGCGCCGCAGTCCGCACCGACCGCGGACCTGCTGCACCGGCTGCGCACCGTGACGGAGCCCCGGGCCGAGGCCGCCACCGGAACGGTGATCTACCTCGGCGGCTACGGAGCCACCCTGGACGACTTCACCCGGGTCATCTCCGGGAAGATCCTCTGGTTCGTCGCGGTGGTGGTCGGACTCGGTTTCCTGCTGCTGACGGTGGCCTTCCGCAGCCTGGGCGTACCGGCCCTGTCCGCGGTGATGAACCTGCTGGCGGCCGGTGCCACCTTCGGCATCCTGGTGGCCGGGTTCCAGTGGGGCCATCTCTCCGAACCGCTCGGGGTGGGCGGCGCGGGTCCGATCGAGCCGTTCATCCCGGTGGTGATGTTCGCCATCCTCTACGGGCTCTCCATGGACTACCAGGTGTTCCTGGTCAGCCGGATGCACGAGGAGTGGATCCGCACCGGGGACAACCGACGCGCCGTCAACACCGGTCAGCGTGCCGCCGGACGGGTCGTCAGCGCCGCGGCGGCGATCATGATCTGCGTCTTCGCCTCGTTCCTGCTCAGCGGGCAGCGCCCGGTCGCCGAGTTCGGCCTGGGCCTGGCGGCGGCGGTGGCCCTGGACGCCTTCGTCCTGCGCACGGTGCTGGTCCCGGCGGCGATGCACCTGATCGGGCCGGCCAACTGGTGGCTGCCGCGCAGGCTGGACCGGATCCTGCCGAGGCTGGCCCTGGAGGCGGCGGAGCAGGCACCGGAGCAGGCCTCGGAGCAGGCCTCGGAGGCGTCCGCAGCGGAACGTGAGTCCGTCGAGGTCACGACGGGCGGGGACCGGACCGGACCGGTTCGCAGCGGACCGGGAAGTTGACCGAGTTCGCGATGAAGCAGAGCCCGTGGGCCCGCTCGTGCAGCGCGTCGCCCCGGGCCTCCTGCTCGGGGGCGGCGAAGCGGACCGTCGGGCGCAGCACCACCTCGGCGAACCGGCCGCCCCCGTCCGCGGTCTCGACCATGGTGCCGCGCGGGCGGTCGCTGTACTCGGTGACCACGACGCCCTCCGCCGAGCACAGGTGCAGGAACCACAGCATGTGGCACTGGGACAGCGACGCCACCAGCAGTTCCTCCGGGTTCCAGCGCTCCGGGTCGCCCCGGAAGGAGGGGTCGGAACTGCCGGGGACGGACGGCTTGCCGGCGGCGTCCACCCGGTGCGAGCGCTCGTAGTCACGGTAACCACTGGTGCCGGAACCGGTGTTACCGGTCCAGACCACGGTCACCTCGTACTGGTGGGTCCCGGGCATGGCGCTGCTCCTCGGCTGTCGTGGCACTGTCCGCCGTCAGGTGGGCCGCCATGGCGGCGGTCCTGGCCACGGTACTTGGCCGCGGCCCGGACGCGCCTCCCGGTCAGCCGGTGCTCAACCAGGTGGCGGTGAACAGGCGGCCGCCGGTCAGGCCCGAGATCGAGTCCTCCTGGACACCCTTCATGTCCTGGAGGTTCCCGGTCCACAGGTCGAAGTTGCCGAGGTTCTGGCCGTTGGCGGTGGCACCGCCGAAGGTCACCGAGCCGAAGTCGGTGACATTGCCCGACGAACCTGCGGCACCGGTGTCGGAGTTGGCCTCGACGATGACATTGGCGGAGGTGGGGGTGCCGCCGGTGGAGACCTGGGTCTCGGTCTCGGTCTTCGTCCAGCCCTGGGTGACATTGGCCAGCTTCAGGGTGAACACGTTGTTCCCCTGGTAGGTGACCGAAGCGTGGATGTGGTCGCCCGGCGCGGTCTTCACGGTCATCGGCACACCGGCCGCCGGGTACATCTCCCACCAGGCGTAGTAGTCGGGCGTGGTGCCGTTGCAGTTGGCGGCCGTGCCGGTCTGCGCGATGGTGCCCGCGCCGCTGAGCCCGACCCAGAAGCCGGTCTGCTGGTCGCCCCCGGTGCAGACGGCGGTCGGCTGGATCCAGTTGGCGGTGACCGAGGTGAAGCTCCCGTTGATCGCCGAGTAGCCGGAGCCGAAGTTGTACCCGGTGCCCTTGGTGATGGTGGCGGCGTCGGCGCCGTGCACCAGCGCCCCGGCGGCCACCAGTGCGGTGACGGTGCCGATGCCGACGGCCGCGAGACGGCGCGGACGGCGGAGCAGCCGGTGCCGGGGACCGGTACCCGGGGTCGGGCCGGGGCCGGGGACCGGGTCAGGGAGCGGGTCGAGGATGGAGTCGGGGACGGGACTCATGGGTCGGATCTCCAGTGCGCGGGAAGGGACGGGGGTCATCCCTCAGTGGTCCCGGCGCCGGAAAAGGTTGCCCGGTCCCAGCAGCCACCGCTAACCGGCCTCGCCGGTAGGTGCTTCCTTGTGCCGCACCGGCCTGGACACCTGCTTCTCCACGCAGGACGGTATTCCGGAGACTCCGTCAACTGCCTGGCGCTGGTAGCTGCTGGGGGGCATGCCGACCAGTTCGGTGAAGCGGGTGCTGAAGGTGCCCAGCGACGAGCAGCCCACCGCGAAGCAGACGTCGGTGACGCTGAGGTCGCCGCGGCGCAGCAGCGCCATCGCCCGCTCGATCCGACGCGTCATCAGATAGCTGTACGGCGACTCCCCGTAGGCCGACCGGAACTGACGGCTGAGATGCCCCGCCGACATGTGCTCGCCGCGGGCCAGCGCCTCGACGTCCAGCGGCTGCGCGTACTCCCGGTCGATCCGGTCACGGATCCGGCGCAGCCGCACCAGGTCGCGCAGGCGCTGTGTCTCGTCGGGTTTGCCGGTCACTCTCGGAATCGTGCCATAGGCAGGTCGCATCGGGGCGGCTCAACCGCCGACGTACTCCGCCAGGTGTTCACCGGTGAGGGTGGTGCGGTCGGCGACCAGGTCGGCGGGGGTGCCCTCGAAGACGATCCGGCCGCCGTCGTGACCGGCCCCGGGACCGAGGTCGATGATCCAGTCGGCGTGCGCCATGACGGCCTGGTGGTGCTCGATGACGATCACCGACTTGCCCGAGTCGACCAGCCGGTCCAGCAGGCCGAGCAACTGCTCGACGTCGGCCAGATGCAGGCCGGTGGTCGGCTCGTCCAGGACGTAGACGCCGCCCTTCTCACCCAGGTGCGCGGCCAGCTTGAGCCGCTGCCGCTCGCCGCCGGACAGCGTGGTGAGCGGCTGGCCCAGGGTGAGGTAGCCGAGCCCGACGTCGGCGAGCCGCTGCAGGATCGCGTGCGCGGCCGGGGTACGGGCCTCGCCCGCACCGAAGAACTCCTCGGCCTCGGCCACCGGCATCGCCAGCACCTCGCTGATGTCGCGGCCGCCGAGGTGGTAGTCGAGCACCGATGCCTGGAACCGCTTGCCCTCGCACTCCTCGCAGGTGGTGGCGACCCCGGCCATCATCGCCAGGTCGGTGTAGACCACGCCGGCGCCGTTGCAGTTGGGGCAGGCGCCCTCGGAGTTGGCACTGAACAGCGCCGGCTTGACGCCGTTGGCCTTCGCGAAGGCCTTGCGGATCGGGTCGAGCAGCCCCGAGTACGTCGCCGGATTGCTCCGCCGGGAGCCGCGGATCGCGCCCTGGTCGATGGACACCACACCCTCGCCGGGCGCCGCCTTCACCAACGATCCCTGCACCAGCGAGCTCTTGCCGGAGCCGGCGACACCGGTGACCACGACCAGCACCCCGAGCGGGATGTCGACGTCCACGTCCCGCAGATTGTGCGCCGACGCCCCGCGCAGCTCCAGTGCGCCGGTGGGCGTCCGCACCTTCTCCTTCAGCGCGGCCCGGTCGTCGAAGTGACGGCCGGTCACGGTGCCGCTGGTCCGCAGCCCCTCGACGCCGCCCTCGAAGCAGATGGTGCCGCCGCCGGTGCCCGCGCCGGGGCCGAGGTCCACGACATGGTCGGCGATCGCGATGGTCTGCGGCTTGTGCTCCACGACCAGCACCGTGTTGCCCTTGTCCCGCAGCCGCAGCAGCAGGTCGTTCATCCGGCTGATGTCGTGCGGGTGCAGGCCGATGGTCGGCTCGTCGAAGACGTAGGTGACATCGGTGAGCGAGGAGCCGAGGTGGCGGATCATCTTGACGCGCTGGGCCTCCCCGCCGGAGAGGGTGCCGGACGGCCGGTCCAGCGAGAGGTAGCCGAGCCCGATCTCCACGATCGAGTCGAGGATCTGCTGCAGCGCTGTGAGCAGCGGCGCCACTGTGGGCTCGTCGAGGCCGCGGACCCAGGCGGTCAGGTCGCTGATCTGCATCGCGGACGCCTCGGCGATATTGGTCCCGCCGATCCGCGAGGACCGGGCCGCCTCGTTGAGCCGGGTGCCCTCGCAGTCGGGGCACACCGAGAAAGTGACCGCCCGCTCCACGAACGCCCGGATGTGCGGCTGCAGCGAGTCGACGTCCTTGGACAGCATCGACTTGGTGATCTTCGGGATCAAGCCCTCGTAGGTCAGGTTGATGCCGTCGACCTTGATCTTGGTCGGCTCACGGTGCAGCAGGTCGTGCAGCTGGCGCTTGGTGAACCTGCGGATCGGCTTGTCCGGGTCGAAGAAGCCGCAGCCGGTGAAGATGCGGCCGAACCAGCCGTCCATGCTGTAGCCGGGGATGGTGAGGGCGCCCTCGTTCAGCGACTTGCTGTCGTCGTACAGCGCGGTCAGGTCGATGTCGGTGACCGAGCCCCGGCCCTCGCAGCGCGGACACATGCCGCCGACGATGGCGAATTCGCGGCGTTCCTTCACGGTCCGGCCGCCGCGGTCCATGGTGACCGCCCCCGCCCCGCTGATCGAGGCGACATTGAAGGAGAACGCCTTCGGCGAGCCGATGTGCGGGGTGCCCAGCCGGCTGAAGAGGATGCGCAGCATCGCGTTGGCGTCGGTGGCGGTTCCGACCGTGGAGCGCGGGTCGGCGCTCAGCCGCTGCTGGTCCACGATGATCGCGGTGGTCAGCCCGTCCAGGACGTCGACCTCGGGCCGCGCCAGTGTCGGCATGAACCCCTGCACGAAGGCGCTGTAGGTCTCGTTGATCAGACGCTGCGACTCGGCGGCGATGGTGCTGAAGACCAGCGAGCTCTTGCCGGAGCCGGAGACACCGGTGAACACCGTCAGCCGACGCTTCGGGATCTCGATGCTCACGTCCCTGAGGTTGTTCACGCGCGCACCGAGCACGCGGATCAGGTCGTGGCTGTCAGCGGCGTGCGACACCGGGGACGTCGGGGACTCCGGCGACTTCGGCGACACCGGGGCCGTCCTCGTGGCCTTGCTCATCGTGACTCCATCAGGTCGGGCGGGCCGTGCTCATGTCCGTGACGGTCACCCTAGGTCGGTCCCGGTGGCGGCGCTTCTCGATTCGTGACCGGTGCGGTCCGGCTCAGGCGGCGGTGATCCGAAAGACCGGGAATCCCGGGGCGATGCGCTCCAGCTCCGACTCCGGGGAGTCGGCGGTGATGCCGTCGAAGAAGTAGCCGACCTCCCAGGCCCAGCGCTTGAGGTAGTGCCGCAGCACGACCGGCTTGTCGGCGTCGGCCAGCTCGACCGCGGCGAAGGCCTCGGCCTTCCGGCCGAGCCGCAGCTCACCGCCGCCGGCGGCGCGCATGTTGCGCACCCACTGGGTGTGGCCGCGCGGGGCGACCAGGTAGCGTTCCCCGTCGAGGGTCAGCAGGTTGACCGGGGTGGTGCGCCACTCGCCGCTCTTGCGGCCGCGGACGGCCAGCACGCGGGAGTCGAGGACGCTGATGCCCCGGTTGGTCAGCCAGATCATCACCTTGCGGGTGATCCGGTCCATGGTGACCATCATCCGGCCCTGCGGGGTGACCAGGCGGGACGTCGCGGCGTCAGTGGCGGCGGTGTCGTTGGCAGTGGCAGTGCTCATGATGTGCTCCTCATGGACAGTGGTGCGGACGGGGCTCTCTTTCGAGAGCAGTGCTCTCGTTTGCCTGGTACGACTATTGCGCGGTCGGCGCACACTGTCAAGAGCACTGCTCTCGAATATGTTCAACGCACGCGCACGGGTGCGGCGCTCTCGACTGTGGCAGACTCTCCGGCATGGCAGCAGCAATCCGAACCGCGCGTGAGCGGGCCCGTGAGGAGCTCACCCGTGAGATCAAGAAGGAGGCCCGCCGGCAGCTCGCCGAGGAGGGCGCCCAGCGCCTCTCTCTGCGCGCCGTCGCCCGCGAGCTCGGCATGGCGTCCTCCGCCCTCTACCGCTACTTCCCCAGCCGGGACGACCTACTCACCGCGCTGATCATCGACGCCTACAACGCCCTGGGCGAGCGCGCCGAACACGCCGTCTCCACCGCCCCGCCCGGGGACCCCCGGGCCATGTGGCGGGCCCTGTCCGGCGCCGTCCGCAGCTGGGCGCAGCAGCACCCGCACGAGTACGCACTCCTCTACGGCACCCCGGTGCCCGGCTACGCCGCCCCGCCCGAGACGGTCGCCCCCGCCGCACGCGTCGCGCTGGCGCTGATCGAGGTGCTGCGCGCCGGCGCCGACCGGGTCGAGCTGGCCACCCCGGTCCGCCCGCTGCGCGGGATCCTCGCCGAACAGGTCTCCGCCCTGGCCGCCCAGGTCGCCCCGGAGGTCAACGCCGGCGTCCTCAGCCGCGGACTGGTCGCCTGGACCCAGCTCTTCGGCATGATCAGTTTCGAGCTCTTCGGTCACCTGGTCGGATCGGTCACCCCCGCCGACGGTTTCTTCGCCCACACCGTCGAGGAGATGGCCGACTTCCTCGGCCTCCCCGAGAGCACTCCCTGAACCCGCTGTCACCTTCCGTCACCGGTTCCGGGTAGGGTCCGTGTCCGAGCACGAATCATCGGAAAGCATCCCAGCACACACGGGGGCGGAACTTGGCTGCCGACGATCTACCGGGCCCGGTGGTGACCTTCCTCAATGTCATCGGCGTCCCCTGGCCCTACCTCAACGAGGACGAGGTGCGCCGTTTCGCCGGCATGGTCCGGCAGTTCGGCCAGGCCGTGGAGACCACGCACCAGGACGCCACCGCGGCCATGGCCAACTTCGCGCAGGCCTACCAGGGGGCGGCCACCCGGCAGATGCAGTCCGGCTGGACCAAGATGTCCGCCCAGCACACCCAGGAACTGGTGGAGGGCTGCCGCCTCCTCGCCGAGGCACTGGACCTGGCAGCGGACTACATCGTCGCCCAGAAGGTCGAAGCGGTGGCCGAGCTCGTCGCCATGGCGGCGACGTTCGTCGCCGACCAGGCGGCGGCGGTGGCCACGTTCGGGCTGGCGGAGGCCGCCGTCCCGGTGATCATCGGGACCGGGAAGAAGCTGCTGGAGACGCTGAAGCAGCAGATCATCCAGCACATCATGGGCGAGGTCATCGAGGCCGCCGCCAAACCGCTCTTCGCCAAGGTCGAGGCGGCCATGTCGGGGCTGGACTGGTCGCAGAGCGGCGCCGCCGGCGGCGGGAGCGACCTCGGCGAGGGCTTCTCCATCGACCACGGCACCGCCGGAGCGCACCTGCAGGTACTGAGCGGGCACGCGGACACCCTCCGCGGCCACGCCCAGGTGCTGCGCAGCGGCATGGCCGGGCTGGCCTTCTGATGAGCGCCGGCGGAGAGGAGAAGGCGGTCTTCCACGCACTGAAGGCGGATGCGGAGAAGAGCCTGCCGAAGATCGCGGAGAAGCACGCCGGGCTGGTCGACTCGACGGTGGAGAAGGGCACCAGGAACCTCGCCGAACACGCGGCCAACGAGCAGGAGCTCTCCGACGCCTTCCGCTCGAAGATGCCCAAGGACGACCCACTGACCGAGCCCAAGCCGTCCGAACCGGGCAGCGGCGGCTCACGGATCTCCCAGGCCCTGGACTCCGGCGCCGCCCCCGACCTCGAAGCCGGGGCACCCCAGCTGGGCCGCGACGCCCTGCACGACTCCCCCGACTTCAACACCCAGATCGACCAGGAGCTCAACGCCCGCGGCCTGGACCGCACCGAACACGACCGCCTCCGCACCAGCCCCACCAACGACCTGACGGACGAACAGATCCAACAGGTCGTCGACGTCCGCAACAGCATCAAGATCGCAGACGGCCAGATCGTCACCAAGGTCCTAAGCCCGGACATCGCCAAGTCGTACTTGGAGAACGCGAAACATCTGCCCAACGGGGACAAGTTCGACCCGACCTTGTTCGGGGGCTCCATCGCCCGCGGCACCGACACCGCCGGCCTCACCACCCCCGCCGAGCTGCGTGACGCACTTTCCCTCGACGACAAGGGCGCCGGTTGGACGCCCATCCCCGAGGGGGCCGGGGAGGCATACCAGTTGCGACTGCAGGCACCGAAGAACCTGCAGGCCTCAACCACCTTCGGCGCCGTGGACGATCCCGTGGCCGCCCAGCACGTCGCGGATCTTGCAGGGGCAAGCACTGCCGGAAGGCCTTGGCACGACCCCTTCACCGGGACCGGATACACCGGCGGAGGAATCCCCGAGTGGGACGCCGTCCGCAGCGATATCCCGAGGGGCGCCGAAATCTGGAGAATGACCCCGGACGGCGGGGAGTCCCTCGCAGCCCGCTACAACGGAGAGATCTGGACGAAGGCAAATGGCTAAGGCACGCAAGTACGGACCGGGGCGGTTCGCCGAATTCCAGGGGCATCTCTACCGAGCCTTGGTGGACGACCGAGCACCGATGATCACGCTCCGTGTGGACAGCGACGACCCCGTGCCGGAAGGACTGGCGCCCGATCCGCAAGGACCCGCCGGCTCGTATCTGGTGGACCCGCACGACGTCACGGCGTGGTACGCCGCCAGCTGGACCTTCCGTTGGAAGGGCGAGCTGTTCTCCAGTGGCGGCCTCGTTGACGGCCGGATCAACGGCTACTACCAGGGCGCCAAGGGGGCAGCCTTCGCCGACAAGTACCTCACCCGGACCGGCGCCATCGAATACGAGGGCGACTTTCCCCTGGAAGAGGTCACCGACCTCACCGAAGATCGATACGACCTGCTCGCGGCCTGGAAGGCAAAGCAATCCCAATGACCACCCCCACCGCCGGCCTGTCCCCCCGCACCGTCATCCAGCTCCCGATCACCCGTCAGCTCGCCGGCCAGTACCTGGGCAACACCGTCGTCCCCGGTGCGTTCGAGCCATCGCTGATGTGGGGCCTCTGCTCGCGCCTGGTGGACGTCGTGGCCGCCGAGTCCGGGGCTCAGGCGCGGGCCTTCCACGGCCTGGCCGAGGACGAAGCCAACTTCCCCACCGGCGACGGCCTGTTCGTGCTCCGCTTCCAGACGCACTGGCCGGCGCTGTTCCAGGCGTCCTTCGGTGGCCAGACCACCGCCGGTGCAGCCCGGCTCGACTCCACGCTCGTGCTCCCCGAGCCCTTCCTCGGCACCGGCTACACCAAGTACGCACCGGCGGCCGTCCCGGAGTACTGGCTGGAGCTGACCGACGTACCGGTCGGCGCCGAGATCTGGCACTTCGCCGAGGACGGCGGCGAAGGCTCCGAGAAGGCACTGGCCCGCTACCCGGGCCGCTACACCGGCTGGCAGTCCTTCCCCGCTGCCAAGGAGACGGGGCTGACCTCCGGCCCCGTCGCCGCCCCTCCGGCAGGCAGCACCGCGCGCGGCCTGGTCGTCACCTTCCAGGGGTCGGCCTACCTCGCGGACTTCGGCCCCAACCCGGGCGAGGCGACCGTCTACCGGGCCGCCGACGACGGCACGATGATGTCCCGCGCACTGGAGTTCGGGCAGTGCGACTCGGTGTCCTACCGACGGATGCTGGCCTCCTGGCGCGACAGCGACTTCGAGGTCCTGGCCGGCGCCGACGGGGTCGCCACCCTCGCACTGACCAGCGGGAACGCCGAAGAGGCCGCCCGACTCGGCCTGGCCTCCGCAGGCCGTCACGCCTGGCGCGCGCAGGTCCCGATCGACGACCTCACCGAAGTGAGGCAGGAGACCCGCGAGATCACCCCTGCGGCCCCGCAGGCCTGACCGCGAAGGGGGCCGGGAACCTGCTGACACAGCTTCCCGGCCCTCCCCGCGCCCTCCCCGGTCCCGTCCGCTCAAGGGCGACCGGTCAGAGCCCGGCCCCGGCCGAGAAGACCACCGGGCGGACCTCGATCGACAGGCCCTTGATCCGGGCGTCCGGGATGAGCTCGGCGATCTCGACCGCGCGTTCCTTGCTCGCGCAGTCGACCAGGTAGAAGCCGCCCATGAACTCCTTGGCCTCGATGAACGGCCCGTCGGTGACCGCAGGCGCACCGCCGGTTCCGGCGACCACGGTCGACTCCGCCGGAGCGCCGAGCGCCTGGGTGAGGATGAACTCCCCGGAGTCCTGAATGGTCTTCATGAACCCGCCGTGGCCCTCCATGACAAACTTCTGCTCCTCCTCCGAGAGGCCGTCCAGGATCTCCTTGTTGACCTGCATGATCAGGAGGTACTTCATGTCCTTGCTCCTAGCGTCGGGTTCCGCCCCCTGCGGGGCTGCTCGACAAGGAGTCGGAGCCACCCCGCGCCCCTCGACATCCCCGGGCGAACAAATCCACACACCTCTGCCCTACTGCACCAGCCGATTGCTCCCCTCCCGTCGCGGGCGGCGGTCCTGCGCCGGGTCGAAGCATGGGCCCGCCCGCCGCCCGCCGCTACCTTGGTAGACGGACGGGCCGGTGCGTCCAGTCCGAGAGGTCAGGAGGCGCGGCCTGATGCTGCACGTCAGTCTCTTGGGGCAGCAGGCGATCACCGATGTCCCGGCCGGCACCGTGCTCACGCGTTCGTCCCGCGCGCTCGCCCTCGTCGCCTTTCTGGTGGCCCATGCGGGATCGCCCCAGCCCCGGCAGCGCATCGCCGGACTGTTCTGGCCCGAGTCGACGGACGCACAGGCGCTGACCAACCTGCGACGCGAGCTCCACCACCTGCGTCACGTCCTCGGCGACGAGCCCGCGCTCGTCGTGACGCCAAGGAGTCTGAGCTGGTGTCAGACCGGGACGTGCCGTGTCGACGTACTCGTCTTCGACAGCGAGCGCAGCGCCGCCCTGGCGGCAGCAGCGGCGAAGGACAGCGAGGGGATCCTCGCGCACGCCTCCGCGGCCATTGCCGAGTACCGGGGTGAACTCCTGCCCGGCGTGTACGACGACTGGCTCCTCGACGTCAGGTCGGAGCTCGAGCGCCAGTGCGTGGGCCTGTGCGATCTGATCTGTGAGACACGAGCACGACGGGGCGACCTGACCGGAGCTGTGGAGGCCGCCCGCCACCGCATCCGGCTGCAGCCGCTGGAGGAGGTCGGCTACCGCACCCTGATGCAGTTGCAGGCCGACCTGGGGGACCGTGCCGGCGCCGTGAGCACGTACCACCACTGCGCATCGGTCCTCGACCGTGAGCTCGGCCTCGCCCCGGACCCGGCGACGAGGCAGGCGCTCCAGCGCCTGACGGTCGGCGCGGGTCCGGCGGACGCGAGGCCGCCGACGGTCGAGGCCGCCGTCGGTCGCTCCGGGTACGCCGCAGCACAACTCGTCGGACGGGCCCGGGAACTGGGCCTGCTTCAGGACCTGTGGCGAACCGCCGCGGCCGGCCGCCCCGGTCTCGCCCTGGTCCGCGGCAATGCCGGCGTCGGGAAGACCCGCCTGGTGGCCGAGGTCGCCGAAGCAGCGCGCCTGCAGGGCGCGGTGGTGGCCGGCACCCAGTGCTTCGGTACGTCGCGCCAGCTGGCACTGGCGCCCGTGGCGGACTGGGTACGACATCCGGCGGTCAAGTCGGCCTCGGAGTCGCTCGACCCGGCCTGGCGCGCCGAGGTCGGCAGACTCGTGCCGTCCGGAGACCCAGCGGAACGCGAACGCGAAGGCGAACGTGAGACCGGTGCGCGCGCGATGGTGGACGTCTGGCGGCGCCACCGCTTCTTCGAAGGTCTGGCACGGGCGTTGATCGCTGTCGGCCGCCCGATGCTGCTGATCCTGGACAATGTGCAGTGGTGCGACCAGGAGACGCTGACGTTCCTCACGTTCTGCCTGGGACTGGCCCCCGACGCCCCGATCCTCGTTGCCGGGACGCTGCGCAACGACAACCTCGACGAGGATCCGGAACTCGTGGACTGGACCGTCAGGATGCGGGCCACCGGACTGCTCACCGAGCTCTCACTCAGCCCGTTGGAGCCGGCTGACACAGCACGTCTCGCCGAGGCGATCTCCGGGCGTCGGCTCGACGAGGCCGACACCGGCCTGCTCCAGGCGACGACGGGTGGATTCCCGTTGCACGTCATCGAGGCAGTACGGAGCAGCATCGATCTCGGTCGTGGCGTCCTGGCCGTCGGCGATCTGACCGGAGTACTGCGCCACCGTCTCGAGCAGGCCAGTGCGACGGCACAGGAGGTGGCCGGCCTCGCCGCGGCGGTGGGGACGAACTTCACCCTCGACCTGCTCACCGAGGCGAGCGACCTCGAAGCCGATGCCGTGGTGGGAGCGGTCGACGAACTGTGGCGGCGCAGGATCGTGAGCGAGTTCCGAGAAGGCTACGACTTCGCCCATGATCTGCTCCGCGAAGCGGCATACGCACAGATCAGCCCACCGAGGCGCTGGCTGCTGCACCGGCGCATCGCCCAGGGCCTCGAACTGCTCCACTCCGCCGACACGGACCTGGTCTCGGCTCAGCTCGCGGAGCAGTACGCCCGCGGCGGCCGGACCGAGCAGGCGGTGGCCTACTACCGGCGGGCAGCCGACGTCGCAGCGGGCAGGTTCGCCCACACCGAGGCGATCCGGCTGCACCGGGAGGCGCTGTCCCTCGTGAACGGCCTGCCCGCGGGAGGAAGCAGGGACGCGCAGGAGCTCGCCGTCCTCGAAGCCATGGCGGCACCGCTCAACGCCAGGCACGGCTACTCGTCCCCGGAGCTGCAGCAGGCGCTGGAGCGCTCGATCACCCTCGCGGAATCCCTCGGCCGCAAGGACTCGTTGCTCACCGGCCTGGCCGGTCTCTGGGCATCACGGTTCGTGCAGGGGCGCACCGCCGACGGATACCGGACGGCCGCCCGCGCGCTGAGCCTCGTCGGCGCCGACTCCGAGCTGAGCGGCCCGGCCCACTTCGGTGTCGGCGGCTCGGCGGTGAGCCTCGGGAGACCCACGGAAGGGCTCCGCCACCTGGAACTGGCCGCCGAACTGACCAGCGGAGCCGTCTCATTGAGCGTCGGCACCCGTCCCGACGTGCACAGCAGGGCCTTCGCCGCGCATGCCCACTGGTTGCTGGGCCACGACGAGCAGGCCCGGTCGAGCTGTCGCGACGCCATCGGGCTGGCCCGGGAGATCGGGCATCCGTACAACCTGGCCGTGGCCCTGGCGTACGGCAGCGTCACCCACCAGATGCGCCACGACCTCCCCGCGCTGCGGGACGCCGTCGGCGAACTGCGCGAGCTGTGCGAGCGGTACGGCTTCGCCTACTACCGGGAGTGGGGACTCATTCTCGACGGCTGGTCCCGTACGGACGGGTCAGGGATCGGCCTGGCCCGACGCGGCGTCCGCAACCTCAGGGCGGAAGGGTCGTTCGCCCGCATGCCGTACTGGCTGTCGCTGCTGGCCGACCTGTCGACGCGGCACGACCGGCCGGACGCCGCCCGGGCGACGCTGGACGCCGCCCTCGTCGGCGGGCAGGCCCGGGACGACCTGTGGTGGCTGCCCGAGGTGGTGCGGATGCGCGCCGCCCACGACAGCGATCCGGCCGCCACCGTCTCCCGGCTGCGCCAAGCAGCCCGGATGGCTTCGGACCACGGCAGCACCGCGCTGTTGCGGCGCTGCGAGCGCGACCTCGCCGAGCACGGCGTTCGGCTCCCGACCACCGACGCTCCCCCGGCGTCCTGACCCGGCACGCCCACGAACGCTGGAGGAACGCCGTGGGGCCTAACGTCGCTGGCGCTCGGGTATCGAGCGACGCATCCAAGGGGGAAGCGACATGAGCACCACACCGGCCGGCATCGCCGCCACTGCGTACGAACAGTTGTCCGCCGTCCTGCGCGGCGACCTGATCACGCCGGGGGACCCCGGGTACGACGAGGCGCGTGCCGTCTACAACGCCATGATCGACAAGCGCCCGGCCGCCGTCGCCCGCTGCCGGGACACCGCCGACGTCATCGCCTGCGTGCGCTTCGGCCGCGAGCACGGTGTCGAGATCGCCGTCCGGGGCGGTGCGCACAACGCGGCCGGTCTCGGAGTCCAGGACGACGCCCTGGTCATCGATCTCTCGCTGCTGCGCAGCACCACTGTCAGCCCGCAGAGCCACACCGTCCGCGCCGACGCCGGATGCACCTGGGGCGACGTCGACCACGCCACCGTGGCCTTCGGCATGGCCACTCCCTCCGGCTTCCTCGCCTCCACCGGGGTGGCCGGCCTGACGCTCGGGGGCGGTATCGGCTACCTGAGCCGACGCTTCGGGCTCACGGTCGACAACCTGCTGTCCGCCGATGTGGTGCTCGCCGACGGCACGTTCGTGACGGCCGACGAGAGCTCCCACAGTGACCTGTTCTGGGCATTGCGGGGCGGCGGCGGCAATTTCGGCGTCGTCACCTCGTTCACGTTCCGCTGCCACGACATCGGCGAGGGCGGCACGATCATCGGCGGCCCGGTGCTGTACGACTTCGCCGACACGGCCGAGGTGATGCGCTGGTACCGGGAACTGCTGCCGTCACTGCCGGAGGAGCTGAGCGGTTGGATCGGACTGCTCACCATCCCTCCGGCCGCCCCGTTCCCGGAGGCGCTCTGGGGCCGCAAGGCGTGCGCCATCGTCTGGTGCTACACGGGACCGCACGACCAGGCCGACAAGGTACTCGAACCGGTCCGGACGTTCGGCGAGCCGTTGCTCGTCGGCGTCGGCGAGATGCCGTTCAACGTGCTGCAGAGCGCGTTCGACGGGCTCTACCCGGCCGGGCTGCAGTGGTACTGGCGGGCGGACTTCTTCGACGAGATCTCCGACGAGGCGATCCAGATCCACCAGAAGCACGGCGAGCAGTTGCCGACCGGCCACTCCACCATGCACCTCTACCCCATCGACGGCGCCGCCGCCCGGGTGCCCACCGACGCGACCGCCTTCGCCTACCGCGACGGCGGCTGGGCCGGAGTGATCGTGGGCGTCGACCCGGACCCGGCCAACGCGGGCCTCATCTCGCAGTGGGCGCAGGACTACTGGCAGGAACTGCACCCGACCTCGGCCGGCGGCGCCTACGTCAACTTCCTGATGGACGAGGGCCAGGACCGGGTCAAGGCGTCCTACCGCGGCAACTACGACCGCCTCGCCCAGGTCAAGCGCCGCTACGACCCCGACAACACCTTCCACGTCAACCAGAACATCCGGCCCGCCGACGGGACCGCCCCGTAGGCGGTGCCGCGTCCCTCCCAGGAGTCGGGCGCGACCTGACCTGACCTGACCGCCAGTCAGTTCAGGTCAGGTCGCACCGGCCGGCCATGGACTACGGAGCTGTCAGCGGCGGAAGAGGCCGGTGATGGAGGGGACCAGCTTGCCCACGTTGGCGTCGCCGTAGGCTGAGTCGAAGTGGACGACGGTAGCCAGCACCAGCAGCCGGTTGACTCGGGAGTCGAGCACCTTCACGTCGTACTGGGAGCGGAGGCCGGCGCGGCGGCCGACCTCGAAGCCCTTGCTCTCCCCGCTGCTGAACCGCAGCCGGTGCCTGCTCACCAGATCGGCCACGTTCTCGGTGAATCCCCAGGTGAGCGGCGTGTGCCGGGCCCGGCTGGCCAGGCCCACCGGCTTGGCGGAGAAGGCACCCAGATCCGTCTGCACAACCGTCCAGACGTCGTCCTGGAACATCGCACCCGGCATCTGGCTGACGGTGCCGATCCGGGTGCCCTCCGCATCCGCGGCGGAGGTGAGCCCGACGGCGCCGACCCGCTGGTCGAGTGCCGGACCGGCATCGACCAGATAGGCGCGGACCGACTCCGGCCCGCCCGGCCGCACCCCCCTGAGCAGCGGCGTCCCACCGCCCTTCGGCTGGACCAGCCAACTGCTCTGCTTCACCCGGAAGGTGAAGACGACCTCGAACTCGGTGGCCTGCTCCCACGGAGCCGTGCCGTCATTCACCGGACCACCCCGTTGCCGTTGCTGCCACGGTCCATGCCCTGGTGCTGCCCGGCCACCCGGTAGCGGCGCAGGTCCTCCGCGCCGGTCCGGCTGAGCTCCTCGATCAGATCGCGAACGTCGTCCACTTCGGCGCCGGCCTTGAGCCGATCGTAGATGCGGGCACTCAGGTCGCGCTGGCGGTCGGTCTGAGCGGCCAGCAGGTAGTCGCCGACACGGGCGGCCTTGGATGCGGACGGGTCGTCAGGCACAGGGTCCTCCTCAGGAGCGGGCAGCGGGTGGAGTCGGGGGCGGGGCGGGGCGGGGCGGGGTCGGGCGTAGTGCTCCGGGCGGTACTGACCACCCGTCACATGTCGGGTCCGGGAAGTCAGGCCGATGGCAGCATCGCCAGTCGGGCCGCGCCCAGCGTGGGGCTCCAGCCACCGCTCTGCTCGAAGGTGAACCCCTTCTTCTCCACGTCGTCGATCAGGCTGCCGACCGTGGGCAGCGGCGCGTTCAGCGCGGCGAGCACCGCGTTGACCTCCTTGGGTATCGCGTCGATCGCCTCGGTGATCGCGTGGTACACCTTCTCGATCTTGCTGATGATGCCCACGATCGTGCGGACGATCTTGTAGATCTTGTAGAGCTTCCAGATCGTGAACGCTCCAGCGGCCACATCCGCCACCGGGTCCTCGGGGCCGCCACCCGCCACCTCGATGGTGGCATCCACCGCTGCAGTCTCGGCTGCCTGTTTGGCCAGTTCGTCGAACTCGTGCATGGCCGAGTTGATCATCGCCAGCCCGGTGAAGACCAGGGCCACCACCGCGTCGTAGGCATCCTTGTAGACCTTGGCGGTCAGCTGGGCCACGTCGCCCAGGCCGCCGACGCCCATGCTCCAGGAGAACAGGTACGAGTCGAAGGCGGTTGCCGCTGCGCCGGTCCACTCGGTGCCCAACGCCCAGGAGCCCTTGCGCAGCGTTCCGGCCACCGTGTAGACGCCGTTGCCCAACTCGACGTAGGCGTCGTGCAGGTAGAGCAGTCGGGCGTAGTCGCCGACGAGCGGGTCCAGCAGCAGCGCGATCAGGCTCTGCCCAGTGCACCACTTGAACAGCTTTTCCGCCCCCGCCAGCTCGCCGCCCTTGAACTGGAGCTTGAGCGCCCGCAGTTGGTGCTTGATATTGGTGGCCTCGTCGGCCGCGGCGCTGGTCGGCTCCTTGGGGCTGACCCCCTCGTCCTGGAAATTGCCCACCAGATGCGCGCTCGGGATCGCGCCCAGATCGGGGAAGCCGCTGATCGCGGAGGGGTAGATCCGGCGCAGGTCGGCGGAGGCGGAGGCGTCCGCGGCCCGGTAGTCAGCGGCAGTACGG
Source organism: Streptacidiphilus jeojiense (assembly GCF_000719095.1). GTDB lineage: Bacteria > Actinomycetota > Actinomycetes > Streptomycetales > Streptomycetaceae > Streptacidiphilus > Streptacidiphilus jeojiensis. The sequence continues at coordinate 142,908 of NZ_JOEH01000004.1, read as the reverse complement.
TCCGCCTTGCCCGCCACCAGCGTCATACCGCGTCCGCACTGCGCCAGTTTGCCCTCGAAGAACTGCGAGACCTGCCCGACCACCGGGCGCAGCGGGTAGAGCAGGCCGTCCAGCCCGCCCGTCTGCGCGCACTGTCCGGTGGCGTACCCGCCGAGGGTGGCCAGGTGGCCGCCCTGCTGCCTGAGCAAGGCCGAGTAGGTCTGGAAGTCGCCCAGCGGCGGCGTCTTGAAACCGGTCATCAGCGGTCAATCCCCCATTGACGTGGCGGTGTATCGCATGAGCGTGCGATAGATGTCCGCCCAGACCCTAACGCACGCGCTCCGGCGGCCGACCATCGCGAGTGACCCAAATCTGGGAGCCGATCCCCGGACGGCCCTACGCCCAGCGAGCCCTCTACGACTGCATTTGCGACTGCGGGACGAAGCGCAGACTTCGTGAACACAACGTACTTCACCGCTCCCGCTCATGCGGCTGTGCCCGCGCGGAAAGCATCGCCGCGCTCGCCGGCACCAAGCGCACCGGCAACTACCGCACTGTGCGGATCAAGGTCGGCACGCGCTTCGAGCGCTGGACCACGCTAGGAGCGCCCCATCTCCAGGAGCGACGCAACGGAACCCGCCACTCCGTCGTCGACTGCGTATGCGACTGCGGTCAGACAAAAACCGTGGCCGCCAACAATCTCCTCAATGGAAGCTCAGGCTCCTGCGGCTGCCTCCAGCGCGACATCATGTCCAAGATGCTGACCACCCACGGGGTGACCACGGCCAAGCGCAAACGGGCCAAAGAGGAGCCTGCAGCCGCGACGCTCGCCAAGGACGCCGACAGCATCCGCCTCTACACCATCTGGGCGGGCATGAAGGATCGATGCGGACGGCCCGCGCATCCGGCCTGGCACCGCTATGGAGGCCGGGGTATCACCGTCTGCGAGCAGTGGCGCAAGGACTTCCGTACTTTCCGGGGCTGGGCCCTGGACCACGGCTATGCCGACGGCCTGGAATGCGACCGCGTCGACCCCGACGCTGGCTACAGCCCCGAGAATTGCCGCTGGATCACCAAACGGGCGAACTTCGAACACATGCGCAAGGCATGGGACGACGACCTGGACCAGCGCCTGATCGCGGAAGCGACGCGTCGGGGGATCGGCCCATACGACCTCATCGCGGAGGCCGTCCGAGCTCACCTGACCTGAAGATGGCACGGTCCTAGGAGGCCCCGCGACACGACCTCCTGCCAGTTCGCCAGCCTACGGACCCTGGCACGCATGATTGGGTGGGGCGCACACATGGCCCCGAAAACCATCCTTCGGCTAGAACCGCAGCCCTTGCGCTGAGGTAGATCGACGGGTCCAACCTTGGCGATGTCATCATTTCGTTACCAAAGCCACCGCGGTCCTGGACTCGATCTGGTTCCTGCCAAGGCGCATCAGTTGGGCCAGCCAGAAGACCCTTGACCAAGGTTGGCCAAGGAGTCCTGGTCAAGCGTTGGGGTTGGTAGTGAGTAGATGGTCCGTTCACGCCAAAGAGGACACCAGGTGGCCAGTGATGGTGGAGACCACGACCGTTCCAGGTGAGAATGGCACGCTAGGAGGGCAGCTGGCGCAGCAAGCCCGGCGACAGTCTCACCGTCCAGTCAGTGAGGATCAGGCATGCATGACACCAAGATCACTAGTGGTCGTACGGCTGCTAGTGCACCTCCGACTGCGATCGACTTGTTCAGCGGTGCCGGCGGAGCATCGCTCGGACTGGTTCAGGCAGGGTTCGATCTGCGCCTGGCCGTGGACCTGGACCCGGTGTACGGCGAAACCCATGGGTCAAATCTTCCTGGCGAGTTCATCGCAGCGGACCTACGGTCCATGGATGCCGAAAAGGTGTTTCAGACGGCTGGACTCAAGCCAGGTGAGCTGGACGTACTCTTCGCTGGTCCCCCTTGCCAGGGCTTTTCAATGTTGGGCTCCAGGGTCGTCTGGGATCAGCGCAACAACCTATTCCGTGAGGTCCTACGACTCTCCGAAGAGCTCGCGCCCCGAGCCATCGTCATCGAGAACGTCCCAGGCCTCGTCAGCTTGGCAGGGGGCGCGTACCTCCGCGCCATCCTGGAAGGCCTCAATGCCCGGGGCTACAGCGCCGCGTGCGCAGAGCTACTGGCGGCCAGCTACGGAGCACCTCAGATGCGTTGGCGTCTGATTATCATCGCGTGGCGTCGGGACCTTGAAATCCAAGCCGGGTACGGCTTCCCCTCTCCGACGCACGGTCAGAACCGCATCGGGGAACTCCTTCCCAACGTCACGATTCGTCCGCACGAGCTGGACGGTTTTGTGACCACACGCCAGGCCTTGGGCGACCTACCTGCCGTCATGGCTGGCGAACAGGTAGAGCTCTATAGCGGCAAACCCCAGAGCGCTTACCAGAAGAGCATGCGCGAGGGGCTCTCAGACGAGCTTTACAACCACTACGCCGCCAAGCTGACTCAGGCCAACCTGGAGCGACTGGCGCTTCTGCGTCCGGGCCAGGACTGGCGCGACCTACCCCACGAGATGCTGCCACCGGGGATGCAGCGGGCCCTCCGTAAAGACCACACGCGCCGCTACCGGCGCATGACCTGGGAAGGCATCCCACGGTCGGTTGTCACTCGGTTCCGGGATCCCAAAACGGGCGAATACACCCATCCTGAACAGAATCGGACCATCTCAATTCGCGAGGCCGCACGTCTCCAGGGCTTCCCAGACCGCTTCCGCTTTGAGGGCACTCGGTCCAGCCAGTACGAACAGGTGGGTAACGCGGTACCAGTGCCGCTCGCCCATGCCATTGCCACGGAGGTCAGGAACTGCCTCGAAGGCAACCCCGGATCGCGCCTTGACCACCCCTTCCGCCGTCGCCCCGTGCCCTTGATCGGCTCACACGGCGAGCTGGTGGAACAAGGAGTTCTTGTTTAGACCAAACTCCGGACTGAGCGCAGCAGTTGGCATAGGCTGCGCGCATGCCAAACTCGATCTTCGAAACGAGCACCGCCTACGCCAGCGCCGGCCGTCCGCACGTCTCGGAGTGGTTTGGCCACCGGGTCTTCCCTGTGGTCTCGGGGTCACCCGCCGCCCTGAGCGACCAGAAGGCGCACCGGTGCCCGTTCCTGAGCCAGGCCCTCGGGTCCCCCCAGCGATGCGTGAAGAGCAGCGAGGACGACCCAGCGAAGCGAAACTCAGCAGGTGTGTGCACCATCAGCTCTACCAGCAACGGGAGCCGTCAGGACTGGCTGGTTTGTCCATTCCGCGCATTGGACAACAGGCTCATGCGACAGATGGTTCGGCGCCTCTTCAGCATCGGAGAGTCGGTTCACGTCGTCGTCCGCCCAGCGCCGGTCCTGGATTCACCCTCAGAGCGGGACGCGTTGATCGCTGAAGTAGGCCGCGGCGAAACTCGTGTCTTTGTCTATTTTCAGGGGAAGTTGGGCGGCGAGATCGGCCTCCCCAAGACATCCGGTTCGCCGGCTATGTCCTTCGACGTCACCGTGGTAGAGCTTCTGCCTGGCCAGGAGGGGCTGTATCCATCCATGCAGTCCGTCAGCCTAGGGAAGTACGGTGTAATTGAACTCCAGACCACCGATACGCACGGTACCTACAAGCAGACCGTTGACGCCCTTACCAATGCACTCAATCTACATCCCGAAGATTTTCATCATCAGCTATCCGAAAACCCTCAATGGGCGGGGAAAAGGGTAGAGGGCCCAAACGTTTCCAACGTCTTCAAGCGGACCTTCTATCAGGTAGCTTTTAAGTTTCAAGCCACTAAGCGAGAATCCTCTGTAGGATGTATTCTCGTACTCCCAAAACCGGTCTGGGATTCATGGAGACCATTTCTGGGCGATCCTGAAATTGTGGAGCAGGCCGACGGGACACAGCGACTCTGGGACGGTTCGGGATCCGATCCGAGCGATTGGATCTACGTCTTCGATGTAGCAAATCTCCCAGGAGAAGCGGGCAGCCCAGCGCCGCTGGCGGTCGAATTGGTCATCGGAACCGATGCCGCTACACTAAGTAAGGCCGCACTTGATATCGCCCCACAAAAGGCGGTCGCTGGGCAAGGGAGTCAAGATGCCGTGCTGACGGCTCTGCACAGGCGACTTAAGACTAATCTGCCAGGACTTGGCTTCTGATATTGATCTGTTGATGCCGGCCTTATGATGGCAAGATATATAGCGTCCGCAGCTGGCAATCCCCGGACCGCGGAGGGTCCTGGCCAAGGCTCTGGCCAGGACCTTTCTGGACTGACGGCCAGCTGAGCCTATTCGCTTGTTTTGCTTGCTCGACCAAGCAAGTAGTTGCTAAAGGCCTGGGTTTTCGCGGCCCTCTCCAGAATCATCTGCTCGGCTTCCAGGTAGTCAGCCGACCAAACCTTAAGTTCCTCAAAGGCCGACTTGAGCTGCGCGTCGCCAACCTGAGCCCCTTCGACTGCAAGCTTGCGCAGCTGCTGTGGCCGCCGAACCCGCTCGCCCCCATTGAGCTGCTCGGCGATGAGCATCGCCAGGTGGAATTTGAGGTTACTCTTCTGGACAATATTCGCCTCGGCAGCCTCTGACAAAATAAAGCCATCGATTTGTCGCTGAAGTCGAGCGGCCCAGAGGTAGATACTTAGATCGACACTGGCATTAAATACCTGCGAGTAGTCGTCGTTGTTCTTCAGGAGGGAAGTAGGCTTTCCGCGAGACTTATCGGGCCGAGAAAGGCCCATCGCCGTGACCGCCGCCCCAAGGAACTGGATGCTGACAATCTTCGACGGATCCTTTCCCTCGTTTTTATAGAAGCCTTTACGTCTGTCGTAGTACCAGCCATGAGTTAGGAAGTAGTCTTCAATGTTGCGCTGAACCTCGTCCGTCGCGCGCAGGGAGGCGTCCGTGATGGCGGTTTGACGATTAGTGGCCCTGATTACCATATCTCGCGTTGCTGCGACATCCGTGACAATGATACGGACGAGCAGCATCCGCTCCCCGACCTCCGGCGCAACCGGGTCTCTAAGAGTTTCAAAGATCTCGTGGCTTGTTTGCAGGCCATTGACGATCTGAATATTCGACAGCGAATACGTCTTCGCGTTACTGGTGGCTTCACTGCAGATTAGAGTGACGCCGTTGTTCATCCACCAAAACTCGGGACTCTCCGCAGACCTAAGCGATTTCCGAATCTCTTGGTTGACCGAGACATTTCCCTGATAGTCTCTGACATTCCACTCGAACAGATGGCGCCGCAGCCTACCCTGCTCGTCGACAATCAGGTTGAAGTAGTCGCGTAGCCTGACGAGTGCCACGTGCGATCGACCACTCGTGGCGCTCTCCTGGTAGTTCATAGCGAGCGTGTAAGGGGGACGCTCATTGTAACGGGCTAGAAGCTCTTTATCTCCGAGGAGGTCTACGGAAATCTTTTCCGCAGCGGGCACCGTACTCAGAATCACCTGCTTGAGCGAATGGATCTTTGCTTCGAGCTGCGGGGTGATATTCCGCGAGTCACCTGGGGCGGCATAGATCACATTGACGCTGATCTTGGGTCGGCGCACCAGCAACTTTTCCCAAGCGTCGCGAAATAGCCCAAAGCGCTTTAGGAGCTTACTGTTGTACAGAACTGCAAATGAATCGAGGGCCTGTGAAAGGTCCAGGAGTCGCCGGAACGTTCCTTCCAGCTTCTCAATGGCTTCTTCAGTGAAGTTCGACGTCCTCTTCGCTTGGACTACCCAAAGCTCCAAATTCCTGTCTTGCCCGAAGTCGCTCGGCTTGCTCGAAGATGTGACCACATCTGAGTCTTCGTCCAGCAGGCCGTCATCAAAGAAAACGTAGACAGCATCGATTGCGCCGTCCTGTCCACCCCCTACGATGCCGGCCTCCACCTCCTCTAGCCCGAGGCCGTACGATCGAAGGGCCAATTCGGAAGCGAAGGCCTCGAAGGCTACAGCATCCTCAGCAGACGGAAGGTTATCCTCCTTCCACGCTTCGTAAATCCGCATGATGAGGGTTTGCGCATTACTTGGCATGCCCGGCATGTTGTACCCCCTGTTACAAAACTCGACTTCCGCCACTGATCTTCTCCCGACCAGCGCGGTACATCGCAGGAGGACAGGATCACAGTGTTCGCGATTTTAGCGCTCGTTCCTTCGACGGGTGCACCAGTCCCCGGATCGAAGCCCGAGTGTGCCGTGCATGACCGCGCCCATAGGGGACGTCCAAGTCGGACGCTGCCCGCGTCAGGGCTACACGGGTGTCTCGGCTTTGAAGGTGTGCGTGCGGTGCCAGTGGAAGTGAGGTTCGCGGTCCTCGTTCCACCAAGGAACGGTCCGATCGGCGAGGTGCTGCTGGATGTGCTCGCTGAGTGAGGGCAGCGAGTCCGCAAGCGGGCTTACCTGGATGCTGCCGCCGGGGGGCCGCCCTGTTGGGCTGGATTTACAGGCGACCGCGCGGCGGCAAACGGCTCCATACCTTCTTCGCCACCCTCCGCTACTGCGGCTGCCGCCCGGAAGAAGCAGTGGCCCTGCGCGTGGCCGACTTCCACCTACCGGAGGAAGGCTGGGGGCGAGATCATCGTCCACACCGCCACGCCGGAAGTCGGCCGCCACTGGACCGATTCCGGCAAGCGCCATGACGAGCGAGCGCTGAAGGGACGCGAGATCGGCGACAGCCGCGGCGTCCCCATTCATCCAGACGTCGTCAAGATCCTCCGTGCCCACGTCGTCCGCGAACGGCTGAAGCCCACCGATCTGATGTTCAAGGGCGAATTCAGCGGCCCACTCGCCGGCGGGGTCTACCGTCGCGCATGGACGCGCGCCCGTAAGGAGGTACTCACCCCGCACGAGTGCGCCTCGCCGCTGGGCAGGCGCGTCTACGACAACCGCAACACCTGCCTGACGGAGTGGCTCAACAACCGCACGCCGCCAGCCCAGGTAGCCGAATGGGCCGGGACCAGCGTTGCCCTGCTACTCACCACGTACGCCAAGGTGATCGACGGCTAGGCGGCCGACGCACTGAAGCGGCTCACGACCGGTGTCACCGTGGCGTCCCCGCCCGAGGGCTGAGCCTCAAACTTCGCCGCGTATACGCCGTGGACACCCGCAGCCCGCCGGTTTTCACCGGACGCGGCCGGACACCGGCGCCTTCGATAGGAAGGTGTCCGGCTGCTCTCGCAAGCGGCCTACCAGGGCCTTGACCAGGCTGAACGGCGGTAACGAAGGAGGGAAGAAGAGGTGCCCCCGGCAGGACTCGAACCTGCGGCCAAGTGCTTAGAAGGCACCTGCTCTATCCACTGAGCTACGGGGGCGGGGCTGGACAGAGGCCGGGGTTGGTGGGCCGGGCTGGGTCCTGCCGTGGGACAGGATAAGCGCCGGTCGGCTCTGCACCTGGTGTGCCGGCGGGGTGGTGTAGGCCGTAACCCCCCGCTTGGGCGGTCTGATAATCGCAGGTGGGATCCTTGGGCGCAGCGGTGCGGGAGCCCAGAGGGCGGGCTGTTGTCCACTCGTTACGGCGCTGCTGCCTCAGCCGTTATGGTCGGAGCCGATTACTGAGCGTGTACGGTCAGGGTCGATCGGGAGAACATCGTCACCGCTGCCGTCACGCTGGGGCACCGGTCGCCAACTACACCCGATCGAGTGAGGGCCTTTTCCACATCCCCCTGGTTGTCCACAGCTCCGCGCCCGGCGCCGCTCCGGGGCCTCGTTCTGCTCCAGGCTGGTTCCGGACAGCAGCTCACGGACAGGGGTAGGGCGCGATGAACAGCACTTTGGTGACGGTCGTGGGGCACGTGGCCTCGGAGGTGCGGTACGCGACGACGGCGAGCGGGGTGCCGGTGGCGAGCTTCCGGCTGGCGGCCACGGACCGGCGGTTCGACAAGCAGCGAGAGGTCTGGGTGGACGGGGACACCAGTTTCTATACGGTCTGGTCCTGGAGATGGTTGGCCGAGAACGTGCTGGCCTCGGTCGGCCGGGGTGATCCGCTGCTGGTGACGGGGCGGATGCGGGTCCGGGAGTGGGACAACGGGGAGGGGAAGCCCCGGGGGTACGCCGCCGAGATCGAGGCCACGGCGATCGGGCACGACCTCTCGCGGGGCACCTCGGCCTTCCGGCGCGCCGTGCGCGGGCGACCCGAGCTGGTGGCCAAGGCTTCGACGCGGACGACCGAGCCGGTCGAGGACGCCCCCGGCGCCGGCATCACGGCTGATCCGCGCCCGACGGCCGCCGCTCCGTCGAACACCGCCACCGCCACCGCCTCCGCCCCCGTACTCGTCGGCGCCGCTCCCCCGGGGAGCGGCGAGCGGGGAGTGTGAGCCCTGCCTCACCGGGGTTCGGGGCCCCGCCCCGGGTGCGGCACAATGGAAGGCTGTAAACCAACCCCCTACGACGCCGGACGGTTCACCTTGGCTGAGTACATCTACACCATGCGCAAGGCACGGAAGGCTCACGGCGACAAGGTCATCCTTGACGACGTGACGCTCAGCTTCCTGCCTGGCGCGAAGATCGGCGTCGTGGGCCCCAACGGCGCGGGCAAGTCCACCGTGCTGAAGATCATGGCCGGACTGGAGCAGCCGTCCAACGGCGACGCCTTCTTGTCCCCCGGCTACAGCGTCGGCATGCTGCTGCAGGAGCCCCCGCTGGACGAGAGCAAGACCGTCCTGGAGAACGTCGAGGACGGCGTCCGCGAGATCAAGGGGAAGCTGGACCGCTTCAACGAGATCGCCGAGCTGATGGCGACCGACTACTCGGACGCGTTGCTCGAGGAGATGGGCACGCTCCAGGAGGAGCTCGACCACGCCAACGCCTGGGACCTGGACGCCCAGCTGGAGCAGGCCATGGACGCCCTGGGCTGCCCGCCCGGCGACTGGCCGGTGAACAACCTCTCCGGTGGTGAGAAGCGCCGCGTCGCACTCTGCAAACTGCTGCTGGAGGCCCCCGACCTGCTGCTGCTCGACGAGCCCACCAACCACCTGGACGCCGAGTCCGTCGCGTGGCTGGAGCAGCACCTGGAGAAGTACGCCGGCACCGTCGTCGCGGTCACCCACGACCGGTACTTCCTCGACAACGTCGCCGAGTGGATCCTGGAGCTGGACCGCGGCCGGGCCTTCCCCTACGAGGGCAACTACTCCACCTACCTGGAGACCAAGGCCACCCGCCTCAAGGTCGAGGGCCAGAAGGACGCGAAGCGCGCCAAGCGCCTCAAGGAGGAGTTGGAGTGGGTCCGCTCCAACGCCAAGGGCCGTCAGGCCAAGTCCAAGGCCCGTCTGGCCCGCTACGAGGAGATGGCGGCCGAGGCGGACAAGATGCGGAAGCTGGACTTCGAGGAGATCCAGATCCCGCCGGGCCCGCGTCTGGGCAGCGTCGTGGTGGAGGTCAACAACCTCTCCAAGTCGTTCGGCGACAAGATGCTCGTCGACGACCTGAGCTTCACCCTGCCCCGCAACGGCATCGTCGGCATCATCGGTCCGAACGGCGCCGGCAAGACCACGCTGTTCAAGATGCTGCTCGGGATGGAGCAGCCCGACTCGGGCACGGTCCGCATCGGCGAGACCGTCAAGGTCTCCTACGTCGACCAGAGCCGCGCCAACATCGACCCCAAGAAGACGCTGTGGGCCGTCGTCTCCGACGAACTGGACTACATCAACGTCGGCCAGGTCGAGATGCCGTCCCGGGCCTATGTCTCGGCCTTCGGCTTCAAGGGCCCGGACCAGCAGAAGCCCGCGGGCATCCTCTCCGGCGGTGAGCGCAACCGGCTCAACCTGGCGCTGACGCTCAAGGTCGGCGGGAACCTGCTGCTGCTCGACGAGCCCACCAACGACCTGGACGTGGAGACCCTCGGCTCGCTGGAGAACGCGCTGCTGGAGTTCCCCGGCTGCGCCGTGGTCATCTCCCACGACCGGTGGTTCCTGGACCGGGTCGCCACCCACATCCTCGCCTACGAGGGCGACTCCAAGTGGTACTGGTTCGAGGGCAACTTCGAGTCCTACGAGAAGAACAAGATCGATCGCCTGGGTGCCGACGCGGCCCGTCCGCACCGTGCCACCTACAAGAAGCTCACCCGAGGCTGACTCCGGCGACACCCACCCGCAACACCGCCGGGGCAGGCTTGGACTTGGCAGTATCGAGCCCGTCCTGCCCCGGCGCCTCCCCTCCCGCTCTGGAGACCCCCGTGCCCCGCCACATATACGCCTGTCCGCTGCGCTGGTCCGACATGGACGCGTTCGGACACGTCAACAACGTGGTCTTTCTGCGCTACCTCGAGGAGGCGCGGATCGACTTCACCTTCACCAACGCCGGCGAGGCGGGCGAGAAGGCCTTCTCCGAGGGCTCCGTTGTGGCGCGGCACGAGGTCGACTACCTGCGTCCACTGGTCTACCGGCCGGAGCCGGTCACCATCGAGACCTGGCTGACCAAGCTCGGCCACGCCTCGTTCACGGTCGCCTACGAGATCAAGGACGCGGACATGGTCTACGTCCGGGCCTCCACGGTCGTGGTCCCCTACGACCTGGCGGCGGCCCGGCCGCGCCGGCTCACCCCCGGCGAGCGCGCCTTCCTCCTCGACTACCTGGAAACCGCAGCGGTAGCCGCGTGACCACAGTGACTGCGATCCGGTTCGCCGACCCCCGGGAGGCCCCCGCCCTGGGCGCCTTCCTCAGCAGGCTGCTCCGGTACGACAAGGCCGCCGTCGTCCGGCTGCAGACCGCGAACGGGGCACTGGCCGTCTTCGGCCGGCTGCCGCTCGGCGAGAACGGACCGCTGGTGGTCCGAACCGCACCGCTGGCGACGCAGTCGCAGCTGCAGACTCAGTCGCAGCCCCAGCCCCAGCCGCAGTCCCTGGACGCCACCGTCTCGGCCGGTCAGCTGCTGGACGGCATCGCCGAACATGCCGAGGGCGGCGAGAACGCGGCCGACCTGGTGCTGCCGCCGCCGGTCACCGGCCCCTCCTGGGCCGGGCTGCTGCCGCCGCGCACCTCCTGGGAGCATGTCGCCGACCTCGACACCGCGCTGCTGGACGCCGCCGTCCAGGCGGCGATCACCGAGTTCCGCCAGGAGGGGGCCGACCCGGACGCCCTGGCCGAGTCGATCTGGTCCCGGCAGGTCCACCCCAGCGGGCTGACCATGCGCGCCGTGCACGCCGCCCACCTGGTCGGCCTGCTCCGGCAGTCCAGGACCGTCGCCCTGCACCGGCACCCGGCCTGGCTGCGGATCACCGCCCCGCGCGGGGCCGTGATCATCCGCAGGGCCCCCGCCCCGGGCGCCGGCCTCGGCCTGTCCCCGACCCGCTGACCCGGCCGCGCCGAGTCGACCGGTCGCCGATGCCACCAATGTCGCCGATGCCCCCGATGTCGCCGCTTGACCCTCGACCTGGTCGAGCCAGCAGAGTCACCGCTGTGGAGAGCACAGCGAACGAGACAAGGGACGATCCCGGACAGCAACTGCTCAGCATCGGCGAGATGGCCAGGGCCAGCGGACTGACCGTCAGCGCCCTGCGGTTCTACGACGGAGCGGGGATCCTGCTCCCGGTCCAGGTCGATCCAGGCAGCGGCTACCGGTGGTACGGCTCCGACCAACGCACCGAGGCCCGGCTGCTGGCACGGCTGCGCCGGGTCGGCATGCCGCTGGCGGACCTGAGACTGATCCTCGCCGGCTGGGCCGGCCAGGACACCGCCCTGGTCGGCAAGCTGCTCGACGCGCATCTGCTCCGGCTGCAGGACGGCCTGGACGACGCCCGCCGTGAGCTCTCCACAGTCCGAGACCTACTCGCTCTGAGGGAGCACCAGATGCCCGAGACCGCAGACACCGCCCCCGTACGACTGACCCTGGAGGCCGAGGCGCTCGCAGCCGCCCTGGACACCGTCCGCTTCGCGGTGAGCACCGATCCTGAACTGCCGATGCTCGGCGGGGTCTGCTTCGACGTGGACCCGGAGGACCGGACCCTGCGCCTGGTGGCCACCGACCGCTACCGACTCGCCCTGTCCCAGCTGCCCCTTGACGCCCGCTCAGCCCCGGTGGCACGGCAGGTCCTGGTGCCGGCCGCCCTGGTCGACGCCGTCCGCGCACTGCTCGGCTCCGGGGGCGAGGCGGTGCTGACCCTCGACCTGGACCGGATCTCCCTGGAAGCCGGCGGCAGCCAGGCCGGTGGATCGGTGCTGGAGCACGACTTCCCCGACTACCGCCGGCTGGTCCGGCTGGCCCCGGGGCGCCGGGTCCCGGTGGATGTGCCCGCCCTGCGTGCCGCGCTGTCCACCGCCGAGGTCCACGGCAGCCGGCGCGACCAGGACGGCGGCGACTTCGACATCGCCGTCCTCGGCGTCTCGCCGGACGGCGCCCTCACCGTCGTGAGCAGGGAGGACCGCCCCGCCGACCACTTCGCCGTCAACCGGGAGTTCCTGCTGGACGCCCTCGCCGTCACCGCCCGGGACCAGTTGGTCCTGGAGCTCGGCGGACCGGTCGCCCCGCTCGCGATCCGGCTCCCCGACGCCGAGGACGGCCGCGAGGACGGCCGCTCCCTCTCCCTGCTGATGCCGGTACGCCTCGACGACGAGTGACCAGACCCCACCCCGCCCGGACACCACGACGGGGCCGGCGGCAACGCGACTTCGCGCTGCCGCCGGCCCCGTCCCACTGGCCCCGTCCCCGCAGGACCGACGACCGTCAGCCCTGCTTCACCGAAGCCTCCCACTCCGCCCGGTAGTCGGCGAAGATCTCCTTCAGGTGGTGGCCGATCTTCAGGTAGTCCAGGTCGTCCAGGTTGGCCAGCGACACCCGGACCGACCACTCGGGACCGTCGAAGCCACCGCCGTTGAGCAGCACCACCCCGGTCTGCTCGGCCAGCCGGAACAGCGGCTCCACCGGCTCATAGGTGGCCAGCAGGTAGTCGGCGAAGGCCTTGCCGGACACCCGCTCGGCCTCGGCCAGCAGATCCAGCTCGATGTAGTAGCCGGCCCGCTGCGGGTCGTCGGAGATGCGCATCCCGGAGCCCTCCAGCAGCAGCTCCAGCCGCTGGCGCACGATGGACTGCACCTTCGCCTTGTACTCCTTGCCCGCGGGCAGCAGGGCGAACAGCGAGAACAGCGTCATCTGCACCTGCTGCGGCAGGCTCAGCCCGGCGGTGTGGTTGAGCGCGACCTGGCGCGAGTCGGCCACCAGCCGGTCGATGAAGCGGATCTTGTCGGGCTCCAGGGTGAGCGTCCCGTAGCGCTTCCGCAGCCGCTCCCGCTCGGCCTCCGGCAGTGCGGCGATCTGCTCGTCGATGACGTTGTCCCGGTCCAGCCCGATGACGCCCAGCCGGTGCCCGGTGCAGCCGTAGTGCTTGGAGTACGAGTAGACCAGCAGGGTGTTGCGCGGCAGCTCGGCGGCGATGGTGCGGAAGCCGTCGACGAAGGTGCCGTAGACGTCGTCGGTGACGATCAGCAGGCCCGGGTTGCTGGTCTCCACGATGCCCTTGATCTGGCTCATCACCCGCTGGGACAGCGCCAGCGACGGCGGGTTGCTGGGGTTGACCAGGCAGACCAGCCGGACCGACGGGTCGGCCAGCTTGGCCACCTCCTCCTCCGGGTAGCGCCACTCCCGGACACCGGTCTCGGAGAAGTTGGACGCCTCCACCTTCACCACGTCGAACTCGTAGGTGTCGAGCTCGGGGATCTCGATGTAGGGGGTGAACACCGGCACCATCAGCGCGATCCGGTCGCCCTTCTTCAGCACGCCGTTCTTCAGCAGCGAGTCGAAGATGTAGCACATGGCGGCGGTGCCGCCCTCGGTGGCGAACAGGTCGAGCTGCGCCCCGGCCGGCGGCCGGGAGTCCATCAGCTCCTCCTGCAGGTAGCCGCGGACGATCTGCTCGGCGTTCACCAGCATCCGGTCGGGCACCGGGTAGTTGTCGCCGATGATGCCGTCGGTGAGCTCGTGCAGCCAGCCGTCCCGGTCCAGGCCGAAGCGCTCGGCGGCGAGGTCGACGCAGTCCTTGAGCAGGGCGATCCCGGGGAGCTCCGGGTGCGATGCGGCGAAGGCGTCGAACCTGGCGGCGACGCCCTTCAGCTCGGGCATGCCGCCGAGGTTGTCCGCGGTCCAGACCCGGCGGCTCTCGGCCAACGCGAAGGCGCCCAGGGCGAAGTAGGCCTCGCGCGGACCGGTGGCGACCCAGTTGGGGTTGCCGCGCCCGGCGTTGAGCATCGCCCGGGTGCTGCGCTCCTTCTGCCTGGGCTGGTCGGCCTGGTACTTCTCGGCGAGCGCGATGAACTCGCCCTTGAGCTCGAACGGACTGAGCGTGGCGAGGCGGTGCATCTCCTCGCGGGTGACGCTGGACTTGGGCACAGGGAACTCCAGGAAGGATCGGAGGGTATTCGGCGAGGTCGGGTCGAGTCAGATCGGATCGACTCAGGTCGAGTCAGATCGGGTCGAGTCAGATCGGGTCGGGTCGGGTCAGATCGGGTCGGGTCAGGCCAGCAGGGCGACGATGATCGCGCCCCAGATCGTCAGCAGCACATTGGCCACGGCGTAGGGGATGGTGTAGCCGAGGACCGGGACCTGGTTGCCCGCGGCCTCGTTGGTGGCGCCGATGGCCGCGGTGGTGGTCTGACCGCCGGCCACCACGCCCATCAGGATCGGCGTGCGGATCTTGAACACGTAGTGCCCCACCGCGACCCCGACGAACAGCGGCACCACCGTGGCCACCGCACCCCAGATCAGCAGCCCCCAGCCGGCGCTGGCGAGACCGCTGGAGAAGCCGGGCCCCGCGTTGATGCCGACGATGGCGACGAACATGCACAGCCCGAGGGTGTCCATGAACCACTGCGCGCCCGGCGGCACATTGCCGTAGGTGGGGTAGCGGCCGCGGATCCAGCCGAACACCAGACCCATGATCAGCGCGCCACCGGAGGTGGACAGGCTGATCGGCACCCCGCCCATGGTGAGCGCCGGGATCCCGATGCAGCCGCCGAGGAAGATGCCGAGGCCGACCCAGATCATGTCGGTGGCGAAGCTGGTCGGCACCGGCTTGCCGATGGCCTCCCCGGCCGGGTCGACCAGCCGCTTGGGACCGCTGAGGACCAGGGTGTCGCCCCGGTCGATGGTGGTGGACAGCCGGTACGGGAACTCCGCGCCGGAGCGGTAGATCCGGTCGATGAAGACCCCGACCATCACCGGCTCGGCCCGCAGCTGTGCGACCGTCTTGCCGATCGTCCCCTGCTCGGAGACCACCACGTGCAGCGATTCGGTCTGGTAGCCGAGCAGTTCGATGTCGTCCGCCTCGAACCCGATGTGCACCCGGGCGTCGAACTCCACCAGGTCGTGCCGCAGCGCGCTCACCGCGAGGATGTCGCCCTGCTGCACGACGGTCCGCTGGTCGTGGTCCAGGATCTGGCCGTCCCTGCGGATCCGGGTGATGTAGATGCGGCGGCCGAGTGCCTGCTGCTGCTGCTCGAAGTCCTCGACGGTACGGCCGACCAGGAACGCGGCGTCCACGTTGAAGGCGCGCAGGACCACCTCGTAGTAGCCCGCGCCCAGGTCCGGGTCCTCGCTGGGCACGTCCAGTTCCTTGGCGAGGATCGCACTGTCACGCTTCATGTCGGTCCGCAGCATCCGCGGGAAGATGTTGGCGCAGAGGATGGCGCAGAGGATGGTGCCGAGCGGGTAGGTCACCGCGTAGGCGACCGGTACCAGGTTCTGCTGGTCGGTGATCTGAGTGTGGCTCAGCCCGGGCAGGTTGCCGATGGCGTCCTGGGCCACGCCGATGACCGCCGACTGGGTGAGCGCGCCGCCGAGCAGTCCGGCGCCCAGGCCGGTGCCGTAGCCGAGCATCTTGGCGAAGCCGTAGCAGACCAGCAGACCGGTGACGCACATCACGACCGCGGTCACGACCTGCGGCAGCCCGTCCTTCTTCAGCCCGCGGAAGAACTGCGGCCCGACTTTGTAGCCCAGGGCGAACAGGAACATGATGAAGAAGACCGCCTTGACGGTCGAGTTCACACTCACATTGGTCGCCCAGCCGGTGAACAGTCCGGCGATCAGGCAGCCGGTGACGGCTCCGAGGCCGATCGCCTTCCAGCGGAGTTTCCCGACCAGGAATCCGAGCGCCACCGTGAGGAAGATCAGCAGCTCTGGATAGGGCTTGAAGATGTGGTCTGTGAGCCAGTCCACCATGGATGCGGCCGCCTTAGGGGAGTCGAATCGGGCAGCTTGCCTGAGCGCCCACAAAGACCCTAAGTGACCATATGTACTATATGTCCGCATTGACTGGCGGCGGAACTGACGTGGCGTCCGCTGCCGGGCCCCGGTCCTGTCAGTACCCGGTGGTACGTTCCGCAGACGACGTGATGACGACATGACGGGCGGACGACGACCGGGCGGGCGTGACGAGAGGACGGCAGGTGGCGGCGCAGCGGGTCGCGGTGGCGGCGGATCAGGACGGCCCCGGCGGTCGGCTGCAGCCGCTGGACGAGAGCGGGACCCCGCTGGCCGGTCCGACGCGGGTACCGGACCTCGCCGCCGCGATGGCCGACCTGGAGGCGACCGACTCCCCCCGCTGGGTCTGGGCCGCGACGGACGAGGTGTACGGACGGCTGCTGCCCCGGCTGGCGAAGGGTCAGCCGGTGGACCGCCGGCTGCCGGGGGGCCGGCTGGCCCGCTGCCACGACGTGAAACTGGTCGAGCCGCTGCTCCTCGGCCAGGAGGACCGCTACGGGCAGCCGCGCTCCCTCGGCGCAGCCTGGGCCCGGCTGCACGGACTGCCGGTCCCGGCCGACCTGCCGGAGGGACCGGCCGCCTCCGACGGCGACCAGGACTCGCTGTTCGCCCCGGACCGCACCCGGCTGCCCCCGGGCACGGACCCGCTGCAGGCCCTGGTCGCCGTGCACGCCGAGCAGCAGCGCCGGATCGCCGCGAGCGCCGACCCCGGCCGCACCCGGCTGCTCTGCGCCGCCGAGTCCGCGGGCGGCCTGGTCGCGGCCGAGATGGGTTTCGACGGGCTGCCCTGGAGCGCCCGGGTCCATGACGACCTGCTGTACGACCTGCTGGGTCCGCGCCCGCGCGGCGGGGCCCAGCCGGCCAAGCTGGCAGCGCTCGCCCAGGACCTGTACGAGGCCCTCGGCGGACACCGGCTCTTCGGCGGCAAGCCCTTCAACCCCGACTCGCCGGGCCAGGTGCTGCGGGCCTTCGCCGAACAGGGCGTCAGCCTGACCTCCACCCGCAACTGGGTGCTGCGCGAGCTGGACCACCCGGCCGCGCCGCTGCTGCTGCGCTACAAGGAGCTGTCCAGGATCCACGCCGCGCACGGCTGGGCCTGGCGCGAGGCCTGGGTCCGCGACGGCCGGTTCCGTCCGGAGTACGTGGTCGGCGGCGTGGTGTCGGGCCGCTGGGCCAGCCGGGGCGGCGGGGCGCTGCAGATCCCGCGCATCCTGCGCGGCGCGGTGGTCGCCGACCCGGGCTGGCGGCTGGTGGTCGCGGACGCCGGCCAGCTGGAGCCCCGGGTGCTGGCGGCCATGTCCGACGACCCCGGCATGATCCGCGCCGGCGCCGCCGGGGACCTCTACGCCGGGCTGGCGGCCGAGGCCTTCAAGGGCGACCGGGCCCGGGCCAAGCTGGGCCTGCTGGGTGCGATGTACGGGCAGACCACGGGCGAGACCGGCCAGCTGGTCGCGGTGCTGCGGCGGCGCTTCCCGCAGGCCATGGGCCTGGTCGAGGCCGCGGCGCGGACCGGCGAGGCGGGCGGGGTGGTCCACTCCCGGCTCGGCCGGGTCTGTCCGCCGCCGTCGGCCGGCTGGCTGGACCGGACGGCGGGCGCCTTCAGCACCGACGACGGCGACCTCGACGGAACCGGAGCCGGATTCGGGACCGGGACCGGATTCGGGACCACCTCCGACGGCAGCGGCGGCAGTGCCGCACGCGACGCCCGCTCCCGGGGGCGCTTCACCCGCAACTTCGTCATCCAGGCCAGCGCCGCCGACTGGGCCCTGGCCCTGATCGCCGGTCTGCGCCGGCGGCTGGCGGCGATCCCGGTGGACGTCCCCGGCGACCATCCGCGGCTGGTCTTCTTCCAGCACGACGAGGTGATCGTGCACACTCCGGCGCAGCTCGCCGACGCGGTGCGGGCGGCCGTGGCCGAGGCCGGCGAGGAGGCCCGGCGCCTGGTGTTCGGCGCGACCCCGGTGCACTTCCCGCTGGACACCCATGTGGCCGTCAGCTACCTCGATGCCAAGGGCGGCAGCGACGACGACCCGGACGACGAGGACTGACCGCATTCGCTTGAAGTGTTCGATCAAACGCGTACACTCATCACTGTTCGCAAATCATCGAACACTTTGGTTCGTCCTCCGGGGGTATGCCATGCGTGCAGTCGTCGTAGAACAGCTCGGTGCACCTGAGGTCCTGACCCTGCGTGAGATTCCGGCGCCCGAACCGGGACCGGGGCAGGTCCTCATCGACACCGCCTACGCCGGGATCAACTTCGCCGAGATCAAGGCCCGTTCCGTCGGCTACCGGGTCACCACCCTGCCCTTCGTGCCGGGTCTTGAGGTGTCCGGCCTGGTCCGCGCCGTCGGCGCAGGCGTCACCGGCTTCCGGCCGGGGCAGCAGGTGGCCGCGCTGCTGGACACCGGCGGCTACGCCGAGGCGGTGGTCGCCGACGCCGCCCGCACCTTCGCCGTCCCGGACGGGCTCGGTCTGCGCGACGCCGCGACCCTGCCCTCGGTACTGCCCACCGCCTACGCCCTGGTGCACCACGCCGGACGGCTCCGCGCCGGCGAGACGGTGCTGGTCCAGGGCGCGGCCGGCGGCGTCGGCACGGCGCTCGGGCAGGTCGCCAGACTCGCCGGGGCGGCCAGGGTCTACGGCGTGGTCTCGCACCCCGACAAGGCCAAGTACGCCCTGGACTTCGGCTACGACGAGGTCTTCGTCGGCGCCGACTTCGACGAGCAGGTGGCCCGTGCCACCGGCGGACGCGGCGTCGACCTGCTGCTCGACCCGGTCGGCGGCGACACCTGGCGGCGCGGCGTCGCCTCGCTCGCCCGTTACGGAAGGGCCGTCTCCTACGGCAACGCCGGCGACGCCGAGCCCTGGAGCGCCGGCTTCGCCGACCTCGCCGCCAAGGCGCTGTCGGTCTCCGCGTTCAGCATCCTGGGCCTGGCCGCCGCCGACCCGCAGGCCCTGCGCGATCTCACCGAGACCGCTTTCGGCCTCGCCGCGGCGGACGGCGTCCGGCTCCCGGTCACCGCCGAGTTCCCGCTGGAGCAGGCCGCCGAGGCGCACCGCCTGGTCGAGAGCCGCAGCAGCACCGGCAAGCTGCTGCTCCGCGTCAACGGCGACTGACCGGCACCACCCGTACCGGGACCGACCTGCACGCCCCGTACCGGGGCCGGGCACGGACCATACTGGGTCGGGTGATCAGCACCCTGCGACTTCACCTCCCCGCCGTCAGCCCCACCGCGGCGCTGGACCTCGCCTTCGGGGGCGGCGGCGGATGGTGGTGGCTCGGGCAGGGGCCGGGCGAGGGGACCAGGGCGATGGCGGGCGCGGTCGCCCGGGCCGACGAGGTCGGCTGGCACCGTCCGCCCTGGGGCCTCTACGCGATCATCCGGCGCGAGGACGGACACGCCATCGGCAGCATCGGCTTCCACGGACCGCCCGGCGCGGACGGGACCGTGGAGATCGGCTACGACCTGGTCCCGGAGGCCCGCGGCGCCGGGCACGCCACCGAGGCCGTGCACGCGCTCACCTCCTTCGCCTTCGCCCACCCCGCCGTCCGCAGCGTGCTGGCCCTCACCACGCCGGAGAACACGGCCTCGCAACGGGTGCTGGCCCGCAGCGGCTTCACCCGCGCGGAGCAGGACCCCGACGGGCTGCGGCGATATCGGGTCGACAGGTGAGGGGGCCGCTTGCGTAGGCTGGAGGGCGCAATGGGTACCCCGCAGAGCTCCGCCGCCGTCGACTCCTCCGCAGTCGCCCCCTCCACCGCCGCTCCGGCCGGCGATTCCGCACATCCCGACACCCCCGCGAGTCCCTCCCCGAGCGCGCCTGTGGCCGCGCCCGCGGACACGGACGCGGCCACCCCCGCGCGCCGTCCCCGCGGCGGGCGCTCGCGCGGTGGCGGGCGCCGGAGCGAGGGCGGAAACGCCCAGCACAGGGAGGGCGGGAACGCCCAGCGCAGGGAGGTCGGTGCCGCGCGCGGGGAGAGCGATGCTCCACGCCGGGAGCCCCGGAGCCCGCGCCGGAGCGCCGACGCCCCGCGCGGGGACGCCGGGCTGGCCACCGGCACGCTCGCCGAACTGATCGCCAAGCTCCCCGCGCTGACCCTGCGCGACGAGGAGCGGCTCGGCCGCCGGCTGGAGAGCCTGCGCAAGCAGCGAGAGCCCGAGAAGCGCGAACGCGCCCAGGCCGCCGTGGCCGCCGAGATCGAGGCCGCCGAACTGCGCGTCGCCAACCGCCGCGCCTCGGTGCCGACGCCGACCTACCCCGAGTCACTGCCGGTCAGCGCCCGCCGCGAGGACATCCTCGAAGCGATCAGGGACAACCAGGTCGTGATCATCGCCGGTGAGACCGGCTCCGGGAAGACCACCCAGATCCCCAAGATCTGCCTGGAACTGGGCCGCGGCGTCCGCGGCCTGATCGGCCACACCCAGCCGCGCCGGATCGCCGCCCGCACCGTCGCCGAACGCGTGGCCGAGGAGCTGGGCACCGAGCTGGGCCGGACCGTCGGCTGGAAGGTCCGCTTCACCGACCAGGTGGGTCCAGAGACCGCGGTCAAGGTGATGACCGACGGCATCCTGCTCGCCGAGATCCAGAACGACCGGCTGCTGCGCCAGTACGACACCCTGATCATCGACGAGGCGCACGAGCGCAGCCTCAACATCGACTTCATCCTCGGCTACCTCAAGCAGCTGCTGCCCAAGCGCCCCGACCTCAAGCTGGTCATCACTTCGGCGACGATCGACCCGGAGCGCTTCGCCCGCCACTTCGCCGACCCCCGCAGCGGCGAGGACGCCCCGATCATCGAGGTCTCCGGCCGCACCTACCCGGTCGAGGTCCGCTACCGCCCGGTGATCGAGGAGGGCGACGAGGAGACCGAGGACGGCCCGGACCGCGACCGCGACCAGGTCCAGGCGATCTGCGACGCCGTCGACGAGCTCGGCCGCGAGGGCCAGGGCGACATCCTGGTGTTCCTCTCCGGCGAGCGCGAGATCCGCGACACCGCCGACGCGCTGGAGAAGCAGAACCTCAGGTTCACCGAGATCGTGCCGCTCTACGCCCGGCTCTCCTCCGCCGAGCAGCACCGCGTCTTCCAGCCGCACAACGGCCGCCGCATCGTGCTGGCCACCAATGTCGCCGAGACCTCGCTCACCGTCCCGGGCATCCGCTACGTGATCGACCCCGGCACCGCCCGCATCTCCCGCTACAGCCACCGCACCAAGGTCCAGCGGCTGCCCATCGAGGCGGTCTCGCAGGCCAGCGCCAACCAGCGCAAGGGCCGCTGCGGCCGCACCTCGGACGGCATCTGCATCCGGCTGTACTCGGAGGAGGACTTCCTCTCCCGCCCCGAGTTCACCGACCCGGAGATCCTGCGCACCAACCTCGCCTCGGTCATCCTGCAGATGACCGCGGCCGGTCTGGGCGACATCGGCGCCTTCCCGTTCCTGGAGCCGCCGGACCGGCGCAACATCAAGGACGGCGTGGACCTGCTCCAGGAGCTGGGCGCGCTGCAGACCAGCGGCAGGGTCAACACCCTCACCCCGGTCGGCCGCAAGCTCTCCGCGCTGCCGGTGGACCCCCGGCTGGCCCGGATGGTGCTGGAGGCCGAGAAGCACGGCGTGGTCCGCGAGGTCATGGTGATCACCGCGGCGCTGTCCATCCAGGACCCGCGCGAGCGCCCGGTGGAGAAGCGGGCGCACGCCGACCAGCTGCACGCCCGGTTCACCGACCCGACCTCGGACTTCCTCACCTACCTCAACCTCTGGCGCTATCTGAAGGACCAGCAGAAGGCTCTGTCCTCCAGCCAGTTCCGCCGGATGTGCAAGTCGGAGTTCCTGAACTACCTGCGGATACGCGAGTGGCAGGACATCGACGCACAGCTGCGCCAGGTGGCCAGGTCACTGGAGATCGAGCTGGGCCACCCCGCCGACGAGGTGGACGGCGACGCCGTGCACCGCTCGCTGCTGGCCGGGCTGCTCTCCCACATCGGCCTCAAGGACGCCGAGAAGCAGGAGTACTTCGGCGCCCGCAGCGCCAAGTTCGCGATCTTCCCCGGCAGCGCCCTCTTCAAGAAGACCCCGCGCTGGGTGATCGCCGCCGAGCTGGTGGAGACCTCCCGCCTCTGGGCCCGGATCGCCGCCAAGGTCGAGCCCGAGTGGATCGAGGAGCAGGCCGCCCACCTGCTCAAGCGCAGCTACAGCGAACCGCACTGGGAGAAGGACCGGGGCCAGGTCGTCGCCTTCGAGAAGGTCACCCTGTACGGGGTGACCCTGGTCGCCCAGCGCCGGGTCGGCTACGGCTCCATCGACCCGGAGCTCTCCCGGGAGCTGTTCATCCGCCGGGCCCTGGTCGAGGGCGAGTGGCGCACCCACCACCGCTTCTTCCACGACAACCGCAAGCTGCTGGACGAGGTCGAGGAGCTGGAGAACCGGGCCCGCCGCCGGGACATCCTGGTCGACGAGGAGACCCTGTTCGACTTCTACGACCAGCGGATCGGCTCCGAGGTGGTGTCCGGGGCGCACTTCGACAGCTGGTGGAAGAAGACCCACCGCACCCGCCCCGACCTGCTGACCTTCACCCCGGACCTGCTGGTCAACGACAACGCGGCGACGGTCACCGAGCGGGACTACCCGTCCGTCTGGCACCAGGGCGACATCGCGCTGCCGCTCACCTACCAGTTCGAGCCCGGCGCGGAGGCGGACGGCGTGACCGTCCACATCCCGCTGACCCTGCTCAACCAGGTGCGGCCGACCGGCTTCGACTGGCAGATCCCGGGCCTGCGCGAGGACCTGGTCACCGCGCTGATCCGGTCGCTCCCCAAGGCGCTGCGCCGCAACTTCGTACCGGCCCCGGACTACGCCAAGCACCTGATGCGCGGCCTGGCGAAGCTCGACCCGTCGACCCCCTCCACCGAGGACAAGCCGCTGGTGGAACTGCTGGAGTGGCAGCTGCACGAACTGCGCGGGATCCCGGTGCCCCGGGAGAGCTGGAACTACGAGGCGGTCCCGGACCACCTGCGGATCACCTTCCGGGTGGTGGACGAGAAGAACCGCAAGCTGGCCGAGTCCAAGGACCTGGAGGCGCTCAAGCTCGACCTGCGCAGCCGCACCCAGGCCGCCATCGCCGAGGCCGCCGGCGGCCTGGAGAAGCGCGGGCTGACCGACTGGACCATCGGCGAGCTGCCGTACACCTTCGAGCAGAAGCGCGGCGCGCAGACAGTCAAGGGCTTCCCGGCCCTGGTCGACGACGGCGACTCGGTGTCGGTACGGCTGCTGGACACGTCCAGGGCCCAGCAGCGGGCGATGCTGGCCGGCACCCGCAGGCTGCTGCTGCTCGGGGTGAACTCCCCCGTCAACGCGATCCAGTCGCGGCTGGGCAACGGCGCCAAGCTGGCGCTGGCGGCCAATCCGCACGGCAGCACCGAGGCCCTGTTCGCCGACTGCCTGACCGCCGCCGCGGACCGGCTGATCGCCGACGCGGGCGGCCCGGCCTGGGACGAGGAGTCCTACAAGCGGCTGCGGGACTCGGTCCGCGCCGAGCTCTACGACGTCACCGCCGACACCGTGGTCAAGGTCGCCAACATCCTGGCGGTGAACCACCGGGTGACGGAGCGTCTGAAGGGCATCAGCAACAGCCTGGCGGTGCTCACCGGCCTCACCGACGTCAGGGCCCAGCTGACCGAGCTGATCCACCCCGGCTTCGTCGCCACGACCGGCCAGCGCCGGCTGCCGGACCTGCTGCGCTACCTCAAGGCGATCGAACGCCGGCTGGTCAAGCTCCCGGACGATCCGCACCGGGACCGGGACCGCACGGTGGCGGTGATCCGGATGCAGGACGCCTACGCCGAGCTGCTGGCCCAGCTGCCGCCGGACCGTCGCGACGAGGAGGGCGTGCTGCAGATCCGCTGGATGATCGAGGAACTACGCGTCAGCCTGTGGGCTCAGCCGCTCGGCACCCCCTACACGGTCTCCGAGCAACGCATCCTGAAGGCCATCGAGGCCCTCAGGTAGCGTTTTCGAGTGCGGACCGTAGCGGGTTGTTCGCGCAGTTCCCCGCGCCCCTGGTGTTTGGGGGCGCGGGGAACTGCGCGACAAGCCATGCACGAGCCGCACCCGAAAGCCCACGCTCAGCCCTGCTCCAGCACCGGCCGCAACCGCGTCAGCAACTCGTGCAGCACGCTCCGCTCCTCCTCGCTGAGCAGATCCAGCGCCTCATGCGTAGCCTGCATGTCCGCCCGCACCGCGCGAATCGCGGCTTCACCCGCGTCCGTGGCGACCACGATCTTGATCCGCCGGTCGCTGGCCCCCACCTCGCGACGGACCAGCCCGCGCGCCTCCAGCCGGTCGACGAGCCCGGTCACATTGGACGCGTCGCAGACCAGCTGCTCGGCGATCCCGCGCATCGGCAGCGGCCGGCGCACCAGCACCGCGAGCGCCTTGGCCTGCACCGACGTCAGCCCGTGCCGTGCGGCGACCGCGGCGAAGTCCTGGTAGTACGCGGCCCCGATGGCGGCGAACTCCTCGATCAGGTCCGCCTTGGTCGGGACGGCGGCGGTGGACGGCTCGGAGGTGCGATTCATGCCGTCGAGAGTACTGCAACAACTTGACATCATCAACGATTAAGGTGTTCCGGCATTCCCGCCTCCGCACCAACCGCGCGCCGGGTCCCCCGGCAGACCGTGAGTCGGCCTGCCGGGGGACCCGGTGGAACGCAGGGTCAGTTCTTGGACCTGACCTGGGGCCAGAAGGTCGCCCCCGCACCCACCACCACCAGGGCGCCGACCAGTTGCAGCAGGTGCCGGATCCAGTCGATGCCGCTGGTGTGGCGGACTCCGATCCAGGAGGCGACCAGGTTGCCGAGCAGCGCGCCGACGATGCCGCAGAGCACCGTGAGCCAGAACGGGATGGCCTGCTTGCCGGGGAGAAGCATCTTCGCCAGGACGCCCAGCACGGCGCCCACGATGATGATCCAAATGAGCTGGAACATGTCGACTCCTCCTTGATCGCCTGTCGCCCAAGTGTCAGGCCGGGGGATCCCCCTCGCACTCGGACGCCGACCGTCCGGGTGACGGGTCGGCCGGCAGTGCCTGCGCGTCCCTGGCCAGCAGCAGCAGCGCGGCGTCGTCCCGCAGCGACCCGCCGGCGTGCCGGAGCAGGTCGGCGTAGATGCGGGCGACGGCCGCCTCCACGTCGGCGCCGCTCTCGGAGACCAGCGCGGGGGCGCGCTCCGCCAGCGGGTAGAACGCACCGCCGCCCCGGTGCCGGGCCTCCACCACCCCGTCGGTGCACAGCACCAGCACATCGCCCTTGACGAAGGGCACCGTCCACGGCCGCGGGCCGCCGGGGGCGAGGTGGGCCAGCCCCAGCGGCACCCAGGGATCCGGCGGGTCGAGCAGCCGCGGGGTACCGCTCCCGGGCACCAGCAGCGGCGGGACGTGCCCGCAGTGCAGCAGTTCGACGCTGTCGGGCTGGCCGAAGCCCACCAGCAGCGCGGTGATGAACTCCCCGGAGGGCACGTGCCGCATCACGCTGGCCTCCAGCCGCCGGGCCACCCCGGTCAGCTCCGCCTCGTCGTACGCGGCCTCGCGGAAGGCGCCCAGCACCACGGCGGCGGACTGCACCGCGGCGAGCCCCTTGCCGCGCACATCGCCGATGATCGCGCGTACCCCGAACGGGGTGTCCAGCACCCCGTACAGGTCCCCGCCGATCTTCGCCGAGTCGGCAGCGGAGACATAGCGTGCGGCCAGCCGGATGTCGCCGACGGTCGGCCCGGGCGGGCGCAGCAGTGCCAGCTGGGCGGCCTCGGCGACGGTGCTCATGGCGACCAGGTGCCGGGTGCGGACGATCCGGAAGTAGGAGATGAAGACGCTGGCGGCGGACAGCGCGAGGTAGGAGACCAGGGTGCCGTAGAAGAGCCGCCGGTCGTACGGCTGGTCGAGTCCGTCGTAGCGGCTCAGGGCCACCAGCAGCGCCATGCCCAGACCGCTGGTCAGCACCAGTTCCAGCGGGTACAACGTCAGTGCGGCCAGCGGGGGGACCACGGACAGCAGCGAGGCGAGGTAGGTGTTGTCGCCCGCCAGGATGTCCAGCGCCGAGACCAGGGTCATCACCAGGCAGGGGGCCAGCAGCCGCTTCCACAGGCTGGCCTTGAGCAGCGCGGCCGCGTCGTAGCCGAGCGCATAGGTCCCCACGTCGCCGCGCTGCTCGGCCCGGTCGGGCTGATCCCCTGTCACACGGCGAATCTACCTGAATATCGGATGAACGCGGACATAGTGTTCACCCACCCGACCAGGCAGGAGGCCGGAGAATCCGGCCCCTTCACCCCCTCCCGACTATTCCCGCCCTTTACGTGGTCCTTATCACCACCGTCAAGCCACACCTACGGTGGCGTAGGTCACTTGAGGTGGTGAAGTATTTTCGGCATGGCTGCGCAGACTGAGACTCCCGCGTTCACTTCCTACGTCGCCCTCGGGGACAGCTTCACCGAAGGCCTCAACGACCCCGATCCGGAGGGCGGATTCGCCGGTTGGGCCGACCGGCTGGCCCGGCTGCTCGCCGAGGGCCGCCCGCGCACCCCCGAGGGCCCCTACGACTTCCGCTACGCCAACCTCGCGGTGCGCGGCCGGCTGCTGGACCAGATCGTCGAGGAGCAGGTGCCCCGGATCCAGCAGATGCAGCCCGACCTGGTCAGCTTCACCGCCGGCGGCAACGACATCCTGCGGCCCGGCAGCGACCCGGACGAGGTCGCCGAGCGCTTCGAGGCGGCCGCCGCGCGGCTGCGCGACTCCGCCGGCACCGTGCTGATCTGCACCGGCTTCGACACCCGCGACACCCCCGTGCTCAAGCACCTGCGCGGCAAGATCGCCACCTACAACGCCCATCTGCGCGCCATCGCCGACCGCAACGACCTCGCGGTCACCGACATCTGGGCACTGCGGACGCTGCGGGACCGGCAGGCCTGGAGCGAGGACCGGCTGCACCTCTCCCCCGAGGGCCACCAGCGGGTCGCCCTGCTGGCCGCCCGCGCCCTGGGCCTGGACACCGCCGAGGCCCCGGACGCCCCCTGGCCGGCCACCCCGGTGCACACCCCGGCCGAACTGCGCCGGGAGAACCTGCACTGGGCCCGCGAGCACCTGCTCCCCTGGGTCGGCCGCCGGCTCCGCGGCGAGTCCTCCGGGGACGCCGTCTCGGCCAAGCGCCCCGACCTGCTGCCGCTGGGCTGAGCCCGCCGGTCCGGCCCGCCGCCCCGTCACCCTCCGTCGCAAGCCCGCCCGGCCCGTCCCCACCCGGGGGCGGGCCGACGGCGTTTCCCGGGGCGGAAGCCGTCACATCGTGTCCCTCTGGTTACCCTCTGTACCGGAAGCCCGCGACCGATCCGGATTTCCGAACTTTCCAGCGCTGCGTCGAAATACCCCCTAGGGGTATGGTGTTGGATAGGTCAGAGAGCACAGCACCGACTCATGGAGGAACAACATGTCCACTGCCGTCTTCACCGTCTCGGGCATGAGCTGCGGTCACTGCGAGAAGTCGGTGAGCGAGGAGATCAGCGCCCTGCCCGGGGTCACCGAGGTCAGCGCGGACGCCAAGGCCGGCACGGTCACCGTCGCCTCCGAGCAGCCGCTGGAGGACGAGGCCGTGCGCAGCGCCGTCGACGAGGCGGGCTACCAGCTGGTCGGCCGGGCCTGAGCACCGGTCGGGGATCGAGGCCCCGGGGCCTCGATCCCGCGAGGCCGGACCCCATGAGAGGCCGGACCCCATGAGAGGAGAGTGGGCACCATGAGCACCGCGACGCCCGGCATAGGCCTGCCGGACTCCCGAACCGTCGCCGACGACGCTCCCCGCACCCGGGTCGAGCTGTCCATCGGCGGGATGACCTGTGCCTCCTGCGCCGCGCGGATCGAGAAGAAGCTCAACCGCATGGACGGCGTCGAGGCCACCGTCAACTACGCCACCGAGCGGGCCAGCATCAGCTACGCCCCGAGTCTGGCCGTGGACGACCTGATCGCCACGGTCGAGCGCACCGGCTACACCGCCGAGGCCCCGCGGCCGGAGCCCGAGGCCGGACCCGATCCGGCCGGCGACACCGGTGCCGCCCCCGACGGGCTCGCCGCGCTGCGGCAGCGGCTGCTGGTCACCGTCGCCCTCAGCCTGCCGGTGGTGCTGCTGGCCATGGTCCCCGCGCTCCAGTTCCGCAACTGGCAGTGGCTCTCCTTCGCGCTCACCGGACCGGTGGTGGCGTACGGGGGGTGGCCGTTCCACCGCGCCGCCTGGACCAATCTGCGCCACGGCGCCGCGACCATGGACACCCTGGTCTCGCTCGGCACCCTGGCCGCCTTCGGCTGGTCCACCTGGGCGCTGTTCCTGGGCACCGCCGGGATGCCGGGGATGACCCACGGCTTCAGCCTGGAGGTCGGCGCGGGCGACGCCTCCTCGACGCTCTACCTGGAGACCGCGGCCGGGGTCACCGCCTTCATCCTGCTCGGCCGCTACCTGGAGGCCAGGGCGAAGCGCCGGGCCGGCGCCGCGCTGCACGCCCTGCTGTCGCTGGGCGCCAAGGACGCCGCGGTGCTGCGCGACGGCCGCGAGGTACGGGTGCCGGTCTCCGCGCTGGCCGTCGGCGACCTGCTGGTGGTCCGGCCCGGGGAGAAGATCGCCACCGACGGCGTCGTGGCCGAGGGCAGCTCGGCCGTGGACACCTCGCTGCTGACCGGGGAGTCCGTCCCCACCGAGGTCGCCCCGGGCGATCCGGTCACCGGAGCCACCGTCAACTGCGGAGGACGGCTGGTGGTCCGGGCCACCGGTGTGGGCGCCGACACCCGGCTGGCCCGGATGGCCAAGCTGGTCGAGGAGGCGCAGAACGGCAAGGCCGCGGCCCAGCGGCTGGCCGACCGGATCTCCGCCGTGTTCGTGCCGGTGGTCCTGGCCATCGCCGTGGCCACGCTCCTCGGCTGGCTGGCCGTCAGCGGCAACGCGGCCGAGGCGTTCACCGCCGCGGTGGCGGTGCTGATCATCGCCTGCCCCTGCGCGCTGGGCCTGGCCACCCCCACCGCACTGATGGTGGGCACCGGGCGCGGTGCCCAGCTGGGCATCCTGATCAAGGGCCCCGAGGTGCTGGAGTCCACCCGGGCCGTGGACACCGTGGTGCTGGACAAGACCGGCACGGTGACGACCGGTCAGATGGCGCTGCGCTCCGTGCACACGGTCGAGGGCGTCAGCGGCGCGGAGGCGCTGCGGCTGGCCGGGGCGCTGGAGCACGCCTCCGAGCACCCGATCGCCCGGGCCGTCGCGGATGCCGCGGCCGCCGCCGAACCGGACGGCGTGCTGCCACCGGTCGACGGTTTCCGGAACACTCCCGGGCTCGGCGTCCAGGGCGTGGTGCAGGGGCATCTGGTGCTGGCCGGCCGGGAGGGCTTCGTGCACGGGGACGGTGCGCTGCCGGAGCCGCTGCTGGCCGCCAGGGAGAGCGCCGAGAGGTCGGGCCTCACCGCGGTCACCGTGGGCTGGGACGGAGCGGTACGGGCCGTCCTGGTGGTCGCCGACGCGGTGCGGCCGACCAGTGCCGAGGCGGTGCGCAGGCTCCGGGCGCTGGGGCTGACGCCGGTGCTGCTGACCGGCGACAACCGGGCCGTGGCGGCGAGCGTGGCCCGCGAGGTCGGCATCGACCAGGACCAGGTGATCGCCGAGGTGCTGCCGGAGGACAAGGCCGCGGTGGTGGCCCGGCTCCAGGCCGAGGGCCGCACCGTGGCCATGGTCGGCGACGGGGTGAACGACGCCGCCGCACTTGCCCGGGCCGATCTCGGACTGGCGATGGGCACCGGCACCGACGCCGCCATCGAGGCGGCCGACCTCACTCTGGTCCGTGGCGACCTGCGGGCCGCCGCGGACGCCATCCGGCTGTCCCGACGGACCCTCGGCACCATCAAGGGGAACCTGTTCTGGGCCTTCGGCTACAACGTGGCGGCACTGCCGCTGGCCGCGTTCGGCCTGCTCAACCCCATGATCGCCGGAGCGGCCATGGCCTTCTCCTCGGTGTTCGTGGTGAGCAACAGCCTGCGGCTGCGGAGCTTCCAGGGGCAGCGGGACTGAGGCGTTCTGACGTCACATCACCACTACTCTGCGCCATGAGAGCGGAGTCACAGGGGACCGGCGTAACTTCCGGCCCCCTGTTGTGTGTTACAACACGTGAATCGGGGTTCCGGCGGACCCCGTACGTCGGCCTCCGTCGCTGGGTGGCCGACAGGCGCACGGCGCGGCCGGGGGGTGGTTGAGCGGCCTCCCCCTACGGTCCGCGCCGTGCGCGCCTCGACGTTCCTGCCGAGGGCGCTCAGCGCTCCGAGACGGGGACGTAGTCGCGGGTCTCGATGCCGGTGTAGATCTGCCGCGGACGGCCGATCTTGTTGGTCGGGTCCGTGATCATCTCCTGCCAGTGGGCGATCCAGCCCGGCAGTCGGCCCATGGCGAACAGCACGGTGAACATGCTGGTCGGGAAGCCCATCGCGCGGTAGATCAGGCCGGTGTAGAAGTCCACGTTGGGGTAGAGCTTGCGCGAGACGAAGTAGTCGTCGGTGAGCGCGTGCTCCTCCAGCTTCAGCGCGATGTCCAGCAGCTCGTCGGCCTTGCCCAGCTGGGCCAGGACGTCGTGGGCGGCGCTCTTGATGATCTGGGCGCGCGGGTCGAAGCTCTTGTAGACGCGGTGCCCGAAGCCCATCAGCTTCACGCCGTCTTCCTTGTTCTTCACCTTGCGGATGAAGGCGTCGACGTCGCCGCCGTCGTTCTTGATCGCGGTGAGCATCTCCAGCACGGCCTGGTTGGCACCGCCGTGCAGCGGGCCCCAGAGCGCGTTGATGCCGGCCGAGATGGAGGCGAACAGGTTGGCCTGCGAGGAGCCCACCAGGCGGACCGTGGAGGTGGAGCAGTTCTGCTCGTGGTCCGCGTGCAGGATCAGCAGCTTCTCCAGGGCGCTGACGACGACCGGGTTCAGCTCGTAGTCCTCGGCCGGCACCGCGAAGGTCATCCGCAGGAAGTTCTCGACGTAGCCGAGGTCGTTGCGCGGGTAGACGAAGGGGTGGCCCTGGGCCTTCTTGAAGGCGTAGGCCGCGATGGTCGGCAGCTTGGCGATCAGCCTTATGGCCGACAGGTCGCGCTGCTCGGCGTCGAACGGGTTGTGGCTGTCCTGGTAGAACGTGGACAGCGCGCTGACCACCGAGGACAGCATCGCCATCGGGTGCGCGTCACGCGGGAAGCCCTGGTAGAACCGCTTGACGTCCTCGTGCAGCAGGGTGTGCTGGGACACGTCCCGCTGGAACGCGGTCAGCTCGGCGGCGGACGGGAGCTCGCCCTTGATCAGCAGGTGCGCGGTCTCCAGGAAGGTGCCCTGCTCGGCGAGCTGCTCGATGGGGTAGCCGCGGTAGCGCAGGATCCCCTTGTCGCCGTCGATGTACGTGATCGCCGATTTACAGGCCGCGGTGTTGCCGAAGCCGTTGTCCAGCGTGGTCAGGCCGGTCTGGCTGAGCAGCTTCGAGATGTCGAAGCCTGCGTTGCCGACGGTGGCGTCCACCACCGGGTACTCGTACTCGTCGCCGTGGTAGCTGAGTACTACAGAGTTGTCGCTCACGTCTTCCCTCACCAGCGAAATGAACCTCTTCAAGGGGTGCCCTGACTAATAACACTGTCCACCATTTGCCTGACAAACGTGCAGCCAGGGTGCCCAAAAAGAGCTGAACACCACAAAGATCGGACCGCTGTGCGTTCACAAGTCGACAGCAGGACGGCGGCCCGATCAGCCCGTGCGCAGCCGGTGGTCCAGCGCGGTATGCCTGCGACCAGCGGAAACAGCCCGAACGGCCTGGGCCAGGGCGCGCCGGGACCCCACCAGCACCACCAGTTGCTTCGCCCGGGTGACGGCGGTGTAGAGCAGGTTCCGCTGCAGCATCATCCAGGCGCTGGTGGTGACCGGGATCACCACGCAGGGGTACTCGCTGCCCTGCGAACGGTGGATGGTCACCGCGTAGGCGTGCGCCAGCTCGTCCAGCTCGTCGAAGTCGTAGGGCACCTCCTCGTCCTCGTCGGTGACCACGGTGAGCCGCTGCTCCTCCAGGTTGAGCGCGGTGACCACCCCGACGGTGCCGTTGAAGACCCCGTTGGCGCCCTTCTCGTAGTTGTTGCGGATCTGGGTGACCTTGTCGCCGACCCGGAAGGTCCGCCCGCCGAAGCGGCGTTCGGGCAGGTCGGGGCGGGACGGGGTGACCGCGGCCTGCAGCAGCGTGTTGAGGTTGCCGGCGCCGGCCGGGCCGCGGTGCATCGGGGCCAGCACCTGGACGTCCCGGCGCGGGTCCAGGCCGAAGCGGGCCGGGATCCGGCGGGCCACCACGTCCACCGTGAGCCCGGCGGCGAGCTCGGTGTCCTCCTCGGCGAAGAGGAAGAAGTCGGCCATGCCGTCGGTGATCGGCGGGACGCCCTCGTTGATCCGGTGCGCGTTGGTGACCACGCCGGACTGCTGCGCCTGCCGGAAGATCCGGGTCAGCCGCACCGCCGGGACCGGGCTGCCGGGGGCCAGCAGGTCCCGCAGCACCTCGCCGGCGCCGACCGAGGGCAGCTGGTCGACGTCGCCGACCAGCAGCAGGTGCGCGCCAGGGGCGACGGCCTTGACCAGCTTGTTGGCCAGCAGCAGGTCCAGCATCGAGGCCTCGTCCACGACCACCAGGTCGGCGTCGAGCGGACGGTCCCGGTCGTAGGCGGCGTCCCCGCCGGGCTTGAGCTCCAGCAGCCGGTGCACCGTGGACGCCTCGCAGCCGGTCAGCTCGGCCAGCCGCTTGGCGGCCCGCCCGGTGGGGGCGGCCAGCACCACCTTGGCCTTACGGGCCAGTGCCAGGGTCACGATGGAGCGCACGGTGAAGGACTTGCCGCAGCCGGGGCCCCCGGTGAGCACCGCGACCTTCTCGGTGAGGGCCAGCTTCACCGACTGCTCCTGCTCGGGCGCGAGGTCGGCGCCGGTCTGCGTCCGCAGCCAGGCCAGGGCCCGGCCCCAGTCCACGTCGGCGAAGGCCCGGAGCCGGTCCTCCGGGCCCTTGAGCAGCCGCAGCAGCTGGTTGGCCAGCGAGATCTCGGCGCGGTGGAAGGGGACCAGGTAGACCGCGGTCAGGCTCTCGCCGACGCCCTCGTCCGACGGCACCTGCTCGCGGACCACGCCCTCCTCCGCGACCAGACCGGCCAGGCACTCGATGACCAGGCCGACCTCCACCGCCAGCAGCTTCACCGCCTCCGAGATCAGCCGCTCCTCCGGGAGGAAGCAGTGGCCCTGGTCGGCGCTCTGCGACAGCGCGTGCTGCAGCCCCGCCTTGACCCGCTGCGGGCTGTCGTGCGGGATGCCGACGGCCTGGGCGATCCGGTCGGCGGTGAGGAAGCCGATGCCCCAGACGTCGGCGGCGAGCTTGTAGGGCTCCTCCCGGACCACCCGGATCGAGTCGTCGCCGTAGTTCTTGTAGATGCGGACGGCCAGGGAGGTGGAGACGCCGACGCTCTGGAGGAAGATCATCACCTCCTTGATCGCCTTCTGCTCCTCCCAGGCGGCGGCGATCAGTCTGGTCCGCTTGGGGCCGAGCTTGGGGACCTCGACCAGCCGGGCCGGGCTCTGCTCGATGATCTCCAGGGTCTCGGTGCCGAAGTGCTCCACGATCCGGTCGGCCAGTCGCGGACCGATGCCCTTGATCAGCCCGGAGCCGAGGTAGCGGCGGATGCCCTGGACCGTGGCCGGCAGCACGGTGGTGTAGTTCTCGACGGTGAACTGCTTGCCGTACTGGGGGTGGCTGCCCCAGCGGCCGTGCAGCCGCAGGCTCTCCCCGGGCTGGGCACCGAGCAGCGCCCCGACGACGGTGAGCAGGTCCCCCGCGCCACGGCCGGTGTCGACCCGGGCGACGGTGTAGCCGGTCTCCTCGTTGGCATAGGTGATCCGCTCCAGCACACCGGTGACCTCGGCGAGTTGGATCGGCGCTGCGGGATTCCGGTCGGGCATGGGGGAACCGTACCGCCGGGGTCCGACAGGCGCGGGGCCGCTGTCTTTGCCACTATCGAACGTGATCGAAAATGACCGAAATAATTTCTTTTCGATCCTGCTGCCCCGAGGGCTCCAGATTGTCAGTGCCCGGCGCAAGACTGTGAACCGGCAGTGAACCGCAGTCCCTCACCGACCCCACCCCGCAGGAGCACACCATGCTCAGCAACTCCAACACCCCCTCCACCCCCACCTGGCTCGACCTCGGCAGCAACGACGTCGACGCGAGCACCGCCTTCTACACCGAGCTGTTCGGCTGGACCGCCCGCTCCGCCGGCCCGGACAGCGGCGGCTACGTCTTCCTCGAACTCGGCGGGAAGATGATCGGCGGCCTCGGCCCGAACATGGAGCCCGGCGCCGACGGCGCCTGGACGCCCTACTTCGGCACCGCCGACGTCGAGACCACCAGCAAGTCCGTCGAGATGGCCGGCGGGACGGTCCGGATGCCGGCCATGGACGTGATGTCCTCCGGCCGGATGGCCCAGTACACCGACCCCACCGGGGCGAAGTTCGCCGTCTGGCAACCGCTGGAGCACACCGGCTTCCAGGTCGTCGACGTTCCGGGCAGCATCTCCTGGGTCGAGCTGCAGACCCACGACGGCCCGGTGGCGATCGCCTTCTACGAGGCCGTGCTGGGGTGGACCGTCACGCCCAACCCGATCGGCCCGGACATGGTCTACAACGTCGTCTCGCTGCCGGGCGGCGCGCCCACCGGCTTCGCCGGGATCATGGCGGACACCCAGTTCCCGGCGGTGCTGTGGAACCCGTACTTCGAGGTGGCGGACTGCGACGCCACCTTCGCCAAGGCGACCGCGCTGGGGGCGAGCGCGCTGATGGGCCCGGAGACCATGCCCGGCATCGGCCGGATGGCGCAGCTGACGGACCCGCTGGGCGCCCGCTTCTCGGTGATCGCCACCGAGGCGCCGGCCCAGCAGGGCTGA
Source organism: Streptacidiphilus jeojiense (assembly GCF_000719095.1). GTDB lineage: Bacteria > Actinomycetota > Actinomycetes > Streptomycetales > Streptomycetaceae > Streptacidiphilus > Streptacidiphilus jeojiensis. The sequence continues at coordinate 107,765 of NZ_JOEH01000004.1, read as the reverse complement.
GCCGCGCGGGGTGGGGCCCCGGGCGGACGGGAAGACCCCGTGATCGGGCACTGTTGTCACCGAGACACGACAGTGCCCGATCACGGAGGTCCCGCATGAGCCTGTACGACATCCCGCTGCACACCCTGTCCGGTGAGGAGACCACCCTCGACGCGTACCAGGGCAAGGCGGTGCTGCTGGTCAACGTCGCCTCCAAGTGCGGTCTGACGCCGCAGTACTCGGGCCTGGAGCGGCTCCAGCAGCAGTACGGGGACCGCGAGTTCACCGTGCTCGGGGTGCCCTGCAACCAGTTCGCCGGGCAGGAGCCGGGCAGCGCCGAGGAGATCCAGACCTTCTGCTCCACCACCTACGGGGTCTCCTTCCCGCTGCTGGAGAAGATCGACGTCAACGGCGAGTCCCGGCACCCGCTCTACGCCGAGCTGACGCAGACGCCGGACGCCGACGGCGAGGCCGGGGACGTGCAGTGGAACTTCGAGAAGTTCCTGCTGTCGCCGCAGGGCGAGGTGGTCGGCCGGTTCCGCCCGCGCACCGAGCCGGAGGCCCCCGAGGTGGTCGCCGCGATCGAGGCGCAGCTGCCGGCCTGACCCCTTGCGGTGCCCCGGCCCGGGCCCGGCCTAAGCTGGTGATCATGACGGATCATCTCTTCAGGCCGGCCGTGGTCGGGGACGTCCCGGCGATCGTGGCGCTGCTCGCCGCCGACCCGCTGGGCGCGGGCCGGGAGACCCCCGACGACCTGACGCCGTATCTGGCCGCCTTCGACCGGCTCGCGGCCGACCCCAACCAGCATCTGCTGGTCGCCGAACGCGGGGGCGAGGTCGTCGGGACGCTGCAGCTGACGGTGATCCCCGGCCTCTCCCGCGCGGGTGCGACCCGTACCGTGATCGAAGCGGTGCGGGTCCGCTCCACCGAGCGGGGCCTGGGGCTGGGCACCCGGCTGATGGAGCACGCCGTCGAGGAGTCCCGGCGACTGGGCGCGAGCCTGGTCCAGCTGACCTCCGACACCAGCCGGGTCGATGCGCACCGCTTCTACGAGCGGCTGGGCTTCACCGCCTCACATCTGGGCTTCAAGCTGGCGCTGGGTTGACTCAGGCTGCCCTTACGGAAAATATGAGCCAAGCTCTGCAATATCGCCAGGACCCGCAGGAGACCCCGTGGCCGCCCCGAACCCCGTACCCGCCGAGGTCGACCTCGCGGACGCCGTCATGCGCGCGGCCAAGCGGATCAGGCGGGGCACCTTCAACCGGCTGGCGCCCTTCGGCATCACCCCCTCACAGGGGCGCGCCCTGGACGTACTGGCGCGGGGCGCCCAGCGCGGCGGCCAGATGATCCGGCTGAACCAGCTGGCCGAGCGGCTGCACATCGCGCCCCGCTCGGTCACCACCGTGGTGGACGCGCTGGAGACGGCGGGCCTGGTCGGCCGGGTGCAGGACCCCGACGACCGGCGGGCGATCCTGCTGCAGCTGACCGAGGAGGGCGAGCGGATGGTCGCCCGGATCGGCGAGGTCCGCCGGGAGGTCGCCCGCGAGTACTTCGAACCGATCAGTCCGGACGACCGGACCGCGCTGCTGCGGCTGCTGCGACTGACGGACGAGGCGTACGAGCAGGCGCACCCGCATGCACATCCGCATCCGCACCCGCAGTCGCAGCCGCAGTCCGGGCCCGGCGGAACCGGCCGGGCGTGACCGAGGACAGCCCGATACCGGCGATGACCAGCAGCGCCGCAGCGCCCGCCACCGGGGTGACCGGCTCGCCGAGCAGCAGCCAGGACGAGGACATCCCGAAGACCGGCACCAGCAGCGAGAACGGCGCCACCACGGTCGCCTCGTGATGCCGCATCAGATAGCCCCAGGCGCCGAAGCCGAACAGGGTGGCGCCCCAAGCCACGTAGAGCAGCGCACCCACTCCGCCCGGGCTCAGCGAGCGCAGCGCGGCGAGGTCCGCCGCGCGGCCCTCGAACAGCAGCGACAGGCCCAGCAGCGGGAGCGGCGGCACCACGCTGACCCAGACCATCCAGCGGAACAGGTCCGGCGGCGCGGCCTTGCGGGTGAGCACATTGGACAGCCCCCAGGCCACCGCGGCGGCCACCACCAGGGCGAAGGCCCGCATCGGCCCGGAGCCGCCGCCCGCGGAGCCCTGGTCGAAGGCGGCGAGCACGATGCCGGCCACCCCGACGCCGAGACCGACCAGCCGCCGGCGGCCCGGCCGTTCACCCAGCAGCAGTGCGGCGAAGGCGGCGGTGAAGACCGCCTGGCTCTGCAGCACCAGCGAGCTGAGCCCGGCCGGCATCCCGGCGTGCATCCCGATGAACAGCAGCCCGAACTTCACCACCCCGAGCACCACCCCGACCGCCAGCACCCAGCGCCACGGCACCCGGGGCCGACCGACGAAGAAGACCGCGGGCACGGCCGCCACGGTGAACCGCAGCGCGGAGAACAGCAGCGGCGGGAAGTGCGCCAGGCCGATGTCGATGACCACGAAGTTGACGCCCCACACGGCTGCGACGGCGACGGCCAGGGCGAGATGACGGGGAGGCATGGACCGATCCTGACCCCGGGGATCGTTGAGCACCAGCGAATAGTTCTTCAGCGATCCCATTAGCAGTGCTGAACGATTGGCTGATGCCCCGTCACCCGGCTGCGCTCCGACGGTGGCGGCCCGCTGCAGCTGTCAGAACAATACGGTCATATGACGCATCGTTTCCCCGCGCTCGCGCCCCTGCTCGGTGTACTCGCCGCCGCCATAGCGGCCACCACCCTTGCGGCCCCCGCCCCGGCCGCGGCCTCGGCGCTACCCGCCTCCGCACGGCCCGCCTCGGCACGACCCGCCTCCCTGCTGCCCGCTTCCGTGGCCTTCGCCGGAGTGCCCCGGGTGGGCGCCCTGTTCAACTCCGCCGGAGGCACCCTGGGCGGGCACTACTGCACGGCCTCGGTCGTCGACAGCCCCGGGCACGACCTGCTGGTCACGGCGGCCCACTGCGCGGTGGCCCCCGGCACCGGCAAGGCCAGGAACGGCATGGTCTTCGTCCCCGGCTACCACGACGGGATCCAGCCCTACGGGCAGTGGTCGGTGAGCCGGGTCACCACGGACGTCCGGTGGTCCAGGCAGGGCGACCCGGACTACGACGTGGCCTTCCTGACGACCCGTCCGGGAGCGGGGGCCGGCGGCCGGCGGGTCCAGGACGCAGTCGGCTCGGAGGCCGTCGGCTTCGGCACCCCGCGCACCGCCGGCGCGGTGGCGGTGGGCTATCCCCGCCGCACCCAGCGCCCGGTGTACTGCGGGAACGGGCTGCGGGCCCGCAGCGCCACCCAGCTGGAGTTCGACTGCCCCGGCCTGCCGGGAGGCACCAGCGGCAGCCCGCTGCTGACCGGGGTCGGACCGACCGGAGCGGGGCGCGGCACCGTGGTCGGCGTCATCGGCGGCTACCAGGCGGGCGGCCTGACCGACGACATCTCCTACTCGCCCTACTTCGGCGCGGCCATCGCCGCCGTCTACCGGGCCGCGGTGCTCCAGGGCTGACCGGCTGCAGGTCCGCCGCACGGGGCGCCGCACGGGGGCGGCACACGGGACCGGCACGAGGCCGATGCGCATAGGCTCGTCCGCATGATGGATCTCGGGCGCCTGCGGGCGCTGCACGCGGTCGCGGTGCACGGCTCGGTCGGCGCGGCCGCGGCCGCCCTCGGCTACACCCCCTCCGCGGTGTCCCAGCAGATCACCAAGCTGGAGCGGGAGACCAGGACCGAACTGCTGGAGAAGCGCGGCCGGGGCGTGGTGCTCACCGACGCGGCCCAGGAGCTGGTCGGCGCCGCCCGCCAGGTGCTGGCCCTGGTGGAGCAGGCCGAGGTCTCGCTGGAGCAGCGCCGGGGCCGGGTCTCCGGGCGGCTGTCGATGGCGGCCTTCGCCACCGCGGCCCGCGGCCTGCTCCCCGGCGTGCTCGCCGACCTCGCGACCCGCCATCCGGAGCTGGAGCTCAGCCTGCTGGAGAGCGACCCCTATCTGATGGCCGACCTGGTCGCCCGCGGCGAGATCGACCTGGCGGTGGTTCAGGACTGGCCCAACACCCCGCTCGGGGTGCCGGAGGGGGTGGCCAGGATGCCGCTGGGCGAGGACCCGGTGGATGTGCTGCTCCCGGCCGACGACCCGCTGGCCGCGCTGCCGGTACTGCCGGTGGAGGCCATGGCGGGGCGCCCCTGGGTGAGCGTGCCGGCCGGCAACATCTGCCACGACTGGCTGGTGCGGACCATGCGCGAGGCCGGGCAGGAACCGGACATCCGCTACCACGTCGGCGAGTTCGAGACCCAGATCGCGCTGATCGCGGCGGGCCTCGGCCTGGGCCTGGTCCCCCGGCTGGGCCGCGGGACGCTGCCGGGCTCGGTGGTGGCGCGACCGGTGCACCCCGCGCCCAGCCGCCGGGTGTTCGCGCTCTGGCGGCAGCACGCCTCCCGGCGTCCTGCCATCGCCGCGGCCCTGGACACTCTCAAGGAGCACTGGCCGCAGCGGGTCTCGGCCCCCGAACCGGCGTCCGAGCCAGCATCGGAGCCGGCGTGCGAGCCGGTGCCGGAGGCGGCGCCCCGCTCCCGCTAGTTGGCCAGGCCGATGACCAGCCACATGAAGCCGGCGCCGGCGATGGTGCAGAGCAGGGTGGAGCGGGAGGGGTGCGGGCTGTGCGCCTCGGGGAGGATGTCCGAGGTCGCCAGGTACATCAGGAAGCCGGAGAAGAAGCCCAGGTAGAGGCCGACGACATGCTCCGGGATGGTGAACAGCAGGGTGATCCCCGCGCCCAGTACCGGGGCCACCGCGTCACAGCCCAGCAGGATCAGCGCACGGCGCCGGTCGTTCCCGTAGAGCCTGGTGATGGTGTACGTGTTGAAGCCGTCGGCGAAGTCGTGGGCGATCACCGCGATCGCGACCACGGTCCCGAAGGAGTCGCCGACCTGGAAGGCCGCGCCGATCGCGAACCCGTCCATCACGCTGTGCAGGCACAGCGCGGAGGCAGCGGCGAGTCCCAGCTTCTCGCTCCGGCCGTGGCTGTGCCCGGTGAAGTCGGAGGGCGCCGGCGCCGGTGCCGTTCCGTGCTGGTGCCCGTGCTGGTGTGCCGCGTACTCGGCCTCGTGGGCCCGGTGGATCGCCACCGAACGCTCCACCACGTGCAGCACCAGGAAGCCCAGCACGAACATCAGCAGTCCCTGCGGAACGCCCCACAGGTGGCTCGGCGCCGCGTCCAGCGCCTCCGGAAGGAGGTCGAACCCGACCACCCCGAGCATCAGTCCGGCCGCGAGGCCCAGCACCAGATGGCGCTTGTCGCCGACCTTCCCGGCCACCAGGCCGCCCACCAAGGTCATCAGGAAGGCCCCAGCGGCCACCAGAACCGGCATTCCCGCACGCTCGCTCTCATCGCGTCCCGCTGCGCGCAAGCGGGTGGTCCCGTGCGTCGTTCCCAGCAAGCGGTAATGATAATGCTTATCGTTAGTAGGATCGTACCTGGCCCCGGGAGTGCGCCCGCACCCGCGACCCGGCCGGTGTCCTCAGCTGCGTCCGCACGAGCGGGAGGCGTCCGCACGAGCGGGAGGGCGGCGGCGCCCTGCCCAGTCGCCGCCGCCCTCGGGAGTGGCCCAACCCGCGCCCTCACCGCAATCGTGCGCGACCCCGCACTCCCGCGCGCCCCGAACTGCGCCGGACGGGTCACCGCCGACGTACTTACCGGACCGTACGGTGCTGCGTACGCTGTCGGGGGGCATCAACCGCAGGGGGGCGGGGGCCATGGTCGGGGTTGCGCCAGGGGGAGCAGGGCGGGGACGGCGGCAGGGACGGGCAGGGGCACGGTTGCTGACACCCGGTCTGCTGCTGGGCCTGGCCATGGCGGTGCTGACGCTGGGCGCCGGCTGCGCGGTCGGACACGTCGGCGGCACCGGGGCGGGTTCGTCCCGGGTCGAGGTGAGCCTGGTACCGCAGGGACCGTCGACCGGCTCCGACCGGCCCGGCGCGGCGCGTTCCGGTTCCGGCAGGCGCGCGTCGGCCTCAGGCGCGGCCTCCGGGCAGCGCACCGCCGGCGCACGTCCGTCCCCTGGCGCCTCAACCGGCCGGTCCGCAGCCACCGTCTCCCGGGGCACCCGGCTCAGCGACGCCGCCACCAGCGCCTCCGCCGCCGCCCGGTCCGGTGCGGATTCCGCGACCTCGGCGGCCCCCGCCGCCTTCCTTCCGGTCGGCGCCTGCGTCGCGACCGTCACCGGGTCCGCGGGCGCCTCCTACAGCCAGGTCGACTGCGGCAGCAGTGCCGCGTCCGCCGTCGTGATCCGGCGGCAGGCCGCGGGAACGCCCGCCACCTCCTGCCCGAGCGGCACCGACTTCGCCCTGCAGATCACCAGCATCGGCACCGACGCCGCGGCGACCACCGGCTCGAAGGGCCAGGTCACCGGTGTCGCCTGTCTGCGCAACCTGCACGCACCGCATCCCGGGGACCCGGGCGGCGGGGGCGGCTTCGGGATCGTCGTCGGCGACTGCATGGAGGACACCGGCGGCGGCACCCTGCGGGAGACCGCCTGCGACGCCACCGGAGCCGACCGGCCCGACTACCGGGTCATCGGGCTGGTCGCCCGCAACGTCGACTGCCCGAACGGCACCACGGCGTACATCACGGTGCACAACCCGGGCTCCCCGGTCCAGGTGGCCTGCGCGGTGTCGGTGCGCAGCGGCCGGTAGCCGGGAGGGGTCCCGGCCGGCCCAGCCGCGCTCAGCCGCTGTCGAGTTCCGTGTAGACCGCCGAGAGTTCGGGCGAGCCCTCGGCCGCCCAGCCCTGGCCCATCGCCACCACGTCCAGTTCGCGTCCGCTCGCCAGCACCACCACCGGTCGGCCGTCGGGCAGCTGCTGCCAGCGGGCGCCGTCGATGCTGTGGACGATCACGGTGCCGAGGTACAGGCCGGCGTCGTGGCCGAGCCCCTCGGAGGTCTCCGGGTCCGGATCGTCCCGCCATCCGGGCATCAACTGGTCCAGCGCCTGCAGCGAGGCGGCCGAGTCGTCCAGCACCAGACCGGCGTCGGAGGCCTGCTCGCGCAGCATCGCGCACTCGGACAGCATCTCGTCCAGGGTGCCGGGGTCGGGCGTCCCGGAAGGACCGGCGGTCCCCGGGTCACGCCGTGTGCGCCAACGGTCCAGAAAAGCGAAGCCCATGGCTACAGCGTGACAGCCCCCGGGCCGACGAGCGATAGGACGGTCAACCGCCCAGCTCAGCGCCGAGATGCGCGCGGACCAGGGCGCGCAGTTCGCCGCCGTCGATCAGCCTGAGCTCGGGGCAGGCCGCGGCCGCGACCACGGCGTCCGCCTCGAAGCTGCCGGTGGTCGCCCAGATGCCGCCCGCGGCTCCCTCGTCCGCGACCACCTCGGCCACGTCCCGTACCGCGTCGGCCCCCACCGTCATCGGACGGCGGGCCGCGAACACCACGTGCCGCTCGGTGCTGAACCCGCGGCCGTCCCCCTGGGCGAAGGCCAGCAGCCCGTCCCTGCCGCGCAGCTGGAGCTCCCAGTCCTCCAGTCCCATCTGTTCGAACAGTTCGGCGATCAGCGCGGTGAACTCACCCGGGGACAGTTCCTCGGGAGCCGGGGGTCCGGAACGGCCGATCGCGAACGGCGGCACCGGCACCGGGGCGAACGGGTCCGTGGAGAGCACGCAGGTCAGCTCGGACAGCCGCTCGACTGCCTCGGCGTCGGTGTCCGGCAGCAGCGATCCGGCGAACAGGTCCTCGCGCCGCGCGTCCACGCTGACCAGGCAGGACTCCCCCGCCTCCGCCGTCACCGCGCGGCCGTTGACGACGATCCCGTCCAGCCGGGACTCGGTGTCGGCGGCCAGCAGCGCGTCCAGTGCGCGCAGCACCAGACGGGCCGTCAACTGGCGGTAGCGGGCCAGGCACTCGTTCCGGGGCCGGGGCACGGCCTCCACGCCCCCGTCCGGCGCCACCTGGAACCGCAGCGCGGCGGGGACCACCGCGGGCCCGGGCAGTACCAGGTCGACCACGGCGGTCCGGGTCAGTTCGCGGTAGCTGACCCGGGCCGGGACCTCCAGCCCCGGCAGCCGGCCGGCCGCGGCCAGCGCCCGTTCCAGCACCGATTCGACGGCGGCGGGGTGGCCCTCCTCGTAGGACCTGCGGTAGCCCTCCAGGCGCTCGTTGTACTCGCGCACGCTGCGGGCGCGCTGCTGCTCCTCCTGCTCGTGCGCGAGCCGGGCCTGCTCCGCCTGGGCGCGCAGGTCCCGTTCCTGGTGCCGGTACTCGCGCAGGGCGCGCTGGTGCTTCAACCGGGCCTCGGCCAGGATCTGCTGGTAGGGGCCGCTGAGCAGGGGGCGTCCTGGCGCCTCGGAGCTGACCTGGCCCGGGTCCGGTGCGTAGTCGGCCCAGCGCGGCGGCTCGACCACGGCGTCGGCGGGCAGCGGCCGGGGCTCGTAACTGCGGCGCAGCGCATCGAAGTCCACGGCCGGGGACGGCTCGGCGGCCAGCGCGAGCAGTTCCTCCAGGCGCTGCTCGGCGTCCTCGGCCACCTCGGTGTACTGCTGGGCGAGATAGGCCCGCCCGCCGCTCCTCCCGGTGCCCGCGACCCCGCCGACCGGGCGGCCCTGCACTCCGTTCGCCCCCTGACCGTTCTGACCGCCCTGACCGCCCGACGCCATCGCCGCTCCCCCGTGCCCCGATCCCCGTTCACGCAAGGGGCCAAGCATCTCATCGGCCAGGCTGTTCATCGACTCAATCGCCACGTCCGGCGGGCACAGCAGTTGGTCCAGGGGCGTGAGCGGCCCCTCGTCGTCCTCCTCCATCCACCTCTCCTCCCCGGAGGGATCGCCCTCGAACCCGGGTCGGCCGCGGTCAACCGGACGCGGTGTTCTCGGAGTAGACCGCGATCAGGACGTTCAGCGGGATACCGTCCGCATCGTCCTCCTCGTCCAGGTACTCGGCGATCAGCGCGGAGAGCCGGTCCCGGAACCGCGCCGCACGCCCCGGCGAGACGCGTACGTCCCCGAGCATCATCAGCGGCCTGCGCAGGGCCTCCGTGCCCTGCGGGTCCAGGCGACCACCGCGCGCCGCCGCCAGGTACTGCCGCCGGAAGCTGTCGATCGCGGCGCCGAAGGCCTCGGCCTGGTCGTCCCGGTCGGCCCGGGTGTCCAGGAAGTCCCTGCTGAACTCCAGGGTGGTCTGCCCGGCGACATAGCGCTGCTCGGTGATGCCGGAGACCACCCGGGTCTCGGCCACCCGGAGCAGTCCGCGCTCCTCCAACTGCTTGAGGTGCCGGTACAACTTGGTCTGCGGCTCCCTGAGTTCGGCCGCGAGCTCCTTGGCGGTCCAGCCGCGCAGGCCCTGGGCCGCGCGGTCCATCATCACCCGCAGGATGGTGACCCGCAGCGGATCGGCGAGGGCCTTGAGGGTGTCGGTGTCGTCCACCACCCGCACGCCCGGCACCGCCGTGCGGGTCTCCTCCGCTGCTCCTGCTGCCGCGCGCGCTCCGTCCATGACCACATCTTGCCAGGGGCTCACGCCTGCGCAATCATTCACGCAAGAGTGAATGGTTTTGTGTGCGTGAGCGTTCACGCAGTCGGGAGGAGCTTCGTGTCCAGTACCAGCACCGCCGCCACCACCGCCCAGGCGCCGCCGTCGGTCCCACTGCTCCGCAACTGGCGCTTCCAGACCCTGTGCGTCGGCTCCGGAGCCGCCCTGATCGGCGTCTACGCGACCGATGTGGCCTATCCGCTGATCATCCTGGCGCTGACCGGCTCACCCGCCCTGGCCGGGGTGTTCGGCCTGGTCCAGGCCGCGGCGTCGGTGCTCTGCACGCTGCCCGCAGGACAATTGGTGGACCGTCACGACCGGCGCAGGATCCAGATCGCCGCCGAGAGCGTCCGGGTCGCCGCCACCGCGAGCGTGGCGCTGGCCTTCGCCCTGCACCACGTCACCTTCGTGCAGCTGCTCATGGTCGGCGCCCTGGTCGGCGGGGCGCAGCCGTTCGTCGGCGCGGCCAGGATGCTCACGGTCCGCGCCGTGGTGGAGCCCGAGCAGCTCAGCGCGGCGCTCACGCAGGACGAGGTCCGGGTCAGTACCGCCGAGCTGACCGGCCCGCCGCTGGGCGGACTGCTCTACGGCATCGCGCGGATCCTGCCGTTCCTGCTCAGCTCCCTGGGCTTCGTGCTGTCGCTGACCGCGGCGGTCGCGGTGCGCCCCGCCGGTGCTTCGGGCGCCCCGCGCGGCGGGGAGCACCGGGGCGGGATGTTCGCCGGGGTCAGGGCGTTGTGGCAGGACGCCACCCTGCGGCCGGTGGTGGTGCTGCTGTTCGCCTTCAACGTCGCCGGCGTCCCGCTGACCCTGGCCGCCGTCTACCAGCTGCACCGCCATTCCGCGCCGTCCTGGTCGATCGGCCTGGCGCTGGCCGGCTCCGCGGTCGGCGGGCTGATCGGGGCCGCCCTGGTGCGCCCGCTGCACCGCCGGTTCCGCCCGGGGACGCTGCTGCTGGCGGCCTCCGGCTGGGCCGCCCTGACGGTCGCGCTGCTCGGACTGGTCTCCGGGCCCTGGCAGATCGGCCTGGTGCTGCTGGGGACGAGCCTGGGCTCCCCGGCGATCATGGTGCTGCTGGACGTACTGATCTTCCGTCAGGTGCCGGACGGGCTGCGGGGCCGGACCATCGCCGCGACGATGTCGCTGATGGGGCTGGGGGTGCCGCTCGGCAGCGGGCTCGGCGGTCTGCTGCTGCAGTACCTCGGCGGCACCGGGGCGCTGCTGGTGCTGGGCTCGCTGCTGGCCTGTGCCACGGCCTGGGCCGCCGGGCAGCGCGGGCTGCGGACCGCGGTCTGGCCGGCGCCGTGATCCCCGGCGGCGTGATCCCCGACAGCGCGCACCCTGTCGCCGTGATCCGGGTCAGGCGGAGGGGTTGAGTGCCCGCGGCTCGGTGCCGCGGGCGACCACCGCCATCGGCAGCGCCACCAGCAGCAGCACCGCCGCGAGCACCAGTCCCATCACCGGGAATCCGGCGTCCACCGACAGCACGGTTCCGGCGATCGGCCCGCAGGCGACGCCCAGGGCGGTGGCGGAGCCGATCAGTATCGCCCAGCGGCCCTCCCCGTCCAGGCGTGCGGCGAGGCCGAACAGATGGCTCAGAACGAAGGGGTAGACGGCGTTCCAGGCGATCTCCCCCAGCGCGAAGGGGGCCGCGGAGTGTGCGGCCCCGCTGATCGCCACGAAGCCGGCGATGGCCACGGTGCCCACCCCGATGGGCAGGGTCCGCCCGAAGCGGTCGCCCAGCGAGCCCGCGGCGGCGATGCCGAGCAGCCCGGCCCCGAGGGCCAGGGCGAAGACCAGGCCGAGCGGCGCCTCGGCCAGGCCGACCCGGTTCAGCCCGATCCGTCCGCTGACCCCCCACAGGGCGTTCTGGGCCATCGACCAGAACAGGATGCAGCAGGCCAGGGTCACTCCGGCGGCACGCGCGGGAAGCGGTCCCGACCGGCGCACCGGTCCGGTCGCCGGGGAGGGCGGCCCGGCCTGGCGCTCGGCCAGCCCTCCGGTCCAGAGCAGGGCGAGCGCACCCCATCCCGCGATGCAGGCGAAGGGCAGCCAGTGGCCGCCGCCGAGTTGAGGCAGGATCAGGTAGAGGGCGACGGCCACGCTCGAAGCCAGCAGCAGCCCGTGGACCGAGATCCGGTGCGGGTCCCGCTGCCCGGCGATGCCCGCGGTGGCGACCGCGGCCACCGTCCCCGATCCGGCACCGCCCAGCAGGCAGCCGAGGACCAGCAGCGGCAGCGAGCCGGCCGGGGCGACCGCGGCCAGGCCGAAGCCGACGACGACCAGGGCCAGGCCGACCCGGGCCTTGCCGACGGCACCGTTCGCCGCGCCCCTGGACATCAGCGTCAGCCCGGCGACGGCCGAGGCCAGCAGCAGGGCGCTGCCGATGGCCCCGGCCGGGGTCGGCGCGAGCCGGTAGTCGGCCGTGAGTCGTCCGACCAGCGTCGGCAGCAGGTAGGGGGCCAGATAGCCGGCGGAGAAGAGCATGGTCAGTGAAGGCGTGACGGAGCGCGCAGACATGGACGGACCCTTGCGACGGGGGTTGACCGAGTGAAGCGCACGTTCGTCCGGCGACAGGAGATACGCCAGCATGCTTCACCGAACGGCCGTCCATCTGCCGAACAGGGGTTTGACCTGCCCAAACGCGCTCTTTTCAGCCAGCTCCCAGGTGACTGTCCGTCAGTGTGCCGCGGCGGGCTCCTCCTCGCCCGCGAAGGCGTGCCAGAGCCGGGCGTACGCCCCGCCCATGGCCAGCAGTTCCTCGTGCGGTCCGTCCTCGACCACCCGGCCGTGGTCCAGCACCACCACCCGGTCCGCCCGGGCGGCCGTGCTGAGCCGGTGCGCGATGACGATCGTGGTCCTGCGACCGCGGCCGTTCTCGCGCTGGGCCAGCCGGTCGGCGGCCCGGTTGACGGCAGCCTCGGTGGCCAGGTCCAGCGCCGCGGTCGCCTCGTCCAGCAGCAGCAGGTCCGGATCGACCAGCTCCGCCCTGGCCAGCGCGATCAGCTGGCGCTGCCCCGCGGACAGGTTGCGGCCCCGCTCGCTGACCCGGTGCAGGTAGCCGCCGGAGAGACCCGCGATCATCTGGTGCGCGCCCACCGAACGCGCGGCGGCCTCCACCTCGGCGTCGCTCGCGCCGGGACGGCCGTAGGCGATGGCGTCGCGGACCGTCCCGGCGAAGAGGTAGGCCTCCTGCGGGACCACGCCGAGGCGGTGCCGGTAACCGGTCAGGTCGAAGGCGCGCAGATCGGTCCCGTCCACCCGGACCGCGCCGCCGGTGACGTCGTAGAACCGGGCCAGCAGCTTGACCACCGTGGACTTGCCCGCCCCGGTCTCGCCGACGAGGGCGACGTTCTGGCCTGCGGGGATGTGCAGGTTGAGGCCGGCGATGACCTCGGGCTTGCGGGACCCGGCGGCGCGCCCTTCGGTGTTGTCGGCGCCGGCGTCCAGACCGGTGTAGCTGAAGTGGACGTCGTCGAAGTGGACGTCCCCGCGCAGCCGCCCGACCGGCCTCGGGTCCGCTGCCTGCGGGGTCGAGGTCGGCGTGCGCAGCAGCTCGCGGATCCGGCTGAGACCGACCGCCGCCTGCTGGTAGCCGTCGAACACCTGCGACAACTGCTGCACCGGCGAGAAGAACAGGTCGATGTAGAGCAGGTAGGCGACCAGCGCGCCGGTGGTGAGCGTCCCGGCGTCCACCCGGTGCGCCCCGGCGATCAGCACCAGCGCCGCGGCGACGCTGGACAGGAACTGGACGAAGGGGAAGTAGAGCGAGATGTAGAGCTGCGCCCGGACCCTGGTGGTGCGGTAGTCGCTGCTGCGCTCGGCGAAGCGGGCCCGGTTGCGGTCCTCGCGCAGGAACGCCTGCACGATGCGCATGCCGGCGACGTTCTCCTGGAGGTCGGCGTTGACCGTGCTGACCTTCTCCCGGGCCAGCTTGTAGGTGGCCGAGGACTTCTTGCGGAAGACCAGCGTGGTGAGCACCAGGACCGGCAGCACGGCGAAGACGTACAGCGCCAACTGCACGTCGAGCACCAGCAGCACGACGAAGATCCCGAAGAAGGTCAGCAGGCTGACCACCGCGGTGACCACACCGGTCTGCAGGAAGGAGCTGAGCGCGTCCACGTCGGTGGTCATCCGGGTCATGATCCGGCCGCCGAGCTCGCGCTCGTAGTAGTCCAGGCCCAGGCGCTGCAGATGCGCGAAGATCCTGATCCGCAGCGAGTACAGCACCCGCTCGCCGGTACGTCCGCTGACCTGCGTCTCGGTGGCCTGCACCAGCCAGTCCAGCAGCACGATGGCCAGGGCGGTCAGCGAGGCCGCCGCGACCGCTCCGGAGGCCGCCTTGGTGACGCCCTCGTCGATGCCGTGGCGGATCAGGATCGGCAGCGAGAGCGAGGCCAGCGCGTCCAGGGTGACCAGCAGCAGGGCCAGTAGCAGCGGCCTGCGGAACGGGGCCAGCATCCGGCGGAGGTTGAACTGCGGATCGGGGCGCCGGGCCTCGTCCAGGTCGATGTCGGGGACGCCGTCAGCGGGGGGCAGCGCGGCGACCCTGGCCAGCAGTTCGGGGGTGGCCGGCATGCCGCCCATGGCCCCGTGTACTCCGCCGGCGCCGCCGTGGCCGGCACCGGCCTGTCCCGCAGCGCCGGAACCGCGGCCCAGGGCGTCGGAGTCGGGCTCGGGGAAGCGCACGCGGTCCCACAGTTCCGGGGTGACCGCGCCGACTGCGTGGACTCCGTGGTCGCCGTGGTCGCCGTGGACTCCATCGGCTCCGGAGTCCGCGGCGGTGCTACCGGGCTGGTCCCCGGCGTCCGCCACCTCGGCGAGCAGGCTGGCGACCGGGTCGGCCGTGCGGATGTCGCCGGCCAGCGCGTCGGGGTCGGTGAGCAGCGAGCGGTAGAGCGGACAGCGGGCGTCCAGCTCCTGATGGGTGCCGATGTCGACCAGGCGGCCGCGGTCCAGCACCGCGATCCGGTCGGCGAGCTGGAGCGTGGACCGGCGGTGGGCGATCAGCAGTGTGGTGCGGCCGCTCATCACGGTCCGCAGGGCTTCGTGGATCTCCGCCTCCACCTGGGCGTCGACGGCCGAGGTGGCGTCGTCCAGGAGCAGGATCCGGGGGTCGGCGAGGATCGCCCGGGCCAGCGCGACCCGCTGGCGCTGGCCGCCGGAGAGGGTGAGGCCCTGCTCGCCGACCACGGTGTCGTAGCCGTCCGGCAGTTCGCGGATGAACCCGTCCGCCTGGGCCGCCCGGGCGGCCGCCTCGACCTCGTCGCGGGACGCGTCCGGGCGCCCGTAGCCGATGTTGGTGTGCACCGACTCCGAGAACAGGAAGCTGTCCTCGGGCACGATGCCGATGGCGGAGCGCAGCGAACGCAGCGTCAGGTCGCGGACGTCGTGGCCGTGCACCAGGACCCGGCCGGCACTGGCGTCGTAGAAGCGCGGGACCAGCATGCCGACGGTGGACTTGCCCGAGCCCGAGGCCCCGACCAGGGCCACCGTCTCGCCCGGGGCGAGGGCCAGGCTGAGGTCGCTGAGGACCGGCTCGGTGGAACCGCCGTAGCCGAAGTCGACGTGCTCGAAGGCCAGCGCGGGGGTGACGGCGGCGGACCCGGCCGCGACCGGGCCGGGCTCCGTGGCCTCGATCTCGGCGGGGTCCAGTTCCACGGCGTCCGGGCGCTCCGTGACCACCGGGCGCTCGTCGATGAGCTGGAACACCCGCTCCACGCTGGCGCGGGCCTGCTGGCCCACGGTGAGCAGCATGGTGAGCATCCGCACCGGCGCGGTCATCTGCGCGACATAGGTGGAGAAGGCGACGAAGGTGCCCAGGGTGACCTCGCCGCGCACCGCCAGCCAGCCGCCCAGGGCGAGCACCGCGACCTGGCCGAGCGCGGGGATCGCCTGCATCGCGGGGCTGTAGCGGGCGCTGAGCCTGATGCTGCGCAGCCGCATCGCGAACAGCCGGCGGCTGGCCCGCTCCAGCCGGTTCAGCTCTTGCTCCTCCTGGCCGAAGCCCTTGACCACCCGCACGCCGGACACCGCGCCGTCGACGGCGCCGGCGACCGCACCCGCCTCCTGCTGCGCGGTCCAGGTCGCCGGGAAGAGCTTCTTCCGGCTGAGGGTGGCGAACCACCACAGCGCCGGGGCCATCGCCAGGGCGATCAGGGTGAGCAGCGGCGACAGGAAGAGCATCACCACGATCGAGAGCAGGAAGAGCAGGAAGTTGCCGGTCATCATCGGCAGCATCGACAGCAGGCCCTGGATCATCTGCAGGTCGGAGGTGGCCCGGCCGACCACCTGGCCGGTGTCCAGGCTGTCCTGCCGGGTGCCGTCCAGGCGGGAGAGCGACTGGAACAGGTCCAGGCGCAGGTCGTGCTGCACGTCCAGGGCCAGCCGGCCGCCCCAGTAGCGGCGGACCAGGGTCAGCACGAAGACCAGTACC
Source organism: Streptacidiphilus jeojiense (assembly GCF_000719095.1). GTDB lineage: Bacteria > Actinomycetota > Actinomycetes > Streptomycetales > Streptomycetaceae > Streptacidiphilus > Streptacidiphilus jeojiensis. The sequence continues at coordinate 91,804 of NZ_JOEH01000004.1, read as the reverse complement.
GCCGCCCCGATCAGGGCGAACGCCCAGGGGGCCAGCGGCTTGCTGTGGGTGGTGATCACATCGTCGATGATCAGACGCGGGATCAGCGGGACCAGGGCGCTGACCGCCATCCCGAGCAGCGAGGCGCCGAAGGAGAGCAGCACGTTGCGCCGGTAGCGCCAGCAGTACGAGCTGAGCCGCCGCAGCCAGCCGGGGGCTATCGGTGCGGCCGGGGCAGCCGTATCAACGGCAGGAGACTTTTGAGCCTTGGGCATATTTAGCGATGCTAACTGTATGGCGGTGGGTCGTCCACCAAGTTTCGACGTACGACGCTTCGACGGACGACCCGATCGCGACGGCCACTGCTGGTACTCACAGCATTCCCGGGGCGCCGTCTGTTCCCCGAGGTCACCCGGCGGACCGACGGCGGGCCGGCAGCGGACCGACGGCGGACTGACGGCCGGTCAGGCCTCAGCCGCCTGCGCCGCCGCACCCAGCGCACCCAGCGCCAGGCGGTGCAGCAGGGCCGCCATCGCGGTGCGGTCCGCGGCGTCGCCGCTCTGGCCCGCCGCACTGTGGGGCGTCGAGTTGAGCAGGCCGAAGACGGCGTGGACGGCGGCCCGGGCGTCCTTGCCGAGACCGGGGAAGCTGTCCCCGGCGACGGTGACCCAGAGCTCCACGTACTGGCGCTGCAGACTGCGGACCCGGTGCCGCTCCTCGTCCGGCAGGTGCAGCAGCTCGCGGTCGTGCAGGGTGATCAGTGCGCTCTCGTCCAGGGCGAAGTCGATGTGGCCCTGCAGCAGCGCGTCCAGCGCGGCCCGGGCGTCCGCGGCCTCGTCGACCCGGCGGCGGCCCTCGTCCAGCAGCCGTTCGCTGATGCCGACGAGCAGATCGGCGAGCATGGCGTCCTTGCCGGCGAAGTGCCGGTAGAGGCCGGGCCCGGAGATGCCGACGGCGCGGCCGATCTCGTCCACGCCGACCCCGAGGAAGCCACGCGCGGCGAACAGACGTGCGGCTTCGCGCCGGATCTGCTGGCGGCGCGGGTTCTCGACGGGGCTCGGGGGTGTCGGCATCCCATCATCCTAGACAGCGGGGTTAGAGGTCGTTAACCTGGCCAGTGCTGTTAACAGTCGTTAACATGCGCCGGTGAGCAAAGGAGCTCGTGGCCATGACACCCGCGACCGCAGCGGCGACCGTGCCGGGTGCCGCTGCCCCGGCGCCGGTCCTCGGCACCGCCGTGGACCCGGCGTCCGAGACGTTCCGGGCCAACTCCGAGGCCCAGCAGGCGCTGGTCGCCGAGCTGCGGACCCGGATCGCCGGCGCCGCCCAGGGCGGCGGCGCCCGGGCCAGGGACCGCCACACCGCACGGGGCAAGCTGCTGCCGCGTGACCGCGTGGACACCCTGCTCGACCCCGGATCGCCGTTCCTGGAGCTCTCGCCGCTGGCCGCCGACGGCCTCTACGGCGGCGACGCCCCCGCCGCCGGGCTGATCACCGGTGTGGGGCGGGTGGCCAGCCGGGAGGTGGTGGTGGTCGCCAACGACGCCACGGTCAAAGGCGGCACCTACTACCCCATGACGGTGAAGAAGCACCTGCGCGCCCAGGAGGTCGCCCAGGACAACCGGCTCCCCTGCGTCTACCTGGTGGACTCCGGCGGCGCCTTCCTGCCGATGCAGGACGAGGTCTTCCCAGACCGGGACCACTTCGGCCGGATCTTCTACAACCAGGCCCGGCTGTCCGCCGCCGGCATCCCCCAGCTCGCCGCGGTACTGGGCTCCTGCACCGCGGGCGGCGCCTACGTCCCGGCCATGAGCGACCAGGCCGTGATCGTCCGCAACCAGGGCACCATCTTCCTCGGCGGCCCCCCGCTGGTGAAGGCCGCCACCGGCGAGGTGGTCACCGCGGAGGAGCTGGGCGGCGGCGAACTGCACGCCCGGACCTCGGGCGTGACCGACCAACTGGCCGAGAACGACACCCACGCCCTGGCGATGCTCCGCACCATGATCGCCGGCCTGGGCCCGCGCGCACCGCGCCCCTGGCCGGTGCTTCCGGTCGAGGAGCCGGCCGTCGACCCGGGCGGACTGTACGGTGCGGTGCCCGCCGACCCGCGCACCCCCTACGACGTCCGCGAGGTGATCGCCCGGCTGGTCGACGGCAGCCGCTTCGCCGAGTTCAAGGCCGAGTACGGGCCCACCCTGGTCACCGGATTCGCCCGGCTGCACGGCCACCCGGTCGGCATCGTCGCCAACAACGGCATCCTGTTCGCCGAGTCGGCGCTGAAGGGCGCCCACTTCATCGAGCTGTGCGACCAGCGCGGCATCCCGCTGGTCTTCCTGCAGAACATCTCCGGCTTCATGGTCGGCCGGCAGTACGAGGCCGGCGGCATCGCCAAGCACGGCGCCAAGATGGTCACCGCTGTGGCCGGGACCAGGGTGCCCAAACTGACGGTGGTGGTCGGCGGCTCCTACGGCGCCGGCAACTACTCGATGTGCGGCCGGGCCTACTCACCCCGCTTCCTGTGGATGTGGCCGGGGGCCAAGATCTCGGTGATGGGCGGCGAACAGGCCGCCTCGGTGCTCGCCACGGTCCGGCGGGACCAGCTGGAGCTGCGCGGCGAGGAGTGGTCGGCCGAGGCCGAGGAGGAGTTCCGCCGCCCGGTCCGGGACCAGTACGAGCAGCAGGGCAACGCCTACTACGCCACCGCCCGGCTCTGGGACGACGGCATCATCGACCCACTGGACACCAGGACCGTGCTCGGCCTGGCCCTCAGCGCCTGCGCCAACGCCCCGCTGCCGGAGCCCCGCCCCTACGGCGTCTTTCGCATGTGACCGACAGCATCTGACGGAGGATCATCCCCATGTTCGACAGTGTGCTGGTCGCCAACCGCGGCGAGATCGCGGTCCGCGTCATCCGTACCCTGCGGCGTCTCGGCGTGCGCTCGGTCGCGGTGCACAGCGGCGCGGACGCCGACGCGCCGCACGTCCGCGCCGCGGACACCGCGGTGCTGCTCGGCCCGGCCGACAGCGCCTCGGCGGCCGAGAGCTACCTCCATGTCGAGCGCATCCTCGCCGCGGCCCGGCGCACCGGTGCCCAGGCGGTGCACCCCGGCTACGGCTTTCTCGCCGAGAACGCCGGCTTCGCCCGGGCCTGCGCCGAGGCCGGGCTGGTCTTCATCGGCCCCTCTCCCTCCTCCATCTCGCTGATGGGTGACAAGATCCACGCCAAGGCGGCGGTCCAGGCCGCCGGGGTACCGGTGGTCCCCGGCAGCGAGGGCGACGCCCTGGACGACGGCGAACTGCTGGCCGCGGCCCGGTCGATCGGCCTCCCGGTCCTGCTCAAGCCCTCGGCCGGCGGCGGCGGCAAGGGCATGCGGCTGGTCCGGGAGGACGCGGCGCTCGCCGAGGAGATCGCCGCCGCCCGCCGCGAGGCCCGCACCTCCTTCGGCGACGACACCCTCCTGGTGGAGCGCTGGATCGACCGGCCCCGGCACATCGAGATCCAACTGCTGGCCGACACCCACGGGAACACCGTCCACCTCGGTGAACGCGAGTGCAGCCTGCAGCGGCGGCATCAGAAACTGATCGAGGAATCCCCCTCCGTCCTGCTCACGCCCGAACTGCGCGCGGCCATGGGCGAGGCCGCCGTACGGGCGGCCCGGGCCTGTGACTACGCCGGCGCGGGCACCGTGGAGTTCATCGTCCCCGGGGACGATCCCTCCTCCTACTTCTTCATGGAGATGAACACCCGGCTCCAGGTGGAGCACCCGGTCACCGAACTCGCCGTCACCGTCGACGGCGCCCGGATCGACCTGGTCGAGCAGCAGCTCCGCGTCGCCGCGGGCGAACCGCTCGCCTTCACGCAGGGGTCCGTGGCCTTCCAGGGCCATGCCGTGGAGGCGCGGATCTGCGCGGAGGACCCTGCCCGGGGCTTCCTGCCCACCGGCGGCCGGGTGCTGCTGCTGCGGGAGCCCGAGGGCGAGGGCGTCCGGGTCGACTCCGGTCTCGCCGAGGGGACCACCGTCAGCAGCAGCTACGACCCCATGCTGTCCAAAATCATCGTCCACGGCCCCGACCGCGCCACCGCCCTGCGAAGGCTGCGCGCCGCCCTCGCCGAGACCTGCGTGCTGGGGGTCACCACCAACGCCGGCTATCTGCGCCGGCTCCTCACGCATCCGGATGTGGTCGCGGGTCGCCTCGACACCGGCCTGGTCGAGCGCCACCCGGAACTGACCGTAGCAGCGGCCACCGACAATCCCGGCGCGGAGCCCGGTAGCGGGGCCGAGGCGGAGCCCGGCGCGGGGGCTCTCGGGCCCGAGTCCGAGGTGCTGGTGGCCGCCGCGCTGGCCCGGCAGGAGGCGCTGGAGCCGGCGCCGGGCCAGGACGGCTGGGTCGACCCGTTCGCCCGCCCGTCCGGCTGGCGCACCGGCGGCCGGCCCGCCTGGACGCCGCACCACCTGCGGATCGTCGGCGCCGAACCGGTGACCGTCCTGGTCCGACCCGTCCCCGGCGGCGCGGAGGCCCCCGGCGGGCCGGGCGGCTTCGAGGTCCGGCTGCCGGAGCGGGCCGCGTTCTCCGCACGCGCCGTCCAGGACGGCGACCGGCTGCTGCTCACCGTCGACGGGGTCACCCGCGGCTTCACCCACGCCGTCGACCGGCACGGCGCCGGCCCCGGCACCCACTGGCTGGCCAAGGACGGCGACAGTTGGGCCGTACGTCCGCACGACCCGCTGGAGCAGCTGGCCCTGGGTGGCGCGGGCGGCGCCGGCGCCGCCCTGAACGCGCCCATGCCCGGCACCGTCACCGTCGTCAAGGCCGCCGTGGGCGACAGGGTGACCAAGGGTCAGCCGTTGATGATCCTGGAGGCGATGAAGATGGAGCACGTCATCACCGCCCCCTACGACGGCACGGTCGAACAGCTGCGGGTCGCCGCGGGCGGCACGGTCGCCATGGACGAGCTGCTCGCCGCCATCACGCCGGCCGGGGACGCTCCTTCCGGGAGCCCCGCGATCGAGGAGGATGTGCGATGACCAGCCCGGAGCCGACGACCACGCAGCCGGAACCCGCCGAACCCACCGTCACTCAGCTGGGACTGCCCGACCGGGTGCCGCTGGGCGGACTGCCCGCGAGCGTGCGGATCCACGAGGTCGGCCCGCGCGACGGCCTGCAGAACGAGAAGGCCACCCTGCCGGTCGCCGTCAAGGCCGAGTTCATCGCCAGGCTGGCCGCCGCCGGGCTGCGCACCATCGAGGTGGCCAGCTTTGTGCACCCGAAGTGGGTGCCCCAACTGGCCGACGCCGAGGAGCTGTTCCCGCAGCTGGCGGAGCTGCCGGCGAAGTATCCGGGGCTGCGGCTGCCGGTGCTGGTGCCCAACGAGCGCGGCCTGGACCGCGCACTGGCCAACGGCGTCGGCGACATCGCGGTCTTCGCCAGCGCCACCGAGAGCTTCGCCCGACGCAACCTCAACCGCGGCGTCGCGGAGTCGCTGGAGATGTTCGCCCCGGTGGTGCGGCGCGCGACGGAGGCCGGGGTCCCGGTCCGCAGCTATGTGTCGATGGCCTTCGGCGACCCCTGGGAGGGCTCGGTGCCGATCGACCAGGTGGTCTCGGTGGGCTGCGCGCTGCTGGAGCTCGGCAGCACCGAACTGAGCCTCGGCGACACCATCGGCACCGGCACGCCGGGCCAGGTGGCGGCACTGCTGGCGGCGTTCGCCGACCGGGGCGTCGGTCCCGAACGGCTGGCCGTGCACTTCCACGACACCTACGGGCAGGCCCTGGCCAACACCCTGGCCGCGCTGCAGGGCGGGGTCCGCACCGTCGACGCCTCGGCCGGAGGGCTGGGCGGCTGCCCCTACGCCAAGAGCGCCACCGGCAACCTGGCCACCGAGGACCTGGTCTGGATGCTGCACGGACTCGGCATCGAGACCGGTGTCGACCTCGACGCGCTGGCCGCGACCAGCGCCTGGCTGGCCGGGGAACTCGGCCGTCCCAGCCCCTCCCGCGCCGTCCGCGCGCTCACCGGCTGACCCGCACATCCCGCGGGCCCGTCCCACCTTCTCCACACCCTCAGGAGACCACGATGCTCGACCACCGCCTCGCCCCCGAGCACGAGGAACTGCGGCGGACCGTCGCCGAGTTCGCCCACGACGTCGTCGCACCGAAGATCGGCGAGTACTACGAGCACGACGAGTTCCCCTACGAGATCGTCGCCGAGATGGGGCGGATGGGCCTGTTCGGGCTGCCCTTCCCGGAGGAGTACGGCGGCATGGGCGGCGACTACCTGGCGCTCTGCCTGGTCCTGGAGGAACTGGCCAGGGTGGACTCGTCGGTGGCGATCACCCTGGAGGCCGCAGTCTCGCTGGGCGCCATGCCGATCCACCGCTACGGCACCGAGGAGCAGAAGCGCACCTGGCTGCCCCGGCTCTGCTCGGGCGAACTGCTCGGGGCATTCGGGCTGACCGAGCCGGAGGGCGGTTCGGACGCCGGGGCCACCCGCACCACCGCGCGCTACGACGCGGACACCGACGAGTGGGTCATCAACGGCTCCAAGTGCTTCATCACCAACGCCGGCACCGAGATCACCGGTCTGGTCACCGTCGCCGCCCTCACCCTTTCGAGCGAAAAGAACCCCGACGGCTCGACCCGGCGCGAGATCTCCACCATCATCGTGCCCACCGGGACCCCGGGGTTCTCGGCTTCCAAGAAGTACTCAAAGGTCGGCTGGAACGCCTCGGACACCAGGGAATTGTCCTTCGCCGACTGTCGCGTACCGGCCGCCAACCTGCTCGGGGAGGCAGGCCGCGGCTACGCGCAGTTCCTCCGCATCCTCGACGAGGGCCGTATCGCCATCGCCGCCCTGGCCACCGGCCTGGCCCAGGGCTGTGTCGACGAATCACTCAGCTATGCCGCTCAGCGGCGGGCCTTCGGCAAGCCCATCGGTGCCAACCAGGCCATCCAGTTCAAGATCGCCGACATGGAGATGCGCGCCCACACCTCCCGGCTGGCCTGGTACCACGCGGCCTCCCGGCTGCTGTCCGGCGAGCGCTTCAAGAAGGAGGCCGCGATCGCCAAGCTGCACTCCTCCGAAGCCGCGGTCACCAACGCCCGTGAGGCCACCCAGATCCACGGCGGCTACGGCTTCATGAACGAGTACCCGGTCGCCCGCTTCTGGCGCGACAGCAAGATCCTGGAGATCGGCGAGGGCACCTCCGAGGTCCAGCGCATGCTCATCGCCCGCGAGTTGGGCATGGAGGACAGCCGCCCCTGAAGCTCGGAGGACGAGTTCAGGAGGACGAGTTCAGGGGATGACCACGACCGGTCGGTTGGCACGACGCGCCAGCCGGCCGGCCACCGAGCCGAAGAGCCTGCCCAGGAAGCCGTGGGTGCCACCGACCACGATGGCGTCCGCGGCGTACTCCCGCGCGACCTCCTCCAGTTCGTGGCAGATGTCCCCGCCGCGCTCCACCAGCACCCAGGGGACGTCACCCAGGAAGTCCGAGCAGGCGAGTTCCAGGCCGAGCACCTCGGTGCGGTGGTCCGGGACGTCGACGAAGACAGGGGGTTCACAGCCCGCCCACACCGTGGCGGGAAGCCGGTTGGCCACATGCACGATCACCAGGCCGACCCGGGAACGCCGGGCCATGCCGACGGCGTAGGCCAGGGCACGCTCGCTGGAGACGGAGCCGTCGAAGCCGACGACGACTCCGTGCAGGAACGCCGGATCGCAGGGGCGGACAGTCTGCGACTGCAATTCGAAACTGGGCATGGAGGATGTGGATCCCGTCGGGGACGCGGGCGGGGGCAGGGAATTCGGCGCCGGGCTCTTCGATGGCTCGGACTTCGACGACTTCGACTTGGGCCAGGGCAGCCTGGGTTGCTGCGGCGCCGGCCCCGCGGGGCGCGCCGCCGGGTTGCCTTCACTGGGCTCTGGAAGGTCGTAACCGGCCATGACGATGGTCGTTTCGGCGAGGTGGGATACGGGGTGTGGTGCGTGGTCACACCCAGGGACTGTGGGACCGGGGAAACCATCACGGTGCGCCCGATCCTGATCGGATTAGGCCGGGTGACGGCTTGCGTGACCTCTTCCCTCCAGGGTACGGCGACAATCTGTCCGCGCCCAGATACGGAGCGCATGGATCGTGCGGTTACCGCTAACGGCGGACGCGCACGCGGAGGCGTTCGCGCCGCCGCAGCGCTTCAGCACGTCCGCGCTGCGCCCTGGGCGTGCATGGAGCATGCCTGAGGAGCCGCGCTTGTGCAACGGTGTCTGCAGGGTTCTGAGCTGTTGCTTATCTGATCTGCACATACCGGGTTCCTTCCACGCACATCGGTTGACTTCTGCACGGCCCTTCCGCTCGGGTCCGGTCGCACGGTGTCCTGGACTCATGGGTGCGCAGGCCGCTTTTCGGTCAGTCCAGCCCATATGCCTCGTGCATATGCCAAAGGATTGAGACGATGCCGCCCATGTCACCCCTGCTGCTCTTCGACCTCGACAACACCCTGGTCAACCGGAACCAGGCATTCCAGGGCTGGGCCATGCGCTTCCTCTCGGAGCGGGCGCTGCCGCCGGGTGATCTCCGCTGGTTCACCACCCTGGACTGCGGTGGCTATCTCGACCGTGCCGTGCTCATCAGGGCGGCGGTCGACCGCTACGGCCTCTCCGAACCGATCGACGACCTGTTGGAGGACTACCGGACCACTGTCACCGAACTGATCGCCTGCCCGGCCGACCACCTGGAGGCGCTGCGCCTGGCCCGGACGGAGGGATGGGTCCTCGGGATCGTCTCCAACGGGGCCACCGAACAGCAGTGGGCCAAGATCCGGCGGACCGGGCTGGACGAACTCGTGGACGGCTGCACCGTCTCCGAGGAGGCGGGCTGCGCCAAACCCGACCCCCGCATCTTCCATCTGGCCGCCGAGCGCTGCGGGATGGACACCGCGGCCGACTGGACGGCCTCCGCCTGGATGGTCGGCGACCACGCCCCGGCCGATATCGCCGGGGCCGCGGTGTCCGGCATGCGCAGCGTCTGGATCGACCACGGCCGCTCCTGGGGCGAGACCGGCTACCGCCCCACCCTCACCGCGCGGAACCTGCCCGAGGCGGTGGCCCTGGTGCTGGCCGAGGAGGACCTGCACCGGACCGACCGGGGGCGCTATCCCCGCGGCTACTCCTGGCGGTCCGGATCCCGCCCCGGGAACCGCTCCGGGCCGGGGTCCGGTGGGCCCGTAGGGCCCGGGGTGCTGCCCCGGGCAGTTCCGGGAGTTCTTCCCGGGGCCCTTCCGGGATCACGCTCGGCACCCTGAGGCGTGTCCGCGGGCCGGGTTCCCGGGCCGGGTCCCCGGGCCCGGCTTCCGGGCCCGGTCTCCGGTCGGTGCGCGGCGGTTCAGGGTGCGGCGGTCGGCCCGGGGGCGCCCATTCCCGTCCCCGGGTACCGCCACCAGGTGGCCACCCCTTGCTCGACGAAGCCCAGTCGGCGGTAGAGCGGCTCGCCCAGCAGCGTGGCGCTGAGCACGGCCGGACGGTCCGGGTGGGCCCGCAGCACCGCCGCCATCAGTTCCCTGGCGATCCCACGGGAGCGGTGCTCGGGCAGGACCGCCACCCAGTACACACCCACCGAGGCGCCGTCGTCCCAGGAGACGCAGGCGCCGACCGGTTCACCCCGGAGCCGTGCCAGCCAGGAGCGGCGCCCGGCCAGGACGTCCCAGCCCGCGGGGAAGGTCGCTCCGCGCCGCCAGGGCAGCCTCGGGGCGACCGGGAAGCCCTCGACCACCACCCGCTCCACATCGGCGAGTTCGCCCTCCGTGGCGGCCTCCACGACCTCCACCGCCCCGACCACTGCCGCCCCGCCCGCCTCCGGCCCGACCACCACTGCCGCGACGGCCACTTCCTCGACCGCCGTCGGCCCCACCGCCCCGCCGGCCGCTGCGCGCCGTCCCCCCGGACGCGACGGCACCGGCCCGGGGTCACGGACCATCACCGGCGTCGGCAGGGTCCGCTCGCAGCCGAAGCGCGAGAGGTCGACCGCACCGTAGGGGTCGACCAGGGAGAGCCAACGGGTGTCCCACTCGCGGAACAGCGCGACCAACTGCCCGGTCAACTCCGCGGCGTCCGCCGGCGCCCGGGTGAGTTGGACCTGGTGCGCGTTGCCGGTACCGTCCCCGCAGCGGACCGCGGCCCAGCCGGTCCCGCTGCGGGTCTCCCAGCCCTCGACGCCGGCGAGTGCCAGCCACTGCCCGGCCGCGTTGTCATTGGCCAGTTCGAGGCGACTGCGAGGCTCCATCGGCCGATGCTATCCGCCGCTCCGGCGATCCGGATCATCCCGGATCAGCACCGTGGCCGGGCCGTTGGCCTTCCGGTTCGGCCGGTTCGGCGGTTTCACCGCGCATGGGGCGCCGCTGACGCCGATCCATGCGCCCCATGCGCGCCCCACGCACCTCCGTGCACCCTCTCGTGCTCCCGATGGCTGTTTTTCGGTCAACTTCAGGACGCCCCATCCTGATTGCGCTTCGCCGCAGCCCAGACGCACCGGCTGAGCAGCGGAATCTCCCAGGGCGGGCGGGCACCCGTGCGACAACTGGCCAGTGCCTGACACGCCCTCTTCCCCGGGGCGCCGGTGGATGCCACTCTCGGTGATCGAATGCTTCACGCCAAATTGCCTTATCGACATAGCGTCGGATGGTGAACTTGTCGCACCAGCAACCCTGGACCCAGTAGATTCGATCTTGGCAAGAGCGGGGGGCCGCGAAGTGCAGCACAGGACCGGACAACCATGACGTCGCAGGCGTGGACCGTGCGGACGGCAGCCCCGGAGGTCGACCGGGGACTCCGCACGACTCACCAGCCACGTCGGGCAGACACACGACCGAGGGGGGCCGGAGCGCCTTGAGCAGGGTCAGCAGGAACGCCGCGTCAGCGGACGGCTCGGTCTCCCCCCATGCCCGCGGCAGCGCCCCGGGCCCGGGCGTCGAAACAGCCCCGCCGGGCGGCGGCAGCGGAGAGCCGGCGGCTCCGGCCCCGGCCGGCGCGGCCCGCAAGCTCTCCGGTCGGCGCCGCCCCGAGATCGTCGCGGTGCTGCTGTTCAGCGGTGCCCCGATCTTCGAGAGCTCCATCCCGCTCTCGGTCTTCGGCGTCGATCGCCAGGACGCCGGCGTCCCCCGCTACCGGCTGCTGGTCTGCGCCGGCGAGGAGGGTCCGCTGGCCACCACCGGCGGGCTGACCATGACCGCGCCGCACGGCCTGGAGTCCCTCGCCAGGGCCGGCACCGTGGTCGTGCCCGCCTGGCGCTCCGCCGCCCAACTCCCGCCGCCGGAGGCGCTCGCAGCCCTGCGCAAGGCCCACCAGGAGGGCGCCCGGATCATCGGCCTGTGCACCGGCGCCTTCGTCCTCGCCGCAGCCGGACTGCTCGACGGACGGCCCGCCACCACCCACTGGATGTACGCGCCCACCCTCGCCAAGCGCTACCCGCAGGTCCAGGTCGACCCCAGGGAACTGTTCATCGACGACGGCGACGTGCTCACCAGCGCCGGTACCGCCGCCGGGATCGACCTCTGCCTGCACGTGGTGCGGACCGACCACGGCGCCGAGGCGGCCGCCGCGCTGGCCCGCCGACTCGTCGTCCCGGCCCGTCGTTCCGGAGGACAGGCCCAGTACATCGACCGGTCTTTACCTGAGGAAATCGGCAACGACCCGCTCGCCGAGGTCGTGACCTGGGCCCTGGACAACCTCTCCAAGCAGTTCGACGTCGAGGCCCTGGCCGCCCGCGCCTACATGAGCCGGCGCACCTTCGACCGCCGGTTCCGCTCCCTCACGGGGAGCGCCCCACTGCAGTGGCTGATCTCGCAGCGCGTGCTGCAGGCGCAGCGGCTGCTGGAGACCACCGAGGCGTCCGTGGACGAGGTGGCCCGGCGCTGCGGCTTCCGCTCGCCGGTGGCGCTGCGCGGTCACTTCCGGCGGCAGTTGGGGATGTCCCCGGCCGTCTACCGGACCGCGTTCCGGGCCCGCCGCCCGCAGCCCGGTGCCGCCGACGGCGCCACCGCGCCCTCGGTGGCGGCCGTCGGACTGGGCGGCCTCGGCGGCCTGCCGCCGTTCACCGCGGAGGAGGGCGGCACGACCATGCCCGCTCCCCAGCCCGGACCGCAGGGCCCGAACCCGGCGGCCCCGGACGCCCGCGCCGACCAGGGCCGGGTCCCGGCCCAGGCCCGGACGTCGCGTACCGGTCGGGTCGGCGCGCGGCCACGGGGCGGACGCCCGGACCCGACCGACCACGCCGCGACGGAGGACGGCCGAACGGAGGCGGGCGCGCGGGGGCGCCGCGAGTCGGCCGCCCCCGAACCGGGCGACGGTACCCACCGCAGCGCCTCCGCCGGGCCCGCGACCGCGTCGCCCGGAGTGCTGCCCGCACGCGGACGCCCCGACGGCGGACGTCCTGACGCTGGACGTGCCAATGCCGGACGTCCCGACGGCGGACGTGCCGACGCCGGCCCGGCGGATCCGGCCAGGGTGCCGGCGCAGCAGCGGTCCGCGGACTGACCCGCGGCCCTCTCGGATCGGGAACCGACCCCTGAGGGCCGCGCCGGGTTTGCTTTGGGCGCGATCCGACAGATGATCGACCCTGCGGGGCCGCCCGGTCCTGGCACAGGCGCACTCCCACCAGGACGGTGAAGGCACGTGAACGATCGCATGGTCTGGATCGACTGCGAGATGACAGGGCTCAGCCTCGAGACCGACGCACTGGTCGAGGTCGCCGCCCTGGTCACCGACTCCGAGCTCACCGTCCTAGGTGAGGGGGTCGACATCGTCGTCCGTCCCCCGGCCGAGGCGGTCGCCAACATGCCCGACGTGGTGCGCGCCATGCACACCGCCTCCGGCCTGCTGGAGGAGTTGGAGCACGGGGTCACCCTCGCCGAGGCCGAGGCCCAGGTGCTGGCCTATGTGCGGGAGCACGTCCCGGAGGCGGGCAAGGCCCCGCTCTGCGGCAACTCGGTCGCGACCGACCGGGGCTTCCTCGCCCGGGACATGCCCGCGCTGGAGGGCCACCTGCACTACCGGATCGTCGACGTCTCCTCGATCAAGGAGCTGGCCCGGCGCTGGTACCCGCGGACCTACTACAACAGCCCCAAGAAGCAGGGCAACCACCGGGCCCTGGCGGACATCAGGGAGAGCATCGCGGAGCTGAAGTTCTACCGCGAGGCCGTCTTCGTCCCGCAGCCGGGCCCGGACACCGACGCGGCCCGGGCCATCGCCGCCCGCTACCAGCTACCCCCGGCCTGACCTGCCGAGACGCCGACCGAACCGGGGCCGCGGCCACGCCGAAAGGCGGTCGTGAGCACTCGGTCCGATCCTGTAGAGTTATCTCCGTCAGCGCGACAAGCGGCTGGCGGATGGTGGGTGTAGCTCAGCTGGCAGAGCACCGGGTTGTGATCCCGGGTGTCGCGGGTTCAAGTCCCGTCACTCACCCCATGGGCTGCGGCCCCTGACCTCGGACGAGGTCAGGGGCCGCAGCTTTTTCGCGTACGGGTCGTCAGTTCTCCTCCGACTGCTGCTTCTGCGGCTCGCCACCGGTCAACGGCTCGCCGCTGCCGAACGGCTCGCCGCTCTCCAGCTCCAGATCCGCCACCGCGGCCTCCGGGATCTCCGGCACCGGGGGCACCGTCCCGTTCAGCTCGTCCGTCAGATCCTGCTTGATCAGGGCCGCCGCGGCAGCGGCCGCCGCCTTCGCGGCCTCGGAGACCAGCGGCGGGGACTTGGACGAGTCCGGGGTCGCACCGTCCAGGAAGCGGAGCAGCTCCACCGGGAAGGGCAGCACCAGCGTGGAGTTCTTCTCCGCCGCAACCTCCACCACCGTCTGCAGCAGCCGCAGTTGCAGCGCCGCGGGGGTGCTGCTCATGATCGCGGCCGCGTCCGACAGCTTGCGGGAGGCCTGGAACTCGCCGTCCGCGGTGATGATGCGCGCCCGGCGCTCACGTTCCGCCTCGGCCTGCCGCGACATCGAGCGCTTCATCGACTCGGGCAGGGCGACGTCCTTGATCTCCACCCGGTCGATGTGGATGCCCCAGCCCGCGGCCGGGCTGTCGATCATCAGTTCCAGTCCCTGGTTCAGCGGCTCGCGGTTGGTGAGCAGATCGTCCAGTTCGCTCTTGCCGATGATCGAGCGCAGCGAGGTCTGCGCCACCTGGGACATGGCGAAGGTGTAGTTCTGCACGTTCACGGTGGCCAGGATCGGGTCCTCGACCTTGAAGTAGACCACCGCGTCGACCCGGACCGTGACGTTGTCCCGGGTGATCCCCTCCTGGGCCGGCACCGGCATGGTGATGATCTGGACATTGACCTTGCGCAGCCGGTCGGCGATCGGCACCAGCAGGGTGACGCCGGGCTGCCGGACCGCCCGGCGGACCCGGCCGAAGCGGAAGACCACTCCCCGTTCGACCTGCTGGACCACCCGCACACCGGTGGCCAGCCACAACGCCCCCGCCCCCAGTACACCGAGCAGTACATCCACCACGATCATCGCGGTCACCCCACGTCGACAAGAGGAAGGCGCTCACCGAGGGCCCCTTTCCACGCTACTCGCCGGTCGTCCCGGTCGGAACAGGCCGACCGAGGCAGTGCGGCGGCCGGGCCTCAGGCCGACTCGCGGCGCACCAGTTCGGTGGTGAGGATGATCTGCCGGTGCGTCCTGCTCGGGGCCGCGATCTCCTCCAGCAGTAGCCGGGCCATGGCCCGGCCCATCTCCTCGCTGGGCTGGCGCACGGTGGTCATCGCCGGGTCGGTGTGCCGGGCCACCGGCGAGTCGTCGAAGCCGACCACCGCCACGTCCTCTGGGATGCGCCGGCCGGACTGGCGCAGCACCCGCATGGCTCCGGCGGCCATCAGGTCGGAGGCGCCGAAGACCGCGTCCAGGTCCGGCCGGCGCTCCAGCAGCTCGTGCATGGCCCGGACCCCGGACTCCTCGCTGAAGTCGCCCCGTCCGAGCAGGGCCTCGTCCTCCGGCAGGCCGGCCTCCTCCAGGGCGCGCCGGTAGCCGTCCAGACGGCTGCGCGCGCCCTCCATGTCCGGCGGCCCGGTGATGGTGGCGATCCTGGTGCGGCCGAGCCCGGCCAGGTGGCGCACCGCGGCCCAGGCGCCGCCGAAGTTGTCCGGGTTGACGTAGCTCAGCGACTCCAGCTCGGAGCGGCGGCCGCCGAGGACGGCCGGCAGGCCGGTGCGTTCGAGCAGGTCCACCAGCGGGTCCTCGGAGTGCACCGAGACCATCAGCACCCCGTCCACCCGGTGGCCGCTGAGGTAGGCGGCGAGCCGGTCGCGCTCCTGCGCGGTGCGGACCAGGATGAGCAGCAACTGCATCTCGGTGTCCGAGAGTTCGCTGGCGACCCCGCGGATGATCTCGGCGAAGAAGGGTTCGGAGGCCAGCCGGGTCTCGGTCTCCGGGATGACCAGCGCGATCGCGTCGGTGCGGCTGGTCACCAGGGTCCGGGCGGCCCGGTTGGGTACGTAGCCGAGCTCGGCGATGGCGCGCTCCACGACGGCACGGGCCTGGTCGCTCACCCCGGGGGCACCGTTCACCACGCGGGACACCGTGCCCCGGCCGACGCCGGCCAGCTGTGCGACGGCCTCCAGGGTGGGCCTGGCCGATCCCCGGCGCGCGGGCCTCTCGCCGACGTGGGTCATGGTGCGTCCTCCGTTCCGCTCTGCTCGCGTCGCACACTAGTCCCTGAGCCCGCATGGAATCCCGTGGCCGGCGCGTGCATTTCGACAGGAAGGGACGGTTGCGGAAGCCCACGTCCCGGTCGCGCAGCGGCCTTCGTCCCAACTGCTTGACACTCCATCATCCAAGCACGACCATGTCGACAGAGCAATGGGAGCGCTCCCAGACTGTTGCACCAGCCTGGAGGCACCTCCCGCATGGGCGCCCGCGCCTGCATCCTCGCCCGCAACTGGACCGCAGTTGCGCTCCGGCGCCGCCGAGGCCCCGGCAGCGTACGACAGCGCCTGGTACCCGCCCTCGCGAACCGCACCTACCCCTGGGAGCGCTCCCGTATGACCGCAGTCCACCCCCTCCCCGCCGCCCCGCCCCGAACCGGGCCGGTCGGCGCAGACGACGGACTACTCCACTTTCCGAGCGGATTCCTGTGGGGCGCCGCGACCGCCGCCTACCAGATCGAGGGAGCGGCGGCCGAGGACGGCCGGACCCCTTCCATCTGGGACACCTACAGCCACACCCCCGGACGGGTCCGCAACGGCGACACCGGTGACATCGCCGCCGACCACTACCACCGCTACCGCGACGACGTCGCCCTGATGAGCCGGCTGGGCCTGAACTCCTACCGCTTCTCGGTGTCCTGGTCCCGGGTGCAGCCCACCGGACGCGGCCCGGCGGTCGAACGCGGCCTGGACTTCTACCGCAGGCTGACCGACGAACTGCTCGCCGCCGGGATCACCCCGGTCGCCACCCTCTACCACTGGGACCTGCCCCAGGAGTTGGAGGACGCCGGCGGCTGGCCGGCCCGCGACACCGCCGAGCGCTTCGGCGAGTACGCGGCCCTGCTCGGCGACGCCCTCGGCGACCGGGTCCGCTACTGGACCACCCTCAACGAGCCCTGGTGCACCGCCTACCTGGGCTACGGCTCGGGGGTGCACGCCCCGGGGCGCACCGATCCCACCGACGCGCTGCGCGCCGCGCACCACCTCAACCTGGCCCACGGCCGGGCCGTCGCCGCGCTGCGCTCCGCCCTCCCCGCCGCTGCGGACCCGCAGCTCTCGATCACCCTCAACCTGCACGCCGTCCGCCCGCTCACCGGCAGCGACCGCGACCTGGACGCGGCCAGGCGGATCGACGCCGTGGGCAACCGGGTCTTCCTGGGCCCGATCCTGGACGGCGCCTACCCGGCCGACCTGCGCCAGGACACCGCGAACCTGGTGGACTGGGACGAACTGGTGCGACCCGGCGACCTCGCCGCCATCTCCGCGCCGATCGACCTGCTCGGGGTGAACTACTACAACCCGACCGTGGTCTCCGCGGGCGGGGACCAGGGTGCGGCCGGCGAGGCCGCACGCAACGACGGCCACGGCAGCAGCGACTTCTCGCCCTGGCCCGGCTCCGAGAACGTGGTCTTCCACCAGCCCCCGGGCCGGCTCACCGCGATGAACTGGAGCATCGACCCGTCCGGCCTCTACGACCTGCTGACCGGGGTGGCCCGGAGCCACCCCGACCTGCCGCTGATGGTCACCGAGAACGGCGCCGCCTTCGACGACTACATCAGCCCCGAGGGCGAGGTCCGCGATCCGGAGCGGATCGCCTACGTCCACGGCCATCTGGCCGCGATCCACGCGGCCATCCGGGACGGCGCCGACGTGCGCGGCTACTTCCTGTGGTCGCTGATGGACAACTTCGAGTGGGCGTACGGCTACGGCAAGCGCTTCGGCGCGGTGTACGTCGACTACTCCACCCAGCGCCGGATCCCCAAGGCCAGTGCGCACTGGTACGGGGAGACGATCCGGCGCGGCGCGATCTCCCGATCGGAACCCTGACCCCGACCGGGATGCGTGGGCGGCACCGTTGAGGGTCGGTGCCGCCCACGACGCCGTCCTGCCCCGGCGAACCGCCTTTCACCTGCGGGAAGTCGTAACCGCCTGCTATGGACGGTCGTTGCACCGGTGGGACCCGCCGGCAGCGGCGCCGCTCCCGTCCGTCGCAGCCTTCCCGGGGAGTCAACCGACCATGCAGCTCTCCCGCGGACCGCGAACACCGCTGCGCCGCCGCGCCGCTGCCGCTGCGCTGCTGCTCTGCTGGGCCGGCGGGCTGTCCGCGGCCTCCGGCCCCGCTCTGGCCGGCACGGCACTGGCCGACACCGCGCCCACCGGCCGCCCTGCCGCAACCGCGACCGCCGCCGCCCGGCCCGCGCCCGCGCGTGCGCCCGCGCGTGCGGCCCGGCCGCGTCCGCCGGCCAGTGAGAACGCCGCCGACCCCGGTGACGGCACGCCCGGGGTCGTCCCGATCATCCTGGGACTCGTGCTCACCGGCATCGCCGTGTACAAGCACCGGGGTCTGCCGCGCGGCCACTGAGGCCCTGCCTGCGACAGGTCGGCTGATCGTTCCAGTAAGCGCTTCCAGACGCATCAGCACACGGCTGCCACGCTTCGTGCACGGCCGGGCCCGACGCCGGGTCCGGTCCGCCGACTAGGCAGCGAGTGTCGGCCCGAAACTTCACAGCTTCAATCCGCAGCGATCGTTCGAAATGCCGTCACAAAGCCCGCAAATCAACGATACTTCCAGGTCAGACCAGTATCATCGGCATCCGAACGAGCTTCTTGAGCCGCCGCCCATTCCCCCTGTCTGTTCATTTGGTGAACACACAGGAGCAATGCAGGCCACACTTCCTGAAGAAAAGTCACATCAGCGTAACGGCAGCGACATCCACTCTTGCGGCGACTGCACCCCCGTCCTACGGTCAACCCAGAACATTTCCAGTAAGCGCTTACGCCAGTCTCCGGACACACTCCCAGGAACCAGAGGACAGCCTCCGATGGACGCACGACCCACCTCCGGCGCGACGCCGACGATCTACGATGTCGCCCGCCGTGCCGGGGTCTCCATCGCGTCCGTGTCCCGGGTCCTCAACGGACGGGACAATCCGCGTCCGGCCACCCGCGACCGGGTGCTCAAGGCCATCAGCGAGCTGGGCTTCGTCCCGGACGGAGCCGCGCGGGCCCTCAGCAGCCGGCTGAAGCAGGTGGTGGGAGTGGTCTTCCGCCGGGTGTACGGCACCGACGACGGCGGCATGTTCGAGGACGAGTCCGAGAGCCTGCTGTTCGGCGACCAGATCAACCGGGGTATCGAGATCGTGGCGCAGCGTCGCGGATACGACCTCCTGGTGAGTTCAGTCAACATCGACGAACACACGCTTCCCAACCGGATCATGACCATCGCCGGCAAGTGCGACGGCCTGATCCTGCACGACCAGGTGCTCTCCCCCGCCGGGATCGCGAGCATCGCCCGCACCGTGCCGGTGGTCACCCTGGCCGGTGCCGAGGGCGGCCCGGTGGCCAACGTCCGCGGCGACAGCGCCACCAGCATGCGGGAGATGGCACGCCACCTGGTGCAGGACCACGGCTACCGCCGGCTGGCCTACATCGCCGGCCACGCCGACAGCCCGGACAACATCGTCCGCGGCCGCTCCTTCGCCTCCGAGGTCCACGCGCTGGGAGGCGAGTGCCTGACCGGCCCCGCCTGGCAGGGCGACTACTCGGCCGGCAGCGGGGTGCAGATCGTCCGGGGGCTGATCGCCCTGGGTGCGACCCTGCCGCGTGCCATCGCCTGCGCCAACGACCAGACCGCGCTGGGCGTCATCTACGCCCTCGCCGAGCACGGTCTCGACGTCCCCGGGGACGTCGCCGTGACCGGCTTCGACGACCTGCCCTTCGCCCGACACCTCCGCCCCCAGCTGACCACCGTGCGCCAGCCCATCCAGGAGATCGGCGCCAAAGCCTTCGAGGTCCTCCACAGCATGATCTCTGCTGATGCCCCCCAAGACAGCGACGCCGTACAGGATTTCGTCCTGCCGACCCGTCTGATCCGCCGCGAGAGCTGCGGCTGCCCACCCGACTCCCGCCCCGCCGTGTGGCGCCAGATCTCCTGAGAGGAGCCGACGATGACCACCATCCTGCGCCGACTCGGCTTCTACGTGCTGGCCGCGTTCGCAGCCGTCACGCTGAACTTCTTCCTGCCCCGGATGCTCCCGGGCAACGCCCTGCAGGCGCTGCTCGCGAAGATGCAGACCACCACCATCACCCCGCAGCAACTGCAGGCCCTGGCCGACCAGTACGGGCTGAACAGCAAGCAGAGCACCTTCTCGCAGTACATGACGTACCTGGGCCACCTGTTCCAGGGCGACCTGGGGCACTCCACGTCCAAGTCCGTGGCCGTCACCCAGATCCTGAGCAAGGACCTGCCCTGGACCATCGGCCTGGTCGGTTCGGCCACCATCGTGGCCTTCGTGATCGGAACCCTGCTGGGGATCGTCGTCGGCTGGCGCCGCAGCGGCCTGCTGGACGCGCTGCTGCCGGCGGCGACCTTCTTCCAGGCAGTCCCCTACTTCATCCTGGCCTCGCTGCTGCTGATCACCGGGGGCTTCTACTGGAAGCTCTTCCCCTACGCCAACGGCTACGACACCGGCCGCAACTCCAATCTGACGCAGGGTTGGAACGGACCGTTCGTCACCAGCGTGGTGGAGCACGGGGTGCTGCCGGCCGCGACCGTCGCGCTGGCCTCCATCGCAGGCTGGATCATCGGCATGCGCAATATGATGATCACGACCATGGACGAGGACTACGTCCTGGTGGCGGCGGCCAAGGGCCTGCCCCGGTGGAAGGTGATCGCGGTCGCGGCCCGCAACGCGATCCTGCCGACCATCTCCAACTTCGCCCTGTCGATCAGCCTGGTGGTCACCGGCTCGATCGTCACCGAGATCGTCTTCTCCTACCCGGGCATCGGCTACCAGGTCTACCTGGCCGTCCTCGACGCCGACTACCCGCTGATGCAGGGCATCCTGCTGGTGGTCACCTTCACCGTGCTCGGCGCCAACCTCCTGGCGGACATCGCCTATGTGATCCTCGACCCGCGCGCCCGCAAGGAGGCCTGACCGATGGCTGTTCCCACCGAGACCACCGGTCCGGCCACCCCGGGCACCACCCCCGCCGTGAAGCCGGCCCGGCTCCGCCGCGGCTCCCGAATACCGCTGACGCCCAAGGTCCTCGTCGGCGCCGTGATCCTGATCTTCTTCGCACTGGTCGCGATCTTCGGGCCGATGGTCGCACCGCACTCCCCCGACTGGCAGGCCAACTCCACCAGCAGCACCCCGCTGCCGCCGTCCGGGAAGTTCCTGCTCGGCACCGACCAGCAGCAGCACGACATCTTCTCGCAGGTCCTGGCCGGCGGTCGGGACACCCTGCTGATCGCCTTCGTGGCCGGCCTGATCGCCACCTGCCTCTCGGTGCTGATCGGGGTCACCGCCGGATACGTGGGCGGCTGGGTGGACGAGGTCCTCTCCATCCTGTCGAACATCTTCCTGGCCCTGCCCGGGCTGCTGATCCTGATGGTGGTGATGACCCCGCTGCCGCCGGCCGACACCGACAACCCGCTGCTGATCGGCGCGGTCATCGCGCTCACCGCCTGGGCCTGGGGGGCCCGGGTGCTCAGGGCGCAGACCCTGGCCCTGCGCAACCAGGACTACGTGGAGTCGGCCCGGGTGATCGGCGAGCGCAAGCCCAGGATCATCGTCTTCGAGATCCTGCCGAACCTGCTGCCGATCCTGGCCTCCTCGTTCATCTTCACGGTGATCTACGGCATCGGGACCTATGTCTCGCTGTCCTGGCTGGGCGTCATCAGCCCGGCCACGTCCACCTGGGGCACCATGCTCAACACCGCCCAGCAGGACAGCGCCATGCTCGGCGGCTACTGGTGGTGGTACGTCCCGCCGGCGCTCTGCGTCGCGCTGGTCGGCATCGCCCTGGCACTGCTCAACTTCGGCATCGACGAGATCATCAACCCCCGGCTGCGGTCGGCCCGTGACAACCGCAAGGGCGTCAGGTACACCCTCGGGCTGACCCCGGTGCTGCGCACGGCCGGGAACGGCAGCCCGCCGCGCAGTCACCGCGCCACCGCCGGCTCGGCCGACCTGCCCACCCCCGTCGCCGCCGCCTCGGAAGGAAAGTCCAAGTGAGCGCGCCCACCGCAGTCCCGGCACCGCGTGCCGCGACGGCCGACACCGTCCTCGAGGTCCGCGACCTCTGCATCGACTACGGCGTCGGCGCCGGAGCGGTCCGCGCCGTCACCGACGCCACGCTGACCCTGCGCCGGGGCGAGGTGCTCGGCCTGGCCGGCGAGAGCGGTTCCGGCAAGTCCACGCTGGCCTACGGGCTGACCCGGCTGCTGCGCGCTCCCGGCGTGATCAGCGGCGGCGAGGTGCTGTTCCACAACAGGCCGCAGTCCTCGGCGTTCGGCGCCGCACCCAACGAGGTGGTGTCGGCCGGTACCGAGATCGTCGACCTGCTCGGCGCCGACATGGCCAAGCTCCGGGAGATCCGCTGGTCGCAGCTGGCCGTGGTGTTCCAGAGCGCCATGCACGCGCTCAACCCGGTCGCCAGGATCGACGCCCAGCTCACCGATGTGCTCAAGGCGCACCGCAGGCAGATGAGCCCGACCGAGCGCCGGGAGCGGGCGGTGGAGCTGCTGCGCATGGTCGGCATCAGCGCCGACCGGCTCCGCAGCTACCCGCACGAGCTCTCCGGCGGGATGCGGCAGCGCGTGATGATCGCGATGGCGCTGGCCCTGGAGCCACAGCTGGTGATCATGGACGAGCCGACCACGGCCCTGGACGTGGTCACCCAGCGGGAGATCCTGGAGGAGCTGATGCAGCTCCGGGAGCGGCTGGGCTTCGCCATCATCTTCATCACCCACGACCTGTCGCTGCTGATCGAGCTGGCGGACTCCATCGCCATCATGTACGCGGGGCGGATCGTCGAACGCGCCGGCGCGGACGAGCTGTTCCACGCCCCGCGGCACCCCTACAGCCTGGGCCTGCTCAACTCCTTCCCGGCGCTGCACGGCGACCGGGTCAGGATGGAGGGCATCCCCGGCTCACCCCCCTCGCTCACCGCCCTTCCCGGCGGCTGCGCCTTCCATCCGCGCTGCCCCTACGCCATGGACCGCTGCCGCACCGAGACCCCGCAGCTGGTGCGGCCGGTGTCCGATCCGGTCCGTACCGGCGGTGAGGACCGGGTCGCCGCCTGCTGGCTGCAGGACGGACTCCAGGAGCCGCCGGCGCCGCTGCACCGCGAGGCGACCGGCAACGGGTCCCCCGCCACCGACGACACCCATGGGAGCGACCAGTGACGCCCACCCTCAGCGACGGGACCACCGTCGTCCACGGGCCGAAGCGCCCCGGCATCCCCGCCCTGGAGGCCCGGCACCTCACCAAGCACTTCCCGGTGCACCAGATCGGACCGTCCCGGACCCGCCAGGTCGTGCACGCCGTCGAGGACATCTCGCTGGCCCTGCCCGAGGCCACGGTCACCGCCGTGGTCGGCGAATCCGGCTCCGGGAAGTCCACCCTGGCCCGGCTGCTCACCCAGCTGATCGCGCCGACCTCCGGCGAACTGCTGCTGGACGGCGTGCCGGTGGGCAGCAGCGCCAAGGCCCGCCGGGAGTACACCCGGCTGGTGCACCTGGTGCTGCAGGACCCGTTCTCCTCGCTCAACGCCGTGCACAGCGTCCGCTATCACCTGGAGCGGCCGCTGAAGCTGCACAAGCGGGCCGGCCGGGACGATCTGGACACCAAGGCGCGGGAGTTGCTGGAACGCGTCTCGCTCAGCCCGTCCGAGCGCTTCATCGACAAGTACCCGCACGAGCTCTCCGGCGGCCAGCGGCAGCGCGTCGCCATCGCCCGCGGCCTCGCCGTCGAACCCCGGGTGCTGCTGGCCGACGAGCCCGTCTCCATGCTGGACGTGTCGATCCGGCTCGGCGTCCTCAACCTGCTGGACGAGCTGCGCGAACGCGAGCGGCTGGCCATCCTCTACGTCACCCATGACATCGCCTCGGCCCGCTACCTGGCCGACACCGCACTGGTGATGTACGCCGGGCAGGTCGTCGAGTCCGGTCCGGCCACCCAGATCACCGACGCGCCGGCCCACCCCTACACCCAGCTGCTGCTGAGCGCCGCACCCGACCCGGCCCGGACCGAGCCGCCGGTGCTGCGCGGCCGCGGCGCCCCGCCGAGCCTGGTGAACCCGCCGAGCGGCTGCCGGTTCCACCCGCGCTGCCCCTTCGCGATGGCGATCTGCAAGGAGGCCGCGCCGCCACCGCTGCCGGTCGCCACCGACCAGGTGGCCGCCTGCTGGCTGCACAGCGCCGAACACACGGCTCCTGCGGATCCCCCGACTGCGGCCGGCACCGGCGCAGATCTCTGAGGACGCGGTTCACCGCACAGCTTCACCACAGTCCGTACTCAACGAGGAGTCGACGACATGGGAGACCCAGCCAGACCCGGCCGGCGCCGGGGCCCGCCTTCCGCCCCGGCGCCGTCGGGCCCGCTCCCGGACGAGGTGCAACTCGTCCGGGGCAACCGCCCGCAGCGCAGCACCAGGCAACAGCAGCAAGGCACGCGATCTCGTTCGGAACCACCCAATCAAGACCCGTCACGCCATGACGGAGACCGTCATGGCCGCTCACCACTGGCCGATACCTCGTCGGCCGGACACAAGGAGCGTACGCAATGAGTCGCAACACCACCATCAAGGGCCTGGCCCTGGTGGCCGTCGTGGGCCTGGGCCTCACCGCCTGCACCAGCTCCGGCGCCACGTCCAATAGCGGGAGCAGCAGCAGCGCTTCCGGCAGCTCGGGCTCGTCCAAGGCCAAGACCCTGGTCATCGAGGACAAGCCGGTCCCCTCCTTCGACGAGGACTTCAACCCGTTCGACGGCAACGCCTTCGGCGCCAACGAGAACGCCGTCTCGCTGACCTACGAGCCGCTGTTCATGTTCAACAGCCTCAAGTCCGACCAGGCGCCGATCCCGTGGCTCGGCAAGAGCTACGCCTGGTCCAACGGCAACAAGACGCTCACCATCCAGCTCCAGTCCGGAGTCAAGTGGAGCGACGGCCAGGCCTTCAGCTCGGCCGACGTGAAGTTCACCTTCGAGCTGCTGCAGAAGACCGCGGCCGCCAACACCGGCGGCGTGCCCGCCACCACCAGCATGACCACGCCCGACCCGAACACCCTGGTGATGAACTTCTCCACGCCGCAGGCGTCGAACTTCGTCGCCATCGGCAACCAGGTCATCGTGCCGCAGCACCTGTGGTCCAGCATCAGCAACCCGGCCACCGCGCAGATCACCTCGGCACAGGCCATCGGCACCGGCCCCTACCTGGTGGACAAGTTCAGCTCGCAGAACGTCACCTTCAAGGCCAACCCCAGCTACTGGGGCGGTGCGCCCAAGGTCCAGGAGATCTCCTTCCCGGCCTACGCCACCAACGACGCCGCGACCATCGCCCTGGCCTCCGGCCAGATCGACTTGGCCGGCAACGACATCAACAACGTGCAGACCGTCTTCGTCGCCAAGGACCCGGCCAACAACCACCTGTTCCAGAACACCGCGCCGTACTTCCCGGCCGGGAACACGGTCTCGCTGCTGCTCAACCAGAAGAGCAGCACCGCCCCGGCCCTGGCCGACGTGGCCGTCCGCAAGGCGATCAGCGCCGCGGTGGACCGGCAGTCGCTGGCCGCCCAGTGCGAGACCAACTACGAGAACCCGGCCACCTCCTCCGGCGGCCTGATCGCCACCGGCCCGGACCAGGCCTCGGTCTCCTCGGCGACGACCAACGACCTCAAGGCCAACGCCGACACGGCCAAGGTCACCTCGCTGCTCACCGCCGACGGCTACGCCAAGGTCGGCGGGAAGTGGACCAAGAACGGCAAGACGATCAAGTTCACCATCATCGACCCCAACTCCTTCAGCGACTACTGGTGCGACGCCCAGGCGATGGTCAAGGGCCTGAACGCGCAGGGCTTCGACATCAACGACAACGGCGCGTTCACCTACGACACCTGGAACGCCGCGATCACCACCGGGAAGTACGACGCCGCCCTGCACTGGGGTCAGGGCGTCACCGCCTTCCAGCGGCTGCAGTTCATCCTGGACCCGAGCACCACGGCCGATGTCGGCAAGACCGCGGCCGGTGACTTCGGCCGCTACACCAGCGCGAAGGCCAGCACCGCGATCGCCGCGTACCAGAACGCCACCACGCCGGACGCGCAGAAGACCGCGCTGGACACGTTGCAGCAGATCTTCTCCGACGACGTCCCGGCCGTGCCGGTGCTCTACGGCGCCGCCTGGTACGAGTACAGCTCCGCCAACTTCACCGGCTGGCCGACCTCCGACAACCCCTACATCAACCCGTCGCCCAACAGCCAGGCCTACGAGTACCTGATCCTGCACCTGACCCCGGTCTCCTGACCCCGGTCTCCTGACCCCGGTCCTCCCTCCGAAAGGGTCGATCAAGAAGTGAAAGCGCCCGGTGGCGGCGCGGGTGAGGGGCCCGCGCCGGCATCGGCGACCGGCACGGCCCCCGCCTGGAAGTCCGTCAGGCCGGGGCCGTGCTCCATGCGTCCCGGGTGCTGGTCGGTGGCGATCAACCGGGTCAACTGCTCCAGCGGCAAAGGCTGCTGGGCGGCGACCAGGACCAGGTTGCCGAACCGGCGACCGCGCAGCACCACCGGGTCGGCGATCAGCGCCACCTCGGCGAAGGCCGCACGCAGGGTCGCCACCTGGCCCCGGACGAAGTCCAGCCGGCCGCCGTCGGTGACGTTGACGGCGTAGCGCCCCTCCGGCCGCAGGGCCCGCGCCGCCAGCCCGGCGAACTCCACCGAGGCGCAGTGCGCCGGGGTCCGGGCACCGCTGAAGACGTCCGCCACCACCAGATCGGCCTGGGCCTCGGGGGCGCGGGCCAGGATCTCCCTGGCGTCACCGCCGCGGACCCGGAGCTGCCAGCCGCGGTCCAGCGGAAGGGTTCGCCGGACGAACTCGGTCAGCGCGGTGTCGATCTCGGCGACCTGCTGCCGGGACCGCGGCCGGGTGGCGGCGACGTAGCGGGCCAGGGTCAGCGCCCCACCGCCCAGGTGCAGCACGGTGATCGGCTGCCGGGGCGGTGCGGCGAGGTCCACCAGGTGGCCGAAGCGGCGCTGGTACTCGAAGGACAGCCGGGTCGGGTCGTCCAGGTCCACATGGGACTGGGGCGTGCCGTCCAGCAGCAGGGTCCAGGCGTTCGGCCGGTCGCGGTCCGGGACCAGCTCGGCCCGGCCCGAGGCGACCTGCTCGGCCGTGTCCTGCGGTACGGACTTCTTGGGGGTGGGGTGCTGCTGCTTCCTGGCCACCTGCCAAGTATGCGGGCAGCCGAGGGTCAGGGCAGCGACGGATCCGCTGGTCAGGCCCCGTCCGCGGCGGCCGCGCCGGAGCCGGAGGCGGCCAGCGTCCTGGCGGCCTCGCCGAGGGCGGCGCACAGCTGCGCCGGGTCGGTGAGCGCACGCTCCGGGGAGGGCGGCAGCAGCCAGGCGCCGTCGTCCTCCGGCGCCAGCGCCTCGGTGCAGGAGCCGCCGGGCAGTTGCCAGGTGTCGACCGCGCCGGCCGGGACCAGGAAGGAGAGGGTCGCGTCGGCGTCCTCCAGCAGCACCGGGCCGCAGGCCCCGCGCAACCGCAGGATGTCGACGGTCTCCAGCCCCTGCCGCTCCGGAACCCTCACCAGATCGCAGGAGGGAGTGGGCAGAGCCGCAGGGAACGGGTCCGAAGGGAACTCCGCTGCGAACATGGACGCCTCCATCATTGACCGCTCGCCGTTGAGTGGTGTCGGCGGTTACTGCCAAGCACAACGCATCAGGGGGCACCGGGGCCACGGTTGTCATGCCTGGCAGAGCATGGCATTTCATGGCATCTTTCCGGCGCATGCCCGGTTTGTCCAGAAACCCTGAGTGTTCGAATCATTGCAGAGGGTACTGTCGTGGCGTCTGAGAGCAAGGGGGCCGACATGACCAACACCCTCACCAACCACACCGCAGCACTCACTGTGAACCAGGCGATGCGAGCACTGCGCGGGGACCGCTCGGCGGGCGAGTTCGCCACCGCCGTACGGCGGGCCGGGCGGGAGATCGGCGAGCACGTATCCTGCGACGCGCGCTATGTGGGACGGGTCGAGTCGGGTGCCATCAGACGCCCCAACTACGCGTACGAGAGGGTCTTCCTGCATATGTTCCCCGGCTCCTCCCTGGAGGACCTGGGTTTCGCCCCGCGCGCCGAAGCCCGGCGCGCAGGCGGCATGCGGGAGACCACGGACCAGAACCACGAGGAGAACGACGACGTGCACCGACGCACGTTCCTGTCCGGCGCCCCGGTCACCATGGCCGCGGTGCTGGGCCTGGACCAACCCTTACCGGCGGCTGCCGCAGCCCCGGGGACCGTGGCCCCGGGCCGCAAGGTCGGCGCGGCCGACGCCCGCCGGGTCGAGGCGGCCGTCAGGGAGATCCGGCTGCTCGACGACGTCCAGGGCGGGGACGCACTCTTCGACCGCGCCGGACGGGTCCTGCGGACCGCCTACCAACTGCTCAACTGCGGCTCCTACGGCCGGGGGGTGGAGCAGCGGCTGCAGTCCGGCGCCGGGGAGCTGGCGATCTCGGTCGGCTGGCTCGCCCATGACTCGGGGCGGCTCGCCGATGCCCGTTCCTTCTACGCCGAGGCCCTGGCCACCGCGCGGATGGCCGACGACCCGGCGCTGGAGGCGCATGCGTTCTGCAACAGCGCCTTCCTGGCCCGGGACGCCGGCCGCCCCCGCGAGGCGGTCCGGGCCGCCCAGGCCGCCCACCAGGTGGCCCTGAAGCTCGGCTCCCAGCGGCTCTGCTCACTGCTGGCCATGCGGGAGGCCGGGGCCTGGGCCCAGCTCCAGGACCGGGGCGCCTGTGTGCGCTCGCTGCAGCAGGCCCAGCGGCTGTACGCCGCCGGCCCGGCCGAGGCGGATCCCGAGTGGATGTCCTTCTACGGCGAGGCCGAACTGGCCGGCCTGGAGGCGCAGTGCTGGTCGGCGCTGGGCGAGTGGGAACAGGCCGAGGGCTGCGCCCGCAGCGCCATAGAGCTCCAGCAGCCCCACTTCGTCCGCAACAGGGCGCTCTACACCGCCGAGTTGGCGCACGACCAGCTGGGACGGGGCGAGCTGGCCGCCGCCGCGACCAGCGGCGGCCAGGTGGTGGCCCTGTTGGGCGAGGTGCACTCCACCCGGATCAGGTCCATGGTCGCCGACACGGCGTCCCGGCTGCGGCCGCACCGGGCGGTACCGGAGGTGGCGGAGTTCATCAGCCGCTACGACGTCTCCATGGCGAGCTGACGGGACGTCACTCACCGTTCGGCTGCTGCTGGTTGCCGGTGCTACGGTTCGCCGGTGCGTCGGCTCAGTGCAGGTGCGAGCCGTCGTTCCAGAGCTCGACGGCTCTGGCGCCGTACTCCCAGGTGAGGATGGAGAGGGTGGCCGGCCCCAGCTTGAGCCGCTGGCCGTGGGTGGCCGGGAGGCCCAGCCAGCGGGCGGCGAGGATGCGCAGGAAATGGCCGTGCGCGAAGACCAGCACGTCGTTGTCGGCGCTGTGCATCACCGTGGTGTCGGGGTCGGGCACGCCGCCGTGCTCGGCGGTCCAGGCGATGAAGGCGTCGGCGCGGGCCGCGACCTGCTCCAGCGTCTCCCCGTCCGGGACGCCGTCGCGCCAGATCAGCCAGCCCGGGTGGTCCTCGGCCCGGATCGCGGGTCCGGTCATGCCCTCGTACCGCCCGTAGTCCCACTCCAGCAGGTCGGGGGTGTCCAGGGCGCGGTCGCCGAAGCCGGCCAGCTCACAGGTCTCCCGGGCGCGCCGGAGCGGGCTGGTGCGGATCTCGGCAGCCGGGAGGCCGCCCCAGGGCTCGCGCTTCAGCCGGTCGCCGAGGCGGCGGGCCATCTCGCGACCCTCCTCGGTGAGCGGGATGTCGGTCCGCCCGGTGTGCCGACCGCCGGCGGACCACTCGGTCTCGCCGTGTCGGACCAGAAGGATGCGCGAGGGCACAGGGGTCTCCCTTGGATGGCAGTGCTGGTGTACCCGTCCATGATCCCTGATCCACGACCGGATCAGGACTGCGGCGCCGCGCAGTCCGAGCCGGCGAGCTCCCGCAGGCCGCACAGGATCAGGCCGAGGCCGAAGGTGTACTGACCCTCGCCGTCCTCGCGGGCGACGGTGAGTTCGGGGGCCAGGTCGGTGAGCGCGGGGTGGCGTTCCGGCGACAGGGCGGCGAAGCGCCGCCGCAGCAGCTCGGCCTTGGCCGTCATCTGCCCCTCCTCATCGCATTCGCGCACCTGGCGCAGGGCCGAGCCGATGGTGAAGCCGATGAGCGTCCCGGCGGCGCGGGCCGCCGCCTGGCGGTCCAGGCCGGACCCGCAGAGCAGCTTGACGACCTGCTCCATGGTGACCGAGGCGGCGTCGGCGAAGTCGCCCTCGGCCTTGCCCTCGGCCAGCAGTTGCAGCACCGAGGGGCGGCCGGTGAACAGTTCGTACATGGAGAGGCAGAGGGCGCGCAGCTGCTCGTCCCAGCTGCCGCTGGTGCAGGGCGGCTGGTAGGTGCCGAGCACCCGGTCCCGGGCGGCCCGGAACAGCTCCTCCTTGCCGCGGAAGTAGGTGTACAGCGCCATGGTGCCGACCCCGAGCTCCTCGGCCAGGGCACGCATGGAGAAGGCCTCGATGCCCTTCTGGTCCAGCAGCGCGAGGGCACGGTCGACGATCAGCTCCGCGCTGAGGGAATTGCGAGGGGCACGACGGCGGGGCACTGACTGCGACATGGCCTTCCGGACGCTGCGGGGACGGGGGGCTGTCTGGGCCCTGGGAGGGCGCTGTGTCGGAGATTACAGGGCCCAGGTGAGAACCAGATGTGACCCGGAGATGATTTCTCCCTAACGTACAGCGTACGGTAGAGCGTACGCTTTCGCTCGAACGTCCGGAGTGGTCATGGCACGCACCCTTCTCAGGAGGCGACCGGGGCACTGGCAGCTGGAACTGCTGCTGGTAGCCGCGATCTACCTGGTCTACGACGGCAGCCGGCTGCTGGTCAGCGGCGGCTTCGGCGAAGCCGTACAGGACGCGCGGAGTCTGATCGACGTGGAGCAGTGGCTCCACCTCGACCCGGAACGCTGGCTGAACAGCACCTTCAGCAGCCAGCAGTGGCTCGGCGTACCCGCCGACTACGCCTATGCGACGCTGCACTACCTGGTCACCCCGGCGGTGCTGGTGTGGCTCTGGCGGCACCACCGCGACCAGTACCGCCGCGCCAGGACCTGGCTGGGGATCACCACGGTGCTGGCCCTGGTCGGCTTCATCCTGTTCCCCGCGGCCCCGCCGCGGCTGATGCCCTCCTCCTACGGCTTCACCGACACCATGGCCCAGCACGCCAACCTCGGCTGGTGGAGCGGGGCGGCGAGCGCGCCCAAGGGGCTCGGGTCGATGACCAACGAGTTCGCGGCGATGCCCAGCCTGCACGTGGGCTGGTCGCTGTGGTGCGGGCTGCTGCTGTTCCGGCTGGCGCGGGACCGCACGGTGCGGACGCTGGGGCTGCTCTACCCGCTGGTGATCACCATGGTGGTGATGGGCACCGGCAACCACTACCTGCTGGACTGCGTGGCCGGCGCGGTACTGCTGGGCGTGGGCGCGCTGCTCACCGGCCCGGCGCTGCGGCTCACCGACCGGCTCCGGGGAACCTCGGGATCCCGCACCCACATCGTCCACCTGCCGATCCATCTGCCGGTCCGCCACCCGGTTCCCGACTACCAGCAGATCCCGACGTCCCGTCAGACCGCATCCAGCACAGCCAGCACATCCACCGCACCCGGCACCGCCGTCGCCTCCGGCATACCCGCCGCACCCGTCGAACGGCGAACTCCGGCGCTGCACTGACCCGTACGGCGCTCCCCTTGTCAGTCGTGGGTGCAAGACTGATCCGCACCATGAACGACTTCATCCCCGGGCGTCCGGCACCGGAGCCCCCGCAGTCGCCGAGGCTGTCCCCGAGTCCGTTGGAGCGCCGGCTCGCCGGCCTCCGCGGCGACGCGCCGCAACGCAGTCTGGACGCCCGCGCACTGGCCGCGCTGGCGGCCAATCCCGGGTGCGGCCGGCGGGCGGTGCTGGACGCCGCCGGGGTGGACAAGACCGATCTGGCGACCCGGCTCGGGAACCCGGCGCCGTTCGGTCAGTCGCCGTTCGCGATCAGCCGTGGCCTGGGCTTCGAGCGCCGGGTCAAGGCCGACGGCTGCACGGTGCTGCTGGACCTGCTCAGGGAGCAGTTGCGGCTGCCCGAGGACAGCGCTCCGGTGGTCTTCGCCGAACTGGTCGACGACCCCGGACTGCCGGCCGGACGGGTCGCCAGCGCCCGGGTCGCGCTGGCCGCTGCCGCGGCCCGGCCCGGCGTGTGGACGGTGCTGGACCAGCCGCTGCTGCGGCTGGAGGTCGCCGGTTCGACCGCGCATCTGGAACCTGACCTGGTGGTGGTCCGCCCCGACGGCCGCTGGACCGTGGTGGAGATCAAGTCCTTCCCGATCCTGGACGGCGGGGCCGATGCCGTCAAGGTGGGCGCGGCGGCCCGGCAGGCGGCGGTGTACGTGCTCGCGCTGCGGGAGACCGCGGCCGCGCTGGCCGGCGTCGAGCCGGTGCGCGACCCCTACCGGGAGCCCGAGGGCCTGGCCGGCGCCCCCGACAGTACGGCGCTGCTGGTCTGCCCCAAGGACTTCGGCAACCAGCCGACCGCCGCCGCGGTCGACGTCCGCAAGCCGATGGCGGTCACCCGGCGCCAGCTGGACCGGCTGACCCGGGTCGAGCAGCTGCTGGACGTCCTCCCGACCGGCACCGGCTTCGGCCGGGACCGCTCCGACGGGCAACTAGCCGCCGCCGTGGGCGCGTTGCAGGCGGTGTACTCCCCGGACTGCCTCTCCGCCTGCGAACTGGGCTTCCACTGCCGGGCCGAGGCCCGCTGCGCCGGATCGGTGGAGACCCTGGGCCGCGGGGTGCGCGGCGAGCTGGGCAGCTTCCACACCGTCGAGCAGGCCCTGGCCGCAGCCGCAGCCGCAGTCACCGCACCCGGCGGAACTCACGCCGACACCGCCGGCGGCACCCCCTCCGACACCCTCGCCGACACCCCCGACGACGGCGACGCCGAGTCCGCCCTGCGGCTCGCCCGCGCCGCCGCACTGCGCGCCGAGGCACTGCAGACCGCTGCGCTGCAGGCCGCTGCCCCCGTGGGCGGTGCCGGATGAGCCTGCTCTCCACCCTGGCCCGGATGGAGGCGGTCCGCGACGGTCGGGCCGTGCCGCTGGCGACGGTACGGCACCGGCACCTCGCCGACCGGCCGATGGTCCTGGTGCCGCTGGCCGCCGCCGGTGAGGCCGGGGCGCCGCTGGCGGTGATGCTCGGTCAGGACCGGGAGTCACCGGTGCTGCTGACGGTCCCGCAGCCGCTGGACCGGGACCGCCGGTTCGCTCTGCTCGCGGACCTCGCCGCCGAGCTGCTGCCCTGGCTGGAGGGGTTCGGCACCGAGGTCGACCTGCTGACCAGGGAGGTGAAGGACCCGGCGACCGGGGAGAAGACCGAGCAGGTGCGCGAACTGTGCACCAACGCCCCGCAACTGCTGGTTCCCGGCCCGGCCGCGGTGGAGTTCCTGGGGCTGCTGGGCCGCTCCACCCGCTTCCGCCGCAGCGCCGAGACCGCGCTCGACGAGGGGGTCGACCCGGGCCCCTACCCGGTGCCGGCCCGGGTCCCGCTGCTGGGCCGCTGGCTGACCCACCTGCGGGACCGGGCCCAGGTCCCCGGCTCCTCACTGCTGCTCGCCATGACCGACCTGCTGGGCCGGCACTG
Source organism: Streptacidiphilus jeojiense (assembly GCF_000719095.1). Classification (GTDB taxonomy): domain Bacteria; phylum Actinomycetota; class Actinomycetes; order Streptomycetales; family Streptomycetaceae; genus Streptacidiphilus; species Streptacidiphilus jeojiensis. Next base: position 58,391 of record NZ_JOEH01000004.1, on the reverse strand, counting down.
GGCCACCGGGCAGAGCCGGCTGGAGGACCAGCACCTGGGCGCACTGCTGGCCTGGATCGACCCGCCCGCCGGCCGCACCGGCGCCGAGGCCGCGCTGCTGGCGGAGACCGCCCGGGACGGCCACGGCCAGCTGCTGTGCCCGCCGGCCGGGCCGACCACCGACCCGCGCTTCGACAGCGGCCTGCTGGCCCCGGCGATCACCCGCTACGACGCCGCCCGCAAGCTGGACGACGCCGTGGCCGCGCAGGCCCGCGAGGCGGAGATCGCCGCACTGCTGGAGGCGGTGCTGCGACCGACCTGGGACCGGCTGTGGCAGGGCCTGGACCTGCTCCGGGCGCTGCCCGCCGCTGCGCACCTGCCGGAGCGCTGGGAGGGCGACCGCTGGTCCTACACCTCGCACCGGGACCGGATCGCGGCCGGCGAGCCCCCGCAGCCGGTCCGCGACGACGCGGTGACCGCCGCCCGCAAGCTGGCCCAGCGCGAGCGCGAGCAGACCCGGCTGGACATCCAGGAGGCCCTGGACGACCCGCTGGCCATGGCCGAGCACCGGCTCGCCGGCGAGGCCCTGGCCGGACGGGTGGTCGCCGTCGAGGCGGCGTACGACGAGACCGGGCGCAGCCCCAAGCCGCGGCCGCTGGTCACCGTCCGCACCTCGGACCGTCCGCACGGGGACCCGGGGCGCGAGCTGTACCGGGCCGGCGGCCCCACCGCGCAGAAGGCCGAGCTGGTGTCCGCGGACCCGGCGGCCGGGCTGGTCACGGTGCGGCTGCTGAACGGCATGGGCCGCCGTAAGGAGCCCGAGCCGGGCAGCGTCCCCGAGCCGGGCGAGCAGGTGTGCTTCACCCTCTTCGAGTTGACGGCCCGCCAGTCCGCGCCGCTGCCCGAACCCGAGGACACCCCCTGGACCCACGGCGGCCCTCCGGTCACCCGCACGGCCACCGCCCAGCCGGACCTCCCGACCGCGCCCGCCGACGAAGAAGGGGCCTGACCTGTGCCTCCGCTCTCCCGCCCGCCCGGTGGCGCCTCCGGAACCGGCCCCGGAACCGGCCCCGGCGCGGACCCTGGCGCCGAGGCGGACCGCGCCGTCGCCGCCATCCTCGACGCCGCCCTGCACGGCACCGAGCGCGGCACCGTGGTCGACTCCCCGCCCGGGGCCGGCAAGTCCACGCTGGTGGTCCGGGCCGCCCGGGAGCTGGTCGGCGCCGGCGAACGACTGATGATCGTCGCGCAGACCAACAGCCAGGTGGACGACCTGGTGGACCGGCTGGCCACGGCAGACCCCGGGCTCACCGTCGGACGGCTGCACGGCAGCGACGCCGCGCCCGCGCCCGAGGCGCTGCGGCACCCGGCCGTGTCCGCCTCCACCAAGCCGGCCGACCTGCTGGAGTGCTCGGTGGTGGTGTCCACCGCCGCCAAGTGGCAGTGGGTCAAGGACGTCGACCCCTGGCGGCACGCCATCGTCGACGAGGCCTACCAGATGCGCTCCGACGCGCTGCTGGCCGTGGCCAGGCTGTTCGAGCGGGCCCTGTTCGTCGGCGACCCGGGCCAGCTGGACCCGTTCTCCATCGTCGGCACCGACCAGTGGGCGGGGCTCAGCTACGACCCGTCCAGCAGTGCGGTGATGACCCTGCTGGCGCACAACCCGAGGATCGTGCCGCACCGGCTGCCGGTGTCCTGGCGGCTACCGGCCTCGGCGGCGCCGCTGGTGTCGGCCGCCTTCTACCCCTACGCCCCGTTCCGCTCCGGGACCGGGCCCGGCGACCGCGGGCTGACCCTGGCCGCCCCGGGCGACGGCTCGGCCGCCGACCGGGTCATCGACATCGCGGCCGAGTCCGGCTGGGGCCTGCTGGAGCTGCCGGCCCGGCACACGGTGCGCACCGACCCGGAGGCCGTACGCGCGGTCGCCACCGTGGTGCGGCGGCTGCTGGACCGCACCGGGACGGCGGTGTCCGAGCGAGGCAGCGCCCCGCTGACCGCCGACCGGATCGCGGTCGGTACCGCCCACCGCGACCAGGCCGCCGCGGTCCGGGCCGCGCTGGTGGCGCTTGGCGTCCCGGTGGACGGCGCCGCGGCGGTCACCGTGGACACCGCCAACCGGCTGCAGGGCCGCGAGTACGACGTCACCGTGGTGCTGCACCCGCTCTCCGGGCGTCCCGACGCGACCGCCTTCCATCTGGAGACCGGCCGGCTGTGCGTACTTGCCTCCCGGCACCGGCACGCCTGTATCGTCGTTGCCCGGGCCGGAATCGCCGAGCTGCTGGACGAGCACCCCTCGACCGAGCCGGTCCAGCTGGGCGTCACGGTGAAGTTCCCGGACGGATGGACCGCCAACCACGCCGTCCTCGAGCACCTGAGCGAGCACCGCGTGCCCGGCTGAACACCGGGAGTGCCGGCTCGACCACCGACCGGCGCACCGACCCCACCTGCGGGAACACCCGGGGAGACCCGGGAATACCGGAACGGAAGGCCCTGTTCCCTCGCCGGCTGCCTGCACGCACAATGGCTCGTGGCACAGCCTTCCACCTGACCCAGCACGGAGGTGCCCCCCATGCCCGACTCCCCCGCCGACCGCTCGCCGCAGCGGAGGCTCCGCCCCGCCCCGCTGCTCTTCGAGCCCGGCCTCGCGGAGCCGGAGCAGGAGCACTTCTTCGACCTCGACGACATCGAGGACCCGCGGGAACTGCTGAGCCGTTCCACCGAGTTGACCGTGGCGTTCCGCGCCGCCGCGGAACGGGCCAGCGACTTCCAGGCGATGGCGGCGGCCCAGCTCGCCGACACCCGCCGCTTCGACAGCCTGACCTTCGAGGAGATCGCCGCCCGCGCCGACTGGACCCCGGACTACGCGGCGAAGATGGTCGAGCACGGCCGCGGGCTGCTGCGGCAGCGCCGCATCGGCTGACCGCCGGGGTGCTCCCCGCCGCGGCCCCGCTGGCATATGCCCGGGAGAATACGCCGTATCCGCTCCTTCTGTCCGGCGTTCCCCACTTCCCGTCCTGCTCCGCGTCCGGCCCCCGTACCAATGGAACGGTGGATATGTGGACGCATGAGTCGATCGAGTACGTCACCGTGGCCGGGGAGGCCTGGCTGGCTTCGGCCAGCGAGTACCCGCGCAGCATGCGGGCGCTGTGGGAGTCGCGCCCCTGGGCGCCGACCGTGCTGCCCTGCGGGCGGACCTTCGACGTGGTGAACCTGCCCGGCCTGTTCGGCCGCCGGGTGCTCGACGAGTTGTGGGAGTCGGGGCCGGGCTGCGGTCCGGTGGCCACCCACCGCGGCCGGATCCTGGTCTTCGCCGAGGTCGGCGCGGCGCAGCGGCTGCGCACCCTGCTGGTCTGGGAGGAGTGGGCCCGCGGCGTCCCGCCGGTGCTCTGCCACGGCGCCGGCGACGCCATCACCGTGCCCCCGGTCCAGCGGATGGCGGACGCCCCCGAGGGCCCCAACCGCTGGATCGTCGCCCCGGACACCCGTGAGCCCTGGCTGCCCGGGGCCTCGGTGCTGCTCTGGGCCTGCGTCCGCGCCGCCCGCGGCGGCTCCGCACCGGCCGCCCCGCCGGAGCCGGTGGAACTCCCGTGCGCCGAACCGTCCGAGCCGTCCGAGCCCGCCGGGACCGCCGCCGCGTCCACCGACGGCGCCGCCCAGACCGTGGTCAGGATGACCGTCTCGCACCTGCCGACCGCGTGAACGGGACGGCCCGCACCCGAGTCGCAGGGACGGCCCCGGAGACGGACCAGGGGCCCATCACTCCCCAGTGATGAGCCCCTCCCCCGTCCCCCGATTCCGCGTCCCCCCCGAGACGTGGCATCGCGGATGCGGCACCTATTCCTGGCTGCGCACCCGATCCGGGTCGACCACAGCGTCGGTCCCCTCGGCCGACGCTGTGTCGTCCGACGTCAACTCCTCGACAACCACTTCCGCCGAAGTCGACTCGGCCTCCCCCGTGGCGGTCGAGTCGGACTCCGTTGCGTCGTTCTGCGGCGTGGTCATGCTGCTCCTCGTGATGCGGTGAAGCGGTGAGGCATCGAGTTGATGTGGGCTCTCATCATGCCCCGCTCGGATCAACGTTCGTTCAACGCCCCGGAGGATCGGGTACGTCGGAAGAGTCGGAGCCTTCCGTGCGTCAGTGCTACCGTCCCGACTGGTGTACGGGCAATTTCCAGCGCTCTGGGGAGAAAACGGATGCGCAGCGGAACGAACGGGATGGAAACCGGATTGAGGTTCCGGGTGCTCGGCGAGGTCCGTGGGCAACTCGGGGACCGGGCGCTGCGGCTGGGGTCGCCGCAGCAGATGGCCGTCCTGGTCAGGCTGCTGCTGAACCACGGTCACAGCGTCTCCATCGACGAGTTGGTGGACGGCATCTGGGGCAGCGAGCCGCCCCCGCGCGCCATCGGGACGGTGCGCACCTACATCTCCCGGCTCCGCACCGAACTCGAACCCGACCGGGCCAGCCGGACACCGGCGCAGGTCCTGCTCTCCACCGGGGACGGCTACACCCTCCGGATCGACCCGGACTGCCTCGATCTGCACACCTTCGAACGGCTGCTGTCCGACAGCGACCGCTCGGCCGCGGCCGGGGAGCCGCAGCGGGCGGTGGACCTGCTCACCGAGGCCCTGGCGCTGTGGCGCGGCGGGGCGCTCTCCGGAGTGCCGGGCGGCTACGCCGAGGGCCAGCGGCGCCGGCTGGGCGAACTCTGGCTCTCCGCCGTCGAGTCCCGGATCGGCCTGGACCTGGAGCTGGGCAACACCAACCAGGTGATCGCCGCACTGGGGCCGCTCACCGCCGAGTTCCCGCTGCGGGAGCGGCTGCGGGCCCTGCTGATGCTGGCGCTCTACCGCAGCGGCCGGCAGTCCGAGGCGCTCGGCGTGCACGCGGACACCCGCCGGCTGCTGATCGACGAGCTCGGCGTGGAACCCGGCCCCGAACTGGCGGTGCTCCAGCGTCGGATCCTGGCGGCCGACCCCGAGTTGACCCCGGCGACCAGGCCGACGGCGGCCGGGGCCGCGTCGGCCGACGGCGGCCCCGGCGGCGGCTCCGCCCCGGCCACCGTCCCGGCCCAGCTCCCGCCCGACATACCGGACTTCAGCGGCCGCACCAAGCTCGTCGAGGAGATCGTCGACGCACTGCACCGCTCACCGGGCCAGGCCGTGGCGATCTGCGCACTGGCCGGTATCGGCGGGGTCGGCAAGACCACGCTGGCCGTGCACTGCGCGCACGAGGTCCGCGGCTCCTTCCCGGACGGGCAGCTCTACCTGGACCTGCGCGGCGCCGGCTCGAACCCGGTGGACCCGGCCGCGGCGCTGGCCGAGTTCCTGGAGGTGCTGGGCATACCCCCGGCCCAGCTGCCCGACACGGTGGAGCGGCGGACCGCGCTGTACCGCTCGCTGCTGGCCGACCGCCGGGTGCTGGTGCTGCTGGACAACGTCCGGGACTCCACCCAGATCCGGCCGCTGCTGCCGAGCACCGGCAGCAGCACCGTGCTGATGACCGGACGCGGCCGGCCCGCCGGGCTGCCCGGGGTGCGGCTGGTGGACATCGACGTGTTCCAGGAGGAGGAGGCCGTCGAGCTGTTCGCCGCGGTGGCCGGGGCCGCCCGGGTGGCCGCCGAGCCGGCCGCGGTGCGGGAGGTGGTCGGCGCCTGCTCGCTGCTGCCGCTCGCGGTGCGGATCGTCGCCTCCCGGCTCGCGGTCCGGCCCTCCTGGACGGTCGCCTCACTGGCGCGCCGCCTCGCCGACCAGCGCCGCCGGCTGGACGAGCTGCAGGTCGGCGACCTGGCCGTGGAGGCCACCTTCCAACTCGGCTACCTGCAGCTGAGCGAGGACCAGGCCCGCGCCTTCCGGCTGCTCTCGCTCCCGGACGGCGCCGACTGCTCGACCTCCGACGCGGCGGCCCTGCTCGGGCTGCCGGTCGCCGAGGCCGAGTCGCTGGCCGAGTCGCTGGTGGACGCCGGGCTGCTGGAGAGCGAGGAGCCCGGCCGCTACCGCTACCACGACCTGCTGCGGCTCTTCGCCCGCCGCCGCGCGGAGGAGACCGACCCGGAGCCGGTCCGCCGCCGCAGCCTGCTGCTGCTGCTGGACCACCTGCTGGCCTGCGTCCGCAACGCCTCGCGGACGCTGGAGGGCGACGACCTGCTCAGCTGGAGCCTGCACCGCACGGTCGGCGCCGGCGAGCCGCTCACCGACCCCGACGAGGCCCGCGACTGGCTGCGGGCCCAGCGCGCGCTGCTGCTGGCGGTCCTGGGCCAGTCGCTGCGGCAGGCCCCGGAGGAGTCCCTGCCGGCCGTGGTCGACCTGCTGCTCGGCTGGATGTGGGTGGGCGCCCCCACACCGCACGCCGAGGACTTCCACGCGGTGCTGGCCCAGGCCCTGTCAGTGGCCCGGCGGACCGACGGCTTCCCCGAGCGCCGGGACGCGCGCGGCGAGGCACGGCTGCACTACCTGGTCGGCATGCTGCACGGGCTCTCCGGGGACGGCGCACCCGCCGAGGCCTCGCTGCGCCGGTCGCTGGAGTGCCTGGACCCCGCCAGGGGCGGGCTGGAGGACCACCCCGAGATCCACTACACCGTGGCCGCCGAGCTGGCCGTGGTGCTGAACGCCGCCGGCCGCTCGGAGGAGGCGCTGCCCTATCTGGAGCTGGCCCGGGACCTCTGCCGCGGCCTGGGCCACCAGGCCGACGAGGCCCGGCTGCTGGGCAACATCGCCCGGGCCCACCTCACCGGCGGCAGGCCCGGACAGGCCCTGGACGCGGCACGGGAGGCGGTCCGCACCGCCCGGGCCGCCGAGCACCCCAGCTGCCTGGCCGACGCGCTGTACCAGCTGGGCACCGTCCTGCTCGGCAACGGGCAGTACGGCGAGGCGAGCACCCGGCTGATCGAGGCCGTGGAGATGCTGCGCCGTCAGGAGCGCTACTCGACCGAGGGCTGCGCCCTGGCCCGGCTCTCCTCCTGCTACCTGGCCATGAACGCGGCCGCGGAGGCGGTCCGCTGCGCCGAGCAGGCGCTGGAACTGGGCCGCCAGGTCAGCGCCCGCTACTGCCAGGGGCTGGCCCAGGAGGCCCTGGGCCGGGCGCTGGTGGCGCTGGGGCAGAGCGCGCGCGGACGGGGCTGCCTGACGGAGGCTCAGCGGCTCTTCGAGGAACTGGAGGTGACCGAGGCCATCGGTGTCCGGAACCTCCTGGACACGCTGCCCGCCAGCGCCTGATGCCACCACCGGTCCCGGCCCGGGGTCCATCCCACCGGGTAGGCGTTGCGCTGCACCACCAGCACCGAGCCGACGGTGCCGTCCGTGCCGGTGCCCTCCGTGCCGGTGCCGCCCGCCCGGCCGGGGCCGCGCAGCGCCCGGTCGACCGCGGCCTTCGGCGACTGGAGCCGGCCGTTCAGCAGGACCGCGTCCGCGGTCACCACGACCTGGGGGCGCTCCGCGCGGATCAGCTCCCGCAGCGCGGCGGTCGCACCGGGGCCGGCCACGGTGGACTGCGTCACCGCCCCGTCCTCGGCCTCGGACCCGATCACCACCCGCGCCCGCAACCGCTCGCAGGCCAGCGTCGCGATCACCGCCTCGGGCATCGCGGGCAGGAACACCAGCACCGCGTCGCCCTCCCCCACTCCGGCCGCCCGGAACACCGCGGCCGCCCGCCGGACCTGGTCCTCCAGTCCGTCGAAGGTGTACAGCTCGGCCTCGCCGCTGTCCCCCAGCCAGTGGAGGGCCACCTGATCGGCTGCTCTGAGCGGATCCGCGTGCGGATCCATCGGCGTCATGAGGGTCGGCATCGGGCGCTGCTCTCTGCGGAGGAGGAACGGCAGTACTGGGACGGGCCATGACGAAAGGGGCCACGGCCGGGCCCATCGTCCCGGTCCCCGATCAACAGCGGTTCAACGGTCGGGCGCCGGGCGCCGCCCGGGAATCCGATTCCGCATTCGGGGCCGCGGTCATGTATCGTCTTCCACGTCAGCAGGCGCCGCTAGCTCAGTTGGTTAGAGCAGCTGACTCTTAATCAGCGGGTCCGGGGTTCGAGTCCCTGGCGGCGCACAGACTGCGGAACAGGGGTCCGGCTCTTCGGAGCCGGCCCCCTGTTCTCATTGCCGCCGCAGGACCGGCCGGGTCACTGCCCGGCGGTCCGGTGCACCCCGGTGAGGTGCGCGAACACCACGACGTTGCTGGAGTACTCCTGCTGCTTGCGGCTGAAGGTGCCGCCGCAGGTGATCAGGCGCAGTTCGGGCCGGTCGGCGTCGGCGTAGACCTTCTGGTCGTCGAAGCCGGTCCGCGGGATCACCTGGATCGAGTCGATGCTGAACACCGCCGTGCTGTGGTCGGACCGGGCGACCTGGACGGTGTCCCCCTTCCGGAGCGCGCTGAGCAGGTAGAAGACCGCGGGTCCGCGGTGCGTGTCCACATGGCCGACGATCAGCGAGGTGCCCACCTCGCCCGGTGTGACGGACCCGCCGTACCAGCCGGCGGTGCCCGGCTGGGAGAAGGGTGGGGTGTCGATCGAGCCGTCGGCGCCCTGGCCCATCTCGGCCAGCGGTGCGTCCAGGCGGATGGAGGGGATCTGGACCCGCTGCGGGACGGACTCGGTCAGGCCGTCCGAGGAGAGCCGCTGCGCCGCGGAGACAGCGGGGGCCGTGGCGGCCGGCGTGGGCCGGGCCGTGGCGGCGGTGCCGGGCGCGACGGGCAGGGCGTGCGCGGGCGCCGCGTCGTGCCCGCACCCGCTCAGCAGGGACAGTGCCGCTGCGACCATGAGCGCGCTGGTGGCCGCCACCGGGATCCGGTGGCGGCCACGAGCGGAGGTGGGGCTGTCAGCCACCGATGTGCTGCGTCAGCGAGGCGACCGAGCTCGCCATGGCGCCGCCGCCCGCGCCGACCGGACCGTGCGCGCGGCCCCAGCGGTGGCCCCAGCGGTGGCCGCGGCCGTCACGGTCGTCACGGCTCCAGCCGTGGTGGTGACGGTGGTGGCGCGGCGCGGCCCAGGGGCCGGAGTCGCCGGCGGACGGACCGTCGGCGACGACACCGGCCACGTGGGACACGGCGGGGGCGGCCGCGGCGTAGACCGGGGTGGCCGCACCGAAAGCGAGTGCGAGGACGGCCATGCCCGTTCCTGCGCTGCGAATGAGGTTCATGCATTCCTCCGGAACTGAACTGGACGGCAGCGCGGACACCGGTCGGCGGCCGCGGGGATGTCGTCCATCGTGGACGAAGGGGTATCCCGGACCGATCACCACAAATCGGTTTCGCACTGGGATTCCAACGGACGGAGCAGGGAAGGGGTCCAATGGCCTAACGGCCCGTCAGATCGGTTCACCGGGGTCCAGGGGTGGAATTCCCCGGCGCCGATGGTGTTCTGTGGGGTGATCATCCGATCAAGCGGCGCTGACGAAGGACGACTGACCATGGCCCTGTTCGACCTGCCCCTGGACGAGCTCCACAGCTACCGCAGTGCTGCGGTCGAACCCGCCGACTTCGACCAGTTCTGGTCCAAGACCCTGGCAGAGACCCGCACGCACGACCTCGACGCGCGCTTCGAGCCGGTGCAGACCGGGCTGGCCACGGTGGAGGTCTACGACGTGACCTTCGCCGGCTTCGGCGGCCAGCCGGTGAAGGGGTGGTTCGTGCTCCCGGCCGGGACGACCGAACCGCTGCCGCTGGTGGTCGAGTTCATCGGGTACGGCGGCGGACGCGGACAGGCGCACAGCCATCTGCTGTGGGCCTCGGCCGGCTTCGCCCACTTCGTCATGGACACCCGCGGCCAGGGCAGCGGCTGGGCCACCGGCGACACCCCCGACCCGGTCGGCAGCACGCCGGCCTACCCCGGCTTCATGACCAGGGGCATCGAGGACCCGCACGACTACTACTACCGCCGGGTCTTCACCGACGGGGTGCGCGCCGTCGAGGCGGCCCGCTCGCACCCGCTCGCCGACGCCTCGCGCACCGCGGTCACCGGGGTCAGCCAGGGCGGCGGGATCACCATCGCCGTCGGCGGACTGGTGCCGGACCTGGTGGCGGTCGCTCCGGACGTCCCCTTCCTCTGCGACTTCCCGCGCGCGCTGACGCTGACCGACAGCAACCCCTACCGCGAGGTCGGCAGCTACCTGAAGACCCACCGCGACCGGATCGGGCTGGCCCGGCAGACCCTCGGCTACTTCGACGGCGTGCACTTCGCCGCGCGCGCCGAGGCGCCGGCGCTGTTCTCCACCGCGCTGGAGGACGACGTCTGCCCGCCGTCGACGGTCTTCGCCGCGTTCAACGCCTACGCGAACCCGGACAAGGCGATCGAGGTCTACCACTTCAACGGCCACGAGGGCGGCGGCCCGTTCCAGCAGGCCGCCCAGCTGGCCTGGCTGCCGCAGCGGCTGCGCCGGGGCTGAAGGCTGTAGCTGACGGACGGGGCCGACGGACGGGGCTGACGCCCGGCTGACGGACCGGGCGCTCAGAGGTTCCAGACCGCCAGGCTGTAGACGGCGAGCCAGGCCACGGCGATGAACTGCAGCGGACGGTCCCTCAGCAGGATGTCCTCCGGGGCCCCGGCCGTGCCGCGGTCGGCGAAGACGGCGTAGCGCATCACCCCGAGCACGAAGGGGACGATGGAGAGCTGGCGCCAGGGCAGCAGCCCGGCCGCGCCGGCCCCCGCCGGGTCGGCGGTGCCCAGCGCCCACAGGCAGTAGCTGAGCACGGTCACGGCTCCGGCGAGCTGCCAGACGAAGCGGAGGTAGGTGTCGCTGTAGGCGTCCAGCAGGGCGCGGCTGCGGCCGCCGTGGTCGCGCATCAGCACCAGTTCCGAGTAGCGCTTGGCGGACACCATGAACAGGGCGCCGAATCCGGCCGTGATCAGGAACCAGCGTGACAGCGGCAGCCCGACGGCCAGGCCGCCGGCCATGGCCCGCAGCAGGAACCCGGCGGCGACCACGGCCAGGTCGACCAGCAGCATGTGCTTCAGCGAGGTGCAGTAGGCGATCTGCAGCACCAGGTAGCCGACCACCACCCCGGCGGCGGCCGCGTTGCAGAGCAGCAGCGCGGCCGTCACGGCCGTCGCCGCGAGCAGCAGGCCGGTGGCGTAGGCGAGCCGGACCGGGACCAGCCCGGAGGCGACCGGACGGTTGCGCTTGACCGGGTGCGCCCGGTCCGCGTGCACGTCCTTGGCGTCGTTGACCAGGTAGACCGCGGCCGAGGCGCAGGTGAAGACCAGGAAGGTCACCGCGAGCCGCAGTGGGACCCGGTGCGCGAAGAGGTCCCCGGCCGCGACCGGGGCGGCCACCACCAGCACGTTCTTGATCCACTGACGGGGCCTGGCGGTCTGCAGCAGGCCGGCGGCGAGCCGCAGCGGCGTCCGCCCACCGACCGGCAGCAGCGCGGCCAACGGTTCGGACAGTGCCGCCGCCCCGGACAGCAGGGGGTCGGCCGGGTCGACGGGTATGGACCCGTTCAGCTGCTCCATAGGGGGATCGTCAACATTCAGATCGTCATATAAACCAACAAAAACGGCATCATGGGCTCCCGCCGCAGGACGATCCCCCGTTCGGCCGAGCCGATCCGGCGGAACTCCCCGGCGGCGTTCACCCGGCCGTCGCCGTCGCGACGGCCGGGGTTCGTCCGCGCTCCCTACGGTGTGCCCGGTCCACCGGGTCGACGGTCGACGAGTCGCAGGCGAACGCAGAAAGAGAAGAGAGTGATGCGCGGCATGAGAAGCGCGATAGCCGCCGCAGCGGCCCTGGCCGTGCTGGCCGGGACGTCCGCGGTGCTCGGCACCGGGGCCGCGGCGGCCGACACCGGATCCGACGCCGGATCCGGCTTCGCCGCCGGGGACGTGGTGGTCTACCGGGTCGGTGACGGCACGTCGACCCTGTCCGGTGCGGGCTCGGCCGTCTTCCTCGACGAGTACTCCCCGGCCGGCTCGCTGGTCCGGTCGGTGGCACTGCCCACCACCGCGGTGGCCGGGAGCAGCGGCAAGCCGATCGTGGCCAGCGGCTCCGCGAGCTCCGAGGGCGGGCTGACCCTCTCCGCCGACAGCCGCTACCTGGTCGCCACCGGCTACGACGCCGCCGTCGGCGCCACCGGGCTGTCCTCCTCGGCCGCCGCCACCGTGCCCCGCACCGTGGCCACGGTCGACGCCGCGGGCACCGTCGACAGCAGCACCGCGCTGACCGACTTCTCCGACGGCAACAACCCCCGCAGCGCGGTCAGCGACGACGGCCAGGAGTTCTGGGTCGGCGGCGCGGCGGGCGGGGTGCGCTACGCCGCGCTGGGCGCGTCGACCTCCACCTCGCTGGTGGCCGGCACCTACAAGAACGTGCGCCAGCTGGCCATCGCCGACGGGCAGCTCTACACCTCGGCCGACCCCTCCAAGGCGTCGGTGACGGTGGCCACCGTCGGCACCGGCCTGCCGACCACCGGCACCCAGGCGGTCACCAACCTGCCGTTCACCTCCTCGCCGTCAGGACCGTACAGCTACTCGCTGCTGACGCTGGGCACCGGCAGCAGCCCCGACACCCTCTACGTCGCCGACAACTCCGTCGGCGCGGTGGTCAAGTACGGGCTGGTCAGCGGCGCCTGGGTGCAGCAGGGCTCGGTCGCGGTCCCCTCCGTCACCGGCCTGACGGCCAATGACGACAACGGCACCGTCAGCCTCTACGCGACCAGCAGCGGCTCGTCCGGCACCGCCGGCACGCTCTACAGGATCACCGACGCCAGCGGCACCGGCGGCACCCTGAGCGGCAGCGCCACCGTGCTGGCGAGCGCCCCCGCCGGCGAGACCTTCCGCGGCGTGGCCTTCGCCCCCGGGACCGTCACCGGCACCGGCGGCGGCACCAGGCCGCCCGCCGTGGTGCCCACCGTGACCACCGCGCACAGCGGGCTGGCCGCGGCGCTGGGCAACCCGACCGACCCCGGCCTGGACGTCACCGTCGGCGACCCGGACCCGGCGGTCACCCCGGACCAGATCAAGGTCACCGCGGTCTCCTCGAACGAGACCGTCGCCCCCACCGCCGGCCTCACCGTGACCGGGGACGGCGCCGACCGCACCCTCACCGTCACCCCGGCCGCCACCGGCTACGCCACCATCACCCTCACCGCCACCGCCCCGGACGGCAGCAGCGCTACCACCCAGGTCCAGTACGGGGTCTCCAGCGATCTCAACGACGGTGCCGATCCCGGCGACGCCGGCCAGCGCTACTACAGCGGCGCGGGCAACGCCTCCGCCGCCGTCGACGTCGGCGGCGGCTACATGATCGTGGCCGACGACGAGAGCAATGTGCTGCGGCTGTACGACGAGACCCGGTCGGGCCCGCCGGTGCGGACCTTCGACTTCACCTCACAGCTGCCGGCCGGCACCGCCGAGGCGGACCTGGAGTCGGCCGCCCGGGTGGGCGACACGGTCTACTGGGGCGGCTCGATGAGCAACAGCAGCAGCGGCGCCGTCCAGGCCTCGCGCAGCACCGTCTTCGCCACCACCGTCACCGGATCGGGCGCCGACACCCAGCTGAGCTACGTCGGCGGCTACACCGGACTCCAGAGCGACCTGGTCGCCTGGGACCAGGCGAACGGCCACGGCCTGGGCGCCGACTACCTGGGGCTGGCCCAGTCGGTGCAGAGCGGGATCGGCGGCCACGAGGACGACGCCCTGAACGTGGAGGGCATGGAGTTCGCCCCCGGCAGCACCAGCACCGCCTACCTGACCTTCCGCGCCCCGCTGGAGCCGACCACCGACCGCCACCTGGCGCTGGTGGTGCCGGTGACCGACATGGACCGGCTGACCGACCCGTCCGCCACCGGGGTGCACGCCACCTTCGGCGCGCCGATCCTGATGAACCTGGGCGGACTGGGCATCCGCGACATCCGCCGGAACGCCGACGGGCAGTACCTGATCATCGCGGGCACCGCCGACGGCACCAACAGCCCCTTCGTGCTCTACAGCTGGGACGGCAAGCCCGCCGACCCGCCGCTGTCCACCGGCCTCACCCTGCCGCAGGAGCCCGCCGGCGCCGACCACGGCTCCTGGGAGACCATCGTCGACGTCCCGGACCCGCTGACCGCCGGTGCCCCGGTCCGGCTGCTGCAGGACGACGGCGACACCGCCTGGTACGGCGACGGGCGGACCTCCAAGACCGGCCTGCCCGCCGACCTGCAGAAGAGCCTGGGCCAGGTGTTCAGCTACAGCCCCGGCACCCCGCTGGCCGCCGGCACCACGCTGAGCAGCACCGCGAACCCGGTCCCCTACGGCAGCAGCACCACCCTCACCGCCCAGGTCGCCGCCACCGACCCCGGCACCGCGGTTCCGGGCGGCACGGTCTCCTTCGCCGTCACCTCGGGCGGCCGCAGCCGTGCCCTGCGCTGCTCCGCCGGCGCCGGCCCGGTCGCCCTGACCGGCGGCACCGCCCGGTGCACCGTGGACAGCAAGGACCTGGGCCTGCCCGGCAGTTACACCCTCACCGCCTCCTACTCCGGCTCCGCCTTCTACACGGCGAGCAGCGGTTCGCTGGTCCAGAAGGTCGGCCCGACGGCGACCACGACCACGGTGACGCTGCGGCCCGCCACCGTCGGCAAGGGCCAGGGCGCCGTGGTGGAGGTCTCGGTCTCGCCCGCGAGCACGGCCCTGTCGCTGCTGCTCGGCGGACGGGTGACGGTCACCGTGCTGGACGCCTCCGGCACCGCCGTCCCCTGCACCGGGGTGCTGCTGCCCGGTGTCGGCGGGGTCTGCACCGTCGCCCCCGGCCGGCTCAGCGCCGCCAAGGGCCCCTACACGGTCACCGCGGCCTTCGCCGGCAACCAGCTGTTCGCCGCGAGCAGCGGAACCGCGGTGCTCACCGTGAAGCCCTGACCGGCCGACCGGCCCGAAGGACGCCCCGTCCCGCTGCCCAGGTGCGGCAGGACGGGGCGTCCTGCCGTATCCGGGTGTCCGCGTGTTAGCGTGCCGCCGCACCCAACAGGGGGCGGGTGGAGCGGGTGGGGGGCAGATGGGACCGACCGATGCGGACGGCCGCACGGAGCCGGGGCAACTTGCCGAGGAGCTGGCCGGGCTGACGTACCGCCAGCGGCGCCGGCTGGCCGAGGCGGGTTTCCGGAGACGCCAGCTGCGGCGCCTGGCCGGCACCCCGGCCGGGGCCGCGATGGTCCGCAGCGTGCTGCTCTGCTTCACCGACACCCACGCCCGGCCCGGCCGCGAGGACATCGCCAGGGCCGACAGCGCCCGACGCGCCGTCAGCGCCCGGAGGGCGGCGGACTCCCGGGCCGGGATCCGCTCGGCCGTCCGGTTCGCCGACGCCCTCGACGCCCGGGGCATCGCCTCGCTGCCGCCGGGATCCAGCTACCGCGGCCCGGCCCGGGCGAGCGGTGCGGGCCGGTCGGGTGCGGGCCGGTCCGGCGCGGCCAGGTCAGGGGCGGGCCGGCCCGTGCCGCGGCGGCCGGCCGGGCCGCCGCGGGCCGCCGGGGCGCTCCCGGCCTGGGGGGTGATCCTGCTGGCCGCCACGGCCACCACCACCGGGCTGGCCGCGCTCGACCTGGGTTTCGGCGCCGTGCTCGGCGCGGTCGCCCTGATCGTCTGCTACGTCCTGCTGCTGCGCCGCACCGTGTACCTGAAGGCCGGCCCGCCGCGCCCGGTGCGGCGGCTGTACCTGGCCGGCTCGCTGCTGCTGGTGGCCGGCTCCTTCTGCGCCGCCCAGGCCTGCATGCTCGTGCTGGGCACCCAGGGGCGGGGCTCGATCGACTCCCAGCAGCTGGAGACCGGCAGCCACGGCACCGCCTACTACCAGTGCTCGGTGCTCACCCCGGACGGCGACATCGAGGAGCTGCGCTTCGCCGGCCCCTGCCCGGCGCCCGACGGCACCCCGGAGACGATGGTGTACCTGCGCGGCGGCGGGCTGCTCCGGCCGCTGCTGGGCGGCAAGGCCCAGTTGGAGGCGCCCGCGGCGATCTGGTCCGCGGCCAACCTGCTGGGGCTGGGCTCGCTGCTGGGCGCCGCCGTGCTGACGCTGCGGGACGCCCGCCGGCCGGGCTAGCGGCCCGGCCGGCCGGCCCGCCTCCACTCGACGTACCGGCCCGACTCGCGGACCAGGCCGTTCATGAACCAGAGCACCACCAGGGTGTCGTCGCCCCAGCCGATGACCGGGATGAAGTCGGGGATCGCATCGATGGGACTGATCACGTACACCGCCATCAGCAGGAAGAAGCCGTAGAGCCGACCCGGCGTCAGACCCGGGTAGCGGCCGAAGGTCACGTCCTTGACCAGCAGCGGCGCGGCGGCCAGCCGGCGGACCAGTCCGGGCGAGCCGGGCCGTCGGGTCTCCCGGTACAGACCCCAGGCGGAGCGGCCGACGGACATCCGGTCCAGGTGCCGTCGCTTGGCGGCGGGCAGGGCAGCGGCCTTCTTCATGGATCCCTCGCAGCGGCAGGAGCGGGGTTGCTGCGCTGCTCCTACCCGCTGCGGCGGCGACCACCCCCGCTCCGGTCAGTGCCGCAGCGCGGCGCCGACCTCCGCGGTGACCGTCCCGCTCAGGGCGCGGTTGCTGTGCACCGTTCCGGTGCCGGTGCCCCCGGCCGCGACGTTGTCGATGTTCAGCACCCCGGCGTCCAGCAGATTCCCGCCGCTGTCGCGGAAGTTGACGGTCACGGTGTAGTCGTGGGCGCTGGAGTCGCTGTTCTTGACGGTGACCTCGACGGCGGTCTTCCCGTCCGATCCGGTGCTGGGGGAGCCGAGCGAGACGTCACCCTTGGCGTCGACGCCGTCCTTGACCCGGGCCAGCGCCGAGGACGCCGCCGCCGAGGCCGAGGCCAGGGCGTCCCGCGCGCTGGACGCCAGTCCGGACGCGGCCGACTGCGCCGCCGAGACCGCGGAGGAGGCCGCCCCGCTGCTGCCGCACCCGGTCAGCACCGCCCCGGCGAGGACGGCGGCCGCTGCTGCCCCGGCCGCCGTCCGGTACCCGTTTCGCCTGGCCATGGAGTCGGCTCCTCGCCCTCGAAGTCCTCGATCGACTGCTGTCCAGCCTGCGACAGCCGCCGGTGAGCGGCGAGAGGGGTTCGGCCGAGCGGGTCAGCGGCCCGCTTCGGGCGGCCGTCTCCTTCAGGCCCTGGCGATGGTCTCGTGGTGGCGGATGACCTCGGCGATGATGAAGTTCAGGAACTTCTCCGCGAAGGCCGGGTCCAGCCTGGCGCTCTCGGCGAGCACCCGCAGCCGCTCGATCTGCTCGCGCTCCCGGACCGGATCGGCCGGCGGCAGCCGGTACTCGGCCTTGAGCCGCCCGACCTCCTGGGTGCACTTGAACCGCTCGGCGAGCATGTGCACGATCGCCGCGTCGATGTTGTCGATACTCCCCCGCAGACGGGTCAGCTCAGCCACAGCGTGGGCGTCCACCGCCTCGGTGCTCCCGGCGGCGCGGCTCTCGGTCATACGTTCCCCCGTAGGTGACGTGCGGATCTGTCCGGCGCGGGTGATCCCGCGCCACCGAGGATACCGATTCGGAGATTCCCGTCGGATCATGTAATCTCTCTCAGGTCAGCACGCGCCGCTAGCTCAGTTGGTTAGAGCAGCTGACTCTTAATCAGCGGGTCCGGGGTTCGAGTCCCTGGCGGCGCACAGCTAGCAGGACCCGGGGTCCAGCTCTTCGGAGCTGGACCCCGGTGTCGTTTCCCAGGTGCTGAGCGGGTAGTCGGTGTACCCGCGGGTGCCGCCGGAGTAGAAGGTGGCCGGGTCGCCGGCCGCGGGCTCGCGGCCCAGGGCGAAGCGGGTGACCAGGTCCGGGTTGGCGATGAAGTGCGCCCCGAAGGACACCGCGTCGGCGGTGCTGGTATCGATCGCGGCGTTGGCGGAGGTGCGGTCGAAGCCGTTGTTGACGATCAGCGGGCCGTCGAAGCGGTGCCGGTAGCGGGCGAACGGGGCCAGCGCGGGCGCGGCCCCCGGGGCGGCCGGGCCCGGGCCGCGCAGGTGCAGATAGGCCACCGGGTGCCGGTTCAGCTCGGACACCAGCTCGTCGTAGTCGGCGAGGAGCCGCTCGTCGGCGGTGAAGCGGTCACCGGAGGTCCAGTGCGGCGAGAGCCGGACCCCGACCCGCCGGCCCTCCCAGGGCTCGGCGACCGCGTCGACGATCTCCAGCAGCAGACGCCGCCGCCCTGCGCGGTCGCCGCCGTAGCGGTCGGAGCGCAGGTTCAGCCGCGGGTTGAGGAACTGCGGGATCAGGTAGGTGCCGGGGGCGCCGATCTCGACCCCGTCGAACCCGGCGCGCCGGGCGTTGGCCGCCGCGGCGCGGTAGTCGGCGACGGTGCCGGCGATCTCCGCGGCGGTCATCTCCCTCGGCGTGACGGTGTCCTGGCGGCCGGTGGCGGTGAAGGACATCTCGTGCGGGTTGACCGCCGAGGGCCCGGCCGGGAGCGCACCGCCGAGGTGGTCCGGGTGCGAGACGGAGCCGGTGTGCCAGAGCTGCTGCACGATCCGGCCGCCCAGGGCGTGCACCAGCGCGGTCACCCGCCGCCAACCGGCGACCTGCTCCTCGCTCCAGATCCCCGGGACGTCGACGAAGCCGATCGCCCGGGGGCTGACCCAGGTGCCCTCGGTGACGATCAGCCCGGCTGTCGCCCGCTGGCCGTAGTAGGCGGCGTTCAGCCCGGTCGGCACCAGTCCGTCGTTGCCCGTTCGGGCCCGGGTGAGCGGGGCCATCACCACCCGGTTGGGCAGCCGCAGGTCCCCCAGGTCCACACCCCGCAGCAGCGGCTGGTCCAGGGCGGTCACCGGTCGGGTCGTGGTCGTGGTCGTGGTCATGCTCGTGGTCATGGTCGCTCCTGCGCAGGTGGTCACTTCGGCCCGGTCGGGTCCGTCGTAGGGTCGACGGGGAGCGGTGGAGAAAGGTGACCGATGGACGACGGGCGCGATGCGCTGGCACTCCGGTTCGAGACGGAGCGGCCCCGGCTGCGGGCCGTCGCCCACCGGATGCTCGGCTCGCTCGGCGGGGCGGAGGACGCCGTCCAGGAGGCCTGGCTGCGGCTGGGCCGGGTCGACGCCGACGGGATCGACAATCTGGCCGCCTGGCTGACCACGGTCGTCTCCCGGATCTGCCTGGACATGCTGCGGTCCCGGACCGCTCGGCCGGAGGACCCGGTCGGGCAGCAGGTGTCCGACCGGATCAGCGACGACGGGGAGCACGCCGACCCCGAGCGGGAGGCGCTGCTGGTCGACTCGGTCGGCCGCGCCCTGCTGGTGGTGCTGGACCGGCTGGGTCCCGCCGAGCGGGTCGCCTTCGTGCTGCACGACCTCTTCGCGGTCCCGTTCGAGCAGATCGCCGCCGTGCTGGAGCGCTCACCGGCCGCCGCCAAGAAGCTGGCCAGCCGGGCCCGGCAACGGGTCCACGGCGCTCCGCTGCTCCCCCGCGCCGAGCTGGACGCCCACCGGCACGTCGTCGAGGCGTTCCTCACCGCCTCCCGCGGCGGGGACCTGGACGCGCTGGTCGCGGTGCTGGCCCCGGAGGTGGTCCGCCGGTCCGACCCCGCCGCCGTGCCGGCCGGTGCGGCGACCGTGGCCCGCGGCCGGGCGGCGGTGCTGGAGGGCGTCGCCGCGTTCGGGCGCCGGGCCGGGACCGCCGCGGTGCTGCTGGTGAACGGGCAGGTGGGAGCG
Source organism: Streptacidiphilus jeojiense (assembly GCF_000719095.1). GTDB lineage: Bacteria > Actinomycetota > Actinomycetes > Streptomycetales > Streptomycetaceae > Streptacidiphilus > Streptacidiphilus jeojiensis. The sequence goes on along the minus strand of NZ_JOEH01000004.1, from coordinate 38,815 downwards.
GTGGTGGCACCGGGTGGACGGCTGCGGGTCGCGCTGACCTTCACCGTCGGGGACGGGCTGATCACCGGGTACGAGGTGATCGCCGACCCGGCCCGGCTGCGTGCGCTGGAGCTGGCCGTGCTCGACCCCGATTAATTCGGTTGCGCTGTGCCGAGGACTCGCTAAGGTGATCGAGTTCCTGCAACACCGGGCTGTCGATCGCCCGCTCGTGACGAGAGAGGAGGTGCGTCTCCGTGGTTGCCGCCATCACGCGGCGCGCTCACGCCTGCGCGCCAGACGCCTCTTCACCCTTCTTCTCTCATCACCTGCCTGCCGGCTGAGCTGACCACGCGCTCCGGTGGGCCACCCCACAGGAGCCCCTCCAGATGCGTGAACGCTCTTTCGACCGTGCCCAGTCCGACAGTGACACCTTCAGCCGCGTGCGCCCCAAGGGCGGCGGCAGGCGCAACCGCCTCGACGAGGAGGCCGAGTACGCCGACTACTTCACCCTCATCGACCCCGACCTCGACGCCGGTGCCGACGGCCCTGCCGGCGGCTCCGTGCCCGACGGCCCGCCCGAGGGCGACCGCTGGAGCACCTGGGACCAGTCGACCCCGACCGAGAAGGGGCCCGAGCCGCGCCCCGACTGGGTGGTGACGGAGCTCGGCGCCGTCGACACCGAGCTCGGCATCGTCAAGACCGGCAAGGAGGGCGACGTCTTCCTGCTGGAGCGCGGTGTGCCCGGTACCGACCGGCGCACCCTGCTGGCCGCCAAGCGCTACCGCGACGGGCAGCACCGGATGTTCCATCGCGACTCCGGCTACCTGGAGGGCCGGGCCCACAAGGAGTCCCGGATCAGCCGGGCCATGGCCAAGCGCACCGACTTCGGCAAGCAGGCCATCGCCGGGCAGTGGGCCAACGCCGAGTTCTCGGCGCTGTGCCGGCTGTGGTCCTCCGGCGTGGCGGTGCCCTACCCGGTGCAGATCACCGGCACCGAGATCCTGATGGAGTTCATCGGCGAACCCTCCGGTACGGCCGCGCCGCGGCTGGCCCAGCTCCGCAGCGAGGACGCCGACCTGGAGGACCTCTGGGAGCAGCTGACCCGCAACCTCTCGCTGTTCGCCCGGGCCGGCTACGCCCACGGCGACCTGTCCGCCTACAACATCCTGGTGCACGAGGGGCGCCTGGTGATCATCGACGTCCCGCAGATCGTCGATGTGATCGCCAACCCCCGCGGCCGCTCCTTCCTCGAACGGGACGTCCGCAACGTCGGCGCCTGGTTCGCGGCGCGGGGCCTGGCCGAGGAGCGGGTCGAGCAGCTGGCGCGGGAGCTGGCCTTCGACGCGAGGCTGGACTGACACCCGCCCGGCCGGGCTGACGCCCGGTCAACCAGCGTGCGGTACCGGGAGTCTGGGGATGCGGATGCCCAGCTCCCGGCGCAGCGCCGAACGGGCGGCGAGGTAGCCGGACATGCCGTGCACGCCCGGTCCCGGCGGAGTGGCGGCGGAGCAGAGGTAGACGCCCGGGAGCGGGGTCCGGTAGGGATCCCACCGGGCGACCGGCCGCAGGAAGCTCTGACGCAGCGTCACCGCACCGGCGCTGATGTCCCCGCCCGCGTAGTTGGGGTTGTATGCCTCCAACTGCTGGGCGTTGAGCGAGCGTTGCGCGGTGATGGTGTCGCGGAAGCCCGGGGCGTGCTCCTCGATCCTGGCGATGATCTCCGCGCTCGCGTCGGCCGGGCTGCCGTGCGGCACATGGGCGTAGGCCCACAGCGGGTACCTGCCCGGGCGGCCCCGGCCGGGATCGGCTGCGACCGGGTCCATCACCAGCACGAACGGGCGCTCCGAGGCCAGTCCGCGGGCGTTGCGGGTCTCCTGGGCGAAGACCTCGGCCCGGGTGCCGCCGATGTGCACCGTCCCGGCCCGGGCCAGGTCGGGGTGGGTCCACGGGACGCGTTCGGACAGTAGGAAGTCGGTCTTGGCGGCGGCCGGGCCGTAGCGGAAGGCGGACAGCGCGGCGGCGTAGCGCGGGGGCAGCGCCGGGCCGGCGACCCGCAGGAACTCCCGGGGGCCGAGGTCGGCCAGGACGATGCCGGCCGGCCGCACCTCGCGCAGGTCGTCGATCCGCACCCCGGTGTGGATCTTCCCGCCGTGCGCGCCCAGGTCGTCGGCCAGGGCCCGGGCGATGGCGGCGCTGCCGCCCTCGGGGACCGGCCAGCCGCTGGTGTGGGCGAGATGGCCCAGCAGCAGCGCGATGGCCCCGCCGGTCGGACTGGGCAGCCGACCGAAGGCGTGCGCGGCCACCCCGGAGAGCAGCGCGCCGGCCTCCTCTCCGCGGAACTGACGATGCGCCAGCACGGTGCCGTGGCGCAGCATCCGGGGCGCCAGCAGCAGGGCGAGCGCCGGATCGGCGGGCGGGCGGCGCAGATCGGACAGCATCAGACCGACCAGCTCCCGGCTGTGCTCCATCAGCGGCGCCATCAGCCGGGTCCAGGCCGGGCCGTCCGCTCCCAGACCCGCGGCGGTGGCGGCCAGGTCGCGCCAGGCCAGGGCGGCCCGGCCGGCGGCGAGCGGATGGGCGTAGGAGAGCTCCGGGGTGAGCAGCCGGACCCCGTGCGCGGGCAGGTCGAAGGCCTGGAAGAAGGGCGAGGCGGCGGCCATCGGGTGTCCGGCCGCGCAGATGTCGTGGACGGTGTCGGGCTCGAACAGCGGGACGGTGCGCAGCCCACCGCCGAACTGCCCGGCCGCCTCGTACACCGTGACCTGGAGCCCGGCCCGGGCCAGCACCACGGCCGCGGCCAGGCCGTTGGGGCCGCTGCCGATGACGGCCGCGGTGCCGTCGGAACGGGGGGTCGGTGAAGCGGGGGTCAGTGGAGGGCGCACCCCAGCAGCCAACCACGGCCGGCCCGCCGGAGCCACCACCGGGACCCGCCGGGCCGCCGCCGAGCACCACCCCGCCGCCACCGGGCCGTGGACCCGCCGTCCACCGAACGGTGGACGGCCGCACTCCACCGTTCGCCGCTCATGCCGGACCCGTCGCCGGCGGGAGTCTGGGGGCATGCCGACAGACACCGCGATCAGAGCCCGAGGGCTCCGCAAGACCTACCGGGACGGCCGGACCCGCCGGGACGGCGGCCACCGCAGCGTGGTCGCCCTCGACGGCGTCGACCTGGACGTCCGGGTGGGCGAGATCTTCGCCCTGCTGGGCCCGAACGGCGCCGGCAAGACCACCGCCACCGAGATCTTCGAGGGCTTCCGCGAGCGCGACGAAGGCGGCGAGCTGACCGTCCTGGGCACCGATCCGGGCCGGGCCGACGCCGCCTGGCGGCAGCGGATCGGGATCGTGCTGCAGGAGGCGGCCGGCTTCGACCTGCTGACGGTCGAGGAGGTGCTGCGCAACTTCGCCGGCTACTACCGGGCCCCGCGGCCGGTGGACGAGGTGCTGGAGGCCGTCGGGCTCACCGCCAAGCGCCGCAGCCGCACCGGAACGCTGTCCGGCGGCCAGCGCCGCCGGCTGGACGTCGGCCTGGGCATCCTCGGCGCCCCCGACCTGCTCTTCCTGGACGAGCCCACCACCGGATTCGACCCGGAGGTGCGCCGGCAGTTCTGGGACCTGGTCCAGGACCTGCGCGCCGGCGGCACCACCATCCTGCTGACCACCCACTACCTCGAGGAGGCCGAGCAGTTGGCGGACCGGGTGGGGGTGATCAACCGGGGCCGGCTGGTGGACGTGGACTCCCCCGCCGGGCTCGGCGGCCGTCGGCACGCCAAGGCAGTGGTCGGCTGGCGCGATCAGAACGGCCCGCAGCGGCTGGAGAGCGCCGACCCCACCCGCACCGTGCTCGACCTCGCGGCCAGGTTCGGCGGCGAGGTACCGGAGTTGACGGTCAGTCGGCCCAGTCTGGAGTCCATCTACCTACGCATGATCGAGACCGAGGAATCGGCCCGCCCCGAGGGAGACCGCTGATGACCGCCACCACCGTCACCATCACCACCGCCACCACCGCCACCACCGCCGCCACCGCACCGCCGGCGTTCGCGCTGCGGCTGGGACTCGCCCGGGGCGCCCTGGAGACCAAGCAGTTCTTCCGCAGCCGGATGCAGATGTTCTTCACCTTCTCCATGCCGGTGGTGATGCTGCTCCTGCTCTCCACCATCTTCGACTACAAGGATCCGGACACCGGGGTCTCCACCCCGCAGATCTTCACCACCGGCATGATCGGCGTCGGCATCATGGGCTCCAGCCTGCAGAGCCTGTCGCTGCAGATCGCCGGGGAGCGCCACCTGGGCATGCTGAAGCGGCTGCGCGGCACCCCGCTGCCGAAGAGCTCCTACTTCATCGGCAAGATCGTCATGGTGCTGGCCTCCAGCCTGGGACAGACCGCCGTGCTGCTGGCCGTGGGCCGGCTGTTCTTCGGGGTGCGCCTGCCGGTGGACGCGGCGCACTGGCTCACCTTCGGCTGGGTCTACCTGCTCGGCGTCACCTCCTGCACCCTGCTGGGCATCGCCTACAGCAACCTGATCCGCAGCGCCGACTCCGGCGCCGTGGTGATGCTGCCGATGACGGTGCTGCAGTTCGTCTCCGGGGTGTTCATCGTCTTCAGCCAGCTCCCCCGGGGACTGCAGGTCTTCGCCTCCTTCTTCCCGCTCAAGTGGCTCTGCCAGGGGATGCGTTCGGCCCTGCTGCCGCAGGCGTACGTCCACGCCGAACCGGCCGGGAGCTGGGAGCACGGGCGGATAGCCTTGGTGCTCGGCGCCTGGGCGGTGGTCGGACTGCTGCTCTGCCTGCGGACGTTCCGGTGGAAGGGGCGCAAGGACGGATGAGCGGTACCGAGGACACCGAGCGGACGGGGAACCCGGCGGCCACCGCCGTCGACGACAGCTGGGCCGGCCGGGTGTTCCTGATGTGGCACGCCGCCTTCGCCTTCCTGATCGCCGTGATGGCCCTGAACTTCTACGGCGACGGAACATCCTGGATCCCCTACGCGCTCCTCGGCGTGGTCGCCCTGGCCTACCTGGTCTTCCTGGTCCCGGCGCTGAAGCAGGACCGGGGCCAGGGCATCGCCTACCTGGCGGTCGCCTTTCCCGCCACGCTCGCCCTGGGCTATCTCGAGGCCAACGGCCTGACCATCCTCTACGCCGTGTTCCCGCAGCTGCTCGGCTGCCTGCGGGACCGCCGGATCCGCTACCCGGTGGTGGCGGTACTGGCCGTGGGCTCGGTCCTGGTGAGCAGGCACCAGCACGATGTCGCCACGGCACTGGTCAATGTGGTGCTGGCACTGCTGATCACCCTGCTGCTGGGGACCTTCACCCAGATCATGATGCGGGAGGCGGAACGCCGGGGGGCGCTGATCAGGGAGCTGGAGACGGTCCGCGCCGACCTCGACGACGCGCACCGCACCGCCGGGGTGCTGGCCGAGCGGCAGCGGCTGTCGCACGAGATCCACGACACCCTGGCCCAGGGCTTCACCAGCCTGCTGATGCTCATTCAGGCCGCCGACGCCACTGTGGAGAAGGACCCGGCCGCCACCCGGCAGCGGTTGGCCCTGGCCGAGGCCACCGCCCGGGACAACCTCGCCGAGGCCCGTGCCCTGGTCGCCGCGCTGGCCCCGGCCCCGCTCCAGGGCATGCCGCTGGACCTGGCGCTGGAGCGGGTCTGCGCCCGCACCGGCGACGAGCTGGGGCTGCCGGTCGCGGCCAGGGTCCTCGGCACGCCGCGCGAGCTGCCCGCCGACGTCCAGGTGGTGCTGCTGCGGGCCGCGCAGGAGGCGCTGTCCAACGTTCGCAAGCACGCCGCCGCCGGCAGTGCCGACGTCCGGCTGACCTACCGCCCGGTCGGCGTGCTGCTGGAGGTGGTGGACGACGGCCGCGGCTTCAAGCCGGTCGCCGACGCGCCGGAGGGCTCGTACGGGTTGCGCGGAATGCGGGCGCGGGTGGAGCAGGTGCACGGCACACTGGAGATCACGAGTGCCCCCGGGCAGGGCACCACGGTCCGAGTGGAGGTCCCGTGAGCGCGAACCAGGCCCGATCGGCGCGGATCAGGCTGCTGCTGGCCGACGACCACCCGGTGGTACGGGCCGGGCTCAGCGGCATGCTGGCCGCCGAGGACGACCTGGAGGTGGTCGGCGAGGCCGCCGACGGAGACGAGGCCTGCGCCCTGGCCGCCGAGCTGCGGCCGGACGTGGTCCTGATGGACCTGCGGATGCCGGGCACCGACGGCGCCACCGCCACCGCCCGGCTGAGCCGCGAACTGCCCGAGGTCAGGGTGCTGATCCTGACCACCTACGACACCGACGCCGACATCCTGCGGGCGGTGGAGGCCGGGGCCACCGGCTACCTGCTGAAGGACACCCCGCGGCGCGAGCTCGCCGACGCGGTACGGGCGGCCGCGCGCGGCGAGACGGTGCTGGCCCCGGCCGCGGCGGCCAGCCTGCTCAACCGGGTGCGCACGCCGGCCCCGGCCCCCGCCCCCGCGGTGCTGCTGACGGCACGGGAGACCCAGGTACTGGCCCTGGTCGCCCGGGGACGCACCAACGCCGACATCGGACGCGAGCTGTTCATCGGCGAGGCCACCGTGAAGACCCATCTGATCAGGGTCTTCACCAAGCTGGACGTGGACGACCGGACCGCGGCGGTGACCGCGGCCATGCGCCTCGGACTGCTGCCGCAGCCCTGAAGCGGTCACTGCAGCAGCCTCACTGAAGCGGTCACTGACGCGGGGTCAGCAGCTCCACGATCGCCGCGGCCGGCATCGCCCGTCCGAAGTGCCAGCCCTGCGCGGTGTCGCAGCCGGCCGCCCGCAGCCGGTCCGCCTGCAGCGCGCTCTCCACGCCCTCCGCGGTGACCGTCAGCCCCAGCGCGTGCGCCAGCTGCACCAGGGCCAGCACGATCTGCTCGTCCGCCGCCTGCCTGCGGGCGTAGCGGCCCGGTCCGGCGACCGCGGCGACGGCCTCGGCACCCTCCTGGAAGCCCTCCAGGAAGCTGCCGTCCAGCTTGAGCACGTGCACCGGCAGCCGACTGAGGTAGGCGAGGTTGGAGTACCCGGTGCCGAAGTCGTCGATGGCGATCCGCACCCCCATCGCGGCCAGCGCGTGCAGTGCCTCCAGCGGCCGGCCGGCCGGACCCATCACGGCGCTCTCGGTGAGCTCCAGCTGCAGCAGCCTGGCCGGGAACCGGGTGCTGCCCAGGATCTCGGCGACATCGGCGACCACGTCGGAGTCCCAGAACTGCCGGGCCGCCAGATTGACGCTGACGAACAGTTCGCTCTCCGGGAACCGCTCCAGCCAGGCCCGGCCCTCGGTGCAGGCCGTCTCCAGCACCCAGCGCCCCAGCGGGACGATGGCGCCGGTCTCCTCGGCGATACCGATGAAGCGGTCCGGGGAGAGCTTGCCGAACTCCGGGTGCTGCCAGCGCACCAGCGCCTCGACCCCGCACAGGGCCGCGTCCTCCGGGCCGACCGGCGCCCCGTCGTCGGGCCTGTCGTCGTCGGGCGCCCGGTCGTCGGGCCCGCCGCGGAGCGAGACCAGCGGCTGGTACTCCACCACGAACTCGCCGCGCTCCAGCGCCGGGAGCATGGTCGTCGCCAGCAGCTGACGGGTGGTCTGGCTGGCGATCCGCTCCGGGTCGTAGAAGGCCCAGCGGGCCCTGCCGTCGCTCTTGGCCCAGCTCAGGGTGGCGTCCGCGTCCCGGACCAGGTCGGTCGGGGTGGTGCCGGGAACCGGCCGCTCGACCACGCCCACGCTGGCGGTGGCCACCACCCGCTGCCCGGCCAGGTCGTAGGGGGCCGAGAGCAGCGCCACCACCTCGGCCGCCAGCGCGGTCAGCTCCTCGGGCCCGGCGCTGCGCGGCACCAGGACCGCGAACTCGTCGCCGCCCATCCGGGCCACCAGATGGCCTCGGGCGGCGAACCGCTGCTCCAGCCGCTCGGCCACGGCGACCAGCAGGTCGTCGCCGACGTGGTGGCCCAGGGTGTCGTTGATGGCGGCGAAGCCGTCCAGGTCGAGGTAGCACAGGCCGATCCGCTGGTCGGCCTCGGCGAAGGCGCCGGCCAGTCGGTCGAAGAAGAGCGAACGGTTCGGCAGCATGGTCAGCGGGTCGTGCACGGCCTGGTAGTGCAGCCGGTCGCCGAGCCGCCGGGCCTCGGAGACGTCCTCCACCATGGCCAGGGTGTACTGCGGGCGGCCGTCGGCGTCGCGGATCAGCGAGATGGTGACATTGGTCCACACGGCGTGGCCGCTGCGGTGCTTGAGCCGCTTCTCCAGCCGGATCCGGTCCCGGTCGCCGCGGAGCAGCTCCAGGTAGACCCGGCGGGCCTCCTCCTCGACGTCCAGCAGTTCGTGGATGTGCAGCCGGATCAGGTCGGGGACGGAGCGGCCCAGCATCTCGGCGAGGGCCGGATTGGCCTCGATGATGCGGTCGTGGGGATCGACCAGGGCCATGCCGATGCCGGCGTCGGTGAACGCGGCACGGAAGCGAGTCTCGCTGGCGTGCAGCGCCTCGGCGAGATCCACGGCCTCCGCCTCCGTCCCAGTGCCCGTACCGTTGCCCGTCCCAGTGCCCGTCCCGTTGCCGTCCGCTCCGCCGGCTCCCCCCGCGGTGCCGCCCGTCTCGTTGCCGCCGCCGCTCGGGCCTGGCACAGCTCTCCCGTTCCCGATGCTCTAGATCAGCCGCTACGCACGGTTGTGATCATAAATGGGAGGGATCGCCCCGGCCACCATTCCCGGAACGATTCACTCCTGCGGGGACAGCGCGGGTGGTGGCGGGACGGCGCGAAACGGCCCGGACGCGCCGGTGCCCCCGACCGGAGCGGTCGGGGGCACCGGGTTGGCACGGCGGATCGGCGGATCAGGCCAGACCGGCCGTCAGCGTGATCGTGGTACCCGAAAGGGCCTGGCTCACCGGGCAGTTGGCCTTGGCGTCCTCGGCCGCCTTGACGAAGTCGGCCTCGTCCAGGCCGGGCACGGTGCCCTTGACGGTCAGATGGATGCCGGTGATCCCGGTGCCCGGCTGGAAGGTCACCTCGGCCGAGGTCTCCAGCCGGGTCGGCGGGGTGCCGGCGCCGGTGAGGCCGTGCGACAGCGCCATCGAGAAGCAGCTGGAGTGGGCCGCGGCGATCAGCTCCTCCGGACTGGTCTTCCCGTTGGCGGTCTCGGCCCGGGAGGCCCAGGTCACCGGGAACTCGCCGACCCCGGAGGTGTCCAGGGAGACGACTCCCTTGCCCTCCAGCAGCGAGCCTTCCCAAGCAGTCGTTGCGACACGTGTGGTTGCCACGCCGGATACCTCCTGCGATCGATGCGGTGGTGGCGGTGGTGCCCTGTTCACCCTAGCCGGACGGACCGCTCCGCACCCGCCGTGTCGCCCGTCGTTCGCTACAGCGCCAGCTGGTAGTACCGCTCGCCCCGGATCGGCAGGAAGCCGATCTGCTCATTGATGGCGATCATGTGGACATTGCTGACCAGGCAGGCCGTCAGCACCTCCTCGATCTCCGGATGGGCGCCGATGAGCCACTCCAGCATGGCGGCCTTCACCCACAGGCCGAGGCCCCGGCCGCGGTGCCCCCTGAGCACCACGGTGTCGGACTGCCGGGCCCGGACGCTTCCGCCGCCCTCCAGGACGATCTCGCTGAAGCCGGCGACCACCTCGGCGCCCTGCTCGTCCAGCCCCAGCGCGGCGACGGTGAGCAGCGTCTGCCCGCGTTGGGCCGCCGACCTGGCGTTGGCCCGGACCCGGTCCTCGTCCCAACTGATCCGGCCGAGTTCCAGCTCGTCGACGGGCATGTCGTTCATCGCCTCGCGGGTGGCGGCGAACGGGCCGATCAGGTCGCCCGGCGGCACCCCCTGCCAGCGCACCAGGCTGTAGCCCTCGCTGGCGGACTTCACCGTGGCGCGCAGCTCCTCCTGGTCGCAGTCGGCGACCAGCAGCCGCAGCCGGCTGAAGTCCGCTCCCAGCCCGAACCCGGCGCCGACCAGGAACTCCTCGCCGGTGGAGCCGACCGAGGTGCTGGTCAGCAGATTGCTCCGGCCGTCCGCCAGGGCCACCGCCACCACCTCGTCGAGCAGCGCCTCGGCGACGCCCTGGCCGTAGCGGTCCTCCAGTACCGCGATCCGGCAGTTGGCGACATGCCGCCTGCCCTCGGACCGGTGCAGCCGGACCCAGGCCAGGCCGACCGCGGTGTCCCCGTCCCAGGCCAGCCAGCGCACCACCGGATCCAGCGGCCGCGGGTCGCGGAGCAGCGCCGCGGTGGCGGCGGCGTCGCGCTCCGGGGCGTCGGAGCCGGCCTCCTCCGCGGTCTCGGTCCGTATCTGGTGCCAGCCAGCGATCTCCGCGTCGCTCGGGTCCGCCTCGGCGAGTCGCACGATCCGTGTCTGTCCGAGCTTCTCGCTCACGCGCAGCCTCCCTGGTCCGCCATGGTCCCCACAGAATGCGCCTCCACCCGGCCCCGGCGACAGAGTGATCAGGTTGTGAATCAGGTCACTCTTCACCGGGACGCAGGACAGGCCGGACCGGGTGGTGCATGGGAACCGTCAAGGCCGCTCGGCCGGCGGAAGCGGAGTGATCCCTTCGAGCAGCATGCGGGCGCACCGGAGCGGATGACGCAGCGTCAAACCGCGCCGCCGCACCCGGGCGGAGCCGCTCGGCGGGACGCCACGCCCGCGGCGCCACACCGGTCGCACCGGTCCCACTGGTCCCACCAGCCCCTTGGGGCAGGATGGTCCCCATGGACCTGCGCATCTTCACCGAGCCCCAGCAGGGGGCCTCCTACGACACGCTGCTGGCGGTCGCCCGGGCGAGCGAGCAGTTGGGCTTCGACGCCTTCTTCCGCTCCGACCACTACCTCGTGATGGGCGACGGGGACGGCCTGCCCGGCCCCACCGACGCCTGGATCACCCTGGCCGGCCTGGCCAGGGAGACCGAGCGGATCCGGCTCGGCACGCTGATGACCGCCGGCACCTTCCGGCTGCCGGGGGTGCTGGCCATCCAGGTCGCCCAGGTGGACGCGATGAGCGGCGGCCGGATCGAGCTGGGCCTGGGCGCGGGCTGGTACGAGGAGGAGCACACCGCCTACGGCATCCCCTTCCCCTCCAAGCGGATCGACCGCTTCGAAGAGCAGCTGGCGATCGTCACCGGGCTGTGGGAGACCAAGCCCGGCGACACGTTCAGCTACGACGGCAGCTACTACCAGCTGAAGGACTCCCCGGCGCTGCCCAAGCCGGTGCAGGACCGGGTTCCGGTGCTGGTCGGCGGCATGGGACCGACCCGGCTGCCGGCCCTGGCGGCGCGTTACGCCACCGAGTTCAACCTCCCCTTCGTCTCGGTCGAGGACACCCGCACCCAGATCGGCCGGGTCCGCGCCGCCTGCGCGGAGCTCGGACGCGCCGAGGACGACATGGTGTACTCCAACGCCCTGGTGGCCTGCGTCGGCCGGGACGACGCCGAGGTGGCCCGGCGCGCGGCCGCGATCGGCCGCGAGGTGGACGAGCTCAAGGCCAACGGCCTGGCCGGGACGCCGGCCGAGGTGGCCGACCGGATCGGCCGGTACGCGGAGACCGGCAGCACCCGTTTCTACTTCCAGATCCTGGACCTGCACGACCTGGACCAGCTGGAGCTGATCGCCGATCAGGTGGCGCCCCAGGTCGGCTGATCCGGAACGGGTGAGCCGGGACGGTTGAACCGCACGGCCGGAGTCTGCCCCTGACAGCGGACCCCGGCCGTACGGTGGCTCACTCGCTGCTGTCCAGCACCTTCGTCTCCTCCGGTGTCAGCAGCCGTGAGCGGATCAGGAAGCGCACCCCCTCGGGCGCTTCGAGCGAGAACCCGCCGCCGCGCCCGGGCACCACGTCCACGGTGAGGTGGGTGTGCCGCCAGCGCTCGAACTGGTCCTTGGACATCCAGAAGGTGACCGGTTCGGGCACCTCCGCGATCGGCAGCGAGGCCAGCAGCACGTCCGACGCGCCGGTCCTGAACTCGCCCTCGACGTAGCACATCGGCGAACTCCCGTCGCAGCAGCCGCCCGACTGGTGGAACATCAGCGGGCCGTTGACGGCGTGGAGCTTGCGCAGCACCGCCTCGGCGGCGGCGGTCACGGCGACCCGGGAGACCGCGTCGGCACTCATGGCTAGAAGAACCCGAGCTTCCTGGGCGAGTAGCTGACCAGCAGGTTCTTGGTCTGCTGGTAGTGGTCCAGCATCATCTTGTGGTTCTCGCGTCCGATGCCGGAGCCCTTGTAGCCGCCGAACGCCGCGTGCGCGGGGTAGGCGTGGTAGCAGTTGGTCCACACCCGTCCGGCCTGGATCGCCCGCCCCGCCCGGTAGGCGGTGCTGCTGTCGCGGGTCCAGACGCCGGCGCCGAGCCCGTACAGGGTGTCGTTGGCGATCCTGATGGCGTCGTCGAAGGTGCCGAAGGGCGCCACCGAGACCACCGGGCCGAAGATCTCCTCCTGGAAGATCCGCATCGAGTTGTTGCCCTCGAAGATCGTCGGCTCGACGTAGTAGCCGCCCGCCAACTCCCCGCCCAGGTCGGCCCGGGAGCCGCCGATGAGGATCTTGGCGCCCTCCTGCTGGCCGATGTCCAGGTAGGAGAGGATCTTCTCCAGCTGGTCGTTGGAGGCCTGGGCGCCGATCATGGTGTCGGTGTCGAACGGGTGGCCCTGGACGATGGCCCTGGTGCGGTCCACCGCCGCGTCCAGGAACTCGCTGTAGTGGCCCTCCTGGATCAGCGCGCGGGAGGGGCAGGTGCAGACCTCGCCCTGGTTCAGCGCGAACATGGTGAAGCCTTCCAGGGCCTTGTCCAGGAAGTCGTCGCGGGCCGAACTCACGTCGTCGAAGAAGATGTTGGGGCTCTTGCCGCCCAGCTCCAGGGTGACCGGTTTGATGTTCTCGCTGGCGTACTGCATGATCAGCCGCCCGGTGGTGGTCTCCCCGGTGAAGGCGACCTTGGCGACCCGCGCGCTGGACGCCAGCGGCTTGCCGGCCTCCACGCCGAAGCCGTTGACGATGTTGACCACGCCCGGCGGCAGCAGGTCGGCGACCAGGCTCATCCAGAAGTGGATGGAGGCCGGGGTCTGCTCGGCCGGCTTGATGACCACGGCGTTCCCGGCGGCCAGCGCCGGTGCCAGCTTCCAGGTCGCCATCAGGATCGGGAAGTTCCACGGGATGATCTGCGCGACCACGCCCAGCGGCTCGTGGAAGTGGTACGCGACGGTGTCCTCGTCGATCTCGGAGAGCGCGCCCTCCTGGGCCCGGATCGCACCCGCGAAGTAGCGGAAGTGGTCGATGGCCAGCGGGATGTCGGCCGCCATGCTCTCCCGGATCGGCTTGCCGTTCTCCCAGCTCTCGGCGACGGCGAGGGCTTCGAGGTTCTGCTCCATGCGGTCGGCGATGCGGTTGAGGATGTTCGCCCGGTCACCGGCGGAGGTCCGGCCCCAGGCGGGTGCGGCGGCGTGCGCCGCGTCCAGGGCCGCCTCGACGTCCTCGGCGGTGCCGCGGGCGATCTCGCAGAAGTTCTGTCCGGTCACCGGGGTGGGGTTCTCGAAGTACTGCCCGCGTACCGGGGGCACGAACTCCCCGCCGATCCAGTGGTCGTAGCGCGACTGGTAGTTCATCTTCGCGCCGGACTCGCCCGGCGCAGCGATACGGGCCATGGTGAAGGACCTCCGTGAGGATCCGCGTCCGTGCCGGCCGCCCCTCGTTGGACGGACGCCGTGACGCGGTTCTGCCGCGCACGCTAACTCCGGGGACGTTGCCTGGACGTTGCACGGCCGGCGGCCGGTCGGAGGCGACCCGTCAGAGCCCGTACTCCTCCCTCAGCTCACGGGCCCGGGCCAGCGCCACCCCGCGCTGCGGCGATCCGTGCGCGGCGACCGCCGCCAGCCGCTCCCAGACCTGGAGGTCGTTGAAGCCGCTGCCCTCGGCCCAGGCCCGGATGGTGCGCGGATCGCCGTCGGCCAGCACCGAGGCCCGCAGCTGGGTGTCCAGCCAGCGGCGCTGGGAGACCACCCCCGGCGCCTCCGAGCTGGGCAGCAGCGGCCCCGGGTAGCCGGCGACGGCGGCGGCCAGGTCGCCCCGGTGCAGGGCGGCGGCGGTGTCCAGGTAGTCGGCCTGCACCGGCGCGGTCAGCCGGTACGGGCGGGAGCTGAGCAGGTCGCCGACGGTGCGGCGGAGCCTGGTGAGCTCCACCCGCAGCGTGGTCGGGCTTGCGGTGGCCAGTCCGCCGTGCAGCAGGTCGGACAACTGGTCGCCGGTGAGCCCGTCCTGATGGAGCGTCAGCATGATCAGCAGCTCGCTGTGCCGGCGGGTCAGCCGCACCGTGCGGCCGTCGGCCAGCCGCAGCGTGCCCTCGCAGCGGTCCAGCGCCTCCAGTCGGATCGCGCTGCCCGCCCCGAGGGCCGCCACGGACCCGTCGGCCTCGGGCGGCAGCCGGAGCGGGGCCTCGGTGCGCGGCGGCAGCCAGAGCGCCTCCTCGCAGGCCCGGGCGGCGACCCGGACCAGGGCCAGGCTGTAGGGGTTGGCCACGGTGTCGCCGCCGGTCAGGTCGACCACGCCGAGGATCCGCCCGGTGGCCGGGTCGTGGATGGGGGCCGCGGCGCAGGTCCAGGCCTGGACGGTCTGCCGGAAGTGCTCGGTGGCGAAGATCTGCACCTCGTGGTCGAGCGCCAGCGCCGTGCCCGGGGCGTTGGTGCCGGCGTGGGCCTCGTCCCAGAGGGCGCCCTCGACGAAGTTGATCCGGGCCGCCCTGGCCCTGGCCGCGCGGTTGCCCTCGACCCACAGCAGCCGGCCCGCGGCGTCCGACACCGCCATCACGTTGTCGCCGTCCTCCGCGGCGCTGCCGACGATCTGCCGCAGCACGCCGATGACCCGGGACAGCGGGTGCGCCGCGCGGTAGGCGAGCAGGGCGGCGTCGGTGAGGGTGACCGGGGCCTCGGCGTCCTGGGCGACCCTGGCGTCGGAGGAGCGCTGCCAGGACTGCGCCACCACCTCCCGCACCCCGGCACCCGCGCCGGCCGTGGCCAGGGCGCGCCCGGGCGCGGCGACGAACGCCGAGTGCGCGTGCGCGATCTCGCGCGCCCGCTGCCTCGGATCGTCACCGACCTGTGCCAGCCAGCCGTTGCCGCCCATCAGCTCCCACCGTCCAGCGCGCACCGTCCAGCGCGCTCACCGCTCCTCGGCTCCGGGCCGCTGCTGCCGCTCGGCCCTCGTCTGGATACTGGCTCCGTGCCGGTGCCGCCGCAATGCCTGCGGCGGGACTGCTTCGTCCGCTTCGTCCGCGCCGCGGAGTCCGCGCCGGTCCGTCCGCGCCGGGATGCCCCGGGAACGACGCGGACGGGGGTGCACCGAGGTGCACCCCCGTCCGGGAGGTGGTCATGGCCGATGGCGGAGCCGGGTCAGAGGACGCCGGCGTCAGCGATGGTGATCTTGGCCTTGGTGCGGCCGCTCTGCGAGCCGTAGCCCTCGATCTTGCTGACCAGGTCCATGCTCTGCTGGTCGGCGACCTCGCCGAAGACCACGTGCTTGCCGTCGAGCCAGTCGGTGACGATCGTGGTGATGAAGAACTGCGAGCCGTTGGTGTTGGGGCCGGCGTTGGCCATCGACAGCAGGCCCGGCTTGGTGTGCTTGAGCTGGAAGTTCTCGTCGGCGAACTTCTCGCCGTAGATGCTCTTGCCGCCGGTGCCGTCGCCGCGGGTGAAGTCGCCGCCCTGGAGCATGAAGGCGGGGATCACGCGGTGGAAGGACGAGCCCTTGTAGCCGAAGCCGTTCTCGCCGGTGGCCAGCGCGCGGAAGTTCTCCACCGTCTTCGGGACGATGTCGTCGAACAGGTTGAAGGTGATCCGCCCGGCGGGCGCGTCGTCGATGGTGATGTCGAAGTAAGCCTGGATGGTCATGCAAGCATCCTGACATTCCCAGGCGGCGACCGGCCAATTCGGGCACCCGACGGGGGCGACGCGCCGTACAGACCGGCATCGAATCGTACATTTGCGGAAATTTGCCGCCTATGGTACGGCCATGGAGACAGCTCAACGGACAGCAGTAGCAGAGACAGCGGTAGCAGAACAGGACGACGGCACCGAGACCTGGACCCGGGCCGCCGAGCGGCTGCCCGCGCAGCTGCGCAAGGACCTGCTGGTCCGTGCGGCGCAGCACGGGATCGAGCCCTGGCGCGCAGTACGGGACGCGGTCGCGGCCTGGTGCGGGGTCCCGGCACAGGCCGGGGCACGGGTGGAGCAGGCGTTCCGGAAGGAGTGCGAGGCGCGCGGGCTGACCACGGCGCGGGCCCTGCCCGAGGCGGCCCGGCTGTGGTTCGACGCCAACCCGGTGCCCCCGGTCCCCCGGGCCAGGCGGCCGGTGCGGACCGCCCGGCGGATCGTGGTCTGCAACCAGAAGGGCGGCGTCGGCAAGACCGCCGTCAGCAGCGGCGTGGCCCAGGCGCTGGCCGAACGCGGCGAGCGGGTGCTGCTGGTCGACTACGACCCGCAGGGCCACCTGAGCCAGCAGCTGGGCGTCGCCGTGGTCGAGGACGAGAAGGAGAGCCTCTCCGCCCACATGGCCGGCGACGCCAAGGGCGGCCTGGCCAGCCTGCTGACCACGCTGGACTGCGGCTTCAGCGGCGACCTGGTGCTGCTCCCGGCCTGCATGGACGCGTTCCTGCTGGACGTGCGGCTGTCCCGGGTGCGCAGTCGGGAGAACGCCCTGGAACGGGCCCTGGCCTCGGTGGAGCACGAGTTCGACACCGTGGTGGTGGACTGCCCGCCCAGCCTCGGCCTGGGCATGGACGCCGCGATCGCCTACTCCCGGACCCGGGAGGGAGAACCGGCCGGACGCTCCGGCGTGCTGGTCCCGGTCCAGGCGGAGGACGCCTCGGCGACCGCCTTCACCATGCTGATGGACCAGATGGAGGACCTGCGCGCGGACCTGGGCATCCAGCTCTCCCAGCTGGGCCTGGTGGTCAACCTCTACGACGCCCGCCGCGGCTACATCGCCACCTCCTCGCTGGAGAAGTGGCAGGCGCTGGAGCAGCCCAGGGTGCTGGCGGTGCTGCCGGACCGCAAGGAGCAGCGCGAGGCGGTACGGCTGCAGCGCCCGCTGCTCAGCTATGCGCCGGGCAGCGAACAGGCGCAGCTGTTCCGCGAGTTGGCCAGGAGGCTGGGATGAGGGCCTCGGAGCGGCTGAGCGGCTCGGACTCCTTCGAGGCCGCCGCCCGCCCCCGCAGCAGTCGCCGCCGCATGATCGACGAGGCGGTCACGGACCCGGCCGCGGCCGGGCCGGGGACCGCTGCCGCCGCCGCTGCCGCCGCGTCGGCGTTCGCGGGCGCCGTGCCGCTGGACCGGCTCGCCCCCAACCCGCGCAATCCGCGCGAGGACCTGGGCGACCTGGAGGACCTCCGCTCGATCGCCGAACTCCAGCTGCAGGCCTGCCTGGCCGTCACCAGGGAGGCCTATCTGCGGATCTGGCCCGAGGACGAGCCGCTGCTCGGCGCCGGGGTCGACCATGTGGTGGTCAACGGCTGCCGCCGCTACGCCGCCGCGGTGCGGTTCGGCCGGGACACCCTGGAGATCTGCGTCAAGGACGAGGTGGCCGCCTCCCGCGAGGCGCTGCTGGCCGCGTCCATCCAGGAGAACATCGACCGCAGGGACTTCGACGTGCTGGAGGAGGCCCGCGCGGTGGAGGCGATGGTCGCCGCCTGCGAGGGCAGCGGGGTCGCCGCGGCACGGCGGCTGAACCGCAGCCCGGGCTGGATCTCCCAGCGCCGGGCGCTGCTGGAGCTGGCCCCCGAGCTCCAGTCCCGGCTCCGCGCCGGGGACCTGGCGGTGCGGGACGCGCGGCGACTGGCCCGGGTACCGCTGGCCGAGCAGGTGGCGGCCTGGCGCGAGGAGGCGGCCAGGGCCGAACTGCAGCGCGCGGAGCGGCAGGCGGCCCGGGCCGCGGTCGCGGCGGTACGCGCCTCCCACCCCCCGCTGCCGCTCCCCTCGCCCGCGGCGGCGCCGGACTCCCGTCCGGCGTCCTCGGCGGCCGAGCCGGCCGAACCGGTGAGCCTGCCGCAGCGGCGGCGCGACCACGATCCGGCGTCGGTTCCGGTGCCGCCCTTCGGCTCCCCGCCCGATCTGGCCCGCGCCCTGCTGGCCGCCTACAGCCGCGACCAGATCCACGAACTGGTCCGGCTGCTGCTGGCGGCGGGCCGGGGCTGAGCCGTGTCGATCCGATCCGTACGGGGCTGAGCCCTGCGGGGCTTTACCGCGGTAAAGCCCCGCAGGCGGACGCCCCGTCAGAATCCGCTGCGAGCGTCGTCCGGCCGTGCTCCCCCGGCCTACTCCCCGGTGCCGACGAAGCCCAGGCTCCGTCCGCGCAGCGCGGCGCCGACCGGCAGCACCGTGCCGACCAGGGCGAGCAGCAGCGAGACCGCGGTGATACCGAGGATCACCGAGTACGGCGCCTCGATCGGCGTGCTGCCGAACAGCTGCAGCAGCGCGCCCCACAGCCCGGCCAGGTTGACCGCCGTCGCGGCCAGCGCCAGCACCGTACCGATGGCCACCACCAGCAGTGACTCGCCGACGAAGAACTTCAGCACCTGCCGCGGCGTGGCCCCGGCGAGCCGCAGCACCGCCAGGTCCCTGCGGCGGTCCGCGGTCGCCATGAGCAGGGTGTTGAGGATGGCGATGAAGCAGAACAGCACGATGATCAGGGCGGTGGACTGCTGCCGCACCTTGATCAGATGGGTCGAGTAGGAGCTCTCCGAGGAGACCAGCCGGTCCCTGCTGACGAAGCTGGCCCCGCCGCCGGCCACCGCCGCCCGGATCGCCTTGGCGGCCGCGGCCGGGTCGGTGCCCGGTGCCAGCGACACATAGGCGTCCGGCACCAGACCGTCCTTGGCGTAGGCGGCGCTGGCGGCGAACCTCATCGGCAGGTACGCCACGTCCTGGCCGCGCACCGCGCGGTAGGTGGCCGCCACCCGCAGCGTGGCCACCTGGCCGTCCGGCAGGTGCACCGGGACCTCGGAACCCACCGGCCAGTCCCAGATGTCCGCCACGGCCATGCTGGTGTCGTTGAGGGCGTCCAGGGAGCCGGCGACCACCTGGAGCTTCATGGTGTCCCGCAGCGCGGCCGGGTCGACCACCAGCGCGTCGTTCTGGTCCGTGTTCCCGTCCGACGGGGTGTAGATGGTGGTCGCCAGCGGCGCCGCCACCCGTACCCCGTGGATCGCCGCGACCCGGGCCACCACCTGCGGACTGATCCCCGGAGTGCCGTCGGGCACCAGCGCGTACGGCGCGGACACCTGGTTCTGCGCCCCGCTGTCGCGTGCCGCGCCCAGCGAGGAGGTCGCCGCCATCAGCGAGAAGGCCAGACCCACCGTCAGCAGCACCGGCGCGGCGGTCGCGGCGATCCGCCGGCGCGAGGTCAGCGCGCCCTCCCGGACCAGCATCGCGGTGGCGCCCGACGACCTCCGGAACGGCCGCATCAGCAGCCGGGTGAGCGGTCCCACCGCGAACGGCGCCAGCACCGCCGCGGCCAGCACCGGCACCGTCAGCGACATCACATAGGTGTTCGGCGACAGCACGCTGTTGGGCGAGGCGATCCCGATCCAGGCGGCCCAGGCCACCCCGCCGACCAGGCCCAGCAGGCCCAGCAGCCGTCGGCCCGGGGTCCAGCCCGCCTCGTCGACCGCGGCCTCCCGCAGCGCCTCGATCGGACGGATCCGCCCGGCCCGCCCGGCGGCCGTGACCGCGCCGCCGAGCGCCACCCCGACCCCGACCAGGAACGCGGCCGCCAGCGGGGCCAGCACGGTCCACTTCAGCGAGATCGCGACGGTGAACCAGGACGGCGCGATGCCCATCCCGATCAGCAGCTGTGCCAGCCACTGGGCGCCGAGCAGCCCCAGCGCGGTGCCCACCGCCGAGGCGAACGCCCCCACCAGCAGCGCCTCGCCGCGGACCATCTTCCGCACTTGCTGCGGGGTCGCCCCCACCGCCCGCAGCAGCGCCACCTCACGGCGGCGCTGGATCACCGCGAACCCGAAGGTGGAGGCCACCACGAAGACCGCGGTCACCCCCGCCACCCCGGCCATCACCGGCACCAGAGTGATGGTGTCGTCCAGCGACCTGCGGTCGGTGGTCGCGCTGGGGTCCGCCTTGTGCCGGTCCTGGCCGGTCAGCACCTCGGCCTGCGACCCGGCGACCGCGGCCCGTACCGCGTCCAGCGGACCCAGCGCGACCAGGTCGTCGATCCGCGGCGACAGCGCCGCCGCCTCGGCGTCGCTGAAGAACACCGCGTGCTCCCAGGAGACCGCGGAGACCGTGCCGCTGACCGTGAAGACGGCCGGGCCAGCGGCGGTCAGCACCGTCAGCTTCTGGCCCACCCGGCCCTGGCCGACGCCCACCGCCACCTCGCCGGCGCCGGCCGGGGACCGGCCCGACACCAGGTGGTAGCCGCCGTACCCGGCCACTGCCCAGGGGTGCCCCACGCTGGTCGCGGGGCCGCCGGCCGGCTGGGCGTAGAAGGAACGGTCCACCACGGTGGGGCCGGTCGCCGACACCTTGGCCAGCAGCGCCGCCGACACCCCCTCGGCCTGCGCCAGCGACCGCGCCCCGACGTCGTGCTCGGAGGCGTTCCAGGTCGGGTCGTTCGGCTGCACCACGGCCGGTGCCGTGGCGAAGCGCTGCACCGGCCGCTGCGGCAGGTCGAACATCCCCATCAGCAGCAGGCCCATCGACGCGACCTGGGCCACGCCCAGCACCAGCGCCACGACCGTCCCCAGGAAGGACACCCAGCGGGCACGCAGCGTCTGCAGGGCCACCCCGATCACCGTGCCACCGCCAGGTCCGTCATCCGGCCGGCCACGGCCTCCGGGGAGGGCGCCACCAACTCGCCGGCGAGCGCGCCGTCGGCCAGGAACAGCACCCGGTCCGCGTGCGCGGCCACGCTGGGGTCGTGGGTGACCATCACGATGGTGGTGCCGACCCCGTCCGGGCCGTCGGCGGCGTCCACCAGGGCCCGCAGCACCGCCAGCAGCTCCCGTCCGGTGCTGAGGTCCAGCGCCCCGGTCGGCTCGTCCGCGAAGAGCACCGCGGGACGGGTCACCAGGGCCCTGGCGATGGCCACCCGCTGCTGCTGGCCGCCGGACAGCTCACTGGGACGGCTGCCGGCCTTGTGCTCCATGCCCATCTGCGCCAGCGCGCGCAGCACCGCGCGCCGGTCCGGCCGGCGGCCCGCCAGCCGCAGCGGCAGCGCCACGTTCTGCTCAGCCGTCAGCGAGGGCAGCAGATTGAACGACTGGAACACGAATCCGGTCGACTCCCTTCGGAAGCCGGTCAGTTCGGTCTCGTTGAGCCGGGTGATGTCCACCCCGCCGATCACCACCCGGCCCGAGCTGGGCCGGTCCAGGCCGGCGGAGCACTGCAGCAGAGTCGACTTCCCCGAGCCCGAGGGGCCCATCACCGCGGTGAAACTGCCCACCGGGAACGACAGGTCGATCCCCCGCAGCGCGGCCACCGCCCCGTCCCCGGATCCGTACTGCTTGGTCAGTGCTTCCAGCCGCACCGCGTCCTGCGTCCGCGCTGTGTCCAGCATCGTTGCCCAGCTCCCTCGTCAACGGATTCGGCATCCTGCTGCCAGTCTGTTGACCTGGGGCGCCCGGCACAGGAGCGGTAGACACCGGAACCGGGGGTGGAACTACCTACACCCCGGCGGGGGGCGTACGTGTCCGCTCGGGTCTTGCTCGGGTTCTGCTCAGGCTTTGCTCGGGTTCTGCTCAGGTGTTGAGGTACGCGAGGACGGCCAGCACCCGGCGGTTGTCCTCGTCCGAGGGCTGCAGGTCCAGCTTGAGGAAGATGTTGGAGGTGTGCTTGGCGATGGCCCGCTCCGTCACCACCATCCGCTCGGCGATGGCCGCGTTGGAGCGACCCTCGGCCATCAGCGCCAGCACCTCCCGCTCACGGGGCGTCAGCGCGCCCAGCGGCTCGGTGTGGGCGTTGTGCGCCAGCAGCTTGGCGATGACCTCCGGGTCCATCACGGTGCCGCCGGCGGCGACCCTTCTGACCGCGTCCACGAACTGGTCCGAGTCGAACACCCGGTCCTTCAGCAGATAGCCGACGGCGCCGGTGCCGTCGGCCAGCAACTCCCTCGCGTAGAGCTGCTCCACGTACTGCGACAGCACCAGCACCGGAAGGCCCGGCGCCTCGCGCCGGGCCTGGAGGGCCGCCTGCAGCCCCTCGTCGGTGAAGGTCGGCGGCATCCGCACGTCGACCACGGCCACGTCCGGCCGCAGTTCCAGCAGCGCCGCGAGCAGGTCCGGGCCGTTGTCGACGGCGGCGACGATCTCGCAGTCGTACGCCTCGAGCATCCGCACCAGGCCGTTCTGCAGCAGGAACAGGTCCTCGGCTAGGACAACTCGCACGGCAGCTCCACGGTGAGGACGGTCGGACCGCCGACCGGACTGTTCAGCACCAGTATCCCGTCGAACGGGGCCAGCCTGCGCTCCAGCCCGCGCAGCCCGCCACCCTTGGCCGGATCCGCGCCCCCGGCGCCGTCGTCCTGAATGGTCATCAGCAGCCGTCCGTCGCGGTGCAGGATGTCGATCCAGACCCGCTGGCCGCCGGAGTGCTTGGCGGCGTTGGCGAGGGCCTCGGCGGCGGTGAAGTAGGCGGCGGACTCCACCGGGGCCTCCAACCGGCCCGGCAGGTCCACCCCGACCTCGACGGTGAGCGCGCTATCCAGCGCCAACGCCCTTACCGCGTCGCCCAGTCCGCGGTCGGACAGCACCGGCGGGTGGATGCCGCGGACCAGGTCGCGCAGCTCGTTCAGGGCCTGCGCGGAGGCGTTGCGGGCCTCCAGCAGCATCTCCTTGGCCTCCGCCGGGTGCTTCTCCAGCAGTTGGGCTGCGGCGCTGAGATTCATGCCCATGGCCACCAGCCGGGCCTGCGCGCCGTCGTGCAGGTCGCGCTCGATCCGGCGCAGCTCGGCCGCCTGGGCGTCCACCGCCTCGCTCCGCGTCTCGGTCAACTGCCGGACCCGGGAGGCGAGTTGCACCTCGGGCGTGGGCGCCAGCAGCGACCTGGTCCAACGGCCGTAGACAGGAAGGACCTTGGGCGCGCTCCAGAGCCCCAGCAGGACCAGACCCACCCCCATCGCGGAGATCGCGGCCAGGTCGCCGCCGTGGCCGTAGTGGGCGTGCATCAGCACGAACCAGTCCCCGTAGCCGGTGCTGCTCATCCACCTGACGTTGGCGCAGACCACGAACCCGTAGACGCCCTCCAGCACCAGCGCGACCGGCAGCAGCGCCAGCAGCCCGCCGACCACCGGGTCCAGCAGCAGCCAGGTCAGGTCGCGCCGGGTGGCCGGATCGGACCGCAGCCAGCGCACCCACTGCCGGACCCCGGTGGCCCCGGCCGGGAAGACCGGCCGCCGCGGGTACGGGGCCTCGACCACGGTCCCGGTCCAGCGCGTGGCCAACTCCCGGCGCTGGTCCGCCATCCGCCGCACCGCCAGCACCGCCAGCGGCAGCAGCAGCGCACCGGCCCCGAACCCCAGCCCGACGAAGGCGAATCCGGCCAGCGCGGCGCACAACAGCCCCGGATACACCAGCAGATGCAGCACCAGGCACCGCCCCAGGGCCACCAGCCGCTCCCGGAACCACGGAAGGGACTCCTCGACCCGGTCGGCCATGCTCCTGCTCATGCTGCCCTCGCCCTCGTCGCCCACTCGACACATCGCCCCGGAGGAGCCGCCACCCCAGTGTGCCGCCCGCCCCCGCCGCCCGCAGGGGCGTTGGCCACCGGATCAGGGGGTGGACCCAGGTACACCCCCGTGCCGACACCGGGCGGTCATGTAGCGTCCCGGTATGGACTGGCACGCCTGGCACGACGACTACGACCGCCCCGGCTCCTACCTGACTCAGCGCCTGGCCGCGGTGCAGCAGCAGATCCGGCTGGCGCTGGACACCGCGCCGCCGGGGCCGATCCGGGTGATCAGCATCTGCGCCGGTCAGGGGCACGACCTGCTGGGTGTCCTGCCCGACCACCCGCGCCGCGATGACGTCACGGCCCGACTGGTCGAGCTCGACCCGCGCAACGCGACCGCGGCGCGGGCCACCGCGGCGGCGGCCGGCCTGACCCAGGTCGAGGTGGTGACCGGCGACGCCGCCCAGGTCGCCCGGTACCGCGACCTGACACCGGCTCAACTCGTGCTGGCCTGCGGGATCTTCGGCAACATCAGCGACGCCGACATCGAGCGCACCGTCGACCACTGCACCCGGCTCTGCGCCGTCGGCGGCACCGTGGTCTGGACCCGGCACCGCAAGGAACCGGACCTGGTGCCCCGGATCTGCGGCTGGTTCGAGGAACGCGGCTTCGAGCGGGTGTGGCTCTCCGCCCCCGGAGCAGGCTTCGGCGCCGCGGCCCACCGCTACGCGGGCACGACCTCGGACAGCTCCGGGGCCGAGGGGTCCACTGACGCCGACGCCGACGCCGACGCCGACGCCGACAGCAGCATGTTCACTTTCATCGGCTACGACACGCTGTCCCGCTGACGGCCTACTCGGCGCCCGTCTCCGCCCCCGTCCCCGCCACCGTCCCCAGCACCAACTCCCGTACCCGCCCCACCACATCGGCCAGGGCGACCTCGGTGCTCGTCCCCGTCGCGCGGTCGGTGAGCTCGACCGTCCCGGCGGCGAGTCCGCGGGCGCCGACCGTGATCCGGTACGGGATGCCGACCAGTTCGACGTCGCTGAACTTCACCCCGGGGCGCTCCGCGCGGTCGTCCAGGACGGCGTCCACACGTTCGCGGCGCAGCCGCGCGTACAGCTCCTCGCCCGCACGGGCGACGGCCTCGTCCTTGCCCAGGGTGACCACGGCGACCTCGAAGGGCGCGATCGCGACCGGCCAGACGATGCCCCGGTCGTCGTGATGCGACTCGACCGCGCAGGCCAGGGCGCGTTCGATGCCGATGCCGTAGCAGCCCATGACCGGGGCGACCCGCTCGCCGCCGGGGGCGAGGACGCTGACGCCGAGCGGTTCGGTGTACTTGCGGCCGAGCTTGAAGATGTGGCCGATCTCGACCGTACGGACCACTCCCAGCGCGGCGCCGCACTGCGGGCACGGCTCGCCGGCGGTGACCTCGCGCAGGTCGGCCCAGCGCGCGGGGGCGATGTCGCGGTCGACGTCCACACCGCGCAGGTGCACCCCGTCGGTGTTGGCGCCGGTGGCCATGGAGCGGCGTCCGCGCAGGGCCTCGTCGGCGATGACCGGGAGGTCGGTGACCCCGACCGCGCCCAGGCTGCCGGGCCTGGCACCCAGCGCCGCGACGATCTCCTCGGGGGTGGCCGGGCGGATCCGGTTCGCCCCGGTGGCGTCGATCAGCTTCTGCTCGACCAGCGCGTGGTCACCGCGCAGCAGCACCAGCGTGAGCTGCTCGTCCAGGACGTAGACCAGGGTCTTGACCTGCTGCCGGGCGCTGAACCCGTACTCCCGGTCGAGGTCGTCGATGGTGCGCACGCCGGGGGTGTCGAAGGGCTCCGGGGCCGCCGGTCCCGCGGCGTCCTCGATCGCGGCCAGGGCCGAGCCGGCCTTCTCCACATTGGCCGCGTAGTCGCAGTCCGGACAGGTGACGATCAGGTCCTCGCCCGCGTCCGACGGGCACATGAACTCCACCGACGAACTGCCGCCCATACTGCCGCTGGACGCCTGCACCGGGATCGCCGGGATGCCGATCCTGGCGAAGATCCGCGCGTAGGCGGCGTGCTGCCGGTCGAAGGCGGCGTCGAGCCCGGCCTCGTCCAGGTCGAAGCTGTAGGCGTCCTTCATGGTGAACTCGCGCACCCGGATCAGGCCGCTCTTGGGCCGCGGCTCGTCCCGGAACTTGGTCTGGAACTGGTACCAGACCTGCGGCAACTGGCGGTACGAGCGCAGCTCGGTGGCCAGCGTGGTGAAGATCTCCTCATGGGTCATGCCCAGCGCGAGGTCCGCTCCCCTGCGGTCCTTGAGCCGGAACATCTCCTCTCCCATGACGTCCCAGCGCCCGGACTTCTGCCAGATCTCGGCGGGGTGCATCACCGGCAGAACGAACTCCTGCCCACCGGCCCGGTTCATCTCCTCGCGGACGATGTCCATGATCTTCGCCCGCACCCGCACCGCGAGCGGCAGCAGCGAGTAGTGGCCCGCCATCAACTGGCGGACGTAGCCGGCCCGCAGCAGCAGCCGGTGGCTGGCCGCGTCGGCGTCGGCGGGATCCTCGCGCAGGGTGGGGACGTAGAGCTCTGACCAGCGCATCAGCGGGGCTGCCTTCGAGTCGGGGGCGGGGCCGCAGTCTACCGAGGGGCGGCCGCGCCGATCTCCCCGTTTTCGCCGCCTCCGGAGCACCGGTCCGGCCCTATCCATCCCGACCGGTGGTCCCCGATACTGATGCGCGTCGCCCGGGACTCCGGGCGGGCAGGGGGCAGCGTTGGAAGCCTTGGGCTGGACACTGGTCGTCCTGGTGTGCTGCGCCGCCGCCGTGGGGTGGCAGCTGCACCGCTATCCCGGCGGATGGGCCTACGCCTTCGGGGCGATGTACGCACCGGACCGCAAGGAGCTGTCGTCCGCACGGCTGACCGTGCGCACGATCAGGCGCGAGCACGGCCAGGAGCAGTCCGCCGCCGAGGGGCAGCTGCGCGAGGCCGAGCGGCGGCAGAACCGGCAGATCACCGGCGCCGACCGCCGGCTCAAGCAGCTGCGGGATCCCGGACCGGGACAACTGCGGGAGACCATGGGCACGATGACGCTCTTTCAGCGGAAGCTCCGGGTCTCCAAGGCCGAGGTACCGCTGGACGGCCTCCGGGTCCGCTTCGAGCTCGGGCGGCGGAACACCTGCTACATCCATGTCACCCTGCCCGACGGTCACGAGAGGTCCGCGTCCTTCCCCGGCGACCAGTTCGAGGAGGAGGACGTCCGCGGCTTCTCCCGGCGGATCACCAACGCGGTCGCCGACGAGAACAGGGCCTGCGTGGAACGCGAGCAGCAGATCGCCGAGGCCGAGGCTGACCGCAGCCGTGCGGTCGCGGACACGGCCGCCCAGGAGGCCGCCCGGGAGCGGCTGGAGCAGGTGAAGGAACGTCACCGCAAGGAGGGCCGCCTCTCCGCCGCCCGCGCCGAGCTCGACCAGGCCCTGGACCGCTGGCAGGACCTCACCGGACACCGCCCGCAGCGCTGATCCCCCGTCCGCCTCCTCAGCCCCGCGGTGCCACCACCCCTCAGCGACCGGATGGCGCCTGCTCCGCCAGCCG
Organism: Streptacidiphilus jeojiense; assembly: GCF_000719095.1. GTDB lineage: Bacteria > Actinomycetota > Actinomycetes > Streptomycetales > Streptomycetaceae > Streptacidiphilus > Streptacidiphilus jeojiensis. The sequence goes on along the minus strand of NZ_JOEH01000004.1, from coordinate 11,597 downwards.
CTGCTGCTCCGCCTCGATGATCTGCCGCGCCAGCGACGGTTCGGAGATGTCCAGCGCCTCCGGCGAGGCCTCCGCGGCGTCGCTGCGGCGGGCGTAGGCGTCGAACAGGTCCTGCTTGCGGGCCAGCAGCCGCAGCAGCCGCTGGTCGACGCTGTCGGGGGTGAGCAGCCGGTGCACCCGCACCCGCCGGGTCTGGCCCATCCGGTGGGCGCGGGCCACGGCCTGCTGCTCCAGGGCGGGTTTGACCTGCGGCTCGCAGAGCACCACCACGCTCGCGGCCTGCAGGTTCAGCCCGATCCCGCCGACCTGGATCTGCGCCAGCAACACCGCGGGGCCGGGCGCGGCGCCGAACCGGTCGACGACCTGCTGCCGCTCCCCCGGCTCGGTGCGGCCCGACAGCGGACCCAGCAGCACCGGAACCCGCTCCCCGAACATCTTCTGAGCTGCCGTCAGAACATCGCGGAAGTAGGAGAACACCAGCACCTTCTCGCCCGCTGCCACGGCCTCCGCCACGATCTCGCCCAGCCGCCGCAGCTTCGCCGACTGCTCGGGCACCGCGTAGGCCGCCCGCCGCATCGCCGGGAAGTTCGCGGCGGCGACCGCCTGCCGGTAGGCGTCCTCGTCGGCCGCGCTGAACTCCTGCCACTCGTCGCTGTGCACCAGCAGCGGCAGTTCGCTGAGCACATCGCTCTGGTTGCGGCGCAGATAGGCCGGGGCCACGGCGTGCCGGAACGCCTCCGCGCCCAGCGGCGGCTCCCACGGCCGGTAGGGAGGCAGGAGTCCGGGCTGCAGGTAGGACAGCAGCGCGCGGAACTCCTCGACCCGGTTCTCCATCACCGTCCCAGTGAGGAACAGCACCCGTTCGCACCCGTCGGTGAGGGCGCGCACCTTCCGGGCGCGCAGGGTCTGCGGGTTCTTGACGTAGTGGGCCTCGTCCACCACCACCATCGCCGTCGCCGGAGCCGCCCCGGCCGGCAGTCCGTCCAGGTAGCGCAGTCCCTCGAAGGTGGTGACGGCCACCCCGCCCTCGTGCCGCCACTCCAGCAGCGCCGTTCCGCGATGGGTCCCGTGCACCCGGTGGGCCGTCAGCCGGGACCGTGACTCGATCTCCCGCAGCCAGTTGACCAGCACGCTCGCCGGGCAGACCACCAGGAAGTGCCGTTCGCCGCCGGCCGCGAGGTGCGCCATCGCGGCGATCGCCTGGATCGTCTTGCCCAGGCCCATCTCGTCGCCCAGGATCGTGCGCCGCTGCACCAGGGCGTAGCGGGCGCCGAACACCTGGTAGCCGCGCAGGGAGACCCGGAGCAGCGACTCGTCCAGCTCCAGCCCGCGTACCGCCCGGGCCAGTCGGTCCGGCAGGTGGCCCTCGGACGACTCGGCCGGCACCCTCCGCAGGGCCTCCTCCGCGAGCTGCCCCAGGACGGTGTAGAACTCGGCCGCCCGGGTCTCGAACTCCAGCCAGGCCTGGTCCGGTGAGGACGGCCGGCGCAGCAGGTCCACCGCGGCCTGGGCGAACACCTCGTCGGCACGGCCCTGTTCGGCCCCGGTCAGCACCTCGGCCACGGCGGCCACCGCCGCCAGCGCGGCCTCCCGGCGGGCCCGTCCGAGCAGCCGCAGGCGCAGCGCGGACCGGGCCGGGGCGCCGTCGGCCAGGGCGACGGCCAGCCGGGCCGAGGCCTGCTCCGCGGAGCGCTGGGCACCGAGCAGCCCCGGGCCGGCCTGGACGAACGGGAACAGCTCGGTGACCAGCCCGGTCCCGGCCGGGTCACGGCGGTCCGGGTCGATGCGCACCGCGGTGGCCTCCCGGGCGGCCCTGGCCAGCTGCGCGGCGGCGACCTTGGCCTGGTCCGCGCTCTGCCGGCCGATGCCGGGGGCCCGGAGCAGTTCGTAGGCCTCGGCCCGGTGCACCTGACCCACCGTCCGGAACCCGGCCGCCTCCAGGGCGGTGACCCGGAGCCGGCCGTCGGTGACGTCGCTCAGCCGGTCGACCGGCACCTCGTCCAGCGACGCCTGGGTCTCCCGGTCCCGAAGCTCCTCGGCCAGCGTGCGGACCCGCTCGACGGCGGCCCGGTACTCGTCCACCACCTCGGTGGCGGACCGGTGCAGCCGTTCCCCCAGCCGGTACAGCTCCCTGCGATCACGGCCCTGTCCCACCCGGTGCCTCCCCCGTGTCGCACCCGCCGCTCCTGCCTGTACATCCTGCCAGCGGACACGCCCGAGCGGCGCACCCCGGTTTCGGGATGCGCCGCTCGGGCGGTGCTCAGTGCGCGGTGCGCGCGGTCAGGGACCGGGCGTCGGTCAGAGACCGGCGGCCGGGCCGCAGACCGGCCAGGCGCCGGGGCCCTGGGAGGCCAGGACCTGCTCGGCCACGGAGATCTGCTGGGCCTTGGTGGCCTGGTCGGCGGTGGCGGCGTACTGGGTGCCACCGTAGGCGGCCCAGGTGGAGGCGGAGAACTGCAGGCCACCGTAGTAGCCGTTGCCGGTGTTGATGCTCCAGTTACCGGTGCTATCCGGTTGCGGCGACGGCCGGTACCGGCGGTGTTGCGGGCAGCGTTGGCGGGGGTGCGGAAGTTCATCAAATCCCTTTCGACAGGCCCCGGGGCGAAGCACCTGGCAGGCCGGAGGAACGCGCGGGAGCGCGCTCGGCCTGGCGGGTGTCATGAGGTGGTGCGGACAGTCGGTCCACGCGACAGGGGCGTGGTCACCGTTGCTGTCCCGGTGCCCTCCGGTCCTGGCCGCCGCTCGGAGCGGAGGAGGACCACTGGGTGGGCGAACCCGGGGGGTGCTCAGTGCACGTCTTCGAAGCTAGGCAACTACCGGCGACGATTCAAACATTTTGGACAAGTACCAGGTCAGAGTGCTGTTACCGCTGGTATCGATCATCAGTCGGGGGCCGTATTCCGGGCCCGGCCGCCGAATCCGACGCCGCTTTGTGGCCCGGGCCACACGCCGGCCCTGGTGAGCTGCCCCACATTGTCGACGCAGCGTCAACGGGGATCAGCCGCCCGTGGGTGTTGATCTTGGCTTTGCGCCCTCCGGAGCGCCCCGGCTGTGACCTGGGCCATCCGGGCCGGCAGCAGCCGGTGCCCAGCCGCCGTCCGGGCCGCCGCCATCAGGCGCGGGCTGCCGCCATCAGGCGTCCGGGCCGCCGTCCTCAGCCGTCAGCCCGTGCCTCGGCCACCCGACGGCGCAGCCCGGCCGCGGTCTCCGGCTCGCCGAGGCGGTCGTACCACTCGGCGGCCTCCTCCCAGGCCGGCAGCGCCTCGCTGTGCTCCCCGGTCGCCGTGAGCGCGTCGCCGAGCAGGCTGAGCGAGTTGCCCACCATCTGCGGGTCGTCGCAGTCGCGGCCGGTCGCGATGGCCTCGCGCAGCGACGCCATCGCCTCGGGCAGCCGGCCGAGCGCCAGATAGGCCTCGCCCAGATTGAGCTGCCCCGCGCCCAGCCCGATGACGGAGTCGGCCTGGCGGGCAATCGGGATGGACTCCTGGAACGCCTGCACCGCCTCCTCGGCCCGGCCGAGTTCCAGGTAGAGCAGGCCCACGTTGTTGAGGGTCGCCAGCAGCCCGAAGGGGTGCGCCGCCTCCCGGCGCAACGGCAGCGCCCGTTCGAACCAGGGCAGGGCGTCCTCGTGCCGCCCGGCGAAGTAGTAGGTCATCGCGATGGACTCGTTGGCGGCGGCCCGCCCGGGCACGTCGCCGAGCCGGGTGTGGATCTCCAGGGCCGCGTGGGCGGCGGCCAGCGCCTCGTCGATCTGCTTCAGCTCCATGTGGGCGTGGGCGATGCTGTTGTAGGAGGACGCCTCGTGCTCCAGCCGGCCGGTGCGGCGGGCGCTCTCCAGACTGATGGTCTGGGTCTCCACCACGATGTCCAGCTCCCGGCGGTGCAGCAGGTGGTGCAGCGTCTCCATGGGGATCAGCTGCGCCAGCGCCTCCATCCGCAGCTCGCCCACCTGGAGGGTGACCGCGTGCAGGTTGCCCTGCTCCAGGTCCAGCCAGGCGAGCGCGTCGGCGTAGGAGTCGAAGCGCAGCGCGGTGTCCGGGTCCGGCTCCGGCGCCTCGGAGAGGTCGAACCGCCGGCGCTCGGGCTTGTACAGCTCCATGGCCTGGTAGGCGGCGTGCAGGTACCAGGTGCCGAGCCGCTCCACCGCGGCGTACCCCTCGGTGCCGGGCCGCAGCTCGGGCTCCGACCCCGCGAACAGCTCCCCGGCGACCAGCTCCCGTGCGAAGAGGTGCAGCAGGTCGTGGACGGCGAACCGGCCGGCCCTGGGCTCGCGCACGAAGTGGATGTCGGCGAGCCGGTCCAGCGCCTGCCGGGTGGCGTCGACGCTGCGGTCGGCCAGGGCGGCGACGGCCGCCAGGCCGATCTCCCCGCCCTGCCACAGGCCGAGCAGCCGGAACACCCGGGCGGCCTCCCGGTCCAGCTCGCAGTCGGCCCCGGCCAGGGTGTCGTAGCTGAGCCCGAAGGAGACCCGGACGCCGAGGTCGTCCACCACCAGCTCGTGCAGCCGGCCGCGCCGCTCCGCCAGCCGGTCCGCCAGCGAGGCCGCGGACCAGTCGGGACGCGCGACCAGGCGCGCCGCGGCGATCCGGACGGCCAGCGGGTGCATGTCGCAGGCGTCCAGGATGCGCGTCACCGCCTCCGGTTCGGCGAGCGCCCGGGCGGCTCCCACGATCGCCGCGAACAGCGCCTCGGCCTCGTTCCGCTCCAGCGCCCCGAGCTCGGTGCGGACGGAGACGCTCAGCGTGGCGCAGCGGCTGCGGCTGGTCGCCAGCACACCGCAGCCCGCCGATCCCGGCAGCAGCGGGCGCAGCTGCGCGGCGTCGCGGACGTCGTCCAGCAGCAACAGGACCCGCCGGGTGGCCAGGTGGCTCCGGTAGAGCGCCTCCCGCTCCTGCTCGTCGCGCGGGATCGACGCGTCGGGGACGCCGAGGGCGCGCAGGAAGGAGGAGAGCGCGTCCGCGGGCGCCAGCGGACGGCGGCCCGAGCCGCGCAGGTCCAGGAAGAGCTGCCCGTCCGGGAAGCCGGCCGCGACCTGGTGCGCCACCCGCACCGCGAGGGTGGTCTTGCCGACCCCGCCGGCCCCGGAGACCAGGCACAGCGCGGCCGTGCCGACGCCGCCCGGGGCGTCCGGCGGCAGCGCGCCGGTCAGCGCCTCGCACAGGGCGTCGACCTGACTCGCCCTGCCGGTGAAGTCGCGCAGTCCGCCCGGAAGTTGGGCGGGGACGGCGGGCCGGTCCAGCACCGCGGGCCCGGAGGGGGCTCCCGCGGCGGTTCCCGGGCCGGTCCCTGCGCTCGCACCCGGTCCGGTCCCCAGTGCGTTCTCCGTGGCCGCGCCCGCGTCCAGCGGCCAGGGCGGCAGCGGTGCCCCGGCCAGGATCGCCGCCTGCAACGCCCGGCTGTGCGGGCCCGGTTCGACACCCAGCTCGTCGACCAGGCTGCGGCGCAGCCTGGCGAACTCGTCCAGCGCCTCGGTCGGTCGGCCCGCGGCGAACTGGGCCCGCATCAGCAGGCAGGAGAGCTGCTCACGGTACGGGTGCTCGGACTGCAGCCGCAGCACCCGCGCCAACGCCTCGCCGGGGTGCCCGAGTTCGAGGTCGGACCGGGCCAGCAGCTCATGGGCCTGGATCAGGCCCTCCTGCAGGCTGGGTATCTCACGGTCCTTCAGCACTCCGGCCGGAACATCCTCCAGGGCGGCGCCGCGCCACAGGCCGAGCGCGGCCCTGAGGTCCGCCGCCGCACCGGTCCAGTCCAGCCGGGCGGCCGCGCCCTGGCCGCGCCGGCGCAGTGCGTCGAAGCGCAACAGGTCCAGCTCGGCGTCGTCGAGCAGCTCCACCCGGTAGCCCGGGGCCCGGGTCAGCAGCCGCGCCCCGGCCACCGGACCGAGGGTCCGCCGCAGCCGCATCATGTAGCTGCGCAGCGTGGTCGTCGCGGCGGTCGGCGGCTTGCCGTTCCAGACCTGGTCGGCGAGTTCCGCCGTGTCCACGGTGTGGTTGGCCCGCAGCAGCAGGGCTGCCAGCAGGATGCGCTGACGGCTCGCGGGGATGCCCACCACGACCCCGTCCAGGTCGACGGACACCGGACCGAGCAGCCCGAAACGGATCTGCGACGCTGCGTCTGGCATCTTTTCGTCCACCGGAGATTCTCTGTCGTCGGTTCCGCCCCTGCTGACGCCACGCAGACGCCACGGCCGGATGGAAGTGTAATGCCCACGGAAAGGGCGTGTGGGGGCGCACAGGCCGAAATCGGGGACCTTCGGGTCCATACCGGACGTGCCCCCTGCACCCGGTCGAACCGCGCCGGCGGTTCGACGCCCGGCAGTGGCCCACGGGGGTGACCACAGCCGCGGCTCGGTCGTGGCCACCGGGGGTGGCCACGACCGCCGTCCCTTCGGACCGCTCCAGCGACGTGACCCGGTGGGACAACAGGCACGAGCGACCAGCACCGACTGCCCGCACCGACGGCCAAGAGCGATCACCAGTTCAAACCGCCCGCACCGACTGCCGGTACCGACCGACGGCCAGCACCGACGACCGGCACCGACGACCGGCACGGCACCGCCGCCCCGCCCGGATATCCCCGGCGGCACCGCAATGGCCCCTGTTACCGTTGACGTCATGGAGGTCACCCAGCGCAACACCGCCGCAGCCGCACGAGCTACCCGCTCGCCGGCCGCCGCAGCCTGACCTCATCCCCTCCTCCACCGGCGACCGGAAACGGCCGCCGGTGCGTCGTCCGCCGACCATCCATCGCCGCAGCCCGTGCTCCACGGTCTGCCCGCACGGCCCGCTCCGGTCCCATGACCCGAAGGGCCCACCGCCATGGACACCGACCGGACCGTCAACACCTTCATCGACTTCTACCGCGACCGCGGCCACCGACAGCTCACCGGCGACACCCTGATCCCGCCGCCCGGGGACCCGGTGCTCTTCACCACCTCCGGCATGCACCCGCTGACCCCCTACCTGGAGGGACGCCCGCACCCCGGGGGAACCCGTCTCGTCAACCTGCAACGCTGCCTGCGCACCACCGATCTGGACGAGGTCGGCGACGGCACCCATCTGACCGTGTTCGAGATGCTGGGCTCCTGGTCGCTCGGCGACTACGACGGCCCGCAGAGCCTCCGCTGGGGCTACGAGCTGCTGCGCGACGGCTTCGGCATCCACCCCGACCGGCTGCACACCACCGTCTTCGGCGGCGACGGGCAGGTCGGCCCGGACACCGAATCACTGCGCACCTGGGGCGACCTCGGCGTCCCGGTGGAGCTGACCACGGAGGACAACTGGTGGTCCAACGGCCCCACCGGGCCCTGCGGCCCCGACTCGGAGATCTTCGTGTGGACCGGCGAGGGCCCGCCCCCGCAGCAGTCCACCCCGACCACCGATCCGCGCTGGGTGGAGGTGTGGAACCACGTGACGATGCGTTACCACCGCCACCCCGACGGCAGTCTGGTGCCCCTGGACCGGCCGAGCGTGGACACCGGCATGGGACTGGAGCGGCTGGTCACCCTGCTGCAGGGGAAGCGCTCGGTCTACGAGTGCGACGTCTTCGAACCGTGGATGCGCACCGTCCCGGACCTGTGGGACGACCTGGACGAACCGTCGCTGCGGCTGGTCTGCGACCACCTCCGCTCCGGGATCGTGGTCGTCGGCGACGGCGTCCTCCCGTCCAACAGCGGCCGCGGCTACGTGCTGCGCCGGCTGCTGCGGCGGGTACTCACCGTGCTGTGGCGCGACGACCCCTCGCGCACCCTCTCCGACCTGCCGGACGAGCTGCTGGAACACACCCGGCAGCACTTCCGGCAGCAGGGGCAGCAGGGCGGGGTCGGCTCGGTGCGCTCGGTGCGCTCGGTGCTGCTCGACGAGGAGCAGCGCTTCACCGGGCTGCTGGAGCGCGGCCGCACGGTCCTCTCCCGCCAGGGCTTCTCCGGCCGCGTCGGCACCGGACCGCTGACCGGCGACGAGTACGACTACCTGCACGGCACCCACGGCCTGCCCCGCGAGCTGGTCGACACCCTGCTGAGGGAGGGGAGTTGACCCGTTCACTCACTCCAGCAGCGGAAACCGTCCCGACCTGAGCAGCGCCCCGATCGCGTCGACCTTCTGCTGGGGCGCCGCATAGTCGGGATGGGCCCGCAACACGGCTGCGGCGTCGTGCAGTCGGCCGAGTTGGGCCGCGGCCTCGGCGACGCCGCGGCCCGACGGGCTGACCGGATGCACGGCGAACACCGGTCGGGCCGGATCGATCCGGCCGAGGGCGAGCGCCTTCGGCACCCGCCGGGCGCAGCGGCAGAACGCCTCCGCATTGACCAGGCCGCAGGTGGAGTCCATGAAGATCCGGATCCGACGCCGCGCCCGCTCCAGCCGCTTGCGGTACGCGGCCGGACTGACCTCGAGGATCCAGGCGGCCTCGGCGGACGACAGCTCGAAGACGTCCGTCAGCACGAACGCGATCCGCTCGTCGCGCTCCAGGCACTGCAGCACCGCCTGGGTGCAGGAGAGCCGCACCTCCTCGGCCAGCAGCGCGGCCTCCGGGCCCCGGTAGTCCTCCTCCGCCAGCCCGTCGGCCAGGCCGTCCCGGAACTCGTCCAGGCTGAGCTGTCGGGCCTCCTGCGGGGTCTGCCGACGCAGATTGAGCAGGTAGTTGACGCCGACCCGGTACGCCCAGGTGAGCAGTCTCGCCTCGGCACGCCAGGTCGCCAACCGGGTCACCACCCGGATCAGGATCTCCTGGACCGCGTCCTCCGCGTCGGACGGCCGCCAGGCCATCCGCAGCGCCAGCCGGTAGAGGGGGTCCTGGAGCCGGCGGATGACCTCCTCCAGCGCCGCCCGGTCACCGTCGACCGCCCGCGCCACCAGCTCCACCTCGTCGGCGGCCTCCGAACTGCCTGTGCCCTCAACGGTCATGGCGCCATTGTCGTCTCTTTCGTGCTGGCCGTGCCGGCTGTGCTTGTCGTGCCGGCTGCGCTTGCCGCGCCGGCCGTCCCTGCCGTCGCCGCGGTCAGCGCGTGCCGCCGGATCCAGTCGGCGACCGCGGTCCCGATCGCCTCCGGCTGGTCCTCCGGGATGTGGTGGCCGCCCGGTCCGACCGACACCACCTCGGCACTGGCGAAGTCCGCCGCAGCCTGGGCGATCATCTCGGGAGAGCCCAGCCCCACACCGTTGTCCACGGCCATGAGCAGCTTCGGCACCTCGGGCGAGTCCGCCATCCAGCGGCGGTACCGCTCCACCACCGCCACCACGTCGGCGGGTTCACCACCCAGCGGCAGTTCGCGGGTCCAGGCCAGGATCGGCCTGCGCGAGGCCGGCTCCAGGAACGGCGCCCGGTAGACGTCGTGGTCGCTCGGCGCCAGCCCGCCGGCCACCCCGCGCGGCAGGTTGAACTCGATGAACAGGTTGTTCTCCAGGATGGTCTCCTCGCCCTTCGGCGAGCGGAAGCCCCGGAACAGCTCCGCCCCCTGCGGCGGCATCTCCTCCCACTGCATCGGCCGCAGGAACGTCTCCACGACCGCCACTCCGCGCACCCGCCCCGGATGCCGGGCCGCCCAGTCCATCCCCAGCGTCCCGCCCCAGTCGTGCCCGACGATCACCACCTCGTCCAGCCCCAGCGCCTCGAACCAGGCGTCCAGGTAGCGGACGTGGTCGGCGAGCCGGTAGCCCAGCTCGGGCTTGCCCGACTCCCCCATCCCGATCAGATCCGGCGCCAGGCACCTGGCCTCCCCCGCCACCTGCGGAATCACATTCCGCCACAGGTACGACGAGGTGGGGTTGCCGTGCAGGAACACCACCGGCACGGTTCCCTGCGCAGGTCCCTGCGCGGTTCCGGCCCCGGTTCCGGCCCCGGTGTCGGTGTCGGTGTCCCGGTAGTTCATGAACGAGTCCAGTACCTCGATGCTGGCCATGGTGCCGTTCCTCCCTCGCGAAAACTGCCTTCACAGGGTTGGACACAGCTCCTCGGCCGGCTGTGACCGCCGCTGCCGAAATTTCTCGGTTACCCCGTCGCGTCGGATTTGCGGCGTTGTTCGCCGAGGGGGAGCGGGGCGCCGGGGTGAGCTGCCAGACTGGGAGTCCGTCCGTTGAGGACCGGTGCCGGGGGGCGCGACTGATGACCACTCACTCGTCGGATCAGACACCAGCGGAAGGCCCTGTGCGGCTGCTGGTCGGCCGCTACCTGCTGGGAGACCGGCTCGGGCGGGGCGGCATGGGCATCGTGTGGCGGGCCCACGACCAGTTGCTCGACCGTGAGGTCGCGGTCAAGGAGCTCAATGTCGGCGGGCTTCCGGCCGAGGAACTGGAGACCCTCCACTCGCGGATGAAGCAGGAGGCACGGGCGGCGGCCCGGATCGGCCACCCCAATGTGATCACCATTCACGATGTGGTCGAGCAGGACGGCCGACCGTGGATCGTGATGGAGCTGATCGACGGCCGCTCCCTCGCCGAGATCATCACCGACGAGGGCACGCTGCTGCCGCGGGACGCTGCCAGGGTCGGCGCGCAGGTCCTTGCGGCGTTGGGCCAGGGGCACCGGCTCGGGGTGCTGCACCGCGACGTCAAACCCGCCAACGTACTGGTCGACCGGGTCGGGCGGGTGGTGCTCACCGACTTCGGCATCGCCCTGTTCGAGGGCGGCAGCGGGCTCACCCGGACCGGACAGATCGTCGGATCGCCGGACTACCTGGCGCCGGAACGGGTCGCCGGCCGCCGGCCGGGCCCGGAGTCGGACCTCTGGTCACTGGGCGCCACGCTCTACGCGGCGGTCGAGGGGCAGTCCCCGTTCCTGCGCAGCTCCACCATCGGCACACTGCAGGCGGTGATCACCGATCCCCTGCCCGAGCCCCGCAACGCCGGGCCGCTCACCCCGGTGCTCGAAGCCCTGCTGCGCAAGGACCCGGCCGAGCGCGCCACCGGCGAGCAGGCGCTGCGCATGCTGGAGGAGGTGGCGCAGGGCCACACACCGGCCACCGCGACAGCGGTCCCGCCCCCGCCTCCACCGGGGTACGGCCCCGGCGTGGGCGGCCCCGGCGTCGTCGGCGGTGCGGCAGCGGGTGCAGCCGCCGGGGCGGCAGCCGCGAGCCCCCTCCTACCCGGGGACGACCGCTCCACCTACCCCACGCAGTCGACCCCACCGACCCCGATGCAGCCCCCGCCGCTGCCGAGCTACCCGCCGACCCAGGTCCCCGGTCCGCCGCCCGCCCAGGGGTACGGTCCGGCCTACCCACCGGCGTACGGGTACCCGACCCCGCCGAGCCCGACCTGGTCGAACCCTCCCCCGGGCGGCTTCCCCGGCGGCCCGCACGGACCCGGCGGCCCCGGCGGACCCGGCGGACCGGACTCGCGCAGGCGCCGCACCTGGATCCTGGTCTGCTCCATGGCGCTGCTGGCCGCACTGATCGGCGGCGGCCTGGCGTTCGCCGCCACCAGGCTCGGCGGCGCGCACCACAACACCGCGCAGAGCGCGCCGCCTTCCGCCGGACCATCGGGCGGGACCAGCACATCGGCCCAACCGAGCCCATCGGCATCAGCCACGCTCAGCCCCAGCCCCAGCCCCAGCCCTTATACACATCTCCGAGCCCACGAGACTCCTGAGCATCTCGTATGCCG